>LJZQ01000023.1 GCA_001314845.1 Marinobacter excellens HL-55
CGCCAGCTCGCGGATGTTCTTTGCTATCTCTAACCGAATACGGATAGCCCATATTTGTTCGAGTTTGAGCGGTAGCTTCTGGCCGACGAGCTTCCCTTTATTCCAGGGCGCTTTGCTGATAGGAAATGTCATGACGTGGCCCTCTTTGGAGGGTAAGGGCCCTTAAGTATGGCTCAAAGGATTGTTCTCTGCTGGCCGACCTGGTCGCAAAGCGAACATTCAGATCGACCAAAGGCGGACCTTTTCCTGGGCCGCACTCCCCGTTAACTTCGCCTCCGATTCACTGGAAGCTCTAACGTCTTGGTAGGGGAGCTACCCGTTACTGAAGATGTTCGAAGGGAGTTGATGTTACCTTACAGTCACTCAAACCGTTGTTCTCGGTCTTCGTCTTCCCGCCGCTCACGCTCTCTCTCGTATTCGATCAACTTAGCCAGTTTTGCAGACACCGACTTAACAGCCTGAGAGATGTCTGGGCGCTCGTGTTCGACTAACCTACCAATGGCATCCGCCCGAGATTGCATCACGCTCGCTCGGCTGCCAGAACAAGATGATGGAGTGACGCGCTCAGCGAATGACTCGAGAACAGCTTCTGGGTTAGGAGAGGCCTCCAGAAGCTTAATTGAGGACTCAGAAATGGTAACTGTTTTTCCATGATCTTTATCCTTTGACCAAAGACTGATACCCGCGGCAATAGATGCCCACGCGCCGTGATCGTTTTTAGCACGGCACCATTCGATCAGAACATCCACATCGGTTTTGGAGAGAGGAGACTCACGCAATCCTTCATCTCTAAGAAAGAACAGTCGTCGATGTTGTTCTTTTTCAGTGCCCTCAAAAACACGATGGAGAAACGCCTCTGGCATCCATGCGATAGTCGTCGCGATAGCACTTTCAAATTCATGAATGTAGCCATGGTGCTCATCAATGACCGCAATGATCGTGTCCAACCATTCCCGCTTTTCGGCCTCGTTTCCGTCAAAGCGCAACGCAGAGCTGACGACGCGCTCCATGTTGTAGTCCATGGAAGCGCCGGCGTGACGGTAATCTCCTTGGATCATCTGGGTCGCGGCCCTAAGACCGATCCGCCTTAGGGCCAATCCAAGCGTATCAGCAGCTTCCTCTTTGGCAGGTAGCTTCATACTTAAGGCTTCCAAAACCACGTCATCGCCGTTCGGTTTACTTAGAAGTCGTTCAGCAAGATCAAGAACACGGCCTCCGGGCAGGTGAGCATACCCGTCCCGCCACAGGATTGATCCATACATTCGTGGGTAAATGGCAGGTTCATCCAAAAGCGCCACACAGCGATCCAAGTCCGTTTCTGTGAACTCCCGCTGGGGATGCAATCCGACAAGTACGTTTCGAAGTTGAGGGTGTTGTGCGCATTGGTCAAGTAGCTCCTGCGCTAATGCTGGATCTAAAGAGTCAGCGCCTTCAATGAACCCGCCAAAAACTGCAAAGTCCTTATTGCCTTCGGGCTGCTGTTCCAGCTGATCGATGAGTTGCTGCCAAACAACTCGCAGGTCATGACATCCCTTCGTCAACCCTCTCCCAAATGCGGCGCGATAGGGCATCCAATCGTTAGAGAACAAATCTAGACCCAACTCGTTGAGTTCATGGTCTGATGCTGCGAATTCATGGCCCAACTGGAGCGCCTTGGCTCCAAGTCGCTTCTCCGTGTCCCGATACTTGTTGGTATCCTCATGATCAAAATTGGCGTCTAGCGCCCAATAGTCGTGCCCTTTGCCGAGCACGTATGTCATTATTTTCGGAATCAGGTCATCGGGTTTTAACTCCTTGTCCAAAAGGGCAAGGTTATCTGGCAGTGGCTCGGAACTATCCTCTTCTTTGCGCTTGGTGTGGTCGAAATAGATCGTCGATCGGACTGCTTTCCAGCCCTCGACCCAGGGCCGATTGGTATTTAGCTTTCGAGCAGCATCGGTGATTTTGTTCCTCATTGCTTTGTGGTGCCATATCCCTCGAAACTCGTTCGCCAGGGTCTGCCGTGCGGGGCCTTCAAGATTCGGGTCGCCCGAGGTTCCCAACCGTACCGCAACGTTGATAAAGGCACCGCGCCACTCCGCGAGTTCATCGTGGCTGGGTTGAAATCCAAAATCTCGTGGACGAGCGCCAAACTCGTTCATCCCATCTCCTGTCCACGGCGGCCCGCTCAAGGCAGTTGCAAGCATACGGAAGCCCAGCGATCTGCGTTCAGCCACGTCTGATGAAAGGCATTCATTCATGATCGCAATGCGCTGGGCCAGAGAGGCATGTGTGCCAGATAGGTACGCCTGGAAAAACTGCGTGATCTTGCCTCGAACCGCGTCGTAGTTGTTGTTCTCATCTTCGTAGTCCGACATCCGGATTAGTAGTCGGGCGCAGCGGTCGAAGGCGCCCGGTTCGTATGCCAATTGCTGCAAAAGCGTGAGAACGGTTGCCCTCTGTGGATTACGATGTGGTGCCATACCCTCGAAGTCAGGCGCGGTGAGCTCTGCTTCAATTCGGTCGAGGAGCGCCTCAGGTGCAACCGGACCGATATACTCGAGCATTCTTGCTGCTACATCGTCTAGGGCTAATATCCGCCCCAGCAATCCGTCTGGCTGGAGCCAAGCCTCAACGATCTCTTTCGCAACGGGGTGGTCGTGCAACAGCCCCAGCCTGTGTGCGAAAGACATTAACAGGCGTTGACGACCGGAGGCTTCAAAGGTCGTCCTGAGTTGATCAACCGGGATACTTTCAAGTGCCGATGCTGCCAGCTTGTTTGCAATGGCATGGGGCAGTATGGCTCGCCAATGCCCCCGCTTCTGCATAACATGGCGGTCTAAAAGGACTTTCACGGATCGAAACAGTTGACGCTGGGAATGCCCCGAAATCGAACCCAACACTTCCAACTCGCTGTTATCGTCCCCAGAGATTGGGACCGAGAACGAATATGCCAGAGACAGTATTTCAGCCTGTTCCCGCAGACTCTCGTCTGGATGATTGCGCTGCTCAAACAAGCGGTCAAACAGTTGCGCGTCAGAAAGCTGAGCCAATCCCTCGCCTTCCTCTACTCTCTCTGCGATTGCCAGGGATACCCTCGCATTCCCGTCAGCAAACTCCGCTATCCGGCGGGCGTTGATCTGACCGATGTTGGGGAAGCGACGGATCAGAAGCTGTTCAGCCACCTCCGGTCCGACTGCCTCAATATGGATTACCTCGGTTGTCTGAGGCTTATCGTCCCTAATGTCGTACTCAACGGTGATGAGGCGTACTGCGGCGCTTGCGGCTGATACTTTGCTGGCTAACGTAGAGTGTAATTCTGATGGGCAATTATCGAGAATCATGACGGCACGCCGACTCTCAGCAATAAGCCTGTCTAGCATTGCTGCTGCCGAAGGGTCCGGTTCAGCACCCGTATCGACGTAGATGGCGATGGTTTTATCTAGAGCGTCTGAACCAACCGTTTCGTCGAAGAGTGCCTGCACGATCCTGGTCTTACCGACCCCGGATAAGCCCGTGACACGAATAGCTTTCTTGGTGGACCGAATCAGTTCCCGCATCGGATCGATGGCGCCTTCAATGCTTAGTTTCTGGCCCTTTTCTGATGGGAGCGTGACCGTCACGCCTGGGGCAGAAATCAGGTTGTCAACGACATCGCGTGGTGGATTGCTCCAAGCACCGTACGGCTGCCAGCCGGAGTAGCCCTGGCCGAGCTTTCCTTTTACCCAAAGCATGATAGAAGGATGCTGTCGCAACCATTGAGTCAGCTTCGAACGGTCGTAAAAGTTCAGATGTATATTGTCACTATTGGGGTCATTTTTTATGGCATCCCGCATAGCCTTTAAGCGTTGCTTCAGCATGGGAGGTGAGCAATCATCACCCAAGCTGACGATAATGTAGCTGCCGCCTTTCGCAGCTTGCTCAGTGATCGTCGGTGACAATTCGCCGCCGGTGACCATTTCCTTAGTGATTTCGGCCCTCGGCATCGAATGTTTCTTGGCTTGTAGGATCGTGTCGGCCCTTTGAAGAAAGCCGGTGTTTAGGGTATCGACGGGAGCCTGGACATGGATGTCAATTCCTTCATCAGGCGCATTGATTGAACCTGACCAGCTAACCCATGCAGGGCTATGGCCATGCGCTGCTACTTCGGCCTCGGCGAGGCGAGCAACCAACTCTTCTAGCTGAGTATCAGTCAGCCGGAGTAATTCGTCTTTCTCGAGGTCAAATATTGCCACGCATTCACCTTAGTAGAGCCTCGAGCTGTTTTGCCCAGAGGTAATCATCTAATCCAGCCAACATGATGAAGTGTGCCTGTTGGAATGCTTTTGTGAAAGGTCTGATCTTGAACCGCGTTCGTGGAGGCAGTTCGGTCGACTTGAATGTTCGCTTTTGTTTAAAAGAAAACATTTTGGTCGGCCACAAGCGGTTGCCTGTGTGACCATAAAGTGGCCAAATTGACCAGCTTATGGTTCCCATAACAACCAATATCGAGAGTCTGCTCAAGATGACCATTGCCATATGAGAAGCCGGACATGTTAGCTGGGGCTTAGTGTTTCCCTCGACTGGTAATCTCAGATAATTCCCGCATCTAGGCTGGCTGCCATCGACAACCCAAGCTTCTCACACTGTTCAACAAACACCTCCTGAAATCCCCCACGACAGATTAGAGGCTCTTGAACTAGACGCCATTTTAAGCCGGTAGTAATGCTCTCTATTGCTCTGCGAGTACCCGTGCCATCGTGACCCGCTCGAACATAGAAGGCAAAGGGCAGGCCCTGGGTTTTTTCCAGGCAGGGGTAGTAACTTCGATCGAAGAAGTCTTTGAGGGCCCCTGACATGTAACCGAGGTTTTCGGTGGTGCCAAGGATAATGGCGTCGCAGGCGAGTACGTCCTCGGGACCGGCATCGAGTGGTGCTTTAACAATTACGTCGACCGCTTCAATATCCGGGTGGCAGGCGCCGCTCTGGATGGCTTCCCGTAATTTCAGGGTATTCGGAGAAGGTGCATGGGCGACTATCAGCAGTTTTCTTCTGTTTGCCATAGTGTTCCGACCTTGTTCTTGCACTTGGCTCAGTGCCCGGTCGTTGCACGGGGTGGCCGTTCCGGGAAACGCTACGAGCACATCCCTGTGCGCTTCGCTCCGGCCATCCATGGCCTCCGAGATTCCCGGAACGGCCACCCCATGCAACGCCTGCCTATTTTAACGTAGGCGGTCCGGCAGAAAGAGATTAAAGCAGCTCACCATTTGCTTCCGCTGGCACTTCTGCCGCTTCTTTCGCGTCTTTACTCACCGGCTTAGGCATCAGCTTATCGCGAACCTTGGCTTCGATTTCGTTGGCAAGGTCCATGTTTTCCTCAAGGAACTTACAGGCGTTGGCTTTGCCCTGGCCAATCTTGTCGCCGTTGTAGGCGTACCAGGCGCCGGATTTGTCGACGAAGCCTTCTTTTACGCCCATGTCCAGAACTTCGGCCATGTGGTAAATGCCTTTGCCATACATGATCTGGAACTCAGCCTGCTTGAACGGCGGGGCGACTTTGTTCTTGACCACTTTCACCCGGGTTTCGTTACCAACGACTTCGTCACCGTCTTTGACCGCACCGATACGGCGGATGTCCAGACGTACGGAGCAATAGAATTTAAGAGCGTTACCACCGGTGGTAGTTTCCGGGCTGCCGAACATCACGCCGATCTTCATACGGATCTGGTTGATGAACACCAGCAGGCAGTTGGCGTGCTTGACGTTACCGGTAAGCTTACGCAGGGCCTGAGACATGAGGCGAGCTTGGAGGCCGACATGGCTGTCGCCCATTTCGCCCTCGATTTCCGCTTTCGGAGTAAGGGCGGCAACCGAGTCTACGATGATGACGTCAACAGCGTTGGAGCGCACCAGCATGTCGGCGATTTCCAGGGCCTGCTCACCGGTGTCTGGCTGGGACACCAGCAGCTCGTCAACATTCACCCCCAGCTTTTCGGCGTAGATAGGGTCAAGCGCGTGTTCAGCGTCGATGAAGGCGCAGGTTTTACCCTGCTTCTGAGCTTCGGCAATGACCTGCAGGGTCAATGTGGTTTTACCGGAGCTTTCCGGGCCGTAGATTTCGACGATTCGGCCATACGGCAGACCACCAATACCCAGTGCTACGTCCAGCCCGAGGGAGCCGGTGGATACGGCAGGAATGGCTTCGCGGGGCTGATCGCCCATCTTCATCACGGCGCCCTTACCGAACTGGCGTTCAATCTGGCCGAGTGCTGCGCTGAGTGCTTTCTTGCGGTTGTCTTCCATTGTTACCTGACCCTCGTTTGCCGGAGCTGCCGCACCTCAATTTTTGTAGGTAGCAACAGCAAAATCAAAGCGATCACACCGGAGGCATCCAGTGTTTTCCTGTATATTTGAACAGTATTAAAACATAAGCGCAGGCATAGACCAACCCCCGCTTTCGCGAAAAACATCACAGCGTTTTCAGAAACTCCGTAACCCCTTGCAACACATACAAAACCGACTGTCGGCGCACCTGATCACGATCGCCATCGAAGTATTGCAGGCTGGCCCGAATGTTATCGGGGCCAGTGCCCCAGGCAAACCAGACGGTCCCCACCGGCTTATCGGCACTGCCGCCACCCGGGCCAGCCACACCGCTGATGGCAACAGCCACATCCACGCCGGCAACGCGAAGCGCGCCAGTTACCATCTGTCGGACCACCGGTTCGCTGACAGCACCATGCTCCGCCAGGGCTTGCGCCTGCACGCCCAGAATGGCCTGTTTGGCCTCGTTGCTGTAGGTGACCAGGCCCGCCATGGTATAGGCGGATGAGCCCGCCCGGTCGGTCAGTATTTTTGCCACCCACCCGCCGGTGCAGCTTTCAGCCGTGGCAATCGTTTTTCCCTGCTCCACAAGCAGGTCGCCCAAAGCGTTTCCGGCTCGCTGTAACTGATGATCTAAGGCCTGCATGGTGTTCTCCAACGCTGTGTGACCAAACCGTTCGTTTCATCGCGAGCATTATTTTCTTACAATCCCCGCTTTCACCCAAAAGTACGATCAACCGGACGACTCCATGTCAGCAGCCCATACCGATCTCTCCAAGCACACGCCCATGATGCAGCAATACCTGAGGATCAAGCGGGAGCACCCTAATGAGATGGTGTTCTACCGCATGGGTGATTTCTACGAGCTGTTTTACGACGATGCCAAAAAAGCGGCCGAGTTGCTGGACATTACACTGACCGCTCGCGGCCAGTCCGGCGGCAATCCTATCCCCATGGCAGGTGTGCCTTTCCACGCGGCTGAAGGCTACATTGCCCGGATGGTTCGTGCAGGTCAATCCATTGCGATTGCCGAACAGATTGGTGATCCAGCGACCAGCAAAGGGCCAGTGGACCGCAAGGTGGTGCGCGTGGTGACCCCTGGCACTCTCAGTGATGAGGCGTTTCTGGAGGACCGGCGTGACAACCTCCTGGTAGCCATCTACAGCCACAAAGAGCACTTCGGTTTCGCGTCTCTCGATATCTCCAGTGGACGCTTTGCGGTGTCAGAGCTCGAGAATCTTGAAGCCTTGCAGGGTGAACTCCAGCGCCTGCGCCCGGCGGAAATTCTGATCAGTGAAGACTTCCCATATAGCGACACTCTGCAAGGTTACACCGGCATCCGGCGCCAGGGACCCTGGTTGTTTGAGATGGACTCTGCGCGGCGCGTGATTACCCAGCAACTGCAGGTGAAAGATCTGACCGGCTTTGGCTGTGAAGACCTGAGCCTGGCCATCTGCGCTGCCGGTTGCCTGTTGCAGTACGCCAAGGAAACCCAGCGCACCGCGCTGCCCCATATTCGCAAACTGACCCGCGAACGGCGGGAAGACGCGGTGATTCTGGACGCTGCCAGCCGCCGCAATCTGGAGATCGACACCAACCTGATGGGCGGTCAACAGCACACTCTGGCCTGGGTGATGGACCGCACCGCCACCGCCATGGGTGCCCGGGAACTACGCCGCTGGCTGAACCGCCCATTGCGGGATGTCGGGGTAGTTCGCCAACGACAACAGTCGGTCTCGGCCCTGCTCGACGGTTTTCACTATGAGCCGGCCCATGATTTGCTCAAACGAGTGGGCGATATTGAGCGGATTCTGGCCCGCGTAGCGTTACGTTCTGCCCGGCCACGGGACCTGGCTCGACTAAGGGATGCCTTTCAGGCACTACCCGACCTCCAGGAAGCCCTGAAACCGGTCAATTCTCACCACCTGGTCAAACTGGCCACGATCATCGGCGAATACCCGGATCTGGCCGAGCTACTGGAGCGAGCCATCATCGAAAACCCGCCCGTGGTGATCCGGGATGGCGGGGTCATTCGGGAAGGCTTCGATGAAGAACTGGACGAGCTGCGCAACATCAGTGAAAACGCCGGCCAATATTTGCTGGATGTGGAAACCCGAGAGCGCGCACGCACCGGAATCAGCACATTGAAAGTCGGCTACAACCGGGTGCACGGCTACTACATCGAGATCAGCCGTGCTCAGTCTGATCAGGCACCGGTGGATTACATTCGTCGCCAGACCCTGAAAAACGCCGAGCGTTTTATTACGCCGGAGTTGAAAGAGTTTGAGGACAAGGCCCTGAGCGCCAAGAGCCGGGCCCTGGCTCGCGAAAAAGGCCTGTACGATGAGGTTCTCGAAACCGTCGCGGAACAGCTTGCGCCACTACAGGACTCAGCCCAGGCCTTGGCCGAACTGGATGTGCTCAGCAATTTTGCCGAGCGGGCCACCAGCTTACGCTTCACAGCGCCGGAGTTTACCGAGCAACCCGGTTTTGATGTGGAAGAGGGCCGGCACCCGGTGGTTGAACAACTGCTGGATGAACCGTTTGTGCCCAACAACCTGTTGATTGACGATAAACGTCGCATGCTGGTGATTACCGGCCCCAACATGGGCGGTAAGTCCACCTACATGCGCCAGGCGGCACTGATCGCTCTGCTGGCCTATACCGGCAGCTTTGTACCCGCTAACCGGGCGGTACTGGGCCCGGTGGATCGTATTTTCACCCGCATGGGCTCATCCGATGACATCGCCGGTGGCCGCTCCACCTTTATGGTGGAAATGACCGAAACCGCCAACATTCTGCACAACGCCACTGAGAACAGCCTGGTGTTGATGGATGAGGTGGGCCGCGGCACCAGCACCTTCGATGGTCTGTCGCTGGCCTGGGCCACGGCAGAGCATCTGGCAAAAGAAATTCGATGCTATACCCTGTTCGCCACTCACTATTTTGAGCTGACCCAGCTGGCGGATGACCTGGAGCACGCCGTGAACGTGCATCTGACCGCCACCGAGCACGATGACAGCATTGTATTTCTGCACAATGTGCACGATGGCCCCGCCAGCCAGAGTTACGGTTTGCAGGTAGCCAAGCTTGCCGGCGTACCCCAGGACGTGATTCGTCACGCCAAGGCCCAGCTGGCGCATCTGGAAGGCAGCAGCGCCAGTGGATCCACACTCACATCACACACCGCAGAGGCGGCCATTCCGGCGCGGCCCGTAGCCGCACAACAACCGGCTGGCGAGACAGTCTTTCAGGGCGATATGTTTGCGAGCATGGACCCGAGTGAGGTTGAGGCGGCGCTGCGCAAGCTGGATGTAGATGAACTGACACCCCGGGATGCACTGAATCAGCTGTACGAGCTCAAGGCACTTTTGCGAAAATAGCGGGAAACGGGGCCAGAATTGATCTGTGTAATAAGGTTATAGCAGTGGAATGCTTGCGGGCACACGAGGCGCTCCCTACAATATCGCGCACCTAATTATAGATGGGGCCAGTGATCGAAGGCTCCTGATGAGACTGAATATTTACGAACCAGGGATCTGACTATGGCGTTTATCGTTACTGATAACTGCATCAAGTGCAAATACACCGACTGCGTGGAAGTCTGCCCGGTAGACTGCTTCTACGAAGGCCCCAACTTTCTGGTAATCGATCCGGACGAGTGCATTGACTGCGCCCTGTGCGAGCCCGAGTGCCCAGCCGAAGCTATTTTCTCGGAAGACGAACTGCCGGCCGATCAAGTGGCCTTTGTTGAAATCAATGCCGACCTGGCGGGCAAGTGGCCGAACATCACTGAGAAGAAAGACCCCCTGCCAGAAGCCGAAGAGTGGGATGGCAAACCAAACAAGCTGCAATACCTGGAGCGCTGATACCTTAATCAACGTTCTGTAAAAAAAGAGCCGGAAGATTCACACCTTCCGGCTCTTTTTTTGGTCAGGTCACGGCAAGATTCGGGATCAGGATCCTGCCAACAGCTTTTTCGCGGCAGCAGAACGGTAGAACGACCCCAGTCTGCGGCGCACCAGAGCTTCCAGATAACCCTCTTCTCGCAGCACATCAATGATGGGTAGCGCCAGCGCTTCCACTTCGTTGACGATCACAGCCCGTGTGACGCCGACATCCTGGAGCAAATCCATCACCGGCCGATCACCATATTTGACGAACAGGTGCTCAACCACGGCCCGGGCACAGCCCTCAAAATAAGCGGTTTTACGGAAATTGAGCCAGAACTCATAACCGAGCACCACGAACGCCTGAAGCTCCACCTCGCCAAGCCCGTCCTGCAACTCATCTATCGTCTTTGTTTCCAGTGAAACCCAGGCCGCCATCACGCTATCCCTGAGCTCTTCGTCCGAAAAGGCCTTGTGCAGGAACTGCTCACTGCGGGCAATCAGCCCCGGCAAGCTGTCTGACAGCCAGGCTTTGATGCGTCGCTCAAAGGTTTCATCCAGCCCCGGCACCGCTTTGTTGGCCATCTTCTTGCCGAACTTCATCATCGACCCAACGCCAGGAACCGACCGGGTAATCATGTTGTCTTCGTACAGATAATTGACCAGGCCGTGATACACCACGTTCGACACCAGTTCCTGATACACCGGATGCGCCATGATCTCAGTAATGATCCGTTCGCGCTGGTTACGCAGCTCAAGAGCCTCTTCAAAGAATTCACTGGCTTGCTCGCGAGACAGAATTTCCCCCAGAGTGGTTTCTGACTGCACCGGTGCCTTCATCACTTCTGTGGCCATCTCTGCGGCCAGTTCCGGAATGCCGGCGTCCAGCTCCATATCCACAACAATGCGCCGGATCACCCCCATGATCTGATCGACATTGGTCAGCCGATTCAATGTAACCGTGCCGGCATGATCCAGAAGCTCGTCTACTTCCTGATCCAGAAACTTCTGCAACTTGGCCCCTTTCAGAGCGGCCATCTCATGTTTGACGTGTGCCTCAAACAGAGTATCAACAAGGTTTTGGGTGGTTTTGGTCATTAACCGAGCTTCCTTTGAGGGGATCCTTGAATTTCACAATGAGGCTAGCACGAACCAGGCGCAGGCGAGTTTGCCTGAATTACGTCAGGAAAGGTATCACAGGGCCAGTCCGGGCGACTGGGCGGCAACCGCTACTGAAAATCGTTGAATGTGTGAGCTTTAGCGGCCAATGCCAAACAAATGCTTCCGGGGCCCACATAAATGGCGCTGGTAATGCCCATCTGTGACAGCAGCAACTCTACGCCATGCCGTTCACAGGCGTCCCGCAGCCGGTTCAACCCGGGCAAGTCTTCAATCTCTGTCCAGGTCAAACCGCAGGAAAGACTGACATAAGGGGTCAGCAGGCCCGCGTCTACACGCGCAGCGGCGTAGTTCATGACTTTCTCGACGGCCATGTCGAAATGGCGGGTTTTGACCACGGATTTGCCCTCAACGCCCTGCCCGAAGATCACCGGTGTAATGTTCAGAGCCTTGCCAAGAAAGGCGGCCAGCGCCGACACATTCTTGTCACCGCGGCGGCGCGCACGCTCCCGAATGTAGTGCAGATCGCGGGGTATCACACAGGTGTAGATCTTGTCTGTAAACGATTCCACTTCCTGGCGCAGGGCATTTTTGGAGACGTTCTGGCCAATCAGCCGTAGGGTATGGGCGGCAAGCAGCCCCTGGCCGGCAAAAATCTGTTTGCTGTCGATCACCCGCATGGAAAACTTGCCATCCCGGCCCGCGGCCTTTCGCGCTCCTTCATAATGGGACATAACCGAGTTCATCGCTTCGGTAGCGTTCTGAAAGATCTGGCTGCGGGTCCGGGTAACCGTTTCACAGATGGCCATATCGAACTCTGTGACGATTTTTTCCATGAGCAGATCGTGGATCTGTTCCACCGTAAAGGCCTGGGTTTCTGCCTCATGGCCTTTGCCCAACAGACCGCTCTGATAAAATTCCTGGGTGCGGACGGGATCGTGTTTGTCAGTGTAGGTCTGGCCATCAATAATGGCGGTTACTGGCAGAACAAAAAGATCGTGTTTGCGGGCAAAGTCATAGGGAAGATCACAGGCAGAATCAACTATCAGGCCTACTCGCATGCGACGTGTCTCCGGGTGCGGGCAACACCTCAGACGGGCGTGCCCTTTTTTGTCATTATTTTAGCGCTCTACAGTCTTGCACAAGCTGGTGAAAATTTCAGCCCACGGATTCAGCACTCACACTTCAAGTTCTTTCAGATTCTGTTGCACCAGAGCCCGGTTATCTTGCTGCCATGGGTGAAAGCCCTTGCGCATATAAGCAAGGAACTCCGGCAGGCACTTGCGCAGCACCCCGGGCCGGCCCCAAAGAAAGTTCAGCCCGCCAATCCAGGTCCCCAAACTCCAGAGTTTGCCATCGGTTTTCAGCAGGCTGCAGGTGTTCAGAAAGGTGTATTTGCAAAAATTCCAGGTCACAAATAAAAACACGATCCGGCGCAAGCGCTCGTTGCCAACACAGGCCTGGTATACGTCAAACGCTACTGACTTGTGTTCCGTTTCTTCAATGGCATGCCAACGCCACAGCCGTTGCATGGTAGGTGTGGCACCTTCCATCCACTCCGGATGGCTCAGAATCGCGTTCGCCAGCACGGCCGTGTAATGCTCCGCACCGCAGGTACCCGCGAGCTGCCGATTCGGTTGCAATCGCCCTACCCATTCCATGTGCTTGCGAAACCGTTTGTCCAGGGCATCAATGTTATAGCCTCGGGCTTTTAGGGCGTCGTTGTAGTCTTTGTGCTCTCGGCTATGCAGGGCTTCCTGGCCAATAAAGCCCCGAATTTCCTCAGCCAGCTTCGGATCTGTAATCTGATCCCGATACAGCCTGACCGCATTGATAAACTGCTGCTCACCATCCGGAAATTGCAGAGACAAGGCGTTAAAGAATGCGGTGCGGAAGGCATCGTTGCCGTGCCACAGGGTTTTCAGCTCATCCTGAAGCTCAAAGCGCAGATTTCTGGGCTTGACGGCGATACCGTCCGGTGTGGAACTGATGGTCATTGCGGCCCCCTCTTGTCGGCTTGTTGTTTATTCTTGGAACACTCGACATTGGATAATTATTCACCAGTTCTTTGAGTGTAACCCTCCGTTCCGGCCCCCGGAAAGCGAATTCTGAAAAATAAACGACATCTTGTCATAAAATGACAAACTGTCATTACATGGATTTCGGGCACAAAAAAGGGAGGCATCAAGCCTCCCAAGGACACACAGTGGGGTGATGCCACCGCCGAACACGGCGGCATCAGGTTCAGTGTTCTTTTGACTTCTCGGCTCCCGGTGCTTCCGGGTCTGAGGTGAAGCCAAGCAAGTGAGTTCGCTCTATCAGGAAGTACAAGATGGCACCGGTGGCCAGCCCCCAGCCTGCCCCATACACTGCCAGCACCACACCCATGGTGCCGGCAATACCTCGCTCGGTGTTGTTCTCCAGTTGCTCCAGGCCAACCATCAAACAAATATAACCGGTCAGGAGGAGGGTCAGAGACAGAGCAATTGGCAGCACCGGCTGGAAGAAGCTGACCAGTGGCAGCATGAACAGCGCAATAAAGCCCGTGATCCAGAACGTACCGCCGCCGCTGTAGATAGAATCCATGGCGTTACGACCGTACTTGTAACGCTCAGCCATAGTGGCGGTAACTGCAGTCCAGATAGGACCGGCCAGGCCAGGATATGGAGCGAAGAACGCATGACCGCCATTACGCAGAGCGGTTACCAGATGAACACGATCGATGCTGTTGTCGATGTCTTCATCTTTACGCAGGTGGTCAACACGGTTCATCAGCGACTGACCAACCACGATGTCACCAAAAGCAATTACGTACGCGATGACAGCGGTTGGAATGGCGTACAGAAAGATCTCCAGATCCGGGAAGCCAACACTGAATGGCAGGTAGTTCCAGAGCTGATCAAACGCAGGTTTGGTAATGCCCCATTCCACATTCGGCACATCGTACTCACCGGTTGCGAAGCCCACCAATATGGCCACAATCATACCGGGCACCATGCCGTAATTAGCGATTTTGCGAGCGATGGCGTTGGTATCGACAAAGCCCTTGAACGACACCGAGAACATCAAGTACAGGCAGACCAGGCCACCAACGATCAGAGAGATCGGTGTATTGGCAAGGCGACCACCAGCCTCGATCTCGCCCATCAGGGCGGCAATACCCGCACCGATAATGATGCCGCCTTTCATAGAGCGCGGAATCCACTCAACCAGTTTACTGCCCAGGCGAGTGAGCCCCAGAATCAGAAATATCAGGAAGACCAGAAACTGCAGGGCAAACAGCGCCTGAATGGCCTCGGGGCCGGGCTCATAATCCGACAGGAACAGCAGAACCACAGGAATACCCGGCGTGATCCAGCCTGGAACCAGGGGCACACCCAGCAGCGCCGGCAGCATGAAACCGATACCACAGATAACCACATAAGCCAGTGCGACGTCGTAAGGCACACCAAGATAGGTTTCAAGCAAGGGGATCATCGCCAGGCTGACCACAAACATGATCAGCGCCTGCACCATCTCCGCAAATTCCCAGCGGTAATGGACAAACGGCAGGCGGATTTTAAAAGGACCAGCGGGCCAGAATGGCTGTTCTTCCCCGTTTTTTCTGTGGAACATTTGCATAATACTACCTCCGGGCACCCCTACTCAGGGTGCCAGTCAATGTTGTTTTTGTGGTGAGAGTCGGTGGCACCAACCGGTGCCGCCGTTCAGGAGATCAGTTCAGTTCTTTGGCCTGGTCCCGCAACACAAACTTCTGGATCTTGCCGGTGGATGTTTTCGGCAGTTCCGAGAAGACGACGGTCTTGGGTACCTTGAACCGGGCCAAATGCTCGCGGCAGAATTCGATAATGTCTTCTTCAGACACATCGCCTGCCTCGGGCTTCAGAGTGATGAATGCGCAGGGCGTTTCGCCCCACTTTTCGTCCGGCCTGGCCACCACGGCCGCTTCCATTACTGCCGGGTGGCGGTACAGGGTATCTTCGACTTCGATGGTGGAAATATTTTCGCCGCCGGAGATGATGATGTCTTTTAAACGGTCCTTGATTTCCAGGTAGCCGTCTTCGTGCCATACCGCCAGGTCACCGGTGTGGAACCAGCCGCCGCGAAAAGCTTCTTCCGTCGCTGAGGGGTTCTTCAGGTAGCCTTTCATCACGGTGTTGCCACGCAGGAAGATCTCACCAATGGTTTTTCCATCCTTCGGCACCGGCTGCATGGTGCTGGGGTCACCCACCATGGTGCCACCCAACGTATGATAGCGAACACCCTGACGGGCTTTGATCTGTGCCCGCTCTCTCAAGGGCAGCTCATCCCATTCATCCTTCCAGGCACACACCGTTACCGGGCCATAGACTTCGGTCAGGCCGTAAACATGAGTCACCTTGATGCCCATTTCTTCGATGGCACCAATAAC
Source organism: Marinobacter excellens HL-55 (assembly GCA_001314845.1). GTDB lineage: Bacteria > Pseudomonadota > Gammaproteobacteria > Pseudomonadales > Oleiphilaceae > Marinobacter > Marinobacter excellens_B. The sequence continues at coordinate 15,703 of LJZQ01000023.1, forward strand.
CTGAGCGGGGGGCGCCGCACCGGCGGTCATGGACTTCACTTCATGATCAATGCCGGCTTTAGCTTCTGGCGATGCATTTAGCAGCGCATTCAGTACGATTGGCGCGCCACACATGTGCGTTACCTGGTGATCACGGATCAACTGTAGAATCTTCTCGGGATCCACCCGGCGCAGGCACACGTGGGTGCCGGCCATGGCCGTTACCGTCCAGGGGAAACACCAGCCGTTGCAGTGAAACATCGGTAAGGTCCACAGGTACACAGGGTGCATGCCCATTGACCATACAGTCTGGTTACCCAGCGCATTGATATAGGCGCCGCGATGGTGATAAACCACACCCTTCGGATTACCGGTAGTGCCAGAGGTATAGTTCAGTGAGATCGCGTCCCACTCGTCAGCTGGAAAACCCCACTGGAACTGCGGATCGCCTTCCTGCAGGAAAGCCTCGTAATCCAGATCGCTCACCTGCACGCCTTCGCCGTATTCCGGATCGTCAACATCAATGACCAGCGGCTTGTGCTCGAGGTGACGAACGGCATCCTTGACCACCTGGCCAAATTCGCGATCGGCGATCACCACCTTGGCCTCGCCGTGTTCAAGCATGAACGCAATGGCTTCAGCGTCCAGGCGAACGTTGAGGGTGTTCAGTACCGCGCCCACCATCGGCACACCAAAATGGCATTCGACCATCGCGGGAATGTTCGGCAACATCACAGCAACCGTATCACCCTTGCCGATACCCCGGCCGTTCAGCGCAGAAGCCAGGCGGCGGCAGCGGTCGTAGGTGTCGGCCCAGTTACGACGGATAGCCCCGTGAACGATAGCGGGATAATTCGGATACACACTGGCTGTGCGCTCGATAAAATCGACGGGGGACTGGACTGCGTAATTGGCATTTCGGGGCGCGAGGCCCTGATCAAAGATCGAAGTCATTGGCGTGGTCCTCTAACTCAGATGTTGTTGTTATGGCTTATTCAGAAAAATAGCGAAAGACGCTATACTTCAAATTGCCGAAGATGGTAGAACACAGCAACAATACTAGAAACTCTACCATGGTATTATAGGATAATTACTATAACTCTATGAGCCAATCTAAAAAGCCCAACGCTTTCAGCCCACTACTGGCCAAAGACCCGCACCCCACCCTGACGGTGAACGCCCGGGCAGATGTGCTAACCACGAATGCTTCAGCGGATGCTCTGGTAAACAAAGCACAGCTGGGTACCCCTGACCAGTTACTGCCGGTAAATGCCAGCGCGCTGGTGGCATCGGCACTGGAACAAGGCAGAGCTATCGACAACGTAGAGTCACGCTTTGCCAGCATTATCTACCTGTGGTGTTTCATTCCAGACCCCGTCAGCCAGCAAGTGCTTATCCGAGGGCGAGATGCAACCCAGGACATACTCACTCAGGAAGAAGCCCTGCGTTCAAGCCGGCTTTACCGCCTGATTACCGAGAACACCACCGATCTGATATCCCGGCACGCCCCGGATGGCCGTTTTATCGATGCGACACCAGCCTCCTGGCGACTGCTGGGCTATTGGCCCGAAGAGCTGCGCGGCCAATCGCTCGAAACCGTTTTTCGGGGCCACCAGGTTGCGGAACAACTGGCGCTAACCCGGCACCGACTTCGGGAAGACGGTTACGCCACCATGACGCTGGAAATTCTGCACAAGAATGGCAGCCGGCGATGGTTTGAAATTGCCAGCCGGGCCATTCGCGAAACCTACACCGGCGCCGTGGTGGAAGTGATCAGCGTGTCCCGTGACATCACCGCGCGGGTGGAGTCGGAAGAACAAACTCGCATGCTGGCCGACGAACTGGCCCACACCGCAAGACTGGCAACCCTTGGCGAACTGGCTTCCAGCATTGCCCATGAGATGAATCAACCACTCGCATCCATCGTCAATTTTGCCTCTGCCAGCCAGCGCTTTCTGAGGGAAGCCAGTCAGCAGCCAGACAAACTCACCAAAGTGGATGACGGCCTGCAGAAAATCGTGCACCACGCCAACCGGGCATCGGAAGTGATCAAGCGGCTCCGGGCGTTTCTTCGCAAAGGTGAAAAGCGCATGGGACCGGTTTCACTCAATGCCGTCATCAGTGACGTGGTGCGTCTATGCCAGTGGGAAGCCGACAAGAACGGCGTGCGGCTCTACGAGAATCTGGGCGAAGATTCGCCATCGATCACGGCCGACCCGGTCCTTTTGGAACAGGTATTGATCAACCTGATCCGCAACGGTATTGAAGCCAATGTCGAGGCCAGCACGGCCCAGCCCAACACACGGACCTCCCGCATTGTGGTCAGTACCTGCGTGAATGAGCAGCAGGAAACGCTGATTCAGGTGACTGACGAGGGCACCGGGCTGAGTGACGAAGGTATCCGTCAGATGTTCCAACCCTTCTATACCAGCAAGCCCAAAGGATTAGGCCTGGGGCTGTCCATGAGCCGCTCCATCATCGAAGGCTTTGGCGGATTTCTCGATGCCATTCCGGCGGATAGCGGCGGACTCTCACTGATCTGCCGATTTCCAGCCAGCAACCCGCGCAGCAGCCACAAATCCCATTCAGGAGTAACCCCCGATGTCCGGTAACCCCCAGTCTCCCGCCAACACCGTGTATGTGGTCGACGACGATGCCGGCATGCTGGAATCCACCCAGTGGTTGCTTGAATCGGTTGGGTTGGAAGTGAAAGCCTACAGCGATGGCCGGCAATTTCTGGATGCGGTGGCAGGCAGTCAGCCCGGCTGCGTCATTCTGGATATCCGAATGCCGGGACTGGGCGGACTGAATGTGCAGGAAGAACTGCAAAAGCGGGATCTGCAGGTTCCGATCATTTTCATCTCCGGCCACGCCGACGTGGCCATCGTTGTGCGCGCGTTCAAATCCGGCGCTTTCGATTTCATTGAAAAACCATTCAACGAACAGCTGCTTCTGGACAGTGTGCAGCAAGCGCTTCAAGGCGCCCCAACAACGGCGGAGAAGCCCACCCCCGATGGTGACACGGAAGCCCTGATCAGCACCCTCACCCGCCGCGAGCGGGATGTGTTCCTGCCTTTGGCTCAGGGCTACACCAGCCGCGAGATTGCCGAGCAACTGGACGTCAGCGTCAAGACCATCGACCTGTACCGCGCCCGGGTGATGAAGCGCCTGGGTGCCGAACGGCTACCGGATGTAACCGGCATGGCCATTGCCGCAAGGCTGCTGGACCCGGTGCAGCTGAGAGACGATCAAACCGCCTGATCCCGAATTTCGTGGGCAAGCGCACCCAGGCGGAAGACCGCCGTTTCAATGCGTTCGCTCCAGGGGTTTCCGCCATTCAACCGCAAGCAATTCTCGAACTTGTTGGTGGTGGAGAACATCAGGCCAGGGGCCACGTTGATGCCTTCAAGCCTGGCCCTGCGGTAGATTTCCGTGCCCGATACCCCCGCCGGCATCTGAACCCAGAGCACAAACCCGCCCTGCGGCCGGCTGACCGCCGTGCCCTCCGGAAACGAGCGCGCCACGGCTCCGCGCAGGCGCTCAATGCCCTCGCGATAATGCTGGCGGGCATGACGAAGATAACGATCGTAGCCACCCTGCTCCAGAAAATGCGCCATGGCCAATTGCGGAATGGTCGAGGTGGCCAGGTTGACGAAGTATTTGTGCTGCCGGGCGCTGGCCATGTGACGCCCCGGAATCATCCAGCCCAGGCGAAGGCCCGGTGATACCGTTTTAGAAAACGAACTGCAGTAAATAACATTATCGGAACGATCAAAGGCTTTGGCCGGGCGCGGGCGTTCACCCGAGTGATAGAGATCACCGTAGATATCATCCTCAATCAACGGCACATTCGCTGCCGCCAGCATGGACACCAGCTGCTGCTTGCGCTCGTCGCTCATTCTGGCACCCATCGGATTGCTGTGATTGGGCACCACCACGCAGGCTTTCAACGGCCACTGCTCCAGCGCCAGCTGCAAACCCTCAAGGCTTATGCCTTCGGAGGGATGCGAGGGGATTTCAATCACTCGCAAGCCCACCACTTCCAGCGCCTGCAGGATGCCAGGATAAGACGGCGACTCCACCGCAACGATGTCCCCGGCCTGAGTCACCGCCCGCAACGCCAGAATAATCGCTTCCTGAGCGCCATTGGTGGCCAGTACATCATCCGGAGACACCGGCACCCCCAGAGTTGCCATACGCTGGGCGATCTGGCGCCGAAAACTCTCCTTGCCGGGAAAGGCGTAATCCAGCGTCTCCAGTCCGCGCCGTGCCGCCCAGATCGTGCTTTGTTGAATTTGCCGAACCGGCAGGTAATCCGGGTGGGGAATGGCCGTTGCGAGCGGAACCATCTGTTTTTCGTCATCCGCGCACAAATCCAGCGTCATTTCTCGAGCCGACACCGGCAACGGTCGGGTACGCTGATCCGGCATGCTGGGCTCCGGTACATCCCGGACAGGCAGGCGCACAAAATAGCCGCTGCGCTCCCGGGCCTGAAGAAAACCGCGGGCTTCCAGAGTCTGGTGGGCCTGCAATACCGTCGAAACGCTCACCCCGAACTGACGACTGAGTGCCCGCACGCCCGGCAAACGATCTCCGGTCCGGTATACCCCATCCGCAATCAACGCCTGCAACTGGTCTGCCACCTGATTATAGAGCGCACCCATACCGACCCCCTGCCCTGAAGCTCCATCGTGCCATGACCACTATTGGACCAGAACTACCAATAAAACCGGCAGTACAGATCGACCACATTTTATGCAGTACAGATCTCAATAACTTCAGTCTGTACCGGTTCAATAACACATTAACTGAATCTGTTATGGAAATCCGGCCAGGAGCACAATGGATTCCGGTTCAAAGAAGAAGGAGTTTCATCATAGCTATGACACCCTCAGCACTGGCCCCGAAGGCAGACACAACGCGCCCGCGCCAATCGCGCAATCGCAAGGACGTGCTGGGCCTGGTTGGTACCGGCGACGTTGTGCAGCCCAACCTGTTGCAGTCCTTACAAAAGCTTGCGCGGGCTGGCTTTCGTGTACACCAGGCTGCGCCGGCACACTGGATCATTCGAGGCAGCACACCGCTGCCGGAATTTCATTGCTACGGTGAACAGGAACTGCGCCAGTTCACCGTGAATAAAACATGACATCCACACGCTATCCAATGGCAGGACTAACCATGCAGACACCTATCTACCAGATAGACGCCTTTACCCATCAGCTGTTCGGTGGTAACCCGGCAGCCGTTATGCCGTTACAGAACTGGTTATCGGATAACCTGTTGCTGGCCATTGCCGGAGAAAACAACCTGTCGGAAACCGCGTTTCTGGTAGCAACCCCCGACCTGGCCGAATCGGACTTCCACATCCGCTGGTTCACGCCCACTGCGGAGGTGCCGCTGTGCGGACATGCGACGCTGGCGTCGGCCTGGGTGGTGTTCAACAAACTGGCCTGGTCTCATCAACCGGTTCGCTTTCAATCAAAGTCCGGGCCGCTGGCGGTTTCTCAGGCACCGGATGGCTGGCTGGAGCTGGACTTTCCGAATCTGGCTTTCGAGCAACGTCCCACGCCGGCGCTGATTAGCCAAGCCCTGCCGGGCGCACCGGACCAGGCGTTTTTCGTGCCTAACGACACCAATTACATGGTGGTTCTGGAATCCGAGGCAGCGGTTGTGTCCGCAGCTCCGGATCTTCGCAAGCTTGCCCAGTTGGGCAATCAGGGGCTGATTGTGACGGCTCCGGGGCAGCAATATGATTTTGTCAGCCGGTACTTCGCGCCCGGTGTGGGTATTGATGAAGATCCGGTGACCGGTTCGATCCACAGCGTACTTGCACCCTACTGGGCCGAACGCCTGGGCAAAACCAGGCTGCAAGCAAGACAAGTCTCAGCCCGTGGCGGCGAACTGCGCTGCGAACTGAAAGGGGATCGCGTGGCCATCGCCGGCCAGGCTGTGTTCTTCATGGAAGGTTCCGTGCAACTGCCCTGAGGCTGATATACTGCCCGCCAGTTTCTATCAGCGGCGGGCAGGCAATGGCAGTATCTTCATCACACTATGACGTCATCATCATCGGTGCAGGCGCAGCCGGATTGATGTGTGCGGCAACGGCCGGTTACCGGGGCCGCAAAGTGCTGGTGCTTGATCATGCCAACAAGCCCGGCAAGAAGATTCTGATGTCGGGCGGTGGCCGCTGTAACTTCACCAATCTGAACAGCACACCCGCGAATTTTCTGTCTGATAATCCCCATTACTGCATTTCGGCGCTCAAGCGCTACACCCCGCAGGATTTTCTGGATCTGGTGGATCGCCATGGCGTGGAGTACGAAGAAAAGGCACCGGGGCAACTGTTCTGTAAAGACAGTGCAAAAGACATTCTCAACGTCCTGCTCACCGAATGCGAATGGGCCGGCGCAGAGATCCGCATGAACACGACGGTGTCCGGCATTCGCCCTGCAGCCTCCGGCTTTACCCTGACAACCCGGGCCGGCTCATTGAGCTGCGAATCCCTGATCATCGCCTGCGGTGGCTTGTCGATCCCGACCATGGGTGCCACCGGATTTGGCTATGAGGTGGCCAGGCAGTTCGGATTGACGGTATTACCAACCCGGGCGGGGCTGGTGCCGTTCACTCTGCATCCTGAACTGAAACAACAGCTTGCGCCGCTCTCGGGCATCAGCTGCCCGGTAGACGCACACTACGATCAGCAGCATTTCCGGGAGCCCATGCTGGTCACCCATCGGGGACTGAGCGGCCCGGCCATGTTGCAGATTTCCAGCTATTGGCAACCCGGCGACCCGGTGCACATCAATCTGTTACCAACACAAAGTGTTGAAGACGATCTGCTAGCACTGCGCGGTGACAAACCACAATCTACCGTGGCCCACTACCTTAACCAGCATCTCCCCAAACGTTTTACCCAGGCGTTCAATGATCTGCAGGGGTGGAGCGGGCCGTTGCAGCAATGCCGCAATGCCGACATTGAATACATGGCCCGAACGCTGAATAACTGGACCATTCGGCCTGCAGGCACGGAGGGCTACAGAACCGCGGAGGTCACACTTGGTGGCGTAGACACTCGCCAGCTGTCGTCCAAAACCATGGCCGCGCTGGATCAGCCCAACCTGTATTTTATCGGTGAAGTGGTGGATGTCACCGGGCATCTGGGCGGGCACAATTTCCAATGGGCCTGGGCCTCCGGGGTGGCCGCGGGTAACGTCGCCTGATAGCTTCAGAGGTACTTCTCGATCGGCAACCACGACAATACCCGCGACGCAGCCCGGCGCCAGAAGCCGACCTCCGGCTCACGATGCCATTGCTGATCCTGTGCTTTCCAGGTGACCCTGCCATCTGAATCCAGTAACACCCGCCAGCTGTTCTCCGGTTTGAGGGCGTCGTCAATATCTTCAGCCACCGTTCGGGCCAGCTGCGGGCTGCGAATAATCAGCACCGTTTCTCCATTCAGGTAAATCGACCGAAGATTCACGTTGAATGAGCCAATGAACAAGGTTTCCCGATCAAACACCACTGCCTTGGAATGCAGGCTGACCATGCCCTGATCGCAAGCCTCAAGGTTAGTGACCCAGCGCTTGCAGGCGGGAGCGTCCGGGCGCAGCTCGTGCAAAGTAATGCCCTGCTCCAGCATGTCGCGCCGCCAGCGCGCATAGCCAGAATGATTCGGCACCAGATCGTTGGTGGCCAGGGAGTTGGTAAGGGCAGTGACGCTCAGATTTTCATTGTTCAGGTTATTCAGCCCTTCCAATTGTGCTTCTGCCAGAATCAGATAAGCAGACTCGATCAGAACTTCAGACCGGGCAGATTCAATCAGACCGTACAGCGCCATGGCAGTGGCTCTGGGCGTGTTTGCCGGAGCCTCAGGGTCTTCCGGTGGCGGATCAAACACCAGTTCGCCATCGGCCTGGATCATACTGGCAAACCAGGTCTCCAGCAGCTGCTCAGCACTGACCCGGTCCTGGGGCAGAGTTGCTTTAAACACCGGTGGCTCCGCCGTCTGCCGGCTCAGCCGGGACAGGTTATCTACCGCTCTTTCAGATTCTGGAAGCGCATAAAGCTGCCCCAGCGGATACGCCAAACGGTTATGCCAGTAGGCCTCAAAATTGTCCGTCATGCCGGCCGCCAATGGGCCCAGCACCATCACGTCCCGATCGCGAAAATTCAGCACCGGAGCCTCATCAAAGTACTCATCACCGATGTTACGGCCACCGGCAATACCCACCTGTCCGTCTACCACAAAGGTTTTGCTGTGCATGCGCCGGTTGATGCGATCAAAATCCGTAATGAACGACAACCAGCGCCCGGCTCCACTGCGGGACGGCGACGGGTTAAAAATCCGGATATCAATGTTGGGGTGGGTTTCCATCATGGCAAACAGCGATTCCTTGCCCGCCACATTAATGTCGTCCAGCAGCAGCCGAACCTCCACGCCGCGATCAGCGGCTGCAATTAGCCGCCCAGCCAAATAACGACCGCTGGCATCGTCATTCCAGATGTAATACTGCGCGTCTATTCGGTGACTGGCGGCCTCGATCAACCCGGCGCGAACCTTAAAGGCATCGCGCCCGGTATTGAGCAACTGGAAGGCAGAGTAGGTAGAGTCAGGATCAAGGTGAACCCTGCGTTGATCCATAGCAAACGATTCCTGCTCGGGGGATAGTGTCACGATCGGTCCGTGGTCGACCGGCGGCAAGCCACGGGCGCACCCGGTAAGCAGCCCCAAGATCAATAACGCGCCCCATCGGGCAAACAACGTAAGAGACTGCTGACCAGACATGGCTTCTTTCTTCCTGTTTACCGTATCACTACCAACGGTTTTTAGCGGTTTTCAACATGGTGGCTGATGTACTGCCCACCAGGAACTGACGAATGCAGGAATGACCATATCACACACCGCCGGAGCAACCCGGGAACCGCCAATACAGGCTACTACTCGTAACATCGATACCTCGCCTTGTTGGTCATAGTGACTTGTCGTGTGACGCCGCCCCCCAGTATTGTCTTTGGTCTGAATCATATCAATGGCTTCTTGGCGTGCGCCCGGCCACCGATCTTGCATAAAATGATGTATTCACACGAACCACCAGCCGGAGATCAGCCTCAATGGACGATGTAGCAAGCCAGTTTCTGACGGCCAATCAAACCACCTTCAAGCTAGCTATTGCCCTGCTGCTTGGTGCGATTATTGGTCTGGAACGAGGCTGGGGAGCACGGGAGGAAAAATCCGGGGAGCGCATTGCCGGTATCAGAACCTTTGCCCTTATTGGCCTGCTGGGAGGCATTTCGGCGGTGCTTGCACTGGAAGTGACCGTATGGGCCTTCCCGGTGTTACTGCTCAGTGTTGTAGCAATGGGCCTGGTGGCGTACAGCGAGCGCCTGGAACACATCCGCAATTTCAGCATCACCGGATTGGTTGGCATGCTGCTTACCTTCTGTTTTGGTGCTGTGGCTGTGGCCGTGGACCCCGTGATTGCGACTGCCGCTGCCGTCGTGACCGCCATCATTCTGGATAACAAGCAGGAGATTCATGGTTGGGTGCATAAACTGCAAGCCCATGAGCTGGATGCCGCACTCAAGCTGCTACTGATTTCCGTGGTGATGCTGCCGTTGTTACCCAACCAACCGCTGGGGCCCGGTGGCGTGCTCAACCCAAGGGAAATCTGGTGGATGGTGGTGCTGATCGCTTCCATCTCATTTGTCGGCTATTTTGCCATGCGCTTTGCCGGCGCCCGCAAAGGCATTCTCTTTACCAGTCTGTTTGCCGGCCTCAGTTCCTCCACCGCATTAACTCTGCATTTTTCTCGACAATCGGCAAAGAATCCCGAGTTTCACCCTCAGTTTGCCGCAGGCATCCTGATTGCCTGTGGCACCATGTTTCCCCGAATTCTGCTGTATTGTCTGGTGATCAACACCGCGCTTCTGCCCAGCCTGATCTGGCCGGTCGTGGTGATGACCGTTTTGCTGTACGTCCCGGCACTGATCATCTGGAAAAAACACGCCGGACAGTTCCAGGTCAGTCAGCCAACACTGACCCAGAACCCGCTGGATCTGTCATCCGCTCTGGTATTCGGCCTGTTGCTCACGGCCATTCTTGTGCTCGGAGAATTCCTGAAAACTGGCTTTGGCGATGCCGGCATTTACGCCCTGGCGGCTGCGTCTGGTGTTGCCGATGTCGATGCCATTACCCTTTCGTTGACCCGGATGTCCAACGATGGCTTGAGCATGAACGTCGCCGTGTTAGGCATCGTGATTGCGGCCACGGCGAACAACCTGATGAAATCCGGCATCGCCTGGGCGCTCGGCAATCGACAGACCGGTCTTTTGGTTGCCGTGCCCATGGTGTGTTCACTTGGTGCGGGACTGTTGGTCGCCTGGCTGCAGTAAGAGCTAGCCCGCTTTGCGGAACGTCAGGTTATAGCGAATGCCGCCAGTCAGCGGGTGCTGGCCGGCCTTCAGGGTTAGTACGCCATGATAGTTCAGTCGGGCAGACCCTCCCCACACCACCACGTCGCCATGCTCCAGAAGAACCCGCTGCGGCCGGTCGCTGCGCCTGCGCCCACCAAACTGGAATACGATGGGCAGCCCAAGCGATACAGACACAATCGGCCAGGAAAAATCCCGTTCATCTTTGTCCTGATGTAGACCCATCTTTGCCCCTGGCTGATAACGATTCACCAGACAGGCATCGGGCTCAAAGCCCGGAAATCCAGCGTCCTCGGCCGCTTTTTGCGCCAACTCCGCAAACGTAAAGGGCATGGCCGGCCATGGCTCGCCGGTTTGAGGATCATGACTCTGGTATCGATAGCCTTTGGCATCGGTAACCCAACCAAGGCTACCGGCACAGGTCATCGCCGCAGACATCGAATGCCCACCCGGCGTGACCATGTGGCGAAACGGCGCCTGCTCGGCGATAGCGGCCACGGTCGCCATCAGTGCCGATGAAGCGGGACTGGCAAATCGCCGCAGCACCACCACACCCTCGGCCACCGGTTCCCGCCAGCTCTCGCCATCCACAGAATCGAACAGATCATTCATCATAAGCCAATAATTTCATGAGAAAACCAGGCCAACAAAGGCGCAGCGTCTAAACTGAGAAAAACGATGTCATTTCCAGCAGAGAGCCCCATGCAATCACACCGCCAACTCGCTCAGGTTTCCCTGGCCTTTCTCATTGCCTCTGCCATTACCCTGGGCATGCTGGTGCTCACCATTGTGCTGGTGGGCCAGAGTTTCCGAGGCATGGAACAGGCCAAGGTGACTGCCGCCAGCGCCACCGCCCGACAGCTGGCGGTCAGTGTCGATGACCGGATCAATGCCATTACCCAACCCCCGTCTACCGCCCTGGCGGTACTGCGACACGATCCACTAACCATCGCTGACAACCTTGAGCAACGCCTCGAGAGGTTACCGGTTGTCGCCGACATTCTGTCCAGCAGTAGCGTGGTCAGTGCAGTGTACGCCGGTTACGGCAATGGCGATTTCTTCCTGTTCCGAAAATTACAAAGCTCCGGCTCGGCGCAGTTTCCGGATGCGCCGGCTGATAGCCACTTCCTGTTACAGAGTCTGGTCCGCAATGGCACAAGCCATACCGGCATCTGGCGTTTTTACGACCGCGAACTGAATCTGGTCGAACACCGAGTGTTACCCAGCTACGATTACGATCCACGGCAACGACCATGGTATCTGACCGCTCAGGCAGCCGAGGGCCTCCGGCTCTCGGCGCCCTATGTCTTTTTCACAACCGGGGAAACCGGGCTCACCCTGTCGCAACAAGCCAGCAGTCTGTCCACCACGGTACTCGGCGTCGATGTGACCGTGACGGATCTGGGCGCCCAACTCACGGAACTGAAGCAAACCCCCGACAGCCGCATAGCCATCCTGAACGCCTCTGGCGAATTGCTGGCCAGTTCGTCGCAACTCAAAAAGCCCGATGGGGTGGTTCTGAGTGCCCTGCAGCCTGAAGGTTCAGCAGGCATCAGCCAGTTCAGCAGTGGCAACCGCGACTGGTACGGCATCAGCGAACCCCTTGAAGCTCTTCCGGGAGAAGCCTTGTCCATCGTTATTGCCATTCCATCCGATGAGTTGCTGGCTGACGTCTGGACCGCCCTCACCCGGCAAACCTTGATCGCCGGCGCCATTGCCCTGATGTTGCTGGTGGTCGGCTGGCTATTGGGGCGCCGGGTGGGCAAGCCGATTGAACTTCTGACCGATCAGGTCAGTCGGCTCTCCAGGTTCCGGTTTGATACTCAGGTTCGTTCAAACTCGCACATCCGGGAGGCCTCTGCCCTGGGCGTTGCCCTGGACGACATGGCCCGCACCATACGCAGTTTTCAGAGCATCTCGACGGTACTCAACCGGGGCCAGGACCTGAACCAGTTGTTGAAAGACATTCTTGAACAGCTGGTCGGCATCGTGGGCCAGAAACGGGGCGCGGTGTATCTGTACAGCAGTCACGATCATAAACTGGAGTTGTCGGTTAACCGTGATCTGGAGTTGCCTGCCTCAGTACACCCTATCCCGCCAGACGCAGACGACAACGAAGTTATCCGGGAGCTTCGCAAATACATAACGGGTCATCCGGTGTTTGCCATCCTCAGAAACCGTCGCCGAAAATTGATTGGCGTTCTGATTATCGAGATTGAACACGGCAATCAGACCAACCTGAGCGACGATCTGATTGTCTTTGTGGACGAAATTGCCGGCTCGGCTGCCGTCGCCATTGAAACCCGGGAACTGATCGAAAGCCAGCAAGCCTTGCTGGATGGCATTATCCACCTGGTCGCCAACGCCATCGACGCCAAATCTCCTTACACCGGTGGTCATTGCGAGCGAGTGCCTAAACTGGCTCACATGCTTATTGCGCAGGCAGAGCAAAGCACCGAGCCGCCTTTCGCCCGTTTCCGGATGACCGAAGACGAGCGCTATGAGTTCCACCTGGCCGCCTGGCTGCACGACTGCGGCAAGATCACCAGCCCGGAATACGTGGTCGACAAGGCCGTTAAACTGGAAACCATCCACAATCGAATTCACGACATTCGAACCCGCTTTGAGGTGCTCCACCGTGATGCGGAAATCGACTGCCTGAACGCTTGCCTATCCGGGGAGGACCCCGAGACGGCCGCCAATCGCAGAGACAAACAGCAAGACCAACTGCAGCTGGATTTCGCCTTCCTGGCCCAAGCAAATCACGGCAGCGAATCCATGGCAGAAGACGATGTGCAACGCATCCGTGATATTGGCAGCCGAACCTGGCTCAGGCACTTCAGCGATCGTCTGGGGTTGTCTGGCGACGAACAACAAGCGATGGCAGGCATCCCCGAGCCCCCCCTTCCTGCGCAAGAGCCCCTGCTGGCCGACAAGCCATGGCACATCCGGGATTGGGGCGATCTTGTACCACCGGTGCGTAAAGGCGATCCTCGCAACCGGTGGGGCTTTGACATGAAGCTGCCGGAACACGCCCAAAACAGGGGGGAACTCCACAATCTCACCTTGCGGTACGGTACACTGACCGAAGAAGAGCGCTTCAAGATCAACGAGCACATCGTGCAAACCGTTTGTATGCTTGACGCGCTACCCCTGCCCGATCGCCTCGCCAGGGTTCCCCGACTGGCTGGCACCCATCACGAACGCATGGATGGCCTGGGCTACCCGTACGCCCTGGACGGCAGCAAGATGAGCATCCCGAAAAAAATCATGGCGGTGGCGGATGTGTTTGAGGCGCTGACTGCGGTAGACCGGCCCTACAAAGAGGGCAAAACCCTGACACAGGCACTCACGATCATGGCGGACATGGTCGACAAAGGGCACATCGACCCCGAGGTATTCGATCTGTTTGTAAGCTCGGGTGTATGGCAACAGTACGCCAGGGAGCACCTGCGCCCGGAGCAGATTGATGACGTTGATGAAAGCCAGTTCATGAAGCGATGATCAAAAACACGTATATTCTACGGACTGATCTACTCATTAAGGACGTCTGAATGCTGTTTGCAATGATTTTCGGTGGCCTGATCGGTTACGCCATCGGTCGTTTTCCGGGACTTCTGGTCGGCGCTGCCATTGGCGCTTTTCTGTTTCAAAGGTTAAAAAGCCGCCTGATTGGCAAAATCCAGGACCTTCAGGTGAGTTTTATCGAATCGGTGTTCGCCGTAATGGGCGCTCTATGCAAGGCCGATGGCGTGGTTACCCGGGATGAAATCGAATTGGCCGAGGCGATGTTCACTCGGTTCCGCCTTAATGAAGATCAGAAAGGTATCGCCCGGGAGGCTTTTAACCGCGGCAAGTCGCCAGACTTCGATCTGGATGCCGAACTCCGTCAATTTTTACAGAGTTCCGGGCGCCAGCCCGCGTTTCTGCAAATGTTCTTGCAGGTTCAGGTTTCGGCAGTCGCCGCTGACGGCAAAGTGCATCCGGCCGAGCACGACATGCTGGTGCGTGTGGCCCGCGGTCTGGGCCTGCCCGAAAGCCAGGTTGATCAGCTTGAAGCCATGCTGCGCGGCGCCCATGCAGGGCAGACCGGTGGCAGCAAGAACTATTCTTCCGGCCAGCAAATTGAGGATGCCTACAAAGTGCTCGGGGTTTCACCCAGCGCATCTGATGCCGACCTCAAGCGTGCCTATCGCAAGCTCATGAGCGAAAACCATCCGGACAAAATGGCCGGACGCGGGATGCCGGAAAGCATGCGGGAAATGGCAGAGGAACGTACCCGTGACATCAGCCACGCCTATGATGTGATCAAGGCGGCACGCAAGCAGGCATCCTGATACCGCATCCGCGCGACGGTCGCCGATACCCGGCGACCGTGATACCCGAAATGACATGTCATCACGTTTCAAGGTGCGTTATGGTTTCAACCATTAAACCCGCCGGAGCAAACCATGACCGACAGCCGCCCCACGCCCTTTCATTGTTTTCAGGATGATGCCCTTGACGAAGATGACGCAACAGGGCTGGCCGCACGCATACGATCCGGCGAAGTGTCTGCCCTGGAGGTCGCCCGGGCCTCAATAGCCCGGGCACGGCAGGCGCAGACCGTGCTCAACGGTGTGGCCACCGATGACTATGACCGCAGCCTGGATCGCGCCCTCAAACTCGATACAACCGAGGCGCCTTTTGCCGGCGTGCCCACGTTCATTAAAGACAACACGGATATTCAGGGCCTGCCCACCGGCCATGGCTCGGCGGCCGTGCCACCGAATACGGCCAGCACAACCAGCCCCTTTGCCCAACAGATGCTGGCGCAAGGTTACCTGTGTTTAGGCAAAAGCACCCTGCCGGAATTCGGCTTTAACGCCACCACAGAGCCAGCCCACCAACAGCCCACACGAAACCCCTGGAACCCGCTCTATTCTTCAGGCGCGTCGTCCGGTGGCGCTGCTGCGCTGGTTGCCGCCGGCGTTGTACCGGTAGCTCACGCCAACGATGGTGGCGGCTCCATCCGGATACCGGCGGCCTGTTGCGGACTGGTCGGCCTCAAACCCACACGGGGCCGGGTAATCGATAACGACGCAGCCAAAACACTTCCCATCAACATTGTCAGTGACGGTGTTGTCACAAGATCCGTGCGTGACACTGCAGGTTTCATGGCAGCGGCGGAACAGTACTTCTGCAATCGAAAACTGCCCGAGATCGGCCAGGTATTCGGGCCCTCCCGCAAACAGTTGCGGATTGGACTGGTTCTGGATTCGATCAACGGCCACAAAACCGATCCCGTTACCCGGGAAACGGTCGAGCAGACCGCGCGGTATCTGGAAAAGCTTGGACACATTATCGAACCGATGGACGTTCCCATTGCCAAATCCTTCCCGGATGACTTCGCACTCTACTGGGGCATGCTGGCGTTCGGTCTGAAAGCCCGGGGCCGAAAACTGATGCACCCGGCGTTCGATAAACGGAAAGTTGACGGGCTAACCCAGGGACTGGACCGGATGTTCCGGCGAAAATGTTTACAACTACCGGCAGCGCTTTGGCGCCTGAACCGCTCCCAGCAGGACTATGCCAGGCATATGACCAATTACGATGCCGTTCTCACACCAGTGCTTGGCCAAACCACCCCTGCATTGGGACATCTCAGCCCGACCATTCCTTTTGACGCCTTATTCGAGCGGCTCACCCACTACGCCTGCTTCACACCGCTGGCCAATGCCACCGGGGCGCCGGCCATCTCGGTACCGATGGGATTGACCCGGGACGGCCTGCCGGTGTCGGTGCAGTTTATGGCGCACCACGGCGATGAGCGCACGTTGCTTGAAATCGCCTACGCGCTGGAAGCCGACCACCCCTGGCCGTTGATCTCCCGGCTACATGCAGACAACTATGCTGACGGTGCCGTACTGGTGGTCTGAGCTTTTGCCTGATTGGCTACCACCCGGTTTCGGCCCTGGCCCTTGGCCTCATAGAGCGCCTCATCGGCGCAGGCAAAGATCTCTTTGGTGGCATCCGCCCGGGCCGGTGAGACACTACAAACGCCAATGCTGATGGTCAGATGCAACATCTCGCCGGACACCCGGAACGCGGTTTTCTCGATCTCTGCACGAATACGCTCAGCCACTCTCACCGCACCATCAATCGGCGTATCAGGCAGTAATACCACGAACTCCTCCCCGCCATAGCGAGCTGCCAGATCCTGCGGGCGGGTAACATGGCGCTGAATACATTGCGCCACCATCTTCAGGCAGTCGTCGCCCACCAGATGGCCATAGGTGTCGTTGAATTTCTTGAAATGGTCGATATCAAGCACCAACAGCGACATCACCTCTTCAAACCGATAGGCATGAACTACCCCCGCCTGGAACGCTTTATCGAAGTGACCACGATTCTTGAGGCCGGTCAGCGGGTCTTTGGCGTTGAGTTCCAGCAGCTGTTCGTTCAACGATTCCAGATCACGAGTCCGCTCCTGAACCCGTTGCTCGAGCATGGTGTTGGCCTCTTGCTGAACCCGCAGGGACTTTTCCTGGGCCAGGCGCGCCTTGCGCTCTTCCCGGAGCAATCGCTGCTGCGCTGCGAAAGACCGTTTCTTTTCACGGTTCAGCCGGTCGGCCAGGGCAAGCGATAACAAGATCACTCCCAGTGCCGAACCTACCTGAGTTGCGTTCTCTGTCAGCAGGTTCCGCGGCAGGAAAGTGAACTTGTTCAATGCCAGCACAATACCACCCGACAACATGAACACCCATGCGACCGTGTAATAGCGGGCGGCCGGGTCTTTTTTGACCCAGCGTACAACGCTCAGCACCAGCATGGTGGAACAGCCCACGGCAGCAACCAGAATCGTTGGCAAAATCATGTGTTTGTAAGGAACAAACAGTCCCGCCGCGGCCATCAGGCCCGCGACCATGATCATCGCCATCGTCCAGCGATTGAGCCACGGGTGCGTCTCAGGCGTGACACTGATAAACCGGATGCTGAACGCACCACCGAAGACAATGACAAGGTTGAGAAAAACAATGATCGACTGGTCATTCCACCAGGTGCCCTCCGGCCACAGGTATTGAAAGCCAACGCCGTGGAGGCTGGCAAGGAACAGCGGCATGGTGGTGATGTAGCCCACGTAGTACAGAAAGCTCCGTTCACCCACTGCCATAAAGACAAACAAGTTGTAGAGGATCATCACCAGCACCACGCCATAGTACAAGCCCTCCAGCATGCTGCGGCCTTGATCGGCAGCATAAAAGGCATCACGATCCCAGAGCGTGAGCGGCACCTGCATGGAGCTGGTGGTGTCCACTCTCAGATACACAGAAATCGTCGCACCGGGCGGCAAGAGCATGGGCACAACAAAATTACGGTGATGAATAGGGCGATCGTAAAACGGTTGTTTGTCGCCCAGAACGAGCGCTTCGGCAGTGCCGGGCAGGTACACCTCAATGTGATCGAGGACCGGATAACCGATTTCCATGAAATTGACCGCTTCGTTCCCGGTTACATTGCTCACCTGGAAGCGGAACCAGTACACGTCATTGCCATAACCAAAGCTGGCGCTTTCGTCACCGACCTCTGCCCAGGCCTGGTCCGGCAGGGCCTGGACATCCTGGAAGGACGTTTGAGCGTCTTCCTGCCAGTAATCCACAAACTGAGCCAATTCCAGGCGCTTGGAGTGCTTGTCCCAGACAGCCGGCTCTGCCAGAAGGGATGATGGCAGCCACAGACAGACAAAGAGCAATAACAATGAACGGAATCTGGGCACGTTAAGCCTCGAGCGATAAGCGCTTTATTATATTGATATAAGCTTAACCAGAATTATGTACCAAACATTCGTGGTCCGCTCGCGCTCGGTACCAATCAACGCAAAATGACAAATAAAGATACACAATGTTTATTAATTGATCAGAAGAGGACCTGTCAGGTAACGAAATTTGGCGAAAATATCGCCAGCACCGCCAAAAAACTTGCTTCCGGCTCGGCGTTTATTACCAGGGCCTCACCAGACACAGGGTGCGTCAGAGCCAGCCGGGTTGCCGCCAACATCAACCTGCCCTCACCAAACCGCTCAGCAAAATACCGGTTGTGCCGGCCACGGCCATGGTTAGCGTCGCCGATAATCGGGTGGTTGATGTGCTTCATGTGCCGGCGCAGCTGATGTTTACGGCCGGTTTTCGGAGTCAGCTCCACCAGGCTATAGCGACTGGTGGGGTAGCGTTCAATAGCCACAGGCAGCTCAGTGGTCGCCAGTCTTCGGTAGCGGGTCAAGGCCTCACGCACGGGCATGTCCTGCCCCTTCAAACGACGGTCTTCGGGCTCGTCCCTGAGTGGGTGATCAATATCGCCCTGCTCCGGCGCCCACCCCCTCACCACAGCCAGGTAAGTTTTCGCCACTTCCCCCGCCATCATCGCCTGGCCAACTGTTCTGGCGGTATCCGGATCGCGGGCAAACAGCAGCACTCCGGAGGTGGGCCGGTCCAGCCGGTGCACCGGACACACATGATCACCCCCGTTCAACGCCCGCGCATATTGCAGGGCAAATTCGGTTTCATGCTTGTCGATGGGGCTACGGTGCACCAGCAAGCCAGCGGGCTTGTGCACCGCCAGCAGCCATTGGTCACGATAAAGTTCACGCAGAGGGTTCAGCATTGTCGTCGATGGCCGATAATAGGATGAATCAAGGGTATGAATTGCCTGCACGCTCCGGGCTTCCGGATGATACCGCTCTCACTCCACCTGAAACAGGGTTCCTCCTCATGCAATGGTATTCCAAGAGCATCCTGAACCGGATCCTCACCATCGTTTTGCTTGCCAACGTGCTGATAGCTTCCGTAGCTGCCATCTATTTCAACAGCTCACTGAACACCCAGAATCAGTACGACCACCTGGTAAGTGAAGAAATGGTGCAAGCCATGCAAGCCCAGGACATTCTGAGCGACTTCAAAACCCAGGTTCAGGAATGGAAAAATGTACTGATTCGCGGCAGCGACGACGGTCAGCGAGAAAAGTACTGGCGCAGTTTTCAAAATATGGAAGCAAGCATTCAAGAGCAACTGAATCAGTTGCTGCCACAGTTGGCCAGCAACAATGCAAAATCTCTGATGCAACGCTTCCAAAGTGCGCACCGGGATATGGGCGAAGCATATCGAGAGGGTTTTCAGGCGTTCGTATCCTCCGGCTATCAGCATGGTGCAGGCGATCGCGCTGTCGCCGGTATCGACCGAGAACCTGCCACCCTGATTCAGGAAGCCGCAACAAGTATCCGTGACGACGCAGTAGCTCATTCTTCCGACTTACGAGAGAGTTCAGCAGCGAACACCTGGTTAATGGGCAGCCTACTGTTGGTCGCTATTGTGCTGGGCACCCTGGCCTGCTTGCTGGTTCTGGTGCGCTCTGTGGTACGCCCAACCCAGACGCTGATTGGAAAACTCGACAAGATTGGCAGAGGTGACCTATCAGACCCGGTCACACTGAAGCGCCCGGACGAGCTGGGCAAACTCGCAAACACCGCCCGCGCACTGCATCGATTCCTGTCGGATACCGGTGAGCTGATGACGCACAATGCCGAACAGCTTGCCGAGACCGGAGCTATGATTCGTGTCAATGCCGACGCGGTATCTTCGCAGTCAGACCAGGCCCATCAACGCATTGACCAGATTGCCACGGCAATGAATGAAATGTCTGCAACCGCGCAGGATGTCGCAAACCACGCGGCGTCTGTTGCCAGCCAGGTGGATGAAACCACCAATCAGACTCGCCAGGCGGACAACCAGATCAACCAGGCTGTGACCAGCATGAACCGCCTGACAGACCAGATCCGCAGCTCCGCGAAAACCGTTGCCGATCTCGCTCAAAGCGGCCAGCGCGTGGGCGATGTAATGCGCGTGATTCGTGAAATCGCAGACCAGACCAACCTGCTGGCCCTGAACGCGGCGATTGAAGCCGCGAGAGCCGGCGAAGCAGGTCGCGGATTTGCCGTGGTTGCAGATGAAGTACGTAATCTTGCGGCGAAAACCCAAGCTTCGACCGTCGAAATTGACGAGATCATTGCCAACATTCAGTCTGGCTCAAGAGACGCCACCGAGTACATGCAAGCCTCTGAGGTCGTCGCCAAGGAGAGCAGCGATTCGGTTGATGCCGTGCGCCAGACCCTGGCTGATATAACCCAGCGCATGGCCAGCGTTAATGACGCCACCACCCAGGTAGCCACGGCGGCAGAAGAACAAACCAGTGTCAGCGAAGACATCAACCGTAACGTAACGGAAGTCGCAGAAATCTCCGAGGCAATGCACCAGACAGCGGCAGACAACCTGCGCACAGTTCCGGAGCTTGAAGCCATGGCAGCAAAAGCCCAGGAGCTTGCTGGCCGTATTCGCAGCTGACCTTACCTCTGACGGAACCGGTTGACCAGCGCCCGGAAGCGCTGGCCTGATCGCTCCCCAAGAACCAACAAGGCCGGGGTCAGCAATAGAGTCAAAAAGGTCGCGAACGCCAGGCCACCGGCTATGGCACTGGAAAGCTGCGTCCACCACTGGGTCGAGGGCGCGTTCAAGCCCAGTGATGGCGACAACAGATCAATGTTGATGCCCAGCACCATCGGCATTAGCCCAAGGATGGTGGTGATCGCCGTCAGCAGCACCGGGCGGAAGCGCAGGCAACCGGTTTCGAGGGCGGCCTGGTAGGCGTCTTTACCGTCTTTTTTCATCTGATTGAAGGTATCGATCAGGATGATGTTGTTGTTCACCACAATACCCGCCAGTGCGATGATCCCCATACCCACCATGACCACACCGAACGACTGGCCATTCAGCAGTAGCCCAAGCAAAACACCGGCCGTGGACAGCACGATCGCAGACAGAATCAGGAAGGTCTGATACAAGGAATTGAACTGGGTTACCAGGATGAGCAACATCAGGCCAATCGCCACCAGGAACGCCGTGGCCAGAAAGTTAGCCGCCTGCTGCTGATCTTCGTCTTCACCGGCGAATCGAATGCTCATGCCTTCTGGTGGTTCCGGCATTTCCGATTGCAGGCTGCGCAACAACTCATCCATACGCCGACCCGGCGCCACATCGGACTTGATGGTAACGGTACGCTGACCATCCACCCGCACAATCGTGCCCGTCTTGTCCCCGGGCTCAAGGCTGACAAACTCTGAGAGGGGCACCTGACCTCTGGGCGTATTGATCGTCTGGCGCTGCAGATGATCCAGTTCGCGCCAGTTATTGGGCACCCGTACGGCAATGTCTACCTCATCCCGAACATCTTCCGGCCGGTAGGTCGCCAGCACCAACCCATTTGTGACCAGGCGTACGGCGCTGCCGATACTCAGCACATCGGTGCCAAAGCGGGCGGCGGCTTCGCGATCTACCTGCAGGCGCCATTCAATCCCGGGCAGGCTGCGGTCGTCTTCGATATCCACAAAACCACCAAGCTCACGCATGCGGTTCTGAATCTGGTCGACGTAACGGTCCAGCCCGTCGGTATCCATGCTACTGACCAATAACTCGATGGGCTTGCCGCCGGCCGGACCGCCCTCCTGCTTGCGGAACTCCAGCTCAATGCCGGCGATGTCTGCGGTACGCTCTCTGAAATCTTCCAGAATGTCGGTGGCGGTGCGGCGGGTAAACCAGTCATTGAACTGGAACTGCAACACACCGATGACATCCGGCGCCTGCTGAGTGCTGGTCGACAGCATGGAGCGGGCATACAAGGCCTTCACTTCCGGCATGTTCTGCAGGCGCTGTTCCACTTGTCGCACAATGGCATCACGTTCCCACACCGAAAGATCACCGCGGGCACGCACCTGAACCTGAGCCGAATCGGGCTCAACACTCGGGAAGAACTCAACGCCATGATTGAAGCGTCCGTAAGCGGCATAAATCAGAATGATCAGCATCAATGCCCCAAGCAAGGTCAGCCCAGGGCTGCGTAACAAGGTGCCCAGGATTTGCCGATAGATCCCCATGAAGCGACCTTCAGTGGCATCTTGATGAGAACGGCGCCCACCACTGACTCCGCCCAGCACCGGCAAAAACACCAGCGCCATGACCAGGGAGGCAATCAGGCAGATCAGCACCGTCATCGGAAGGAACTTCATGAACTCACCGACCACACCGGGCCAGAACAGCAACGGCACGAACACCGCCAGCGTCGTCGCGGTGGAGGCAATCACCGGCCAGGCCATTCGCGACGCGGCTTCTATCCAGGCCGTTTTGACCGGTTGACCATCGCTAAGGTTACGATCCGCCAGCTCAGACACCACAATCGCGCCGTCCACCAGCATGCCGGCCACCAGAATCAGACTAAACAACACGACGATGTTGAGCGTCAGCCCCATGCTCCAGATCACCAGAATACCGGTCAGGAAGGCGCCGGGGATGGTCAGGCCAACCAGCACCGCCGAACGTGGCCCCATGGCCGCAATCACCACAATCAACACCAGTACAATGGCGGTCATTACGTTGTTCAGAAGATCCGACAGAATGTCCCGAACCTCATCCGACTGATCCATGATGTAACGTATGTCCAGTGTGTCAGGCAGGCGCGGGCGGGCCTCATCAATCAGGCTCTGGATCTGCTCAATGGTTGCAATGATGTTGGCGCCGGAGCGTTTGGAAACTTCCAGTACCAGCGCCGGCTCGCCGTTAATGCGGGCAAACCCGGTCGGGTCCTTGAAGGTACGCTGCAGCATGGCAACATCGCCAAAGGTGACCACGGTGTCGCCATCCACTTTCACCGGCATCGACATGACGTCTTCGATGGTCTCAATCACACCAGGCACTTTCAGAGACATCCGGCCATTACCGGTATCCAGCGAGCCCGCCGCAACAAGCTGGTTATTTCGTTGCACCAGCGATGCCAGCTGGTCAAAATCGATGCCATAGCTTTCCAGCACCTGGGCATCCACAACAATCTCCAGCAGGTCCTCGCGATCACCCCCGATCTCAACTTCCAACACTTCCGGAATAGCCTCGATGGCATCCTGAAGACGCCGGGCGATGGTAATCAGCTCCCGCTCAGACAACGGACCCGACAAGCCAATAGACAGTACCGGAAATAACGACACATTGATTTCATTCACCCGCGGTTCGTCTGCCTCCTGAGGCAGTTTGCTGCGAGCTGTATCGACTTTCTCTCGGACGTCCTGAAGTGCTTTATCAGGATTGAAACCGGCATCGAACTCAAGCATGACGGAGGCATGACCTTCTGACGCCGTGCCCCGCATTTCTTTGATGCCCTCAAGCGAGCGCAACTCCTGCTCCATCGGGCGAACCAGCAAGCGCTCGGCATCTTCCGGGCTAATCCCTTCCAGCGTCAAAGACACGTAGATCATGGGAATAGTGACGTCCGGGTTGGACTCTTTGGGAATCGCCTGATAAGCGGCCATACCACCCAAAATGAGAAACAGAAACAGCAACAAGGTGGTGCGACTGCGGTCCATGGCCGCCGAAATCAGTGCCTTCATCGTCATTAACCTCGCTGATCGGAGCGATCAACGGGCTCGACAGACTCGCCTTCAGCCACAAAGCCGCCGCCCCGGGTAATCAGACGAATTTCATCGGGCAGGCCCGACACCCAGGCACCGTTGGTTGAAACGCTCAGCAAGGTGACGGTTTTGAACACGACCGTGTTGTCGTTATCCACATATTTAACGCCCGGACGACCGTCGTCATTCAGGCTGAGATAGGCTGGCGAGATAAAGATGGCATCCTGCTCGGGCAGCAGAATGTTCAGATTGGCCGTACCGCCAGCAGCGCGCTTTTGCTCCGGGTTCTCGACAACAATTTCCAAGGCAAAACTTCGGGTTTCCGTACTGGCCGCACTGGCAACAAAGCTCACCACCCCGGCCAGCTTGGTGCCGTCCAGCAAGTTCACTTCAACGGCCTGACCGGGCTGGACATTCTTGACCGTTTGCTGGGGAATTCTGCCGGTCGCTTTCAGTCGGTCGATCTGCACCAGTTCGACCAGCGGAGTGCCCACCTGCACCAGGGTGCCCTGGTCCACCTCTCGCCGGTTAACCACACCGTCAAAAGGTGCCTTGGGCTTCAGGTGTGTGACCGCCAACTCTGCCGCTGCCAGCTCTGACCTGGCAGCGGCCAATTCACTCTGCAATCCCAGAATCTCGGTTTCAGCCGCCAGATTACTGGATCTAAGCCGGCGGGCCGCAGCAAGGTCTGCCTCCAACTTCTGGCTTCGTGCACGCCAACGGGCAACAACGGAATCCCGGCCATCGGTAGACAGAGTCAGTAATGGCTGGCCAGCAGTGACCGGCTGGCCAAGCTCTACCTGCATCTGCTCTACCGTCCCCGCCACCCGAGCACCGACCATCACTGCTCTCCAGGGCTCAAGCTGGCCCTGAAGCTTTAGCGTTGGCTGGTACCGGGTCGCTTCCAGAGTTTCGATTTCAACACGGGTCAGTTCCCTGGCCTGTTCTTCCGGCTCATCAGGTGCCTGGTTGCTTGCAACTTTCACCTCGCCGGTCGCCATCCAGATAACCAGCAGCACCAAAATCAGCAGCGACAGCCCAAGAGAACCGAGTTTTGCTTTCGTCATGTATTACTCGCGACAGAATCATTCTTGTTGATGGCGGCGGCAACCCCTCAATATGAGAGGCGAAGCCAAATTTCCGGCAATTAACAGTTGCAACCGGTTTAAAACGTGGGTTAGATTCTACACACATTGTTTGGATCAATTCAGAGCAGACTGTCGATTTTATGAATCTCAACTCAGTGGTTGTCCTTGTGAAGCTAGTCCTGGTGGTCGTGGTACCGTCCGGGGGCTTTTGCGTGGACAAGCAGGTGAGATAGCGACAACCTGACCAAGACACCAGAAACCCCCGGCACCGCAAGGTCCCGGGGGTTTCTTTTTGCGGCAAAGAAAAAGGGAAATACGACCATGAACGGCGCACAGCACATTCTTGAAGCGTTTCACCGCCACAACATCAGCACGGTTTTCGGCTACCCGGGCGGCTGCATCATGCCGCTATACGACGCGCTGGTGGACGATGTGGGCGTGGAGCACGTGCTGTGCCGCCACGAACAGGCCTGCGCCTTGGCGGCCGACGGCTTTGCCCGCGCCAGCGGTGAACTTGGCGTATGCATCGCCACCTCCGGCCCCGGTGCTACCAATCTGATCACCGGCGTCGCCAACGCCTATATGGACTCAACCCCCATGCTGGTGATCACCGGTCAGGTGCCGTCCGGCCTGATTGGCACCGATGCCTTCCAGGAAACCGACATTCTGGGCATGACCCTCGGCATCGTAAAGCACAGCTATCTGGTGGACGATGCAAATGCCCTGCCCGCCATCATGGAAGAAGCTATTACCCTGGCTCAGAGCGGGCGACCGGGGCCGGTGTGGATTGATATTCCCAAAGATATCCAGTTGACAGAGATCGAGGCGCCGGCTGCTACAACGTGCGTTCAGCCAGATTCGCATTGCCCGGGCATTTCCGAAGCACTGGCCATACTTTACTCGGCCAAACGCCCCCTGCTCTACAGTGGCGGCGGCGTGTCCCTGGCCCACGCTGAGGAAAGTTTCCGTGCCTTTGCCAATGCGTCAGCCCTGCCGGGCGTTGTGACTCTCAAGGGTATTGGCAACCCGGGCAAAAACCATCCTCACAGCCTCGGCATGCTGGGCATGCACGGCTCCCGGGCCGCCAATAAGGCGGTGGATGAGTGTGACCTGCTGTTTGTAGTGGGTGCCCGCCTGGATGATCGGGCCACCGGCACGCTGAATACTTTTGCACCCAATGCCCGAATGATCCACATCGACGCCGACACCGCCGAGCTCAACAAACTCCGGCCAGCCGACCTGGCCATGCGTGGCGACCTGAACCGTATTTTGGCGGCATTTACCGAGGCTCTGGCAGCCGAGCCACTGGCGATCAGCAGCTGGCAGAGACAGTGCAAAACCTGGCTCACCACCGGGGGTTTTCAAGCTGCCGATAATGAGGAAGCATTGGCACCGATTGCCGGCCCGGCCTTCATCCGTCAGCTGTCGAGAATTGCCCCGGATGACACGGTGATTGCCTGCGACGTTGGCCAGCATCAAATGTGGGTGGCCCAGCACTACGAGTTCGATCACCCGCGCCATCACCTGACCAGCGGCGGCCTGGGCACCATGGGCTTTGGCTTGCCTGCGGCTATTGGCGCACAGTTTGCGAACCGCAACAACACTGTCATCAACGTGACCGGCGATGGCTCGTTCATGATGAACGCCCAGGAGCTGGCCACCATTCGGCGTTACAACCTGCCACTCAAGCTGATCATTCTCGATAACCAATGCCTGGGCATGGTGCGCCAGCAGCAGGAGCTGTTCTACAACAACCGGGAGAGCCACATCAATCTGGACGACAACCCGGACTTCGTTGCGATGGCACGGGCGTTTGATATTCCGGCCCTGTTCATCGAGCGCACAGACCAGATTCGCCGTGGTATCGAAACTATTCTGGCTTATGACGGCCCCATGCTCCTGCACGTGGCCATCAACCGGGAGGAAAACGTGTGGCCAATCGTGAAACCCGGTGGCAGCAACAAAGAGATGATTGATGAAACCCGACGCACCAATACAAACTCCAAGGAGCCAGCAGCATGAGCCCCCAGGCGGATACTTCTATGACCAGTTACACAGTGAATTGCCGGATGAATCAGGAAGCGGCAGCGTTGGAGCGGCTATGCCAGGTGGTTCGTGTTCGGGGGTTCAAAATTTCCCGAATGACGATGGAATCTGCCGGGGCGCATCTGGACATTGCACTCACTGTGGAGGGCTCTCGCTCTGTTTCCATGCTGCAATCGCAACTGGAGAAGCTCCATACGGTGGCGGAGGTGGCGGTTGTTCAGGCTAAGGGTGTTCGGGCGGTTTCCTAAAATTGTTGCACTTATTGGCTTTCTGGGTTTCGCTGGGAAGAGACAGATTCCGTTTACACCATTTAATTAAGAGGTTTTGCTAATGACCACGGACAAACGACGTCGTTATTCCGCACCGGTAGTGGATGGCATTAACAAGTCTGCCAGTCGCGCGATGCTCAGGGCGGTAGGGTTTCAGGACGAGGACTTTCGTAAGCCGCAGGTTGGCATTGCCTCTACCTGGAGTAACCTGACGCCATGCAACATGCACATTGACGGCCTCGCCCGGGAAGCCGCGAAGGGCGCCGATGCGGCCGGGGGCAAGAGCCTGATTTTTAACACCATCACCATTTCAGATGGCATCGCCAACGGCACCGAAGGCATGAAGTATTCGCTGGTGTCGCGGGAGGTGATTGCCGATTCCATTGAAACCGTGGCCGGTTGTGAGGGTTTCGACGGGCTGGTGGCAATTGGTGGCTGCGACAAAAACATGCCCGGCTGCCTGATGGGACTGGCGCGGCTCAATCGGCCATCGGTGTTTGTGTATGGCGGCACCATCCTGCCCGGCGAGAATCACACCGATATCATCTCGGTATTCGAGGCCGTGGGCGCCCATGCTCGCGGCAACATGGACCTGATCGAAGTGAAGCAGATAGAGGAAACGGCCATACCGGGGCCGGGCTCCTGTGGCGGCATGTACACCGCCAACACCATGGCCTCTGCCATTGAGGCCATGGGCATGAGCCTGCCGGGCAGCTCGGCACAAAATGCGGTGTCTGACACCAAGCTTGCCGATTGCGAGGCCGCCGGTGCGGCGGTGTTGAAGCTGCTGGAAGCAGACATCAAACCGTCCGACATCATGACCCGCGAGGCGTTCGAAAACGCCATTACCGTGGTGATCACTCTGGGTGGCTCCACCAACGCCGTGTTGCATCTGCTGGGCATGGCCAGCACAGCCGGCGTGGAGCTGTCGCTGGAAGATTTTGTACGGATTGGCAAACAGGTTCCGGTGCTGGCCGACCTGCGCCCATCAGGCCATTACATGATGTCGGAACTGGTTGCCATTGGCGGTATTCAGCCGTTGATGAAGATGCTGCTCGACCGCGGCCTGCTGCACGGCGACTGCATGACCGTGACCGGACAAACACTGGCCGAAAACCTGGCTGGCGTAGAGCCTTATCCGGAAGACCAACAGATCATCCGAGCCTTTGAGAACCCCATCAAAGCAGACAGCCACCTGCGCATTCTGTTTGGCAACCTGGCACCGGAAGGCTCCGTCGCCAAGATCACCGGCAAAGAAGGCACCCACTTCTCCGGCCGGGCACGGGTGTTCCATTCTGAAGAAGAAGCCCAGGATCGCATTCTCGACGGCACCGTCGTGGCCGGCGATGTGCTGGTTATCCGCTACGAAGGCCCCAAAGGCGGCCCCGGCATGCGGGAGATGCTCAGCCCCACCTCCGCCATCATGGGCAAGGGCCTGGGCAGTGATGTTGCACTGATCACCGACGGCCGTTTCTCCGGCGGCAGCCACGGTTTCGTGGTCGGTCACATCACCCCGGAAGCTGCAGTTGGCGGGCCGATCGCACTGGTGGAAGATGGCGACACTATCACCATCGATGCAATCAACAATTCGATCCTGCTGGAGATTTCTGACGAAGAAATGGAGAAACGGCGCAAAGCCTGGACGCCACAGGAACCAAGATTCACACGAGGTGTTCTGGCCAAATATGCCAGGGTGGTTAGCTCTGCATCGACTGGGGCTGTTACCGACCTGCCTTAGTGTTGTTGTCCCACTCGACTTCGCCTGTAAGGTCGGCTCCGGTGGGGCTTCCTGAGTTGTACGTCGGTAGGGGGTGTGGGGTATTTTTCTGGCAGGGAAAAGATGTCTGAGCGAAGCGAGTTGTTTTTCCCAGAAGAAAAATACCCCACACCCCGCGTACCCGCCCCACAACCAGAAGGCTGGGGGCGGGCAATCTCAAGACCAGATACTTACCAAGCCTTATAGGGCAAGAACTTTCCGTTCATGGTCACCACCACACGATCACCCTTAGGGTTCTCCTCTTTCTCAATGTCCATGGTGAAGTCGATGGCACTCATGATGCCGTCACCAAACTTCTCGTGGATCAGCGCCTTCATGGTGTCGCCGTAAACGCCCACCATCTCATACAGACGGTAGATCAACGGATCTTGCGGAATACCGCCTTCCCAGGACTTCTTCGGGCAAACCTGCAGCGTTTCGGCTATCGGCTTGTCCAAGCCCAGGGTCTCGCACAGTACGAAAGCCTTATCCTCGGTCAGACTGTTCATGCCAAGGCACGCCGAGGTGGTGAACACCGGCGACAAGCCAACGGCCTCAGCAATCGCTTCCCAAGTCATACCCTTGGACACTTTGGCTTCCAGGATTTTTGCGGTCATCAGTTCTTTGTTCATCATGGTCATTTCCTCTTTGTGAGCAATCAAGGTCAGGCATTTACCGCTTTCGCGGTGGTTTCAGTTTCGGCTTCCGGCTCAGCCGCCACCCTCTGGGGCACTGCGTCACCGTCGCTAGGGTCAATCACTTTCGGGGTACCGTCTTCGTCGGGCTGAGCCGAGCCACTGCGATTCACCAGAAAATCCACCAGGTAGTGCCGGATCTTTTGGTGAGCAGGGTTCTGGAAAATGGTGGCCCGGGAGCGTGGGTGGGGCAGGTTCACCCTCACACTCTCGGCAATGCGGGCATTGGGGCCGTTGGACATCAGGAAGATGCGATCAGACAGCAGGATAGCCTCGTCCACATCGTGGGTAATCATGAACACCGTTTGGCGGGTTTCTTCCCAGATTTTGACCAGCTCGTCCTGAATAACCCCGCGGGTAAGCGCGTCCAGCGCCCCGAAAGGCTCATCCAACAGCAAGAGCTCAGGTTGCGTGGCGAAAGCGCGGGCGATACTGACACGCTGGCGCATACCGCCGGAAAGCTGAGAAGGTTTCCGGTCCATGGCATGATCCAGGCCGACCATTTTCAGGTAGCGCTCACTGTGCTCCCGCACTTTGTCCTTGGACCAGCTCGGCCAGCGCGCCTTAACCGCAAAGATGATGTTGTTCAGCGCAGTCTTCCAGGGCAGCAAGCTGTAGTTCTGGAACACCACGCCCCGCTCCAGGCCCGGGCCTTTTACTTCTTTACCGTTCATCACCACGTTGCCAGAGCTGGATTCATCCAGACCCGCCAGCACATTCAGAATGGTGGACTTGCCGCAGCCAGAATGGCCGATGATGCAAACAAACTCACCTTTCTGCAGGGCAAAGCGAATGTCTTCAAATACAGTCAGATCACCGCCCTGGCCATCGGGGTAAACCTTCGACAGGCCATCTACTTCCAGGAATGACTTACTCATAACAGTTCTCCAGTCGGAGGGGTTTGGCAGGCGCGACTAACCAGGCGCCCGGCCCACTCATTCTTTGTATTCAACCAGCTTCTGGGCTTTGCCCAGCGCCAGGTCGAGCAGCATGCCCACCACCCCGATCATCAGGATGGAGAAGATCACACTGGCCAGGTCGAGGTTGTTCCACTCGTTCCACACGTAGTAACCAATACCGGTGCCACCAACGAGCATTTCTGCAGCCACAATCACCAGCCAGGCAATGCCGATGGAAATGCGCATACCGGTCAGGATGGTGGGTGCTGCGGCAGGCAGGATCACCGTGACAGCGGTTTTGATCGGGCTCAGTTCATGGGTGCGCGCCACATTCACCCAGTCCTGGCGCACATTGGCTACGCCAAAAGCGGTGTTCAGCAGCATTGGCCAGATGGAACAGATGAAGATCACAAAGATGGCCGACTGCTCCGAATCCTGGATCACGAACAGCGCCAGGGGCATCCAGGCCAGGGGCGAGATAGGCCGCAGAACCTGGATGTAAGGATTCAGTGCCTTGTACATCAGCGGCGACATGCCGATCAGAAAACCCAGGGGCAAGGCCACGGCCATGGCCCCGAGAAACCCGGTCAGCACCCGGTAAATGGAATAGGCCAGCTGGGTGCCAATGCCCTTGTCGTTCGAGCCCCGGTCGTAGAACGGGTCTGACAGCTCGGCAACGGCATGCCGGATAATTTCTGATGGCGGCGGCACACGAGCCTCCTGATCAGCGCCCCCCATCAAAAGCTCGTATTCACTTAGCTCACCCTGCTGGGGTGCAATCACCTGGGTACCGAACTCCCAGATACCCAGGAACAGCACCAGAAACACCAGGGAGAGCATGCCTGCACGTACGCTAGTCGATGCCATGATCAGGACCTCCGGATATCAAAGCTCTGGACATACTCCTCCGGCTTGGCCGGATCGAAGGTCTTGCCCATGATGGTGTGGTTTTTATAGGTCTCTCTGGGAGCGCTGTAACCCAGCTCTTCCATAACCTTGCGGGTTTCACCGGCCACATAGACCTGTTCCGCGATGCTCCGGTAGTCCACATCGCCCTCGATGTAACCCCAACGCTTCATCTGGGTCAGAATCCACACGCCCATGGAGTGCCAGGGGAAGGGATCGAAATCGATCCGAGCCGGATCATCCTTCACCTCACCCAAGCCGTCGGCATACCGGCCAGTCAGTACCTGCTGAATGACTGGCACCGGCTGGTTCAGGTAGTTTCTCGGGGCGATCGCTTCGGCGATCTCCTTGCGGTTCTCGGCTTTCTGAGAGTACTGGGTGGCATCAATGATCGCGCGCAGCAATGCACCGTAGGTATTGGGGTTTTCGCTGGCGAATTGCTGGCTGCAGGCGAAGGCACAGCACGGGTGCCCTTCCCAGATGTCTTTGGTCAGCATATGAATGAAACCAACCTTCTCCCAAACCGCCCGCTGGTTGAACGGGTCTGGTGAGAGGTAGCCATCCAGGTTGCCGGCACGCAGGTTGGCAACCATTTCAGGTGGTGGAACCACCCGGATCTGCACATCTCTGTCCGGATCAATACCGTGCTCGGCCAGGTAGTAACGCAACAGGAAGTTGTGCATGGAGTATTCGAAGGGCACGCCGAACTTGAACCCTTTCCACTGCTTCGGGTCGCGTTTGTCCTGGTGGTCCACGTGCAGCACGATGGCCTGGCCGTTGATGTTCTCAACCGCCGGCATAATGAAGCGCTTGGCGGTGGAGCCCGCACCCATGGTCATGGCCAGCGGCATGGGAGTGAGCATGTGGGAGGCATCGTATTCGCCATTCAGGGACTTGTCCCGGGCCACCGCCCAACCGGCCGTTTTACTGACCGTCACGTCCAGACCATAGCGCTCGTAGAAGCCCATCGGGTGCGCCATGATGATCGGCGTGGCGCAGGTAATGGGTACAAAGCCAACGTTCAGCTTGGTTTTCTCAAGCTTGCCCAGCGATTCCTTCACCGCCGCCTTGGCTTTTTCCATCGGGAACACCGAGCCGAGCAACGCAGCAGCCGTGCCTGTTCCCATCATCTTCATAAAGCTGCGACGGCTGTGATCGTTGTGGCCGAACACCGAGCGCACCACGGCGCTCTCAATCGCCCGATCCATCATGGCTTCGGAGTCCATCGCCGCTGCCGAGTCCGGGGTCGCCGGCTGCTGGAGGTTCAGTGATACCGACGGCATCTCCTGCCCGGGCTGGCACTCCGGGCAACCACAGGTTTTCGCATGGATCAGTGACTGATCGCCATCAAACGGGTTACCAAGGCTCTTTGTGGTCATGGGGCACTCTCCCTACTCTCAGAGGAATTTTGCACTCTATTGGTGCAACAATTGTTATGCTCAGCCCGTTTAAATTCGGAATCTCGGACTTTCGCACTTTCTGAGTAAGCTATAGCGGGGTTCGTGCCAACTTTTATTGAATTCCTATCTCATTGTTTTAAAAAGACTTTAAGAAACTTCAAAGCTTCTCATCACTACGATATTTCGTATTACACGATTTATCGTAGTGATTACTCCGATTTCTCGTAGTTGGCACAGGGTTTGTTTGGGATACGTCATGACCCAACCGGATGCCCGACATGACACCCCCCTATTCCCCTGATGATTATCGCTGGATCGACCACCTGCCCGAGGCTGCCTTGCTGGTGGATGCCGGACAGGATCTGATTCTTGCCGCCAACAGCGCCATGGGACGAATGGCCGGCACAGACCGGCAGTCCATCGCCAACAGCCCTTGCACGCCGATGTTTCCCGACCAGCGCCCGCAGCTAATCAACTTTACGGAAGAAACCCTGTTCCGCAGCCACGGCTGGAGCCGGGACTTCAGCCTGCAACATCGCGATGGCCACACCGTCGAGCTTGAGATTTCATCGTCCTGCGTCGGCGAAGCGGAATCCCAGACTGTTTTGTTGTTGCTGCGCGACCGGAGGCAACTCAGAACACTCCGGGAACGCCACGAGGCCAACCATTACCACCGGGGTGGCTTGCTGGAGTGGCGGCGGGTAGAGGAACTGTTCAAGGATATGGAGCGGGAGAATCAGCTGATCCTGCACGCCGTTGGGGAAGGCATCTATGGCGTAGACGCCGAAGGTCGCACCACCTTCGCCAATCCGGCGGCCGAGCGAATGTTGGGCTGGCGCATGGACGAGCTGATGGGCCGGGTAATCCACCGCGTGGTGCATCACTCCCATGAAGACGGCAGCCTGTTCCCGTTAAAAGACTGTCCTATTTACGGCGCCTTTCGGGATGCCAGCATCAAGCGGGTAGGCGACGACTGGTTCTGGCGCAAAGACGGCACCGGCTTCCCGGTGGAATACACCAGCACGCCCATCCTGGATAACGGCCACCCCGTGGGTGCCGTTGTCGTGTTCCGCGACATCTCCCCGCGCCTGCAAGCGCAACAGGAATTGCAGCAGGCACTGGAAGAAGTGGAAAACCTGAAACGCCGCCTGGAAATGGAAAACGCTTACTTGCAGGAAGAGCTCAGCGCCGAATTCCATTTTCACGAGATACTGGGCCAAAGCGATGCGATCAAAGTCATCGTGCGGCGCATTGGCATGGTCGCGCCAACCGATGCCAACGTGCTGATCACCGGCGAATCCGGCACCGGTAAAGAACTGATCGCCCGCGCCATTCACCAGGCCAGCACACGCCGTGACCGGCCCTTGATTCGGGTAAATTGCGCGGCCATTCCGAAAGATCTTTTCGAAAGCGAGTTCTTTGGCCACATCAAAGGCGCCTTCACCGGGGCCATCAACGACCGCATCGGCCGTTTTGAACTGGCCGACGGCGGCACGCTGTTTCTGGACGAGGTGGGTGAGATCCCGCTCGAGCTACAAGGCAAGTTGCTGCGGGTACTGCAGGATCAAAACTTCGAGCGCGTGGGCGAGAACAAGACCCGAGCAGTGGATGTGCGGGTGATCGCCGCCACCAACCGGGATCTGAAAACAGAGATTCGTGAGAAGACCTTCCGGGAGGATCTGTACTTCCGGCTCAACGTGTTTCCCATTGAGTCTATTCCGTTACGCCGACGGCTTGAGGACATACCGATGCTGGCCCAGGAGTTTCTCAACCGTGCCTGCCAGCGATTCAACCGCCCGCTGCTGGCTCTGACCGATCGGGACGTCGCAATCCTCAAGACCTACCACTGGCCCGGCAATGTTCGGGAACTGGAGAACGTCATCGAGCGACAGGTGATCACGGCCGATGGCCGGCTCGATCTCGACCTCCCCAACCCTGACAGCGGCACAGCGCAGCCCACAGGCACCACCATCCCAGCCCGCCACTTCGACGGTGACCTGCTGACCGAAGATCAGCTGCGAGAGCTGGAAGCGCAGAATCTGATGCGAGCATTAAAAATGACCGAAGGACGAGTCTTCGGCGCTGACGGTGCCGCCGCGCTGCTTGGCGTAAAGCCAACCACCCTCACCTCACGGCTGAAAAAGTTGAAACTCGACGCTCGCAAGTTCCGGGTTACTGAGGTGACAAGCCAAGCTGATTGAGCGCATAAGTCACCACAACCCAAAGCATTACCAGTACGGGCAAGAAACGCCCAACCAGGTACATTCGCCATTCCCACCAACGACTCTCGGTACCGAGAACGGTCCTGATACGCCCCGGTGGAATAAACCAGCAAAACAGCGCGGCCCCCAGAACACCGGAGAATATGATCACATTACCGCCTGCCACCCGATCAATCACATCCAACACCGGCTCGCCGGCGATGGTCCACTCCAGAGGGGTAAAACTCAGGGCGGAGGCCGTGCCCAACACCACCATCACGAGGCTTACCAGGGTGACAGCCTTGGCATTGCTCACGCGAAACTCTTCTGCCACCGCCGCAATCATCACCTTCAGACCCGCCAAACTGGAGCTGAATGCGGCCATGAAGAACAGACCAAAAAACAGAATGCCAACCCAATAGCCCCCACGCATATCCTCGAACACCTGCGGCATGGTCACAAACGCCAACTGACTGCCTTCGGTAGGCTCCATGCCCAGGCTGAACACGAACGGAAAAATCATCCACCCTGCCAGCAGGGCCACACTGGTTTCGGTGCCGGCCACCACCAGACAGGCGCGCGGCACGTGGGTTTTGCGGGGAATAAAGCTGCCGTAAGTCACCAGATAGCCCTGGCCGATGGCCAGGGTGTAGAACGCCTGACCAAAGGCGAAGGCCCATAAACGTCCGTCAGTGAGGCGCCCCCAGTCCACATCAAAGAAGAACGACTTGGTCTGCTCCCAGCCGGGCGTGGTCGAGGCAAACAACATGAGCCCGATCATCACCAGCAACAGAACCGGCATCAGCATTTTCGAGAATACTTCGATGGCCTTGACGTCCCGGGCCAGAATAATCGCCGCCAGCACCGTCACAATCAGGAAGTACCAGAGCGAGTTATAGCCTTCGCTGTATTCGCTGAACACCCGGAGATCGTTGGTGGCTGCGTCTACCGCATACCCGAGGGTCCAGCCGGTGATGACCAGGTAATAACTGGTGATGGCCATGGTTATCAGCACCACAAACCAGCCGTAAATCGCCCCAAACCGATTGACCTGCCGAAAGGTCTGAACCGTGCTGCCCTCAGACAGCCGGCCTGCAGCAACTTCCAGGATCATGATCGGCAGAACCACCACGACCAGCGCCAGCAGATACGCCACCACAAAGGCGCCGCCACCGTTCTCCCCCACCATGTAGGGGAAGCGCCACAGATTCCCGAGCCCCACCGCTGCCGCCGCCATGGAGAATATAAAAGCGGGCTCTGAGCTCCATTGCTTTCGCGACTCTTCAATAAATTCGTGGCGTTTTTTCACAGCGCTCTGCTCTCGTGGGTTCGGCTTGTTTGAAACGAAGCCTAGCAAATCAGCTTCTACGCTGCATGACTCGGGTCAACGGGGTTTGGATTGGTGGGCGGCCACCCCGCAGCCCGCCCCCGAAAACAGGCAGGCTACAAGAGGTCATTCACCCAAGTCAGATCAATTCAAAGGCCACAGCAGTAGCCTCACCACCACCGATGCAGAGAGAAGCAACTCCACGTTTCAGGCCGCGCTGTTTGAGGGCGTTGATCAGGGTGATGATGATCCGCGAGCCGGAGGAGCCAATGGGGTGGCCCAAGGCGCAGGCGCCGCCGTGGACGTTTACTTTCTCGGCGGGCAGTTTCAGCTCGTTGATGGCGGCCAGGGTGACGACCGCGAAGGCTTCGTTGATTTCGAACAGGTCGACATCATCCAGCGTCCAGCCTGCTTTCTTGAGCACTTTTTCGATGGAGCCGATGGGCGCCAGTGTGAACTCTGCGGGCAACTGTGCGTGGGTGGCGTGGGCCACGATTCTGGCCTGTGGGATCAGGCCGCGGGCGTCGGCTTCGGCCGCTGAGGCCAGTACCAGGGCAGAGGCGCCGTCACTGATGGAGCTGGAGTTGGCGGCGGTGACCGAGCCGTCTTTGGCGAAGGCCGGTTTCAGTTGCGGGATCTTTTCGGGTTTGGCGTTGCCGGGTTGTTCGTCGGCGTCGACCTCGGTATCACCGCCTCGGCCAGAGACCGTCACCGGGGTAATTTCATCTTGGAACCAGCCGTTCTGGATCGCCGTCAGGGCTTTTTGCAGGGAGCCAATGGCGAACTCGTCCATGTCCTGGCGGGTGATGTTGAATTTATCGGCGGTGCGCTGGGCGAACACACCCATCAGGCCGCCTTCGTAGGCGTCTTCCAGGCCGTCCAGGAACATGCTGTCCATCACCTGGCCGTGGCCCATGCGCATGCCGGCGCGGGCTTTGGGGAGCAGGTAGGGTGCCTGGCTCATGTTTTCCATTCCGCCGGCGATCATGATGTTGTTGGTACCGGCTTTAATCTGGTCGTGGGCCATGATGACGGCTTGCATGCCGGATCCGCACATTTTGTTGATGGTGGTGCAGCCACTGCTGTCCGGAATACCGGCGGCGCGGGATGCCTGGCGCGCGGGTGCCTGGCCGAGGCCGGCGG
Source organism: Marinobacter excellens HL-55 (assembly GCA_001314845.1). Lineage (GTDB taxonomy): Bacteria > Pseudomonadota > Gammaproteobacteria > Pseudomonadales > Oleiphilaceae > Marinobacter > Marinobacter excellens_B. The sequence goes on from LJZQ01000023.1 coordinate 53,323, forward strand.
GCAGTACGCAGCCCATGATAATTTCCTGAATGTCTGCCGGCTGCAATCCTGCGCGTTCAATGGCGGCTTTGATCGAAACGGCACCCAGTTCCGGGGAGCGCACCGAGCTCAAAGAACCCATCATTCCGCCCATCGGGGTTCTGGCGGAGCCGGCTATTACTATGTCGTTACCGTTCATGGCGATTGTCCTCAATATTTAGTTTTCGGCTGGGTGTGGGGAGGTCTTTCAGGGACACGCTGTAAATACATCCCTGTACGCTCGGCAAAAGCCATCCATGGCTTTTGACGGTCCCTGAAAGACCTCCCCACACCCAGCCGGCCAACGTTAAAGTCTGTCCGAAATAGGAATACGCGGTTAGCGACCAAGTACTGACCGCGCAATTATTTCCTTCATCACTTCTGAGGTACCGCCGTAAATCCTCTGCACCCGAGCGTCGATAAAGTTCCGGGAAATCGGATATTCGGTGGTGTAACCGTAGCCCCCAAATAACTGCAAACAGCCATCAGCTACCCGGCACTGCATCTCCGTGGCGCTGTACTTGGCCATCGACGCCGTGGGCGCATCCAGCTTGCCGTCTTCGTACTCGCGGATGCACTGGTCAACAAACGCCTTGTTGATGCGGTAGTCGGTTTCCATGCAGGCGATTTCGAAGCGGGTGTTCTGGAGTTGGCTGAGCTTCTGGCCGAACAGTTCCCGCTCCTGGGCGTAGGCAATGGTCAGGTCCAGGGAGCCACGGGCGGCGGCGACGCCGAGGGCGCCGATTACCAGGCGTTCTCGGGGCAGTTCTCGCATCAGGTACATGAAGCCCTGCCCTTCCTCGCCCAGCAGGGCGGATGACGGCACGCGCAGGTCGGAGAAGAACATCTCGGAGGTATCGCCGGAATGCTGGCCAATTTTGTCCAGGTTACGGCCTTTGCTATAACCCGGTAGTGAGGTGTCGACCAGGAACAGGCTAATGCCACGGGCACCGGCTTTGGGGTCGGTTTTGGCGGCGACGATCACCATGTCGGCGTGCTGGCCGTTGGTGATGAAAGTTTTGGAGCCGTTGAGGATGTAGTCATCACCATCTTTGACCGCGCTGGTGCGCATGGCCTGCAGGTCACTGCCGGCGCCGGGTTCGGTCATGGCGATGGCGCCGACGGCTTCACCGGAAACCATTTTGGGCAACCATTGCTGGCGCTGCGCCTCGTTGCCGATGTGGCTGAGGTAAGGCGCCACGATGTCCGAATGCACCATCACGTTGGTCGACAAAGCCCCGAAGCCCATGCGGGCCATTTCTTCACCCACCACCACGGAAAACTGGAAAGGCGCGCCAATGCCGCCGCAGTCTTCCGGCACGTCAACACACAGCATGCTGGCGTTGCCAAGGGTATTCCAGAGCTCTCGCGGCACAATGCCTGTTTTCTCCCAAGCCTCATAGTGAGGCTTCACTTCGGCCTCGAGCACCTTGATCACTGACTCCCGAAACATGGCCAGCTCTTCTTGATCGACGTGGTTGGTCATATCATTCACCTGTTGTTATTCGTTCGCTTGTGGCGAATCCTGTTACCGGAACCCGTTTTTGGCGGGCGGTTTTCATCTATTCACTTGGGCGCCATGCGCAGGGCACAATCCAAGCGAATCACTTCGCCATTCAGAATGGGGTTACGCACCATCTGGTCCACCATCATGCCGAACTCCTCCGGCTTGCCCAGGCGCTTGGGGAACGGCAGTGTTGCCGCCAGGCTGTCCTGCACTTCTTCCGGCATTCCGGCCATCATCGGCGTCATGAACAGGCCGGGGGCGATGGTGTTCACGCGGATGCCTTCACGGGCCAGCTCGCGGGCCGATTGCAGAGTTAACGCCACCACACCGCCCTTGGAGGCGCTGTAGGCAGCCTGGCCAATCTGGCCTTCGTAAGCCGCCACAGAAGCCGTATTGATGATCACACCCCGCTCGCCATCGGCGTTTGGCTCACGCTGGGCCATGTCCGCTGCGGCCAGGCGAAGAATATTGAAGGTGCCAATCAGGTTTACCTGGATCACCTTGCTGAAGCTGTCCAGCGGCATCACCCCTTCCCGGCCCAGAATCTTCGCGGCCGGCGCGATACCTGCGCAGTTAACCGCAACACCGCAGGGGCCATGAGCTTCACGCGCGGCGTTGATGGCCGCTTCGGCACTTTCCGCCGAACTGACATCGCACTCAAGGAAGATCCCGCCGATATCAGCCGCCACTTTTTCGCCCTGTTCTTTCTGAAGATCCAGGATCGCTACCTTACACCCGGCCGCCGCCAAAGCCCGCGCCGCGCCCTCGCCCAGCCCGGAAGCCCCGCCTGTTACAATGGCCGCCACATTCTTGAATTCCATCATGCACTCCTATTCTCAGGATTGTATTTGTTCAAAATCGGACCAGAAAACTACTTTACGTTTACGTAAACTTTATCTAACCTTGGTCTAAAAAGGAAATCGTGATGAACGAAAAAAGAACCTTCAGCATCAGCGAGCTCTCCCAGGAGTTCGACGTGACAACCCGAAGCATCCGATTCTACGAGGATCAGGGCTTGCTCAGGCCCACCCGAAGGGGCCAAACCCGTATCTTCAGCACCAAAGACCGGGTTCGGTTGAAGCTTATTCTCCGGGGCAAGCGCATGGGCTTCTCCCTGGCAGAAACCAGAGAACTGTTCGACCTGTGGGACGAAACCCTCACCGGTAACGAAAAACAGCTTTTGAAAATGCTGGAAATCCTCGCCGACAGGCGCGCCCAGCTCGAACAACAGAAAAACGACATTGCTCAGGCGGAAATGGAAATCGAAACCGCCGAAACCCGGTGCCGCGAAGCACTGGAAGACCTGCAGAAGAAAAAGAAACAACAGGGCGCAGGGCAAAAAGAATCCAGACAAACCGCCACCTGAGCGTGACGGAGCACACAGACCCAATTCAAGAACAACAAGGTAGCCAACGATGAAATCACAATACTCAGAACTCAATTTCGGTCTCGGCGAAACCCTCGACATGCTGCGCGAACAGATCAACGGCTTCGCCGCCGCTGAAATCGCACCCCGCGCCGAAGAAATCGACCGCAACAACGAGTTCCCCATGGACCTGTGGCGGAAAATGGGCGACATGGGCCTGCTGGGTATCACCGTGGGCGAGCAATACGGCGGTTCCGAAATGGGCTACCTGGCGCATGTAATCGCCATGGAAGAAATCAGCCGCGCCTCCGCCTCCGTTGGCCTTTCCTATGGTGCCCACTCCAACCTGTGCGTTAACCAGATTCACCGCAACGGCACCGAAGAACAAAAACAGAAATACCTGCCCAAACTGGTCAGCGGCGAACACATCGGCGCGCTGGCCATGTCTGAGCCCAACGCCGGCTCCGACGTTATCTCCATGAAACTCAGCGCCCGCGACGAAGGCGACCACTTCGTGCTCAACGGCACCAAAATGTGGATCACCAACGGCCCGGACGCGCACACCTACGTCATCTACGCCAAAACCGACGTTAAAGCCGGATCAAAAGGCGTCACCGCCTTCATCGTCGAACGCGACGCACCGGGCTTCAGCCGCCACCAGAAGCTCGACAAACTCGGCATGCGCGGCTCCAACACCTGCGAACTGGTGTTCGAAGACTGCAAAGTCCCCCGCGAAAACATCCTCGGCGGCGAAGGCAACGGCGCAAAAGTCCTGATGAGCGGCCTCGACTACGAACGCCTCGTCCTCTCCGGCGGCCCGCTCGGCATCATGCAAGCCGCCATGGACGTGGTTGTCCCCTACATCCGCGAACGCAAACAATTCGGCCAGGCCATCGGCGAATTCGAACTGGTACAGGGCAAAGTCGCCGACATGTACACCTGGATGAACACCGCCAAATCCTACGTCTACATGGTCGCCATGTCCGCCGACCGCGGTGAAACCACCCGCAAAGACGCCGCCGGCGCCATCCTCTACTCCGCCGAAATGGCCACCAAACTCGCCCTGGACGCCATCCAGCTGCTCGGCGGCAACGGCTACATCAACGAATACCCGACAGGCCGCCTGCTGCGAGACGCCAAACTCTATGAAATCGGTGCCGGCACGTCCGAGATTCGACGGATGCTGATCGGGCGAGAGCTGTTCCTGAACAAGTAAGCGCCGTTCCAAGCCAGGGGCTTCCAGAGCGTTAAGGAAGCCAGCACCCAAAGTACGACGAGGGCCTGGTGGGGTGTCTTTCCGGGAATGTCTGTGGCCAAGGATGGCCACAGCCAAGCGCACATGGATGTGCTCGTAGCGTTTCCCGGAAAGACACCCCACCAGGCCCGACGCCCCGACACCCGAGGCTGGGAAAACATGACGATACTGCAAAGCAAAATAAACCCGAGGTCCGATGAGTTCCTGGCCAACCAGAACTCCATGGCCAAAGCCGTCGCAGACCTGAAAGAAAAAGTCGCCACCATCCAACAAGGCGGTGGCCCCAGCTACCAGGAACGCCATATCGCCCGCGGCAAATTGCTGCCCAGAGAGCGCATCAACCGCCTCCTCGATGACGGCTCACCGTTCCTCGAAATCGGCCAATTCGCCGCCTACAACGTCTACGACGAAGAAGTCCCCGCCGCCGGCGTGGTCGCCGGCGTAGGCCGCGTATCAGGCACCGAATGCATGATCATCGCCAACGACGCCACCGTCAAAGGCGGCAGCTACTACCCGCTGACCGTGAAAAAACACCTGCGCGCCCAGGAAATCGCCCTGGAAAACCGCCTGCCCTGCATCTACCTGGTCGACTCCGGCGGCGCCAACCTGCCAAGGCAGGATGAAGTCTTCCCAGACCGCGACCACTTCGGCCGCATCTTCTACAACCAGGCCCGCATGAGCGCCGACGACATCCCCCAGATCGCCGTCGTCATGGGCCTGTGCACCGCCGGCGGCGCCTACGTACCGGCCATGGCCGACGAATCCATCATCGTGCGCGATCAGGGCACCATCTTCCTGGCCGGCCCGCCGCTGGTGAAAGCCGCCACCGGTGAAGTGGTCAGCGCCGAAGACCTGGGCGGCGCCGATGTGCACTGCAAAGTCTCCGGCGTGGCCGACCATTACGCCGAAAACGACGCCCACGCCCTCGACATCGCCCGGCGCTGCATCTCCAACCTCAACCGCCGCAAACCGGTGGACGTGGAGATCCGCAAACCGAAAGCGCCGCTGTACAGCGCCGACGAAATCTACGGCATCGTCGGCACCGACTTGCGCAAACAGTTTGACGTGCGCGACGTGATCGCCCGCATCGTCGACGGCTCCGAATTCGACGAATTCAAACGCTATTACGGCCAGACCCTGGTCACCGGCTTTGCCCACATCCACGGCTACCCGGTCGGCATCATCGCCAACAACGGCATCCTGTTCAGCGAGTCCGCGCAAAAAGGCGCGCACTTCATCGAGCTGTGCTGCCAGCGCAACATCCCGCTGCTGTTCCTGCAGAACATCACCGGCTTCATGGTCGGCCAGAAATACGAAGCCGAAGGCATCGCCAAACACGGCGCCAAAATGGTCATGGCCGTGGCCTGTGCCAACGTGCCCAAGATCACCGTGCTGATCGGCGGCAGCTTCGGCGCCGGCAACTACGGCATGTGCGGCCGCGCCTATAGCCCGGACTTTTTGTGGATGTGGCCTAACGCCCGTATCTCCGTGATGGGCGGTGAACAGGCCGCCGGCGTGCTCGCCACCGTCAAACGGGAAGGCATGGAGCGCAAAGGCCAGGACTGGAGCAGTGACGAAGAAGCCAAATTCAAGCAGCCGATCATCGACACCTACGAGCACCAGGGTCACCCTTATTACGCCAGCGCCCGCCTCTGGGACGACGGCGTAATCGACCCAGCCCAAACCCGCGAAGTGGTTGCCCTGAGCCTGTCGGCCACCCTGAACCGTCCCGCCAAGCCAACACGCTTCGGCGTGTTCCGGATGTGATGAAGGAGAGCGCCATGACCGATCAGGAATCTGCGGTACTGCTCCATGGTCGCACCGAGGGCGTCACCGAAGTGGTGCTGAACCGCCCGGACAAACGCAACGCCTTCGACGACGTCATCATCCAGCAACTGATCAACGCACTGGAAGACGTCGACGCCGACAACAACACTCACATCGTCATCCTGCGCTCCGAAGGCAAGCACTTCTCTGCCGGGGCGGATCTGGGCTGGATGCGCCGCATGGCCGACAACAGCCGCCAGGAAAACCTCGACGACTCGCGGCAACTGGCGCGGCTGATGAACGTGCTTAACCACCTGTCCAAACCGGTGATTGCTTTGGTGCAGGGTGCCGCCTTCGGAGGCGCCGTTGGCCTGGCCGCCTGCTGCGACATCGTACTGGCCACAGAAAAATCTAGCTTCTGCCTGAGCGAAGTCAAACTCGGCCTGATTCCGGCAGTCATCAGCCCCTACGTGGTGCGCGCCATTGGCGAACGCCAGGCCCGGCGCTACTTCATTACGGCGGAAGTCTTCACAGCCCGGCAAGCCGAACACTACGGGCTGGTGCACGATGTGTGCGAGGACGAAGCTGCCATGGAGCGCCGCTGCGACGAACTGTTGCAGCAGCTTGCCCTCAATGGGCCTGATGCCATGAAAGCCGCCAAAGAACTGGTATTCGCCGTCAGCCACAAGGTAATCGGCCAGGACGTGATCGACGACACCGCACAACGCATCGCGGACATCCGGGTGGGTGCAGAGGGACAGGAAGGCCTCAACGCCTTTCTGAACAAGCGCAAGGCCAACTGGGTTCCGGAGGAATAACAACAATGTTCAGTAAAATCTTAATTGCCAACCGCGGCGAAATCGCCTGCCGGATCATCCAGACTGCCCATCGCATGGGCATCCGTGTCGTCGCCGTCTATTCCGATGCCGACGCCGACGCCCGGCACGTGGCCATGGCCGACGAAGCCTTCAACATCGGCCCGGCTGCCAGCTCTGAAAGCTACCTGCGGGCCGACAAGATCATTGAGGTCGCAAAAGAAAGCGGCGCCCAGGCCATCCACCCCGGCTACGGCTTTCTGTCCGAGAACACCCAATTTGCCGAAGCCTGCGAAGCCCACAACATCGTGTTCATCGGCCCGCCCTCCTCGGCCATCGCCGCCATGGGCTCCAAATCCGCCGCCAAGTCCATCATGGAGAAAGCCGGTGTGCCCCTGGTGCCCGGATACCACGGTGACGATCAATCTCCGGACACCCTGCGCAAAGAGGCCGAGAAATGCGGCTTTCCGCTTCTGCTGAAAGCCGTTGCCGGTGGTGGCGGTAAAGGCATGCGCGTGGTCGAGCGCATGGAAGACTTTGACGACGCCCTGGCCGCCGCCAAACGGGAATCCAAGAACGCCTTCGGCAACCCGGACATGCTGATCGAGCGTTACCTGACTCAACCACGGCACGTGGAAATCCAGGTGTTCTGCGATCAGAAAGGCCACGGCGTGTACCTGGCCGAGCGCGACTGCTCCGTGCAGCGCCGCCATCAGAAAGTATTGGAAGAAGCGCCGGCTCCGGGCCTTGCCGACGACACCCGCAAAGCCATGGGCGAAGCCGCCGTTAAAGCGGCCCAGGCCATCAATTACGTAGGCGCCGGCACCGTGGAATTCCTCTACGACGTAGACGGTTCCTTCTTCTTCATGGAAATGAACACCCGCCTACAGGTAGAGCACCCGGTCACCGAAATGGTCACCGGCCAGGATCTGGTGGAATGGCAGTTAAAAGTGGCCTGGGGCGACCCGCTGCCGCTGGAACAATCCCAGGTGAAAACCCGGGGCCACGCCCTGGAAGCGCGCATCTACGCCGAAGACCCGGACCAGGACTTCCTGCCCGCCACCGGCACCCTGCGCTACCTGAGCACGCCGGATGAAAGCGCCCACGTGCGGGTAGACACCGGCGTCACCGAAGGCGACGAGATCAGCATCCACTACGACCCGATGATCGCCAAACTCATCGTGTGGGACGAAACCCGGGACCAGGTCATCAACCGCATGGTCCAGGCCCTGGAGCACTACCGCATTGCCGGCGTGAAAACCAACATCCGCTTCCTGCACGCCCTGGCCGACGCCCAGCCATTCCGGGAAGCGGAACTGACCACTGGCTTCATCGAAGACCACCGGGCGCTGCTGTTCCCCAAATCCAAGCTGGATACCCACAAAGCCCTGGTGCTGGCTGCCGGCTTTGTGCTGGAGCAACGCAAATCCCGGGAAGTGGTCAGCACGGACCCCTGGTCACCGTTTGGACGCCAGAACAGCTGGCGCATGAACTCCGAATACGCCCAGCCGCTGCAATTACAGGTTGGTGAAGAAATCCACGACCTGAAAATTCTGGAGCGGGACGACCGCTACCAGGTGTTCGTTGGCGGCAGTGTTTACAACCTCACGGCCAAGCTGGACGACGACTACCTGCAGGCGGTCATCAACGGCCATCGCATCAGCATCCACGGCAATCTGCACAATGACCAACTGGTGCTCTTCTACGAAGGCGACACCTTCAACTGCACCCTCTACAAAGAAAGCTACGGCTTTGAAGAAATGGCCGGCGAAGGCAGCCTGGCCGCGCCCATGAACGGCGCCATCGTGGCCGTGCAAGCGAAGGTCGGCGACCAGGTGAAAGCGGGGCAAAGCCTGGTGATCATGGAAGCCATGAAAATGGAACACGCCATCAAAGCCCCGGCCGACGGCGTCGTCACCGACATCTTCTTCGCCGAAGGCGATCAGGTCTCCGAAGGCGCCGAGCTGATTGCCATAGAAGTCACCGCAGACGCAGAAGAGGAGGTCGGCTGATGGCCTTTCCCAAGCAGGTGCGCCTGGTTGAGATGAGCGCCCGGGACGGCCTGCAGAACGAGCCCGGCGCGGTGATCGCCACCGCCATCAAAACCGGCCTGATCGACCGCCTGGCCGACTGCGGCCTGAGCCACATCGAAGCCGCCAGCTTTGTGTCGCCCAAATGGGTGCCGCAAATGGCCGACGCCGCCGAGGTGATGGCCGGCATCACCCGCAAGGCCGGCGTACGCTACTCCGCCCTCACCCCGAATCTGAAAGGCTTCGAAGGCGCCCTGGCAGCAAAGGCAGACGAAGTCGCCGTGTTCGGCGCTGCCTCCGAAAGCTTCACCAAAAAGAACATCAACTGCACCATCGCCGAAAGCCTGGAACGCTTCGCCCCGGTGCTGGAAGAAGCCCGCAAACACGGCATCCCCGTGCGCGGCTACGTTTCCACCGTCATGGGCTGCCCCTACGAAGGCGACATCGCCCCGGCACAAGTCGCCACCGTAGCCAAAGCCCTGTACGACATGGGCTGCCACGAAATCTCCCTGGGCGACACCATCGGCGTGGGCACCCCGCTAAAAGCCAAACGCATGCTGGAAGCCGTCGCCGCCCACGTACCCATGGAAAAACTCGCGGCCCACTTCCACGACACCTACGGCCAGGCCCTGGCCAATCTGTATGCGGTGCTGGAGGAGGGTGTGAGCGTTATTGATGCCTCCGTCGCCGGCCTCGGCGGCTGCCCCTACGCCAAAGGCGCATCCGGCAACGTCGCCGCCGAAGACGTGCTATATCTTCTGAACGGCCTGGGTATAGAAACGGGCGTTGATCTCGAAAAGTTAGTAGCCACCGGCGACTGGATCAGCAACCAACTGAACCGCCAAAACGGCTCAAAAGTCGGCCAGGCATTAGGCGGACACTGCCAATGATCGAATTGGGGAGCCGGTGCACCTTCCCGGGACTGTCTGCAGCATGGATGCTGCAGTCAAGCGTACACGGACGTATTCACAGCGTGTCCCGGGAGGTTGTACCCCACCTGCCAACGCACCAAAACAAGAAGGCTGGGAATAACCAATGAATCAGAACAAAAACGTGGTAGCCCTGGATCTCCCCATCCCGGAGATCAGCGACATGCCCGAAGACACCCAAAAGTACTTCCAGATCTGCCAGGAAAAACTCGGCATGATCCCCAACGTACTGACCGCCTACAGCCAAAACCTCAACCAACTCGATGGCTTCACCCGCCTCTACAACGAACTCATGATGGGCGAAAGTGAACTCAGCAAACTCGAGCGAGAAATGGTGGCCGTTGTCGTCTCTTCAGAGAACAAATGCTTCTACTGCCTGGTCGCCCATGGCGCAGCCGTTCGGGTACTGAGCGGCGACCCAGCCCTGGGCGAACACATGGTGATGAACTACCGCAGCGCCAAACTCGATAAGCGCCAGCGCGCCATGCTCGATTTCGCCTCCCTGCTCACCCGCACACCCGCCCTGGTGACCGAAGAACACACCCTGGCCCTGCGAGACGCCGGCCTGAGTGACCGGGGCATCTGGGACCTGAGCAACCTGATCGGCTTTTACAATATGAGTAACCGCGTGGCCATCGCCAGCGACATGCAACCCAACCCGGAATACCACAGCCAGAGTCGCTAGCAAGTGCGTTGACTTGCCAGCCCTCAATTACAAAAACAAATGGAGGCAGAGACATGAGCAAGACTCTCCCAAGCTACACCAGTGGCATCGCCGACAAGCCCTTGCTGGGCATGACCATCGGCGACATGCTTGACCGCACCGCCGAGAAATTTCCCGACAACGACGCCCTGGTATGCTTGCACCAGGACATACGCTGGACCTACAAAGAGTTTGTCGACAAGGTCAACGAAGCCGCCCGTGCCTTCCTGGCCATCGGCGTCAAACGCGGCGACCGGGTGGGCATCTGGTCGCCCAACCGTTACGAGTGGACCGTTACCCAGTTCGCCACCGCCAAAGTCGGCGCCATCCTGGTGAACATCAACCCGGCCTACGGCGTACACGAGCTGCAATACGCCCTCAACCTGGCTGGCATCACCACCCTGGTGACCGCAGACAGCTTCAAAGCCTCCAACTACCGGGAAATGATCTACGAGCTGGCCCCGGAACTGAAGCGCAGCACCCCCGGCAAACTCAAAGCCGATCACCTGCCAGACCTTAGCGCAGTCATCAACATGCACGACGACAAACACGACGGCATGTGGACCTGGAAAGAGTTCATCGGTTTCGCCGGTGACGTGTCCGAAGCCGATCTCAGCCAACGCCAGAACGAGCTGCAGTTTGATGACGCCATCAACATCCAGTTCACCTCCGGCACCACCGGCAACCCCAAAGGCGCCACCCTCACCCACCACAACATCCTCAACAACGGCTATTTTGTGGGCGAAAGCCAGCGCCTGACCGAGCACGACCGCCTGGTGATCCCCGTGCCCCTGTACCACTGCTTCGGCATGGTGATGGGCAACCTGGGCTGCATTACCCACGGCACCGCCATGATCTACCCGGGCGAAGGCTTTGACCCCAAAACCGTGCTGCAGGCCGTGCACCAGGAAAAAGCCACCGCCCTGTACGGTGTGCCCACCATGTTCATCGCCGAACTGGCCGACCCGGAGTTTGACAGCTACGACCTGTCCAGCCTGCGCACCGGCATCATGGCCGGCTCCATCTGCCCGGCCGAAG
>LJZQ01000051.1 GCA_001314845.1 Marinobacter excellens HL-55
GAATCAATCACAATCATCACGTTGTGACCCTCGCCAGCTTGTTGGCGGGCGATATCAAGAAGCTCATCGGCAACGCGAACGTGATGAGCATAGCTCTCATCCGAAGAAGAAGCGTGTACCTCAGCCGGGACGCTACGCTTGAAATCAGTAACCTCTTCGGGTCGCTCATCGATCAATAACGCGTATAGTTTAATCTCGGGATACGCCTTTCCCACCGCCTGACAAATATCTTTCAAAATCGTCGATTTTCCAGACCCCGGCGGTGCAACAATCAAGCCTCGCTGCCCCATGCCAATCGGCGTGATCAAATCCATCGCACGCACCGTGAGCTTTTCTGAACCTAACTCTAAGCGAATCGCCGGCGCTGGATTGATCGCCACACCGTTTAAAAACCGTTTCTGTGGATCGGCCTCACTCTCATCCTCAACCATAGCTTCGGCTTCCTCAGCCACTGGTTTAGGGTCTTTATTTCGCGTTCGGGTTAAACCTAATGTCTTTCTCGTCATGTCTGTTTGATAGCTCTTAGTTGATAGATATTTTTCGACATGGACTGATAACGCCAAAAAACAGTGTGCACAAAATAAATCTGTCCCGGTTTCCACACCTCATTTCCGCTACTATCAAGGTAACTCGGGGTTAGAGACACAACCGCTATGGGACTGTCGATAGATCAATCGGAATTTACAGCGGAAGAGTTTGACCGTTTTGCGGCCAAGGTGCGAACGGATCTTACCGCACTCACCCGCCTTCTGGACCGGCCCGGCTTTGGTGAGGGAGAACCTTCCATTGGAGCCGAGGTCGAGTTCTACATCGTCAATCCGGACCTGCGTGTTCAGCCGATCAACACCGAAATAGCCGCCAGCGTTCAGGACCCACAACTGACGGTTGAGCTCAACCGCTTCAACCTTGAATACAATCTCAGCCCCCAGGCCTTCAAGGGAGCCCCCTTCGCCAGAACCGAGCAGGAACTGCTCAGGGCCATGCAGCGAATCAACCGGCACGCTGCGCCATTGAATGGCGAACTGGTCCCCATCGGCATTCTACCCACCTTGCGCCAGTCCGATATGGGCGCCAAGGTGATGACAGACGAACCCCGCTACCATGCGCTAGCCAACGCATTGATCCAGCAACGGGGCGAGCCCTTCAGCATCCATATCGGTGGCAACGACGTCATCGACCTGGAAGCAGACGACGTCACCATGGAAGGGGCGACCACCTCGTTTCAACTGCACTGGCGCGTTCCTGCCCACCGCTTTGCCGACTATTTCAACGCCGTGCAGCTGGTGACGCCCATTGCGCTGGCGCTGGCCAGCAATTCGCCCAGCCTGTTCGGCCACCACCTCTGGGACGAAACCCGTATCGCCCTGTTCAAACAATCCGTCGACAGCCGGTCGCCCAACCACAGAACCTGGAAACACCCGCCAAGGGTCTACTACGGCAACGGCTGGGCACGCAGCGCCTGGGAGCTGTTTGCAGCCTCGGCCTCCTTGTATCCCCCCATCCTGCCATTGATGTCCGAAGAAGATCCGATGGCGGTTATTGATCGTGGAGGCGTGCCGGAACTGGCCGAACTGCGACTGCACCATGGCACTACGTGGCCCTGGAACCGGGCCATTTTTGATCACACAGACGGCGGCCATCTGCGCATCGAGATTCGCTCCATGCCGGCCGGGCCAACCGCCGTGGACATGTGCGCGAACGGGCTGTTCGTGATCGGGGCGGCGTTGGCGGTACTCGAGGATATCCGTCACCTCACATCGATACTTCCCTTTCATTACACCGAACACAATTTCTATCGTGCCGCCAAATACGGCATCGGTGCAGACATTATCTGGCCGCACAAAGACCAGGTACAGTTACAGGATACCCCCCTGTTGAACGTTGCCCGTGACCTGCTGCCGCGCGCCCGGGAAGCCTTGCAACGAACCGCTGTGGACGAGGCGGAGATCCACCGCCTGCTCGGCATCATCGAAGGCCGCATACAAACCAGGATGACGGGCGCCCGATGGCAGCGACAGGTCACCGAGTCTTTTTTCCGGTCCCAGACTACCGACGAGGCGTTCAGGAGTATGCTGTCGCTTTACATGGCCAATCAGAAGACAAACACACCGCTGCACGAATGGACCTTGTCACCATGAGCCGCTCGAACACCCTGGATTACCTCAACAACCCGTCACCCCAGACCCTGGGCCGCTCACCTCTGGAGTGGCTGGACCGGCTGCAACGGCCCACGGTGGTTCGCGTTGCTGGCCGCGATCCTTCCAGGACCCGGGCCATGGCAACCCTGCTTCACGGCAACGAACCTTCAGGGCTGTTCGCGATTCACCGATGGCTACTGGAACAGCACACCCCGGAGGTCAACCTGCTGTTCCTCCTGGGCGGCGTCCGTCCCGCGAAAATCCCACCGGTATTGTCGCTGCGCCAAGTACCAGGCGGACGTGATCTGAACCGGTGCTTCAAAGAACCGTTTGAAGGAGTGGAAGGCGACATTGCCCAGGCCATGCTGGCCGAGCTTCAGACAGCCAACCCCGAGTGCCTGCTAGACGTGCACAACACCTCAGGCACCGGCCCTGCCTTCGCTGTGACCATCACCAACGACGCTGCCCATCAAGCGCTGGCGTCGCTCTTTACCGACCGGCTGATCATGACGGATCTTCGCCTGGGTGCACTGATGGAATATTCCGAGCAGGAGGTGCCCACCGTCACCATCGAGTGTGGCGGTGCTCAGGATGATCACGCGCACCAACTGGCGTACGAAGGGCTTGTTCGGTATGCCTCACAGCCAGACGTGCTATCCCTGGAAAAGGCGGACTGGAACGTCGCTGTAATGCGCAATCCGATTCGGGTGGAATTGGCCCCCGATGCGACGATCGAGTACCGATTAACGCCCAGTGGGCAGGCCGACCTCACGTTTCCGCCCGACATCGAACACCGCAATTTCGGGATTGTGTCGCCGGATGAGCCTATCGGATGGGTTGGGCAGAAAGGCCTTAACGTGCTCACGGCAATCAGCCACAACCGGGCCGAGAACATGGAACAGGTGCTTCAAATCAAGGAAGGGCGAATCTACCCTGCCCAGGCCATCAAGACCTTCATGATCACCACCAACCCGGTGATTGCGAAGAGCGATTGCCTGTTCTATGCCGTCAAAGCAACGGGCGATCCCATTTTTTAGACCACAGAATCCATTCTGTGAGTACAGACCCGATCACGATCAACGCTAAATCGGACAACTGCTCCTCAATCATGAATAGCCTCTCTCAAGATTTCGCCCATGCATTCCCCGACCATTCCCCAATATCATCAATAAAGCCGCCAAGTACTCCTCACAAAATCAGGCCCACTATTAACAATACCGTAAAGCAAACGTACAAAAACACCGGAGGCAGCACCGCCCATAAAGTCAGTCGAACAGGCAATTGCGTTGATATATCACCAATTTTCGCCGCTGATCGATTGAGCCGGCTTGAGGGGACCGATCGAAGCATGAGAAACGTAAACACGTAGCCGCTTCTCATTAATCGGCCAAGGGGATCATTACCCCAGATTCTTCTGTGTTCCAGAGCAGAAGTGCCGGGACGTGAAATTTTCTCCTCGATTATGGACACACGAGAAAAAGCCAAGGTGAGGATTACAAATAGCGATACCAGCCCCAGACCAAGAGCCCCAGCGCCTACTAAAGCAGCAATGATCTGGAAAGAGTCATTCATCGTTTGGCACCAACTAACCAATTGCCCCCAGATACCAACCTGAAAAGAAAAACAGGAACATAAGAATCGCATAGGCCGTAAATGGCACGATTACCCAGAGCTTCAACGGAAGAGGCAAAGGTTCAGTCTCGCCCCCCATTCTGGATTCAATGCGGGGTCCTATTCGTGGAATGTGTCGGAAAACCACGAAAGCATATACGTGCATCACCCTCATCCAGCGACCGATTGGCCCATTTCCCCAGATACTGCGAATTTCATCCAGCTGCTTGCCTGAAGTTGCAATACGTCGTTCCACTTCCACTGTTTTTCGGAAAAACAGCGTAACCATCAACAAAAGCAGAACGATACCAACGCCCAGAGAGGCCACTATCGTGATCTCAGCCAATAACATCAATTTTTCATCACTCATGAATAGCCCTTCTCAGGATTTCGCCTGCAGCCTCACCGCTCCCCCCGCCAACGTGTCCCCCAAATGCTGCACCAATACCGCCGACAATCACCGCGCAGGCGACACCGCCAATACCTGCAGAGGTAACTCCAAAGGCCAAGCAACCATACGAGGCGCCCGCCCCGATAGCACCGCCACCCATCGAGCCCAAGAGCTTACCGCCCTCCTGATACGAAACGACCTGACACTCTTCCTCATCACCCGCGGTACATGCCTCACTAATTTTTATCGCAGACAAGGACACATCCAGCGTTATCCCAAGATAGCCCACGTTCCGGGCATATCTGGCACCCGTCGCCACCCGATCGTAATGGGTGGCGTACCCAGGTATGCCACCGAACCCGGCAGCCTTCCAACTATGCACAATGCTCTTCGACGACAATCCCAGTGCCCGCTTCAAGTTCGCATCATCACCCAATGACATCCCCTTGCGCGCCACGCTTCCCAGAGCAAAATCCAGCTCTTTGAAAAGCGCCCGCCACTTCTCGAAAAACCCCGGGTGGTTGAGGTGCCCATGCCTCCGGTAACTGTCCTGATGAAGCCGCTCGATGTTCTTCAAAGTCGACTCAATACTGCCAATCTGCTTCGACACCATCACGGCGCCTGCCCGCCAAGACCTGGATTCAACCGGTCAAAGTGGTTCGGCTTTGCCGAAGCGTCTCCGTATAAGGCGACCAACAGTTCCGCCTTGCTCATTGGACGCGGAACCACGTGGAAGCCCGGTTCCACGGTGGTCTTCTGCTTACTGGTCATTGGGGTTTGCCCAGACGAACTGGATGCCGCCGGCCAACTTGCCGTTGCGCTACTCGCACTGTTCGCTGGGCCGTTGGCGCTTGAGGGGTCCGAGTTGGTGCTACCAGAACGGCGGGCATAAGACGATTCCGCCTGTGGAGCGGACTTTGCTGACGCCGGTGAAATACCAGAAAACGGTGCCGGTGAGTGGGTATCACCAATCACAACGCTACCAATAGTGACGCCACCGCAGGAAATTGCACTGCCAGTTACTGCTGCAGGAATGCCATTGATCAGCACCGTTGCCGAACCAGCAGCACAACTTTCTTGCTCATTCCTTTTTTCCTTCTTTCCTTGAAGAGTCATCCATAGATTTCATGGGCCGTCACTGGCACCGAGCGACGTATGG
>LJZQ01000024.1 GCA_001314845.1 Marinobacter excellens HL-55
AAAAATGATCGGATAAAACCAGAATCAATGATCGGAAAGTTCCAGAATGAGTGATCGGATTAAACCGGAATCAGTGATCGGAATGGGCCAGAATATGCATTGATCGATTGCCAGGTTCATAATGCGCTTAATTTCGATCGTTTTGGTGGGAAAAAAGCCATCATTTTTGATCGTCGCGAATGTTCGCTTTTGTTTCTAACGAACCTTTGGCAGGTCATCCCAGCGAGTCGTATACGCCGGCGACAAATGCCCCCGCCGCATCGCATAGGCAGCAGGCCCGGCCTCTCTGGCCATATAGACCGTAGCCCTGGATTTTCGGTTAATCGCATCCATCACGGCCATCAGGCGTTCCGATCTCGCAGCATCCGATGCCGGCTCAGGGTTGGATTCAAACATATCCTCCTGAATACCCGCCTCTTGCACAAGATCACCCAGCATGACCCCGGCTTTGGCGTAATCGAATCCTTCGCGATACATCGGTCGGAGCAGGTTCAAGGCCTGCTGCACAATAACTCGGGAATCATGGCTAGGTTGGATAAGCTTCACACTGGCGCTACGTGAATACTGTGATGCTGTGGTTTTGAATGGATTAGTTCGGATAAACACCATCAGCTCCCCCGCATACTGCTGGCCTCCTCGAAGCTTCGCGGTAGCGCGTGTCGCAAAGTGCGCAACGGCTTCCTCGAGGTCCGTCAGTTTCTGAAGGGGCTGGCCAAAAGATCGGGAACACATGATTTGCGTCTTGAGGGGCGGTACATCCTCCCACGCCACACAGGCAATGCCGTTGAGCTCCTGGGCGGTGCGTTCTAACACGACAGAGAACTGTTTTCTGAGCGTCGCCAGATGGGTATCTGCTAACTGTAACGCCGTGACAATGCCCATGGCCTTCAGCCTGGCGCTGAGCTTTCGCCCGACACCCCAAACCTCCTCAACCGGCGCCCGAGCCATCAACCGGCGCTGACGCTCAGGATTCGTCAGATCGATCACACCTTCGGTCGCCGGGTATTTCTTGGCGGCATAGTTGGCCAACTTGGCCAATGTGCGCGTGGGAGCGATACCCACACAGACCGGCAAACCAATGTTCTGGTAAACAGTGTTTTTGACCTCCCGACCAAACTCCTCGAAAGAGACCACCCGGTCAATGCCGGTGAGCTCCAGAAAGGCTTCATCGATTGAATAGACATCCACCCGTGGGGCCAGGGCCTCGAGTGTAGTCATAACCCGCCGGCTCATGTCGCCGTAGAGCGTGTAATTGGAGGAGAATACCCGGATGCCGTATCGACGAATCTCGGATTTGATGTGATGGACCGGCACGCCCATCTTGATGCCCAGTGCCTTGGCTTCTTTCGAGCGGGCGACCACGCAGCCGTCGTTGTTGGATAGCACAACCACAGGCGTGTTGCGCAGATCCGGACGGAATAACTTCTCGCAGGAGGCGTAGAAATTATTGCAGTCTACCAGCGCGAAGACGGGCTGCTTCATGGCACCTTAGTCTCTCTCAGACACACAGACATCATCCCTGCCCTCCCCGCTTCAGTGAACGGATCACATTGGTCACCACCCCAAACACTTCCATCACCATATCGCCCTCAATAGTGATGGGCTGGTACGCCAAATTTCGAGGAAGTAGGCGAACGGGCGGGGGCGCCAGGTGCAATTGTTTCACCGTCATCTCACTCTCCAGGCTGGCGATGATGATGTCGCCATGCTTGGCTCTCAGCGATCGATCCACCACCAGCACATCCCCGGGATAGATGCCGGCGTCGATCATGGATTCTCCCTGAACCCGCACGAAAAACGTGGCGGCGGGACGCTGAATGCACAGCTCGTTCAGGTCGATGGTTTTCTCAACGTAGTCTTCCGCTGGTGACGGAAAGCCAGCGGAGACCCGCTCCAGAAACATCGGGATATTTAGCCGTGAGACAGATTGGTAGTCGCCAAGCAGAATACAGGACATGCTTTACACCGGATGCTGGTTGAATATACAGTATTTTGGAGGGGCGGCGCTGACGGGTCAACCCATTGGTAAATGTAATGGCCTATACTCTGGTAGTGCAGTGGCCAGGAAGGCGGGAGGAGTCTGTATGAGGTAGCCAATCCGCAACTTGCCAGTGACTTTTGGCCTTGGAAAGTCAATCGAACATTTCGGGGTAAAGGAGGAGTGACTGCAGCGTCGGACGAATACGACTTACAGCCTAAACGTTACCAACTCAAGCGGGTAATATTTTGGGTTTAATTTGGGTGTTTTTTGGCGAAAAACTCAACTATAGTTCCAAGAGCTATCTTGTTGAATTGAAAGGGTAAAAATGGAGGCGCGGGTCGGAATCGAACCGGCGTACACGGAGTTGCAGTCCGCTGCATAACCACTCTGCCACCGCGCCGGGTAAGCCTTCATCTGGCTTTTGCTCTCAGGAGGCATTGAGAGACTTGGAAATGGAGCGGGAAACGAGACTCGAACTCGCGACCCCAACCTTGGCAAGGTTGTGCTCTACCAACTGAGCTATTCCCGCTCTTCGTTCAGAGGCGTTGCCTCATCAACGGATGCGTATTCTACGGATTACGCCCTAGGCGTCAACACTTTTTTTCAAGTTTCTGTTTTTACAGCAATTGTGAACAAAGTTTAGCCAGACCCCTCAGGAATTACCGGCACCCAGAGCGTCGGCACCCGCCAGCTGGGCATCACTGTCACAATTAAGGAAACTGGAGGTTTGCAGCCAGTTCTGGTCCGGGTAGTACTTGAAAACCAACTGGCCACCTTTGAGGTTGTCCACCACAGACTGAACCACTTTCTGATCCACTGCCGGGCAACCGTGGCTACGGCCAATACGTCCATACTGGTCCACCCAGTTATTGTTCACATAATCCGCACCATGAATCACGATCGCACGCTGCCGTGCAAGGTCGTTGATACCTGGTTCAAGGCCGTCCAGTCGCAGCGAGTAACCGTGCATACCGCGATAGGATTCACTGGCTTTGAACAACCCGATGCTCGACTGGTGGCTGCCTTCAATGTTCGAGAAGGCCGTTGCTTCGTCGTTACCTGAGTTTTTGCCATGGGCGACAAGATCCCGCAGCAAGAGTTCGCCTTGCTCCAGGTCGAAAATCCACATCCGCTCCTGGCTGGAATGCAGAGAAAAATCAATCACTGCCAGCCGCTCTGGCATGGCAACACCGTTTGAGATAGCACAGTGGGTGGCTTTAAAAGCTGCCTCGAGCACTTCCGGGTTCAGCTTGGGTGCAACGCTGGCAAGCCGGGCAAGCAACTGGCCATCCAATGACTGGGCCTGCACCGGTACTGCAATAGCTAGTGAAAGCGCCAGGCCGGAGAATAATGAAAAAACACGTCGATTGTGATGCTTGAGCATGCACGTTACCTCGGGATTCAGGAAGATAAGCTACCTGGCTGAAAATATGTCTTATTCTAACAGGGAATTTTGAGACGCCAGTCATTCCGTACAATTTTTAACCATTCCCATACAAAGCGCCCGCACTTCAGAGCCTCGCGCCTTCGTGTTAGAATTCTCGTCACTCAACGGGGTGCCCTGCACAAGGGCTGAGACCATACCCGCGGAACCTGATCCGGCCGGCGCCTTGCGCTCCGCTACCGGCGTAGGGATTGAGTCACCACGTTCAGTGGCCACCGCGGCGATGTCAGCCCTACCACTGATCAAGGTACTTGCCCATGCTACTCCGATACCTGTTTCTCTGGCTTTTATGTTGCGCGCCCGCAATGGCCGCTGCAGATCAGCAACCCACTCTTAATGTCTACACCCATCCCTCGTTTGCCGCCGAATGGGGCCCTGGCCCAGCTATCAAAGAGGCCTTTGAGCAGCAGTGTGAGTGTAATCTCCGGTTCACGGTTATGGACAGCGCGGGTGACATTCTGCAGCGGTTGCGACTGGAGGGGCGATCTACCCGGGCCGATGTGATTCTGGGACTGGATACCGCAACGATGGAAACAGCCCGGCAGACAGGGTTGCTGGCCCCACACACTCGCTCACTGATCAATCTGGCGCTGCCGATCCAGTGGCAAGACGATCACTTTGTGCCATTCGACTGGGGCTATTTCGCGTTCGTTTACGATACTGAGCAACTGCCAGAGCCGCCCGCCAGCCTCGACGACCTTATTAATGCGCCGGATGACCTCAAGATCATTATCCAGGACCCACGCACCAGCACTCCGGGCCTGGGACTATTGCTGTGGATGCACTCGGTTTATGGTGACCAGGCACCGGCGAAATGGCAAAAGCTGAAAGGCAAGATTCTTGCGACCACCCAGAGCTGGAGTAATGGATACTTCTCGCTGTTTATGAATGGCGAGGCGCCGATGATACTCTCCTATTCCACCTCTCCCGCCTATCATATGGCCATCGACAACACCGACCGCTATCAGGCGGCTGAGTTTGCTGAGGGGCACTACCTGCAAGTGGAGGTTGCAGCTCTGGTCGCCTCATCACAACAACCGGCGTTAGGCCGAGCCTTCCTCGATTTCATTCTGACGCCAGACTTTCAGCGCCACATTCCGCTGAAAAACGTTATGTATCCCGCAATTGACCTTGGGGATGAATTGCCGGCGGTATTCGACCGCCTGATCTCCCCTTCGCGAACACTGTTTATGGCGCCGGCCGATGTCGATCAACAGCGACGGCAACTGGTGAATGACTGGCTGGACGCCATGATGCGATGAGCGATGCATAAGCTCCCCCCGAAGGCTCCTTTCAGCCACCGAAACTGGCAACTGATGCCAGGCGTTGTCCTAGGCCTTGGTTTGATAGCTCTGGTTTTACTGGGCCTGGGCAGCTTGCTGGTAATGGCTGGCCAACTGGATATCGGCTCGGTTTGGCGTAGCCCCTACCTTAGGGGCGTCGTGGTGTTCACTCTATGGCAAGCGGCGCTATCCGTAGGGCTGAGTCTTTTGTTTGCGCTGCCGGTTGCCCTCGCCCTGGCCCGCTTCAGTCAGTTTGCCGGTCGGTCACTGTTGCTCAGATTAATGGAGCTGAGCCTGGTCTTGCCCTCCATTGTAGCAGTGTCTGGGATCATCGGTGTGTACGGTCGCCAGGGTTGGCTGACTTCCCTGATCAGTAGCTGGTTTCCTGACCATGACTGGAATCTGTACGGAGTGAGCGGCATCTTGCTTGCCCACGTCTTTTTTAACGCGCCGCTGGCCGCACGGGTTCTGCTACAGGCCCTGGAGACTGTTCCCGCGCCCCAGTTAAGAATCGCTTCACAGCTTGGCCTGCGAGGCTGGTGGCTATGGCGCGGCGTGCAGTGGCCCGCCGTTCGTCCGATCTTGCCTGGGTTGGCCGCTCTGGTCTTTACCCTGTGCTTTACCAGTTTCGCAATCATTATGACCCTGGGCGGTGGGCCAGCGGCTACCACCCTGGAGGTCGCCATTTATCAGGCACTGCGGTTTGAGTTTGACTTTGCGCAAGCCGCGTTGCTTGCGGTCATTCAACTGATGATATGCGGTAGCCTCTGGTGGCTGGCGTTCCGCAACCGGATGCAAGGTTCCCTGATGCCAAGCCGTCGGTTTGGCCACCCGATCTTGCTGCGGTCTTCCCGGCCACAACGATGGCTCGGCGCAGCGCTGCTGGGTGTCTTCTTTGTATTTCTGGCGCTGCCACTGTTAGCCGTTGTTTTGCGGGGGCTGCCCGCTCTGGTACCGACAACCGGTTCGTCCATGTTGTATTCCCAGTTACTGCCGGCCACTGCCCGCAGTCTGCTCATTGCGGTGCCGGCTGGAGTGGGCGCAGTGCTGGGCGCATTAATTACCGTGGCGGCGGCCCGAAAGGCCCATGGCCGGTTGGTGATGGCGATTCCCACTATCACCAGCTACCTGCCCCTTGTTGTGCCACCCCTGGTGCTGGGCACCGGGCTTTTTCTGCTACTGCGACCAAGCCTCGGTGATACCGCTCAGGGATGGGCACTGGTGTCCTTTATCAATGGGCTCATGGCGCTGCCGTTTGTGGTTCAGGTGTTAAGAGGCCCTTTTGCAGATCTGGACCGTTCCAGCCTGCGCATTGCTGATCAACTCGGCGTGCTGGGCTGGTATCGCTGGCGCTGGCTTTACTGGCCATTGATGCGCAGGCCCATCGCTCTGGGCCTCGCCTATGGTATCGCTTTGTCGATGGGCGACTTCGGTGTGATTGCGCTGTTTGGTAGCCCAGGGCAGCCCACGCTGCCCGTGCTCATGTACCAGCAACTCAGCAGCTACCGAGTCTCGGATGCGGCGGGCACAGGCCTGTGGTTGCTAAGCCTGTTGGTGCTCATTTTTGTAGTACTGTCGGCGGTTGGGCGACCTGTTCATTCCGGGCAGGCAGCACGAGTCCAATCTCCTATCGGGGAACCCAGACATGCTTGAAGTAAACAAGGTCAGCTTCCGATACCCGGGCGTAACGACAGGCTGGCAGTTCGGCTTTTCTGTGGCTCCCGGCCAGTGTGTGGCGGTGCACGGCGCAAGCGGCACCGGCAAATCCACACTGCTAAACCTGATTGCAGGCTTCCTCAAACCGGATGCCGGTTCCATTTGTTGGCAGGGACAAGCCATTCATGGCCTGCCTCCCTGGCAGCGGCCCGTATCCAGTGTTTTTCAGGATCATAATCTGTTCGAGCACCTGAATGTTGCCACCAATATTGGTCTTGGGCTGCATCCCGGGATGAAGCTGACCAACGATCAGAAAAACCTGATTGAGCACAACCTGGACCGTACTGGCTTGTCCGGCTTTAGCGATCGGATGCCCGGCGAATTATCCGGCGGCCAACGGCAGCGAATCGCACTGGTGCGCGCGATTTCGCGCCGGCAACCTATTCTTCTGCTGGATGAGCCCATGACCGGGCTGGATCCGGAGGCCAGGCATGCCCTGAGAAACCTGCTGCTCGAAGAAAAAGCCCGAGGTTCCTCGCTGGTGCTGGCCAGTCACGATGAAGAAGACCGAAAGATACTGGCAGACCATGTGTGGAATCTTTAAGCTGACCGCTTACCAAACTGCATGATAGTCAGGGGCGAACTCTTTCTGTGGTGATCTCTTCCGTGGTTTCTTCCAAACAGTCCAGCCCGGCTCATGGCAACGTTGAGCTCAATGGCAACACCCTGACGGTTTCCGGCAACTGGACCCTGCCCCACTATGCATTGATCAAGCAGAAGGTCTCAGACATACATCGTGCACATCCCGATGCGGCTGATCTTGATCTTGACCAGCTTGATCGCGTGGATACGGCCGGCGCCGCATTGATTGCTAAATTGCTGGGTGCTGAAACCTTACTCTCGGCACTGGAGAAGTCCACCCTCGCCGACGAGCAAATTCAGCTGTTAAAAGCCGTCGCCCAAGCCATGACGCAGGGCACCTACCAGCCTCCTCGTATCAACCCTGTGCGACTCTTTCTGGCCCGGATTGGCGAGAAAGTCACCGCGATTGCACGCCTGGTCTGGATATTGGCGGGATTTATTGGCCAAACCCTGGCCACCCTGTTTTATATTCTGCCTCGCCCCGGGCGCTGGCGTTTCACACCGTTTGTGGCTGCCGTGCATGACACTGGCCTGAACGCCCTTCCTATCGTTGCTTTGCTGACGTTCCTGGTGGGCGCCGTTGTGGCTTTTCTCGGTGCAACCGTACTTGATGACTTTGGCGCGACCATTTACACGGTCAACCTGGTCGCTTTTTCGTTTCTCAGAGAATTCGGCGTGCTGCTGGCGGCGATCTTGCTGGCCGGCCGAACCGCAAGTTCTTTCACCGCTCAGATTGGTTCAATGAAGGTGAATGAGGAACTGGATGCCATTCGCACCCTCGGCCTGAACCCGGTTGAGCTGCTCGTGGTGCCGCGGGTATTGGCCATGATGCTGAGCCTGCCGGTATTGACGTTTGTCGGGATGATTTCCGGGATGGTGGGCGGCGCCATGGTGTGCGCGCTGGTATTGGACATACCGCTCAGTCAGTTCATGGCGATTGTGGAACGGGATATCGCCCTCAAACACTTTCTTGTAGGCATCGGGAAGGCACCTGTGTTTGCCTTCCTGATTGCCGTTATTGGCTGCCTTGAAGGCTTCAAGGTCGCCGGCAGTGCCCAGTCAGTGGGCGAACACACCACATCCAGCGTGGTT
Source organism: Marinobacter excellens HL-55 (assembly GCA_001314845.1). Lineage (GTDB taxonomy): Bacteria > Pseudomonadota > Gammaproteobacteria > Pseudomonadales > Oleiphilaceae > Marinobacter > Marinobacter excellens_B. The sequence continues at coordinate 8,099 of LJZQ01000024.1, forward strand.
CAGTCTATCTTTATGGTGATCCTTTTGGATTCCATTGCTGCCTTGTTCTTCATGGAAATGGGCTGGTAACGCATGACTGAAATCCAAAATCGCCAGAATCAAACAACTTCGCCGATCATTCAGGTCAGAGACTTGTGTAACAAGTTTGGTAGCCTTGTGGTTCATGAAAATCTGGATCTGGACCTGTTCCCCGGCGAAATACTCGGCGTGGTCGGCGGCTCAGGTACCGGCAAATCCGTGCTCCTGCGAAGCATTGTGGGGTTACAAACGCCCTCTTCCGGGCATATCCGGGTGTTTGATGTCGACCTCACCGAGCTTTCCGGGCCGGAGCGGTCAATCTATGAACAGCGATTTGGCGTTCTGTTTCAGGGCGGCGCGCTGTTTACCTCGCTCACGCTGGAGCAGAACATCGCCCTGCCATTGATTGAACATGCAAAACTGAGCCGCGCTGATGCCACGGAGCTGGCCCGGATGAAGCTGGCGCTGACCGGCCTGCCACCGGATTCTGCACTCAAGTATCCCGCCGAGCTGTCCGGTGGCATGGTCAAACGAGCCGCCTTGGCCAGAGCGCTGGCGCTGGATCCGGAAATCCTGTTTCTTGATGAACCCACCGCCGGGCTCGACCCTATTGGCGCGGCCGCTTTTGATGAACTTATCGTGACATTGAGCAATGCCCTCGGCCTGACCGTATTTCTTGTGACCCATGATCTGGATACCCTGTATGCCAGTTGCGACCGGGTCGCGGTGTTGTCTCAGAAAAAAGTGCTGGTGGCAGACACTCTGGACCGGGTGGCCCAAACCGACGATGACTGGGTGCAACAGTACTTTCATGGCCCGCGCGGTCGGGCGGCGATTGCCGCCAAAAACCAGTTGATCGAACAGGAGCCCCATTAATGGAGCCAAAGGCCCATCACGTGATTATCGGACTGTTTACTCTGGTGGCAGTGGCCGCAGCCCTTGTGTTTGCATTGTGGCTTGGCAAATCCTCCACCGATCGCGAGTGGGCCTACTACCAGATAGGTTTTGATCACCCGGTTGGCGGTCTTGCCCGGGGTAATCCGGTGCTCTACAGCGGTGTACCGGTTGGTGATGTGCTTGATCTGACCCTGGCACCCGACAACCCGGCCCACGTTCGGGTACTGGTCCGAGTGGATCAGGATATTCCCATGCGGGAGAACACCCGGGCCGAACTGGTACTGGCAAACATTACCGGCAGCATGAGCGTTCAGTTCACCGGTGGCACACCGGACAGCCCTCTGCTTGAAGGGCACAAGGATGATCCCCCGTTGATCACCGCTGAACCTTCCGCGTTTTCAAACCTGTTGAACAATGGCGAGGCCATGCTTTCCAGCGCTGAACAGTTAATGGCCAGCATGAATCGACTGCTTGCTACAGAAAACATCGACAATGTAAGCGCTATTCTGGACAACACCCGTCAGGCAACCGAAGCCTTGCTCGCCAACCGCGACGAGTTACTGGCATTGATGGAGCAGTTTGATGCGGCAGCCATTCGCGCGGAGGAAGCGGCGATCAAGGTATCCGCAACGTCTGACCGCGCCAGCTTGGTACTGCGTGATGAGATATCGCCGGTACTGGCCGGCATGAGCCAGGCCCTTACCACCATTCAGCCCACACTCAGCCGCATTGATCGCCTGACCAGCAATAATGAAGGTGCCCTCGATGTCGGCCTTCAGGGCCTGGGAGAGATCACACCGGTACTTCGGGAAATGCGCAGCACCTTGCGCTCGCTGAATTCCTTTACCCGAAGACTCGAAGAAGACCCCCTCGGGACCCTTCGCGGGCGCGCTCAACTTCAGGAGTTTGAGCAATGATCAGACAGCTGTCGACGTTAACCGTATTCGTGACTGCCATGGCATTGACCGCCTGCACGGTCTTCCCCATTCCAGAGCCACCCAGAATCATGGATCTAGCCCCGGGCAACAGCCCCTCAGTAGCGCCCAGGGCTCATGATTCAGCCATCCGCATTGACACCCCGCTGGCCTCGTCGCCCTTTGACGGCTCTCAAATACTGATCAAACCAACCGCATATGAATTTCAGGCCATGAGCCGGGTTAAATGGCGTGATACTGCGCCGGTGATGATTCGGGATCATCTGGTCAAGCACCTTCGTAGCAGTCAGGGCTTTCGGAGCGTGATTGTCGACACCAGCCCTGCAGACGCGCGATTCACACTGGTCAGCGAGCTGACGGCTTTCCATGTGGCGGCTCAGCCGGATGGCCTGAACGTCGTCATCCAATTGCATGCAGAGGTAATGAGCAATCAGCAGCGAGACAGTTTTTGTGTTGGCAACTGGACCACAACCGAGCCCACTGCCAACGTGCATACCGATAACGTAGTGGCCGGATTCAGCGTCGCGGCTAATCGGTTGAACACCGAACTGAGCAATTGGCTATCTGACTGTCTTACGGAAACTGATTGAGGCCGATCGCCATTGACGATAACGTCCTTTTTTACTGACCGCCTTCAGAATCGGGGAATAGATCGCCCCAGGCTGCGCTCAGATACAGGAACATTGACCACAGGGTGAGCACAGCAGCCACATACAGAATGCCAATCGACACATAGGCCAGAAGCGCTCCCGGCGGGAATGCCAGCAAGCCGATAATGGCCACCATCTGCGCGGTGGTTTTGATCTTTCCGATGTAGGAAACAGCCACACTGGCCCTGCTTCCCATTTCCGCCATCCACTCGCGTAATGCCGAAATAACGATCTCGCGACCAATGATGATGGTTGCCGGTATGGTCAACAGCACGGCGGCGTGTTCTTCGATCAATACCGCCAGAGCCACGGCCACCATCAACTTGTCAGCGACGGGATCGAGAAAGGCGCCAAAAGGCGTACTCTGGTCCAGTTTGCGCGCCAGATAGCCATCCAGCCAATCGGTGATGGCCGCCAACGCGAAAATTGCGGCACTGACCATATAGCTCCACTGCATCGGAAGATAAAAAATGACCACGAATATCGGGATCATCACAATGCGAGACATGGTCAAAACGTTCGGTAAATTCATGAGTTTCCTAGTCGTCGTGCAATGCTGCGTAAATGGATTCGGCGAGTGACTTGCTGATGCCCTGCACTTTGGTCATTTCATCCACACTGGCTTTGCGCAGATCCTGTATACCACCAAAGTAACGGATCAATTCCCGGCGACGCTTGGGGCCGACCCCCTCTATGCCTTCAAGAGTGGACTGCCGGCGCTTTTTGTCACGACGCGCCCGATGCCCGGTAATGGCAAAACGGTGGGACTCGTCCCGAATATGCTGAATCAGGTGCAGCGCGGGCGAATCGGCCGGCACCCGAAAGACGTCGCCGGTCATGGCATCGATCAGTTGTTCCATACCCGCGCGGCGAGTCACACCTTTCGCCACACCGATCAGGGGAATATCGGAAATGCCCAATTCATCAAACACTTCACGAGCAATATTCAACTGCCCCTTACCACCATCGATAAAGACCAGGTGAGGTCGTTTGCCTTCGCCGTTGACCAATCTGCGATAGCGGCGTGTCAGAACCTGCCGCATGGCGCCGTAATCATCACCGGCGGTTACGCCTTCAATATTATAAAGCCGATAATCACTCTTCAGCGGGCCATTCTCGTCGAAAACCACACAAGATGCGACGGTATTTTCCCCGTGGCTGTGGCTGACATCAAAACATTCCATCTGTGCCGGTGTTTCCGCCAGCTCCAGCAAGTCTCGCAACGCCAGCAAACGCCGATAGACCGTTTCTTTACTGGCCAGGTGAGTTAACAGCGTTTGCTGTGCATTGGTCATGGCCAACTCCAGCCAACGCCGCCGTTCCCCACGTACGTTGCCCCGGATGCGGGTTTCACGGTGGGCAGACTCGCTCAGGGCCTGCGCCAGCAACTCCTCCCCTTCAACTTTCACCGGCACCAGAATATCCCGCGGAATCTCCCGCTGGGTATCGCCACCAAAATAGTATTGCCCCAGGAACGCAGCCAGCAGTTCGCCCTCCGACTGCTCCAGTGAAAAACGGGGGAAGTAGTCCTTTGTGCCCAACACACGACCACCCCGAACAATGATGACAACCACGCACACCACCCCGGCTTCCTGAGCAATGGCAATCACGTCGGCATCGCCACCCTCACCGTCCACGGACTGCTGCTCCTGTACGTGGCGCAGATGATTGATCTGATCACGGTAGGCTGCCGCTTTTTCAAACTTCAGTTCTTTCGAGGCGGTCTCCATGGCGGCCATCAAATCCTGGATAATCGCCGGATTCTTGCCCTCGAGAAACATGCTGGCATGCCGTATGTCTTGCTGGTATTCCTCAGGGCTAACGTATTCCACACAAGGGGCTGTGCATCGGTTGATCTGATACTGCAGGCAAGGCCGATTGCGGTTCCTGAAATAGCTTTCACTACAGGATCTTATACGGAATATCTTCTGTAAAACATTAAGACTTTCCTTGACCGCTCCGGAGCTGGGAAACGGACCAAACCAGGTGCCGCCACCCTTCTTGGTGCGACCACGGCGAAAAGTCAGCGATGGATAGTCGCTGTGGGATGACAGGTAGATATAGGGGTAGGACTTGTCGTCACGCAGCAGGATATTGTAGGGCGGCCGCAGTGATTTGATCAGGTTCTGTTCCAGCAAGAGCGCTTCGGTTTCGCTGCCGGTAATGGTGACTTCGATCGATTCGATTTTGCTGACAAGGGCCTCGGTTTTCGGGGCCAGACCGGTTTTGCGGAAGTAGCTGCTAACACGTTTTTTGAGGTTGCGGGCTTTACCCACATAGAGCACGTTATCGCTGCCATCGAACATTCGATAGACACCGGGGCGCTCTGTCAGTTGTTTCAGGAAGTTTTTGCTGTCGAACTTCCCGTCTGTTTCCAGGAGTTCAAGCTCAGACCTTGTCGGCATCCAGCAATCCAAGCCTGACGGCCATTAATGCCAACTCTACGTCGCTGGAAATCTCCAGCTTCTCGAAAATCCGATAACGATAGCTGTTGACGGTTTTCGGGCTAAGACAGAGTTTGTCGGAGATGTCCTGCACTTTCTGACAGTCCACCACCATCATGGCAATTTGCATTTCCCGCTCAGACAGGCGCTCAAACATCGACAGCTCACCATCGTCTTCCCGGTCGCCACCCAGTGTTTTCAGGGCCATCTTCTGGGCAATTTCCGGGCTGATGTAACGCTGACCAGAATTCGCCTTGCGAATGGCTCGAACCATTTCCTGAATGTCTGCGCCTTTGGTGATGTAAGCGGTGGCACCACTCTGCATAACACGGGCAGGATAAGGATCGTCAGCACAGGCGGTCACGACGATGACACGGATGGAGTCATCAATCCGGAGTATGCGCCGAGTGGCCTCAAGGCCACCGATTCCAGGCATGCGTATGTCCATCAGAACAATGTCCGGACGGTCCTTGCGCACAAAATCGATGGCATCTTCTCCCGAAGAAGCCTGACCAAGCACTTCAATGTCGGGATCATCCACCAACATGCGGGTAATACCTGAGCGCACCAGCTCGTGATCATCAACAACGAGAACCTTGATCAAATCTCACCTCGCAGTCAGGCATGGAAAAACAGGCCGATTGTAACGGTTACCGGGGCATACGGGTAGGCGCCGAAAGCAAAACCACCGGCTTACAGTCATAAAAAAACAGGGTCGGTCAGGCTGGAGCCCCAAGACTCGCGGTGTTTTCAACCGGATCGAACCACACCACCAAATCACCTCGACGGATGGCCGAAAGTACACCAGCGCGCTCTGCCAATGGGTTTTCAGTGTCGTTAAGTCCGTGATAACGAGTGCAGTATTCTTCTGCCAAGCCTTCAAGTTGGTCGTCCGTCAACAGATCGGAATCGACAACAAACATTTCCTGCCGCGGATCCGCTTCTGGCCGCTGCTCTGCCCCATCACTCATAACGTCTCCAGTCAGTCGCTGTATGTTACGGTTTTATGGCGAAGATCAGAACCCCCGTCATTCAAGACAGTTTTGCGCAGCCGGTCAGCGGGTATGAAAACCCGCAATCAGCTGTCGCATCGACGCCGATTCCTGGCGCAGTGCATCGCTGATCAGTCGGGTCGTCTCGACATTCCCTGTCAGGGTTTCCGCGCTCACCGAGAGAGCTTCCGCCCTTTGGCCAACCCGTCCAACTTCACTTCGTTGCAAGATGACCGACGCACGAATATTCTCGCTGTGATGCTCCAGCTCATCAAACTGAGACTTCAGCTGCACCAGGTGGTCCTTTAGGGCCAGCAAGTTACTCTTGTTCTGCCCGCCCGCCTCACGCATCTCCGATAGAAGCTCATCAACGTTGCCGACACCCGAAACCAGATCCTGCACCCACTGACGGATGTTACGGGTTGATTCTGCGGTCCGGCGAGACAGGGTTCGCACCTCATCGGCAACCACAGCGAATCCCCGGCCGTGCTCACCCGCCCTGGCAGCCTCAATGGCCGCATTCAATGCAAGCAGATTAGTCTGTTCGGCAATGTCTGCGATCATCCCAATCACCTGCTCAATCTTGCCTGTCGACTCGTTAAGGGCATGTATCGATGTCGAAACCCGGGTGATCACATCAACGGTGCGATCAGCAGCCAACTCACTGCTTCTGAGCCCCGTCTGCACCTCACTATTCGCCGACACGGCCTGTTGAACCGTTTTAGCGGATTGCTCCGTCGCCAGCTCAATTTCGGAGGCCTGGTCGGCGATGGCGGCCATCGATTCGGTAACATCCGCAGTCTGTGTCAGCGTCGCTTCAGAAGCACTCTGGAGCGCCTCCGCACCGCTATCCAGCGCAACAGAGAGTTGCTCCAGGCCATTCGCAGCCTGTTTTATGTCGCTGATAAATTCCTCAAAACGCCGGACCAGGCCCTCCAGAGCACCGGCAACGCCGGCAACTTCGTCTCTGCCTGTCAACACGGGCACACGGGTAAGATCTGAATTTTTCTCCATGGCGACGAGCTCGCGCTCCATGTTCTGCAACCTGATAATCACCGATTGACGCAGCCAGAGCGTAATAATTACCACCACAATCAAGAAAGCCAGTGAACCGGCGAGCAAAATGAAGCGGTGATCCGAGAGATAATCCAATAGCTCGTCGGCATCATTGGCGACGGTATCCCTGCTGGTGGCCTGACGCTCCTTGATCGCTGAAAGCATGGGCTCCAGTGCGGGAAACAACTGAAAATCAACCACCTGACCTACTCGGTAATAACTCTTCTCGGCGATTCCGGACTCCATGTCAGACATCAACTTCATCACCCCGGCAAAGGATTCACTGGTCTCAGCCGCCCAGTCGCCCAAGCTGGGACTGGCATTTACCCGCCGCCAATGTTCGGGTAACGACGTACTCAATCGATTAAATTCAGCCTCAATTTCGTCCCAAAGCAACAACTGAGCTTTCACTTTAAACGCAAGATCCTGCAGGCTCCGATGGTCCTGTTCCAGATCGATCAGCATCCAGGATTCCTGGAGGTTTTGCCGCACCAAGGTCTCTGAGGCGTCCTCAGCCTTGAGGATAATCACCCAGGACAAGGCGGCGAGGCCTGCCACGGCAATGAGGGATAACAGAGCAAAGAAAAAAATTCGAGCACGAACCGTGGCCAGCATATTTACTCCAGTTGGAACCGAGACCCGGGGAGGATATGCCCTGTTTATGACGCTAATGTTTCACTTTTGGCGCCAAGTTATCGACGTCCGCAGTTTTACGACCTTCAAAATCCACCAGCAATTGACTATCATCGCCGGTTTTAACCGTTTGGATGCTAATGAATCACCATACTTTCCGGCTAACGCTACCCATTCTGTTTGGCTATCTACCCTTGGGCATGGCCTTTGGTGTGCTGTTTGCCACGCAGTTGGACTATGCCTGGTGGGTCGCGCCGTTAATGGGACTGGTCATTTACGCTGGTTCCGGTCAGATTCTGGCGGTTAGCCTGTTGGCGGCCAATGCCGGCCTGGTTGAAGTGGCCATAGCAATGTTTGTACTGAATGCCCGCCATCTGTTTTACGGCCTCTCGCTGCTTGGGCAGTTCCGCGGCGCGGGCTGGCGCAAGGGCTATCTGATTTTTGGCCTGACCGATGAAACCTACTCTCTGCTCACCAGCCGGCCTCGCTCGTCAGACCGCCAGCATGAGCAGGAACTGGATTTCCGGATCACGGCATTCAACCAGCTTTACTGGATTATTGGCTGCGCCGCCGGTGGTCTTTTGGGGGAGATGGTGTCGTTTAACAGCACTGGAATAGAGTTTGCGCTGGTGGCGCTGTTCATTGTGCTGACCATCGAGCAAGTCAAAACGCTCGGTGACGGCTTTCCGCTATGGGCTGGAACGTTTTCGGCGGGCATTGCCATGCTACTGGTGCCCTCAACCCATCAGCTGATTGCGGCAATTACCATCGTCACCGCTGTGCTGTTGTTGCATTACAGAAGGTTGCGCCTGGTGACGGGAGAGCCAAATCATGGGTGAGCAGTACTATCTGGCGGCGTTTATTGCGATCTCTGCTTTGGCGACATTTGCCACCCGGGTGGTGCCTTTTCTGTTTTTTGAGCGCCATACCGAACATCCACTGGTGCAACACATCGGTCGGTACTTGCCTGCAGCCGTCATGGCCTTGCTGGCCATTATCTTTCTGCAGCGTTCAGCAAACTGGCAAAGTGGCTTTATCGGGCTGGACGCATTGATTCCCGGTTTGCTGGTGGTGATCATCCATCTCTGGCGGCGTAATGCCCTACTCTCAATTGCCGTAGGAACCGCTGTCTACATGATCGTCCAGCAGACCGGCTGGCTGCTGTAATCAGGCGCCATCCTCAAGATTGGCGACCAACCGCGAGTCTTCCAGAGCTGCCGTGCGGTGCTTGACCACACCTTTGTACTCCGGGCTTTCAATCATTGCCAGAAAGGCATTGACGGAGGGGTAACGCACCAGCAGAACCTGATCCCAGGATTCGTCGGGGGGGGCGATCAATGAGCCAACCGAGCGTCCGGACCAGACAACCTCAGCACCCACCGATTTGACGCACTCGGCAGCCTCTTTCATATACCTGGCGTAGGCATCGCGGCCGGAACAATCCGCACTGTCATCCTTGTAATCTGCACGATCACGAAAGCGTAGAAGGTTCAGCATAACGACGGGCTGATTCTTCGGTGTTTCCTGCAGTACTTTCTTGAGCTCTTCCTGAGATGGATCGATGGTCGCCATTTGTGTCCCTGTTGGTTCATTGGTGAGCGTTACGGTACATCCAATCCGTGTAACAAACAGTAAACCAAAATATCTGAGGATGCACCTGTTGCCTGTTGGCGAGAACAAAAAATCAGGGATAAAGAGGGATTAATTGATCGTGGTCAGAGGTTGTCCCAATAAAAAACCCCAGCATTTCTGCTGGGGGTTTCATATTGGCGGAGAGAGAGGGATTCGAACCCTCGATACGCTATTAACGTATACACACTTTCCAGGCGTGCGCCTTCAGCCACTCGGCCACCTCTCCAATAAACTGTTCCAAATCAGCAAACTCGTCGCTCATTTGAGGGCGCAGACTTTAATAGTTTTAACCGCGTTTGGCAACTGTCTTGGGCATTTTCCACCAAAGTTTTTACTGCACGCAACGTAACAAAGCGCCGTGCCTTGGCGTATCCTTATCGATAAACCCAACTCTATGGCGGAGAAAACTCCCATGCTTATGAAAGCTGAACAGTCCACCCTTTTACTGATCGATGTGCAGGAGCGGTTGATGCCTGCGATCAGCGCTGGGGAAGAAGTCGTCGAACGGTGCACTATGTTAGCCACGGTTGCCGGGCTACTGGGCGTGCCGGTAGTTGCCACCGAACAGTTACCCGAAAAACTGGGGCATAACGTCGAATCTGTAAGGGAGCTGTGTGATACCACCCTTGGGAAATATCATTTTGACGCCTGCCCGGACGGCTTGATTGATGAATTACCGGAAGGCCGCCAACACATTGTCATCGGCGGCTGCGAAACCCACGTATGTATGCTGCAAACGGCGCTTAGCCTGCTCGATGCGGGTTACAAAGTCTGGGTGGTCGCTGATGCCACTGGCTCACGAAACGATCTAGACCGGGATGTTGCGCTCGATCGCCTGCATCAAAGCGGCGCAAGAATTGTCACTGCAGAGATGGTGGCTTTTGAGTGGATGGGACACTGCAAGCACCCCCACTTCAGGGACATCCAGGGGCTGATCAAATAATTGAAGTAACGAGGTTTTTATGCTGAATATGGATTTCTCCCAACGAGCTGTGATCCGCACTGCCGAGCAACCCTGGGTCGCCAGCCCCGCAGCGGGCGTTGAACGCAAACCGTTGGCCCGGGAAGAAGCCGAACGAGGGCACGCCACCAGCGTGGTGCGCTATCTTCCCGGTTCGGCATTTGCCCGCCACGAGCACCCCCTGGGCGAGGAAATCCTGGTGCTGGAGGGCGTGTTCTCAGATGAAACCGGCCACTATCCGGCGGGCACCTACCTTCGCAACCCGCCGGGCAGCGGCCATGCACCGTTCAGTGAAGAAGGCTGCACCTTGTTGGTAAAGCTTCACCAGTTTGACGAGCGCGACACTGCGACGGTGCGCATAGACACCAACACCACCGATTGGTTACCGGGTATCGGGGGTCTTGAGGTCATGCCGCTGCATGGGTTCGAGCACGAACACGTGGCCCTGGTGAAGTGGCCCGCCAATGAAGTGTTTCAACAACACCGGCATTTTGGAGGCGAAGAGATTTTCGTGCTACGCGGGGAGTTCTGTGACGAACATGGGCGCTACCCCAGAGGCACTTGGCTGCGCAGCCCTCACCTCAGTCAGCACCACCCGTTTGTTGATCAGGAAACGGTGATCTGGGTGAAGACCGGTCATCTGCCTTTGGCCGATTAAACAAAAAACGGCCCCTTGTACAGGGGCCGAAAAGAGCGCGATCCCGACTTCGACATCAGAGCATACTTGATCACGAAGCCAGGTTGGCTTGCCAATCAGCCTGCCCTGAAGCATTCCTGGCGAAGTGGTCCTGGCCTCTGCCGGTCGCCGCGCCCTCTCCATCCGGCAACTCAAAGACGTGATATGCCTCCGGACCGAATGGGTCCAGCGCGGTATCCAGATATTCGTAAGCATCTGGCACCGGGTCTCCAGACATGGCAACCCTGAACTGCCGTTCCACCATCGGAACCGTGACACTCAGAGGCTGCTGAACCCAGAGGAAAACGGTCTTCTGGGCAACCAGATACTCACACCGAACCACTCTGAATCCCTCACGAAGGGTCAAGGTGGTGGGCTCTTTTCCAAGCTCAAGGCGAAACTTATGGATGGTTTTCATGGCGATACTCCTTCAAAGGTTGCCAGACACAACCAGATGATGAACCGCTGATGACTTCGAGAAAATAAGATTTATTGAACTAGAAAGATCGTGATTTTCGAGGTTTATTCAAAATCACCGCTCGGTTCACTGCCACAAATGGCTCGCACACCTTCGTGGGCAGCTTTTCGGTTTCGGGTAATTGCGTAGAGCTGATCAGTTACCGCTTTCACCGGAGCAATTTCCTCCACCTGATATTGTCTGCAGACTTCATCTTTAATAGCGGTTGGTGCTGCGAATACGCCCAACCCCTCCCGCCCGAACACTTTGATAAGCGCGCTGTCGTCTACCCTGGCCACCACATCCATCCGCACATTGCTGATGGTCAGCCAATTCATCAGTTTTTGGAAGTAAGGTGCGTCGATCGCGTTGGCGAGTAAGGGTTGTCGGTTGAGAGAGGCAGGAAACTCGTCTCGCAGTCGGGTTGCCAGTTCTGGCGCAGCAAACAGACTGATGGTAGACGACGAGATTGGATGAACAGCAAAGCGATCCTCGACTTCCTCGGACTGAGGCATTCGGTCTGTCAGCACCAAGTCCAGCTCTTTGCGTTTCAAACTGAGGAGAAGATCTTCAGCGCGCCCTGTTCGGCAATCCAGCTTCATGCGACGGTTTAGTTTCAATGCCGGCTGCAACAATTGAAAGGCGATGAGTTTATGAATCGAAGCCGAGACACCAACAGCCAAGCTCAAAGGTCGATCGGAGGGTGCCAGACGCAAGGTTTCGGACAATTCTCCGGTTAAGGCAAAGATATCGTTGGCATACGACTGAACCAATTGCCCCAGCTCAGTCAGAACCAGGCGCCTACGCTCGCGACTGAACAGCTGGCCACCAACAGAATCTTCAAAGGTAGCCAGCTGCCCACTCAGCGTTTGCGGAGCAAGATCCAGCACCTCACTGGCTTTGGCGATAGATCCCTCTTGGCTGATCACCCAAAAGTAATAGAGATGCCTGAGATTGAGTTGATTCATGGCGCAAACCTAATCTGTGGTGACCGCTTGTGAACGTAACAGCCAAACCGACATTAACGCGCCGTGGAGCACCAGCAGCGGAACCGCCACGAAAAGGAGACTTGCCCAGCCTACTGAAGTCAACACAGCGCCGGCACTCAACGCAGCAGTCGCCTGTGCAGTAAACACCATCATATCGTTCAGGCCCTGCACGCGGAAGCGTTCGGATTGCTGATAGCCCCGGGGTAACAGGGTCGTGCCGCCAACAAACAGAAAATTCCAACCCACCCCAAGCAGCAACAACGCCCACAAGTAGTGGTGAAAACTGATGCCACTAGCCGCCAGCAGAATACAGCCCAGATACGCCAACAATCCGGCTGCCATCATCAAAGGAATACCAACAACCCGAGTCAGCCAGCCGGAAATCAGGGACGGCAGATACATGGCCATAATGTGCAGCTGGATAACCCGCTTGGCATCGTCCAGATCGTGCCCGGCCATTTCGGTCATGCTCAAGGGGGTTGCTGTCATGATAAAGCTCATCACCGCATAGCCAATCGCCGCCGCGCTGATGGCCGTCCATACCAAAGGATTCGCCAGAATTTCCTTAAGAGGACGACCACCACCCACCGCGGTTTCCGGTACCCGCTCGGCCTTCGCCCGATACCCCAGCACAAGAATCACCAAGGCCAAAGCCTGAACCACGGCCAGCCCGGCCCAACTGTAAAGAAACGGGAAGGATTCAGATTTGCCGCTGCCCAACGCCGCAACCTCAGGACCCAGCCAGGCTGCAACCAGACCGCCCAACAGCACTCTTGCGGCTGCCGAACCGGCCATCTCCGGTGCCACGGATTCCATTGCGGCAAAGCGATACTGGTGTACAACAGCCAGGCCAACACCACCGATAACGGCCGCCAGGCACAGCATCGGGAACGACGCCTGCCAAGACGCGTAAGCGCCCAGTGCGCCTGCCGTTGCACCCGCCAGAGTGCCAAGAAGCATGACCCGCTTGCGCCCTACCCGCTCCATCAGCCAGGTGGCAGGCTTGATAGCCATTACCGTACCGACCACCACTAGGCCGACAGGCAGCGTGGCGTACTCAGGTGCTGGCGCCAGCAAGCGCCCCTGAATTGACCCGATAAACACGATGAAAGGCGCAGTACACATGGCCAGCGCCTGGGCAGCAACCAAAACCCAGACATTTAGCGGCATGGATTATTTTTTCCTGTAGATAATGCCCGGGTGGCACTGGACCATCTCATAGAGATCCGGCAGGCCATTCAGCGACTCCGAGGCCCCAAGAATTAGGTAGCCACCGGGATTCAGCGCGGCATGCAGGCGTGTCAGGATGTCTTTTTTCAAATCTGCGGAGAAGTAGATCAGCACGTTCCGGCACATGATAATATCGAACTTACCGAGCATGTAGCGTTCAAGCAGGTTGAGCTCTTTAAAATCCACCATGGCCTTGATCTGAGGCTTTATTTGCCAGCCTCCGTTAGCTGATGGCACAAAGAAATGCTTCTGGCGCTCAGGAGAAAGCCCTCGGCCAATGGCAATCATCTCGTACTCGCCCCGTCGGGCAACTTCCAGAACGCTCTTGGAAATATCCGTTGCAGTAATTTTCACATCACGCAGTTTACCAGGCCGGGTGCGACGGAACTCGTCAACAACCATGCCGACGGAATAGGGCTCCTGGCCCGTTGAACAGGCCGCAGACCATATTCGTAGCGGTTGAAGGCCGTTACGTTCACCAAACTCGGGCAGTAGTTTTTCCTGAAGAATCCGGAACGGGTGATTATCTCGAAACCACAAGGTTTCGTTCGTGGTCATAGCATCGATCACCACTTCCCGAAGACCAGCGCGACCGGGGCGCTTCAAACGATCAAGAAGTTCCCCAAGCGAGTTCAGGCCATTTTCTTCAAGAATCCTGCGCAGTCTGCTTTTAACCAGGTACTGCTTGTTCTCACCCAGAAGAATGCCACAGGCATCTTGCAGGAATGTCTTGAAGGCGTCGTATTCCTGTGGCGTTATATCCGCTTTCATTGAATCTCTATCGTGGGTACGTCGATAAACCGAGGCATCATTGCTGATCAATGATTTCCATTACACGCTCAGCAAGCTCATCGGGGCTGAATTTCGCCATGAAGTCATCGGCGCCGACTTTTTGAACCATAGCCTTGTTGAAGACGCCACTGAGAGAGGTGTGCAGCATCACGTACATATCGCTCAAGGCTGGATCTTGTTTGATACGGGTAACCAGTGTGTAGCCGTCCATCTCCGGCATTTCCACGTCGGAAATGATGAGCGACAGATGATCTCCCGCTTTCGAGCCATCGGCAGTAATCTCTTTAAGATATTGAAGCGCTTGCTTGCCATCGTTCTGGGTCACAACCTCCATGCCGATCGCGGTCAGGCATCGCTCAATCTGTCGGCGAGCAACTGCTGAGTCGTCGACAACTAGAACCGGGCGAAGACCTGGAGCACGCTCGGAACTGCGCGCTTTTATTTCGTCCGTGACATCTTCCCTGAGCGGAGAAACTTCTGCAAGAACCTTTTCTACATCGATGATTTCTACAAGTTTATCTTCAATTCTTGTAACCGCTGTCAAGTATACGTCCTTACCCGCGCCCTTGGGAGGTGGCAAGATATCCTCCCAATTCATATTCATAATTCGATCAACGCCGGCCACAAGAAAACCTTGGGTTTTGCGATTGTACTCGGTAATAATGACAAAACTTGTCGCCAGCTGCTCGGTTGGCACACCCTGCATGCCTATGGCCATGCCCAGGTCGATAATAGGAATGGTCTCGCCCCGAATGTGTGAAACACCTCTAACCACACTCCGACTATTTGGAATGGAAGATAGTTTCGGGCACTGGAGCACCTCTTTTATCTTGAATACATTGATACCAAATAACTGTCGCCCCTTTAAGCGGAACAGCAGCAGCTCTAGCCTATTTTGACCCACCAACTGCGTGCGTTGATTAACGCTGTCCAAGACCCCTGCCATAAACGTTTACCTCTGGCATGCCGGATACCGGCACAGAATTTGCTGACTTACCAAGTAAGAACCTGTTTTCGCAGATCGGGGCCAAAACATTGACGGCCCGGATCATAGTAAAGGGTTAACGGCTTAAACTGCCGATACCTTAGGCGAAATCGCACTCACGTGCCTAATTGACAGCATAGGACAAAGCCGAGCAGATGCGAACCTTCTTTTTAGCGACCTTTTGCCTGTTTACAGCCGCCCTGAATCCGGCGGTGGCGGCCACAACGGCAACCCAGATCAGTGAAGCCGCGGAAGACTTTATTGAATCCTGGGCCGAGCAACAGGTGGAGCATAACCTGGACATCCGATTTACCGTTGGCAATATCGATAGCCGGCTGACTCTGGCTGCCTGTGAAGAACCACTTGAAACCAGCTTCACCAACGATCCCCTGCGCACCACGTCGCCGTCGGTTATGGTCTCCTGTGCGGGCACTCGGCCCTGGCGCATGTTTGTGACAACCTCGATTGAGGTATACGGCCCGGCCCTGGTGGCAGCGCGCCCGCTGGCCCGGGGTGAGCGCTTGACCGCTTCGCTGGTCAAACAGCAGCAAGCCCAGATCAACGCTAGCCGACGTGGCATTCTGACCGACCCTGAACAGATCGCCGATATGCTGGTTCGCCGGCCCGTCAACGCGGGCTCGCTCATAACCCCTGACCTACTGCAAGCACCTAATGCAGTCGAGCGTGGCGATCATGTTATTATCACGGCAAAGTCGAAGGTGTTTTCAGTCAGCTCCAGGGGCAAGGCACTCGCCAGCGCCAGCGTTGGTGAGCAGGTACTGGTCGAAAATCTGCGGTCCTCGCGAACAGTGAGAGCCATGGTCACAGCTCCCGGGCGGGTGGAAATCCCCATGTAGCGGCAGTTAATCGCCGACCGGCAAAATATTTCCGATTTATCCTAAAGGTTGGTGAATCGCTGCCGATAGAACGGTATAAACCAGAATCCGCCACTGTCCGATCAGTGGCCACAGGCAAGCAGGTAACTTTATGTCAGTTGACTTAAATGGAATTGGCCCAGGCCAGGTCAACAACAGAACAACGGCCGATAAATCATCCGGCAACCAAGGCACTCCTGCGCCGGCAGCCGAGCAGGCCAAGGCCCAGAGCCCCGCTGACCGCGGCGAAAACGTCAGCCTCAGTAATCAGGCGAAAAACCTGAAACAGCTAGAACAGAAGCTGGGCGACTACCCGGAAATGGACGACGATCGCATCGCGCAGATCCGTTCTGCGCTGGAAGATGGCAGCTACAAGATAGACGCCGAGAAACTGGCCCAAAAGATGCTAGATATGGATAAAAGCATATTTGGGTGAGTAAATCATGGCCGCAATCGAAGAACTGAAGACCCTTCTCTCTGACGACATCCGCCAGCTGGACATATTGGCGGATGTTCTCTCCCAGGAAAAACAGGTTCTGTCCTCACCGGATATCACGTCGCTGCAGGATATTACGACCCGGAAAAATGCCGTTCTGGGTGAGATACGCGAACGCGCCAAGCAAAAGATTCGTTTACTGGTCAGCATTGGCTATCGTCCAGACGCTGGTGAACCATCGCGGTTTATCAGAGCCAGTGGCCAGGAAGATCTATACACATTGTGGCAAACGGCCGATCAGAAACTCAGAGGTTGCCAGGACCTGAACCTGAACAATGGCCGCGTGGTCGGGCACCTTCAGAAACGCCTGAACAAACTCACGGACATATTCCGTGGCGCCTCCGCCCAGCAAAAGTTGTATGGGGCCCAAGGCCAACAGACCAGCGTTTCGAACAGTACCGTTCTGGCCAGCGCCTGATCGATTACGCAACCAAAAACGCCCGGACACTGTCCGGGCGTTTTTGGTTTGGGCCAAGGGATTGTTCACCGGGTATAGATCGTCATCTGGGAGTCCGGATGAAATCGGATATTGTGAAGGCTGACGTTGCCCATGGGCGGGCTTTGATTACCGCTGACACGAATGTTGTCCATGCGAATTTCTTCAATTCGCTCAGGAAAGGCCAGCCTCAGCGCACCATCCTCGCGAATCGAAAACCGAGGCTCACCCTCCCGGTAATGAACCCCGGAAATCGTCAGGTCTGAATCCAGAAAGCTGAGCACTGGCACAAAGATGTTAGCGGCCAGCCGGATCCCTTCAACGGCGTCCAGCCCAGTAGCCTCAGGATCATTCGTATCCGCTGAACTGGCATTACCCGGCATGGTTGATACGTTACCTATGCGTTCCACCAAGCCAACGCCACTTTGAGCCGAGACCGCAGACATTTCACTCTCTGACATGGGGGCAAAGCCGCTTCGTTCATAGAGTTCGCCGGCTTCGGAAGGCGCATTAGCCCCGTTGGTGTTGGTAGACGCAAGCGACACCAGAGGCTGGAATGGCAGAGCTACCATGGTCACCAGAGCAGCGGCATTCCGGTATCGGGATTGATGCTTCAAAACACGGTGCAGCTCTTTCTCGGACACCCAGCCAGAAGTAATCAGGACTTCGCCCAGGCGCTGCCCGGTATCTCGCTGCACTGAAAGCGCCTGTTCCAGCTGACCTTCAGACAGATAACCGCGATTGATCAATAACCGGCCAAGCCGGGACTTTTCTTCAAACCCCTGACGGATTCTCACTAGACTCCTCCTGCGTTCACAGTGATCACCGTACAACCCGGCCCGGAATCGTTAATTACAGCTACAAGCGTAGCTCACTACCCCAAAGCATGATGTTCTGATTACACGCATTGGGGTAAGGATCTGTTAACATCTTCGATCATTTTGTTCTGGCCGGATTATCTCAGTATTCCCAACTACAACTGAAACAATGAGAGCTTCTGAAATGACAAATTCCGTTAAACGCGCATTTATTGTGATGCCTGCCCTATTTGCCATCCTTTTGACGCTCATGCTTCCTGCTGCCGTTCAGGCTAAAGAGCTTCCAAAGGTCCGTTTCGTCACTTCGGAGGGTGCTTTTGAGGTACAGCTTCGTCCGGACGTTGCCCCCCAAACCGTCGACAACTTCCTTTCCTATGTTGACGAGCACTTTTATAACAGCACGATCTTCCACCGGGTTATTCCCGGCTTCATGGTTCAGGGCGGAGGCTTTGACACTGGGATGGCGCGCAAATCAACCAAGCCCCCTATCAAAAATGAGGCAGTTGCCAGCTTGCCCAACCTGCGCGGCACCATCGCCATGGCTCGCACCAACGCGCCCGATTCCGCAACCTCACAATTCTTCATTAATGTTGCCAAGAATGATTTCCTGAATGCCGGCGTCAGCGGAGCGGGTTATGCTGTTTTTGGCAAGGTCACCGAGGGTATGGGTGTGGTTGACCGAATCGCCGGCGTTGAAACCGGTCGTCGGCAGGGCATGGCCGATGTACCTCTTCAGCCTGTGGTCATCGAAAGCGTTACTCTGGTTACCTCTGAAGACTGATCTCTATGCAGCAAAGTCCACTGCCGCCGGCCACGGAGCCGGCGGAGCTGATCTGGCGCGACGGTGTTCCAGAATCTGCCACGTTCGGCGATGTCTACTTCAACAGAGAGGACGGACTGGCTGAAGTCCGGCACGTGTTTGTTGGCCCCAGCCAACTCCCGGAACGTTTTCGACAAGTGTCGGCTCAAGGGCACTTTGTCATTGCCGAGAGCGGCTTTGGTACCGGCCTCAACTTTCTGGCCGCCTGGTCAGAATGGATGACCCAGAGACCGCTTGACGACAATGCTGTTCTGCATTTCGTCTCGGTAGAGCGTTATCCCCTCACCCGCTCTGATCTCGTCACAGCTCTGTCTCACTGGCCGGAATTGCGTCAACTGGCTGACGAACTGATAGAGCTCTACCCGCCCTTGATCAAGGGCACGCACCGTCTGGTTTTGGCGGGCGGCAAGATAAGACTGACTTTGCACTTCGGAGAAATTGCAGATGCCCTTCAGCAACTGACGTTCAAAGCCGATGCCTGGTTTCTGGACGGGTTTACACCGTCACAGAATCCGGAGATGTGGCATCGTGATGTGATTGATCTGGTCGCCCAACACAGCAAAACGGGTACCACGCTGGCCACCTTCACGTCTTCCGGAGAGGTGCGTCGGTCGCTTACGGACAGCGGTTTCAGCCTGATGATTCTGCCGGGTTTTGGTTATAAACGAGATATGTTGGCCGGGCAGTTTTCAGCCATGCAACCGGTCAAGAGGACAGGACTTGCGGAGCCGGTTGCCATTATCGGCGCAGGCATTGCGGGCACCGCACTGGCCTGGAACCTGGCCAACCGGGGTGTGTCGGTCCTGCTGATTGACCAGGCGCCAGAACCAGGCTCCGCAGCATCCGGCAATCCCCAGGGTGCCCTGTACGTGAAGCTTGGCGTTGAGTACAACACCCAGACCGAGCTTGCAGCCACGGCGTTGAGCTTCAGCCAGCGCTTTTACGGAGCCTGGCAATCCGATTTCTGGCACCCCACAGGCCTTTTGCAACTCGCCAGCAATCCGCAAGAGGCGGACCGCCAACGCCGGTTCTGTGAACGCAACAACTACCCCAGCGACCTGATGGTGCCGGTCGATGCGATCGAGGCAAGCCAAATTGCCGGCATTCCGATCCGTCATCCCGGGCTATGGTTTCCCGGCTCGGGCTGGCTGGCGCCCGCGGAGGCGTGTGCGCGACTGACAACACATCCTCGGATCAAGACCCAGTTCGACTGCCAGATCGCCAGCCTCCAGCCTTGCAATAATCAGTGGTGTATCCGCACTGATCGAGGCGAAGATCTGCATGCGCAAAGCGTAGTGATCGCCGGCGGTCACGAGGCTGCGAAACTGGTTCCATTGCCAGGTGAGCTAAAATTAAAGCCGATTAGAGGCCAGACCACTCAACTCCCAGAGCCACTGTTCAATCTGCCCCGCACGGTGATTTGCGGCTCGCGATATCTCAATCCCGGCATCAACGGAAACGCCACCACCGGTGCCACCTTTGATCTCAGAGATAACAACCCAACACCAACGGTGGCCAGCAATCAGGAAAACCTGGAAGCGCTCAGGGAAATGTTACCTGCCACCAGCACCAGCAATGCCCCTGACGCCGACCAGCTTGAAGGCCGGGTTGCCTTCCGCTGCACAACCCATGACTATCAGCCAGTGGCTGGCCTATTGCAGGGTTCCGATGGCGCACCGGTTGACGGGCTCTATCTGATGACAGGACTTGGCAGTAAGGGGTTGGCGTGGGCCCCTTTGTTGGCGGAGTATCTGGGAGACGTCATTACCGATCAGCCTCGGTGCCTGTCCTCTCGACTGGCAAAACCGCTGGAAACGCGACGCTTGTACCGGACCTAGCTTACGGCAACGTAATACACTGGCCCTACAGTCAGATGCCATTCGGCCGTTAAACTTGTTGTGGCGGTCTGCGATCCAGCTTCGCAGCGATACAAGGGGTAGAGCAATGTCTATTTTCGTCAGTGAACCGGGCCGGCCCGTAGGCACCCGCTTACCCGAAGCGTTCAGAAGCCGCAGGGTGGGTGACGTGACCGAACTGACGGAATCCGGCGCCATCAGCGCAGGCCACAGCGAAGCCACTGATGCGGAATTTCAACAAGCGGCCAACAGCGGGCGCCATCGGGCACTTCAGGAATACGGCGCTGCCGCCGCTAGCGAGCGGCTTGAAGATCGCATCTATTTGCCGGTGTCTGAGATCTGCTCCCCTGCCCTTTATTCCGTGCCAGCCAACGCCTCTGTGGCGGACGCACTATCCTCAATGGAAGATAATGGCATTCACCATCTGGTCATTCTGGCGGACAAGAATGTCGCGGGGCTGATCGATCTTCGCTGGCTGCTAACCTGGCTACACGAGCATGGTACGCAGGCGATGTCACAAACGCTGACCCACATCGAGCTGCCAGCGTTCCTGACCGCGTCACCGGAAACCGATGCCCATCAGTTGGCGCGACTGATGCTCGCCCACCAGCTGAATGCAGCGCTCGTTATTGATTCCGATGGCAGGCCTTTCGGCATTGTCACGAGCACTGATTATCTCAAGCTGTACGCGAGTGCAGGAAGGCACGAAGGCACTGTTTAAAGCCCTCGCTACCTTATCCCGATCAGTCTTTGGTCAGTAGTTCACCTTCCGGGCTGAAAAGCAGAATCGCTGGCGCACCGTTTTGATCGACCAAAGCAACAATCTCATCATCACGATAGTTCAACAAACGCCGTATCCTAAGGCCGCTCATTGTGAATTGGCCGCGCCAGCTCCGGTACTCAGCATCGTCTTCACTACGATTCAATCGCCCTAGCACAGCCTGCACTGCGCCCGAAGGCGAGGCACTCGGTGCAAATTGGCCATCGGTGGCTCCACCAACAACAATGTCGCCATCGAACACCATGCCCTGGCGAAGGGTTACATTGGCGTTTTCGTCAAAGCCCCGGGCCATTAAAGCACTTCCTATTTCACCAGTGGTGCTGTAGCCGAGTGCGAATCCAGCCCGAGTGTCCAGTCCAGTGCGAACCAATTCGGTTTCGTCGTCTGTATCAACCTGCACCGAGTAACTCTTGGGTGCATCGCCAACCAGCCAAACGCTGCCGTCACCATAAAATCCGTGCTGGAGGTTTTCAGAGCTGTCCTCACCAACCTGGTACACCGTTGGTGCGCCATTGGCATTGCCACTGAAGAAGAACGGACCCGTTACTGCGGTACCGTCAATCGACATCGGAGCATGCCCGAACAGCAGCGGGTTTAACGTTTGGGCGCTGCCACCGACAACCCGATCGTTGCCTGACGAACCCACCTGTCGGGACCAGGCAAGGGTTGGCACCAAGGTTTCGCCATCCGGGACACTGTCAATGCGAGCCAGAAAGGTGTCGATGCCACCGGCCTCCGTCTCTCCGCTCCAGACACCGTCGGTTTCACCTGCCACGACGACGTGGCCACTGCCGGCATTGAGCCCCACCCAGCGCACACGATCATCCCCCGAGGAACCAATCCGGTGCAGGTCATCCCAGCGCAGCTCGTATTGGCCATTACTTTGCAATCGATACAAACCTGTTACGACATCGACCACGCCAGAGGCGCCCCCGGTGCCAATGCTTTCATCAGTTGAAAAAGCCACTGCCAGTTCGTACCGGCTAACCCTGACCCTGTTTTCCGTGACCCGGCGCTCAGCGACATCTAAAAATACATCGGGCTGCGCGCCAGGCGACAGGGTAGCCACCACAATCGGATTCCCAAGGGGCGTGCCCGACTGATCGTATAGCCGAACCTGAACCTCATCGTTTTGATGGCCTGCGACAAACAAACGGCCGCCGTGGCCCACGGCGAGATCTGTTGGCACAAACCCGTCGGTCCAGGTCAAATGCTGAGACAGGCGGTTAAGGTTGACCCGCAACAGGTTGTCGCTGGCTCCCCGGGCAAACCCTTCACGCCCCGCCTGATACGCATTGTCGACGGCAAGTTGACCGAACCGGTCGTTGAGGTCATCTGGAGCGGTATAGCTGTCAGTTGCCCGAATCTCAAAGATCAACTCATCCTGTCCCGTCGGGAACTCAAGGGTAGCGTTCGCCAGGCCGTCTTGTTCGATGAAAAACTCGGTACCCAGCCGTGCTGTTGAGCCTTGGGCCTGGGTCAGGCGGACCTCAACAGGGCCGTCACGGTCGCCGGTCAGGATAGCCCGGTAGCTGCGCACTTCACCCGTGTTTAAGGTGTCTCTGGGCCCGCCGTAGCGGGTTTCGATGGACACGACCGGCTCGTTATCCTGAATAGTCAGAGTAGAACGCACTTCGGTATCTGAATCGCCCAAGGATGCGATGCCAGTACGAACTTCTGTCAGCACAAGCTGTACAAGCTCACTCGGCTCAGGAATCACATCATCGATCACTTCCAGTGGGATATAGCATTCCGTGATGCCGGGCTCCAAAGTAATAACGCCACGGTCATACACCCCTTGATCGTTGGTGAAATACTGGATGTACTCAAGGTTATTGCCATCCTCATCCGTTGGCAGCGGTGAAGCATTCCCGCGGGCAACAATATCGTTGCCAATAATCGCCCGGCCAAGGTTGTCGCTACTGTACTCGCAGCTCTGGTGCGGCGGTTCTTGTTCGTCATCGCAGGCGTTTTCATCAAACTCGGAACGTAATTCAAAGGCTACAGAAACCCGGGTAAAGGACGGCTGATCGAGGAGAACTTTCACATAAACGCGATTGGTTTCTGCGGTAACGGCTTTTGAGACATTAGATGAGCCATCGTCCTCATACAGATCAATATCAAAACTGTGCTCACCTGTGGTTTCCAGACCTGGCAAGACACACCGCTCACGGGAGCTGTCTGCAATGTCCGGACTCTGGCCCTCAATAAAGGTCGGCGCTTCCAGCGACAGAACGTTGCGCTTCACCTCGACATCGAACGGCTGAAACCCGGCCATACGTCCGTCGGTTGAGACAATATCGATGTTTTCGGTTTTGCCGAGGTCTGACTCCCCTCGCCCGCCGCCAGACAATCCTGGCACTCCGCGCATGATCACGCCCTGGCGGGCTTTGTTGCTGGTATCTTCCAGAGCCAGCCAGGACGGCGCGTTGGTCAGGGAGTAATCGAGAATACTCTCACCGCCATAGGCGCCCCAGTTGTAATAATACTCGACACCGAGATAGGCGGTTGCGGGCGGCGCGCCAAGCAAGGTTGGCTGATCGGGATCTTTCTCGGTCTTGCAGCCAGTCGCGACCAACGCGATCAACGACAGGCCAATGAGGCGGCACGTGTAAGAAGTGCGGGAGAACAAATCGGCGCGCATGGAAAAATCCGTTTCATGACGTTGTTGTTATGGCGGTGCCCGGAGCAGTTTGCTCGCCCATCGGTTTACACACCGTTACAGATCAACGCCATGGTAGCCAATTTGAACTCCGCGAGATCTGCGCGAGTTCTCAGATTCGCCGGCCGAGCCGGCATCTGCCACTCAGACTGTCAGGCCATGCTCATCAAGGAGCGCTCGCAGGCCCGCTTCATCAAGCACTGGCACCCCAAGCTGCTCGGCTTTCGCGAGTTTGGAGCCCGCCGCCTCGCCGGCAACAACACAGGCGGTCTTCTTCGAGACACTTCCAGCCACTTTGGCACCCAGAGACTCAAGCATTTCCTTGGCCTGGTCGCGAGTCATCTGCGATAGGGTTCCTGTCAACACCCAGGTTTGTCCCGCCAGCGGGCGCGCCGCACTTTCGGTCACCTGCTCCTGCTGCCAAACCACGCCAGCGTCCTTGAGTGCTTCTAACGTTTCCTGATTATGGGGTTGATCGAAGAAGCTGCGAACATGACCGGCGACGATAGGCCCCACATCCGGGACCTCCTGCATTGCTTCGTCACTGGCTTGTGATATCGCCTCCAGTGACCCGAAATACGAGGCAAGACCTTTGGCCGTAGCCTCTCCCACCTCACGAATACCGAGGGCATAGATAAATCGCCACAACACCGGATTACGAGATCGATCAATGGCGGCGATCAGGTTACTGGCGGATTTGTCACCCATACGTTCCAGGCTGGAGAGCTGGAATTTGGTCAGTCGGTACAAATCAGCCACCGTCTTGACCATGCCATCGTCAACCAGAACCTCAATCAGCTTGTCGCCGAGACCCTCGATATCCAGCGCCTTACGAGACGCGTAATGCCGGATCGCTTCTTTGCGTTGGGCCGGGCAGTAAAGACCGCCGGAGCAACGCGCCACCGCCTCACCTTCGATCTGAACGATGTCGGAGTCGCAGACCGGGCAATGGCTTGGCATCGCAACGGTGGCAGCACCTTTGGGCCGTTTCTCCACAACCACCTTGACGACCTGGGGAATCACGTCACCAGCCCGGCGAATGAACACCGTATCGCCGATATGAACGTCAAGGCGCCGGACTTCATCCATGTTGTGCAAGGTCGCATTGGACACGGTAACCCCACCGACAAATACCGGTTTCAGGCGGGCAACCGGTGTCACTGCGCCGGTTCTACCGACCTGAAACTCCACATCTTCGATAACCGTCAATTCTTCCTGTGCCGGAAACTTATGCGCAATAGCCCAGCGCGGTGCTCTGGACACAAACCCGAGCTGCTTCTGAAGATCAATACGGTTAACCTTGAAAACAATCCCGTCGATCTCATACGGCAGGCTCTCGCGCTTCTGCATCAGCTCGTTGTAGGCGTCCAGACAGGCATCCGCGCCTTGCGCCTTGCGCATTTCCGGATTAATCCGGAATCCCCATTCCCGAACCTTCTGCAAACTGTCCCAATGGGTTTCTGGCAACAGGCTTTCATCGGTCACCGCCATACTGTAAGCGCACAACTCCAGGGGGCGCTTGGCCGTCACCGTGGACTTCTTCTGGCGCAAGCTGCCAGCCGCCGCATTACGCGGATTCACAAAGGTTTTCTCACCCTGCGTCGCCAGCCGTGCGTTGAGTTTCTCAAAGCCAGCCTTGGGCATGTACACCTCACCTCGCACTTCGACCAGTTCGGGGATTTTACTGCCTCGGAGTTTAAGGGGAACCGACGGAATGGTGCGAATATTGGCGGTGATGTCCTCTCCTGCGTAACCGTCACCGCGGGTCGCGGCTCGCGTAAGCACACCCTGCTCGTAATGCAGGCTTACGGCCAGACCGTCCAGTTTGGGTTCGCAGACGTACTCAATGGGCTCATCAGTCGACAGCCGATCCCTTACACGTCGATCAAACTCCCGCAATTCCTCATCGCTGAAGGCATTGTCCAGCGACAGCATCGGTAAACGGTGAATGACTTCCTGAAAACTGGTTTCGGCGGTGCTGCCTACCCGGCGTGTGGGCGACTCATCCGAGACCAGCTCCGGATATTCGGCTTCCAGAGACTGGAGTTCGCGGAACAGCCGATCGTATTCCGCATCCGGAATTCTGGGATCGTCCAGAACGTAATAATGGTAGTTGTGATCATCAAGGGCGGCGCGCAGTGCGTCCACACGCTGCCGGATATCTGCAGAGACTTGGGTCATCAGGTTGGGTGTCCTGGTTAAGCGTTACACCCGATGGGAACGCTGTTTACGTTCAAATTCACGGATGCGCTGCCGGCAATGTTCGATGGTCTGCGGCGTCATCACACTTCGGCGCTCGTCTTTCAGCTCACCGCCCATATTGCGCACCACGCACTGGGCTGTTTCGAGCATGAATTCGAATGCCTGCATGGCATTGGTCGGACCGGGCAAGCTCATAAAGAAGCTGATCCCCGGCGTACTGAGGCCGGGCATGTCTTTTGGCCGGAAGGTTCCAGGCTCAACCGCGTTCGCCACACTGAACTGGACCGGTGTGGTGGTGTCCGAGCCTTCATGACGATGATAGATGTCCAGGTCGCCATGCTCCAGACCGCAGGCTTCAAACAGCTTTTTCAGGATCGTGCCTTCAAACTGCGCTCCGCTGCGAGCAAGCACGTTGATGACCACCACTTCACGGGCTTCGGGACGATTCGCCCCGGCCAGCGGTTGATTCTTGCCGGGTTTGGCCGCTGACCGCTTGGCGGTATCTTCTTCTACTTCCGTGGTTACAACTGGCGGCTCTCGATCTGCGACACCTGATCTAACAGGTCTGGACCCGGTCACCGGCGCGGTTTTGGGAGGTTGATTGACCACAGGGTCCGCAGCGGGAATCGGATCCGGCTTCCGGTCGGGCTCCGGCGCCGGCTGCTCTGGTTCGGAATCAGCCACCTGTGGCTCACTCAGGTCGGACTCCTTGATACGGTTAGCCCGGTCTTCATCTATGCCGTCGTCGTCAGCGGCGCCCCAGCCGGACTCTGGGGTTACGTTATCTTCGTCGGCACTACTGAACTCTTCTGAGGTGTCAGATTTGAAGTATCCTCTTGCCTCAAGGGTGCCACGAGATATGGTGCGGGCTCCGCCGTTCGGCAATTCCGGGTTGTAATCATCATCCAGCGGGGACTGTTTCAGGTCATCTGCCCCCATCCCGGAGGAGATTGCCATGGATTCTTTCCGGGCCCGACGCATCCGCCGCACACCGTCAATTACGATGCCAAGAATAACCAGGGTACCTATGGCAATTAACCATTCCCTAAGTGACATAATGCTGCTGTCCTGTTTGCAGTTTGTAACGTTGCTACTCTAAGAAAAGCCCGTAATGAATACAACGCACTCCGGGCCCAAATGGCTGTATTGTCATGGTTGGCGGCTTTTTCGCCAACCCTCAGGCCTCGGCCAGTGCGGCGGCCTCGTCTACGTCCACCGATACCAGTCGCGAGCAACCCGGTTCGTGCATGGTCACACCCATCAACTGATCCGCCATTTCCATGGCGATTTTATTGTGGGTAATGTAGATGAACTGTACCTGTTTGGACATCTCTTTCACCATATTGGCGTAACGGCCAACGTTGGCATCGTCCAGGGGCGCATCAACCTCATCCAGCATACAAAAGGGAGCCGGATTAAGCTGGAAAATCGAGAATACCAGCGCGATTGCCGTCAGCGCCTTTTCGCCGCCAGATAACAGGTGAATCGTGCTGTTTTTCTTGCCCGGTGGTCTCGCCATGATGGTAACACCGGTTTCCAGCAAGTCCTCGCCGGTCAGTTCAAGATAGGCATTGCCGCCCCCGAATACCTTGGGGAAAAGCGCCTGCAAACCACCATTAACCTGATCGAAAGTCTCTTTGAAGCGCTGACGGGTTTCCCGGTCGATCTTGCGGATCGCGGTATCCAGGGTTTCCAGGGCTTCCATCAAATCGTTGTGCTGCTCGTCCAGATAATTCTTGCGCTCACTCTGAACCTGGTACTCCTCAATCGCCGCCAGGTTGATGGCGCCAAGTCGCTGAATCCGGTTGCCGACTTTCTCAAGCTCCTCCGCCCAGACTTTTTCTTCGGCGCCATCTGGCATCTGCTCGAGCACATCGTGCAACTTGACGTTTAACTCTGTGAGCTGCTCGATGTGGTTGTCGGATCGAATTTCCAGTGCCTGCGATTCCATCTTGAGCTTCTCAAGGCGCGACCGAACATCCTGCACTAGGTGGTCGGTGCGGTTTCTGCCCTGCTCCCGATCCCGCACTTCGCGATCGATGTCTTCTAGCGCGTCCCTGGCTGCCGCTAGTTTTTCTTCCTCTGCTAACCTACGTTCCAGCAAACCTTCGAGCTGTAACTGAAGATCTTCCAGAGGCTCTTCGGCACTTTCACGAGATTCCCGCAGAACGTCCAGGCGCTCATCCAGTCGTTCTTTTTGCAACTGCATACGGTCAATCGTTTGCTTGAGCCCGTCCCTCTGGCTCTGCAGGGTTTGCAATTGCAATTGCAGCTGATGGGCATGATCCCGGTCGTGTCTAGCTTCCTGACGTAACCGGTCAAGATTTTCCCGCAGCGTGTCCCGGTGCTCGAGCAACTTCTCTTTTTCGACATCGCTGTCTTCGGTCGATGCCAGCGCCAGGTTCCACTCTTCCCGCGCCTCACCCAGGTTTTCCTGCTGCTCCTCCAGACTAGCCACCACATCCTCGATATCATCGCGTATTCTGGATAGCCGCTCATCAATCTGCTCCGCCCGGGCTTTCAGCCCGCTCACCCGCGACGCCAGCATCCCGAGCTCCCGTTCAGCCTCGTTCAGGCGACCCTGGGCGTCGTCTCTCGAAGCTTCGGCCCGCTCGGCTTTTTCCTGCAGCTGTTCCAGGATCGCCGTTGCACTCTCAAGTTGCTCTTCCGCCCCCGCCAGACGCGCTTCAAGCTCATTGACAATCTTCTGACGCTCGATCACACCCACCTGTGCGGCATCGGAGTCCGGCATCAAAATCCAGTCACGGGCCACCCACACGCCGTCTTGAGTGATCAGGCTCTGCCCTTCGGCTAAACCGCCTCTTTGCGCCAGAGCTGCATCGACCGAATCAACAGTATCGATCCCATCCAGCAAATGCCCGACCGCCTCTACCCCCGATACTTTTGCCGCAAGTCCATTGCTCACTGCACTGGCGGCTGATTGCCCAGATACCAGGGCCAAGCCCTTGGGGGCTCTCTGTAATGCTTCGGTCAGATGATCAAACCCGGGCAATGAGAGCCCCTGACTGAAACGGCCAATCACCTGTTCAATGGCGAATTCCCAGCCGTCCTCAATACGCAGTGCCGAGGCGACTCTCGGGGCGTCTGATAAGCCGGTGTCACCAAGCCAGGCCTGGAGCGCATCGTCCTGACCACCCATCTGCTCGTTCAACAAGGCCTGCTGAGACTCCAGAGAGGCCCGCAGGCTTTGTACCTTCTGACGATGCTCGGAGACGTCCTGCTCCACGGTTCGTAATTGCTGGCGACACTCGTAAACATCATCCTGCAAAGACTCGATTCGCTCCGCCGCCTCTTCCCGTTGCAGCTCCAACGTTTGCTGTTGTTCCAGCAACGCGTCCAGCTCTGCTCGATCCAGTTGGCCGTCAAGCGACTGCTGCTCATCAAGCAGCTTGCTACGACGGCTCTGCAATTGGGATATCGCATCCTCAAGAGAACGGATACGTGACTGGGCAAGTTCAGCCTGACGCCGGGCATCCGCAGACCGGGCACTGAATGCCTCCCAACGCTGCTGCCAATCGCTCATCGCATCTTCGGCCAGCTGTAGTTGCTCGCCAGACTCTTCAGAACGCATGGCCAGAGCCTCCTGTTCGGGCTCGATCATATCGAGCTCGTCCTGAATACTGGTCAGCCTCTCTTCATCCTGTTCCAATTCGCGGCGCAGCTCGCGCTGGTTAACCATCGCCTGGTCCAGTTCAGCGGCCGTTTGCCGACTGCGTTCACGCTGGTGTTCCAGGCTCTGTTCTATCCTTGCGATGTCAGCACCTGCCTCGTAATAGCGGGCCTGGGCGCGGTTGAAGTGCTCCGTGCGTTCATGATGATTCTCACGCAGGGACTCCATGGAGGTTTCCAGATTCACACGTTCCGTCAGCAGCTTTTCAAGCTCCAGCTCGGTATCCCGGGTTTTGCTGCGCCATGATTGCAGATCGTTATCCAATGCTTGCCACCGCAAAACGGTAAGCTCGGCTTTCTTTTGACGCTCTTCATGCTTATAGGTCTTATACTTTTCGGCAGCCGCGGCTTGGCGTTCAAGATGTTGCAACTGTCTGCCAAGCTCTTCCCGAAGGTCCGTCAACCGCTCCAGGTTTTCCTGGGTTCGCTTGATACGGCTTTCGGTCTCGCGCCGCCGCTCTTTATACTTGGAGATTCCCGCCGCTTCTTCTATGTAGATCCTGAGCTCTTCCGGCTTGGCCTCAATCAGGCGAGAAATCATGCCCTGCTCGATGATGGCGTAACTACGCGGTCCCAGGCCGGTGCCCAGAAACAGATCTGTGATATCGCGGCGGCGGCATTTAGCCCCGTTCAGAAAATATTCGGATTGACCTTCCCGTGACACCCTGCGCTTCACAGAGATTTCGTTGAACTTGACGAACTCTCCCGGAGCCGTGCCATCACTGTTATCAAAGACGAGCTCAATGGTGGCCTGGCCAACCGGTTTACGAGCGCTGGAACCATTAAAGATGACGTCGGTCATGGACTCACCGCGCAAGTATTTCGCGGAGCTTTCACCCATCACCCAGCGCACAGCATCGATGATGTTGGACTTGCCACAGCCGTTAGGACCAACCACCGATGTCATATTGGTCGGGAACGGCACTGTTGTAGGGTCTACAAACGATTTGAAGCCGGCCAGCTTGATCGACTTGAGCCGCATATCAGGCTTTCTCCTCCGTGAGAATACTCAAAACCTGCTGGCGCTGATGTTCGCCAAATTCCTGGATGACCCGTTCAAGCTGATCGCTGTCACCTTTGACAGCAGCGTCCGCCAAGTGACGGAAGAAAGTTCCGGTTTCTGCGATTTCGCTTCGGAAATGCTCCAGCGCGACATAATAGGTGCGGCTGATGGCGGGCCGGAAATTCTCAAGCGTTTCTTCAAGAAAGGGGTTTTCAATCAATCGATAGGCGTAGCGCATCACGCCGAAGCCAGCATCAATCACTTGCTCTGCGGCGTCCGGGGCACTGGAATTGAGCGCATCGATAACCGCCTGGAGCTCCTTGACCTGACTCATCACCCCGCCGAGTTCCGCACCGGACCAACGCTCCAGCACCTTGCGTCCGAGCATGCACAGCAAGTCAATGTAGATGTCGTAGAGTGCATCAACGGAGCCCGGTGTCAGCTCTGAAACCACGGCGCCACGTCGCGGAAAAATTTCCACCAGATGCCGGCGCTCAAGAATAAGCAGTGCTTCCCGCACTGAACCCCGACTGACGTTGAGCTCGCCCGCCACCTTCAGCTCCTGAACCCGCTCTCCGGGTTTCAGGTCGCGGACAATGATGCGCTGACCAATGTGCTGGGCGATCTGCTCTGAAAGGCTTTCCGGTGCCTGAAATCTCATAAACCTGTTGCTCACTTCTATCGGCAGGGCGTCGTCAAGCGCAGAAGTTTATCACAGCCGCCCGCCAGCCCCACCCCTTGTCAGACATTTTGATTGCAGGTCGTTTACCAGCGGCAACAGCCTGCCGGAATAATGACGCCACCGGATACCCAGCCATAATAAGATTAAAAATTATCTCAAATATAACATATAAACAATTGATTTATAAGCAGGTATGATAGATGGCACTAAATGTGCCTAGAGGGAATGAAATCTATTCAAAATAGTAGAGTGAGCCGCCGTGAAAAATCTTACATCAATCCAGCCGTCCAAGACGCAGCCTGCCAGGCTAGCCGCCTTGAAGCAGTCTTTTCAGGATTGGAATGCGACACCCGACGTGCTCACACGGATGGCCAAGAGGCTGTCTACTACCCTTTCACTGGAAACCCAGCTCGGAATCGTTGCGGAGGAAATTGCCGCCACCATTCCCTTTGATGCGCTTAATTACCGCCACCGGATCGCCCGCCAGGATTTCGTGTTTTCCACCGGTATGGGCGGCCCCCACCGCTGTGAATACCGGTTAACACTGGAAGGCAGCTATTACGGCACTCTGACGTTTCATCGGCGCCACAAATTCAACGATGAAGAATTGACAGGCTTAGAAATGATGCTCTCTGCAGCCATCTGCCCACTTCGCAATGCGTGCCAATTTATTGCGGTAGAACAAGCGGCATTGACAGACTCACTGACCGGCATCGGCAATAAGAGGGCCCTGGATGAGGCTTTGGTTCAGGCCAGCGCCCTGGCGGACCGCCACGGGGCACCCTGGAGTCTGATTCTTTGCGATCTGGATCATTTCAAACTGATCAATGACAACCACGGCCATGTGGTTGGCGATCACATATTGACCAAAACAGCAGAAAAACTGGAACAGGCCATCCGAAACTCAGACACTGTCTATCGTTTCGGTGGCGAAGAGTTTGCAGTATTGCTCCCCCATACCCGTGAACACGAAGCACGAGACGTTGCCGAGCGAATTCGCCTTGCCGTTGAGGGTATCCGTGTGGACGGCGGCGAACCGCCATTGACCGTGACAACCAGCTGCGGTGTTGCCATGCACCTGACCGACGAGTCTACGGACCAATGGTTGGTACGCGCCGATGAAGCCCTGTACCGGGCCAAAGCCCAGGGCCGCAACTGCACGCGAGTGTTCGCAACCATTTCCTGATCGGTCAGCAGTGCGTGGCTCAGCCCCGATTGTTGCGGGCTGGCTTCGACGAGCCTGCCGAGCTCTTACGATCATCCCGTTTGGCTTTCGGCTTTGATGGCGCCGAATCACTCACCGCCCAACTGCCCTTACGGGCACGCTGCAAAGATTTACCGGGACTTTTCCGACGCCGGCGCTCATGCTCCGCCTGCTCCCCGGGGGTCTTCTGGGGAATATCAACAGAAGCCAGGCCAACCACTTTGCTCAGCATGTCTACTGCTTTCTGATCCAGCTCTTCCCATTTGCCCAAGGTCAATCGGCTGGGCAGGAAAATAGGCCCGTATCGAACCCGCTTCAGACGGCTTACGCGAACGCCCTGAGACTCCCACAACCGACGGACTTCCCGGTTTCGGCCCTCCAGCAGGGTGACATGAAACCAGCGGTTAATCCCGCTACCGCCAGCCGGTGCAATGTCGGAGAACTTGGCCATGCCGTCGTCCAACAGTACACCTTCCAGCAGCCGCGCCTGCATGGCGTCATCAACTTCACCAAATACCCGAACCGCATACTCCCGGTCAATCTGGCTGGACGGGTGCATCAGTCGGTTGGCGAGCTCACCATCGGTGGTGAACAACACCAGCCCGGTGGTGTTGATATCCAGACGGCCAATGGAGATCCAGCGTTGATCTTTCAGGCGTGGCAAGCGGTCAAACACAGTTGGCCGCCCCTCAGGATCCTTACGACTAGTCACTTCGCCTTCGGGTTTGTTATAGATCAGCACCCGACGAACCACCTGCGCCGCAGACGAAACGTCCAGCACCTTACCATCAAGGGCAAACTGGTCCTCAATGGTGGCTTTTTGACCGGCTTCTGCCGGCTTGCCGTTGACCAGCAAGCGCCCGGACTCCATCCAGCCCTCGATTTCCCGCCGCGAACCAACGCCGGCCCTGGCCAGAAGCTTTTGAATACGCTCAGGACCAACGGTCAAGGATTTGTCACCTTGCGCCGCTTTGTTCCTGGAGCCTGATTTTCCGGGGCTAGATGCCGCCATGTAATACGTCCTTACTGAATAGCCGATGCGTCAAAGCATCAGTGAAGTGTCTGTTCTGGATGCTCAGCCTGCCCCTCTGGAGATCCATTCTGGCTGTCACTGTCATCCTCGGAGGATTCAAACTGAATCTCTCCCTGAATGTTCTTTTCAATTTCCCGGCCAATCTCCTCAAGGTCTCGCACCTCAGACAGGGGCGGAAGTTCATCCAGGCCGGTGAGATTGAAATAATCGAGAAACTGCTTGGTGGTGGCATACATCGCCGGCCTGCCAGGCACATCCCGGTGCCCCACCACACGCGCCCACTCTCGCTCAAGCAATGTGCGAATGATATTGCTGCTTACCGTAACGCCGCGGATATCTTCAATCTCTCCACGGGTAATGGGTTGGCGGTAGGCAATCAGCGCCAGGGTTTCCAGCAGAGCCCGGGAATAACGTTGCGGCTTTTCCTCGAACAACCGCCCAACCCAGGGCGCAAACTCTTCACGAACCTGCAGCCTATAGCCACTGGCGACTTTTTTGAGTTCGAAACCCCGACCCTCGCAGGCCTTTTCCAGAAGCATCAACGCATGCTCCATGACTTGTCGGGCTGGCCGTTCGTCCTCCGTGAACAATTCGCGCAGTTGCTCTATCGACAGGGATTTTCCGGCAGCCAGCAAGGCGGCCTCGGCAATGGTCTGAATGCGTGCAAGATGGTCTTCGTTCATGGTCCGGCAATTCCTCAACTTGCAGATCGGGCCCTGACATGAATCGGGCCCAGCACCTCTGCCTGCACAATCTCAATCAGCTGTTCCTTGACCAGTTCAAGGGTGGCAAGAAAACTCACCACAACCCCAAGACGCCCTTCTTCGATGGTAAACAGGCTTTCAAAGGTCACAAAATGATCGCCCTGAAGCACCGAGAGAATGTGTGACATCCGTTCGCGAGTCGACAACCGCTCTTTCTCGACATGGTGACTGGTAAACAGGTCCGCGCGCTGCAGGACGCCATGAAGCGCCAATAACAGCTCTTTCATTTCAACCTCGGGATGAGGCTGCGACGACGGCATTTTCGGCAGCGCCGCAGAGCCTGTAAAAATATCCCGCTCCAGTCTGGGCATCTGATCAATGTCTTCAGCCGCTTTTTTGAACCGCTCATACTGCTGAAGGCGTCGTATCAGCTCGGCGCGGGGGTCAAGCTCTTCATCATCGTCACTGTCCTGACGGGGCAGTAACATGCGCGACTTGATCTCCGCCAGGGTTGCCGCCATCACCAGATATTCTGCCGCAAGTTCAAAGCGCATCGACTCTACCGCACCAATGTATTCCATATACTGGCGGGTGATTTCGCTGACATCAATTTCCAGAATGTTCATATTCTGGCGACGGATCAGATACAGCAAGAGATCCAGCGGCCCTTCAAAGGCCTCAAGAAATACGGCCAGGGCATCCGGCGGGATATAGAGGTCCTTGGGCAGGTCAACCAACGGCTTACCAGAGACCAGGGCCAGCGGCACCTGCTCCCCGGATTTGGGCCGGGCTTTGGTCAGTTCTTCCGTGTCATCGGTCATACCCTGCTCCCGTCAGCCTGGCCGCAGGTGCTCAGCGGTAGCTGAGCCCCATGGCAGCTCGCACTTCCTCAAGCGTATCGCGAGCCGCATCCCGAGCGTGCTCACGACCTTCCTGAAGGATGGAGTGCACCAAATCCGGATTGCCTTCGTACTCCCGGGCCCGTTCATGCAAGGGCTTTTGTTCCTCGATGACGGCATCAATCAACGGCTTCTTGCAGTCCAGACAACCGATGCCGGCACTGCGGCAACCCTGTTGAACCCATTCGCACGTAGATTCATCCGAATAGACTTTGTGCATACCCCATACCGGGCATTTCTCCGGATCGCCGGGATCGGTCCGGCGAACCCGTTGCGGATCTGTCTGCATGGTGCGGATCTTCTGGGAAACGCTGTCCTGATCTTCACGCAGCCCAATGTAGTTATTGTAGGACTTGGACATTTTCTGACCGTCCAGTCCTGGCAGCTTGGACTCTGGCGTTAACAGCGGCTGCGGCTCCGGCAGAATGACTTTACCGCCACCTTCGATATAGCCATACAGGCGTTCACGATCGCCCAGGGAAATGTTTTGCTGCTCTTTCAGGAGTGCGCGGGCAGTTTCCAAGGCTTCCATATTGCCCTCTTCCTGATACCGTTTCTTCAGGGTGCGATAGAGCTTGGCGTTCTTTTTGCCCATCTTGACGATGGCTGCCTCAGCCTGATCTTCAAACCCGGGCTCTCTGCCATAAATGTGGTTGAAGCGACGGGCAATTTCACGGGTTACTTCCACATGAGACACCTGGTCGGCCCCGACCGGCACCTTGCCAGCGCGGTACATCAATATGTCGGCGGTCTGCAAAAGCGGATAGCCCAGGAAGCCATAGGTCGCCAGATCTTTCTCGCGAAGCTTTTCCTGCTGATCCTTGTAGGTCGGAATGCGCTCCAGCCATCCCAACGGAGTAATCATCGAGAGCAGCAGGTGCAATTCAGCGTGTTCCGGAACCTGTGACTGGATAAACATGGTGGATGACCCCGGATTAACTCCGGCAGCCAACCAGTCGATCACCATGTCCCAGACACTTTGTTCGATACCGGAGGGGTCGTCATACTGGGTGGTCAGCGCATGCCAGTCGGCGACAAAGAAGAAGCACTCAAATTCGTGCTGGAGCTTTACCCAGTTCTTCAGCACACCATGGTAGTGGCCGAGGTGCAGCTTGCCGGTCGGACGCATGCCAGACAACACTCTTTGCTGGGAATCGACAGAACTCAAAGCACGAACTCCTTATTTCTGTTTTAAAGGCGCCTGACCTGTCGCAATCGCGAGCTTGGAAATCAGACTGACCGGACATTATAGTCTTTACACCCGCCTGCGTTAAGCAAACACCGATAAAACCGCAGCCCCATAACGAAAAACCCCCGGAATTCTTTCGAACCCGGGGGTTTTCAGAGGTTACGAGCTGACTTACCAGCCAGTCACTTCCTGCAGTGCCTTGCCGATTTCGGCCAGGCTGCGTACGGTTTTAACGCCCGCATCATTCAGAGCCGCAAACTTCTCGTCTGCTGTGCCCTTACCACCAGAAATGATGGCGCCAGCGTGGCCCATACGCTTGCCCGGAGGTGCAGTAACACCGGCAATGTAAGAAACCACAGGCTTGGTGACGTGCTCTTTGATGAACGCAGCTGCTTCTTCCTCAGCTGTACCACCGATTTCACCAATCATCACGATGGCCTCAGTCTGCGGATCTTCCTGCAGAAGCTTGAGGATATCGATAAAGTTGGAGCCAGGAATCGGATCACCACCGATACCAACACAAGTAGACTGGCCGTAACCGAAGTCTGTGGTCTGCTTGACCGCTTCGTAGGTCAGAGTGCCTGACCGGGAAACGATACCCACTTTGCCCGGCTTGTGAATGTGACCCGGCATGATGCCGATCTTGCATTCGCCCGGTGTAATCACGCCCGGACAGTTAGGACCGATCATCCGAACGCCCTGGCGATCCACATACTCTTTCGCGTACAGCATGTCGATAGTCGGAATGCCTTCGGTGATGCACACAATCAGCTGGATGCCAGCGTCTGCAGCTTCAATGATGGCATCTTTACAGAACGGAGCCGGTACGTAGATAACGGTCGCTTCTGCGCCGGTCTGCTCAACGGCCTCACGGACGGTATTAAATACGGGCAGGCCCAGGTGCTTGGTACCGCCTTTGCCGGGACTGACGCCACCGACCATCTTGGTGCCGTATTCAATGGCTTGCTCAGAGTGGAAAGTACCCTGCGCGCCGGTAAAGCCCTGGCAGATAACCTTGGTGTCTTTGTTGATCAGGATGCTCATTATTTACCCCCTGCGGCTTTAACGACTTGCTCTGCGGCATCCGCCAGACTGGTGGCGGCGATGATGTTCAGGCCACTGTCAGCCAGTACCTTGATACCCAGTTCGGCATTATTGCCTTCCAGGCGAACCACCACAGGAACCTTGACGCCCACTTCCTTAACCGCACCGATAATGCCCTCTGCGATCATGTCGCAGCGAACGATACCACCGAAGATGTTGACCAGAACGGCTTGCACGTTGTCGTCAGACAGAATGATCTTGAACGCTTCGGAAACGCGTTCTTTGGTAGCACCGCCGCCAACGTCCAGGAAGTTTGCAGGACGACCGCCAGACAACTTGATGATGTCCATGGTACCCATGGCCAGACCAGCGCCGTTAACCATGCAACCGATATTGCCTTCCAGGGCTACGTAGTTCAGTTCCCACTTGGCCGCTTCGGCTTCACGGGAATCTTCCTGGGAAGGATCGTGCATTTCATGAATTTTCTTCTGACGGTACAGTGCGTTGCCGTCTACGCCGAGTTTGGCGTCCAGGCAATGCAGGTCGCCTGCCGGAGTGATAACCAGCGGGTTGATTTCAACCAGTGCCAGGTCGCAATCTTCGAACAGTTTGGCAAGACCCATGAAGATCTTGGTGAACTGACCGATTTGCTTGCCTTCCAGGCCCAGTTTGAAAGCCAGTTCACGACCCTGGTATGGCTGAGCGCCAACCAGCGGATCTACTTCGGCTTTCAGAATTTTCTCAGGCGTTTCTTCAGCAACCTTCTCAATTTCCACGCCGCCTTCGGTAGACGCCATGAACACGATACGACGGGTACCGCGGTCAACTACCGCGCCCAGGTAAAGTTCCTGATCAATGTCGGTGAGGGATTCAACCAGAATCTTGCTGACCGGCTGGCCATGTTCATCGGTCTGGTAGGTAACCAGCTTCTGACCCAGCCACTTTTCGGCAAACTCACGGATCTCTTCTTTGCTCTTGACCAGCTTTACACCGCCAGCCTTACCGCGACCACCCGCGTGAACCTGTGCCTTGACAACCCATGCGTCACCACCGATCTCACCGGCCGCATCGACTGCTTCTTTCGGAGTATCGCAGGCAATGCCCTTGGATACCGGCAGGCCGTATTCAGCAAACAGCTGCTTGCCCTGATATTCGTGCAAATTCATAGTTAGTGTCCCGTCATTTGATGGAGGATAACCACGTACGGAAAAGAACCCGCAGGCGCGCCGCCTTTGGCACACCTTTAGCGAATTCGTTCTGGCGGGCAAGGGATCGCCTTTACCCACCGGTTACGCACCCGGAAACCTGCCGTTTTGATGGCAGCGGGGCGCCCTCATTGGCGCCCCGACTTCCGGTATTGCGTTACTTCTTTTTACGGCGGTTAGCGATGTGAATCGCGCCGCCAGCAACGGCCAGAGCTGCTTCGTGCACAGACTCAGACAGAGTCGGGTGCGCAAAACAGGTCAGAGCCAGATCTTCAGCACTGGAACCGAATTCCATGGCGATCACGCCTTGGGCAACAATTTCAGAGGCCTGCGGGCCAACTACGTGGAAGCCCAGAATACGGTCGGTCTTCGCATCCGCGATGATCTTGACCATGCCGCTGGCAGAGTTTGCCGCCATGGCACGACCATTGGCCGCAAACGGGAAGACACCCACATTGTACTCTTCGCCTTCGGCTTTGAGTTCTTCTTCGGTCTTACCGACCCAGGCAACTTCCGGCGCCGTGTAAATGACGTTCGGAATGCAATCGTAATTCACCTGTGGCTTATGGCCTGCGATACGCTCGGCAACCATAACGCCTTCTTCAGAAGCCTTGTGTGCCAGCATCGGGCCACGTACAACGTCGCCAACCGCCCATACGCCAGGCGCTTCAGTTTTGCATGTATCATCCACAAAAATAAAGCCACGCTCATCCAGCTTGACGCCGGAATCTTCAGACAGCAGGCCGTCCGTGTAAGGACGACGACCAACCGCAACGATCAGTTTGTCGAACTTGGCTTCCTGCTTGCCTTTTGAGTCTTCGTAGCTGACGTTAACCAGCTTACGCTTGACCTCTGCGCCGGTCATACGACCGCCAAGCACGATGTTCAGTCCCTGCTTCTGGAACTGCTTCAGCGCGTCTTTGGCAATTTGCTGATCCACAACCGGCAGGAAGGTGTTCTGGGCTTCCAGAACAGTGACTTCCGACCCCAGCCGCGCCCAAACACTGCCAAGCTCCAGGCCAATGACGCCAGCACCGATAATACCGAGACGCTTAGGTACTTCCGTGAACGACAGCGCGCCCTCGGAATCAACAATGTATTCACCGTCAAACGGCGCAGGTGGAATCTGGATCGGCTTTGAACCACTGGCCAGAATCACATTTTCCGCTTCGTAGGTCTTGGTCTTGCCGTCTTTAACAGTGACCTCGACTTTGCGACCAGCCAGCAGCTTGCCGTGACCCTGAATGGAGGTCACACCGTTTGCCTTGAATAGACCGCCGATACCGCCAGTCAACTGATTAACGATGCCGGTCTTTCTTTCCATCATCTTGGCCAGATCGATCTTCACGTCTTTCGCGATGATGCCCTGCTTCTCGTAATCGTGGCTGGCTTCCTCGAATTTATGGGAAATCTCCAGCAGCGCTTTGGACGGAATACAGCCCACATTCAGGCAGGTACCACCCAACACCGTGCTTTTGCCATCTTCTGACAGCCAGGATTCAACGCAGGCCGTTTTGAGACCCAGTTGGGCGGCCTTGATTGCGGCTACGTATCCGCCGGGGCCAGCGCCAATGACAATGACGTCGTACTTATCAGACATAATCTATCCCGTTTTCCGATTCGTTAAGTGTCAGTTCACACGTCCAGCAGAATACGCGCCGGGTCTTCCAGCATTTCCTTAATGGCCACCAGGAACTGCACAGCTTCTTTGCCATCGACCATGCGGTGATCGTAAGACAGCGCCAGATACATCATTGGCAGGATTTCAACCTTGCCGTTAACCGCCATCGGGCGCTCCTGGATCTTATGCATACCCAGAATTGCCGTTTGTGGCGGGTTCAGGATCGGCGTCGAGATCAGTGAGCCGAAGATGCCACCGTTGGTGATAGTAAAGGTACCACCGGTCATGTCTTCAATGCCGAGCTTGCCGTCTTTGGCCTTGGTGCCGTACTCGACGATTTTCTTTTCGATGTCGGCCAGACCAAGTGCGTCGACGTCACGAACAACCGGTACAACCAGGCCACGATCAGTGGAAACGGCAACACCGATATCCTGATAACCGTGATACACCATGTCGCTGCCATCGATAGACGCGTTGACTGCAGGGAAACGCTTGAGCGCTTCGGTTGCCGCCTTGGTAAAGAAGGACATGAAGCCCAGCTTGATGCCATGACGCTTAACGAAGCTGTCCTGGTACTGCTTGCGCAGTTCCATGATCGGCGCCATATTGACTTCGTTGAAGGTCGTAAGCATGGCTGCGGTCTGCTGAGCTTCCACCAGACGCTTGGCAATACTGGCCCGCAGGCGGGTCATCGGCACACGTTTTTCAGGACGCTCGCCCGGCGCCATGTTGACCTCGGGCATAGCGGCTGGCTTGGCCGCTGCAGGCGCGGCTGATTTACCGGAGGCGACGTGGTTCTGAACGTCTTCTTTGGTAACGCGACCGTCTTTCCCGGTGCCCTTCACGGCGGCCGGATCAACATTATTTTCCTCGGCCAGCTTACGGGCAGCCGGACTCAGAATAGCGTCTCCGGAGGCCGCAGTGGCAGCTTCTTCTTTCGGTGCCTCAGCCTTGGCTTCCGGCTTGCTTTCTGCAGGCTTGGACTCGCCCGCAGCGCCTTCCTTGAATCTGCCGATCACTTCGCCGCTTTCGCAGGTATCACCTTCGCCCTTGAGAATTTCCTCAATGACGCCGTCAGCCGGTGCGACAACTTCCAGTACGACCTTGTCAGTCTCGATGTCGACAATCAGCTCGTCACGGGAGCAGGCTTCTCCTGGCTGCTTGTGCCAGGTCGC
Source organism: Marinobacter excellens HL-55 (assembly GCA_001314845.1). GTDB lineage: Bacteria > Pseudomonadota > Gammaproteobacteria > Pseudomonadales > Oleiphilaceae > Marinobacter > Marinobacter excellens_B. The sequence goes on from LJZQ01000024.1 coordinate 49,841, forward strand.
GACGGTGCCTTCGGCAACCGACTCAGGGAAAACTGGGGCTTTAATCTCTGTTGACATTACGGATCCTTAGTTCGGTAGCTCGTCAGATTTCGAACGCGTCGTTAACCAGTTTCTTTTGCTCTTCAATGTGAACAGACATGTGTCCACAGGCTGGAGCAGCAGAAGCCTCACGACCGGCATACTGAAGGTAGAGTTTCGGGTTCAGGCGTTGCAGTGCATTGCGCATATGATGCTGACTGCAATACCAGGCGCCCTGGTTCATGGGTTCTTCCTGACACCAGACCACGTGCTTGAGCTTGGGATACTGACTCAGAAGTTCATCCAGATCGTCACCCGGGAACGGGTAAAGCTGCTCAATACGCACCAGAGCGACATCATCACGTTCGTCGGCTTTCTTCTTCTCAAGCAGATCGAAATAGACCTTGCCACTGCACATAACCAGGCGTGTCACTTTCTTGGGATCAGACAGCTCCTTTTCTGGCAATACCGTCTGGAAGGTACCGGACGTCAGATCGTCAAGATCGGAGATCGCTTCTTTGTGGCGCAACAGGCTCTTCGGCGTGATGGCGACAAGCGGCTTACGCAATGGGCGCTTAACCTGGCGACGCAGCATGTGGAACACCTGCGAGGGCGTAGTCGGCACACAAACCTGAATGTTGTGCTCTGCGCTCAACTGCAGGAAACGCTCCATGCGCGCGGAGCTGTGCTCCGGCCCCTGCCCTTCATAGCCATGGGGCAACAACAAGGTCAGGCCACACAGGCGACCCCACTTGTGCTCGCCACTGGTCAGGAACTGATCAATAACCACCTGCGCACCGTTGGCGAAATCACCAAACTGCGCTTCCCAGACAATCAGTGCATCGGGCTTGGTCGTGGAATAGCCGTATTCGAACGCCATGACCGCTTCCTCAGAAAGGAACGAGTCGTAGATATCGAACTTCGGTTGGTCTGCCGACAGCTCTTGCAGAGAGACGTGCGTTGCACCGTCTTTCTGGTTGTGCAGCACTGCATGACGATGAGAGAAGGTACCGCGGCCAACATCCTGACCAACCAGGCGAATCGGGTGACCTTCGTTGAGCAGCGTGGCATACGCCATCATCTCACCATAACCCCAGTTAAGGGCCAGCGCGCCAGCAGTCATCTTCTCGCGATCGTTCACGATTTTGGAAACCTGACGCTGAACACTGAAGCCTTCCGGTACCTCTGTCAGCTTTTTACCGAGTTTCTGAATCGTTTTGGGTGCCACACTAGTCTTGCACTTGGCGGTCCACTCATGGCCAAGGTAAGGCGCCCAATCCACGTACAGCTCTTTGTTCGGCTCCTTAACCAGAGATTTGACCACGTGATCGCCTTTATCCAGCGCATCGCGGTAATCCATCTCCATTTGCTTGGCTTCGTCTTCGGTGATCACGCCGGCTTCAATCAGCTGCTCGGCATAAATGGCACGAGTCGTCTTGAGCTTGCGAATCTTTTCGTACATCAACGGCTGCGTTGCTGCCGGCTCATCGGCCTCGTTATGGCCACGACGGCGATAGCAAACCAGATCGATAACCACGTCCCGCTTGAATTCGTTGCGGTAATCCATGGCCATCTGAGTGACGAACATGACCGCTTCCGGATCATCGGCGTTAACGTGCAGAATCGGCGCCTGAACCATTTTCGCCACATCCGTACAGTATTCTGTCGAGCGGGCATCTTCCTGCTTACTGGTGGTGAAGCCCACCTGGTTGTTGATTACAATGTGAACGGTACCACCCACACCAAAGCCCCGGGTCTGGGACATCTGGAAGGTTTCCATTACCACACCCTGACCTGCAAACGCTGCGTCGCCGTGCATAACGATCGGCAACACCTTGCTGCCATCGGTATCGCCACGACGATCTTGCCGGGCACGAACCGAACCAACCACCACCGGAGAGACAATTTCGAGGTGTGACGGGTTGAACGCCATGGCCAAGTGAACTTCGCCACCGGAGGTCATCACGTTAGACGAAAAACCCTGGTGGTATTTGACGTCACCGGAGCCGGAATCCGCGAGCTTTTTGCCTTCGAATTCATCGAACAGCTCTTTCGGGTTCTTACCAAGCGTGTTGATCAGAACGTTCAGGCGGCCACGGTGAGCCATTCCCAAAACAATCTCTTTGGTGCCGTAAGAACCAGCGCGCTGAATCAGCTCGTCCAGGCATGGAATCAGGCTTTCGCCGCCCTCCAGTCCGAACCGCTTGACGCCCGGATAACGGGAACCCAGGTATTTCTCAAGACCTTCTGCCGCAGTCAGGCGTTCCAGAAGGTGCTTGCGAGTCTCTGCCTCATACTCAGGCCGGGACCTCACTGGTTCCATACGCTGCTGGAACCAGCGTTTGATGCGGGTATCAACCACATGCATATATTCGGCGCCAATGCTCTGGCAATAGGTTTGGCGCAGACCCTGAACGATATCGCCAAGTTTCATGACCTCGGAACCAAAATTCAGAGAACCGGTCTGAAACTCCAGATCAAAATCCGAGTCGCCCAGTTCGTGAAAGGACGGATCAAGATCTTCAACAGCTTCACGCTGCCAGACACCCAGAGGGTCGAGCGTTGATTCCTGATGACCGCGAAAACGGTAGGCGTTAATCAGCTGGAGAACACGAATCTGCTTTTTGTCAGCATCGGTGGTAGCACTGGCAGGCACGCCGCCATTGGCCAGAAAACGCTGATTACGGGAAATGTGTTCAAACTGTTCGCGGATGGTCGAGTGCACAACGTCACGACCGTGATGACCATCTACGCTGGGGAGTTTATCGAAATAACTCCGCCACTCTTCAGGGATTGCGTTGGGGTCTGTCAGGTAGGTTTCAAAAAGCTGTTCAACATAGGCCAGATTGCCACCTTGCAGGTGGGAAGTCTGCCATAACTGCTCCATGATGCTTTCGTGCATTTTGAATAGCTCACCTTGGGCTGGTGCGGGGGAGCGAGTATGGTGGTCCAGGGGTAAATCTCAGTCAATACGGGATATTACGGCATGACTTTCGGCCACCACACCCTGCAAGGATGTTTTCCGTCCCCAGTGATTTTTTTATACTCAGCGACACTGTCTGGCCTCCTGGGTAAGGCGACCAGACAACGCGCATAAGTTTGCACCCCATTTAGACTTTTGCCTATAAGCCTTTGGTTGAAGGCCCCGCATAAGCGAGGCCTTCAGGGATACAAACTGGTGTCGAAACACCAGTATAGCTGGTTCTCGACAAATTGCAGGTCAGGTTGCTCTTTGCAGCAGCAGATTCCGAATGTGGCCAATTGCCTTAGTTGGATTCAGACCCTTCGGGCAAACACTCACACAGTTCATGATTCCACGGCAGCGGAACACGCTGAACGGGTCATCAAGATTGGACAGACGCTCTGCCTGGGCGGTATCACGGCTATCCGCCAGGAAGCGATAGGCCTGAAGCAGGCCAGACGGACCAATGAATTTGTCCGGGTTCCACCAGAAAGACGGACAAGCCGTTGAGCAGCAGGCACAGAGAATGCACTCATACAGGCCGTCCAGCTTTTCCCGGTCTTCCGGAGTCTGCAGTCGCTCAATGGCCGGCGCAGGGGTATCGTTGACCAGATACGGCATGACCTTCTCGTACTGCTTGTAAAACAGGCTCATGTCGACAACCAGGTCACGAATAACCGGCAATCCGGGCAGCGGGCGCAAAACCAACTTGTCCTTTTTGACCACCTGGGACATCGGCGTGATACACGCCAAGCCGTTGGTACCGTTCATGTTCATGCCATCAGAGCCACAAACACCCTCGCGACAAGAACGACGGTAGGCCATTGACGGATCGCGTTCCTTGATGAGATTCAGCACATCAAGGACCATCAGGTCCTTTCCTTCCGGAATCTCGACTTCTACGTCCTGCATATAGGGCGCGTTGTCAGTCTCCGGATTATAACGATAAAGGCTTACTAACATTTTCACGTCCCCCTTAGTAAGTCCGAACCTTCGGCTGGAAGGTGTCTACGGTCTTCGGCGCAAAGTTTACATCACGCTTGCCAACACGCTTGTCCAGCGGAAAGTACATGGAGTGCTTCAGCCAGTTCTCATCATCACGCTCGGTGAAATCGTTACGAGCATGAGCGCCCCGACTCTCTTTGCGCTCGTATGCCGAGATCGCAGTCGCCAATGCCACTTCAAACAGGTTGTCGAGCTCGAGCGCTTCAATACGCGCCGTATTAAAGGCGCTGCTGGTATCTGAAAGCTTGGTGTTACGAGCACGTTCGCCGATCGCTTCGAGCTTCTTGAGGCCTTCTTCCATGCTCTTGCCGTCGCGGAATACACCGAAGTAAAGCTGCATGCAGTTCTGAAGATCCTTACGGACCGCGGCCACACTTTCGCCCTCGGAGGCATTATTCAGACGATCAAGACGAGCCATTGCACGCTTGATGTCTTCCTCGCTGGCACCGTCTACTTCAAAGCCGCCTCGTAGCTGTTCTTCAATATGCAGGCCTGCAGCGCGACCAAAGACAACCAGATCCAGAAGCGAGTTACCGCCCAGACGGTTAGCACCGTGCACAGACACACACGCAGCCTCACCACAGGCGAACAGACCCGGAATCGGCTTATCGTTACCATTTTCGTCCTGAGTAAGTGCCTGACCACCCACGTTGGTGGGGATACCTCCCATCATGTAGTGACAGGTTGGCACGACAGGTACTGGTTCTTTTACCGGGTCAACATGAGCAAAGGTACGTGAGAGCTCACAGATGCCAGGCAAACGCAGATTCAGGGTCTCTTCACCCAGATGATCCAGCTTCAAAAGAACGTGATCCTTTTCAGGACCACAACCGCGGCCTTCCAGAATCTCAATCACCATAGCTCGCGCCACAACATCACGGCCGGCCAGGTCTTTGGCGTTCGGAGCATAACGCTCCATGAAGCGCTCGCCTTCCGCGTTGATCAGGTAACCACCCTCACCGCGGCAACCCTCAGTTACCAGAGTGCCCGCACCATGGATACCGGTTGGGTGGAACTGCCACATTTCCATATCCTGCATCGGGAAACCCGCACGCAGTGCCATACCAATGCCATCGCCAGTGTTGATCAGAGCGTTGGTAGTGGAAGCGTAGATCCGACCCGCACCACCGGTAGCCAAAACAGTTGCTTTCGACTTGATATAAGCCACTTCGCCGGTTTCGATCTCGATAGCAACAACACCAACCACTTCGTTCTTGCTGTTCTTGACCAGATCGACCGCGTACCACTCGTTCAGGAAGGTAGTGCCACCCTTAAGGTTTGCCTGGTACAGCGTGTGCAGAAGCGCATGACCCGTACGGTCAGCAGCAGCACAGGTACGGGCAGCCTGAGTCGGGTTATCAGGACCCTTGGACTGACCACCGAACGGGCGCTGATAGATACGACCCTGCTCAGTCCGTGAAAACGGAAGTCCCATATGCTCAAGCTCAAACACGGCCTGAGGGCCCACTGAACACATGTACTCAACCGCGTCTTGATCGGCAATGTAGTCAGACCCTTTTACGGTGTCGTACATGTGCCAGCGCCAATCGTCGTTGGGGTCAGCACTTGCGATGGCGCAGGTGATGCCGCCCTGAGCAGATACAGTGTGCGAACGCGTCGGGAACACTTTCGTGATACACGCAGTGTTGACGCCGGATTCGGTCAACTGCAGGGCAGCCCGCATACCGGCGCCGCCGCCACCGATAACAATCGCGTCATAAGACATGGTCTTGATATTAGCCATCTATTAAAGCCCCCAAAGAATCTGAATGCCCCAAATCACATACACGAACATGGTCAAACCACACAGCGCCTGAACCAGGAAGCGCGGCGCCATCGCCTTGATATAGTCGGTAGTGACTGTCCAGAGCCCAACCCAAGCGTGAGCACCGATGGACAGGAGCGCCAGAAGAGTAAAAATACGGAACCAGGTTTGCGAGAACAGCGCCGTCCAGGTTTCGTAGTTAACATCACTGAACACCATGAAACCCAACAGGAACAAGGTGTATAAAGCCAGTACGTAGGCGGTGACACGCTGGATCAACCAGTCAAAAACGCCACTGCGGCCGAGGTTAGTTACGCTGCTTACCATACCCAGACTCCAGCCAGAATAATGAGAACAATGGAAACCACAACAGTGATCTTCGAGGCAAGAAGACCGCTTTCGAGCTCTTCAGCAATACCCATATCCATGAGCAGGTGTTTGATGCCCGCAACCAGGTGGTACAGCAGAGCAGACAGGATGCCCCAAATAATCAGCTTGGCAAGGAAGCTGTCCAGCAGTTCACTCACCCGGGCATAACCATCTTCTCCAGACAGGGAGAGATCCAGACCGTACAACAGGAAGGCAACACCTACAAAAATGATGATGCCGCTGATGCGATGCAGGATCGATGTGATGGCAGGCAGCGGGAAATGGAACTTGCCGAGATCGAGATTTACTGGTCGTTTGCTATTCACAGCGCTCTCACACTCTCTCTTGGTTCCGCGGGACCGAAAAACGGTGGCGGATGGTTGGTATGTTATGATCGGGGAATCGATACGTTACCGATAACCGATTGGCTCAGGAGGGCGGATGACAACCTGATAGCTTGCTATGCTAGAGCTCGCATTGAGGCGCATCCCCGATTCCGGGCTACGGATTATAAGGAGACGCCCCGGCAATTACAAACTTGCAACAACCACCGAGCCCTTGAGAATCGCAGCCCCACACCCTCTATAAGGCGTATTGACAAATTTTGTTTTGCCGGTTGGGCGCCGTGATTCGGGATATCCCTGATTTACAGCGAAGGTTAAATTCTGCGTTTTCACCCCAAGCGCATTGACAAAAAAAGCTAACGCCCTATATTTTGCCGCCAGTTTTGCGATAATACGCGCTTTCTCGCGCATCTAATCATGCAGACAAGCTGTCACAGCTAATCAAACAGGAGAGCACCATGACCGACAGGAAAGCCACGCTCTCGGTGGGAGATAAGTCCATTGAGCTTCCGATGTATTCCGGCACCGTCGGCCCTGACGTTATTGACGTACGCGGCCTGGTTCAGGAAGGCATTTTCACCTATGATCCAGGCTTCGTATCCACTGCAGCCTGCGAATCGGCCATCACCTACATTGATGGCGCGCAAGGTATCCTGCTTCACCGTGGTTACCCGATTGATCAACTGGCCGAGCAATCCGACTTTCTCGAAGTTTGCTACCTTCTCCTGAATGGTGAGCTGCCGAGCGCCGAAGAAAACAAGCGCTTCCACGACACCATCAAAAACCACACCATGCTGCATGACCAGATGCGCAACTTCTTCAACGGCTTCCGCCGTGATGCCCACCCGATGGCCATCATGTGCGGCGTTGTGGGCGCGCTCTCTGCGTTTTATCACGACCAGATGGACGTCACCGATCCAAAGCAGCGTGAAGTCACCGCACACCGTCTGATCGCGAAAATGCCCACGATTGCGGCCTGGTGCTACAAGTATTCCGTTGGCCAGCCGTTCATGTACCCGCGCAATGACCTGTCCTACGCAGAAAACTTCCTGCACATGATGTTTGGCAATCCTTGCGAGGAATATAAGCCGAACCCGGTGCTGGCCAACGCCATGGACAAGATCTTCATTCTGCACGCCGATCATGAACAGAATGCTTCGACCTCCACAGTTCGACTGGCTGGCTCAACCGGTGCGAACCCATACGCGTGTATCGCCTCTGGGATTGCTGCATTGTGGGGACCGGCTCACGGCGGCGCCAACGAAGCCGTTCTGGATATGCTGGCTGAAATCGGCGACGTAGAGAACATCGACACCTTCATCGAGAAAGCCAAAGACAAGAATGATCCGTTCCGTCTGATGGGCTTTGGCCACCGGGTTTATAAAAACTTTGACCCGCGCGCCAAGGTGATGAGCGAAACCGCTCACCAGGTACTGAGTGAGCTCGGCCTGGAAAACGATCCTTTGCTGAAAATCGCCCAGCGCCTGGAACAGATCGCCCTAGAAGACGAATACTTCGTGCAGCGCCAGCTGTACCCGAACGTCGACTTCTATTCCGGCATCATCCTGAAGGCCATTGGTATCCCGACTTCCATGTTTACCGTGATCTTCGCGATGTCACGCACCATCGGCTGGTTCTCTCACTGGAACGAAATGGTCAGCGGCAACTACCGCATTGGCCGTCCGCGCCAGCTGTATACCGGCTCGCCGAAGCGCGATTACCCGAAAAACTGAGTGGCCCGTTACGCTCAGAACCAAAAAAGCCGCTGATCTCAGCGGCTTTTTTCGTATGATGGGATAACAAAGACAAAAACTGACAACAATGAGGACAAGGCACCATGGCACAGATCGCGTTTATCGGACTTGGCGTAATGGGATACCCGATGGCTGGCCACCTGAGCAAGGCCGGCCACAGCGTGTCCGTCTGGAACCGAACATCGAAAACAGCGCAACAATGGGCCAATGAGTATGGTGGAGCGGCTGCTGACAGCATTGCAGAGGCCGTTTCACAGGCCGAAATCATCCTGACCTGTGTTGGCGCCGACAAGGACCTCAGAGAGGTCTACGAGTCGCCTGAAGGCATTATCGCCCACGCGCCCTCCTCCGCCATCCTGATTGACCACACAACCGCTTCCGCCGGCGTTGCCGAAGCTTTGGCAAAATCTGCCAACCACCGCGGCCTCAGCTTTATTGACGCACCGGTTTCCGGCGGCCAACAGGGTGCTGAAAAAGGCCAGTTAACCATCATGTGTGGCGGCGCACAGGAACACTTTGATGCCGTTCGGCCGGTCCTTGAGTGCTACGCCCGGGCACTTACCTTGATGGGAGCCGTCGGCAGTGGCCAGAAAACCAAGATGGTAAACCAGATTGCCATTGCCGGACTGGTGCAAGGCCTGTCTGAGGCCCTGCATTTTGCCGAACAGGCGGAACTGGACGTTCGCAAGGTCGTTGATGTGATTTCCAAGGGTGCCGCCCAGTCATGGCAGATGGAAAACCGCTCCGGAACGATGATTGATGGTGAGTTCGAGCACGGATTTGCCGTGGACTGGATGCGCAAGGACCTGGGAATCTGCCTGGATGAAGCCCGCCGCAATGGCTCAAAACTGCCAGTAGCTGCTCTGGTGGATCAGTTCTATGGTGATGTACAGGATATGGGAGGCAATCGGTGGGATACGTCTTCGCTGATTGAGCGACTTCGGAAAAAGTAATGCTTTTCCGAGGACCGATCCGAAAGGGGTAATAACGACGAAATCCGCGAATCAACGCCAGAGCCGAGGCATTGATTCGCGGATTTCGTAACTAGAAAATCACTTCTTTTTATCTCTGGGAACCCAGCGCCCGCCTTCATACCAGGCAGACCAGCCCGTCGCTTTGCCGTCTTGCTCTGACATCACGTACTGCTCTTTGGATTTCCGGCTGTAGCGGATCACCGACGGGTTGCCCTCAGGATCCTTCTCCGGAGCGTCCATCAGGTAATCGTACTTCGGATCGATTTCCTTGCGGTGCGGTTTGATTTCCATCACCAGTGGCGGCCTGGTTTCCCGGTTCTTCGGGAATTTACTGGCCGCAAGGAACAGCCCAGAGGCGCCATCACGCAGCACATAGGTGTCGTCAACCTTCTGGCACTGCAACTCCGGCATCGGCACCGGGTCCATCTTGGGTGGCGCTGGCTCACCGCTCTTCAGTAGCTTACGAGTGTTCTTACACGCATCGCTGGTACAGCCAAAGTATTTGCCAAAGCGACCGGTCTTCAACTGCATCTCCGAGCCGCACTTATCACACTCCAGCGTCGGTCCGTCGTATCCTTTAATCCGGAACGTGCCCTGTTCTACCTCGTAGCCGGAACAGTCAGGATTGTTACCGCACACATGGAGCTTGCGGGTCTCATCAACCAGGTAGCTGTCCATGGCGGTACCGCACTTGCCACAGCGGCGCTTTTTACGGAGCAGCCGGGTTTCGCCCTCGCCTTCCACATCTTCATCGGCGCTGACCACTTCGTCACCGGAAACCAGGTTGATGGTGGTTTTGCAGCGCTCCTTCGGAGGCAACGAATAGCCAGAGCAACCTAGGAACACCCCGGTACTGGCCACTCGTATTTGCATGTTCCGGCCGCAGCTGGGGCACGCAATGTCGGTTTCGGTCGGCGTGTTCGCACGCATACCACCATCCGGCTGCTCAGCGCTTTCGAGCTGATTGCGGAATTTGGCGTAAAAATCGTTGAGCACCTTCTTCCAGTTCACATCACCGCCGGCGATATGATCCAGCTCACCTTCCAGGCGGGCAGTGAAATCGTAATCCATCAGATTGGGAAAAGATTCCGCCAGTCGTTCAGTCACAATCTCGCCCATCTTCTCGGCGTAGAACCGACGGTTCTGAAGGCGTACGTAGCCCCGATCCTGGATGGTTGAAATAATTGAAGCGTAGGTCGATGGTCTGCCAATACCCTGTTTTTCGAGCTCTTTAACCAGGCTAGCTTCTGTGTAGCGCGGAGAAGGCTTGGTGAAATGCTGAGTTGGATCGAGTTTTTTGAGATCCAGAACCTCATCAACCTTGATGTCTGGCAGCGCCACATCTTCATCTTTCTTGGCAGACTGAGGCGCTGCCTTCAGAAAACCTTCAAACTTGATGATTCGACCACGAGTACGCAGTTCGTAATCACCGTTAGCAACAACAATCGACGTACTCAGGAACTCGGCATCAGCCATCTGGCAAGCAATAAACTGACGCCAGATCAGGTCGTAGAGCTTTTCTGCGTCTTTTTCCAAGCCTGAGATATCAGTAGGCCGGACCGAGACATCCGAGGGACGGATCGCCTCGTGCGCTTCCTGTGCACCTTCTTTGCTGCCGTATAAACGCGGGTTGTCAGGCAGATAGCGCTCACCGAACTGTTTCTGGACGAACTCACGACAACTGGCAACCGCATCCTGGCTCAAGTTGGTCGAGTCGGTACGCATGTAGGTAATGTAGCCCGCCTCATAGAGGCGCTGCGCCAGCATCATGGTCTTTTTGACACTGAAACCCATGCGGTTACTGGCAGCCTGCTGCAATGTCGAGGTAATAAAGGGAGCCGAAGGCTTTGATCGGGTGGGTTTGTCTTCCCGCTTGGCCACCTTGAAGCCACCGTCTTTGAGACGAGCCACATGTTCGTTGCTTTGTGCTTCGATCACCGGGCGGTAAGGCTTGTCGTTATGCCGCGTAACCTCAAAACGCACCGGCTCTTTAGCGCCCGCGGTACCAAGGTCGGCATGCAACTGCCAGAACTCTTCCGGGATAAATTTGCGGATTTCCCGCTCACGCTCAACAATCAAGCGAACCGCAACAGACTGCACTCGCCCGGCCGACAAACCACGGGCAATCTTCGCCCACAACAGGGGCGACACCATATAACCAACAACCCGATCAAGGAAACGACGGGCCTGCTGAGCATTAACGCGGTCGTTGTCGAGACTTCCGGGGTCTTTAAAAGCCTCCTGAATAGCGCGCTTGGTGATTTCGTTGAAGACAACGCGCCGGTATTTTTCAGGTTCGCCGCCAATCGTTTGCTGAAGGTGCCAGGCAATGGCCTCCCCTTCTCTGTCCAAATCCGTTGCCAGATAGATGTGGTCGGCAGACTTGGCCAGGCGCTTCAGTTCGCTGACGACTTTTTCCTTGCCGGGCAGAATCTCGTAGCGAGCGCTCCAGTCCTGGTCAGGATCTACACCCATCCGGGCAACCAGTTGCTCCCTGGACTTGCGCTTTTTGTGCTCGACCTTTTCCTCCGGACTCAGTTTACGAGTGACTGCAGCCTGTTTGGCCCGCTCTTTCGGGTCAGACTGACTACCACTGCCACTAACCGGCAGGTCGCGAATGTGGCCAACGCTGGATTTGACGATAAAATCCGAGCCCAGGTACTTGTTGATGGTCTTCGCTTTCGCTGGCGACTCGACAATAACGAGACTTTTACCCATATCGGAGATCTGTATCCTTGGCGATAAATCGGTTAAGTGCAGAGTAAACCGCAAACTCGCATAAAAATCAGGCAACTGGAAAACATGAAGGCTGCCATTGTGTATAGGCTCACTGTTTTACAGGGTCAAGAATAGCAAGACAACCCATTCTTTGACTTCCATGGCGCTTTTTTTGAGATATCAACGCACATTAGCGCCGACAGAAACAGGAAGGCCCGGCAAAAGCCGGGCCTCCTGAACAAGCATGACTGATCGCACTAACGGATCAGAGACGCTGCCACACAGTGGCAATGCCCTGACCAAGGCCGATACACATGGTAGAAACACCCAGTGTGCCGCCTTTGGCCTGCATGATGTGCAACAGTGAGGTAGAGATACGGGCACCTGAGCAGCCCAGCGGATGGCCAAGAGCAATCGCGCCGCCGTTCAGGTTAACCTTCTCTTCCATTACACCCAGCAGTTTCAGGTCTTTCAGAACCGGCAAAGACTGGCCAGCAAAGGCTTCGTTCAGTTCCCAGAAGTCGATATCTTCAACTTTCAGGCCTGCACGCTTCAGCGCCTTCTTGGTGGCCGGAACCGGACCGTAACCCATGATTGCGGGATCGCAGCCAGCAACGGCCATGCTGCGAACTTTTGCCATCGGGGTCAGGCCCAGCGCCTGAGCACGCTCTGCAGACATCATCAACATAGCGGACGCGCCGTCAGTCAACTGTGAAGAGGTACCCGCTGTGACGGTACCGTTCTTCGGATCAAACGCTGGGCGCAGCTGGCCGAGGGACTCAGCCGTGGTTTCCGGACGAATGGTCTCGTCTTCTTCGATCAGCTTCACGAAGCCGTTCTCGTCGTGACCTTCAATGGGAACGATTTCGTTCTTGAAGCGACCTTCGACGGTAGCTTCGTGGGCCAGACGATGAGAACGTGCACCGAACTCGTCCTGCTGCTCACGGGTAATACCGTGCATTTTTGCCAACATTTCCGCGGTCAGGCCCATCATGTTGGACGCCTTGGCGGTGTACTTGGAAGCAGCCGGGTTGTGGTCAAAGCCGGCAGTCATGGGTACGTGACCCATATGCTCAACACCGCCCACCATGAACACGTCACCGTTGCCAGTCTGAATAGCCTGGGCAGCGGTATGGATAGCGCTCATCGCAGAACCACACAAACGGTTAACCGTCTGGGCTGCAGACTCGTGAGGGATACGGGTCAGCAGAGAGATCTGCCGAGCCACGTTAAAGCCCTGCTCCTTGGTCTGGTTTACACAGCCCCAAATAACATCTTCTACTTCTTTCGGGTCGAGCTTAGGGTTGCGCTCGAACAGTGCGTCGATCAGCGCAGCCGACAGTGTCTCCGCACGCACGTTGCGGAAACAACCGTTTTTGGCACGACCCATCGGAGTCCGCACGCAATCGACGACGACAACGTCTCTCGGATTAAGGCTCATAGTTCTTTCTCCGTTCGGAAATCTCGTTCAGGGTTAGCCAAAG
>LJZQ01000025.1 GCA_001314845.1 Marinobacter excellens HL-55
AATTTTTCAAGCAGTTATCGCTCAAGTTCCGAGCCGTTTCAGCGGCCTGCCCCTCAAGCGAGATGCGCATTCTACAGACCTCAGCCGAGGAGTCAACGGTTCGCTTTAAGTTTTTCTCAAAGCCGTCAACACACCCCACTAGCGTTGGCCCGATAGCATTTCAGTTTAGCTCCACTGTGACCTGCTTCGCCACCTCTATCGCGCGTTTACGAGCATCTTCGATACTACTACCTTTTGCGAGCGCCACACCCATGCGGCGACGTCCGGTTAATTCAGGCTTACCAAACAGGCGTATCTGAGTGTCTGGCTCAGCCAGTGCCTGTTCGAGCCCGGAAAACGATACATTGCCAGAGTCTCCCTCCGGCAGGATAACGGCAGATGCGGTCGGCCCTTGCTGACGAATGGCCGGTATCGGTAACCCCAGAATTGCACGGGCATGCAAAGCAAACTCTGACAAATCCTGAGACATCAAAGTAACCAGCCCGGTATCGTGAGGGCGCGGCGACACTTCCGAGAACCAGACGTCATCACCCTTGATAAAGAGCTCCACTCCATAAAGGCCGTGGCCACCGAGATTCTCTACCACAGCACGGGCAATGTCCGTTGAACGCTCAAGGGCTTTCTCAGACATAGGGTGCGGCTGCCATGACTCACGGTAGTCTCCATCCTCTTGCCGGTGACCTATGGGGTCGCAAAATGAAATACCGTCACGATGACGCACGGTAAGCAAAGTGATTTCATAATCGAAATCGACAAAACCTTCTACGATAACCCTTCCTTTACCCGCACGCCCTCCCGTCTGGGCATAATCCCATGCCGGCTCAATGTCGGCGTCGGTCTTTACGGTACTCTGGCCTTTGCCCGACGAACTCATCACCGGCTTCACCACCAGCGGCAGACCAATCTCTTTTACAGCAGCAAGATACTCGTCCAGGTTTTCGGCAAACCGGTAGGCAGACGTCGCCAAGCCGAGTTCCTCTGCCGCCAGGCGACGAATACCCTCTCTGTTCATGGTCAGATTGACGGCTCGCGCCGTGGGCAGCACGTTGTAACCCTGCTCTTCCAGCCGAACCAACTCACCGGTGGCAATCGCCTCAATCTCCGGAACAATAAGGTGCGGCTTCTCACTTTCAATAACCTGCCGCAAGGCATCACCATCCAACATGTCGACCACGTAGCTTCGATGGGCAACCTGCATGGCTGGAGCGTTGTCATAGCGATCCAAGGCAATCACCTCTACCCCGTAGCGCTGCAGCTCGATAACCACTTCCTTACCCAGCTCTCCCGATCCACAAAACAGAACCCGGGTTGCCCCCGGTTTGAGGGGAGTACCAATTCGTACCGTATTGTCGAAGCCAGTCATTCGGTCTGATTTCCTGTGTCTGTTAAATGGCGACTTTCTTTTCTCGCTCAGCTACTTTGAGCAGCACCTCTCGGCGCTCATCATTCGTCATGGTCGTCCAGCGAAAGATTTCATCACCGGAGCGCTGGCAACCTATGCAGATATCATTTTCATCCAGCGCGCACACGCTCACGCACGGCGAACGAACTTTATCGGAGACTTTCATGTTCAGGGCTCAACTTTTTGCAGGCTAGCCATGTATCGCTCGGCATTCTTTACGTAATGCATGGCACTCAACTCAAGCATTTTCTTCTGATTGTCGTTCAGTTCGCGCCGGATTTTGCCAGGAGAGCCCAACACCATGGAGCCGTCCGGTATTTCCATCCCTTCCGGTATCAGCGTGTTCGCACCAATCAGGCAGTGTTTTCCGATTTTCGCGCCATTGAGAACAACCGCATTGATGCCAATGAGCGAATAGTCTCCAATCTGACACCCGTGGAGCATGGCTTTGTGGCCAACGGTGACTCCCCGGCCGAGGCTCAGCGGAATTCCCGGGTCGGTGTGCAGTACAGACCCATCCTGAACGTTGGATTCAGGGCCAATGGTGATCAGCTCATTGTCGCCCCGGATAACCACATTGAACCAGACACTGGATTTCTCCATGAGCAGCACGCTGCCGATGACCGTGGCATTATGAGCAACAAACTGACCATCACCTTCTTTAGCGGGGATTCGCTGATCAAGACTGTAGAACATGCATTCCTCCAGATTAAGCTAGCGGGGCGGCTCAAGAATATCGATCCTGGCATCGTACACAGCATTCAAAAAATCAACCAGCACCACTGCGGACAGCCCCCAAATCTGATATCGCTCCCAGCGGTAACAGGGCACATAAAGGGTACTATTCAGAAAACTGAGTGTATCTGTCCGTTCGCGCCGATCCTCAAGAAAAAAGGAGATGGGCACACGGAACACACTTTCAATTTCCGCAGGGTTCGGTTCCAGGGGATGATCGCCTGGCACCACGCCCACGTACGGAGTCACAAGAATGCGGTGTAACGACATCACCTGACTCAGCGGGGCAATGACTTGCACCTGATCGGGGGGCAGGCCTATTTCCTCATGGGTTTCGCGCAACGCGGTGGCTGCCAGCGAGGCATCTGACGGATCGCGTTTACCGCCCGGATAGGACACCTGGCCACGGTGGGTTTTGAGATGGGCCGAGCGGAGCGTAAAGATCATCTCGGGTTCGCGCGGGTTATCTGTAATGGGCACCAGAATACCGGCCTCGGGGTAATCCAGCGCCAGTTGCCTGGGCGCATAATTCGACAACCTCTCGGTTAACAGATCGTGCACAACTTACTCCGGCAACTTCCTGCTTTTGAGTGAGACATGGGCAGTTCTGATCGTTAAACTGACCACCAACGGTCACTCAGTATACGGGGAAAATGATGAAGTATTGCAGCACTTGCGGCGAATTGGTTGAACAACGTATCCCGGAAGGCGACAACCGGCACCGCTACGTCTGCCTCAGCTGCGACACCATACATTATCAAAACCCCCGGATTGTCGCCGGTACCGTTCCGGTCTGGGACGGCAAGATACTGCTGTGTCGCAGGGCCATAGAGCCGCGCTACGGCTACTGGACACTACCGGCAGGTTTTATGGAAAACGCCGAGACCACGACAGAGGCCGCCATCCGGGAAACACTTGAAGAGGCATTGGCGGAGATTCACGTCGATGGCCTGTATTCCATCATCGATGTTCCTCATATCAACCAGGTACACATGTTCTACCGAGCCACCCTGAAAGATGGCCAGTTCGGGGCCGGTGAGGAATCACTGGAATCCAGGTTGTTTGCCCCGGAGGACATCCCCTGGGATGAAATCTCATTCCCAACCGTACGGAAAACACTCGAACTGTTTCTGGGAGAGATGGCTTCAGGCAAGTATGGCGTTCATGTCAGCGATATCCGTCACCCCATGAGCCGAAAAGCCTGATCACATAGCCTCCAGCCGGTACACCTCATAAGCCGGCTCCTCATAGGGATGTACCTGCTTCAGAGCCTGGATTGCACCTCG
This sequence comes from Marinobacter excellens HL-55, assembly GCA_001314845.1. GTDB lineage: Bacteria > Pseudomonadota > Gammaproteobacteria > Pseudomonadales > Oleiphilaceae > Marinobacter > Marinobacter excellens_B. The sequence continues at coordinate 3,424 of LJZQ01000025.1, forward strand.
GATCAGGTCGTCGCTACAGACCAGCTCAACCTTGAATTCACGAACTGTCTTCAACTCTCCCTGATCGCCAAGAAAAGGATCGCTGCCCGCCAGCGGACGGAACTGCCCCTGCCCCTCAACCTGCCATGCACAATCAGCGTAATCTCCAATTTTTCCAGCCCCGGCGCCAAACAACGCAAGCTTGGTTTGTTCCAGGTGAGATTCCGGTACGAAGTAACAAAGTTTGTACATTTAGAAGCCCTCAAATCGAACAAGTTTCACACACAACACGGGTTTTTGAACTTACCCACAGAATCTGTGGATAACTCTGGGGAAAGTTTTTGGGAACCTCCTTTCAGGCCCCACAGTTACTGGCCTTCTCTCAAATTGGCGACAAATTCACCTGTTTGATTTTATACTTTAAAATCAATTACTTAATATTAAAGACTAAAAAATGAACGTAATTTTCGGACTTTGCTCACAGTTCGTCCAATGAAGCACCACGAATGTGCATAAAGTTGTCGAGTCAAGCCCTTGACTGGCCTATTCAGAGCTTATTTTTAAGTTTTTTTGCACACTTTCTGAGCATGAGCTAACAGATCAGACGAAAAAAACCGGCCTGCAAATTTCCCCGTTAAGGAGTCTCTCGCAGGCCGGCTATGATGACGCCGAGATTGCGCTGATTAATCAGCCAAACCAACGCCTGGCATTTCTGAACATCCGTATCCAGGGGCCGTCTTCCGACCAGCCATCCGGCCGCCAGGAATGCTGAGCCGCACGGAACACCCGTTCAGGATGCGGCATCATGATCGTTACCCGGCCGTCCCGGGTGGTTACCCCGGTAATGCCGGATTCGGAACCATTCGGGTTGAACGGGTAACGACTGGTAATCTGGCCCCGGTTGTCCACATAGCGCATCGCTACCAGTTCACTGTCTGCCAGAGCTTGCACAGAGCTGCCAGATGCAAGTTCAATCCGGCCTTCTCCGTGCGCAACCGCGATAGGCATACGCGAGCCTGCCATCCCGTCCAGGAACGCAGACGAGGACGGCGCGACCTCAACCATCACCAGGCGAGCCTCAAACTGCTCCGACTGGTTGCGGACAAAGCGCGGCCAGCCCTCACTGCCAGGAATCAATTCGTGGAGATTCGACAGCATCTGGCAACCGTTACAGACACCAAGCGCAAGCGTGTCCTGGCGATTGAAAAAGGCGGCAAACTGATCACGCACGCGGTCATTGAACAGGATGGACTTGGCCCAGCCTTCACCAGCGCCCAGCACGTCCCCATACGAGAAGCCGCCACAGGCTACCAGGCTCTGGAATTTTTCAAGCGAAACACGACCAGACAGCAGATCGCTCATGTGCACATCAACGGCCTCGAATCCGGCTCGATCGAACGCGGCGGCCATTTCAACCTGCCCATTGACCCCCTGCTCTCGAAGTACCGCCACCTTGGGCCGAACACCGGTATTGATAAACGGCGCAGCCACATCTTCATTGAGATCATAACTGAGATCGACGCTCAGGCCGGGGTCCTCAGCATCCAGCAGGTTATCGAACTCTTCCTGCGCGCAGTCGGCATTGTCGCGCAATGACTGTATGCGGTAGCTGGTTTCGGCCCACAAGCGTTGCAGGTCGGCACGGGGCTCATCGATTACTGCATCACCGGCAAACGTCAACCGCACACGGTCCTTCTCATTCAACGTACCAATCACGCTGATGTGGTCCCCAAGCCCGGCCGCCGAAAACTGCTGCAGGACAAAACCGGTATCGTCACGGCGTACCTGAATCACGGCGCCCAGCTCTTCATTAAAGAGTTCCCGGGCAAACTGGGATTTGTCCTCAGCGAGGCCATCCAATCTGATATCCACGCCCGTGCGGCCCGCAAAGCACATCTCGGCCAACGTCACAAACAAGCCACCGTCGGAGCGGTCATGATAAGCCAACAGCTTGCCGTCCGAGTTGAGCCCTTGCACAACGGCGAAAAACGCCTTGATGTCTTCCGGATCATCCAGGTCCGGCGCAACCGCACCCACCTGCCGATAAACCTGCGCAAGTGCCGAACCACCGAGGCGATTCTGACCCGCCGCTAGATCAATCAGGATCAGGTCCGTTTCGCCGGCATCTGATCGCAGTTGCGGCGTTAACGTGCGTGAGACATCCGTGACCGGTGCGAACCCGCTGACCACCAGAGACAGGGGTGCAGTCACACTTTTCTGCTCACCGTTCTCTTCTTCCCAGGTGGTTTTCATGGACATGGAGTCCTTACCCACCGGAATGGTAATGCCAAGTGCCGGACACAGCTCCATACCCACCGCTTTAACGGTTTCGTAGAGGTTTTCATCTTCTCCGGGATGGCCAGCAGCCGCCATCCAGTTAGCGGACAACCGAATATCGGACAATTTGCCAATAGGCGCAGCGGCCAGGTTGGTGATTGTTTCGCCCACCGCCATGCGACCAGAGGCAGGCGCGTCGATGATCGCAAGCGGTGTGCGCTCGCCCATCGCCATCGCTTCACCACTGAGCACATCAAATGACGCAGCGGTCACCGCTACGTCACTCACCGGCACCTGCCATGGGCCGACCATCTGGTCCCGAGCGACAAGCCCGGTGATGGTGCGATCTCCAATCGTAATCAGGAAACTTTTGGAACCTACAGACGGCAACCGTAAAATCCGACGAATCGCATCGTGAAGGTCAATTTTGGTGGAATCAAAAATCGGTTTGGTGAACGACGAGCGGCTCACGCTGCGATGCATTCGAGGCGGCTTACCGAACAGCACGTCCATCGGCAAATCGACGGGCTTGTCGTTAAAATACGAATCGCCCAGACTCAGGTGATGCTCTTCAGTCGCCTCGCCAACCACGGCGTAAGGACAACGCTCACGCCGGCACAGCGCATCAAACAGATCCAGGTTCTCCGGTGCTACGGCCATAACGTAACGTTCCTGGGACTCGTTACACCAGATTTCCAGAGGCGACATGCCAGGTTCGTCGCTCGGAATATCCCGCAGCTCAAACTTGCCGCCACGACCACCGTCCTTTACCAGTTCAGGCATGGCGTTAGACAAGCCGCCAGCCCCCACGTCGTGGATAAAGCAAATGGGGTTGTCGTCACCCATCTGCCAGCAACGGTCAATCACCTCCTGGCAGCGGCGTTCCATTTCCGGGTTATCACGCTGTACCGAGGCGAAATCCAGATTTTCATTGCTGGTACCAGAGTCCATGGAAGAAGCGGCACCACCACCGAGGCCAATCAGCATGGATGGGCCACCGAGCACAATCAGCTTGGCGCCGACCGGGATATTGCCTTTTTCGACGTGTTGCTCGCGGATGTTACCCAAGCCACCGGCAATCATGATCGGCTTATGATAACCCCGCACCTCTTCTCCCGCGGCACCGGGCACTATTTCTTCAAAGGTACGGAAGTATCCAGCCAGATTCGGCCGACCAAACTCGTTGTTAAAGGCCGCGCCACCAATAGGCCCCTCGATCATGATGTCGAGAGCCGAGGCAATGCGGTCTGGCTTGCCGTAACCCAGTTCCCAGGGCTGCTCATCGCCCGGGATGTTGAGGTTAGAAACGGTAAACCCGGAGAGACCCGCCTTGGGCTTGGAGCCACGACCAGTGGCACCCTCATCCCGAATTTCGCCACCGGAACCGGTCGCAGCGCCGGCAAAAGGCGAAATTGCCGTCGGATGGTTATGGGTTTCAACCTTCATCAATATGTGGACCGGCTCCCGGTTGTAACCGTACACACCGGAGTTGGCCGCCGGGAAGAAACGGCCCGCCTCGCTGCCCACAATCACCGAGGCGTTATCCTTGTATGCAGAGAGCACGCCTTCACTGTTCATTTCATAAGTGTTGCGAATCATCGCGAACAGCGACTTATCCTGACCTTCGCCATCGATGTCCCAGGAGGCATTGAAGATCTTGTGGCGACAATGCTCCGAGTTTGCCTGTGCAAACATCATTAATTCGACATCTGTAGGGTCACGCTCAAGATCGGTAAATGAGGTCACCAGATAATCGATTTCGTCGTCCGCCAGCGCAAGGCCCAAACGGCCGTTTGCTTCGACCAGCGCGGACCTGCCGCCGGCCAGCACGGGCACCCGGCTAAGCAGTCGTGGTTCCTCATGACTGAACAGCAACTCAGCGCCGCCCATTTCATGGAACACTTTCTGGGTCATACGGTCGTAGAGCAGCGCGGCAATTTTCTCGCGCTGCTCGAGGCCCAGCTTGCGACCAGACTGGACGTAGTAGGCAATGCCCCGCTCAATTCTGCGGATCTGGCGCAGTCCGCAGTTGCGGGCAATGTCAGTGGCCTTGCTCGACCAGGGCGACAACGTGCCCGGGCGCGGGACCACGAGAAACAGGACACCGTCCGGCTCTTCCACCTCCACCGTTGGCCCGTAGGTCAACAACCGGTCAAGGATCGCCTGTTCCGCATCGGAAAGGTCGTCATCAAGGTCCACAAAGTGCATAAATTCTGCGTACACATGCTCCACATCGGGAACATGTTGCTGAATCCGGGAATGCAGCTTCAGGGAACGGAAAGGCGAGAGCGCGGGAGCGCCGCGAAGTTCAAGCATGATATCAACCTGTATCGCGCGAATCGGGGGACGTCTGAAAGCCGGCATGATACTTGAAACCGATCTCAGGATACAGCGTAAGAAACGCTCTTTACCTGTTGTACAATTGACATTGTTTTGCACAGTAATTAATCAGTCTAATTGACCCGGACCCGCGCAAAGGGGATCATTACCTTCGAGCAAGGACAGCTTCGAGCATCATAACGCAGGACGCTCAGTGACCCAGTCACCGCATCCTGAACGCTGAGCTTTACATGGAGATCAGGGATTTGGCGCGATTTTTCATTACCGCTAGCAGTGCCTTTCTGCCATTAGCTCTCGTGCTGATAGCAGCACTTGCGGCCACCGGCTGTTCCAGACCTACAACGCTCCAGGAAGTTAAAGAGGAAGGCGTGTTGCACGTGATCACTCGTGTGGCGCCGTCTATCTATTATGAAGGTCGCGAAGCAGCGACCGGATACGACTACGAACTGGCAAGACGTTTTGCTGATGACCTGGGCGTCGAGCTGCGAGTGCGTGTGGCCGAGGACAACTCCGAGATCCTTTCCGTCCTGACCAGGGATTATGCCCACATCGGTTTGGCGGGACTGACCCGTCGCCCGGAATTTGAAGACAAGTTCCGGACGGTGCCAATCGGTGTTCAGGCTCAGTCAGTGGTGGTCTACCACCGGGATTATCCGCGCCCATCGTCGCTGTCAGATCTCGCCGGAGAAACCCTGCATCTGCTCACAGACAGCAACCATGAGCACATCATCGCTGACCATCCCGACGGTGCCGCAATCAATCGGCAAGTGCACCCGGGACTGGATGTTCCAGGGCTTCTGGCACGAGTAGAATCCGGCGAAATTGCCTATGCCGCGGTCTCATCGAATGAACTGGATCTCAACCATGTATATTTCCCCATGGTGAAAGACGGCTTTGCGCTGGATGAGCCCAGGGAATTGGTCTGGCTGTTTCCCGCTGATCAAGACCGAACCCTGGCTAACGCTGCCACAGAGTTCCTGGCCCAGGCCCGCGATAACGGCTCCATGGCACAGCTCGCAGAACGATTTTACGGGCACCTGGACCGCCTCAACTATGTTGGCGCCCGCACCTTCATGCATCATGTAGAGAATCGCCTGCCGAAATATCAGAGCCTGTTTCAGGGGTATGCAGACGAAGCTGGCCTGGATTGGCGCCTGCTGGCCGCAATAGGTTATCAGGAGTCTCACTGGCGCCCCAATGCGGTCTCTCCCACGGGAGTTCGGGGCTTGATGATGCTAACCCGCACCACCGCCAGTTATATAGGCATCAACAACCGACTGGATCCGGAAGAGAGTATTGAGGGCGGTGCACGCTACTTCCGCATGGTGCATGCAAAGATTCCTGACCGTATTCCGGAACCGGACCGCACCTGGTTTGCCCTGGCGTCTTATAACGTCGGCTATGGCCACTTGGAAGACGCACGCAGATTGACCCAGTCCGGCGGCAAAAACCCGGACCGATGGATGGACGTCAAAGAGTTTTTGCCTTTACTGGCACAGAAGGAATGGTATACCCAAACTCGCTTTGGCTATGCCAGAGGTCATGAGCCGGTTGTTTATGTTCAGAATATTCGGCGCTACTACGATGTGCTGACCCGCATTACTGAGCCAGACCAGCCGGAAAGCACACCAACCCGAGAGCTCGCATGGCTGGAACACGACGCCAAACCGGCCAGTGACAAAGCACCAGTGAACGACTCAGCACCCGAGCTTCGGGCCGCCCTGCCCCCCGAACTGAGCCTGATACCGCCGACACTCTGAGGCCACAGTTTGGTCAAATCACTGAGTCGTCCGGCTCCTGCGCCTCTAATGCCCGCTCCACCTGCACGCCAGAATAGCCCCGGCGGTTGAGAAACCTCGCCTGCCGGAGCTTCTCTGGCAAATCGTCGTTCAGGCGCATCAAGCCAAACCGTTTCTCACGTAAGTGGATCGCATACCGACACCAGTCTTCGTCTGAAGCTTCCGTCATACAGGCGGGACTGTCTTTCACACCTCGTTGCTGAAGTTCGGCCATAATCTTCAGCGGCCCGTACCCGGACTCCATGCGCTGGCGTGCGTAGATGTCAGCAAAACGGTTGTCGTCCAGCCAGCCTTCGTTCTCATAGTCGTCCAGCACGGCATCAATAATCTCGCCATCAATCTGGCGCTGCCTCAGCTTTAGAGACAGCTCGTAGCGGCTGTGCTCACGCCTTGCCAATAGCCGTAATGCAACTGATCGGGCCTTGTATTCCTGGTCCTGTTCTTTTTCATCTTTTGCCATAAAGCCCCTTCCCGAAAATGCACCCAAAACGCTAGACTAGCGGCCGATCAATTCAACTGCCCGGCACACACCCGTGCGCCGATGAACGGTGGTGGCTCACTTTGCCGCTACCGCAGACTGGTTTCAATCCCGAAGGATACCTTTACATGGCCGCATTTATTCAGAAACTGTTCAGATCCCGCAAGGCTACACCAACCTCCAGCCCGAGGCCCCCGGCCAACTCTGAACCCGCGCTGCCAAAGGAACCAGACACCAAACAGTTACTAAGAGAACAGCAAGAGCAGCAGCTCAAGAACACCCCGGACCAGTCGCAATTGGCAACGCTCGCCATTGAGGGCGCAACCGCCGCCATTCGACTGGAAGCCGCCAGCGGCATTCAAGACGAAGCCCGGCTTCAACAGGTGCAGAAAAGCGCGAAAGGCCGTGACAAGAACGTCTACCAAACCGTCAAACAAGCTTTGCAAAGCCTTAAAGAACAGCAGGCCGCCGAGGCAGCCACCCGCGAGAAAGTAAAAGGACTGATCCGCCAGGTACAAGATCAAGCCACCAGCGAAGACACCAAACTGTATCAAGCCAGACTGGATGCACTTCGCGAAAACTGGCTATCGGTTGAAAAACAGGCCACTCCGGAACAGGCACAGCAGTTTCTGGAAGCGGAGCATCAGTGCCGGGAGCGCCTGCAGCAAATGGCGCAAGCGCGCGACGAACAAGCACGCCATGAGGAGCAGGCGCGCCAGCGTCAGGAAACCCTCACTCTTCTACGCGATACCCTGGCTGACCTGAAATCCGAAGAGTCTGCTGACCTACCGTCATTGTCAGCGCTGGATGCACTTCAGAAAACACAGGAAAACCGCTGGCTCGAAGCCACCCGTGAGACTCCGGTCGGCAAGCAGGAACAGAAAGACTACGAACAGTACATGTTGTCGTTCCGCAATTATCTGAACGCCGTAAGCCGGCTCGGCCAGAACAAAGAGGTCCTCGCCGAGCTATCCCAGATTGCCGATAGCGGGCAGGCTAGCGACGCTCACCGGGAGACGGCCTCAGTTCTGGTAAAGCAGATCGACTGGCCGGCTGACTTCCCTCAACCTGTCATCCTGGCTCCGGTTCGAAAACTGTCTGGCAAGCCCAGAGAGCCCAAACCGGCTGACGCCAACCGCGAACGGCAAAAAGCGCTGGTTGACGCTCTGCAAGCCTCGCTTCCTGAGCTGGAAGCCGCTCTAGAAGCCAAATTATTCAAAGAATCCAAGCAGCTACTCAAGCAGGCACAACACCAGTTTCAACAGCTTGACCAGCGCCACCGCAAACCTCTACAGGCCCGGATGCAACTACTGGCTGGACAGTTCCGGGACCTGAGCGACTGGCAGGGCTTTGCCACCGAGCCCAAGCAAATCGCCCTGTGCGAGCAGATGGAGTACCTGGCAGAACAGCCCATGGAGCCAGAAGCCAAGGCCGAACGGATAAAGGAACTGCAAAACGACTGGCGCGGCCTGGGTGGTTCTTCCGACCGGGTCTTGTGGAGTCGCTTCAAGACCGCGTCAGACGCGGCTTATGAGCCCTGCAAAGCTTACTTTGAGGCGAAATCCGGACTCAAACAGGCCAACCTGGAGAAGCGCCGGGCGATTTGCGATCAGCTTGATGGATTTCTGACACACGCCGACTGGTCCATTATTGATTGGAAAGCCGCCGAGCGCATTCACCAGACCGCCCGCGAAGAGTGGAAAGCTGCCTGGCCTGTGGATTTCAAAGATAACCGACAGGTACAAAAGCGTTTTGACGAGCTGCTCAAGCAACTGGAACGCCCACTCGACGAAGAACGTCACAAGAACGAAGCGCTGAAGCAAGCTGTGGTTGAAAAAGCCCAGACACTGATCACTCATGAGCCCCTACAAGAGGCTATGGATCAAGCCAAGGCCCTTCAGAATGAGTGGAAAGCCATCGGCATTACCCGGCACCGGGAAGACCGCAAGCTGTGGCAAGCCTTTCGCAAGGCCTGCGATCAGATCTTCGCCCGCCGCGACGCAGAGCGCTCAGCTCAGCAAGAGGCAACGCAGCTGGCCGATCAATCTGCGCAGGATGTATTGGCTAAGTACCTGGACGTAACCGTCGACTCAGACCAAACCCTGCTAGAAGAAGCCCGGGAAGCCCTTGGTCAGCTCGCAGGTGAAACGCTATCGCCGCGCCTTCGGGATCAGTTACAGCAACTTCGGCAGCGCCTGAACGACATCACCCAGGCGAACGCGGCGCGCGCACGAATCACCCACTGGCAATCCCTGATCCACAACAGGGTTCAGGCACAGATGCCCCAGTCTGAACTACCGGCGCCATGGGTCAGTCAGTATGGCGACCTGGAAAGCCAACACGGTCGCGATCTGGCCATACGGGCCGAGATTCTTGCCGGCACGGCATCGCCAGAACAGGATCAGAGCCGGCGAATGGAAATTCAGGTCCAGCGCCTGACGGATGGCATGGGCAATGGCGCAACGGAGTCGCCAAGTAAAGAATTGGAAAAACTGGTCGCACTCTGGTGCCTTCAGTCCGACAACGACGGCCTGACACCGGAAAACGCCGAGCGCCTGAGCAGAGCACTGGACGCACTGTTTCAGCCCGCCTGATTTCAGTCTCGATGGTGTTCATGCACAAAATCCCTGGCTTGCCTGACCGCAGCCAGGGATTTTTCTTTCATATCTTTCAGTTCCTCATCGGCCAGATAAAACATCATATCGATGGTATGCCGGTAGTATCTCGCCGGCAGTCGATTCAGGGCCACGCACATAACGTCAGTCAGATAGTCTGCCGTATCCGCATCCTGGCGCGTCGCCTCAATGGCATCTACCACCAACCGCTCGTAAAAATTATCAATTGCATCTCTCAATGACATGACGACACCTATGCCTTGGTTACTGTTCATCTACTGTTCAACATAGAAGGCGAACAACAGGCTGTCATTGTGGCTGAGCAATTTTGCCAATGGGATTGGCAGCACCTGTCATTACACCCTGCGGGCAGTAACCGCTATGGTTACCGCTCTGTACTATCGTGCCCGGAAAACAATTACCAGAGGAACAACCATGACCACCGAGGCGTATATCTTTGATGCGGTCCGCACTCCACGCGGCCGCGGCAAAAAAGACGGTTCACTGCACAGCGTGAAACCCATCAGCTTGCTGACCACCGTACTGGACGCCCTGCGTGACCGTAATCAACTCGACACCGCTCAGGTAGACGACATCGTAATGGGCTGCGTTACTGCCGTCGGCGATCAGGGCGCAGACATTGCCAAAACCGCTGCCCTGGCCGCCGGCTGGGATGAAAAAGTCGCCGGCGTTACCCTCAACCGCTTTTGCGCCTCCGGCCTGGAAGCCGTCAACCTGGCCGCCATGAAAGTGCGGTCCGGTTGGGAGGATATGGTCGTGGCCGGTGGTGTTGAAGCCATGTCTCGCGTACCCATGGGTTCTGATGGCGGTGCCTGGGCTACTGACCCTTCGACCAATCTGCAAACTGGTTTCATGCCCCAGGGCATCGGCGCCGACCTGATCGCCACCCTGGACGGTTTCAGTCGGGAAGATGTCGACGGCTTTGCCGTTCGGTCCCAGCAAAAAGCCGCCAAAGCATGGGAAAACGGTCACTTCGTCAAATCCATTGTGCCGGTCACCGACCAGAATGGCGTCGTCATTCTGGACAGGGACGAGCACGTGCGCGGCAACACCACGGTGGAGTCGCTTTCCGGCCTGAAGCCATCATTCCAGATGTTGGGCGAGATGGGCTTTGACGGCGTCGCCCGTGAAAAGTATCACTACGTCGAAAAGATCAATCACGTACACCACGCCGGCAACTCTTCCGGCATTGTTGACGGTGCCACCGCCATGCTGATTGGCAGCGAAGCCAAGGGCAAAGAATTGGGTCTGAAACCCCGAGCTCGCATCGTCGCCACAGCGGTCACCAGCACCGACCCCACAATCATGCTGACCGGCCCCGCCCCCGCCGCCCGCAAGGCATTGGAAAAAGCCGGCATGACGGTCGATCAGATCGATCTGTTTGAAGTCAACGAAGCCTTTGCTTCTGTCGTCATGCGCTTCCAGAAAGAACTGTCTGTTCCAGACGAGAAAGTGAACGTTAACGGCGGCGCCATCGCCATGGGCCACCCACTTGGGGCCACCGGTGCCATGATTCTGGGCACCCTGTTGGATGAGCTGGAACGCCGTGAGCTGCGCTACGGCTTGGCCACTCTGTGCGTCGGCGGTGGTATGGGCATTGCCACCATAATCGAGCGCGTCTGAACTCCACTTTCAAGCATAAGGAACCGACCATGAGTGCCATCAAATACGACCTGGGTTCAGACCAGATTCTGACCCTCACCATCGACATGCCGGGCCAATCCGCCAACACCATGAACGGCGAATTCCGCGCCGCCCTGACCGAGACTGCCAACAAAGTCAAAGGCGACCTGGACAAGATAAAGGGAATCATCATCGCTTCCGCCAAGAAAACCTTTTTCGCCGGCGGCGACCTGAACGAACTGCACAAAGTCACCCGTGAGCAGGCCAAAGACTTCGAAGCCATGGTGAATGGGCTAAAAGCCGATATGCGCCTGCTGGAAACCAGTGGCAAGCCTGTAGTTGCAGCAATTAACGGCACTGCTCTGGGCGGCGGCCTGGAGATCGCCCTGGCTTGCCATCACCGAATTGCACCGGACGACGACAGCACCCAGTTGGGGCTGCCAGAAGTGACACTTGGTTTGCTGCCCGGCGGAGGCGGCACCCAACGACTGCCCAGAATGATTGGCCTGGAGGCGGCCTTTCCATTCTTGATGGAGGGCAAGAAGGTTAACCCGAAGGCGGCTTTGAAAGCCGGCATCATTGACGAACTGGCCAGCTCAGTAGACGACATGATGACTAAGGCCAGAGCCTTTATCGACGCCAATCCCAAGTGCCAGCAACCGTGGGATCAAAAAGGATTCAAATTGCCTGGCGGCGCCCCGCATCACCCGGCCATGGCCCAGAAGCTAGCCATCGCGCCCGCCATGCTCAAGCAGAAAACCAAGGGCTGTTACCCGGCGCCCGAGCGAATCCTGGCCGCCGCCGTGGAAGGTGCCCAGGTGGACTTCGACAACGGCAGCCTGATTGAAACCCGTTACTTCGCCGAGCTGGTAACCGGCCAGGTGGCCAAGAACATGACTGGCACGTTCTGGTTTCAGCTCAACGCCATCAAAGCCGGAGGCAGTCGCCCGGACGGCGTTGACAAGGCCACCTCTAAAAAAGTCGGTGTGTTGGGTGCAGGCATGATGGGTGCGGGGATCGCCTATTCTACCGCCACGCGCGGTATCGACGTTGTATTGAAGGATGTATCTGCCGAAAATGCTGAAAAAGGCAAGAGTTACTCCGAGAACCTTCTGGCCAAAAAGGTCAGCCGGGGCCGCATGACCGAAGCTCAAAAGGCTGAGGTTCTGGGCCGCATCAAAGCCACAGCCTCCGCCGACGATCTGGACGGCTGCGACCTGATTATCGAAGCCGTGTTCGAGGACAGCGACCTGAAGGCAAGGGTGACTCAGGAATCTGAGCCAAAAATGGCCGCCGGCGGCATCTTTGCCTCTAACACCTCCACCATTCCCATTACCCAGTTGGCGGAGGCCTCCGCCAAACCCGATAACTTCATCGGGCTGCATTTCTTCTCTCCGGTAGACAAAATGCAGCTGGTAGAAATTATCGTGGGCGAGAAAACTTCCGACGACACCCTGGCCCGGGCGTTCGACTACGTGCAGCAGATCGGCAAGATCCCCATTGTAGTGAACGACAGCCGGGGTTTCTTCACCTCTCGGGTATTTGGCACCTTTGTCAACGAGGGCATCAGTATGCTGGCCGAGGGCATTCACCCTTCCAGCATCGAGAACGCCGGGCTCCTGGCCGGCATGCCCGTGGGGCCGCTGGCCATCTCCGACGAAGTCAGCATGACATTGATGCAGCACATCCGTGCCCAAAGTAAAAAGGATACCGAGGCCGCCGGCGGCACCTGGCAACCGCACCCGGCCGAAGCCATCATTGATGCCATGGTGGACACCCATAACCGCAAAGGTAAAGCCGCAGGCGCGGGTTTCTATGAGTACCCGGACAAAGGCAAAAAGTACCTGTGGCCGGAGCTTGAGAGCCTGTTCGTGAATCAGGTCAAAGCTCGCACTGTCCAGTTGCAGGATCTGAAAGACCGAATACTGTTCATGCAGGCCATCGAGACCATCCGCTGCCTGGAGGAAGGCGTGCTGCGCACCGTGGAAGATGCAAACATTGGCAGCATCTTCGGGATCGGTTACGCGCCCTGGACCGGCGGTGCCATTCAATTTGTAAACCAGTATGGCGTTCGGGCCTTTACCGAACGGGCACAACAGTTGGCCGACCAGTACGGTGAGCGGTTTAATCCGCCAGCACTGCTGTTGAAAAAGGCAGAAAACAACGAAAGCTTCGTCTGATACGACGGGCCGGAGGGGCAACCCCTCCGGCTTTTTCTCCATTCCAGCTCGTTACCTTCGGTTACTGCCCCCCGCCTATGTGGACGTATTGTCACGAAGTGATACCGCTCGCCTATGGCAACAAATGTGGCGCTTGCTTACAATCAAACAAGAGTGGTTCAAAGGTCCGTTCACAACCACGGACGTATGAACGTGTTAAGCTGGGAAATAACTTCCAGCCGCCCAGTATCGTCAGGTATGCCTTTATGACCATTGCGGAAAATTCTATCCAGCGCCGTTCCCAACACCCAGCCATGTGGAAACTCGGAGCCGGCACAATGTTGGCGTTGTCCTTGCTCGTGACTGGCCTCACCGGTGTACAGGCCAGGATTGACGATTCGGCGGTCTACAAGCCTGTGGCACCCACCATTGATCAGGCCCGGGCCAACATTCTTATTGCCCGCCAGCTCCAGTTCACGCATTTCCGTAATCTCGGCATCAGTGACGAACTCTCCGGCGATGTCTTTGATGCCTACCTGAAGTATCTGGATGGGCAGCGCGTCTACCTCACCCAGGAAGACATTGATGCACTCAAAACCGTCAAGTCACGCCTCGGTTCGGCGTTGAAAACCGGCCAGCTGCAGCCCGGTTTTGATATCTACAACCTAGTCCAGCAGCGCACCATTCAACGCCTTCAGTTCGCCCTGGGCCTGATCGATAACGGGCTGGATCAACTGGACTTCAGCTCCGATGACAAAATACGCGTGGACCGGTCCGAGTCAGACTGGGAAGCCAACCAGGCAGCACTGGACGAACTCTGGATCAAGCGCATCAAAAACGCCGTTCTGTCTCAGCGGCTGAATGGCACTGACGATGACGCCATTGAAGAAACCTTGCGCCGCCGCTACGAGGGTCAGCTCAAACGCGCTTACCAGGCCCGCAGCGAAGACGCTTTCCAGGCTTATATGAATGCTTTCACCGGCATGTGGGATCCGCATACATCCTATTTCTCACCGCGCACCTCCGAGAACTTCAACATCAACATGAGCCTTTCGCTCGAAGGCATCGGTGCGGTCCTGCAGTCAGACAACGAGTACACCAAGGTGGTGCGTCTGGTGCCGGGTGGTCCCGCCTCCAAGCAGGGTCAACTGCAGCCGGCAGACCGCATTGTGTCTGTGGCCCAGCAGGGAGAAAAGCCCGTCAATGTCATAGGCTGGCGCCTGGACGAAGTGGTTGACCTTATCCGCGGGCCACGCAACTCCACCGTGACGCTCGAAGTGATTCCGGCCAACGCCAGTGATGAAACTGTCACCCGCGACATCGCCATCAGCCGGGATGAGGTGAAACTTGAAGAACAAAGCGCCAGCAAAGACGTAATCGAGCTGGACAGGGCCGGTGAAACCTACAGAGTGGGTGTGATCACTATTCCCACTTTCTATGCCGACTTCCAGGCCATGCAGGCCGGTGACCCGAACTATAAAAGCACCACCCGCGACGTTCGCCGCCTTATTGACGAGCTTAAAGAAGATGGCGTCGACGGCGTAGTGATGGATCTGCGAAACAACGGTGGTGGCGCCCTGCACGAAGCCAACGATCTGGTCGGCCTGTTTATTGATAAAGGCCCCACGGTGCAGATCCGCAATGCCAATAACGACGTCCAGATTCTGAACGATGAGGACCCATCGGTGGTGTATGACGGACCCTTGGTGGTTCTGGTGAACCGGATGAGCGCATCTGCCTCTGAAATCTTTGCCGGCGCCATTCAGGACTACGGCCGCGGACTGGTGGTGGGTTCCCAGACTTTCGGCAAAGGCACGGTTCAAGCGGTGCGCCCGCTCAATCATGGCCAGCTCAAGATCACTCAATCCAAGTTTTACCGGGTGTCTGGTGGCTCGACCCAGCACAAGGGGGTCATTCCCGATATCGAAATACCGTCCCGTATTGATACCACCCGCATAGGCGAAGACGCACTTGACCACGCCCTGCCCTGGGATCAGATTGAAGCGGTACCCCATACCCGCTACTTTGACTTCAGTGGTGTCATTGATGAGCTGCGCCAACGGCACGACGACCGCTTTGCCATCAGCCCGGAGTTCAGCCTGTTGCAGCAGGAGATCGAGTTCCTGACCAAGCAGCGTGAGATGACCTACGTGAGCCTGAACATGGATGAACGCAAAAGCCATCATGATCAGATTGAACGGACACAGCTGACCATTGCCAACGCACGCAGAGAGATCAAGGGTGACGAGCCGTTTGAAGATCTTGAGGCTCTGGAGCAATGGCAGGACGAGCAGGCGGCTGATCTCGACAATACCGACGAAGAACTGGATTTTGTGATCCGTGAGGGTGGCCACATCATGGCTGACCTCTTGGAACTTGATCAGCGCATGGCCTCTATCCTGATGCCTGCCCAGTTTGCCATCAAAGCAGAGGCCCGGTCGCTGCCATGACCGGCACAGGCCCGGACCATCGGCAGGATAACAGCCAGCGGGCTCGTGTTCTGCGCGACATGTTGCTGGACGCCCTTCATGCCATGCGGTCCATGGAAGAAGTCGAAGATATCCAGCAGGCAAACAAACAGAACAAAACGCCCGACGGCATCTTTGAGCGCATCGCAGGCTTTACCGGCTCAGCTCTCCGGCTGGGCGCCCGAGCCACGGATACGTCTCTACGGGTTGGACGCGCGCTGGTCAATTCCCAAGATCAACTGCGAACCATGCTCAGCGCGGGGCAATCACTCAAAGATATTCGCGAAGTCGCCGGCCTGACCCTGTCAGAAATGAGCGAAGCGCTGAACCTCAAAGACAAGTCGCTGCTTGAAGCCATTGAGAATGGCACCTCAACCCTGTCGTTCGAACTGATCCTGCGGCTGGCCTCCCTGATCGCCAGAAACGACCCCATTCCCTTCATCATGCGCACCACCCGCAACTACAACCCGGAAGTCTGGCAACTGCTGAACGACTGGGGGGTGGGTCGTATTCCGCTGCAGTTCGAGCGGGAAAGGGAGTTCATCAATATCTTCCGGCGCCACGACGATGCTCGCAATCTTTCGGACGAAGGTTTCCGAAAGGTACTGGAGTTCACCCGCCAGAGTTTCGAGATGTCGTTACATTTTATCGAGCAGCAAGAAAAAGAAGTGGCTGAGCTGAAGACCAACCTGCCACCCCGGGACAACCCGGGGCACAGTCCCGAGTCAGGAAAATAGCGCCCGCATTCGGTTGATATCCGGATTTCGAAGAGCGCCCTTTTCCGTCACAATCGCGTCAATCAGGCCGGCCGGTGTGACATCGAACACCGGATTGAATACGTCAACACCCCCCGGCGCCAGAGGAATGCCGCGAATCTCCCGAATTTCAGTCCCTTCACGCTCTTCTATCGGTATGTCACGCCCGGAAGCCAGCGACATATCCACCGTGCTCGACGGTGCCACCACCATAAATCCAACCTTGTGATGCCTCGCCAGGACCGCGAGACTGTATGTGCCTATTTTATTGGCCACATCGCCATTAGCCGTAATCCGGTCAGCACCAACGATGACCCAGCTCACCTTGCCCGAGGCCATGATCGCAGCGGCAGCGCCGTCGGCATTCAACGTGACCGGAATATCATCACGGCTAAGCTCCCAGGCCGTCAGCCTGCTGCCCTGCAGCCAGGGCCGGGTCTCGTCCGCATAAACCCGTTCAAGTAACTTTGCTTCATGCAGGCGGCGAATAACCCCCAGCGCGGTGCCATAGCCGCCAGTTGCCAATGCGCCGGTATTGCAGTGAGTCAGCACCGAGACAGCCTCGCCCGTGTTGATCACATCCAAGGCGTGCTCAGCCATCGCCAGGTTGGCGGCAAGGTCTTCTTCATGAATCCGAACGGCCTCCGCCGCCAATCGGCGTTCGGCATCGTCCAGAGAGTCGCAGCTCTTGAACACCTGCTCCATCCGCTCAAGTGCCCAAAACAGATTGACTGCCGTTGGCCGGGATTTCGCCAGTTCACGAATGGCATGGTTGATCTCAGCCTGCCAATCGCCTGCCCCGGCATGACGGGCCGCCAGAGCAACACCGTAAGCTGCGCTGATACCGATGGCTGGCGCACCCCGCACCACCATATCGGTGATGCATTTGGCTACTCCGGAGGCACCCCCGGCGGTAATCCAGTGTTCCTCTGATGGCAGCAGGCGCTGATCCAGCAGTTCCAGACTGTCTCCGTGCCAGCGCATGGCCACGGTACCCATTGACCGGCTCGAAGGATCGGTTGCCATAGTTCACCCCGTCTTGATGTCTGAAAACCGCCAGTATAACGCCATGTCACCAGAATGCCTTCCCGGTTTCCATGGACTCTGCAGGGTTTGTCGCCGGGGTAGTTCTGCCAACGGCAGCTGGTTATACTTCCCCCTGAATTTTCCGGCACCGCGTAGTGCCCGCGAGACTGAGGCAGGTTAATGACGGCAGACACCATCACCGCAGCCGATATCCGAATCAACGCCCGATGGCTGATCCCGGTGCAACCGTTCGGCGTTGTCTGGGAGCATCAAGCGGTTATTCTGCAGGGCAGCCGGATCGCCGCGGTACTGCCACAGACCGAAGCAGATAAAGCCTACCGCACCCGGGAAACCATAGATCTGAACGATCATGTGGTGCTCCCCGGCCTGATTAACCTGCACGGCCACACTGCGATGTCACTGTTCCGGGGCATGGCCGACGACCTGCCCCTGATGACCTGGCTGAACGATCATATCTGGCCGGCAGAAGGAAAATTTGTCAGCGAACAGTTTGTGCTGGATGGCAGCCGACTGGCCATGGCGGAGATGCTGCGCACCGGCACCACCACCTTTTCCGACATGTATTTCTTTCCGGAGATCACCGCTCAGGCCGCCCATGACGTCGGTATGCGGGCACAGGTCTGCTTTCCGCTGATGGACATGCCCACCGTGTGGGGCTCCGGGCCGGAAGAATACCTGCGTAAAGGGGCAGCACTCATCGAAGAGTGGCGCAACGACGACTACATCATGCCGGCCATCGGCCCTCACGCACCTTATACGGTATCTGATCAGCCACTGAGTTCAGCGGTAGAGCTATCTGCCCAGACAGGCGCGGCCATACAACTGCACCTGCACGAGACCGCGTTCGAAGTAGAAGACGCCGTAAAAAACACAGGCAAGCGCCCGCTGGCCCGTATGGCCGAGCTGGGCGTTTTGGGCAGCAACACCCAATGCGTACACATGACCCAGATTAATGATGCTGATCTGGAGCTGCTTGCCAGCTCTGGCGCTCATATCGTGCATTGCCCCGAGTCGAACCTGAAACTGGCCAGCGGGCTTTGCCCGGTGCAGAAGCTGATCGATGGCGGCATCAACGTCACCATTGGCACCGACGGCGCCGCCAGCAACAACGACCTCGACCTGTTTGGCGAACTCAAAACCGCCGCCATGATTGCCAAAGTGGTGGCCGGCGATGCCTCAGCTCTGTCGGCACATCTCGCTCTGGAAATGGCCACCATGAACGGTGCCCGCGCCCTGGGCCGAAATCACGAATTAGGCTCACTGGTGGCCGGCAAACTGGCCGACCTGATCGCGGTCGACCTGAGCGATCCCTACCTGCAGCCGGTTTATGATCCTGCATCGCATCTGGTTTACAGCAACCATGGCCGGGCAGTAAGCCATAGCTGGATTCACGGCGTACCTCAGTTACAGGATGGCCGATTAACCCGCATCGATGTGCCAGACCTGATGCTCCGGGTTCGTGACTGGCGCCAACAGATTCTCAGTTAATTATTTACATCAGGTGTAACACTATGAGCAACCAGAACGTAGACCACAGCGAGATTGCCAAGTTTGAAGCCCTGGCCAGCCGCTGGTGGGACCCGACCAGTGAGTTCAAACCGCTGCACGACATCAATCCCTTGCGCCTTAACTACATTGATGAGCGGGTGTCCCTGACGGGCAAAAAGGTACTGGACGTTGGTTGCGGCGGCGGCCTGCTTTCAGAAGGCATGGCCCTGCGCGGCGCCCACGTGACCGGCATTGACATGGGAGAGGCGCCACTTTCGGTTGCGAAACTGCACGGACTGGAATCCGGAGTCAAAGTGGATTACCGGCAGATCACCGTCGAGGAACTGGCGCAAGACCCAGAGCACGCCGGCCAATACGATGCCGTCACTTGCCTCGAAATGCTTGAGCATGTGCCAGACCCTTCCTCCGTGATCCGCGCCTGTGCTGCCATGCTGCGCCCGGGTGGTCACATGTTTGTCTCGACCATCAACCGCAACCATAAGTCATTTCTGTTCGCCATTGTCGGTGCGGAGTATGTTCTCAACCTTCTGCCCAAGGGCACCCATGAGTGGAAAAAGTTCATCCGGCCTTCGGAAATGTCGGATTACCTGCGCCACGCCAACCTGGAAGTGCAGGAGCTCACCGGCATGACCTACAACCTCATTACCAAGGTGTACAAGCTGGGCCGGGATGTGGACGTCAACTACCTGATGCATGCGCGGGATATTCGTGAAGACTGACCAACAGCCGTCTGCCGTACTCTTCGATCTCGATGGCACCCTGATCGACACCGCCCCGGACTTCATACGGTGCCTGAATATACTGCGCCAGCAACACAGCCTGGCGCCGCTGCCCGCAGAGCAAATCCGCCGCTCGGTCTCCAATGGTGCCCGTGCAATGATAAGAGTGGGCTTTGGCCTGGAGCCCGAACACCAAGGCTATCTGGAAAAGCACACCGCCTTTCTGGATCTTTACGAGGCCGGTGTTGCCGAGGAAACCACCCTGTTCGAGGGCATGGACACATTGCTTCAAGAGCTCGAGGCGAGAGCCATTCCCTGGGGTATCGTCACCAACAAGCCGGTGCGCTTTGCCGCCCCGCTGATCGTCGCCCTCGGCCTGGCAGAGCGCTGCGCCACGCTCATTTGCCCTGACCACGTTGCCCAGCGCAAGCCGCACCCGGAAGCCTTGTTCCTGGCGTGCCAACAGATCAATGTAGAGCCGTCCTCGGCAATTTACGTGGGCGATCACGAGCGTGACATAGAGGCCGGCCGCAATGCTGGCATGCGCACTGTGGCGGTCCGCTACGGCTACATTGAGCAGCCAGAGTCTGTTGACCTGTGGCAAGCCAATGTCATCGTAGACACCGTCGCCGATCTGGCAAAACTGTTACAATAACGCCCATCATTTTTCAGTACCGGCCCGAGGCTGGTCTGCAACCGCCTGAACACGGAGACAGGTTATGCATGATTACCAGGCACCCGCCGATCTTTTGAAAGACCGCATTGTCATGGTAACCGGCGCCGGCAGCGGCATTGGCCGTGTTGCCGCCAAAACCTACGCCGCCCACGGTGCTACCGTGATCCTGGTTGGCCGTACGGTGGCCAAGCTAGAAGAAGTGTATGACGAGATCGAAGCCGCCGGCCATCCACAAGCCGCTATCGTCCCGATGAACTTCGAGGGGGCTGCGGTCAAGGAATACGAAGAACTGGCGATGACCCTGGAAGAGAACTTTGGCCGGCTGGATGGTCTGCTGCACAACGCCGGCATTCTGGGTTCGCGTAGCCCAGTTGAGCTCTACGATCCGGAAATCTGGAACAAGGTTATGCAGGTGAACGCCACCGCACCCTTCCTGCTCAGCCGGGCCATGATTCCGTTGCTGCGTAAATCCGATGACGCCTCAATGATCTTCACATCATCCGGCGTTGGCCGTCAGGCCCGGGCGTATTGGGGCGCCTATGCCGTGTCCAAATTTGCAGTTGAAGGGCTTAGCCAGTTGCTGTCGGATGAGCTTGACGACACCCGACACAACATTCGGGTGAACAGTCTGAACCCCGGCGCCACCCGTACCAATATGAGAGTGCTTGCGTACCCGGCAGAGAACCCGAGCCAGAATCCGGACCCGGATGCGTTGATGCCGATCTACCTGTACCTGATGGGCAAAGACAGCCAGGGCATCAACGGCCAGAAGATCGACGCACAGCCGAAGAAATAATGGAAATTCTGTTTTACACCACATCCCAGTGTCATCTGTGCGAACTGGCGGAAGCGTTGTTGGTCAGCACTCCTATGCCAGAGCCGATTCCAGTGGATGTGGTCGACATCGCCCAGTCTGAAGAGCTGGTTGGACGCTACGGCACTCGGATTCCGGTATTGCGTCGTAACGACACCGGTGCGGAGCTGGACTGGCCGTTCACGAGGGACCAGCTACTGACGTTTTTGCAATGAGGATTCGCTGATATGTTGATGATCATTTCCCCGGCCAAAACACTGGACTACGAGAGTCCTCTGGCGACCGAGACCCATACCCAGCCAGAATATCTGGATGACGCCTGCGAGCTGATCGACCAACTCAAGGATCTGGAGCCACACCAGGTCAGTAACCTGATGAGCATCAGCGACAAGCTCGGCCAATTGAACGCCGAGCGCTTTCGCACCTGGAGCACACCGTTCACTCCGGACAACGCCCGCCAGGCCATATTAGCGTTCAAAGGTGACGTCTACACGGGACTCGACGCAGAAAGTTTCAGCGAAGATGATTTCAGTTTTGCCCAGAAGCATCTGCGCATGCTCTCCGGCCTTTACGGGCTGCTCAAACCGCTCGACCTGATGCAGCCCTACCGGCTGGAAATGGGCACCCGGTTCGAAAACCACCGAGGCAAAGACCTGTACGCATTCTGGGGCAACAAGCTTACAGACGCCCTGAACGGGTTGTTGACAGAAGATGACCAGGTTCTGGTGAACCTTGCCTCCAACGAATACTTCAAAAGCGTCAAGAAGAAAGATCTTGATGGCCGGTTGATCACCCCCCAGTTCAAAGACTGGAAGAACGGTCAGTACAAAATGATCAGTTTTTATGCCAAGAAAGCCCGAGGGCTGATGTGCCGCTTTGCCATTCAGAACCGCATCACCCAGGCCGACGACCTCAAGGGATTCAACCTTGAGGGATATTACTTCAGTGAAGACCAATCCGATAAAAACAACTGGGTTTTCCTGCGGGATGAACAGTAACCGTTTCAGTTGATATCGGAGCAACCATGAACGAAGCAGTTTTTTCCCAGATCGCCATGATGGTGTTTCTGACGGGTCTTATTGTCTGGATGGGTTTCATTGTCTGGGACCTGGCAAAGAAATCCCAGGCAGGCAAGTTCGGCACCATAGCCCTGTTCACCATACTGGGCGCAGGCGTTGTCGGCTTTATCGTCAAAACCGTGCTGGTTGAGATCATGCAGATCTGACCTGCCCGAATACCCGTCACTTTACGGCCACGGCTCTGTGGCCGTATCATCCTTCCCCCTTTTGCAATGCTTTGAACTGACAGCAAGGATTCAAACCGCATGTGGTTTCGTAACGCACGAGTTTTCCGTTTCACCAAGCCCTTCGATATCACCCCTGAGGATCTGGAAGACAAGCTGAAAGCCGACGCTTTCAAACCCTGCGGTCCGCAGGAAACCCTTCGCCAGGGCTGGGTACCACCCCTGGGCAAGCACGGAGAATTAATGGTACACAGCGCCAACGGCTACCATTTGATTGCCCTGCGCAAAGAAGAAAAGATCCTGCCGGGCCCAGTGGTCAAAGAAGCAGTAGAAGAGCGTGCAGAAGCGATCGAGCTGGACCAGGGCCGGAAGGTTCGCAAGAAAGAGAAAGAGGAAATCAAGGAACAGGTCATGCTCGAGATGCTGCCCCAGGCCTTCTCCCGCAACCGCCGCTGCTACGCGTACCTGGCACCCCAGGATGGCGTGCTGGTGGTCGATGCCGGGTCAGCCAAACAGGCAGAAGACCTTGCCTCTACTCTGCGCAAAAGCCTCGGCTCACTGCCGGTTCGGCCACCGGCGGTCGAGCAGGCCCCGGCCTTCACCTTCACCGGCTGGCTGAACGAGACCATTGATCACCCCGCCAGCATTGTTCTGGGCAGTGAATGTGAACTGAAAGATCCGTCTGAAGACGGCGGTGTGGTGCGCTGCAAAGGCCTGAACCTGAAGGCCGAAGAAATCCGCAACCACCTCGAAACCGGCATGCAGGTGACCAAGCTGTCACTGACCTGGGACGACAATGTCTCATTTGTACTGGATGAGGAGCTGG
Organism: Marinobacter excellens HL-55; assembly: GCA_001314845.1. Lineage (GTDB taxonomy): Bacteria > Pseudomonadota > Gammaproteobacteria > Pseudomonadales > Oleiphilaceae > Marinobacter > Marinobacter excellens_B. The sequence continues at coordinate 26,772 of LJZQ01000025.1, forward strand.
GCATCCGGCGCCTGAAGTTTGGCGAAACCCTGCAAGATCAGTTGGACGACGTCGACGTGGACGATGCCGTCGCCAAGTTCGACGCCGCCTTCACCCTGATGACCATGGAACTGTCCCGAATGATTCCTGGTCTGCTGGAAGCACTGGGCGGAGAAGACCGCTCCGCCATTGTCGAAGAGGAAACCTGAAGGCAAGGGATGGGGGCCTACAGGTGGCCCCCTTTACCCAGCCGTTCCTTCTGCCAGTCGTTTTCCGGCTCATTCAGCACCAACCTGAGATCCATGACTTCTTCTTCCGGATTGTATCGGGTCTCAAAGCCCAGATGTTCCGCCAGTTTCAGCATGGGGCGGTTGTCCGGTAGCACATTACCGATCATTTCCACGGTGCCGCGAGCCCGGCAGTAATCAATCATTTTCTGCATCAGGGCCACGCCCAGGCCTTCTCCCTTCATACGATCATCCACCATCACCGCAAACTCACAGCGCAAATTGTCGGCGTCGGTCCAGGTGCGAACAGTGCCCAGCGTTTCCTCGCCTTCCTCATCGAGGCGTGGCGCATTGGCGATGAACACCATTTCCCGGTCATAGTCGATCTGCACCATCTGGGCCACGTCTTCCCGGGAGAAGTGTTTACGGTACTGGAAAAACCGGTATCGGATCGATTCTGGGGACTGATGCTCGTGGAACGACCGGTGCGCCGGCTCATCCTCCGCCAGCACCGGCCGGATGATCACTCTGCGACCTGATCTCGGCAGCACAATCCACTCTTCCAGCTCCCGTGGGTAAGGCTGAATAATAGGCCGCCCGGGTTTGTCATCCAGATCGATGGCGATGTTCACAGCCACCGCGCCCTGCTCATTGAACAACAGTGGCGAGATTTCCAGCCCACGAATCTCCGGAATATCGATCACAATCTGGGACAACGTCACCAATGTTTCAGATACCGCCCGAATGTCTTCTTCAGGCTTCAAGCTATGTTCTTTCAATAATTTGTACATATAGGTACGGCGCAACAACTCCCGCGCCAGCACCATGTTTAAGGGCGGCAAAGCAATTTGCCGATCGCTCATGATATTGACTTGAGCACCTGCCGCGCCGCACACCACCAGCGGGCCAAACAGTTCGTCCCGGGTGATCCCGACACTGAACTCGATCCCGCCCACGTGTTGATAAGACCGTTGTACCGCGAACCCCAGAAAACCACTCCGGGGAAAATGGGATCGGTAGTCCTCCATTAAAAACCGGCAGGTGTCGATGATGACCTGTTCGCTGTTGAGCTTTTTAACCGTGCCTTTGTAACGGCGCTGAGTGGGGCTCAACTCCAGGAACGGGAAGCAGCCCTGCTCATGAACAACGCTGATATCAATGGGCCGGCGTTCGACCGCGAACACCTCGAGCACTTCCTCCAGGTCGTCACAGTACACGGTATCGATGGTGTTGATGCCATAATCACAGATCACCCGTCGGGCGTCGCGATGGGACAAATGCTTGCGGCCATCCCGCAAGGCTCTGGCAACCAGCTTCCGGGTGTTGGCCCGGTCAGCGAAGTGGTCGGTAAAAGATTCCGGGGTTTCAGTCAGCAGACGCTGTACGCGTTGGTGGCGTACGTGCTGCATAAAGGCCATCACCGCTTTTTCCGGATTGAAGAACGACGGCAAACCGGCCCGGTAAAATTCCTCACGGGAATCCATTACCGTGCTCTGCCCCAACCAACAGGTGAAAATATTCAGGCGCGTACCCTTGGATGCCTGCACCACCGCGTCAGCAATCTGCAGGCTGTCCTGCACCAGCGTAGGTGCGTACATCACCAGCACGTTGGCCACATTGGGATCTTTGGCGAGGATCTTGATGGCGTTGGCGTAGAGCTCCGGGCTGGCATCGTAGTTAAGGTCGATCGGGTTTTTGCGGGTCCAGTAGGGAGGCAAAAGCTCCGCCAACTGATCAATGGACGCTTCCGACAACTCCGCCAGTTCACCGCCAAGATCCGCCAGCCGGTCCACCGCAAGCACACCCGGGCCCACGCCGTTGGCCATGATGGCCAGCGATTCCCGCCGCAACGGCCGCATTCGGGTGAGTGTTTCAAGCGCATCAAACATCTGCCCCAGTCCGTCCACGCGCAACACACCGGCACGCTGCAACATGGCATCGTAGACTGGGTCACTGCGCTTGATGCCAGCGGGAAGCTCGTGGGCAAACCATTCGGATTCCGGCACTCGCCCGGATTTAACCGCAATAACCGGTTTGGTGCGGGAGGCAACCCGGACCGCCGACATAAAGCGGCGTGGATTCGGCATATTCTCGATGTGCAGAAGAATGGCGCGGGTCTGGGTGTCCTGGGCAAGATAATCGATCAGATCGTCATGATCGATGTCCATGCCATCGCCAAGTGTCAGAAAGTAGGAGAAACCGACACCGCGGGCAAAGGCCCAGTCAATCACTGAGCTGGCAATAGTGCCAGACTGACCGACAAAGGCAACGCGGCCCGGAATCGCACCCATGTGTGCGTAAGTGGCGTTCAAATGCCGGGCCGGAACCATCAAACCGATGGTGTTGGGGCCAAGCACCCGGATGCCGGTGTCACGGGCGGCATCCCGCACAGAGTACATCAGCGGCTGACCAGTTTTACTGTGGGTACGGGACATGCCGCCGGTCATCACGATCGCCGTACGCACGCCCCACTCACCGAGTTTGCGAATCATCTTGGGCACGGTATCTGGCGGGGTACAAACTATTGCCAGATCGGGGCTGAAATCAAGCCGTGATATTTTCTTTACACAGGTGACACCATGAACGTTGTCATAATCGCTCTGGTTGACCACTACCAACCGACCGGGGTAGCCACCCCCCAGAAGATTTCGCAGCACCATACCACCCAGATTGTCGGCCCGTTCAGATGCACCAACCACCACAATCGATTCAGGATTGAACAGGCTTTCCAGATAGCGGGTACTCAAGTTGACTCTCCCTGATCGCGTGGACTGTCGAGATTTAGTTAAGAATCTCAGTAAAACAGATAGCTTATCAATGCATACCTTATCTTAGATGGGTATTTCATGATGTAAATCGCCAATCACAACCATTAGACCAAAGAAAGACGACAGACTTCGGTTATCCCTGATAACATGACAAAAATAATAAGCTTATTCAGGCCAGACACCACGTATGACCACGGCATTTTTCTCCCACGACGACTGCATGAAACACAACATGGGCCCGGAACACCCGGAAAGCCCAGAGCGTATTTCAACCATCCTGGCGTATCTGGCTGACACCCATCTGGAGCAAGACCTGGACTGGGTAAGACCGGAGGAGATCACCCGTGATCAACTGCTGACGGTGCATCCGGAGACTTACCTGCAACAGCTCGACATGATGCAACCCACCCGTGGCCGGGTGTTCACAGATCCAGACACCGCGATGATGCCAGACACCCTGCGCGCCGCAAGGCTGGCCGCGGGCGGCAACGTTCAAGCGGTCGATATGGTGATGAGCAGCCAGGTAACCAACGCATTCGTTTGTGCGCGGCCGCCGGGGCACCATGCCGAACGCGCCAAATCCATGGGTTTCTGCTTTTACAACAACATTGCACTGGCAGCCATGCGCGCCCTCACCTTCCATCACCTGGAACGGGTTGCCATCATCGATTTTGATGTCCACCAGGGCAACGGCACCGTTGATATTGTCAGTGGTGATGAGCGCATTCTGATGTGCTCCAGCTTTCAGCATCCGTTCTACCCGCACTCTCACGTGCACCGGCAGGCTGACAACATCGTCAATATTCCCATTGAGTCCAATTGCTCAGCACTGGATTACCGGAAAGCCGTAGAAGCCGGGTGGCTGAAGAAGCTGCAGGATTTCAGACCTCAGTTGGTGTTGATATCAGCCGGATTTGATGGTCACAAGCTGGACCCGATGGCGGAACTGAATCTGGAAGTGGATGATTACCGCTGGCTGACAGAAATGCTGATCAGCGTGGCACACGATCACGCCAATGACCGGATCATCTCAACGCTGGAGGGGGGCTACCACTTGAAAGCCCTGGCCGAGAGCGTGACCGCACATCTGGATCTGTTGAGCACCGTCTACTAGATCTCAATAATCAGCCCGAGAAGCCTGTATCCGGGCCATTGGCCTGCTGTAAATCTGGCCGTTCACCTTGCCGCTGCAAACGGATGGTGGTCCTGCGATTATCGGCATGGCGGCGGGATACGGGGAACTGATCACCCTGGGCCCGAACGATCAGCAGATCCTCGTCGATACCACGAGACCTCAGGTAGTCGGCCACCACATTGGCCCGCTCTTCTGACAAAGCCCGGTTATCAATACGGCTGCCCACGCTGTCCGAATGGCCATCAACAAACACCCTCTCAACCGTCGAATCTGTCATTACATAAGTCACGATGTTATCCAGCAACCGTCGGTCGGCATCTGACAGGCTGGTGCTACCACTGGCAAACGGCACCCGGGAACGGCGAATCTGATCGTAATTAACTGGCAACAGACCCGCCACACACTCACGGTAACCGGAGTAAGGGCCGGAAAAATTCACATTGGAAAGGTGCACGCGTACTGGACGGTCATCGTACCAGGCAGCGCGGGTAACCGTAGGCCGCATGCCCTGCAGCAAACCTTGGGCCATCAGGGTAGCTTCGCGATTACCTACCGTAACCGCGCGGCGATCATCAGACACTGTCACCGCGCCGATTGGCCTTGGCGCTACACCTGGGCGCCAGGACGGTGCCTCAACGACCAATTGGCCGCGACCCGGGCGCATGACGGCTATCTCTGATTCCAGAAAAAAGCTCAGGTTTTCGCCGGCCCGATGGCTGAACACCGCCCGGCCATAACCCGGGACATCATGAACCAATGAACACTCGAACACTGATTCCGACAAATACCATTGGCTATTCTCGATGCCGGCTCCGTAACTCGCGGCCAGGGTGGGCGCAGCAAAACCTGCGGACACGATCGCGCCACACAAGCCTGCAATTTTGTACAACGAGTACTGGCGAACCAACCTGGTCATAGTCATGACACCCCAAAAACGAACATTCGCACGATCATGGTTGGTTAACGACCGCCGAGAGTAATACTTGATAGCCAAACCCTGCCGAATAGCAAAAACATTCCCGCCGACCTTCTGATATAATTCTCCAAATTTTTTTGCTGCGGTACACATTCTGCCATGACCAGAGAACTGACCATCACCCGCCCTGACGACTGGCATCTGCACGTTCGCGACGGTGCGGTATTGAACAGCGTAGTGCCGGCCACGGCTGCCTGCTTCGGCCGGGCCATCATCATGCCCAACCTGGCGCCGCCAGTTACCGACGCAGCCGCGGCCATGGCTTATCGGAGCAGGATTCAAGCCGCTGCCGGCAACGCAGCCTTCGAACCGCTGATGACACTGTACCTGACCGAAGGCACCACCCCTGACACCATCCGGGAAGCCAAGGCGGCCGGCGTGGTTGCCGCCAAGCTCTATCCAGCCGGGGCAACCACCAACTCAGCTTCTGGCGTGACCGACATCCGCAATATCTACCCGGTTCTGGAAGCCATGGCGAATTGCGGTATGTTGCTGCTGGTGCACGGGGAAGTGACCGACGCCGACATTGACATTTTTGATCGTGAAAAAGTATTTCTCGAGCGGGTGCTGGCGCCAACCATCGACGCCTTTCCAACGCTGAAAGTAGTGCTGGAACACATCACCACAGCAGACTCTGCCGATTTCGTGCGCAGCCACAACAGCGGCAATCTGGCGGCCACTTTGACCCCGCAGCATCTGATGTACAACCGCAATCACATGCTGGTGGGCGGTGTGCGACCGCACCTGTATTGTTTGCCCATCCTGAAGCGCAATACCCATCAAAAGGCACTCAGAGACGCCGTTGCCAGTGGCGACCCGCGGTTCTTCCTGGGCACCGACTCAGCCCCCCATGCCCGCGGCATGAAAGAGGCAGCCTGCGGTTGTGCCGGCTGCTACTCCGCCTATGGCGCTATCGGGCTATACGCAGATATTTTTGAAGAGCTGGGCATTATGGATAAACTGGAGGCCTTCGCCAGCTTCAATGGCGCGGATTTTTACGGGCTGCCGAGAAACACCGACACCATTACCCTGGTACGCGAACCCTGGACCATGCCGAAGCAGCTGCCCCTGGCGGATGGCACCATCGTACCCCTGAAAGCCGGCGAAACCGTTCATTGGCGCATGGCGTAAACCACTTTAAATTCAAACTGCGAACATCGGAGTTCGAGTGTCAGAAGAAATCAAACAGCCACACCCTATGTCTCGTCGCTTCCGCGGTTTTTTGCCGGTGGTCGTCGATGTTGAAACGGCCGGTTTTAATCCCGAGCGGGACGCACTGCTGGAAATTGCCGCCGTCATGGTCACTATGGACGACGACGGCTGGCTCAGGCGGGGCGAGACACACTTGCAGCAGATCGACCCGTTCGAAGGCGCCAACCTGGAACAATCAGCACTGGACTTTACCGGCATCGATCCCTGGAGCCTGGAACGGGAAGCCGTGCCCGAGCGTGAGGGCTTGAGCGAAATCTTTGCCCCCATCCGTAAAGCGGTCAAAGAGCACGACTGCAAGCGCGCGGTTCTGGTGGGCCACAATGCCACGTTCGATCATAACTTTGTGTTTGCCGCTGCCCTGCGCGCAGACATCAAACGCAATCCGTTTCATCCGTTCTCTACGTTTGATACCGCCGCGCTGGCTGGGCTGGCCTACGGCCATACAGTGCTAGCCCAGGCCTGCAAGCTAGCGGGCATCCCGTTCAGCAATAAAGAAGCGCATTCTGCAGCTTACGATGCCGAGAAAACCGCCGATCTGTTCTGCGGCATCGTAAACCGCTGGAAAGAACTGGGTGGCTTCCCACCCCCGGCGATTGACCTCGGCGAAGACTGAGACCAGCCAACAACAGACACAAAAAAACCCGCCAAGGCGGGTTTTTTTGTGTCCGGGATGAAAGTTACCAGTAAATGCCCCGCATGATGGCCGCAAAAGCTACCTGCTCGGAAGACACCTTCGGTTTCTCACCCGACTTGCTGCCCGCAGCGGACGGTGAATCCGGGAACATCCGGTAACCGGTATTCATCACAATCTCCGCCATCTTCGGCGCAAGAGCGTGAAGAACCTGGGCAAAGATGCCCAACCGGGTTGCGATACGCTTCGGGCGATATACGATAGCATCCGCCACCATGGTCGCGGCTTCGTCTGGCGACAGAGTCGGCACAGAATCGTAGATCTTGGTGGGCGCGATCATCGGCGTCTTCACCAGTGGCATATTAATGGTGGTGAACGTAACGTTGCGATCGGACCACTCGGAAGCGGCACAACGACTGAACGCATCCAGCGCAGACTTTGATGCCACATAAGCCGAGAACCTCGGCGCATTGGTCAACACACCAATGGACGAGATGTTCACCACGTGGCCGCGGCGGCGTTCCAGCATCTTGGGAGAGAAACCCATGATCAAGCGCACAGAGCCGAAATAGTTCAGCTGCATGGTGCGTTCAAAGTCGTGGAAACGGTCAAAAGACAGATCCAGTGACCGACGGATGGACCGACCAGCATTGTTGATCAGCACGTCCACGTGGCCATGGTTATCCAGCACGGTTTTCACAAACTCATCGCAAGCTTCCATATCGGCGAAATCGCACGGATACGCATGCACGCTGGCGCCACGGGACTCCAGCTCTGCAGCCACCTCGTTCAGGCGCTCAAGCTTACGAGCACCAATCACCAGGATTGCGCCGGCATCCGCCAGTTTCTGGGCCGTCGCCAAACCAATACCTGATGTTGCGCCAGTCACCACACACACGCGACCTTCAACGGTTCCCCGCAGCGTGCGATCCTTGAACAAATCGGGATCGAGGTGGCGCTCCCAGAAGTCCCAGATAACCGGTGCGAAATCGGTCAGGCGCGGCACCGCGATACCGGTGCCCTTCAGGGCCCGCTCGGTTTCACGGGCGTCAAACCGGGTCGGGTAGTTGATGAAAGACATCACCGAAGGCGGAATACCCATGTCGTCCAGCACCGCGGCTGTCAGTCGTTTAACCGGCGGCAGGTTCTTCAGGCTCTGGCGAATAAACGGTGGAATAAAGCCGAACATCCGCGAATCAATCCGCATGCCCATTTTGGGCGCGTGACCGGCTTCGCTGAAGATGTTGAGGATCTCACCCACCTTGTAAGGATCAGAATCGACAAGGTGGAAACACTTGCCGTCCTCACCGTCCAGGTGAGCAATGTGATCCATGGCATCAACCACAAAATCTACGGGCACAATATTCAGGCGACCGCCTTCGATACCAATGGTCGGCATCCACTGCGGCAGCGCATGGCGGATCTTCTGAATCATCTTGAAGAAATAGTAAGGCCCGTCCACCTTGTCCATTTCACCGGTTTTAGAGTGGCCAATAACCATGCCTGGACGATAAATCCGGTACGGCACCTTGCACTCTTGCCGCACCACTTTTTCAGATTCGTGTTTGGTGCGCAGATAGGGGTGGTCCAGCTTTTCCGCTTCTTCAAACATGTCCTCGCGGAAAATACCTTTGAACAAACCTGCGGCAGCGATGGACGACACGTGATGGAAGTGCTTGGCCGCCATGGCGTCTGCGGCCTGAACCGCAGCACGGGTGCCTTCGATATTGGTGGCCGCCTGGGACTCTTCATCCGCACCCATGTCGTACACGGCTGCCAGGTGGAAGAAATGATCCACATTGCCCTTCAGCGATTTCAGGGTTTTCGCATCGATCCCCAGATTCTTGCTGGTCAGATCGCCGATCACTGCCTTCACCCGGGAGTCATCGACACCCCAGCGCTCACGCAGCTCAGCCAGTTTTCCCTGGGACTGTTCCCGCACCAACACATGAACAGTGCCACCACGGGCCAGTAATTTTTCTACCAGAAAACGGCCGATAAAACCGGTGCCGCCTGTCAGGAAATAATTCATAGATAATCCGTCCTGCCTGTTGCTCTATTGTTGTCGTTTCGCCAGTGCAGATAAGACTAAAGTCGTAACCTGCAACTCTTTTGCTGGCATTCTACTTAATTGCAACCTTCATGTATCGAACTTTATTAGAGCATTTGCTCTGTAAGCCCTTGTTTTTATTAGAGCCATTACTCTAAAAATCCGACCCTTGCCTGACAGCAAATGTCCGAAATACCGACACACTGGCTTTGAGATTAGCACAGTAACCGGCGACCGGGGCGCCACTCCCCACAATTACCGAAGGGCAATGCAAGCAACGCCCCGCAATGCGATAATCGGGAACTTTCCGCGCCAACCGGCGTCACTAAACCGTCCATAGTCTGAGGTTCACCAAATCCCTATGTCGAACGATACGCCCAATACCGAACGTTACATTGCCATCGCCCGAGCCTGCCTCAAGGCCATCAACGATTCCGCCGCCGACAAAGGTAGCCGGGAAGACAAGATTCAGGCGGTATACCAGGCCATCGACAAGGCTTTTCAGGCAGAGTTTGCCGATTACCGACAGTCCGTTGCCATCATGGCCACTGTTTTAGAACGCATAGGTTCGGGCGAACTTGACGCCGACAAAGCCGCCAGCCTGGCCCGCCAGACGCTGGAGCAACAACCCGCCAGCACCAAGACCGGGTCTGTGCACTGAGACCATGATGACCCACTGATTCACCGGACAAAAGAGGTCCCATGACTGCTGAACGCTCCGAGTTTCATCGCCTGAACCGCTTCTCGTTTTTTTTATTGTTCCTGCTTGGCAGCCTACTACTCAGTAGCCTGGCAACCGCCAGCGTATCGCCGACCAAAAGCCCGAACGATCCCAACGAGTACCGTTATCTGGAGCTGGACAATGGCTTGCGGGTGATCCTTTCGTCAGATCCGGAAGCGGACAAAGCCGCGACGTCCATGAACGTCGCCGTCGGCAGCGGTGACGACCCGGCCGACCGGGAGGGCCTCTCGCACTTTCTGGAGCACATGTTGTTCCTCGGTACTGAAAAGTATCCGGACCCCGGCGAGTACCAGCAATTTATCCGCAGTCACGGTGGTAGCCACAATGCCTTCACGGCTTTCTCAGACACCAACTACTTCTTTGATGTGGAGGCAGAATTCCTGGAGCAGGCCCTCGATCGCTTTGCCCAGCAGTTCTCTCACCCGCTGTTTACAGCGGAACTGGTCGACCGGGAGCGAAACGCCGTTCATTCCGAATACACCGCCAAGCTCAAAGACGACGGCCGACGTTTTCTGTCCGTCCGCAAAGCCGGCGGCAATCCGGATCATGCTTTCAGTCAGTATGCCGTCGGCAATCTGACCACCCTGGAGAACACCGAAGACAATCCGTTGCGGCCCGACCTGATCCAGTTCTGGCAGGATAAATATTCGGCCAACATCATGACCCTGGCCGTCTATGGTCCACAATCCCTGGACCAACTCGAAGCCATGGTGCGGCAGCGTTTTAACGCTATTGAAAATCGTAACCTGTCGGCCAAAACCCATCCGCAGCCCCTGTACGATGAGCGCCGATTGCCCGAACGCATCACTGCCGAAAGCCTGAGAGACTCCCGCAGCCTGACCCTGTCCTTCCCTATTCCGTCCCAGCGCGACAATTACCGCACCAAGCCGGCATCCTATGTTGCCAATTTGCTCGGTCACGAGGGCCCCGGCAGCCTCTTCGACACGCTCAAGTCGGCCGGCCTGGTAGAATCGCTCTCTGCCGGCCTGGGCATGGACACGGGCAAGCACGCCACGCTGGACATCAGCATGTCGCTAACCCGGGAAGGCCTGGCGCAACAGGATGAGATCATCGCGCTGGCATTCCAGTACATTGATCAGGTTCGTTCCGACGGCATCAGTCAGCAACGTTTTGATGAAATGAAGCAACTGGCGGTGATGGATTTCCGCTTTCGTGAGCGCAGCGAACCCATGCGCGAAGCCATGAGACTGTCCAGCCTGCTACGGGACTACCCGCCAGAAGACCTGCTAAGCGCGCCCTGGCTGATGGATCGCTACGCGCCGGAGCAATACCAGGCGATTCTGGCAAAACTGACGCCGGCTAACCTGAAAGTCTGGGTGTCTGCACCCGGCCAGAATTTCGAGACGCCCTTGTTCACCGAATGGTATGACACACCCTGGCAGCGAGAGCCGCTGACCCTGCCTGAACAGGTAGATTCTGCGCTCGCGGAGCAACTTACGTTGCCGCCGGCCAACCCGTTTGTGCCTGAGGATCTGGACCTGGTGCCCGGCGAGAGCATGACCCACCCGGTGCTGCTGGGCGAGCTCGATGGCCTGGATATCTGGTACGCCCGGGACACCCGGTTCAACACCCCCAAAGCCAACGTATTTATCAGCCTGCGCACGCCCGAAGCGCGAGCTTCTGCCCGTAACGAAGTGCTTACACAGTTGCTGGTCGACGCCATCGACACCAACCTGAATGCCTGGGCTTACTCCGCCCGCCTGGCTGGACTGGACTACAGCATCTACCCGCACCTGCGCGGTGTCACCCTTCGGGTAGGCGGCTATAACGACAAATTGCACAAGCTGGTCAACCGCATACTGTTGGAGTTCTCTGACCCCGACTTTACCGAACAGCGCTTCCGCATCGCGCGCCAGCGGCTGATTGACGGCCTGGAAAACAAGGCCAAGGATCGCCCGGTGCAGCAAACCTCTGAGTTTATCCAGACCGCCCTGATTGACGGCACCTTCCCGGTACCTGAGAAGCTGGCTGCAGCGCGCGAGGTCACCCTGGCAGAGCTGGAATCTTTCGGTGCAGAACTGGTGGCAAAGACCGATCCGATCATGCTGGCCCATGGCAACCTGACCGAAGCCTCCACGCTCAACATGGCCCAGCAGGTTCAGGCCATGGTGCTGGACGGACGGGAACGCACCGTGGTGGAACGCTCTCGTATAAGACAGCTGCCTGAAGGACAAACACTGGCCACGCTGAACCTGGAGCACCCGGATACCGGCTATACGCTCTACCTGCAAGGAAAGGACAGAACCTATCAGGAGCGCGCGCGCTATCGCCTGTTGGCACAGATCCTCAGCAGTCCGTTCTATGAGGATATCCGGACCAGCCGCCAGCTTGGCTACATTGTCTACGCGACCGCGTTCGAGATTCTCGAAACACCGGCCCTGGGCCTTGTGGTGCAGTCGCCCGAAGCAACCGGGACGGCCATCGATAGTGCGGTGTCTGAATTCGCGGAAGGCTTTGCCAAACAACTGGGAGAGCTGGGAAGTGACAGGCTGGATCGGGAAAAACAGGCCATCATCAGCCAGCTGACCGAGCGTGATCGACAACTTGGCGAGGTGTCCAGCCGGTACTGGACCGAGATTGATCGTAACAATACCCGCTTTGATAGCCGTGAGCAGTTGGCCGAGGCCATTCGGGAGGTCACGCTGGAAGAACTGCAGTACACCTTCCGCGAGTCACTGACGGAGCGCAAGCGAGCCTTGTTGGTGACCACGGGAGAAGAGGGCATTAATGGCGCCGAGATCCTGGAGCAACTGCGCCAGCGCGACGTCGTACCCGAGCGGCAAACCGACTAGCGCTCACCCACCATGCGCCGGAAGCGTTGCCAGTCTTCCGGCTCATCCACATCCCAACGGGGCTCCAGTACATAGACACTGAGCCCTGTCTTTTCCATTCGCTCCAGGGTTTGCTCCAACACCATCGGAGTGCCCCACTCAATCCCGGCCAATGCCTCGGCGGTCAGCTTGCGGGCGCCTATCAGCACATAGCCACCGTCATTCGATGGCCCCAGCACCACATCGGCATGATCCAGAGCCACGACTGCCGACCGCACATAGCCGGGATCTACCGAGGGGCAATCACTGCCAATCACCACGGCCCGGGAATAGGCATCAATGCCCTGAGTCAAAGCCCGGAACATACGTTCCCCCAGATCGTCACCTTGCTGGAAATATTGCTGCAGGCCCGCGCCTTCAATATTGGCGAGCAGGGATGAGGCGTATTCCGGCGGCTGTTCCAGTGGGCGATCCCACCAGAAACTGACGTCGTAGCCGGTCGCACAAAGGTTGTCGAGCACTTCCAGGCTCAGGGTAATGTGTGCCTGCAGCGCGCCATCAATGCCTAGCGCCGGAATCAAACGGGTTTTCACCCGTCCGGGCTGTGGCCACTTGGCAAACTGCATCAGTATGGCTGGGGAATTCTCAGTATTTTGCATGGCGTACATTCCTCCGCCAGAGGGCGGCCAGGGATTCCGGGGCATCACCACGCCAATAGCGCCAGCGCAAACGCCACATCAACACAATGGTTGGCCACACCCCGCCCTGCTCCCAGCGCCGACTATCGGTAATCACCGGCGCAGCAATGCAATAAGGTCGAGCCAACAGTTTCAATCGTTTGGATAACTCAACGTCTTCCATCAGGGGCATGGGCCGAAAGCCACCCAAAGCTTCAAACACATCCCGACGAACAAACATGGCCTGATCTCCCGTGCAAATGCCAGTCAGCCGGGAGCGCCAGTTCATAAACCAGGCCACCACACGGAACATTCGCCGCTCACCACTCAAACGCACATCAAAACGGCCCCAGGTGCGACCGCGCTGACAGGCTTGGGAAAGGTGCGCCAGGGCATTATCGGGTAAGCGGGTGTCTGCGTGAAGAAACAAGAGCAACTGTCCTTTGGCCTTCTGCGCACCCGCGTTCATCTGTACGGCACGACCCGGTTCCGAGATCAGAAGCTGATCACATAGAGGACGCGCCAGATCGACCGAGCGATCAGAGCTGCCGCCGTCCACCACAATTACTTCATGGCCAGCCTGGCGCAGCGGTTGAAGCGCCTGCAAAGCCTGCTGAATGCCAGCGGCTTCCATCCAGACAGGAATAATCACACTGAGAGAAAGAGATTCTGAAGAGCTGGAATCCATAGCAACGGCTAACCGGCAAGAGACAGAGCCCAACCATAACCGGACACCCCTTGAGCCACAAGCCCTTGCCCGCTATCATACCGCCTCTTCTGAAATGCCTCCGTAGCTCATCTGGATAGAGCGTCCCCCTCCTAAGGGGAAGGTAGCAGGTTCGAGTCCTGCCGGGGGTACCAGTTAGCCTTCCACCAAGATCCACCAACCTCTACAACCTACCGTTTTTAAACACTTTTTACCTCATTCTTAGTCCATGAACATCCATTGATATCCATGCTCAGCCACAACCTTTGGGGGTACATTTGGGGGTGCAAACTGATATGCACCCCGCTATAGTAAGTTTTATACCCCCAACCGCTGCAGGATACCCCCAATGGCGACGGACAAGCTGACCGACAGACAGATCAAATCTGCCAGCTTCGAAAAGTATGGCAAGCGCACCAAGCTCTCTGACGGTGCAGGCATGTACCTGGATATCCAGCCGTCGGGCAAGTATTGGCGCATGAAGTACCGGTTCGGCGGCAAAGAAAAAACGTTGGCTCTGGGGGTATACCCGGACGTTCCACTAAAGCTCGCCCGGCAGAGGCGCTCTGAGGCACGAGCATTAATCGCTGACGGCGTAGACCCCAATGAGTTAAAAAAGCAGGAAAAAGCCACTGAGCAGGAGAAAAGCGACACCTTCAAGGTTGTTGCGGAAGAATGGCTGAAGCTGAAAAAAGGAGAGCTTTCCGAAGGCACCTTGAGAGTAGCACGTAGAAGACTGGAGACCTGGACCTACCCGAAACTCGGCCACTTACCTATCGCAGACATCAAGCCTGCCAAGATTCTGGAAACGCTTCGCGAAATCGAGAACCAGGGTAAACACGAAACAGCGCACCGCATACGCCAGCGCATTGGTGAGATCTATCGGTACGCCGTCGCAGAAGGCCGAGCTGAAACAGATCCGACTTCCACATTGAAAGGCCTATTGAAGACAGTCCCTACGCAGCACAGGGCTGCCATCACCTCGTCGGATGAGCTCGGAACCCTGTTGCGAGCCATTGACGCCTACAGTGGCCACGCCTCAACCAGAGCGGCGCTGAAGCTTGCTCCAATGCTGTTCTTGCGACCTGGTGAGCTACGGAACGCTGAGTGGGCAGAGATAGACCTGGAATCAGGCACTTGGGTCGTGCCGGGCAAACGCATGAAAGGCACTCAGAAGGCCAAACGGGCCGGCTTAGTACCGGACCACATTGTTCCGCTATCCAAGCAAGCAATTGCTATCCTGAAGGAGCTCCAAGCGATCACGGGCCACCAGCACCTGGTATTCGAGTCTGTGAAATCGGGCCGCCCGCTCTCAGATAACACTATTAACGTTGCTCTGCGGTCCATGGGCTTCGATGGTTCCACCATGGTTGGGCACGGCTTTCGAGCGACCGCCTCAACACTGCTCCATGAACAAGGCTGGCCGCCGGAAGTCATTGAGCTGCAGCTTGCGCACAAACAACGCAACCAGGTTGCTGCAGCATATAACCGCTCTGCTCGATTGAAAGAGCGGACGCAGATGATGCAAGCATGGGCAGATCACCTCACCAAACTAAAGGCTTGACCGCATACAGCCCAGCTATTTATTTGTGAGCTGACGAATACTACAAAAAACCCTTTTCATCGGATAGCGCCTTACTCACGAGAGCATCTACAAGCTCTCCTTGAGTCTTATACCCGTCTCGCCTCATCAGTTCTTTTATACCTTCTTTAGTTTCAGGGAGTAGCAAGACATTAACCTGACATCGCTCATTCCTTTTCTTATTGGTTTTTATGCTCCACTTCCGTCTTAAATCTCTAATGAGCATCTCTTCCATCTTTGGATTGAGGCTGGACTGATCCAACATACAGCGAAACTTCAAGAGACTTTCATTTATTGACAAAGGATTATTTACACTTCCCGGGACCAAGCTTGGCAACCCGGCATTAAGGCCTTCATTAATTAGCCATGATACTTGCTCGGAATTATTACCATCCACCCAGTCTAAAGAGTAATCTTTTAACATGCGAAGGTTCCAGATAGAGGTTAAATCTCGAACGATACGCAATTTATCGGAACCAAGCCTAGTATCGAGATCAACAGCCAGAAGAAAACATGACCGATCATCCAAGTAATACTTAAGGCTCCCAAGATCAAAATCGAAACCATTGTCGACTACCAGCTTGTACATAAGGAAACTAATCAGTCTTTTTCCAGCATTACCTATAATACCGCTCATTTCATAATTAACGACATGCTGCTGATAGTAATTAAAAACCCAATCAGCGTATGCCTCATCTCTATTTTCAATCGCTTTTGCACAAGACTCCGCCAACCCCAAAGGATTTTTAAAAGACTCGGGATGACTGATCGCAAAGTCACGACCAAGAACAGACCAAAGCCACAAGAGATCCTGATCAGAAAAGGACTGAAATCTTTTGGGTAACATTTCTCGGGTTTTGTCATGAACTGCCATACAACACCTGCGGCCTCAAGAAAATAAGGATAAAAACGAGACCAACTTTAGCACATTTCTGGCATTTTTCTACAATGTTTCATGCATATTTCTGTGATTTTTCTGCTATGTTTCTAGGTAGTTTATAGGCCGACTCTATGTATATCTATCGTGTCGTCATGCCTAAATACAGGGAGTTACAGGGCTATCACTGGAAGTGAAGCTGGGGCACTGTGGCTAGCGCGACGTTGACAGAAAGCCCGGAACGGCTATAGAGCCTTGCGGTCCTGCGCCAGGTTGAGCCCACCCTCATGAGCATCGATAAACTTTTACTGACCTCCCCGGATCTTCTGAGACGAACCGTTCAGGAGATCACCCATGAGAATTCTCAGACTCAGAGACGTGATGGAGAAGACAGGCCTTGCCCGCTCTACTGTTTACAAATACATCGAAGCAGGCACCTTTCCAAAGCCGATTGATTTAGGTGGTAGGTCTGTAGGCTGGGTAGACGAAGAAATAAACGACTGGATACTGAAGAAGATCAATCAGCGTGATTCCCGCCAGTAATCAGAAACAATCTTTAAAACACCTCAACTATTTTTGCAGACCAAAAACAACTATCTGAAATAGTCTCGGTTGGCGCAACCTCTAACGCGCTAACACTTAACCCAGATAAACACATGTAGGTTTTAAATATTATTAATTAGCAGCTTTTAATAATAACTAAACATGAAAGATAGAGCCTAGACATGGAACCCCTAACAATGACTAACCCATACAACATGCCCCTCACCACAGAGGGCATGTTTAAATCGATGCCCCTTCTTCCAAAGCATGGACCATACATCGAAAGTTATCTTGAACGAATAGAAGGCACAATAAATCAAGCGGCCATTAACCATCCCCATTCAATTGCTATAAGAATAGATCTCAGACTTCCTTGCTGGTACGACTGGCGCAATGAAGCCGGTCGTCCTCTATTCAACAGGTTTATCGACTCGCTAAAAGCGAAGATCAAGGCCTATGGCAAATCACTGTCCCGTCAAGGTAAACGATTTCATCCAACCAAAGTCGGCTTTATCTGGTGCAGAGAGTTCACTAACCCTAATTACCCCCACTATCACTGCATCCTCTTCTTTAACAAACAAACCTTTCGAGGGCTGGGTGAATTAGGAATCGGTAGTACCGGCCTGTATGGAATGATAAGTGGGGCCTGGTGCAGTGCATTGAACTGCGGCCAGATAGAAGGTGACGGGCTCATTCACATCCCACAGAATTGCCTTTACCACCTTCGGCAGGGGGAGCCTTACGATGACCTATTCAAGCGCGCCAGCTATCTGGCGAAACAATCCTCCAAAGTGTGGGGATTAGCCAGCCACAACTTTGGGACAAGCAGGAGGTGAAGCAGCAGCTACTGAGTTAGCATGCCCAAACCGGCACCCCTCATCCGCCGGTTGATCATCTCTGCGCTACCGGGCAATATCACCCCACTCAAACGCAACATTCGCGACACCCTCCGACTCAATCTGTCGCACCTTTCGAATAGCGTTCCCAGAAACACCAAACGGAAGTACCCATGGCCTTAACGCTCGAACAACTCGAACGCCACCTGTTCAAAGCTGCTGACATTCTCCGGGGCAAAATGGATGCCTCGGAGTTCAAGGAATACATCTTCGGCATGCTGTTCCTCAAACGCTGCTCTGACGTGTTCGAGCAGCGCTATCAGGAGGTAGTTTCGAACCAGCGAGCCAAAGGCAAAGGCCAGGTCGAAGCAGAAGCTATTGCCGACATGGAGAACTGGTACAAGTCCACCTTCTATGTACCGAAGCAATCCCGCTGGGAGTTCTTGATGAACGATGCCCACCATGGCGTGGGCAACTACCTGAACAAAGCACTGGCAGGCCTGGAAGAGCACAACGTGAGTCTGGCGGGCGTGTTGGAGCATATCGACTTCACCCGGAAGGTCGGCTCCACCACCTTACCGGACAAAAAGCTGCGGGATCTGATCGTGCATTTCAGTCAGTACCGTTTGCGGAACGAAGACTTTGAGTTCCCGGACCTGCTGGGTGCAGCCTACGAGTACCTGATTGGCGATTTTGCCGATTCTGCCGGCAAGAAAGGCGGTGAGTTCTACACGCCCCGCCCTGTTGTTCGGATGATGGTCAGGCTCGCGAATCCACAGGAAGGACAAAGCGTTTACGACCCATGTTGTGGATCAGGGGGCATGCTGATCATGTCCAAGGAGTATCTAGAGGAACAAGGCGGCGATCCAAAGCACCTGTCGATCTTTGGCCAGGAGAACTCTGGATCAGTCTGGGCTATCGCCAAAATGAATATGCTTCTCCACGGTATTCAGAGCGCAGATCTACGTAATGAGGACACAATAGAAAGTCCTCAGCATGTCGAAGGCGGCGAACTAATGCGCTTCGATCGGATTCTCACTAACCCGCCTTTCTCCTGGCCGTTCGGCCCCAATGACAAAGAAGGTCAGAAAGGATGGGCGCCCAGCTTTCGAGAGAGATTTAGATATGGGGAAGTTCCCCTTGGCGCCAAGAAAGCCGACCTCATGTTCCTGCAACACATGGTCGCCAGCCTGAAATCCGATGGCATGCTGGCCACGGTTATGCCCCATGGCGTGCTCTTCCGGGGTGGTGATGAAAAGCGCATTCGTGCCGGACTGCTGGAGAACGATCTGATTGAAGCCGTGATCGGCCTCGCCCCAAACCTGTTCTACGGCACCGGCATCCCTGCCTGTATTCTGGTATTGCGCAACAAGGGTGCTAAGGCGCCGGAACGCCAAGGCAAGGTCCTGTTTATCAATGCCGACCGGGAATACTACGAAGGCCGGGCACAGAACCATTTGCTGCCGGAGCATATCGAAAAAATCGCCAGTACCTTTGAGGCCTTTGACGAGGCAGACAATTTCTCGCGCATCGTTAGCCTGGAAGAATTGCGGGAAAACGACTACAACCTGAATATTCGTCGCTATGCGGATAATGCCCCAGCACCGGAACCCCAGGATGTGCATGCGCACCTGGTGGGCGGCATCCCCCTGAAGGAGGTTCAGGCCAAACAATCTCTGTTTGATGCCCAGGGCCTTGATCCCATGGATCTACTCACGCCCAAGCCAGGCGAAGAAGACTATGTGGACTTCCGGGATGACCTCACCGATAAGGCCGCGATCAAACCGGCAATCAAACAGAATACCAGCGTTCAACGCAAAGAGGCCCAGCTCAAGGACAGCTTCGAAACCTGGTGGCAGCAACGAGCCCCCCATATTGCCCGACTCTCCGGCAATGGCCAGCAACTGAGCGCTCTGCGGGATGAACTAATAGGCACCTTCACTCACGCCCTGGACCCGATCGGCATGCTGGATCGGTTTGCTGTACGTGGCATCATCGCTGGTTTCTGGGACCAAAACAAAAACGAATTCCGCACCCTGCAGGCTCGCGGCGTGCTCGGTGTGGTGGATGCCTGGCGTACCAGCGTCATCACGCTACTGGAAGACGACCAGAAGAAGACCAACCCGTTGGACCACAAGCTGGTGACTTTCCTGCTGGCCGACTACGTGGCGGAACTGGAAGACCTGCAAGCCCAGAAGGCAGCGCTGGACGCCCGCATCAAAACCGCCACTGCACAGTCTGAGGAAGACGACAATGCGGAACCAGATGAAGACGCGCCCACCGAGGCGGATATCAAAGCTTGGAAATCTAAACGCACCAAAACCACCAAGACCCTGAAAGCCAAGCAGGCGAGCTTTGAAGCGCACCTGAACGAAGCGGTGGATGACCTGGACGAAGCCGGAGCCGCAGAGTTGATGCTAACGATTCTGCACAATGACATGCTGGGGATACTAGACGCCCACATTCAACAGCAGCGGCAGAAAGTGATTGCTGCGTTTGAGACCTGGTGGGATAAATATTGGGTAACGTTGGCGGACATCGAGGCGGAGCGGGACTCAGCAGCCACAGAGCTGAAGGGATACCTTAAGGGGCTCGGCTATGTCTGATTACCAGCGTGTCCTAGCCGGCTTACCCAACGACTGGAAGACAGCCAAAATTGAAGATCTGGGATCAGTTGTGAGTGGCGGAACGCCCAGTCGTGAAATTTCGAACTACTGGGGCGGCACCATTCCTTGGGTTACCCCCGGTGAAGTGACTACTTTAAAGCAGAAAACTTTCCGTCTGACGCATGAATCCATTACCAATGAAGGGCTTCGTCAAAGCGGAGCGAACCTTCTGCCTGCTGGCAGCCTATTAGTCACTACTCGGGCATCTCTTGGGTACTGTGCTATCAACTCGGTTCCGGTAACGACCAATCAAGGGTTCAAAAGCATTGTTTTCCGTCAAGGCTTACACCCTGATTACTATTACCACTGGACACGAAAGTTAAGCTCAGAGCTGAAACGCCGAGCCTCCGGGACGACTTTTCTAGAGATATCGGGAGCAGACTTCAAGCAAATCGAACTGCCTGTTCCGCCCTCAGAAGAGCAGCAAAAAATCGCCCAGATCCTCGACACCCTGGACACCCAAATCCAGAAAACCGAGGCCCTGATCGCCAAATTGGAGAAAATCAAGAAAGGCCTGCTCCACGATCTGCTCACCCGAGGCATCGACCAGAACGGCCAGCTACGTCCCATGCCGGAAGAGGCGCCAGAGCTTTATAAGGAGTCGGCTTTGGGGCTAATTCCACGAGAGTGGGATGTTTCGGAACTCGGAACCGTCACAACCTCTTCAGTAATTGGTCCATTTGGCAGTGACTTGGTCGCATCGGATTACCGCAGTGAAGGGGTTCCGGTTGTATTCGTTCGAGACATCGCAGGAGCACGATACGACCGTGTAAGCCAGGTTTTTGTAAGTCATAAAAAAGCACTTGCTCTATCAGCCCATGAAGTAAAGGCCGGCGATTTACTTCTGACGAAAATGGGGTTGCCACCCTGCATATCTGCCGTATACCCCGAAAACGAACCTGCGGGAATAATTACTGCTGACATCGTTCGCCTCCGACTTAATGCCGCCGTAACCCCGAAATGGGCTCAGTACTTCGTGAATTCCGAATACGTAAAGGCGCAAGTAAGAGGTATCACTGCTGGTGTCACTAGGCCCAAAGTCACACTGAAAGATGTGAGAAGCCTGAAAATCGCGATACCCAGCACCGAGGAACAGGCTCGAATTCTCGACATCCTCCAGCGTTGCTCCAAACGACTGGGATCAGAACGTGCAGAATTGTCCAAATTACAATCTCAAAAATCCGGCCTGATGGACGACCTACTCACCGGCCGGGTCCGCGTCACCCCGCTACTCAAGGATGCTGGATGATCGAGTACTGCCACGGAAATCTGTTTGAAGCGGATGCCGAAGCCTTGGTGAACCCAGTGAACACTCAGGGCGTTATGGGCAAAGGCCTAGCGCTGGCGTTCAAAAAGATGTTCCCGGAAAATTTCGACGCTTACGCCGAAGCCTGCCAATCAGGCCAAATCAAAACCGGCAAAATGTTTGTAACTGAACAACAGGCACTCATCGGTCCCCGCTGGATCATTAACTTTCCCACCAAACAATATTGGCGCGATCCATCGAGGTTGGAGTGGATAGAGGAAGGGCTGTCAGATCTGAAGAAGATACTGATTGAGCAACAGATCCAATCGGTTGCGGTTCCGCCACTCGGCTGTGGCTTGGGTGGTCTGGACTGGAAATTGGTCAAGCCTAGAATTGAAGATTCGCTCACAAGTCTCTCGTCTGTCCGGGTTTTAGTCTTCGAGCCGCCCGGCAGCTGATTGACCGGCAACTGCCGTTAACTTTTGAAGACAGCCCCGCTATTGCGAATCAGCTGCAGGAAGTTGATACAAGTTACCCCTACCTCCGGCAGTTCACAGACCGCCGGAATCTTGTACTTGGCAAGAATCTCAGGTTTTCCGAACTGGCGACCTTCGTCAGAAATCAGCGTTAAGCCATTTACACTCGCAGTCGCAATGATAAAGATATCGTTCTCACCGACGCCCTTCGGGTGATACTGGTCTTCCTCGATACCAAGTAGGTGCTTTATCCGTATCGATTCAGCCAGAATTTCGGACGTCAAAGGCAGCACCGTTATGTCATTACGCTTCAACCAGTCAGCGCATTCCGGAGTTTTCTTGTTAACCTCTTCGAGCGCAACGCTAGGAATAACCAGACTCTGATTCGCTAGTTCCTCCTCCAGCCAATCCCACAGTGGCGGAAACAATTCCGGCGGGTAATTATCCCAGGCGTAAATAATCGACGAAGCATCAAATAGAGACATGCTTATCTTCCAGTTGCCGCAGGTCTGCTATTTTCAGGTTGTCCAGATAGGAGCTTGCCCGGGACAACGTAATACGCTGTTCATGTAGGGCATCCAAAACGGTACCCACATAACCTTTCCCGAATACCCGCACCGGCTCCTTGAAGCGGTATCGGGAGCCACCGCCACTACTACGAACCGGCGCTGGGAGAGATTGTTTCCAACGCCGATAAGCTTGGTAGTTTTCCTGTTCAAGGAGGTTGGAATCCAACATCCGCCGCAGGATTACTTCGGGACTAACGCACCAGCGACGAGCGTCATCTTCCAGAAAACGATCGTAAGCCGTAACGTCTTCTAACGGGAAATGCTGAAGACTTACCGTCTCGAGAAACTCCTCTGGCACCAGGATGTTTCCAGCAAACCGGTTCGCAGCTACTTCATTGGTGCTGTGACTATGGAAGTCATCTTCATCATCAACGAAGCTTTCTCGATGAAGCAACAAATGCCCTAGCTCGTGCATCATGGTGAAAGCCTGGGCACCCTCGGACTGCTGTTTCTTAACGAAAATAACCGGGAAATGATCAAAATACAGAGAAAAGCCACGGATCGGGCTATCCTTCGGAATCTGCCATTTACCCGCGTAACCGTTGCTCAGAAATACAAGAATGTTTTTCGCCTCGACGGCTGCCCGGATCTCGGTAAAGGTTTGTCCCTCTCGAAGCCCCAGCCAGTCACGGGCCAACTTTGCTGCCTGTATCGGTTTAGGCGTTGTCCCGGCCATACTTTCCGGGAACCACTCTGTTTCGACTGCCTCGCCCAAATCTTCCCGGAGACTCAGATAGGTCAATCGCTGGCGCTCAGTACGTTCGACCAGCGCACGAAACCGCGCGCTCAATCGGGGCTTCTGATTGTTGAGTGTTCGAAATTGAACGGAGTGAACGCGTCCCTCGCTGACAGGCCCTTCTTCTAGGAAAAACAACAGTCCCCGATTAAAGTGCGTGGCTAACTTCTGTAACTGTTTAACAGTCAGCGCCTCTTTACCCTCAAGAGCTTTCTCAAGGGTAGCCAAAGCAATGCCAGTTTCGTGAGCCAATTCTTCGATAGAAATGCCCAGGTCTTCACAGCACCAGTTAATTCGGGATGGGTTTACACCCTTGATCTTTTCCATAGCGCGAATGATAGCAGGACAACAGCAAGTTGGTAGTGGGCGAATCGAGAATCTGTTCCTTTGTACTCATGGTGTTCCGTCGTTTTTGGTAGACTCCAATCATGCACAGCGCCGCACACCGACACAAAAGGAGTTGTAATGCCCGGCCCGGAATTTACTGAAGTCGAGCTCCCTTTCATTCGACAACTGAAACAGGAAGGCTGGGATTACATTGAGGGCTCGTTGGAAGAGCCCGCTGTTACCCATCGTGAAACCTTTGCCCAGGTCGTCATGGAGTCGTTGCTTCGTGAACGACTTGTGACCATCAACACCCGGAACGGCTCGCCATGGCTGGATGAGCGGCGGGTTGATCAAGCGGTTTCAGCCATCACCCGCCTTCCAGCCAATAAAGTGATAGAAGCCAATCAACTGGCCACGGAGCTACTTCACGGCGGAATCACCGTAGAGGGCCTGCCAGACTGGGACAGCGGCAGGGGGCAAACCATCCAGTTCATTGACTGGGCAACCCCTGAGAACAACACCTTCACCGTAGTGAATCAGTTCAAGGTCAAATGCCCGCCCGGGCACGATGGCTGGAAAGGCCACGTGATCCCGGACCTGGTTCTTTTTGTTAATGGCATCCCCCTCGTAGTCGTCGAATGCAAAGGCCGCACGGTTCCCGAGGGCCTGACCGACGCGGTAGACCAGTTGCGCCGTTATCATGATCAGCGCTACCACGATCTCGAAGTGGAAGAACACGAGGGCGCCCCTGCCCTGTTCTCTACCAATCAGTTTATGGTGGCCTCGAATTTTGACGATGCGCGGTTGGGAACGATCGGTGCCGGGTTCGGCCATTACCTGAATTGGAAAACCGTGGTGCCTCGGTCAGAAGCCGAGGTAGCAGAAAAGCTCGGTGTTAGTTCACTGTCCTCTCAACAACGGTTGGTCGCTGGCATGCTGCCACCGGCCAATCTGCTCGATATCGTCCGCCACTTTATGCTGTTCATGAGCACGGGTGGCCAAACCATCAAGCTTGTATGTCGGTACCAGCAGTACCGAGCAGTGACACTCGCCGTCCAGCGCCTGAAAACCGGCAAAACCCGGATTGAGGATGGCGAGCATGACCGCCGGGGCGGCATTATCTGGCACACCCAGGGCAGCGGCAAAAGCCTCACGATGGTATTCCTGATTCTCAAGATGAGAACCGACCCGGATCTTCGCCGGTTCAAAGTCGTCGTAATCACGGACCGAAAGGATCTCCAGGATCAGTTGTCTGGCACTGCCACCCTGACCGGCGAAACGGTCAGGGTCGCCAACAACACCGGCAAGCTCAAATCCCTGCTGGAGCAACCCGGGCCAGGGCTCGTTTTCGCAACCATCCAGAAATACCGTGAGCACGAGAGCGTATCCGCCGCCTACCCGCCTCCAAAAGAGGAACGTGGGCTCGAGCTCAACCGCCGAGACGCGGCGGAAGAAACTGACAGCACACCGTTAAAACCTGTTCCATCAAAACCACTGGGGCTGCTCAACGACAGCCCGGACATCCTGGTGATGATCGATGAGGCTCATCGGACCCAGGCAGGCGACCTCCACGCCAACCTTTTGCAGGCTGTGCCCAATGCAGCCCGAATCGGGTTCACGGGTACGCCCATCATCATGGGCAAGAAGAAACAAACCAGCGAGATTTTCGGCGAGTACATTGATCGTTACACCATCAAGGAAGCAGAAGAAGATGGCGCCACGGTCCCCATCCTCTATGAAGGCCGAACTGCAGAAGGTGCCGTCAAGGAAGGCGCCAACCTCGATGACCTGTTCGAGGATCTGTTCAAAGAGCGAACCAAGGATGAATTGGAGCTGATCAAGAAGAAATACGCGACCAAGGGCCAGATCTTTGAAGCGCCCCTGCTCATCGAAGAGAAGGCCGCCGACATTCTCCGCCACTACGTAACCAATATTCTTCCAAACGGATTCAAGGCTCAGCTGGTCGCCTATAGTCGTCGCGCCGCAATCCGGTACTTGGAAGCACTCAAACAGGCTCGGTCTAAGCTGCTTGAAGAAGCCATGGCGCTGCCGGCTGAAGACAAGAATATCGCTGAAACCGACGTAATTACTCGACCACCGCGAGTCCAGGCGGCTATCAAAGCCTGGCAATACCGTGACCTGTTGCAGAAACTGGATTTTGCCGTGGTATTCAGTAGCAGCAACAACGATGACAGCGGCTGGGCGCAATGGAGTGACCGTGGTGAGATTGAACAAAACATCAAACGGTTCAAAAAGCCGCTGTTTCACAAAGACCCGGAAAAGTCGGACCCGCTCAGTTTCCTGATCGTCAAATCCATGCTGCTAACGGGCTTCGACGCACCCATCGCAGGCGTGATGTATCTGGACCGCCCTATCCGTGAGGCCGAATTGCTGCAAGCAGTTGCCAGGGTAAACCGCACCGGCTTCGGTAAACGTTGCGGGATTGTGGTGGACTACTATGGCGTTGCCAATCACCTGAAAGAGGCTCTTGCCGCCTACAGTGATGAGGATGTCGAAGGCGCACTGCAAAGCCTGAAAGACGAAATCCCGATGTTACGTGACCGCCACCTCCGTGTAGTCGATGTGCTGAGGAAACAGGGAGTCGATAGCCTGGAGGATGCAGAAGAGGCAGTTACAGCCTTGGGAGACGAGCGGCTGCGCGCGGAGTTCATCGTTAAGCTGAAGGAATTCAACCGGACGCTGGACGATGTACTGCCCCGCCCCGAAGCGCTGGAATTTGTGAACGATGCCAAACAGCTGGCCTACATCCATGCTCTGGCCAGGAACCGCTACAAGGACAGCCCAGAACTCGGCAAAGACGTGGGCAACAAAGTCCGTAAGCTGATCGACGATTACATGATTTCTCTGGGCATTAACCCGAAGATTCCGCCGGTGCAATTAACGGACACCGATTTCGATCAGCACATAAACCGGCAAGTCAGCGATCGCGCCAAGGCATCCGAAATGGAGCATGCCGTGCGCTCCCACGTGCGTAAGCACCTGGACGAAGACCCGGTGAAATACACCAAGCTGAGCGAACGCCTGAAAGAGATTCTGGACCAGCTGGATGGGCTCTGGCAGGAACAGGTGGATGCACTATCGAGTTTGGTGAAGCAACTGAAGGACGATGAAGCAACGGACGGTGAACCGACGTCTGCCCTTCCCTCCAATCACCTGCCCTTTTTGAGGGTGATGACCGAAGTGAAGTACGGAACCGATACGTCTCCAGCAGCAGATGAGCAGGAGAGCCTGGAACAAGCCACCGCATCCACCGTTCAAATTATCCAGGAAGAACTGCGCATCCCGGACTTCTGGAAACCCGCTCATCTGCCGGACCAGGAACGCTTGAGGGGCAGATTGTTCGAAGAACTGTTCGAGCTCGACCTCTTCCCCATGGATCAGCTGGATAGGTTGCTCGACAAACTGATTGATCTGGCCAAAGCCAATCACAGCAAACTGGTAAACGCGTGATGGAATTGCAGGTAGACGATCTGACTCTCGAGGTGCGCCGTAGCAAACGGCGAAAAACCTTGGAAATCATAGTGGATCGCGAGGGCGACCTGGTGATTGCTGCTCCCAAAGGCGTCGAAGATCAGTTGCTCAAGGACTTCGTTCGAGAGAAAAAATTTTGGGTCTACCAGAAGCTGGCCGAGAAGGCCGAGCTGCAAAAGCCGCAGCCGCGAAAAGAATACGTGAATGGAGAGGGCTTTCTTTACCTGGGCCGGAGTTACCGGCTGAAGCTCGTTGATGACCAGCAAACTCCCCTCAAGTTGGTAGCAGGCCGATTCTGCCTACGCCGTGACTTGCAGCCTGAAGCAAAACAGCACTTTATTCACTGGTACAGCACCAAAGCGCAGATCTACTTGAACGACAAGGTTCAGGCGCTCGCCGCACGCATGGGCGTTGAACCCGCCGGCGTAAAAATCCAGGACCTGGGTTACCGCTGGGGCTCTTGCGGCCGGGGAAACCGTCTTTACTTCAACTGGAAGACGATTCTGCTACCGCGAGAAATTGTGGAGTATGTGGTGGTGCATGAGCTCACACACCTGCATGAGCCGCACCATACGCCGCAGTTCTGGAAGCGGGTGGAGCGGGTTCTGCCGGATTATGAGCGGAGGAAGGGATGGTTGGCTAAGAATGGAATTGGGGTGGAGGGTATTGATTGAATGCGTATGCCCCTTCCTATTTGACTATGAAAGTCAGACATAAATATTTTCCTACTTTTAACGACTTACGGATGCAAACAGAGTGGTTGGCCGATTCACTGTGGTAACGGCGCGGCAACGGAACGCAGCAAAGTACCGTTGGACTTCGCCCACTGGTTAAGCGTACTACGACGCCTGGCGTCTAAAAAACGCTATGACAAGAGCTCATTCATGTCACGCGCATAATCGTCAAAACTAAACCAGCCAAGCACATAAAGTACTTGCTTGGCTCGGCTTTGGTGACCGTGAGATTCAAGGGAAAAATGTTCGCCATGGTCTTGCTCAAGCGCACTGAAGACTTCCTTTACCGCTTTCTTGTAATTTGCTTCTTCATAATGGAGGGCTTGGTTCCTACCTTCCCAAATAATATCTCTAATTGGTAGAACTCCAATTTGCCTACCCATTGGCGCGTGACCTTTCTTACCAAACACCAATGAGATGCCCTGCTTTGCGATTTGCAATACTCCTCCAGCAATTGCCTGAGTGGCGTGTTGATGAGCGCCAACAGCCGCTTGAATTTCAGCAGCTTTGCGCTCTATCTCTTTCGCAGCTTGGCGCGCTTCGGCCATACGATGAAAAGCCGCCATAACGTAAGCATCGGAGAAATCGTCATTCATATCACTAGTTTCGAAATCCCACTTGTAGGCTGTTTCTTTGGCCTCCAACGTCGTGAGTGTTTTTTTTAGTCCTGATAATCGTTGCTCTTCATCAATGGCAAGTTTCAATAGATTCGCCACCGCAAACTCGGTATCTTTTACGTACTGGTGCATTTCCCTCTCGTTTAACGACGCTCAACACGCGCGGCTACGGCATGGAGTGCAGACAGCTGCATGCCGTAGCCGTCGCCATGCCTGGCATTTTATGAACAACCTGCTTGGACTGTACCAACAAGCTCTGCTGGAGAGACGACACTCACAGGGTACTTCGCTTCTAGTTGCGCCAAATTTTTTGGATAGAAAATGGAAAAGCTTCCAGCTCCAGAACCCGTATCGTTAGTACAGAAATAGTCGATTCCATAGCCATAGCTTACAGCCAGTGCATCCCCATCGACCCACTCGGCAAAGAGTTTAGCGTATTTCTTCTTCGTAACTGCTTGATCGAATAAAGTTCTCTGCACAACCCCGCCATGTCCTGCCTCGAGTTCGTTCAGGAGTGCTGCTTTACCGGAACCCAATGACTCAATGAAGCCCGCGCACTCGAATGATCGCGTCTGCCTTTCTCCCATGCAGTACTTTTCATCTGGCGCCCAGTATTTGTCAGGAATTTTCAGCATGGGAGCGCCTATTCTAGGAAGGTGAGTAAATCTAAATCCTAGCTCCAATGCTTTAGGAATCATCTTTTTTAAATAATCAGAAATCTCTGGGGCACCAGAACCAGTGGATTTTGTATAGATTTTCCCATCTACCGACATTTCGAAGCCTGCCTTGTATTCGGCCATGTGGGATTTTCTGTCTCTCTTCCTAACGGTTTCCATTGTGGCAAGCCCCTCGAAGAAGAAGGGCGAAATCTCACCTGTGCGAATTAGCTCGTAGATTCTCTGATAAATCTGGTCAGACTCATTCCTCTTTTCTTCATCTACAACTATTTCCCAGGTATTTGAGTCAAACGTTACTGAAATCGGCATTACTTAGCCCTCAAATTGGATCAGCCTATAGCGCCCGGCATGCAACGGTTTGGAGACGCAAAGTGGCGTATAAACCACCGTACAACCGATTGTTAAGGCGTGATTTTTAAGGCTGAAAATCACTCTGCCCACATCTTGTTAAAGCCCGATATAGACATTGCCAAAATCACAATCAAAAATGATGCAGCCGAGAATGCAGCTAGCCCAGTCAACCAATCAACCAATCCAGGATACGTCGCTTGCAGGAGCGGCCTAAAGACTAGGTCGGCCAGTCCGGCTGCTCCCACTATACCAAAGACCGCAGTCAGCCATCGGTCCATTCGAGACCGTCGCTTTTCCGCGCTATAACGTCGCTCATCCAAGTACCATCTAGCCTGCTCTTTGCCTGATGCGATGAGCCCTGCTGTCCCGGCAGCCGTGATTAAATATTCAAGCGCATCAGTAATCTCACCCGCTTGGCTTGACTTGTGAATTACAGAATCAGCGTTGGCTAAAGTTTCATATGCGTACACGAGATGTTCATCTGATCGGGGGCTTTCTGCTATGGCACATGCACGCGCAATGCGAATGTTGTGGTACTCAAAGTGTTCCGCCCTAGCCTGATTCTCTAAGAGATGAGCCCTTATGTTGGGATTATCCCAAGCATTATCAGAGACACCGGATGGCCGCAGCCACGTCCAGAGCAAAATTGATCGGTTGCCGTGTAAGCAATAGTCATTGAATGGACGAAGATCAGGAGGGAGCTGCGGGGTATCGTTCATCCCTGCGGAGCGCATGAGGATACGGGACATCGATTGGCCGTACATATTCAATAACTGGTCCTTGGAGTCAGGCTGGCCGGAGAATCGCATTAGGGAAATCGAGGGCCGGCCTTGCCACAATTGAACACCTGCTACTCTGCCATTCTTTCTGTAATTTGTTGGCACTACTTGTGACGCTAGAGCATTTGCATAGATGGACCTGCAAAGATCAATCGTTCCTTCCCACTCCACTTGATCCTCCGATCCCGCAATTTGATGCAGAAGCCACGGTCCCCCATGTAAATCAAAACTTCGCCCTTCCTTTTTCAGGGAGTTGTCGAGTGCATTTCTTGCTGTCTGTCGCATCTTCTTGACGAGCCTACGGGTTTTTCGGTCAACGACACGTTGACCTCCGATGGAAATTTCACTGTCGAATGCGTCAGGCAAAATCTGCTCACCATCTAGTCTTTGAAGTGCTGCTTCTACCCAAACAGATTTAAAGTAGCGCTGGAACAGGTTGACGACATCGCTGATGAAATCCTCTTCGTGCAGTTCGTCCCACGTCGTATCTAGTTGAAAGCAAATACACATTAGGCCGTCAGCATGAAGCTTCAACCATGGGTAGACTGGCAAAGTCAGGTCGTCATTCTCTAGTACTACTGGAGGGAGCGCCGCTCGAAAATGCGGAGCCACTTGCCCCGCTTCGTCGCCTTCTATGCGGCGTTCGTGGAACGCCAACTCCAGGCAAAAAATAAGGTCCTCAGCGGTATATTGCGGCAAAGAATCACTAAACCGCACGGTCCAACTATTATCCCAACGACGACCCTGCGGACGAAGCCACTCGAGCTGGATCTCACCATATTCGTCAAGGTAAATCGCCTTCAAGTCCGAGAAACAAGCGGTCCTTACTATGCCAGCCTCTAGAAGTGCTTTAGCCGTTTTAAGAAGATCCACCTGAGTGACATCAAGGCCAATTGCATAATTGTAGAAGCAGTTCACTTGCTGTACCCGCAGGTTTGCCGGTTCGGCCTTCATCTCTAGCTCTTTAAATTGTGGTTTGTGGGGGCTACCGCAGGGATCACCTACATAGCTGCGCGACTGATGCGCCGACGCTTGGCTTTGTGGCAGGCCGGAGCGCAGCACAGGTGCGACCGACAACAGCCTTTGGTTATATTCTGAACCATGCTATTAGTCGAGAAATTAAACTAAGGTGTTCTGGTTCGACCTCGGACTCTTTTTTTAATTCAGCGGGCGTAACTACTACCCCGTGAACAATCTCCTTGCGCCCATTTAGATGCAGGAATAGACGACCAATGACTGTGCGGTTATTTCCAGACGAAATGTAGTACTCATCGCCGACCTGGTAGAAAGACCAGTGGTCTTTTTCTTCGTCACTGACATAGTAATCAGGATTTCTCTCTAAAGACTGAATATTTCCAACAGCCCTCTTGAGCCCCTGAAATGCGACATCCCTATTGCTTATAAAGTCAGCCTCAGAAGTTCCAGGGACTGGCTTCAACTGCCCCCAAGTCTTGCCACAATAATCGCGATGGGTTGTTCCCACAACTTTGGAAAGGTCCACACTTCCCACCTGAGGGTCTCCCACATCGATACTGCGTGCGTCCAGGTAAGACAGAACATCATCGGAAAATGGGACAGTTTCAAGATCCACCCCCTCGAGAAAGGTGTTCCATGACACTTTCAAAGCCTCCCCTTAGAACATAACACTGAAGCATTTAATGATCGTGCGCAGCATGACCTTTGATGTATGTTGAACTAAGCCGCCGCCGGAGCCAGCGGACAACGTATAAGGATAAAGTAATTTTTGGACGGATGCTGGGACGGCAATCCGAGCTGGAGAAGTGCGTTTCGTCCTGATGTTCACCATAAAATGCCTCTTCCCTGGATGGTTTGGGTCAGGCTACCTCGCTAATTCTGTCATTTCCAGTCACAACCCGAGTCGAAACCTAGCTCCTCCGGAACTGTAACGCTGGAAACCACCAGTAACAGCGAGTACCCCGTCACTAGCCTTCAGACTTTAATCCGGGGAATAAATTCCGCGCCTTCAAAGTGCAAGGTCTTATGACGCCGGCCCTCCAAGTAATCCTTGCATCTGAGCTTGATCCGGTCACCGTCCAGCGACACCAAACGACTTTTGCTGATGGCAATGCGATGGGTGTAACGGGCCTGGTAACCCACCACTATCTCTGCCTGGTTCAGGCAAGTGTCGGGCGTAAACCACCCAATCGTTCCGCATCACTTCGTTGCGCACACCATCAGGAATCAGGCAATGCACGTGAACATGGCGACTCTGGTTCCTCCCTGAGCATGAAGGACGCCGGTCATGCCCAGTTTTCCCTGCAAATATTTGCTTTCGGGCAGACTCTTTGCAAAAAATAAACCGACATAGACGAGTGACCCACACGGGTCACTCGTCTACCTCTATCCTGAAGCCGACCGATTTACGTCTAGATCTTTCCTCAGTTTTGACAATACCGTGGAAGTATCCGGCGCGCCCTCCGCTGTATTAGCCGGAAAAAACTCTTCCACCAGCTGACTCATCTCATCGTCATCATACTCAAACAACGCATTCCCAAATCCCTTGGCCGCCGCCGTATCTAGCGCGGCCTGGTCAATGCCCTCCTCTGCCACCTTTTTGGCTGTTTCCTTCGCTTTCGCCACCGCTTCCTGCAATGACAGCCCTTCCTTGATTACCAAATCCACATAGAAAATGGGCGTTCGGCGGCTCTGTGTCGTGCTTTTGCCCCGTAGCTTCAGCTCCAGCGGCATGTAAGCCAGCAAGCCGCCGGACACTGCCTGGTAGTAGCTCAGCCGGGCCGCAAGCGTTCGGATACTGTTGTAACCAGTCGTGCGAAAGATAAAAGTGCCGAGATCATCGTCATTACCAATCTTCACGTTCAGGCGCCCATAGGGCTTGCACAAGCCACCTTTGCCGAACTCGCAGAGAGTTGGCCCAGGGCACGGCAACGACTGGACGCCTGATTGCGTCAGGCGCTTGCAGGTATCGCCGTTACCCACACACATGGGCCGACCGCTTTTCCGGTCGAACATGGTGTATTCAGCTCGAAGGTTGAGATCCGCCTCGTTGAACAACATGCGCACCGGAATGGTTCGCAGCTTGTTGTTGGGCGCGTCCTTCCTCAGCTCTTCATCAAGGGGGTGCAGTACCCAGCCATCCTTTTCCTGGATCTGGGAGGTGATGGTGAATTGATTGTCTTTTTGCGGCAGCCGGATGCCGTTCTTCTCAACGACCCGACCAATACTGATGCGCCCCAACACGGGAGGCGTGATGGCTAACCCTTTAATCATGATGCTTCTCCTGAAAAAGGGCCACGGGGCACTCGTTACACCCGCGTGGCCAAGGGGACATTAGGCATGGATCAGAAACCGGCGACTGCCCGGCTTGGTAAGGGGGTACTGCTCCAGCAACTGGGGCTGGTCTTTCAGTAGCTGTTTGGTGTTGAGGCCTACGGAATCCTTGCTCCGTTTCCAGCTCACGCTGCCACCCGGGAACGTGGCCTTGGAGGCCTCGCCCATGTGGCTTTGAATGCGCTGCTTCAGATGGGATTCCGTGGACTTGAGTGCTTCCATTTCAGAGCGAATCGCCAGCAGCTCGCTGAAAGCATCGGAAAGCTCCTTGCTCTCGCTGAAGTCCAGGGTCTCGCCTTGGTCTTCGGGGTATAGATGGCGCAGCGCACGCTCCGCCGAAGCGGAACCATCCACCGGGGGTGGCGTATCCGTTTCCACGTAATCCCAGAACTGGCGTTCCAGTGTGATCAGCGCTTCGATCAGCTCTTCGTTTCGCTCGACTCGAAAGATCTTCAGTGACTGGCCACACAACAACACACAGACATCCGCCGCCTGCTTGCCCGTGACCGCCAACTGGTGCTGTACCTGGCACTGAATGTAGTCCGGCACACCGTCTTTCCAAAGACGCGCCCCAAACTCACCAGCGGTTTTGCATTCCAGGACTTGCACTTCGTCATCAGCCACCACGGAATAATCCAGGTTGGCCAACATCCAGTGCTTGTCCGGATCAGGGTGCTGCAGCACCGCATTCACTCGCCGGACCTTACGGCCGGTTTGTCGGCTGTACTGCTCAGCCACAATGGGTTCCAGGATATGCCCCCAGTAGACCGGTGACTCCGGATCATCCGAGTCCGGTTTTGGCATGCCGGCATCTCGACCGGTTTTGACCATCCAGAGCTCCAGTTGAGACTGGTATGGGTTCATGCCCACCGCTGCCGCAGCATCACTACTGCCAATGCCTTGTTTACGGACCTTCAGCCATTCATCACGGCTGAGGCCTTTGGTTGAAACCAGTCGCAGTGCTGGCCGTTGCTTGGGGAGTACGTTTGCGCTCATGCCCATGGTGTTTTCCTCCAGACATAAAAAGCCCACCAGAGCGCGAGGCTCCGGTGGGCTTTATGGCGGTTTTAGGGTTTGGGGATGGAAGTCAGGCCACAAGTGACATGGCCTGTTCGAGTGCGCGATTTTTGATGGAAGCGCCATTACCGAACCAGGCGGAATCGAGCCGGTGATCCACGGTTTTGGCGCGGCGTTGATGATCAATGAACTCGGTGACCGCATTCAGCAATCCATAAGCAGTGCCGTCCGACGATGCCAGTGTGGCGCCTATGCCCTCCCCTTCGTACAAGGACAGAGCCTTGGCCATGGACCGTTCGTTGGTTTTGCCAACGCCGGTACCGGAATCATCGGTGAACACCTTCAGGAAGTAATTCCGGGCCTCGGTGGTTTTCACCTTCCGCTCGCTCAGTGTTTTCAGGCGATACATGAAGTCGTCCCAGGCGGAGACAGAAATACCGAGCTGCTTCTTCACCAGGTCTGCATCGAAGGCCGTGTTGTGCTTCACCTTTACTGCATTGGCCGTGGAATCCTTTAAGGCCACAGCCAGGGTGTTGTTACACACCACCCGAATGCTGGTGAATTGGGCCGTCGTGGCCATGGTGCCATCACAGGCCGTAGCCAACAGGACGTAGGCGTTGGTTTGGTCATCACCCTTCAACACGCCGGATTGGCCGGTGCGAGCCAGTGCCCACATTTTCCGGCCGCCTTTCAGAACACCGGCGGTTTCCAGCTCAAAGCCAGAAACTTCCGTCAGGTCCCGGTAGAACTCCAGTATTTCTTCCGGCTGAACCACCTTGAAGCGATTGCCGACAACCGAAAGCGGCGCTTTGGTATCCGAGCGATACAGCACCTTGGAATCCGGGTAGGACAGGATCTCACCCAGGTTGCCACCGGAGTTGGTAACAAACCGCACCGGGCTTTCCTCAATCTGCCAATCCAGGCCAGCCTGCCTGGCCCAGACTTCCAGCGGTTGGTTGGAGGTCAGTTCGTTCCCCAGGCCATGCCAAGGGGTTTGGCCAACGTAGGCCATTTGCTCGATGAGATGGGCCATGGGGTTACTCCTTTGGGAATTTGGAAGTGGGGATATCGGTGGTCTCGTCTTCGGGCTCTGATTCTTTGCTGAAGGAATGGCCGCACTCCAGGCAGCGGAAATTATCCAGCACCTGCTCATCCAGCACGTCGCCCAGGATGATGCCAGCGGAGACACCCGTGACGCCGCCGAGCAAGCCGCCGATGACTGCACCGCCGATACCCGTTACAGGGCCTGCCATGGCACCTACCATCGCTCCGGTGCGGGCGCCTGCAATGGCAGACGCATAGCCGCCATAAACGCCGGCTGCCGCACCGACGACACCAGCGGCTTTCTTGCCATAGTTGTTCTTGCCAATCCGTTCGGACAGGCACTTGGGGCATTGTTCGTTCATGGGGAAATACCTCTGTGAATGGGAGGGAAGGCACCGTTGGTGCCCTGGTTCACAGAGGTGATATAGGTTTGAGATTAGTTCGAATAACCATGCCTGGCAGGGCCGTATCGAGGCGGATGAACTGATGATCCTGAACCTCGGACACTCCCGACAAGCGATCTACCGATCGACCGAGCTCATTGCGGTGCCCTGGTGGCCACATTGGTCGCAAAGCGAACGTTCAGGTAGGGGGAGAACTGTCGCTGGTGGCAAGATCTTTCATGGCACTCTGCGAAATCGTTTGAACCGATTGACCGGGTCG
>LJZQ01000026.1 GCA_001314845.1 Marinobacter excellens HL-55
CGCCAGCTCGCGGATGTTCTTTGCTATCTCTAACCGAATACGGATAGCCCATATTTGTTCGAGTTTGAGCGGTAGCTTCTGGCCGACGAGCTTCCCTTTGTTCCAGGGAACTTTGCTGGTAGAAAATGTCATGACGTGGCCCTCTATAGAGGGTAAGGGCCTTTAAGTATGGCTCAGAAATTTGTTTTCTGTTGGCCAACCTGGTCGCAAAGCGGACATTCATGTTGGGCGATCACGGCCTTCGGAAGGGCCGCCGGTTTGCTAGCGACTGCTGGCTGCCAGCCCCAGCGCACCCGGATTCTGTGCAGCAAGCCTGCCTAGCTGCACCGAAGACGCCTGATCCAAGCTAATTTAGTGTTGGTGCTCCTGGGAGC
Source organism: Marinobacter excellens HL-55 (assembly GCA_001314845.1). Taxonomy (GTDB): domain Bacteria; phylum Pseudomonadota; class Gammaproteobacteria; order Pseudomonadales; family Oleiphilaceae; genus Marinobacter; species Marinobacter excellens_B. The sequence continues at coordinate 375 of LJZQ01000026.1, forward strand.
GGCCCTGTGGCCATAGCTGGCCCTGCCAGACCACACCGAGGCCGAACCTCAGTTCATCGTCTGCCAGGGTTTCGTCCTGAATGACTTCTGCCCGAAAGGCAACATCTGGTCGCCACTGGTAACGCCAAACTGCGGTGTATCGCATCGGGTCATGGCCCGATGCATTGACCAAACCGGAGTCCTCGGCCAAAACGGGGGCCGCGGAACCGGTCAGATGATTGTCCGTGGTCAGCATTTCCCCTCGCAGACCAAGGGTGTGTCGGCGCCACGAAACCGACGGCTGCAACCAGCCCCCCTGTTGATCGGCATCCAGACGAGCTTGCCGGCCGACGGCATCGTTAAGCGTTCCATCCATCGCAAGCTGCATCCACTCGCCCTGCAAACCCAGAGACCAGTCCGTCGACAGTTCGTACTGAAGGCTGGCGTGCACACCGTAAACATCCACGTCTCCGGTGAAACGGGTATCGGGGAAAGCTTCAGCCGTTGCGCCGGGCGGTGCCACCGGGGTGTGGGTATGACCTCCACCGTAGCGGTGATCAGCCCGAGCGCTGGCGTTCGCGCGATAATACCAGCCACCGGCGGTGGTGCGGATGCGGCCAGCGCTCCAGGCATGCCTGGCAAACACATCCCAGGCACCGTCACCGTCAGTGTTGGCGGGAAACGCCTTACCGCGCCAGTACTCGGCGCCAGCCGACCAGCCCGCCGTTTCATGCCACCACAAGCGCACCCCCTCATCGTGAAAATCCCGCCCGAAAAACACGTCGTTCACGAGCGGCGATTCGCTCGTCAGACGGTCGCCGGCGTGGGCCGCCAACGAGGGCGAAAAGGCCGAGCTCATCCGCCCCACCTCCAGCACCCAGGGCCCCGGCTCCTCGCAGCATTGGAATCCGAGGTAGGCGTGCTGGACTTCGGCGCTGTCACCGTGTCCATCACCGCCGCCATGTGTCCCTACCTCAATCACGGCGAATGTCCGCTCATTGATTCTGGCACCAAGACCCAACAAGGCTTCGTCAACCGCCACGCCCTTTTCGTAGGGCCAGGCATGGCCGCCCATGAGCGTGCCCGGTATCTGCCAGTAGTCGTTCTGTTCCACAATGTCGTCTGATCGCCAGGTCGCCACAACGCTGGCCGAAAGCTCAACCGGGCCATCGCCGGGTATATAGTGGCCAAACGTTGGCATGGCCATGCCAAGCCCAGTCAAAAGCATAAATGTTTTTCGAATCATGGTGTTTCCTGACCGATACTGTTCCAGGGATTGCTGAAGCGGGGATTGGTGATGAAGGATTCGTCAGTGAGCGACTCAAGGAAAGCAACGACGTCGTCGATTTCCTGCTCGCTGATTGCAAATGAGGTGATAAATCCATCCTTAAACGGATTCATTCGGCCATCACCGGGGTTGGGGCCTGTGGTCAGCACCCGTCCGCCAGCGGCGTAGTTCCGGATGACTCCCTCAAGGGTCTCCACGGAGCCATCGTGATTGTAGGGCGCCGTCAGGGCGATGTTACGCAGCGTTGGGGCCCGGAATTGCCCCATGTGATCGGGATCACCCGTCACCTCATGGCGGCCGGTATTGGGTTCCGGGTAGCCGCCCATGCCATCCACGTTGTAAAGCCCGGTGTTGTGGAACATCAACTGATTGAACGTGGTCAGCCGGTCCACGGTGGCATCGGAGAAATTATAACCGGCGTGACAGTGGAAGCACTCCAGACGCTCGCTGTTGAACAGGCGCTCGCCCCGCTGTGCGGACGCGGAGAGTTCCCCCCGGTCGAACTTAGAGTCAAATGACACCAGACCACGCACGAACGAGGCGAGCGCCTTCACAACGTTGTCCCATGCGAGATCGCCAAACATCGGGTCGTTTTGCTCTGGAAAGGCCGCCTGGAATAGCGGCCCGTAGGTCGGATCTGCCTGCAGGCTCCGTAGCACCTGTTCCGAATTCGCTTCATTCAGGCCATGCTCCACCGGATCATCGCCAAAGAGCGGTAGTAGAATCTGGCGCTCGATGGTTCCGAGGCTCGGGTTGCCCCAGGTCACCGTGGATGCCCAGGCAACATTCACGAGCGGCTGGCTGTTACGCGGATGCTGCTCACCCGTGGCGCCAAACGGTCGCGCCACGCCATCACTAAAAGCCTTGTCTTGCTGATGACAGCCAGCGCAGCTGACCGTGCTATTGGTCGAAAGCCTGCGATCATAAAACAGATGTCTACCAAGCTGGAACTTGGCCTCTGTCATCGGATTGTCTTCCGGCTCCCTCGGCAGGGGGATGGATTCCGGCAAGCCCCAGTCAAATGAGGACACCCGCGCACCCTGATCATCCACCGTGGTGGAACTGGACTCCAGACAACCGGACAGGAGCGCCGACACGCACAGCAGAAGCGCGGGCCAGACAGGCCCGGCGCGAAGCTTCTTAACAAACATACTGATTAGCGCTCGACAATCGAGAACACCATAGCGTTGGGGTTACCGCCGGTGTTTGGCTCGCCACCCCACGGCAGGGCAAGGCGCTCGAAGACGGCATCACACTCAGGGTCTCCTGGAAAAGACATGCAACCTGGTGCACCACCCTCGTCCAGACCAAGGTTTGATCCTGACACCAGGGCGGCGTAGTCGATCTGGATCGCCAGTTCCTCGGGATCCAACCCACCGACTGGCAGCGTTACCTGCAGCCGGTTTTCATTGGCACAGGTCTCCGGCTCAGCGCCCTGTTCGAGTTCAGACGGTGTTACTTCGCAGCCGGTACTTCCGATGTGAAGATTCCAACGGCTGGCGCCGACCGGCAATACATCAGCCGCCAGGAATTTATAACCGTTCTGCCAGTTCCAGGTCATCCCAGCGGCCTGTCCCGGACTGCGAAGCGGCTCCTCGGCACTGGTGGGGTTTGCGTGATTGAGATCGAACGGCACGCCGAGAGTGAATTGCAAAGACTGGATCGTGACAGCAGGATCCAGCGTAACGGTGCCCTGAACGGCATCTTTAAAACCGGGATTGTCGTCAGTACCGGCGGTGCAAACATCCACCAGATCACCGTTGTCATTTACATCGGCCTTGTCGCGGAAGTCCAGTAGCGCGACGTTGCTATTCTGGCCTTCGGCGGAAGCATCGAGAGAAACAGGGATCACCTCGCCCTGATCGGTAACCAGCGCCAGGTCATGAATGAAGAAGCGGAAATCAGCGAAGCTGACGTCAGTACCCGAGGTGCCAAGGCCGGAAAAGGTGGTGCCACAGCTCACCGGCTCTGTGCCGACAACGGCCTTGAAGGGAAGGCTTAGCTGGGTTTCAGCAGACTGCTGGTTCGTGTCTGAAGAGGAGGAAGACCCACCACAACCCGCCAGAGCGAGAAGCCCAGAAACTACTCCCAGACCAACGCATTTATTCATAACATTCTCCGTGTTATTACGATTATTATTTCGTTCAGGGGAGTATGAGAGAAGGTTTTCCAGAAAAGTATGTGGCACAGTGTCGCACCCTATCAGGCGCGCGCCTGCTGCCAGCAGAAGACCTGCGACTAATCGGCAAGGCTCGAACCTGAAGGGCGGACGCGAAAGCCCCAGAGCACCGAATACCAGAGCAAAGCTATGCCCAAGGTCATGACCACAATGGCTGGCCCGACCGGCACATCGAAGGCAACAGAGATGTCGATCGCCGTCAGGTGGCCGGCGATGGCAGAGCAGGCTGCGCGGAGTGTTTCAGGGAGAGAGAAACGTGTGGACATGAGCGGCCGTGAATGTTCGCTTTTGTTTATTAGCCAATCGCCGATGCTTTGTCGAACTGCCCCCAAATTTGCGTAGTTCGCCTCAATTAGTTCGAAAACAAAAACTCCGTACCAAGCATCACTCGGCACGGAGTCGTTATGTTCAGGTCTTATAGGACTCTCGAAGCGGGAGAATATCCAGGTGGCTAGACCGTCAGGTGCTTCCTGATAAGTTCATCGGTCAACCCCGCAATCCCCCCCTCAGCAACCCTCCTCCCCCGATCCAGAATCGCAAACCGATCCGCATACTTCCGCGCAAACGGCAACTTCTGCTCAACCAGCAGCACGGTCAGCCCATCCTCTTCGATCAATTTGCGAATAACCTCCCCAATCTGCGCCACAATGTTCGGCTGAATCCCCTCCCCCGGCTCATCCAGAATCAGCAGCCTGGGCTCAATCACCAGCGCTCGACCAATGGCCAGTTGCTGTTGCTGCCCACCAGAAAGGTCGCCGCCCCGGCGGTGTTTCATTTCCTTCAGCACCGGAAACAGCTCGTACACCCGCTCGGGGATTTTTTTGCTGCCATCTTTGCGCACAGCCAAACCGGTGCGCAGGTTTTCTTCCACGGTTAGCAGCGGAAATATCTGTCGGCCCTGGGGCACGTAGCCAATGCCGAGGCGTGATCGGTCTTCGATTTTCTTTTTAGTAAGTTCCACATCTTGGGCGAACTCTATGCTGCCGCTGCTGGTGGTTTCCTCGCCCATAATGCATTTCATCAGGGTGGTTTTGCCTACACCGTTGCGGCCCATTACGCAGGTGCACTGGCCCTGGGGGATGTCCAGGTCCAGGTCCCAGAGGGTGTGGCTTTCGCCGTAGTATTGATTGAGCTTCTGGATCTTGAGCATTACGCCTCCTCCCCGAGGTAAACCTTGATCACTTCCCGGTCGTTGGAGACCTGGTCCATGGTGCCTTCGGCCAGCACGCTGCCCTGGTGCAGCACGGTGACTTTGCGGGCGATGGAGCGCACAAAGCCCATGTCGTGCTCTACCACCACCACGGACTGTTTGCCGGCCAGGCTGGTGAGCAGTTCGGCAGTGCGTTCCATTTCCTGTTCGGTCATGCCGGCGACGGGTTCGTCGACCAGCAGCAGCCTGGGTTTCTGCATCAGCAGCATGCCGATTTCCAGCCACTGTTTCTGGCCGTGGGAGAGGATACCGGCGGGTTTGTCGCGCAGGGTTTTCAGCTTGATCATCTCCAGCACTTCGTCGATGCGGTCCCGGTATTCGGGCTTCATGATGGCGGTCAGCGTTGGGAAAATGCGTTTGTCGGTGGCCATGGCCAGTTCCAGGTTTTCAAACACGGTGAGGGCTTCAAACACCGTGGGTTTCTGGAACTTGCGGCCGATGCCCAGGCTGGCGATGTCCGGCTCGTTCATGGTCAGCAGGTTGTGACGGCTGCCGAACCATACGGAGCCGGTATCCGGGCGGGTTTTACCGGTGATGATGTCCATCATGGTGGTTTTGCCCGCGCCGTTGGGGCCGATGATGCAGCGCAGTTCGCCGTCGTCGATGGTCAGGTTCAGGTTGTTGATGGCCTTGAAGCCATCAAAGCTCACGTTCACGTCTTCCAGGTACAGGATGGGGCCGTGGCGCACATCCACCGGGGAGGCGGCCGGGGCTAGGAATTCAAATACCTGGTCGCGGTTGGTGAGTTGTTCAAACATGCTCATGCGGTGGCCTCCTGCCCGGTGGCGGGGTCGTCGTCTTTGGCTTTTCTGCGCTTTTGCAGCAGGCCGGCAATGCCCTTGGGCAGGAACACGGTCACCAGCACAAACAGCGCGCCCAGGGCGAACAGCCAGGCATCCGGCATTACGCCGGTGAACACGGTTTTGGCGTAGTTCACCAGGATGGCGCCGATCACCGCCCCGTAAAGCGTTGCGCGACCACCCAGGGCGACCCACACCACGATTTCAATAGAGAACAGCGGTGAGAATTCACTGGGGTTGATGATGCCGACTTGCGGCACGTACAAGGCCCCGGCCACGCCCGCCAGCATGGCGGACACCACGAACACAAACAGCTGCACCCGTTCCACCCGGTACCCCAAAAAGCGAGTGCGGGCTTCGGCATCCCGGCAGGCCACGCTTACCCGGCCCAGCTTACTGGTCACAATGCCCCGGCAAATCAGGTAGCCGATGGCCAGGGCGATGCCGGTGGCGATGAACAGCCCCAGCCTTGTGGCGTCGGTGCGCAGGTTAAAGCCTAGGATATCGCGGAAGTCGGTCAGGCCGTTGTTGCCGCCAAAACCCATTTCGTTACGGAAGAAGGCCAGCATCAGCGCGAAGGTGAGCGCCTGGGTGATGATCGACAGGTACACCCCGGTTACCCGGGAGCGGAAGGCCAGGAAGCCGAACACCAGCGCCAGCAGGCCCGGGGCCAGCAGCACCATGATGAAGGCGAACCAGGCCATGTCGAAGCCCTGCCAGTACCAGGGTAGTGTGTCCCAGTTCAGGAACACCATGAAGTCTGGCAGTACCGGGTCGCCGTAGGTACCGCGATCGCCAATCTGGCGCATCAGGTACATGCCCATGGCGTAGCCTCCCAGGGCAAAGAAGGCGCCGTGGCCCAGGCTGAGAATGCCCAGGTAACCCCACACCAGGTCTACCGCCACCGCCAGCAAGGCGTAACACAGGTATTTACCCAGCAGGGTGACGGTGTAGGCGCTCACGTGTAGGGCACTGTCCTGTGGCATGAACAGGTGCAAAAAGGTGACCACGATCAAGGCGCTGAACAGCACGCCCAGGAAGATCTGGGTGGAACGCTCCTGCAAGGGCCGGAGCAGCCAGGTTTGTGATGAAGCCATAACTCAGCCCTCCGCCGCTCGGCCTTTTTGGGGAAATAGCCCCCTCGGCCGTTTTTGAATGAACAGGATGATCATTACCAGCACCATGATCTTGGCCAGTACTGCGCCAGCCCAGGGTTCCAGAATCTGGTTGATGTTGCCCAATGTGAGGCCGGCTACCAGGGTGCCCCAGAGGTTACCCACGCCGCCGAACACCACCACCATGAACGAGTCGATGATGTAGTTCTGGCCCAGGTTGGGGCCGACGTTGGTGATCTGTGACAGCGCCACACCCGCCAGCCCGGCCACACCGGAGCCCAGGGCAAAGGTCATGATGTCTACCCGCGTGGCCTTGATGCCCATGGAGCGGGCCATGGCCCGGTTCTGGGTGACGGCGCGCACTTCCAGCCCCAGGCGGGTTTTACGCATGATCAGCATCAGCCCGGCGAACACCACCAGGGCAAAGCCAATCACGTACATGCGGTTGAGGGTGAGCGACAGGGCGTCGTTGATCACCAGCGATCCACTCATCCATTCCGGGGTAACCACGGTGCGGTTCTGGGGCGAGATCATGGTGCGCACCAGTTGCTGCAAAATCAGGCTGATGCCAAAGGTGGCCAGCAGGGTTTCCAGCGGGCGGCCTTTGAGGTACTGAATCACGCTGCGCTCGATGGCGATGCCAGCCAGCGCGGCCACCATAAACCCGGCCGGTATCGAAAGGATCAAGGCCAGCCCCGGTTGGCCAGGAAACAGTTGCTGCATGCCCCAGGTGGTGTAGGCACCCAGCATGATCAGTTCGCCGTGGGCCATGTTGATCACGCCCATCACGCCGAAGGTGATGGCCAGGCCAATGGCCGCCAGCACCAATACCGAGCCAAGGGACAACCCGAAATACAGGGTTTCCGCGGCGCGGTTTATTTTCAGTTTTTGCTCGATGGATATCAGGGCCACTTTGGCGCTGGCGGCAATGGCAGGATCATCCCCGGCCACGGCCTTGTTGAGGGCGGCGCGGGCGCGGCTGTGCAGGCTGCCGGTCAGCGCGGTAATGGCGTCGGCTTTGGCCTGGGCATCGCCCTGCTCCAGTTGATAGATGGCAACGGCCAGCTCAAGCCGGTCGCGAACCGGAGCCGGTAAATCCTGCGCCAGAAGGTTATTCAGGGGCTCAATAACGGTCTCGTTGACCTTGCCCATCATGGCTTCGGCGGCGGTTCTTTGTATCTCTGGGTTGGTGGAGTAAAGGTCCAGCATGGCCAGCACGCCTTCCAGCTTGCCGCGGATGGCGTTGTTGATGTTCACCCGGTCCAGTTCCCGGCGGGAGATCTCGCCCAGGTTTTCACCGGTCAGGGGGTCGGCGATGGTCCAGTCACGGCCCACGTTGCGCAACACCACCACGACTTGCCCGGTGTCTTTGTTGCGGCTCAGGCGGTTGTTGCCGAAGGCGTCCAGCCAGCTTCTGGCTCTGGGGTCGCCGCTGTTTACGATGGCTTCGATGGCGGCGTCCATCTGCCGGGGGGAGGCATCAGCCAGGTTGGCGAGCAAGGCCTGCCCGGGGTCTTCTTCAGTCTGGCTGAAGGCCGGGGCTGCGATTGCCATCAACAAAGCCAGCAGCGAGGCAAGGCGCAGCGATAGGAGTGATCGGAGGATGCCCATGGGTCCGTCCTGTTGTTGAAAATGAAGAGCTGAAAAGATGCGTTGGTTCGAAGACCAGAAACACCCGGGGCGATCACGCCGCCCCGGGTTGGCTCACAGACTTATTCGGCGTCAGCCAGAGCTTGCTCGCCGGCAGAGGCACCGCAGCTGCCGGTTTTAACGTTGAAGTTGCCGCACTTCATCGGGGCGCGCCAATCGGCGATCAGGTCACGGGAACCCGGCAGGAAGTCAGACCAGGCATCGCCGGCCACGGTGGAGGAGGTTTCCCACACCACGGAGAACTGGCCGTTGTCCTGGATCTCGCCAATCAGCACCGGTTTGGTGATGTGGTGGTTCGGCATCATGGTGGCAATGCCGCCAGTGAGGTTGGGTACGGCGACACCGATGATGGCTTCTTTGATCGCCTCTACGTCGGTAGTGCCGGCTTTTTTCACTGCCTCAACGTACATGTTGAAACCAATGTAATGGGCTTCCATGGGGTCGTTGGTGACGGCCTTGTCGTCGCCTTTGAATTCAACCCAGGCGTCGATGAAATCGTAGTTGGCGTCGTTGTCTACGCTCATGAAGTAGTTCCACGCCGCCAGGTGACCAACGAGGGGGCCGGTGTCGATGCCAGAGAGTTCCTGCTCACCCACGGAGAAAGCCACCACCGGGATGTCTGAAGAGGAGATGCCCTGGTTGCCCAGCTCGCGGTAGAAGGGCACGTTGGCGTCGCCGTTGATGGTGGAGACCACGGCGGTTTTCTTGCCGGCGCTGCCGAAGGCCTTGATGTCAGAGACGATGGACTGCCAGTCGGAATGTCCGAAAGGCGTGTAGTTGATCATGATGTCGGCTTCTGCCACACCCATGTCTTTCAAATAGGTTTCCAGGATTTTGTTGGTGGTGCGCGGGTAAACGTAATCGGTGCCTGCCAGTACCCAGCGCTCAACGCCCAGCTCGTCTTTCAGGTAGTTCACCGCTGGAATGGCCTGTTGGTTGGGCGCGGCACCGGTGTAAAACACGTTTTCAGAGGACTCTTCGCCCTCATACTGCACCGGGTAGAACAACAGGCCGTTCAGCTCTTCCACTACCGGCAATACCGACTTGCGGGATACCGACGTCCAGTTGCCGAAGATCACGTCGACTTTTTCTTTTTCCAGCAGCTCGCGGGCTTTTTCAGCGAACAGTGGCCAGTTCGAGGCTGGGTCTACCACCACCGCTTCCAGCATACGACCGTTAACGCCGCCTTGTTCGTTCTGCTTTTCGATCAGCATTTCCATGGTGTCTTTCAGGGCGGTTTCACTGATCGCCATGGTGCCGGAGAGGGAATGCAGGATACCTACCTTGATGGGGTCTTCCGCCGCCATTGCATGGAAGGAGACAGACAGTGCCAATGCAGACAGGCCCAGTTTCACGTGTTTTTTGATGCTCATGTTGTGAATCCTTTTCTTTGGGTTGTAAGTCGTCGAACGCAACCAGGCTTTTGCATCTGCCGTTCCAACTCACCATAAATCACAACACAAACAACAACTTATCTAGTATACAAGCTAACGGACCCTGAGATTAGCGAGCGTTTTCTGGAGATTAAGGCCTGATTTTGGTGCCTTTCAGGGGGTTTGTGCTCCCTTGTGGTGCAGGCAGAAAACAGGCGCCCACCATGAGAAAACGGCTATCTATCTGTTTTTATTGTTTTAATTGATTGTTCGGACTGAATGGCACGGGCCTTGCCAATACTCATGTATACAAGTTTGACCACACATGAGGACAACCCATGCCCACCACTCTCGGATGGACGATTGCGGACTGGCAGCAAGCTTATAAGGATGGCGCGGAGCCAGAAGCTCTGATCAGCAAGCTGCTGGATTATCTGGACGACAACGACAACGCCTGGATTGCCCGGCTGGATGACCCGGCACTGAACAGCGCCATGGTGGAGTTGTCTGAGCGCCTGGAAAGCGTGGATGGCGATCTGGACCAATTGCCCTTGTATGGCATTCCATTCGCCATCAAAGACAACATCGACGCAGTCGGGCTGGCAACCACCGCCGGCTGCCCGGCCTTTGCTTATCAACCGGAACAAGACGCCGCTGTGGTGCGCTGGCTCAAAGCCGCCGGCGCGGTCTTGATTGGCAAAACCAATCTGGACCAGTTCGCCACCGGCCTGGTGGGCACCCGGTCGCCTTATGGTGCGGTATCCAACAGCTTTAACAAGAAGGTAATCAGCGGCGGCTCCAGCTCTGGCTCTGCCTCTGTGGTGGCCCGTGGCTTGGTGCCGTTTTCCCTGGGTACCGATACCGCCGGTTCGGGCCGCGTGCCGGCCGGGCTGAATAATCTCGTGGGGCTGAAACCCACCAAAGGGCTGTTCAGCATCGAAGGTGTGGTGCCGGCGTGCCGGTCATTGGATTGCGTGTCGGTGTTCGGCCTGACCATTAACGATGTGGCGCTGGTGGCCGACTGTATCAGCGGCTTTGAGCCCGCCGATGCCTATTCCCGTAAAGCCCCCACCGCTTTGCCACTGGATGCCCCGGCCATTCGCCGTTCCGGCCCGGTTCAGCGTCTGGCGATCCCGGACAATCCCCGTTTTTTTGGTGATCAGCAGGCGGAAGCTGCCTGGAACACGGCGCTCAGCCAATGGCGCAAGCTGGACACCGCCGGCATTGAACTGGTGCCGCTGGATTTCACCCCCATGCTGGAACTGGCGGCCCTGCTCTATGAAGGCCCCTGGGTGGCCGAGCGCCACGCGGCAGTGGAAGCGTTTATGGACAACCACGCCGCAGACATAAACACCACGGTGCGGAGCATCATCAGCAACGCCGGCAAGTTCAGCGCCACCGATACCTTTAAAGCCCAATACCGCAAAGAAGAATTAGTGCGCCAGATCGATACTTTGCTGTCTGAAATAGACGGCCTGCTGGTGCCCACGGCACCCATCGCCCCCACCATCGATGCGGTGAATGCCAACCCGGTGGAACTCAACAGCCAGCTGGGCACTTACACCAACTTCGTCAACCTGGCGGATTTGTGCGCCCTAGCGGTGCCCGCCGGCTTCCGTGACGACGGCCTGCCCTTCGGCGTAACACTGATCAGCGGCGCCTGGAAAGACCGCGAGCTGCAAACCCTGGCCAGCCAATGGCTGAACGCCCACCCAACGCCCCTGGGTGCAACAGACAAGCCCCGGCCCGAGGAAGTGGCCACTTACCAACCCGGCGTGCCCATGGTTCAGGTTGCGGTGGTAGGCGCGCATTTATCCGGCATGCCCCTGAACACTCAGCTCACCGAACGCCGGGCCAGGTTGCTGGAACAAACCACCACAACGCCCAACTACCGCCTGTTCGCCCTGCCCAACACCACCCCACCCAAACCGGGCCTGCAACGGGTGGAGGACGACGGCAAACCCATCGTGCTGGAAGTCTGGGAAATGGCTGCCTCGGAGTTTGGCTCCTTCGTCGACCTGATCCCCGCCCCACTCGGCATCGGCAACGTGGAACTCGCCGATGGCCGCTGGGTAAACGGCTTCATCTGCGAAGGCTACGGCTTTAACGGCGCCAGAGACGTCACCGAATTCGGCGGCTGGCGCGCCTTCATCAAATCCGGGACCGCCACTGCCAACTAATTCGATTCGGCGTCAGCCCCCGCGGGTCCACGCACCCAAGTCGCGAATCGGGGTCAGACCCTGCGGGTCTGACCCCACCCAGCACCGGGCCTGATCCACCTACAAGGAGTTTCAATACCATGTTCAACAAAGTCCTAATAGCCAACCGAGGCGAAATCGCCGTCCGCACCATTCGCACCCTCAAAGCCATGGGCGTGGCCAGCGTAGCCGTACATTCTCACGAAGACCGCCACAGCCTGCACGTAAGCAGTGCCGATGAGGCTGTAGCCCTGGCGGGCAAAGGCGCCAGCGAAACCTATCTGGACAAGGCCCAGATTCTGGCAGCGGCCAAACAGACCAGCGCACAAGCCATCATTCCCGGTTACGGCTTTCTCTCCGAAAATGCCGACTTTGCCGAAACCTGCGAAGCCGAAGGCATTGTGTTTATCGGGCCCACGCCCACCCAAATGCGCGAATTCGGCCTGAAGCACCGGGCACGGGAACTGGCCGAAGCCGCCGGCGTACCCCTGGCTCCGGGCAGCGGCCTGTTGGAAAGCCTGGACGAAGCCCTGCAAACCGCCGAGCGCCTGGGCTATCCGGTGATGCTGAAAAGCACTGCCGGCGGTGGCGGCATCGGCCTGACCCGCTGCAACAGCGACCACGAACTGCGTGAAGCCTTTGAAACCGTGCGCCGCCAAGGCCAGAGCTTTTTCAACGACAGCGGCGTGTTCCTGGAGCGCTTCATCGCCCGGGCCCGCCATGTGGAAGTGCAGATGTTCGGCGATGGCCACGGCAACGTGGTCGCCCTGGGCGAGCGGGATTGCTCCCTGCAGCGGCGCAACCAGAAGGTGGTGGAAGAAACCCCGGCGCCCAACCTGCCGGTCGCCACCCGCCAGGCCATGTTGGACGCCGCCGTGTCGCTTGGGCAATCGGTGAATTACCGCTCCGCCGGCACCGTGGAATACATTTACGACGAAGAGCGGGACGAGTTCTACTTTCTGGAAGTGAATACCCGCTTACAGGTAGAGCACCCGGTGACCGAGTCTGTCACCGGTCTGGACCTGATCGAGTGGATGCTGAAGATTGCCGCCAACGAAAGCCCGGACCTGGCCAGCTTTCAGCCCAGCCTGAATGGTGCTTCTATGGAAGTGCGCATCTACGCCGAAGACCCGCTGAAGGATTTCCAGCCCTCCCCCGGTGAGCTGACCGATGTGTACTGGCCGGAGGACGGCGTGCGGGTAGACACCTGGGTGGAAAACGGCAGTGAAGTCTCAGCCCACTACGACCCGATGATCGCCAAGCTGATCGTACACGGCACCGACCGCGCCGATGCCCTGACCAAACTGAAAGCCGCCCTGGCAGAAACCCGCCTGATGGGCATCGCCACCAACCTGGACTACCTGCGCCAGGTGGTGGCCCAGAAAAGCTTTGCCGAAGGCGTGGTGTCTACCCGCGCGCTGGAAAGCTTCGAATTCAAACCGTCGGTGGCCGAGATCATCAAACCCGGCACCTACACCACGGTGCAGGATTACCCGGGCCGGGTGGGCTACTGGAACATCGGCGTGCCGCCCAGTGGCCCGATGGACGATTACGCCTTCCGCATCGCCAACCGGATTGTCGGTAACCACAACGACGCCGCCGGCCTCGAAGCCACACTGATCGGCCCCAGCCTGAAATTCCACAAAGATGCAGTGGTGGCCCTGACCGGCGCGCTGACCGAAGCCACCCTGGACGACAAGGCCGTCGAATTCTGGAAACCCATCACCGTCAAAGCCGGCCAGGTGCTGGCCGTCGGCAAGGCCATCAAGGGTTGCCGTACTTACCTGGCGGTACGCGGTGGCTTTGATGTGCCGGTGTATCTGGGCAGCCGCTCCACCTTTGCCCTCGGCCAGTTCGGCGGCCACGGCGGCCGGCCTTTGCGCCCGGGCGACATGCTGGGCATCAGCCAGCTGGAATTGCCCGCCTGCACCACACCGGGACCAACCCACGACCCCGCACCGGCCGACCCGGACCTGATCCCGGATTACCCCAGTCACTGGGAAATCGGCGTGCTCTATGGCCCCCACGGCGCCCCGGATTTCTTCTCGGAAAAATCCATCGAGAAATTCTTCGAGCAGGACTGGGAGGTACATTACAACTCCAACCGCCTGGGCATTCGCCTGAACGGCCCGAAACCGGAATTCACCCGTGAAGACGGCGGCGAAGCGGGCCTGCACCCCTCCAACATCCATGACACTGAATATGCCATCGGCTCGATCAACTTTACCGGTGATATGCCGGTTATCCTCACCAAAGACGGCCCCAGCTTGGGCGGCTTTGTGTGCCCGGTGACCATTGCCAAGGCAGAATTGTGGAAAGTGGGCCAGGTAAAACCCGGCGACACCATCCGCTTTGTGGCCATTGATTGCGATACTGCGGTTAAATTGTCGGAACGCCAGGAGCTCGCCATCAAGAGCCTGATGGCACCGCCGGCAGTCAACCTGATCACGCCAGATCTGGCCCCGTTGAATGGCTTGTCTGCAACCATCCTCGCCCACCTGGACGAAACCGATGGCCGCCCGGAAGTCACCTACCGCCAGGCCGGTGACCAATACATCCTGCTCGAATACGGTGCCAACGTGCTCGACCTGGGTGCCCGCATGCGCATCCATTCACTGATGGAAGCCATCGCCGACGTGCAACCCAGCGGACTGCTGGAACTGTCGCCGGGCGTACGCTCCCTGCAGCTGCGGTACGACTCCCGGATTCTGCCCCAGGAATCCCTGATGACCTACCTGCTGGATCTGGAAAACACTCTACCGGCCACCGACGAGCTGAAAGTGCGCAGCCGGGTGGTGCACCTGCCCATGGCCTTCGAAGACAGCGCCACCCTGGAAGCCGTCGATAAATACCGCCAGTCCGTGCGCGACACGGCACCCTGGCTGCCCAACAACGTCGACTTCATGCAACGCATCAACGGCCTGCCCAGCCGAGAAGACGTCCGCGACGTGCTGTTCTCCGCCCGCTACCTGATCCTGGGCCTGGGCGACGTTTACCTCGGCGCCCCCTGCGCCGTGCCCCTGGACCCACGCCACCGTTTGCTCACCAGCAAATACAACCCGGCCAGAACCTACACCGCCGAAGGCACCGTGGGCATCGGCGGTATCTACATGTGCATCTACGGCATGGACTCCCCCGGCGGCTACCAGCTGGTGGGTCGTACCCTTCCGATCTGGAACAAGTACCTGAAGAACCAACAGTTCGCCGAAGGCGCGCCCTGGCTGCTGAGGTTCTTCGACCAGGTGTGCTACTACCCGGTCACCGAAGACGAACTGACCGAAATGCGCGACCAGTTCCGCGCTGGCAAGCTGGAGATCAAGATCGAAGAGGAAACCTTCGACCTGAAATCCCACCAGGCCTTTTTGGACGCCAACGAAAATTCCATTGCCGAGTTCCGCAAACTGCAGCAAGCGGCCTACGCTAAAGAGGTGGCCTTGTGGAAAGAAAGCGAAGCGGAAGAACTGGACCGCTTGGCAAAGGCACCACCGAAAGTGGACGCTTCCAGCCTTGAGCGGTTTGGGGAGCTGGTGAGTGCGGAGATTGCCGGTAACATCTGGAAGTGCCTGGTGAAGCCCGGTGATACGGTGGCGGAGGGTGATCCGTTGGTGATCGTAGAGGCTATGAAGATGGAGTTCGAGGTAAACGCAACTCTGTCCGGCAAGATCAGCGCCATGCATGTTGAGCCCGGTAAATCCGTTACTCCCGGGGAGCCCCTGCTAAGCATTGAGGTCTAGCTTGGGAGATCGGCGCTTTTGGTGCTGGCCTTCTGTGTGTGCGTGGGCGCCGCTGTGCGGGAACCCCTCCACAGACACGCCGTGAACCCATCCATGGGGGCTTGAGCGCAGCATCCCTGCTGCGCACAGTCTGTGGAGGGGTTCCCGCACAGCGGCTTGGTTAGCTCCAGTGATTGCGGCCATCACCTCTCGCAGGCATAGGGAGTGGGGTTTGGGGGTCGGGGAGGCTTTTCAAAAGTGTGTGCGACAGGGATGTCGCACTCAAGCCTACAGGGACGTATTCACGGCGTCTTTTGAAAAGCCTCCCCGACCCCCAAACCCAGCGCCAGAAACCAGACAAGAGGACACCCCAAAAGAGGGCAAACTCGAAAATGAAAACAACCGTTAAAAGAAAAGCCTCCATGGCAGATAGGGTTTACGAAGCCCTGAAGGACGATATTTTTGAGTTCCGGTTGATCCCTGGGGACAAATTCAGCGAGGGGGACGTGGGTGCTCGCCTGGACGCCAGCCGCACCCCCGTGCGCGAGGCCTTGTACCGGCTGCAGCGGGAAGGCTACGTTGACGTGCTGTTCCGCAGCGGCTGGCAGGTCAAGCCGTTTGACTTCCAGCAGGTCGAAGAACTGTATGACCTGCGGATCACCCTGGAACGGGCCGCCATGCACAAGATTTGCGCCATGCCCGAAGAACCGCAAACCCTGCGCACCCTGATTGCCATCTGGAACCCTGACCACCCCTCCGAGCGGGCCGTGGGCAGTACCGTTCGGGCGCTGGACGAAAGCTTTCATTGCGACCTGGTGGCCGCCGCCGGCAACCGGGAGATGACCCGCATACACCGGGAAATCACCGACCGCCTGCGGATTATCCGCCGGCTGGACTTTACCCGTGACGACCGGGTAGACGCCACCTACGTTGAACACGCACAAATCCTGGAGGCACTGAGAACCGGCCACGCTGCCGAAGCGGCAGACCGGCTTACCATGCACATCCGTACCAGCCAGAAAGCGGTGCGGGAGATCACCATGGAACGCATCAGAGAAGCAGCAGAGGCCCACAAGTCCGGGCAAGAAATTGCCCGAAAAGTAGCGGTCAAACAATGAATTAGGGTTCACCTGACGGCTCACAGACGTGTGAGAGATGTCGCACACGCCAGGGGGCAGATGTCCGATTATTAATGAAACCGCCCTGCGTAGAATGTCCGTTGTCAGGGATGACAAGCCAGCACGGATGTTGGTTCAGGGAAGAGAACTCCAGGGAACACGGAGTTGCCCGAAGGATCAGGGCTACAGGGATGAACGCAAGGACGAAGTGCTCAGGATGATGCGCAGCCTGAAGGATCAGGCAGGGGTCAGCCACGGAATTTCGGGACTACATGGACAGTGGTCCCTTCCGTGCACTAACTCCACACTCTTCGTAATACCCTCCCCCAGATCGCACCGCACCCACAGCGAACATATGCAGTATTAATCACTGGCTTGTCTCCCTGACGGAACACAACAACGCCATAAAACATACGGAGCTCTCCAATGAAGCACACAGGCATTCTCGCAACCCTCGTTCTGCTCTTCTCCCTGGCGACAGGCTTTGCCCACGCCAACGAATCAAGCGCTGTTAACATCAACACCGCCGATGTAGCCACACTCGCCTCGTTGAACGGCATTGGTGAAAGCAAGGCGCAAGCCATCGTGGCCTTCCGTGATAAGAACGGTCCGTTCCAGTCGGTAGAAGATCTCGCCAACGTAAAAGGCATTGGCGCCCGCACTGTTGAGAACAACGCCGAGCGCTTGTCGGTCGAATAAGCCGTTACGGGCAGCGCCCTGCTGCCCGTATTTCCCACCACTGGTGTCACCCGCCTGCCGCTGTTAGTCTTTCCCGCTTCTGTTGATCCAACTCTGGCTTTTTCATGATCCAAGGCGCGCTTCTCATTGCTCTGGCCGCATTGCTCTGGGGCACTACAGGCATTGTTGCCAAGTTCCTGTTTACCGGCACCGAACTGGCGGCCATCACCCTTGCCCTGCTGCGGCTGGTGGTTGCCCTGCCCTTTTTCTGGCTGCTCATGCGCCGCGAGCAGCGCCAGCTCGAAGCGGCTCACCCGGGCCAAAATGCTCCAGGGAGTTCGTTGCGCGGGCTCACCAAAAAAGCCCTGTTGCCACTGGCCGCCATGGGGCTTTTCCAGGCGTTCTATCAAGGCAGCTATCTGCTCGCGGTGGATTTGACCGGTGCGGGTATTGCGACACTGATTTCGCTCTGCTTACCGCCGGTGCTGGTGGCAATCCTGGCCGCGCCGCTGCTGGGCGAAAAACCTGGCCTGCTGACCATCGTGGCAGCTGTGGCCGCGATCCTTGGCACCAGTATGCTGGTTATCAGTGACATGGGCACCGCCGGCACCCTGCGCCTGGCGGGCATTCTGGTGGCACTGCTGGCGGCGGCTGTGTACACCGGGTTCACTCTGACCAGCCGTTACAACTCCGCCGGCACGCCGGTTTTCACCACAGCCTTCATCTGCTTTTCGACCGCTGCACTGTTGCTGTTACCGGTCGTCGCCATCAGCGGGGGCTTTGACGGCTTAGGCACTCTGGGCATTCAGCATTGGTTGATGATTCTGTACATCGGCGTGGTGCCCACCTGTATCGGTTACCTGTGCTTTTTCGCGGGGATGAAGACCACACCGGCCACGCTCTCCAGCATCATCGTGACGCTGGAGCCGTTGTTTGTGGCGTTGCTGGCGTGGCTGATTCTGGGGGAAATACTGGGGCCGATCGGCATTGCCGGGGCGGTGATCCTGACGGTCGCGGTGATCGTCGCGTCACGTTATGGCAGGGCACCCGGCACCCGCCAGGAAGGCTGAAGCCGGGCCCGGCCGATCCGATCTATTTGCGGGTTTTTTCCAGCATGTTCGGCTGCAGGATTTCAATCCAGTAGCCGTCCGGGTCTTTGATAAAGGCCAGGCCTTTCATTTTGCCGTCGTCCGGTCTTTTAACAAACTCCACACCCAGTTTCTCGAAGCGCTCACAGGCGCTGTAAACATCCGGTACCGCAATACCAATGTGGCCAAAGCCCTGAGGCTGGTCGTTGCCATTGTGGTAGGCAAAGTCTGCGTCTTCTTCGGTGCCCCAGTTGTGGGTCAGCTCCAGCATGGCTTCCCGGCCAAATGTATAGGTGGTGCGATGGGCATCATCATCGGGTACAAGCTGAGCCTGTTTGTCGTCCAGATACCCCAGAAAATACAGAGTAAATTTCATCTCCGGAAAATCCAGTTTGCGCACCAGGCGCATACCCATTACCCGGGTATAAAAATCCATCGAACGCTCAGGCTCTTTGATGCGCATCATGGTCTGGTTAAAGACAAAACCCTCTGTCTCAGGGACCGGTGCGTCGTGCAGGCCAGGCGCCTGCTCAAAATGCTTGGGCATGGTGGTTTTCCTTAATTAAATTAAGAGTTCAACCTTTATACCTGAGTGCAAGAGCGTTGGATTTCAAGGCTATGATAGACTGGCGCCCCCAATGTTTCAGAGAGCCATTATGGATTTTCAGGTGCCCAACACCCTGGCCGAGCAAATCGCCAATTACCTGGCCGAGCGCATCATGACCGGGCAAATCCGCCCTGGGGAGCGCATTCATGAAGCGCCGTTAGCGGTTGAATTGAAAGTCAGCCGGGCTTCCGTCAAAGAGGCGCTTTACACTCTGGAACGCTGGCACCTGGTGGAAATCACCCCCCGGAAAGGCGCCTCTGCGACCAAACTGAATGCCGATTACGCCGCCGAACTCTACGATGTTTACATGCACCTGCTAGTGATGCTGGCAACCCGCTTATGCGAACGCTGGCAAGAAACAGATCTGGACACATTGCTCAACTCTGTCAGCCAGGTGACCGAGCAGATCCGGCAACCGCAGGCAGACATCAGCGCGGTGGTGGAGGCCAGCTTTAACGTTATGGAAACCTGCTGTGCGGTGGTCGACAACCCATTCCTGACCGAGGCTCTTTCCAACTTCAAACCGGCGGTCAGCCGCGCCTATTACCTTGGCGCGGACCGGTACCGGCAGGGGCTGGCTCAGACCAGCACATTCTTCGCCGAGCTGCCTAAGGCCGTGATGGCGCGTGATACCACCAAAACCCAACGGCTCATTCACGACTTCGCTGAGCACCAGAAGCAGCTCATCCAGCAGGCTCTGGGCTGAGCCCGCACCCTCGCGCTCAAGATGTGATCAGTCACACAGATCCGCCGGCGGTGCCGGCATACAGTAACACTGTGTAACAAATAATCACCGCAGCCTTGGTCCTGCTGTCCCTGCGGCCCTTCAGTGCGCTTTCAGGCCACTGAATAACAACAAGAATCCGTCGAACAGAAACCGGGGCCACCATGTCTACTTTTATCCTGCACCCATTCAGGCCAACACTGGCGTTTGCCTGCCTTGTTGCCGGCGGCGTACCGATGCCCGCCCTGGCCGATTTCACACCGCTGGACGACTCCGCCATGGCTTCGGTCACAGGGCAAGCCGGGGTGTCTATCGAGCTGGAAACCAAATTGAGCATTGATCGCCTGGCCTGGACCGACGAGGGCACCCTGAGCGTTAACGGCTTGCAGCTGTCCGGCCACAATGATTCGGTGCTGGACAACCTCAAGATGACCATCGATATTGCCGGCGAGGGCGAGGTGCTGACCCACGGCTTCTCGGAAATCGCCCGCCGTGCCAACGCGGGCCTGATCGATACCAGCAATCCGGATGTCGCTGACGCACTGGCAAAGTATTCGGTCGCGGGCAGCTTTGGCAAACAGTTCAACAGCGGTGATCTTGTAATTCACCTGGGCGCCACCGATTACGGCGACCCCACCAGTCTTGAAGACTATCTGCAAGCCGTAGACTTTGAGCTGGCCATCGACGCCATCACCACCTCCGGCACCGATGGCAGCACCAACCTGTTTTCTGACATCAACCTGCAGGGCTATATTGGCCCGACCGATCTGGTTATTCGCAACGGTGGCAACTCAACCCGCACCCTGGCCAACGGCAACACGGTGTCGGGCTCGGAGCTGCAGCTCGACACCCATTTTGAAGTGACCAACGGCAGCCTGAACTGGGATGCCGCAGACCTTATCTTTATCTTCAACTTCGCCGCCGTCGGTATTGAGGGACTGCAAATCCATAACCGCCGGGGCAACGATACGCTCGGCCATTTTGGTATGGCCCACGCCACCGCCAAGTTGTCCCGTGGCACCGGGGCTGTGTCTGGCAAAGATGGCCTGTCGATTCACGATGTGGAGTTCCGCGCAGACATAGACATGCCGGTATTCAAGGTGGGCGGTACCAGTATTGGTTCTGTGCAGTTCACCGATTTTGTCATCAGCAACACCACCATGATGGTTTACGGCCACTAGCGCTTTCGCGATTCCAGCCCACGTATGTATGGTCAGGTTATACTTTCCGCACGTATAGTTAAGCGTTGTCGGATCATCCTTTGGCTGGAGAGTTTTAGTGACCGGTATTCCTGTTGGCATTAGCACTTGTCTGCTCGGCAAGGAAGTTCGCCACGACGGTGGCCACAAGCATTCCCGTTACTGCACGCAAGTGCTGGCAAAACATTTTGAATTCCGCTCTATATGCCCGGAACTGGAAGCCGGCCTGGGTGTGCCCCGACCGGCCATACAGCTGCGCGAACACGCCGATGGCCTGCACCTGGTTGAGAGCCGCGGCGCGGCGGATCACACCGAGTCCATGCAGGGCTTTATCCGCGACATTCTGCCCACCCTGGCGGATCTGCGCGGCTATATCCTGATGGCCAAGTCCCCCAGCTGCGGTATGGAGCGGATCAAAGTACACAACGCCGAGGGCAGTTTTGTGCATCGAGACGGCAGGGGCATGTTTGCCGATGCGCTGATGAAGGCGTTCCCGTTGATGCCGGTGGAAGAGGAAGGCCGCCTGAACGACAACTTGCTGCGGGAAAACTTCATTGAGCGGGTGTTCGCCTACGACGACTGGATGCAGAACGTCGCCGGCGAAAACCTTGGCAAGCAGGCACTCATTAACTTTCATACCCGTCACAAATTCACCCTGCTGGCGCACTCCGAGAAGATCTACCGCCAGCTTGGCCCCATGCTGGGTGACCTGAAGTCGGAACCTTTGGCGACCATTGCCGACCGTTACATCCATCTGTTTATGGAGGCTATGACCCAGAAAGTCAGCCGTGGCTCCCATGTGAATGCCATGCAGCATTTGTTGGGTTTTCTGAAAGAGGGCATGTTGGCCGAGGAAAAAACGGTGTTGCTGGAGCAGATCGAAGCCTACCGCCGGGGTGAAATTCCGTTGGTGGTGCCGATGACCTTACTGCGGCTGGCCCAGCGCAAGGAACCGGTGGATTACCTGCACACCCAGAAGTACCTGACGCCCTACCCGGACGAGTTGGGACTGAGGAATAACGTGTAGTTGAGACGGCGAAAAAAAGGGCGAATGGTTAAACCATTCGCCCTTTTTTATAGCCAGGAACTCTTGTCTCAGAAGCCGTACAGTAACGACAGGGACGTTTCGGTATCGGTTTTGTCTGAGCCAGCAGGGGCATCGGACACATGCTTGACCCGATACGCCAGCTTCATGGACAAGCTGCCCACGATGCTGCTTTGCAGTGACGTTTCGGACTGGCTAATGGTGTTGTTCTCATCCAGGCCAATCTCGGTGCTCAGTTTCTGGCGAAACAACGCGGATTCAGACAGCGCATAATCAAACTGCCCCGCTAATCTTGCGATGGCCTCTTCTTCGGTGTTGCTGCCGTCGACATCATCTTCTCTGAGCTTGTTGTAGCGATAACCGCCTCCGATCGAAAGGTCCAGAAACGAGCGATCACCCTGCTGCCAAACACGGTTTCCATAACCGGTGGTCAATGTGGACTCGAAGTCATAACCAGAGAACCGGTCGTCTTCATAGGCACCGCGAACAAACCAGTATTGCTGCTCATCAAACTTGTAGTCTGCTTCCAGCGCTGCCTTGTATTCCTCAGCGGTGGTCTGGTCTTCGGCCTCGGTGTACCGGGAGCGGAAGTCCCCGGTGTTACGCCAGGTCTCGGTCTCATGCTTCAAGCCCAGGCGGCCATCCAGCTTGGTTTCGTCGGTATTGCCCGAGGTCATGAGAAAGCCAAGCTCGGCTTCGCCATCCCAGTTGCGGCTGTCCTGAGCTTGTGCCATCGGGGCCAGCGCCAGGCACGCAATCGCCAGTGGTGTTCGGATACCCATAATGTCTCCTTGGTCGGGATCGTTATCAGTTCGTTGCAGGCTTACGCGCTGCTTCTCCCTCCAGACTTCTACGGGCTTGCTGCTCACGCTCGGCCTTCTTGCGGGCCTTTCGTTCGGCAATGATGCGGGCAGCCTCACCCCCTACATGCACTTCTCCGCGCTCTTCAGCCAGTCGCATCTGGTGTTCGCGCTCTTTGAATCTGGCTTTCTGCTCTTCGGTCAGTGACTCAATGCACTGGTGGCAGCTAACGCCCTGTTCGTATTCCGGGCGATGTTTATCGTCTTCGGTAATCGGTCGGCGGCAGGCGTGGCACTGGTCATAGTCGCCGCGCTCAAGGCTGTGGTTGACGGTTACCCTATCGTCAAACACAAAGCACTCGCCTTGCCACAAGCTTTGTTCCTGGGGTACGTCTTCCAGGTATTTCAGGATGCCGCCTTTGAGGTGATACACCTCTTCAAAGCCTTGTTCTTTCAGGTACGCCGTGGATTTTTCACAGCGGATGCCGCCGGTGCAGAACATGGCGACTTTTTTGTGTTTGGCTGGATCCAGATTCTGTTTCACATACTCGGGAAATTCCCGGAAGGTGTCAGTGGCCGGATTGACGGCGTTTTTGAAGGTTCCGATCACGACTTCGTACTGGTTGCGGGTGTCGACGAGCAGTACGTCGGGGTCGGAGATCAGGTCGTTCCATGCGGTGGCATCAACGTAGGTGCCGACGATGCGTTTGGGGTCGATGCCGTCGACGCCCATGGTGACGATTTCTTTTTTCAGCTTAACTTTGGTGCGTTTGAAGGGCTGAATGTCGACGTAGGATTCTTTGTAGTCGATGCCTTCAAAGCGTTGGTCGCTGCTGAGCCAGGCTTTGATGGTGTCGATGCCTTCACGGCTGCCGGCGATGGTGCCGTTGATGCCTTCACGGGCCAAAAGCAGGGTGCCGTGGACGTCTTTTTCGAGCATCAGCTTCATTAGAGGCTGGCGTAGTTCTTTGTAATCATTCAGAACGGCGAACTTGTAGAGTGCGCAGACGACGATTTCGTTGCTCATGGTTTTCTCCTGCGGGCCGGATCGTAAATCCGGAGCATGGTTTGGGGTTTGTGTTTGGGGCCAGAGTTTAACGAATTAGACATTGGGCGCAAGTTGGGGAAGCCCTTATCTTGACCGCCTTGAGCCCGCCGCTGGCCGGAGAAGACCTCCCAAAAGACGCTGTGAATACATCCCTGTACGCTCCGCTCCGCCCCTCAGCGCTAATTGCTCCTGCGTCGCGCTGAGGGTCCTGGGCTGGCCATCCATGGCCAGCCCGTGAAGCGCTTACGCGCTCCACCCATGGCTCCGCAGGCTTTTGGGAGGTCTTCTCCGGCCAACGGCTAACCTTTCAATTCGCCGTCGAGGTGGTTAGGCGCTGATTGATTAGTTATTCGATTTATTCAGCTCACGCTCGACGACCGCTGACAACTGACCCCAGCCTGCTCTTGTTAACTGGATGTTGTCTACCATCACCGTCGGGGTGCTGGTCACCCGCATTTGCACGGCCACTTCCAAGCTGTCTTCGACAGCTTCTTTATGCAGTTCTGTGGTCAGGCAGCGGCGGAAGCGGCGTTCTTCCAGGCCCAGATCGTTGGCGTAGCGGGTGAAGGTGACGACCGGGTCGTTTGAGCCGCTCCATGCGCTTTGAGCGTCGTACAGCTTGTCGTGCATTTGCCAGTATTGACCCTGGTCGCCGGCGCAGCGGGCTGCCTGGGCGGCGGGCACGGCGTTTTGATGTTGGCGCAGGGGCAGGTCGAAGTAGACGAAGCGGACTTTGCCGGTGTTGACGTATTCGTCTTTCAGGCGCTTACTGGCCGGGGCGAAGCTGGCGCAGGCGGGGCATTGGTAGTCGGCGAATTCGCGGACGACGACGGGGGCATCCGAAGGGCCGACGGAGATGCCGTACTGATCCAGGGACGCGGGAAAGTCGGATGCGTTGGGGGCAGCAACCGGTAACGAGTCGGAGCTGGGCGCGGGCGGTCTGGTCATAGCGTACACACCGACGATGACGGCGATTGCCACGACCACGGAAACCCCGATGATCGCCGGTTTTCTGTTTCCGTTGTTGCGCGGCGAGGGGGCACCGGTCTGTTTACGTCGTTTTGCTTCACCCATCAGGGGCTCCTTTTATTTTTTGCGGTCATTCGTTAGAACGATTCCCTTACATTTGCCAAGCAAGCTAAGATCTCTCATATCCCGAAAAAGTTCCAATAAAAACCAAGGATTAATCATGCCATTACCTACTCAACTAAAAAACAGTCTTTGTTTGCCGCTGATTGCCGCGCCGATGTTTCTGATTTCTTCGCCCGAGTTGGCGCTGGCCTGCTGTAAGGCCGGGGTTGTGGGGAGTTTTCCGGCTCTGAACCAGCGCAGTAGTGAGGATTTTGAGCAGTGGCTGGTGCAGATGAATACCGAGCTGACTAATTGGAAAGCCGCTCATCCAGACAACGTCACTGCGCCCTATGCAGTGAATCTGGTGGTGCATCGTACCAACCCACGCTGGCAGGCGGATCTGGAATTGTGTGTGAAGCATCAGGTGCCGATTGTGATTACGTCTCTGGGCGCTGCCAGTCAGGTGGTGGAGGCGGTACACAGCTACGGTGGGCTGGTGTTTCATGATGTGACCAATCAGAAGCATGCGCGCAAGGCGGCAGAAGCCGGGGTCGATGGCATTATTGCGGTGGCCGCCGGGGCCGGTGGCCATGCTGGCACGATCAATCCGTTCGTTCTGGTGCATGAGATCCGCGAGGTGTTCGACGGCACGATTCTGCTGGCGGGCGGTTTGTCTCACGGTGAAGATGTGCTGGCGGCGCAGGCGATGGGCGCGGATCTCGCCTATATGGGTACGCGGTTTATCAATACCGAGGAATCGGAAGCGGACGACGCCTACCGCAATATGATCATTGAGGCGGTGTCTGGCGATATTATTCATACGCCGGCTGTGTCCGGGGTGCCGGCCAGTTTTATGCGCCAGAGTCTTGAGGCAGCGGGCTTCGACATGGACAAGCTGAATCAGGCCGGCGATGTGAATTATGGCGAAAAGCTCAAGCCCATGGATGAGGAAGCCAAGGCCTGGAAGACGGTGTGGTCGGCCGGTCAGGGTGTGAGTCAGATCAAGGATGTGCCGAGTGTGGAGGCGCTGGTCAAAAGGCTCAGTGATGAGTACCGGCAAGCACGCTCACAGCTGGGGTGAGAGGCCCGCTGCATCCTCACTGGCAAAGGTGATTAATTCAGGGAAGAACTGAAGAAAGCGGGCCTCGAGCAACTCGTCGTTGGCCCGGATTTCTTCGATGATACCGGCAAAGCGGTTAGGAAAACGGATGCGCTCCGCCACCCGGTCCAGGGCGTAGCCGATGTTGTCGAAGTCTTCATAAGCGCCGAACCAGTCACTCTGCACCATGCGCCGGGTGACTTTAACCATCGGCGGGGGCATCAGGTGTTCGTGGGTTTCCAGCTCATGGTAGACGGCACTGACAAAGCGGTTGTGGTCCATCTGGCTGAACCGGTGCCAGTGTCGCAGCAGGTAATGATCGTAAAGGATATCCAGCGCTACGCCAGCAAAACGGCGACGCTGCGCCGAGAACAAGGCTTTGCTGGCCAGCACCGCCGGGTGCTGATCGGTGAACACATCCACCGAGCGGTGATGACGAACGCCCCGGATCACAGGCTCTGGCAATGCCGACAGCTCCACCCCTCGGGTAAAGTCCCCCAGAATGCTGCCCACACGGGCCCCGGGCGAGTCCGGGGCGAGGAAGGTGTGGGCCAGGTGGTTCATTACTCGACCTCTTTCATTTTCGCTCAAATCCCTTGCTGATCGAGATGTGCCTTCAACTTGAAATTATCATTCGGGCCGGCAAGAGTCGTCAAACGTCATTGGAACGACGCTTGGGAGGGTGGAGCCCAAAAACTTCATCGTGATTTGTCTTAGGCTGCGCGGCCTGAGAGCTTGCCGGAGCGTAAGCACTGCGTCTGAGCAAAATGTAGCCATTACCCACTGTTTCGACGATGCCTTTTCTCAGCAACTCATTCAATATGACCGCAGGTGCTAGATTGCCGTTGGCTGTGTGTACAAGATCAGAGAAAGTATCAGTATCATTAATCTGCGACAGAAGCATCTTGGGGTGATGCTGTTCATCCAGGAATCGGGATGGGCTGAGCCAGCAACGAATCACCTGCCGGGCACCAGAAGACAGCAGAGTGGTTACCAACTCCGTTGGCTGCCATCTTAATTCGTGGCCGTTTGGCAGGTTTTTAGTCATTGCCATTTCTCTCCGTTATTGCCGCCTTAATACAGCTATTTTCAAAGTCATTACGAACATCGGTCTGCACTGGGTCTCCCTTTTTACTTACATTTTCGCTGC
This sequence comes from Marinobacter excellens HL-55, assembly GCA_001314845.1. GTDB lineage: Bacteria > Pseudomonadota > Gammaproteobacteria > Pseudomonadales > Oleiphilaceae > Marinobacter > Marinobacter excellens_B. The sequence continues at coordinate 27,507 of LJZQ01000026.1, forward strand.
TTTCTACTTTTGCCCATCGAATTTTGTGAACTCACGGAGCAAGAGTTCGTATACCCTTACACTAATACATTAACTAGGCGGTTGTTATGTTGGGATTTTTGAAAAGCGATCCGAAGAAGAAACTGCAAAAAGCCTATGAAGAGAAGCTTGCCAAGGCACTGCATGCCCAACGTAACGGGGATTTACGCAGTCACGGCACGCTGATGGAGGAAGCAGAGAAGATTTACGCGGAGATTCAGGCCCTGGAACAGGGCAAGGGGTAATCGCAGGGGCCGTGCCGCTGGCGCTACCCCATGCGTTCAATCGTCCATTAGCTGACGAAGTTGCTGGTTGAGTCGCGCGATTTCTCTGCGCATATCCTGCACTTCGTCGAGCAGGTCCAGGGATACCGCCAGGCCGGGCAGATTGAGCTTCAGGTCCCGCTGTAATCGCATGGCTTTTTGCAAACGGGCTAGCGCATCCACATCAAACTGCCATTGGCGGGCCTCGGGTACTTCCTCAATCGGCGCGATGATGCCATAGCTCACCAGTTTGATGACGAACTCGGCGTGGCAGTCACCGCGCTCGCACACTTCCCGAAGCGTGAAGGTACTGCCGTTGGCGTCGGTGATTTCCACGGTCACGATCAGATCTTTGCTAGTCATGGCTACCCCCGATCACACATGCAGTTTGTTGCGTGGATTGAAGCCTTTCTCCAGTTCAGCGAGTTTTTCATAAAGCTTGGTCGCTTCCGGGCTGTGCTGCTCTGGCATGGCCACTTGCAGAATCACAATCTGGTCTCCCGGATGTTTACCGGGGAACCCTTTGCCTTTTAACCGCAGTTTGCGGCCACTGGTGGTCCCTTGAGGCACCTTTACATTGACCTTGCCCGCCATGGTCGGGATAGTGATCGTTGCACCCAGGGCCGCCTCCCAGGGCGCCACCGGAACGGTTAACAACACATCATGACCTTCCACCGCAAAGTGCGGATGAGGTGCCAGTTCTACCTCGATGAACAGATCGCCCGGCTCGCCGCCGCCCATACCGGGCGCACCCTGCCCTTTGAGCCGGATGTGCTGGCCATCGCGCATGCCCGCAGGAATCTTTACCTTCAGCGTTTTTTGCCGCGGCATTACACGGCCATGCTCATCGGCATCGTGCACGGTGAACGACACCTGCTTGTCACACCCGTTGAATGCCTCTTCTAGAAACAGCGCCAGGCGGGCGTGTACGTCTTCGCCGCGCATTTTTCTGCTCTGGCGAAATCCGCCACCGGCTTCGGACGACGCACCGCCGCGCCGGGCACCACCAAAGATCTCTTCAAAAAAATCACTGAATTGACTGGCATCGGCTTCGGTGTAACCACCTCCGCCAAAGCCGGAGGCACTCTGCCAGCCCGGGGGCGGCTGGAACGAGCCATCACCTTTGGCGCCGTATTTGCGCAACTGATCGTACTCGGCGCGCTTTTCGGGGTCTTTCAGCACTTCATAGGCTTCGCCCACATCCTTGAACTTGTCAGTGGCGTTTTCTTCTTTACTGACATCCGGGTGGAACTTGCGAGCCAGCTTGCGGTAAGCCTTTTTGATGTCTTCGGGTGAGGCAGATTCGCTCACACCAAGGACAGCGTAATAGTCTTTGAAGTCCATGGAGCTCCTCACAGCAGATCAACAATGTGTCTCTGATTACTTATAGTTGACGCTAACGCGGAATTTACAAGGTGGGAGTGATTCAGACTTGCCATGGATCAAACCGGATACTCGCCGCAAAAGGCCCTGACAGCGTGACGCCGGTCACAACTGGTTGACGCTGGCCGGATCGGACAATTTTTAACCAATCTTTCAATTTCAATTATCCGCAGATCCGACCCAATATTCATGAGCACTACCCATCACAACAACAATCATTCCTTACAAACGGAGTTGCTACATGAACAACAATCACAAAAACGGGCTGTCGCTACCCGCGATAGCCGATGCCAGCATCCTGAAGCCACTGACCGCACTGATGGTCGCGCTACTGTTTACCGGTTGCAGTGATCTGGGCTACCTGCTCAGCAACGACAAGGTGACCGATGCCGACAACAATCAGGTGGTGTTCGTCGGAGACTCGATTTTCGCGCTGTCTGGTGAAATCCAGAACCAACTGGAAGCCAAAGCCGGCGAAACCTTTCGCCGTTACACCGTCTCTGGCGCCGAGTTGTCTGGTGAGCTGATTGCACCCTCAATTCCTGACCAGTTCCGGGAGGCGCTTGCCGACAACCCGGACATCGAGACGATGGTGGGTGATGCCGGCGGCAACGACATTCTGATTCCAGCCATTTTTTTGAACTCCAACAGCTGCAAGACCCCCTGGTATCGATTTGGTCGCCTGAGCCAGAAGTGCAAAGACTTCATCGACAACATCTATGTTGAAGGCGTGGACTTCCTCAATGAAGTGGCCGAGGCCGGCGTTGATCAGGGCATTCTGGTGGGCTACTACTACACCAAGAACGGCCTGTTCCGGCTGAAAGACCTGAAAGAAGCCGTCGACTATGGCAATGCCACGCTTGCCAGAGCCTGCGAGAACTCGGTGCTCAACTGTACCTTTGTTGACCCCCGCCCAGTGATCACCGAGCGCGACATCATTTTTGACGGCATCCACCCAGCAGACAGCGGTTCCAAAAAAATTGCGGACCTGATCTGGCCAAAACTGCAACCTTTGCTCTGATAACGACAAACCCCGGCGACCAGGCGGTCACCGGGGTTTTAAGGTAGCTGAACCATGAAAAGCAAAATGCTGTTTGCCATTATTTCGGTGTCACTTGTGGTGGGGGCAGCGGGCGCCTATCTGGCACTACCGCAAAGCCCAGTCAACCTATCCGGCCTGGCCGAACACCAGGGTCCAGACCCCGGGGCGTCTGCGGCAATTATTGCCAAACAGGAAAATCAGGACCCTTCGCGACTGATTATGGAATTGGCCGTTCATTACCTGGAGCACTATGGCGAAACCATTTCAGAGCCAGCCACCCAGGCCCGCCTGTATAACGAGCGCCGGGCCCTGCTGGAACGTTACCCATCCTCTGGCCACGAGCTCTTTGAGGACGCTATCACGACGGCCTTTCCCGAACTCGCCGGCCAGATTCTGACACTGATCGCCAACCTGGACCGCTATCACGACTGGCTGGATAATCACGAGCTCCGGCTTCAGAGCCTGCCGGCACTGGAACGAAGCGCCGAAGTCTGGCAACAACGAGAAGCCATTTTTGGCACCCTGGCCAGCGAGATCTGGGCCGAAGAACAAAATGCGGTGGAAGAGCAGTCTGAAGCCTTCCAGCAAGAACTGGCCAGACTGGACCAGGCCGAAGAACTCCAGCTGACCGAGCTGACCTATCAACTGCAAAGTACGGCAGATGAACTTTACGGCAATGACCTGACCCGCCAATTCGTTGGCTCCGGCGCTATGGGGCATGCCCTGTTTTCGATGAACAGCGTGCAGTCACAACTGGCCAGCATGCCCGCCGATCAGCGCCAGCAGACCATTGATGCGCTCCGCCGGCAGCTGGGCTATTCCAGCGACGCCATCGAACGGCTGGCCGAGCAAGACCAGGCCCGGGAAGAGAAGTGGCAGAATGGCAGAGCTTATACCGAAGAGCGGGAGGCGCTCAGGCAACGCTTGTCGGGCGAAGCACTCGATGCAGCCCTGAGCAACCTGCGCGAAGAACACTTCGGAATCGCCGCACCGACCATCGCCAAAGAAGAAGAGCAAGGCTTCTATCGATTTGAGCGGCCACGGCAGTACGGGGTGAATTGAGGGTTAGTGGCCGGGTGTGTCATTTGGCTACTGACAACTCGGTCATTATCATTCCCCCGCTATACCTATTAGAATATTCGCCCTGATAAGCCCGGGACCGGAAGTCCCAAACTGCGCGCGAATAGCCAATGCTTCAACGATCCTCAGCCCAACATCCTGCCGCTCAGACCCAGCTGCTCGAACTACTGGCCGGCGCTCACGATTCATTACCGTGTTTCGCCGAGCGCCTGAGCCGCCTGTTCGGTCTGGGAGACACCATGACTCTGGACGCCGCGACAGTCTTTCGCAGCCGCCAACCGGGCATGGACCAGGGGCCGGTGATTGATCGCCTGATTCAGGAACTCGCCACCACACGCCGGGCTTTGATACGCACTATCCTGAGCTATGGTGACGACATTGAGGCGAACGAGAGCGCGCCGTTTGAGCCTTATCTGAATGCCTGGCTCCTGCTGCAACGCAAGCTAGCCGCCAGCAGCCGCCAGCAGCGGGACAAGGTGCGCAAAGCGATGCAGGCGCATGACCAGAACCTGGCCCGGCTAGCCGAGCTGGATTCGGTGTTCGACCACACCATGGCCGGTTACACCAGCCAGTGTTTTTCTCATACTCCAAAAGTACTGGAACAGCGATTCCAGGCTTTACAGACACCTCCTGAGCATTCTATGGAAACCGGCACTCCGCCCGGTGACTGGCTCCACCGTTACTGCGAGGAAGCGCAGAACCTGTTACTCGCTGAACTGGACGTTCGGCTGGAGCCCGCACTCGGTTTACTGGAGGCCTGCCACAACAAGGTTAACAACACCCTATGAGTAGACTCTTTTTTACCCTTGCTTTCGCCATCGGCATGGCTGTTGCGGCCTGGATTGGCGCAGGATTTATTGGCTCCGACCTACTAGCCCTGGCGTTCACCGGGTTGATCGCTGCGGTGTACTGTCTGGGCTTTGGCGAGCTGGTGAATTTTCGCAAGCAAACACAACAGCTGGCGGGCAGCGTTGATCAGCTGCCGGAAAGCCACGACCGGATCGCAAGCTGGCTGGCCACGCTGCCCCAGTCCATGCAATTTGCCGTTCATCGCCGTATCGAAGGCCAAGCTGCCGCCCTGCCTGGGCCGCAGCTGACCCCTTACCTGACCGGCTTGCTGGTGATGCTGGGGTTGCTGGGCACCTTTGCCGGCATGATCGTGACCCTGGGCGGCGCCGCCTCTGCACTGGACAACAGCACCGAACTCAGCGCCATCCGCAGCGCCCTGGCCGCCCCCATCGCGGGGCTGAGCCTGGCCTTTGGCACCTCCATTGCCGGTGTCGCGGCTTCCGCGATGCTTGGGCTGGCTTCCACCCTCAGCCGGCGCGACCGGTTGCAGGCATCTCGCACACTGGATACCGCCCTGCGGGAAAAACTGCATCACCTGTCTGCCGACCATCAACGCCAGCAGGCGTTCCAGGCACTGGAAACCCAGGCCAGAGCCCTGCCGGAGATGGCCTCGGCCATGGAGCGCATGACCACACGCATGGAGCAGCTCGGCCAGCAACTGGAACAATCCCTGACCCGCAACCAGCAGGAGTTCCACAGTGCCGTCGGCAGCCATTACCAGACCCTGGCAGATTCCGTCGCCCAATCCCTGAAAACGGCGCTCGATGACAGCTCAAAGCAGGCGGCAGAAAGGGTGGAGCCGATTGTCACCCAGGCCATGGAGCATCTTCAGAAGGATGCCCGCACCCTGCAGCAGAGTTGGTCAGACGATGCCCGGCAGCAACTGGCCGAGCTGACCGCCGGCTTTCAGAAAACCACCAGTGAGGCTGGCGAGCGCTGGCAGCAGAATCTGAACGAACAGCAGCAACTGAATGCCAGAATACTGGAGACCCTTGAACAGCGCAGCCAGCAAAGCCAGCATCAGCTGCTGGAACAGCTAAAAACCTGGGCTTCAGACATCACCAGGCAACAACAGATCGGGCTGACAGAGCAGCAGCAGCAACTGGCGGAAAGCGCCGGACACCTGAAGTCCAGCAGCGCAGAGTTGGTTGAGTCCCAGAGGGCGGGTATCGAACAACTGGTAGCGACCATTGGCAAACAGCTTTCCGAACTGCGAGAGCAGGAAGCCCGGCGCACTGACGCCTCTGCGGCGCGGATGGAAAGCCTTGAAGCGACGGTAGCAAAACACCTGGCAGAGCTGGGCACCGCGCTGGAAGCCCCCATGACCCGCCTGATCGAAACCGCCTCTGAAACCCCAAAGGCAGCCGCCGAGGTGATCCGCCAGCTGCAAAGCGAAATCGCCCACAACAGTGAGCGGGAAAATGAATTACTGGAAGAACGCCAGCGACTGGTGCAGGAACTGGACAGCCTGCTGGAAAGCCAGCGCAGCACCGCCGACAGCCAGCGGGATGCGGTAGATGCCCTGATCAGCGGCGCCGGCGAAACCCTGACTGGCATCAGCGAGCGCTTTAACACCCTGATCCACGAACAGAGCCAGCAACTGGGCAAACTGGGTGTCGACATTACCGGCAGCAGCCAGGAAGTCGGCGCATTGAGCGATGCCTTCGCGCAGGCCATTGAGCTGTTCAGCCAGTCCAACCAGCAGGTTATCGCCAGCCTGGCGGATATCCAGAAGGCGCTGGATAGCGCCGGCACCCGCCACGATGAACAGCTGGCCTATTACGTGGCTCAGGCCCGTGAGGTGATTGATCTCAGCGTCAGCGCCCAGAAAGACGTCATCGATGCCGCCGCAGCACTGCGCCGGGCCGAACCCAGCGAGGCCGGCTGATGGAACAGCTGGAAGGCGGCGAACAGCAATCGGCACCGGTCTGGGCCATTTTCTCGGATCTGATGGCTGCGCTGGTGGGTATTCTGGCGCTGATTCTGGTGTGGGTGATTGGCATTCAGCTGGAGCTGAGCCAGTCACTGGCCCAGGAAATTGAGAAGCGGGAGGCGGAAGAGCAGCGCCGGATCGCCCTGGAACAGGCTCTCGAAGACCCGCTTACCAAGGGACTGGTCACTTTTCGGGATGGCCGCATAGGCATCAGCGGCAACGTGCTGTTTGAGCTGAATTCGGACCAATTACAGGCCGAAGGCGAGGAAATTCTGGAATCGCTAATTCTCCCCCTGCAAACCTACCTGACACAGCACGATGAATTACTGATGGTGAGCGGCTTCACCGACGACCTGCCCATGCATCCCGGCAACCGTTACCAGGATAACTGGGGCCTGTCGGCCCAGCGGGCGCTCACCGTCACCCGTTCGTTGACAGAACTGGGCTTACCCAATGACCGGGTATTCGCCGCCGCGTTTGGCCCGCACCACCCGACCGTGCCCAATGTGGATGCCGATTCCCGGGCCCAGAACCGAAGAGTGGAGATCAGTACCGTGCCCAGAGCTCCATCGGCAACCGGTGATCCGAAAGGTGGAGCCGGCGACCGATGACCGTAGATACCGCCCTGCAGTCACAGCTGGAACAACTTCGGCACCATGGTGCGGATCAACTTGATCCTATTCAATTCCATTATCTGGAAGCCTGCGAACATCGCCTTCGCAGCAAGGGCCTGCAACATGGCCGCCATTGGCAGAAACTAGCGCTGGCTGTAGCCGAGTATCAAGCCAGTCTCGGGCCATCGCAGAAGCCTACTCCAACTATCGCTGCCCGGCCATCCTCCCCGCTGGCCGCCCTGCTGGATGCGCTTAACCAGACAACTGATGCGCCGGCCAAAGCTCCGAGATCTGCCCTCGAACAGCGAATATTCGGAGATATCGACCAGCCAGAACAAACGCACCTACCCCCAACGACCGACGCACTCCAGCCGCTGAAAGCCATGGCCAGAGCCAAGGCAGACCAGAGCACCCAGGCCATTCAGGAGCGCATTCGCTACGCCATCGAGAGTACCCCGAAAGACGCCGGCCCGATGAATGCCCACCGACTGGTCAGCCGGGCGCTTGCCGAAATGCAGAGGTTGTCACCGGAGTATCTGGAGCGGTTTGCTCGGTATACCGATACGTTGATGGCGTTGGAGCGGTTGGCGCGGAAGGGATAAAAAAAGCCCCCGACTTGCGGGGGCTTTTTTTTTGCAGCTTACTTAACCTTGGGGTCCAGCTCCCCAGCCTCATAACGCTCGAACATCTGCTCAAGGTTCAGCGGCTTGATCTTGCTGGCCTGGCCGGCGCAGCCGAAGGCTTCGTAGCGGGCGATGCAGATATCGGTCATCGCGACCATGGTGGCCTTGAGGAATTTACGCGGGTCGAACTCGGCCGGGTTTTCGGCCAGGAAACGACGGACCGCGCCGGTGCTGGCGAGGCGCAGGTCGGTGTCGATGTTGACCTTGCGAACGCCGTGCTTGATGCCTTCGACGATTTCTTCCACCGGTACACCGTAGGTTTCCGGGATCTCACCACCGAATTCGTTGATGACCTTCAGCCACTCCTGGGGTACGGAGCTTGAGCCGTGCATGACCAGGTGGGTATCTGGAATGCGCTTGTGGATGGCTTTGATTTGCTCGATGGCCAGGATGTCGCCAGTGGGCGGACGGGTGAACTTGTAGGCACCGTGGCTGGTGCCGATGGCGATGGCCAGGGCGTCTACGTGGGTTTTCTTGACGAAGTCGGCGGCTTCTTCGGGATCGGTCAGCATCTGGCTGTGGTCCAGAATGCCTTCTGCGCCGATGCCGTCTTCTTCACCGGCCTGGCCGGTTTCGAGGGAGCCCAGGCAGCCCAGTTCGCCTTCTACGGACACGCCACAGGCGTGGGCCATTTCGACGGTGCGGCGGGTGACGTCTACGTTGTAGTCGTAGTCCATCGGGGTTTTGCCGTCTTCACCCAGGGAGCCGTCCATCATGACGGAGCTGAAGCCGAGCTGGATGGAGCGCTGGCAGACGGACGGGCTGGTGCCGTGGTCCTGATGCATAACCACCGGGATGTGCGGCCATTCTTCGATGGCGGCCAAGATGAGGTGGCGCAGGAAGGGGGCACCGGCGTATTTGCGGGCACCGGCGGAGGCCTGAACAATCACCGGGGAGTCGGTTTTGTCGGCGGCTTCCATGATGGCGCGCATTTGTTCGAGGTTGTTTACGTTAAAGGCTGGCACACCGTAACCATGCTCGGCGGCGTGGTCCAGAAGTTGCCGCAGCGATATCAGGGCCATGGGTTGTCTCCTTCGTTGACTTTTTGAGGTTTGAATTCTGTTCGTTTTCAGACTTTGGAGTCTGCTTCGGAGTGTGGGGTAGGCCTTCCGGGACACGCTGTGAATACGTCCGTGTACGCTTGAGCGCAGCTTCCCTGCTGCGCACAGTCCCGGAAAGGCCTACCCCACCCTCCTTGCGATTCTGGCCCTGTGCGGGTTTCTCTCAGAATCGCTTTGTTGATTACGCTCCGCGCTCTTCCAACACGGCAACCGCCGGCAGAGTTTTGCCTTCCACGAATTCCAGGAACGCACCGCCGCCGGTTGAGATGTAGGAGATCTTGTCAGCTATGCCGTATTTGTCAACGGCTGCGACGGTGTCGCCGCCGCCGGCGAGGGAGAAGGCGTCGCTTTCGGCGATGGCTTCAGCCAATGCTTTGGTGCCGTTGCCGAACTGGTCAAATTCGAATACGCCGACCGGGCCGTTCCACAGGATGGTTTTGGCGTTCTTAAGCAGGTTGGCGAACTGGCCGGCGGTTTCGGGGCCTACGTCGAGGATCATGTCGTCGTCGCTGACGTCGGAGATGTTCTTGACAGTCGCGGTGGCGGTTTCGGCGAATTCGGTGGCGACGACGACGTCAACCGGCAGCGGGATTTCCACGCGGGTTGCTATCTCTTTGGCGGTGTCGACCAAGTCATGTTCGCACAGGGATTTGCCTACCGGGTGGCCGGCCGCGGCCAGGAAGGTGTTAGCGATGCCGCCGCCGACGATGATCTGGTCACACACTTTTTCAAGGGCGTTGAGTACGTCCAGCTTGGTGGAGACTTTGGAGCCGCCAACGATGGCGACGACCGGCTTGGCCGGGTTGTCGAGGGCTTTGCCGAGGGCGTCGAGTTCTGCCGCCAGCAGCGGGCCGGCGCAGGCTTCTGGGGCAAACTTCGCAACGCCGTGGGTAGAAGCCTGAGCACGGTGGGCGGTGCCGAAGGCGTCCATTACGTAGACGTCGCACAGGGCGGCGTACTGTTTGGCCAGGTCTTCGTTGTCTTTCTTTTCGCCCTTGTTGAAGCGAACATTCTCGAACAACACCACTTCGCCGTCGGCGACTTCAACGCCGTTCAGGTAGTCTTTGATCAGGCGCACTTCCTGGCCCAGCAGGGTGCTCAGGTGCTCAGCTACGGGCTTCATGGAGGAGGCGTCGTCATACACGCCTTCTTCCGGGCGACCAAGATGGGACATCAGCATGACTTTGGCGCCGGCGTCTTTGGCGGCCTGGATGGTCGGCAGCGAGGCGCGAATGCGGGCGTCGCTGGAGACTTTGCCGTCTTTGACCGGCACGTTGAGGTCTTCGCGAATCAGAACCCGCTTGCCGGCGAGGTTCAGGTCAGTCATTTTTTTGATGGCCATAATCAGGGTCCGTAGTTATGGGTTCTTACGTTTAAGCAATGGGTGGGGTCTGACCCCGTTCGGGGTCAGACCCCTTTGTAGCCGTCGGGGCTGGGTGAAAGATCAGCCCCTTTGTATTCGTCAGGTTTTGGTTAGCCAGGCTTGGCTAACATCCAGCATCCGGTTAGCGAAGCCCCATTCGTTGTCGAACCAGCAGAGTACTTTCACCATGGTGCCGCCGGTGACTCTGGTCTGGCCGCCGTCGACTACGCCGGAATGGGAATCGTGGTTAAAATCCGAGCTGGCCAGCAATTCATCAGTGTAGCCGAGGATGCCGTTCAGCGATCCCTGGGCGGCGTCTTTTAACAGCCGGTTTACCGCGGCAACATCGGTGGCTTCACGCACGTTAACCACCATGTCGATGGCGGAGACGTTCAGGGTTGGCACGCGCATGGCGACGGAGCTGAACCGGCCTTCCATATGGGGCAACAGCCGTTCAATACCACGGGCCAGGCCGGTGTCTACCGGTACGATGTTATGGAGCGCGCTGCGGGTGCGGCGCAGATCCTGATGGTGATACGCATCGATGACTGGCTGGTCGTTCATGGCAGCGTGAATGGTGGTGGTGCTGCCCTGCTCTACACCGAAGGCGTCATCCAATACCTTGATCACCGGCACAAGACAATTGGTGGTGCAGGAACCCGCCGCGACGATCACATCTTCCGGGCTCAACGTGTTGTCGTTGATGCCAAACACCACGGTGCGGTCAACATCGGCCTCGCCGGGCTGGGAGAACAGCAGGCGCGGGGCGCCGGTATCGATGTGCTTTTGAGCGGTTTGACGGTCGGAATAGGCGCCGGAGCATTCCAGCACCAGATCCACATCCAGCAACCGCCAAGGCAGATCGCTCGGGTCCGGGTGCCGCAATACGCGTATCCGGTCGCCGTTCACCACCAGGTTCTCGCCATCCACCGCCACGTCACCGTGAAACCGCCCGTGGGTGGAATCGTATTTGGTGAGGTGGGCAATGGTGTCGATGTCTGACAACTCGTTGATCGCGACTACCTGCAGGTAGTCGCGATAGCCGTTTTCATACAAGGCCCGCAACACGCACTGGCCGATGCGGCCGTACCCGTTGATGGCGATACGAAAGGGCTTTGAGTTGCTCATCAAGCGTCCAGCAGTTCTGCAGCCACTTCCAGGATGTTTTCGACGGTAAAGCCGAACTCCTTGAACAGCTCACCCGCCGGTGCAGACTCACCAAAGGTGGTCATGCCCACAACCCGGCCGTCCAGGCCAACGTACTTGTACCAGTAGTCGGCGATGCCGGCTTCGATGGCGATACGGTTGGTGACTTCCAGCGGCAGCACTTGCTGCTTGTACTCAGCGCTCTGGGCGTCGAACACATCGGTAGACGGCATGGACACAACGCGTACACCGTTGCCCTGTTCACGCAACTTGGCGGCTACGTCTTGCGCCAGGCTCACTTCAGAGCCGGTGGCAATCAGGATCAGGTCCGGCGTGCCTTCGCTGTCTGACAGCACGTAGCCACCCTTGGCGACGTTGGCCAGTTGCTCGGCGTCACGCTGCTGGTGTGGCAGGTTCTGACGGGAGAACACCATCGCGGTGGGGCCATCGTTGCGCTCCAGTGCGGCCTTCCAGGCCACGGCGGATTCCACGGCATCGGCCGGGCGCCACATGCTCATGTTCGGCGTGGTACGCAGGCTCGCCATCTGTTCGATGGGCTGGTGCGTGGGGCCGTCTTCACCGAGACCGATGGAGTCGTGAGTGAAGACAAAAATAGAGCGCTGCTTCATCAGTGCGGCCATGCGCACCGCATTGCGGCAGTATTCCATGAAAATCAGGAAGGTGGCGCCATACGGTACAAAACCGCCGTGCAGGGCCAGGCCGTTCATGATGGCGGCCATGCCGAACTCACGCACACCGTAATAGATGTAGTTGCCGGAGGCGTCTTCTTTGGTCACGCCTTTGCAGCCAGACCAGATGGTCAGGTTGGAGCCCGCCAGGTCAGCGGAGCCGCCCAACAGTTCAGGCAGCATCGGGCCGTAGGCATTCAGAGCATTCTGGGACGCCTTGCGGGAGGCAATGGTGTCGCCCTTGTCCTGGCATTCCTGAATGTAGGCTTGCGCCTTCTCGGAAAAATCGGCGGGCAGATCACCGGCCATGCGGCGCTTGAATTCAGCAGCCAGTTGCGGCTCGGCTTTTTCGTAGGCGGCGAACTTCTCTTCCCAGGCGCTTTGTGCGGCAGCGCCTTTTTCTTTGCCATCCCAGGCGGCATAGATTTCTGACGGCACTTCAAAAGGACCGTGTTCCCAGCCCAGGGCTTTGCGGGTCAGGGCAATCTCATCGTCACCCAGCGGAGCGCCGTGGCAATCTTCTTTGCCCTGTTTGTTGGGCGAGCCAAAACCAATGATGGTCTTGCAGCAGATCAGCGTGGGCTGTTCGGTGTTGGCGCGAGCCTGTTCAACGGCGGCGCGAATGGCTTCGGCATCGTGACCATCAACGGCGGGGATGACCTGCCAGCCATAGGACTCGAAACGCTGCGGCGTGTTATCGGTAAACCAGCCTTCGACTTCACCATCGATGGAGATGCCGTTGTCATCGTAGAAGAACACCAGCTTGCCCAGGCCCAGGGTGCCGGCCAGCGAGGCCACTTCGTGGGAGATGCCTTCCATCAGGCAGCCATCGCCCAGAAACGCGTAGGTATAGTGGTCAACAATGTCGTGGCCAGGACGGTTGAACTGGGCCGCCAGTGCCTTCTCAGCCAGCGCAAAACCAACGGCGTTGGCAATGCCCTGACCCAGCGGGCCAGTGGTGGTTTCAATACCCGGGGTGTAGCCGTATTCGGGATGACCCGGAGTCTTGGAGTGCAGTTGGCGGAAGTTCTTGATGTCGTCAATGGACACGTCGTACCCGCTCAGGTGCAGCAGAGAATACTGCAGCATGGAGCCATGGCCGTTCGACAGTACAAAGCGGTCGCGGTTGGCCCACTGCGGGTTGGCCGGGTTGTGGCTGAGGTAATCGTTCCACAGCACCTCGGCGATATCCGCCATACCCATGGGCGCGCCCGGGTGGCCGGATTTGGCTTTCTGAACCGCATCCATGCTCAGCGCGCGAATGGCGTTGGCGAGATCTTTACGAGATGGCATTGACTATTCTCCAGTGTTTTTCAGGAAAAGACTTCAAGCTGCAACTACTGCTCAAAAAGAAGGCGCGTATTTTCGCCGATTACGGTGTGCTGGGGCAAATCCATATGTAGTGGTTTACCGATGGGGCAGCCACAAAATCGCCAAACCCTATGAATTTCAAAGAATGATAAATCTATATCAAAATATTTTGATATGGCTATTGATCGATCAATCGAACGTCCCTACACTTGCTTCCCATGACATCACTCAATACACGGGCTTTTAACACGTCGTCGATAGACGCCCTGGCACCGATCTTCAAGGCAAGCGGGGACCCTCTGCGCCTGGAGGTTTTACGGGTGCTGCGCCGGGACACCTTCGGTGTGCTTGAGTTGAGCCAGATGTTTGATATGCGCCAGTCCGGCATGAGCCATCACCTGAAAGTGATGCATAAAGCCGGCTTGCTGGAATCCCAGCGCGAAGGCAACGCCATCTTCTACCGGCGGCCTTTGCATCTGGACACCGACAAGTTGCTGGACCAGGCCATCAGGCAAATTTTTGAAACGGTTGACCGGGTGCCGCTGCCGCCGCCACTGGTGGAAAAAATTGAGGCCATTCGGGAGCAAAGAGCCGACCAGTCACAGGCTTTCTTCTCACGCCATTCCGAACAGTTCCGGGAACAGCAAGAGCTCATAGCAGCGTTTGATTTGTATGCCGAACCAACAGCCGGGTTGATCCGCAAGCGGGCAAGCCGTCAGGACTGGCGCAGCGTGCTGGAAATTGGCCCGGGTGAAGGCGGCTTCCTGCCAGTACTGTCCGAATTGTTCGAGCATGTAGTGGGCCTGGACAACAGCAAAGACATGCTGGCCAAAGCCACCCGCACCTGCATCGATGAACACTTGAACAACGTTGATTTAATTGAAGGCGTTACCGACACCGTGCTGGCCCGTGGCGATGCTTTTGATCTGATTGTCGCCAACATGGTGTTGCACCATGTACCCAGCCCTGCAGACATTTTTCTGGATGCCGCCGCGCTGATGAACAACGGCGGCTGCTTTATCGTCAGCGATCTTTGCAGTCACGATCAGGACTGGGCCAAAACCAACTGCGGTGATCTTTGGCTCGGTTTTGAACCAGAAGAGCTAACGGCCTGGGCCACAGAAGCCGGCCTGACCGCTGGCGAGCAATTGTTTATCGGCCTGCGCAACGGTTTTCAGGTTCAGGTACGGGAATTCTGGAAAACGTCTGGAGCGAACTGAAACCCGCACCAGCACTGGAACATCAAAAAAATTTGATATTGGTGTACGTAGAATTACGTACACTTTGACAACCAAGGCATCCGGCAAGTCACTCCTGGCAGAGTCGGTATGAACATGAAAACGCTCAACAAGGAGCACACCTATGTCTGACTACAACATTTTCACGTCTGAATCCGTCTCAGAAGGCCATCCGGACAAGCTGGCTGACCAGATTTCCGACGCGGTACTGGATGCCATTCTTGCCGACGACCCACATGCCCGTGTTGCCTGCGAAACCATGGTAAAAACCGGTGTTGCCATCGTTGGCGGTGAAATCACCACCAATGCCTGGGTTGATCTGGAAGACCTGGTGCGCCGCGTGATCAAAGACGTAGGCTACACCTCCTCTGATGTCGGTTACGACGGCGACACCTGTGGTGTGATCAACATCATCGGCAAGCAGTCTGTGGATATCGCCCAGGGCGTGGATCGCCAGAAGCCGGAAGATCAGGGTGCCGGCGACCAGGGTTTGATGTTCGGCTACGCCAGCAACGAAACCGACGTACTGATGCCCGCGCCGATCACCTTCTCGCACCGCCTGGTCCAACGCCAGGCTGAAGCCCGCAAGAGCGGTCTGCTGCCATGGCTGCGTCCAGATGCCAAGAGCCAGGTCACCTGCCGCTATGAGAATGGCCAGGTAGTTGGTATCGACGCGGTGGTTCTGTCGACCCAGCACGATCCAGACGTCACCCAGGCCGACCTGAAAGAAGCCGTTATGGAGCTGATCGTCAAGCACACCCTGCCAGCCGAACTGCTGCATAACGACACCGAGTTCCACATCAACCCGACCGGCAAGTTCGTGATCGGTGGGCCTGTGGGCGACTGTGGCCTGACCGGCCGCAAGATCATCGTTGACACTTACGGCGGCATGGCTCGCCACGGCGGCGGTGCGTTCTCCGGCAAAGACCCCTCAAAGGTTGACCGTTCCGCCGCCTACGCCGGCCGTTACGTGGCCAAGAACATCGTGGCCGCTGGCCTAGCTGAGAAGTGTGAGATCCAGGTTTCCTACGCCATCGGTGTGGCGCAGCCTACGTCTATCTCCCTGAACACTTTCGGCACCGGCAAGATCAGTGATGACAAGATCATCGATTTGGTGCGTGCGCACTTCGACCTGCGTCCCTACGCGATCACCAACATGCTCGACCTGTTGCACCCGATGTATCGCCAGACCGCAGCTTACGGCCACTTCGGTCGCAACCCGTATGAGATGACCGTGGGTGGCAAGACCTTCACTGCCTTCCCGTGGGAAAAGACCGACCGCGCCGCAGCGCTTAAAGACGCGGCCGGCATTTAAAGCCAAACCGGACTCTCGGGCGTATTCAAAACCTCACACAGATTGAATACGCCAAACCAGAACTGACAGGAGCACACCATGAGCACTCCAGCAGAACAGCTGAAAACTTTCGAAGATTACAAAGTTCGTGACATCACCCTCGCCGACTGGGGCCGCAAAGAAATCAAAATCGCCGAAGGTGAAATGCCGGCGCTGATGAAGCTGCGCGAAAAGTACAAGGCAGACCAGCCGCTGAAAGGCGCCAACGTGATGGGCTGCATCCACATGACCATCCAGACCGCCGTGTTGATTGAGACATTGGTGGAGCTGGGCGCTAATGTGCGCTGGTCGTCTTGCAACATTTTCTCAACTCAGGATCAGGCCGCAGCCGCCATCGCCGCCACCGGCATTCCGGTGTTCGCCTGGAAAGGTGAAACCGACGAAGAATACGAATGGTGCCTGCACAAGACCGTGGGCGCAGACGTCGACGGCTGGCAGCCAAACATGATTCTGGATGACGGTGGCGACCTGACCGAACTGCTGCACAATGAATACCCACAAATCATCGCGAACTGCCACGGCGTGACCGAAGAGACCACTACCGGCGTGCATCGCCTTCAGGAAATGCTGCGCGACGGCACTCTGAAGATTCCGGCCATCAACGTGAACGATTCCGTCACCAAGGCCAAGAACGACAACAAATACGGTTGTCGCCACAGCCTGAACGACGCCATCAAGCGAGCGACCGATCACTTGCTGTCCGGCAAAAAAGCGCTGGTGATTGGTTATGGTGATGTGGGCAAAGGTTCCGCGGCATCGCTGCGCCAGGAAGGCATGATCGTCAAAGTAACTGAGGCAGATCCGATCTGTGCCATGCAAGCGTGCATGGACGGTTATGAAGTGGTTTCGCCCTACATCAACGGCGTGAACACCGGCACCGAGCAGAGCATCAATACCGAGCTGCTCGGCACCACAGACCTGCTGGTCACCACCACCGGCAACGTCAACGTGTGCGATTCCAACATGCTGAAAGCGCTGAAGAATGGCGCTGTGGTCTGCAACATTGGCCACTTCGACAACGAAATCGACACCGCCTACATGCGCAAGAACTGGGAGTGGGACGAGGTTAAACCGCAGGTACACGTGATCTACCGCGACAAAGCCGCCAATGACCACTTGATCCTGCTGTCCGAGGGTCGCCTCGTGAACCTGGGTAATGCGACGGGTCACCCCTCACGGATCATGGACGGCTCCTTCGCCAACCAGGTCTTGGCCCAGATGCACCTGTTCGAACGCAAGTTTGCCGATCTGCCGGAAGAGTCCAAGGCCAAGGGTGTTTATGTTCAGGTTTTGCCCAAGCATCTGGACGAAGAAGTGGCTCGCGCCATGGTCGAAGGCTTTGGTGGCGTGATCACCAAGATGACCCCGGATCAGGCCAAGTACATCGGTGTGCCGGTCGAAGGCCCGTACAAGCCGGAAACTTACAGGTACTAAGCGGACGTTATCATGGAATCCCAGAAGCAATTCAAGCGCCGCTTCAGCTTTGAGTTTTTCCCGCCCAAAACTGATCAGGGTAAGGAAAAACTCCAGGCAGTGCGCAACCAGCTTGCCGAGGTGAACCCGGATTTTTTCTCGGTCACCTTTGGCGCCGGCGGCTCGACCCGGGACCGCACTATTGAAACGGTGCTGAACCTGCACAAACAGGGCATTTCCACGGCCCCACACCTGTCCTGCGTGGGTGGTACCCGCGCAGAGATTGGCGAGCTGCTGGACCTGTATAAAGAGAACGGCATCAACCGGATCGTCGCCCTGCGCGGCGACCTGCCCTCAGGCATGGGCGCCTCCGGTGAGCTGCGCTACGCCAACGAGCTGGTGGAATTTATCCGGGAGCACAGCGGTGATCACTTCAATCTGGAAGTGGCCGCTTACCCGGAGTTTCACCCTCAGGCCCGCAGCGCGGAAGATGATCTGAAGAACTTTGCCCGCAAGGTACAGGCTGGTGCCAACAGCGCCATCACCCAGTACTTTTTCAATGCGGACAGCTACTTCTATTTCATCGACCGCCTGGAGACGATGGGCGTCACCATTCCGGTGGTGCCGGGCATCATGCCCATCGTCAACTTCTCTAGCCTGGTGCGTTTCTCTGACATGTGCGGTGCGGAAATTCCGCGCTGGATTCGCAAGCAGCTTGAAGCATATGGCGACGACAGCGACAGCATCCGCCAGTTTGGTGAGGAAGTGGTCACCCGCATGTGTGAAAAGCTGCTCCAGGCCGGCGCGCCGGGACTGCATTTCTACACCCTGAATCAGGTAGAACCCAGCCTTTCCATCTGGAAGAACCTGGGTATTACTGATCGCGAAAAGATTGCTTTCTGAGCCTTTGTTATTAACGCCCTTTCCCGCCACGGGAAAGGGCGTTTTCACTCATCCCTCGCCATAACCTCCTGATTTTCTGAAAATCCTCGTTTCATGGTCTAGAGTGTATTTGATGCATCCCCATCAACGCTCCCGGTCGGGCACAGACACAAACATGTGCCAGGACGGATTGCCTTACCGGGCAAATGGAGCATAAAAACAGAAAGGAGAAAGCATGAGCACCAATTGGCTGAAAACACTGGGCGCGGGCCTCGCACTGTCGGTAGCGGCAACCTCGGTTAACGCAGATACCCTCCGAGTAGTCACAGATCCGAGCTTTGTACCCTTCGAAATGATGGACCAGGAAACCGGTGAAATGATCGGCTTCGACATGGACATCATTGCCGAGGTGGCCGAACGCGCAGGCTTTGATTACAACCTGAACACCATGGATTTTAACGGCATCATCCCAGCGCTCCAGACCGGCAACGTCGACATTGCGATTGCCGGCATTACCATCACTGAAGAACGTGGGCAGATCGTCGATTTTTCCGATCCCTACTACGATTCCGGTCTGCGCATTCTGGTGAGAGAAGGCGATGATGTTCAGGAAATGTCTGACCTCGAAGGCAAAAAGGTCGGCACCAAGATCGGCAGCACCAGCTATGACTACCTGATGAAAACCCTCAAGGAGGATGACGGTGTCACGCCCTACCCGGGCAGCTCCGACATGTACATGGCTCTGATGTCTCGAGCCATTGATGCCGTGTTCTACGATGCCCCCAACGTGGGCTACTTCGCCAGCACCCGTGGCGAAGGCCGCGTAAAGACCGTTGGCCCATTGTATGAGGGCCAGCAATACGGCATCGCCCTCAAGAAAGGCAGCGAGTGGGTTGGTCCGGTCAACGAAGCATTGGCTGAGATCAAAGCGGATGGCACCTACAAAACCATTTATGAAAAATGGTTTGGCCCGATGCCCGAAAGCGAGTAAACCACCACTTGTTCTGGTCAGGGCGCATAACGCCCTGACCAGCTCCTCCCAACTCAACGGAGATTCACACTGTGGAATTCCAGTTTCAGTTTGACTGGCAGGCGGCAATTAACGCCATCCCCTATCTCGCCAAGGGTATTCCTTACACTCTGATGATTTCCTTCGGTGGCCTCGCCATCGGTTTTGTTCTGGGCATCCTGTTCGGCTTGCTCAGCATCAACAAAAACTGGTTCCTGCGCTGGCCCGCGATCACCTACATCGAAATTTTTCGCGGCACGCCAATTCTGGTGCAGGTTCTGTTTATCTTCTATGGCCTGCCTGACCTGGTTGGCCGCCCAATCGATCCGCTCACGGCCGGCATCGCCGCCATCGCTTTGAACTCCGGCGCCTACATATCAGAAGTGGTGCGCGGCGGCGTGCAGTCCATCGATAAAGGCCAGAGTGAAGCCGGATTGTCACTGGGCCTGTCCCGAAGCCAGACGTTCTGGTCGATTACCTGGCCCCAGGCGTTCCGACGCATGATTCCGCCACTCGGCAACCAGGGCATCGTCAGCATCAAGGACACTTCGCTGTTCTCGGTCATCGGCGTGGGCGAATTGGTCCGCCAGGGCCAGGTGTATATAGCCAACACCTTCACCGCGTTTGAGGTGTATTTTGTGGTGGCCCTCATGTACCTGGCGATTACCCTGACCCTGTCCCTGCTCCTGCGACTGCTTGAGTGCCGCGGCGTTGCGTCGATCTGAAGGAACCCGAACCATGACTCAGATTGTAAAAATGAAGGGCATGAACAAGTACTTCGGTAAATTGCATGTCCTCAAAAACATTGACCTGACCGTTGAACAAGGCGAGGTGGTGGTGATTATCGGTGCCAGCGGCTCCGGCAAATCCACCCTCATTCGCTGCGTCAACGGTCTGGAAGAATACGAATCCGGAACCCTGGAAGTAGACAGTCACCGGCTCGCCCCGAAGGCAGGCAACCAGAAAACTCTGGCCGACATCCGCAAGGAAGTGGGCATGGTGTTTCAGCAGTTCAATCTGTTCCCACACCTGACGGTGAAGAATAACATCATGCTGGCGCCGATGAAGGTCAAAAATGCCTCTCAGGTTGTGGCAAATGCTACTGCGGAGCGGCTGCTGGATCGGGTTGGTATCGGCAATCAAGCCGACAAATACCCCAGCCAGTTATCGGGTGGCCAGCAGCAGCGGGTGGCGATTGCCCGGGCATTAGCCATGGAGCCCCGGTTGATGCTGTTTGATGAGCCTACCTCGGCGCTGGATCCGGAGATGATCGGTGAGGTGTTGGACGTGATGCGGGAGCTCGCCAAAGAAGGCATGACGATGATGGTAGTCACCCACGAAATGGGCTTTGCCCGGGAAGTGGCCGACCGGGTGATCTACATCCACGAGGGTCAAATTGTGGAAGAAGGCAACCCGGCCGATGTTTTTGACAACCCCCAGAACGAACGCACTCAGGCGTTTCTGTCCCGGGTGCTGGCCCATTAGAAATCGGACATCGCGTCCTGCAGGTCGCGCTTCAATTCCTCGGCCTCGGTAATCCAGACGGTTTTATCGAGGCCCGGGAGCACTCCCACCTCCAGACCATCTTTGGTCAGCCCGGGCACCCACTTGCGGAAAAAGTCCGGCAGCGAAATGCTTTTGGGTGATAGATCCTCTGCCCCCTTGGCGTATTCCAGTGCGAAGGCCGAGGCGGGCCATACCGGCAGATACTCGACCCCCTCATCCTCAGACGAAATTTTCAGGAAGCGGTTGTCTGCATTCACCAGAATCCAGACTTCCCTCTCTTCAGCCACCAGGCTGAGAAAGTAGTCGTAGCGTTCTTCTCCGTCCAGACCGAGTATCCCGGCCAAACCGTCATCGCTCATATCATCACTCTTTGTGTCGTTGTCTTATCGCTTTACAGCACTCGGGGCTTTACGCCTTGGCGAGACGGAACAGTAATTCTGGTGACAGCCTCTTAACCCAGAGCGCGGCCATTTCCTTGCCCTTGCCCACCGGGATCTCACGTTTCTTTGCCTGCAGCCCCTTAAAGACGACCGCCGCGCACTCGTTGACGTCCATGCCACCGGCAATGTCGTCGTCGAGTTTGCCGTAGTTTGATCCGTCACCGGCCAGCGCATTGCGGGAAATATCAGTGCGAATAAAGCCCGGGGTGATGGTTGAGACATGCACGCCCTCGCCTTCCACTTCAGCACGCAGAGCGTCAAAAAAGCCCATCACCGCATGTTTGGCCGCACAGTAACCGGTTCGCATGGGCGCCCCCACCTTTCCGGCAACACTGGCAGTCACCGCCAGGTGGCCGGAGCCACGCTCCAGCATATGGGGCAACACCGCCTTGGTCAGGGCAATCTGGCCCATGACATCAACATCCATCAACTTCTGGTACACCGACATGTCGGTGTCTTTGCACAGCGAACGCTGTGACACCCCGGCGTTATTCACCAGCAGATCGATGGCACCAAAGGTATCCAGCACGGTTTGAACCTTGCCAGGCAGAGATTCCCAATCCGTGACATCGAGCGGTAACACCAATACCTGATCGGCGCCAAGCCCGGCATCCTGGCAACAACCCGCAACCCGCTCCAGTTCGCTCTCGCGCCGGGCCGATAACACCAGGCGTGCGCCATTTTTCGCGTATTCCAGCGCAAGCGCCTCACCAATGCCGGAGGACGCTCCGGTAATCCAGACAGTTTGTGTGGGCATGACAACTCCTCAAAATATGTTCAGTTATCGACCAACCGGGCCCGTACACGGGGCAGCTGAGCGGGGTAGTGTTCTTGTATGAACGTGACGAGCCCTTCACGCATAGCACACCTGAGATCCCAGTTGCTGGTGGAATCTGCGGCACTCATCAAAAAACGCACCTGCAGAGCCTGATCGCTGGCATCGGTCACCTGGACGGTTGCCAGCTTGCCATCCCAGAGTCTCGACTCAGACAGCAGCCGGTTGAACTCCTGCCGTAGCGGTTCCACCGGCATGGTGTAATCCACCCAGATAAACACGGCTCCCAGCAGATCCGAGGTATTCCTCGACCAGTTCTGAAACGGATTTTCGATAAACCACTGCAAAGGGATCACCAGGCGCCGAAGATCCCACACTCTGACCACCACATAGGTGGCAGTCACCTCTTCTACCCAGCACCATTCTCCCTGCACGTGAAGCACGTCATCTATGCGAAAAGGTTGGGTGAGTGCAATCTGCATCCCTGCCAGCAAATTGCTCAGGACGGGACGGGCGGCAAAGCCCAGAATCAAGCCGCCGACACCGGCGGAAGCCAGCAGACTTGCCCCCATGTGCTGGACGGACTCAAAACTCATCAATGCTGCCCCAAACCCTATAATAACGATCAGGATGTTCAGTGCGCGAACCAGAAAGCGGGTTTGGGTTTCGACCTTACGTGCACGCTTCCATTGCCCTTCAAGCACCGGGTTCAGGGCCACAATGACATCGCCAATGGCAGAGGTTAGCCTGACTGTTCCCCAGGTGATAGCAAGGATGAGCAGTAACGTGGTGGTAAGCTGAACGGCCGACAACAATGGCAGATCTGCCGGCGCCACGCTGAGCGACCCGGTCAACGCCAACAGACAAAACACAACGCCGAGAGCTTGGGCCGCAGCGTCGAGGAACAATCGCAGTACGGTTCTCGATTCGGAGAAACGGCGGAACAACGCGAGCGCCAACCGGAAAACAATATAGGTGGCGAGCACGGCAAAAACCGCCGATACCCCGGGCAACCACCACGCCCTGACGCCCGCCTCAAACGCTTCCAGCATCAAACCTCCAAGAGTCCGCCCTGGCAATGACTACAAACCAGCCGCACACGCCGTGGGCCAACTTGCTCTCTGGAAGACTACACCAGCCCTTGCTCCCGTGCCATTGCCATCGCCGCTTTCGGGCCTGTCCACAGCGACGGAAGGATAATCAATGAAACCGGGATCGCCGTCAGCACAATGAACTGTTGCAACACGCCAATCTGGCCTGCCCCCATATACAGAAGAATAGCTGCCATCAGCGCCATAGCGCCGCCCCAGAATACGCGAATCCACGGGCTTGGCTCATCATGGCCGGCGCCAACCATAGCGATCGCGTAACTCATGGAATCCCCGGTGGTGGCGACAAAAATGGTGGTCAGAAGCAGGATTGCAGCGGCCATCCAGGTGCCCCCCGGCAGTGCCTGCGCGACGGTCAGAGTTGCAACATCAAAACGGAAATCGTTCAAAGCACCGGTTAAATCAAAGGTGCCGGCCAGCTGGTGATAAATGCCGGAGCCGCCCAAAAGCGTAAACCAGATGGTGGTGGCAATGGGTGCCAGCAGAGCCACTGCCAGAATCATTTCCCGCACTGTCCGCCCACGGGATATCCGGGCAACAAAAACCGCCATCAAGGGCGTGTAACCAATGAACCAGGCAAAAAAGAAGACTGTCCACCACTTCATCCACCAGTCCGGTGCCGTTTGCGCCGTCATCGTCGCCATGCTGAAGAACGATGTCACATACTCGCCCATGGACTGCGTGTAGGCGTCCGCCAGAAACAACGTGGGCCCGAAGATGAAGATCACGGCCGCAATGGCCAGTGCCAGCAGAACATTGAAGCGGCTCAACAGCTGTATGCCTTTGTGCAGCCCGGTCATGGCGGACGTCATGTAAACGCCGGCCAGTATGATCAACACGGTAAGCTGGGTGCCATAACCGTCCGCCACACCAAACAATTCATGCAAGCCAAAGCTCATCTGGGTGGCCAGAAACCCGATTGGGCCAACGGTTCCCGCAACCACCGCGATCACACAAAAGGCATCGACAACACCGCCAAGCCGACCCTGAATGATTTTTTCGCCAAACACCGGATACAACAGCGTTCTTGGTTGCAGGGGTTTGCCCTGATCGTAATGGGCTCGCGTTAAAACGAGAGCCGTCAAAGACCCGAGAACCGCCCAGGCCAGAAAACCCCAGTGGGTAAAGGACTGAGCCAGCGCCGGGGCGACGGCAGCCGCAGTGCCTGCCTCAGTATCAAAAGCCGGGGGCGTGACCACAAAATGATAGACCGGCTCGCCGGCGGCAAAGAACACGCCGCCACCCGCCAGCAGAGTACACATAATCATCGACAACCAGCGAAAGCGCCCGATCTCTGGACGATCAAGGCCACCTACCCGCGCCGCACCGGCACGACTGAGCGCAGTGCCAACCGCGATAAAGAATGTCAGCAGTAAGAGCAGTTGAAAGAACGAACCCAGGTAAGTTGCCGTCCAGGTGAAACCGCTGCCAATCAGGCTGGCTACGTAATCACTATCGACAACCGACGCACCGACGAACAGCACGATAAAACCAATGGTGAGAACCAGAACCACCGGATCACTGTCCGCCAAGGCGCTGGATTTGGCCCGGGGGGCGTGGTGAGGTTGATCAGTCATAACGTACGTCTCTCGAAG
This sequence comes from Marinobacter excellens HL-55, assembly GCA_001314845.1. Lineage (GTDB taxonomy): Bacteria > Pseudomonadota > Gammaproteobacteria > Pseudomonadales > Oleiphilaceae > Marinobacter > Marinobacter excellens_B. The sequence continues at coordinate 52,263 of LJZQ01000026.1, forward strand.
AAAAAGCCGCGCAGGCTAAAGGAATTGTCGCGATCGTGCGAGTTTCGAGATTGATTTACGTAGTATTCGCTGAAAAGCGTCAATTTCAAAAAACACTGCCTACATTCTATTCTTGCAGTGGAGTTGAACCGTGACGCCGTGGTTCAGCGTATTGGAACTGAATCCAACAAACGAAAGGACGTGTTACACCATGACATTGTCAGCTACGGACCGAAAAGCCCCGGGTGAATCGCAAGAGACCTTATCAATGACATCGTTGCGCAGAACTCCAAAGCTTGATGACGGTACCCCCGAAGAAAAGCGTCGTGAAATAGCGCTGTACTTCACCAACACGTTCGACACCTACACACGTTTGTTTGACTGTCTCGCAGATGACGCGGGCTTTTATCAAAAATCCATACCTCTGAGACACCCGCTTATTTTCTATCTCGGCCACACCGCGACTTTTTTCGTTAACAAGCTGACGTTGGCCAAACTGTTACCCGAGCGCCTTGACCCTCGCATGGAATCGACCTTTGCTGTCGGTGTGGACGAAATGAGCTGGGATGATCTCAATGACGATCATTACGACTGGCCCACCGTTGCCGAAGTCATGGATTATCGCAGCAAGGTTCGCGGCAAGGTTCTCGAACTCATCGATACTCTGCCAATGACGTTACCGATCAACTGGGAAAGCCCCTGGTGGCCCATTGTCATGGGCATTGAGCATGAGCGTATTCATCTTGAAACGTCTTCTGTCCTGATACGCCAGCATGACCTTGCCAGAGTCAGGCCGCAACCTCAGTGGGCCCCCAATCACGAGACCGGCGAAGCACCAGAAAACGAATTCATCACGGTACCCGGCGGTGACATCCGTATCGGCAAACCTTACGACGATGCCTATTACGGGTGGGACAACGAGTACGGCGAACATACCGCCAGCGTCGAAGAATTCAAGGCGAGCCAGTTCCTGGTCAGCAACCAGGAGTTCCTCGAATTTGTTGAAGATGGCGGGTACCAACAGGAGGCCTGCTGGAGTGACGAGGGGCGGGCCTGGCGACAGTTTGCAGGGGCCAAACACCCGACTTTCTGGCGCTGGCATAATGGCTGGCAATTACGCCTGATGACCGAAGAAGTGGACATGCCCTGGGACTGGCCGGTAGAGGTCAACTTCCACGAAGCCAAAGCGTTCTGTGAATGGAAGCGGGAGCAAACCGGACAACCCATTCGCCTGCCAACAGAAGACGAGTGGTACCGGCTTTGCGCAGCCGCAGGTGTGAAAGAGGTTGGCGAAGGGCCTGCCCACGGCAATCTTCACCTGGATCACGGGGCGTCCTCCTGCCCGGTAACCCGTTTCCGCCACGGTGAATGGTTTGATGTGGTCGGTAACGTGTGGCAGTGGGTGGAAACGCCAACCTATCCTTTCGACGGTTTTAAAGTCCACCCTCTGTATGACGACTTCACCACACCCACTTTTGACGGCCAACACAATCTGATCAAAGGCGGTTCCTGGATTTCCTCTGGTAACGAAGCCAGGCTGGCAGCGCGCTATGCGTTCCGTCGGCATTTTTTCCAGCACGCAGGTTTTCGCTACATCTCATCCGATGCGGAGGCCTCACAGCCCAATGCTTACTACGAAAGCGACCGTTTGTTAACTGAATACGCCGAGTTTCACTTTGGTGACACCTGGTATGGTGTGGCGAATTTCCCAAAAGCCATGGCAGACCTTGCGCTCCAGGCCATGCACGGCAAACCTACCGGAAAAGCACTCGATCTTGGCTGCGCCTGCGGGCGTTCAAGCTTTGAGCTGGCCCGTCAGTTCAACCGGGTGGACGGTATCGATTTTTCAGCCAACTTTATTCGCCTTGGCGTTGAGATGGCCGAGCAGGGATCGATCCGCTATGCCCTTGCAGAAGAGGGCGAGCTGGTGAGTTATCACACCCGCACTCTGGATGGACTCGGGTTGGCGGAATGCGCTGACAAGGTATCGTTCCAGCAGGGTGATGCCTGCAACCTGAAACCGCAACTCACCGGTTACGACCTGGTACTTGCCGCCAACCTGATCGACAGGCTCTATAAACCCCGGCGTTTTCTGGACAGCATCCACGAGCGCATCAACGACGGCGGCATACTGGTGATTGCCTCTCCCTACACCTGGCTGGAGGAGCATACGCCCAAGGAGGAGTGGATTGGTGGCTTCAAAAAAGACGGCGAGAACCACACCACACTGGACGGGTTGAAGGAACACCTTGGCAGTCATTTCCGGCTGGTGGGTGCGCCTCAAAAAGTGCCGTTTGTCATTCGAGAAACCCAACACAAGTTCCAACACACACTGTCTGAAGTCACTGTCTGGGAGAGGTTGCCGCGCTGATCAGCGCGGTCACTTCTGCATTGATTGCATCGGCGTCCACCAGTTGGTCAAACCAACGGGTGGACGCCTCATCGTTCAGCAACCCCAACAGGGTTCCCAGTACCATGCCACGATGCACGTTATCGCCGCCCAGATTTGCGTTCATGCGCAGCGCCAACCAGGGGTCGCTCCGGTATTTGTAAGCCAGGTATAGCACCACCGGCCAGGAATCCGAAATATAGCAGGCCGATGAGTACAACCGGCCCACTACCTGGTAATCGGATAGATTTCGCTTTACCAGCCCGGCAACATCCACGCCACGCTTGCCCTTCCCGGCTTCTGCGAAAAGCGCAGCAGCATCGTCCGGGTGGTCCATCAAGCCGCACAACAGCGATACATAGCGGTCGCACACTTTCAGCAAAGATTCATCCGGGTGGGTTAGCGTGACATGCTGACGGCATAATGCCTGTATTTCGCTGATACTGGAGCCCCTCAGCCGTTCCGAGAACACCAGAGTGGCGACCGTCACCAGCCCGCCAACAGAGGGCGTATCGTGGGTGACCATGGCGCATTTTTCTGGCGGTAAACCCCGCGTCAGGTTCGCGAAAAAGCCCCGATGGTAAGACTCCGCGTAGGTGTCACGGTGAGCAGGCGGATCCTGGGTCATAAACCCGATGTAGGCATTCAAAAAGACCTGAGGGTCGTATTGACCCAACGCACCCGACAATGAACGCATCAAAACGCGAGTGCACTGTGCATTCAAGGTATTCTCCCCGGGGCCCATTCCGTGGTGATAATGAACGTTTGGCACACCCCAGAACTTTGCCCTGCCTTTGAGGATTACATCACCCACGATTTGCGGCGCATGCTCTCCGGCGCTCGGGCCTGAACGGCGACCTCCGCTGCTGGTTGAGTGCAACGACATGATCGATGAAGGGTGAAAATCCGGTGCGGCCTCAAACCGTTGAATACCGCCCGGGAAAGCCTTTTCAATATCCATCGGGTTGTAATACCAGTGCACCGGCATGGCCAGTGCATCTGCAATGAACTGGGTTCTGAGTGCGCTGGCTACTTGCTGGGAAACGGTCAGTTCCTGAATCACGGCTATCCCCGAGTAATGTGCTTGAACGTTCTTACGGACAAAACAGCGAATCAGGGCAATGCAGAAACTCGCATCTGGATAGCCGGTGCACTACAAGAACTGCCGGATCACCTCGTACTCCCGCTCGATCTTGGCGTGAGAATCCTCAGCCAAAAACCTCGCTATCTTACGGCCAAGAAACGGCACCTCGCAAAGCACCGACAAAGCCACATAATTGATACACCGATCGGCGTTACCCACCAGACGCATCACGCCTTTTATGCGCGCTGGCACACCGTCAATTCTGACCCGGAACTCGCAGTGCCATTCGCCGTCATCCTTCTTGAACCAATGCTCCTCCTGACGAACCCGATTCCACTCCCGATGGAAGCTGGCGAGCACACCGGGTACCGGCGCAGAGGTGGTCATTTCCCGCTCGATGACCAGCTTGCCGGCGGAATCATCCTTTGTCAGCTCCGCCACTCGCACGTTGCGAGAACCCAACTTTTCATTTTTCTGGTGGATCCGGGTTTCGCAGAAGAAGTTCTCAATCACCTGATCAAGCCCGGCATCGTAGGCATGCTCCAGAGTCAGCTCCATATTCGCCTCCTGTTAAGTAGTATTTATTGTTGCTGCAGTTGCCCGCCCCAGCATTGGCCGCCCGTGCGGAAGACGCGGGCGTGGAGGCCAGACCGATTGGTTCACACTTCAGCGCTGTTAAGCCGGCGTTGCGGGCAGTATCATGGGCGCTCAAAACTCACACCGACCCGCCCCGGGCTGACAGGAGACAACCATGCGCAATGCCGACCTGGTCGCACGAGACCTGAAATCTGTCTGGCACCCCTGTACCCAGATGAAAGACCACGAATCACTGCCACTGATCCCCATCAAACGGGGCGAAGGCGTGTGGGTGGAGGATTTTGAAAGCAACCGATACATCGATGCCGTCAGCTCCTGGTGGGTCAATTTATTTGGCCATGCCAACCCGCGCATCAACTCTGCGATTCAAGAACAGATCGGCCAGCTGGAGCACGTCATCCTGGCGGGATTCACCCATGAGCCCGTGGTCAACTTGTCTGAGCGACTGATTGAGGTCACACCGGAAGGCCTGAACAAGTGCTTTTACGCCGACAATGGCTCCTCCGCCATCGAAGCCGCTCTGAAAATGAGCTATCACTACTGGAAAAATCTCGGCAAGCCCGGCAAGAAAAACTTCGTTAACCTGAGCAATAGCTATCACGGCGAAACCTTGGGCGCCCTGGCACTGGGCGATGTCGCTCTTTATAAAGACACCTACCAGCCTTTGTTGATGGAAGTGATGACAGCACCCTCACCGGATGCCTACAACAAAGAGCCCGGAGAAACCGACGAAGAGTACGCCCTGCGCCAGTTTGAGGCGATGGAGCAGCTGCTGGCAGAAAAGCATGAAGAAATCTGCGCTGTGGTGGTTGAGCCCTTGATCCAGTGCGCCGGTGGCATGCGCATGCACCACCCGATTTACCACACCAAACTGCGCGAGGCCTGCGACCGCTACGGCGTGCACCTGCTGGCCGACGAAATCGCGGTAGGCTTTGGCCGCACGGGCACCCTGTTCGCCTGTGAGCAGGCGGGCATCACCCCGGATTTCATGTGCCTCTCCAAGGGGCTCACCGCAGGCTACCTGCCGCTGTCTGTGGTGCTGACCACCGATAAAATTTACAACGCCTTCTACGACGACTACGAAACCATGCGCGCCTTCCTGCACAGCCACAGCTACACCGGCAACCCCATCGGTTGCGCCGTCGCCCTGGCTACCCTGGATATTTTCCGGGATGACAACGTCATCGAAAACAACCGGCAGCTGTCCCGCTGCATGGCCGACTCCGTCGCCCACCTGGCCGACCACCCCAACGTGGGTGACATCCGCCAGCACGGCATGACCCTGGCCATCGAAATGGTCAAAGACAAAGCCAGCAAAACACCCTTCCCCTGGCAGGAACGCCGCGGCCTGAGAGTCTACCAACACTCCCTCACCCGCCAGGCCCTGCTGCGCCCACTGGGTAACGTGGTGTACTTCATGCCCCCGTACGTGATCACCGAGGACCAGATTCGCCACCTGGCTCAGGTGGCCACAGAAGGCATCGGCATCGCGGTTAAAGGCTGAAGGACGACCGCCCATGCGCATACCCAGAATCTTCACCGGCAGCCCCCTTCAGGTGGGCAGCCAGTGTGAACTCGACGACAACGCCGCCAACCACGTTGGCCGGGTACTGCGTATGCAACCCGGCCAGGAACTGCGCCTGTTCAACAACGATGGCCAGGACTACAGCGCCACCATCACCCAGGCCGGCAAAAAGAACGTCACCGTCGAGATCCTTGCGACAGAAGAAAACCGGACCGAATCCCCCCTAAGCATCGTACTGGGCCAAACCCTATCCAAAGGCGACCGCATGGACTACGCTGTGCAAAAAGCCGTGGAAATGGGCGTCACCACCATCGTGCCGCTGACCACTGAACGCTCCGAAGTCAAGCTCAAAGGCGACCGGGAAGAAAAACGCCTGCGCCACTGGCAACAAGTCGCCATCAGCGCCGCCGAACAATGCGGCCGCGCCCGTGTGCCAGACATACTGCCGGTAATGACCGTGCCCGAGTGGCTGGCGTACAGAACCTGCGACCTGCGACTGGTCCTGCACCACCGCACCGAGCAATCCCTGAACACACTGAGCAAGCCTGCCAACATCGCCCTGATGATCGGCCCGGAAGGTGGCCTTAGCGCCGACGAAATCACCCTGGCAGAGCAAAACGGCTTTCTGCCAGTCGCGCTTGGACCCCGCGTTCTGCGCACCGAAACCGCGCCGGTGGCGGCTCTGGCGTTGTGCCAGTGGTTGTGGGGAGACATCGGCCATTGAGACTTGTGGCCCAGAAAGGGAATCTTGCGGGCATCGCAGTCATTGACAGATATGGCGGTGAACAACATTATCCGTGTCTGACAAGACTTGGCCGACTACCCCTAAGCCGGGGCGGCTGGTCGGGGGACAGGTTTCCAAAACCTTGCGGAGCCATGGATGGCGGAGCAGAGCGTACATGGACGT
>LJZQ01000001.1 GCA_001314845.1 Marinobacter excellens HL-55
AGGCCGGTCAATCCAATGACCGCAGACATTCCCACCGCAGCCGACGTTCCAAGTACACTGGCCAAGGCCTTCAAAGAGGACGCCTCATACAAACTGGCTGTCATGGAGCGGGCCGCTAGCCGGTCTAATCTGATGCTGGCGGGAGCTCAGGCACTCTTCGATTAACTCACAGATGCGGCATCAATAAGTAATGCTTACTTCACAATACCCTTGACGAGCCCCAAGGCAATCGCGACCTGCACCAGCTCAGCAAACGAATCCACTTTCATTTTGGCGGTCATGTTGGCTCGGTGACCTTCTACGGTTTTACGATTAATACCGAGTTCATCTGCCGCTTCCTGATTGGAAAGCCCTTTAACAATCAGCTCCAGTACTTGGCGTTCTCGACGGGTCAGGCTGTCGTATCGTTCACGAATCCGGGTTTGGGAGCTGCGCCGGGCGAACCGCGCGCGGTCTCTCTCCAATGCGTTATGCACGTGATCAATCAGCACTTGGTCATCAAACGGCTTTTCGATGAAAGTCATTGCGCCCTGGGTCAGCGCAGTCACGGCCATATCCACATTGCCATGGGCCGAGATCATAATGACGGGCAGCTCGATATCGTGCTCCGGAAGTTTCTTCTGCGCGTTGATTCCACTGAGGCCAGGCATGCGCACGTCCATGACGATGCAACCGCTGTGGCTTTTGTCGAAACCATCGAAGAACGTTAATGCGTTCTCGTAGGTCTGAACGTTGAGACCAACAGACTCCAACAACCACTTCAAAGAGTCGCGGACATCTACGTCATCATCAATTACGAAAACCGTTTGCGCATCGTTGTTGGTGGTCATGAGAAATCAGTCAGCAATATCCAGGATAAATGAAAAGCTCGCCCCTCCCTCCGGGAGGTTTTCTGCCCACAGCTCGCCTCCGAGATTCTCTACCAATGAGCGACTGATGGCCAGCCCCATTCCCAGTCCAGTTTGCTTGGTTGAAAAGAATCGATCAAAAAGCCGGGACATATCAGCCTCTGATATTCCCGATCCCTGATCTTTCACCTGCACCCGCAATTGCCGGCTATGGTCTAGCTGTAGACTGATATTGACCGCGGCGACCGGATCATCATCGGACGACGCACTGGCCTCGATGGCATTGACGATCAGATTCAACAAAACCTGCTCCAACTGAATCCGATCACCTTTGACCGGAGGCAACTCCTTATCCACTTCAAGCGCCAGACGCACATTATTCCGCTCTGCCATAGACTCACAGAAATCAATCATATCCCGAGTCAGCTCGGGCAGGTTGAGACTAGTAACAACCGGTTCCTGTTTACGAGTAAAGTCCATCATCCGGTGAATGATCTCGCCTGCCCGCAATGCCGTTCGTATGCTACGGGTGATCGGAAGCTCCACATCACTCCAGGAAAGACTGGATGACCCAGCGAAGCGCCGCTCGATGCCTCTGAGGTAGTTGACCATCGCCGACAACGGCTGATTCAGTTCATGGGCAAGACTTGACGCCAGTTCACCCATAGTCACCAAGCGGCCAGCATGGTCAATGTCTGCCTGATATTGCTTGAGCTGCTCTTCAGCAGCTTTTTTCTCCGTGAGGTCATGGGCAACCAGCGAGAAATACTCAATGTCTCCATGGAGCGACCGGTGAGCCAACAGTTCCAGCATCACCGGAATGCGAGGGCCCTTGAGGCTACGCATCGTGAGCTCGCCGCGCCAGTTCCCTGATCGCCTGGCCGAGGGAAGCCCTTCATCCATTAATAACCGAAATCCCTTTTCGGTCACAAACCAGGACAAAGGAAAAGCGCTGTAGTCCGTCTGTTCCAGCTTCAGCACCATGCGGGCGGCTTCATTCAGGTGTGAAACGGTTAGATCAAGATTGACAAAAATGACCAGATCCTGGGTGCTCTCCAAAACCCTGGCCAGGCGTCGAGTTGCTTTGTCGGCCTTGATTCGATGGGTGGCGTCACGGGAAACCACCAGGATTTCCCGAATCTCGTTGGTTGACGGGTCCCGAATGGTCCGGCTCGTGCTTTCCAGCCAGGTATAGTGTCCGTCTTTGCAGCGAAAACGATAGGTATGGGTATACAGGCCCCGGTCATAATTCACCGTGGGAGCCCTCAATCGGAAGTCTTCCACATCGTCTGGGTGGTAGAGATCATAGGCAGACATGCCGACAATCTCTTCCACACTGTAGCCAAGCAGGTGGGTGACTGCGGGGGACACATAGATAAACTGCCAGTCTTCCGGCGTGTGTCGGGAAATCATGTCAGTCGATTGTTCCGCCATTTCCGCCAGCAGGCGGTTGCGTTCGGCATCATCTGTCAGGGCTGTGCGCCCTTCTTCCGGAGTGCGGGTTTTCATCTTTAACGGGGTCTCCGAACTCGAGTTGCCTGATCGCAGCCTATTCTGCCGGTCTGCGGAGCCCTTGACCACCGGGTCTTCGGGCCCCGCGTTCTGCTATCGCAAGAACTCTTTACTAAAGGCTTTGAATTCAGCTGCATCCGAACGGCGCAGCCATTCGAACCCGACCATTTCTTTGGTGACCATTCTGGCGCCGGCCTGCTCCATTCGGCGCAGTGCCACTTCGGTGTCGAAAGGGTTACGGGCCGAAATCGCATCCGCCACCACATAGACCTCCATCCCCTTCTCCAGCAACTTGAGCGTCGATTGCAAGACACAGGCCTGCGACTCCATACCGCAAAGTACCACCTGCTTGCGGCCGTGGGCCTGGAATGCCCGCTCAAAGTCCGGGTCGTCGATACAGGCAAAAAAAGTTTTGCCGTGGATCTTATCTGGCCCCACCAGCTCACGCAGGCTTTCTTCGGTATGCCCCAGTCCATCCGGATACTGCTCGGAACCGATCACCGGCACATCCATCAATCTGGCCAGACGAACCAGCCAGCTGCAATTTTTCACCAGGGTCTCGTGCTCGTGCACGCCGGGCAACAACCGGGCCTGCACATCAATCACAGCAACGATGGCCTTATCTTTATCCAATAGCATAGCGATCTCCTGATTTACGCCGGCCGACGGTCAACCATATTAGTGGCCACACCTTCAGCAACCACGTTGTCGCCGACCCTGCATACGGTTTCCAGTTTTACCCGGCGACGCTCCTCATTGATCTCAATGATTTTTGCCGAAGCCACCACTGTGTCACCGATGTGGACCGGCGCTTTGAACTTGATCTGTTGATCAATGTAGATTGCGCCCGGGCCAGGCAGACGTGTACCCAGAACCGCCGAAATCAGAGCTGCACTGAACATGCCGTGTACAATCCGCTCTTTGAACGGCGTGGTTTTGGCGTATTCCGCATTGATGTGTACCGGGTTGTCGTCACCACTAATACCTGCAAACAGAACCACGTCTGCCTCGGTAATCGTCTTGGCGTAAAAAGCTTCCATTCCAACTTCCAGATCTTCCAGGTAGTAACCGTGTAATTCTTGCATTGTGTTTTCCTCACGTTGATCCATACGCTGACCACATTACTGGTTTATATCCGTCAAACCAAGTACTTTTACTTGGTTTTTTCAAAACAGTCTGATAGCCTTCTTCCAACAACAAAGACACCACCGCTTTGTCCAGAGGAAAACACGGTATGCAGAGCCAACCCGTAAGCATTTTCGAAAGAGCCTTCAAGAAACTGGTCCCGGGCGGGCTGGAATCGGTAGGCCGTCGCGGTTCAGATATCATGAACATTGCCGAGGATCTCCCCGAAGCCGACATCACCGCGGTTAAAGAGTGGATCGACAACTGCCTGGCCCAGAACGGTGGTCAGGTCGAAGCCCGCAACCGCGCCGCCATGCTTGGCCGCGCCTATCTGAAGCTGTCGGTTACTGGCAAAACCCGGTTCCTTGGGCTGCTGGCCGAGCATTACGGTGTCAATGAAAGCAGCGTAGAGAAGGCCATTGATCAATGGCATAACGCCAAATCCAGCCAGAAAACCGAAGCCGCCCAGGCCTTGCGCAGGGCCCTGGAACCCAGCCGAACCGCCCTGCTGAAGCAATTCAACGGGGTGCCATCCGGGGTTAAATTTCTGGTGGACATGCGTGATGAGCTGCTGACGTTTTGCAAGGACTACCCGGCACTGAAATCACTGGAAACCGACCTGCAGGATCTGCTAGCCACCTGGTTCGACATCGGCCTGCTGCAGCTGGAGGAAATCAATTGGCATTCCAGTGCTGCCATGTTGGAGAAGCTGATCGCCTATGAAGCCGTGCACGCCATCAAGAGCTGGAACGACCTCAAAAACCGACTCGATTCTGACCGGCGCTGTTTCGCCTTCATTCACCCGAACATGCCCGATGAGCCGCTGATTTTTGTTGAGGTTGCTCTGGTGAATGGCCTGGCCGGCAACGTTCAGAAACTGCTGGACGAAGACGCACCGACCCAGGACATCGACACCGCAGACACCGCCATTTTCTATTCGATTTCCAATGCCCAGCGGGGGCTCGCCGGTATTAGCTTCGGCAATTTCCTGATCAAGCAGGTGGTGAAGAAGCTGCGGGACGAGTTTCCTCAGCTCAAGCAGTTCGCCACGCTGTCGCCCATCCCCGGTTTCCGCCGTTGGCTGGAAAACACCCCCCCCGACCAGTTGGCGCAACGGCCGGGTGGCGAACAATGGCTCAGCTACCCGCCACCGCGTGATCCGGTGCGAGCAAACCAGGGCGACACCAATGGCTCCCAGCAAGAGGCCATCCTGAAACTGGCGGCGTCTTATCTGTGCTCCACCAAACCGGGCAGTGGCCGTGCGGCTGACCCGGTGGCACATTTCCACCTGAGCAACGGTGCCCAGGTTGCCCGGCTTAACTGGATGGCCGATACCTCGGATAAAGGCCTCAAGCAGTCGGCCGGGCTGATGGTGAATTACCTGTATGAGCTGCCGAAGATTGTGCATCGCAGCCAGCAATACACCTCGATTGGCGCTGTCTCCCAATCCTCAGCCATCAAGAAGCTCTTGAAGTAACCAACCCAAAAAGGAAGGAAAACACCATGACTAATCGTATCGCTGTTGTTACCGGTGCCGCCGGCGGACTGGGTACCGCCATGTGCAAAGCCCTGGCCGACCAAGGCCGGAAAGTGGTGGGTACCCATCTGCCCGGGACCGCGTTCACCGCTCAGGCCGAGCAATGGCAGGCCGATCTGCGCGAGCAGGGTATCGACGTTGCTATTTACCCGCTGGACGTGACCGATTTTGCCGGTTGCCAGGCCTTTGTTAACACCGTCGAGCAGGACCTTGGCCCGATCGACATTCTGGTCAATAACGCCGGCATCACCAACGATGCCCCGCTGAAGAAGATGCAGCCGGAGCAGTGGAACCAGGTGATCAACGTTAACCTGAACTCCATGTTCAATATGTGTCGTCAAGTGTTCGAAGGCATGTGTGAACGTGGTTTCGGCCGGATTGTGAACGTGTCTTCCCTGAACGGTGAGAAGGGTCAGTTTGGTCAGTCCAACTACGCCGCCACCAAAGCCGGCATTTACGGCTTCACCAAATCCATCGCCCTGGAAGGTGCTCGCAAAGGCGTGACCGCCAACTCGGTCTCCCCCGGTTACATCGACACGCCGATGGTTCGCAAGGTGCCGGAAAAAGTACTGACCAGCATTGTTGACGGCATTCCGGTTGGTCGCCTTGGCCAGCCCGAGGACATTGCCCGGGCCGTGGCGTATCTGACCGCGGATGACGCCGGCTTTGTGACCGGCACCAACATGTCGGTCAACGGCGGCCAGTACATGAGCTAAGGGAGCACATCATGACAGAGTACAGAGCACCCACCCGCGACATGGCGTTTACCCTGCAACAGGTCGCCGGGTTTTCGGAAATGGCCAAAGCCTGTGGCTATGAAGACGCCACCGATGACGTGGTCGCAGCTATTCTTGAAGAGGCAGCCCGCTTTGCCGGCGCGGTGATTGGCCCGACCAATGCCAGCGGTGACAAAACCGGCGTGCGCCTGGATGCCGACCATAACGTGGTGACGCCAGCGGGCTTCCGGGACGCTTACCAGCAGTATGCTGAGAGTGGCTGGGCCAGCCTGCAGTTTGATCCGGAATTCGGCGGCCAAGGCCTACCCTTTTCCCTGGCCATTCCGGTTCAGGAAATGTGGCATGCCGCCAACATGGCCTGGGGGCTCTGTCCTTTGTTGTCCCAGGGAGCGGTTGAAGCGCTCTCGGAAAATGCCAGCGACGCGCTGAAACAACAACTGTTGCCGAAAATGATTTCCGGACAATGGACCGGCACCATGAACCTGACGGAACCCCAGTCCGGTTCTGATTTGTCCGGCATTCGCACCCAGGCCCGGCCGGACGGCGATGCCTACCGGATCAAAGGCCAGAAAATTTACATTACCTGGGGCGAGCATGACATGGCGGAGAACATCATCCACCTGGTGCTGGCTCGCCTGCCCGATGCCCCAGAGGGAGTTAAAGGCATTTCGCTGTTTGCGGTCCCCAAGTATTTGCCGGATTCTGACGGTGAGCCCGGAGCACGCAACGACTGCCACGCAGTCTCACTGGAACACAAGCTCGGCATCCATGCCAGCCCCACTTGTGTGATGAGCTATGGCGACAATGAAGGCGCGATCGGCTATCTGGTGGGCGAGGAAAACCGCGGTCTGGCCTGCATGTTCACCATGATGAACAACGCTCGGCTGACGGTTGGACTGCAGGGGGTGTCCATTTCCGAGCGGGCCTACCAGCAGGCGCGGGACTACACTTTCGAGCGAACTCAGGGTACCGCTCCCGGCGAACAGGGCATCTCCCCCATCATACGGCACCCGGACGTGCGCCGTATGCTGATGACCATGAAATCCCTGACCGAAGCCGCCCGAGGACTTGCCTATACGGGCTGTATCGCAGTCGATTATGCCAACGGCCGGGATCTGCCGGAGGATCTTCAGGCCCGCTACCAACGCCGCGCGGACCTGCTGACACCTCTGGTCAAAGGCTGGTGCACCGAAATAGCCCAGGAAGTGACCTCCCTGGGGATTCAATGTTACGGCGGCATGGGCTTTATCGAGGAAACCGGCGCGGCGCAGCACTACCGGGACGCCCGGATCCTGCCCATATACGAAGGCACAAACGGTATTCAGGCGCTGGATCTGATCGGTCGGAAAACCGTTCGGAACCAGGGCAAGGCCATGGCCGAGCTGATCGATGATATGCGCCCCTTCACCGGGCCGACCCACAGCGGTTCATTGTTCACCGCCGAGCGACAAGCCCGGTTTGACCAGGCGGTGGCCTTCCTCGAAGATGCCACCCGAACTGTGCTGGAGCGAGGAGATGACGACCGGTTTACCGGCGCCGTGGCCTTTAACTACTTGATGCTGAGCGCCACGGTGACCGCCGGCTGGCTGATGCTTAAAGCCGCCACCACGGCCGCGCAGTCGCAAGCTGAGCAGAGCTCATTTGCATCCAGTAAGCTGGTGACCACTAACTTTTATATCGACCATATTCTGCCGCGCTGTTCAGCCTATCTGACCGCGCTACGGTCCGGTGACGACGCTATCATGGCGCTACCGGAAACAGAGTTCTGATATCAGCCAGAAGGTAAAACTTCATGTACATAGACGGAGAATGGATGACCGGGCGCCCCGAGTTCCCGGTCACCAACCCGGCGACGGGTGAAATCATCGGGCAGGTTCCCGATTGCACCGATCAGGATATTGAGGCGGCCATCAGGGCCGCCGATCGTGCTTTTAAAGAGTGGAGAACCACCACCGCCTATCAGCGCTCCCAACTGCTTTACCGGGCCTGGGAACTGATGATGCGCCAGAAACGCGCGCTCGCCGAGTTGATGACCCGCGAGCAAGGCAAACCGCTAAAGGCCTCCCTGAATGAAGTTCAGTACGGTGCGGATTTTCTGCTGTGGTTTGCCGAAGAAGCCAAACGCATGTACGGACAGATCATTCCCTCCGCCCGTGAAAACCAGCGTTTCCTGGTGCAAAAAACCCCAGTGGGCGTGGTCGGTGCCATCACGCCCTGGAACTATCCGATCTCGATGATCACCCGCAAACTGGCCCCGGCCCTGGCGGCCGGTTGCACGGTGATTCTCAAGCCGGCTGAAAGCACTCCGCTGTGCGCCAAAGCGATGATGGAAATCTTTGCCGAAGCCGGTTTCCCGCCCGGAGTGGTTAATCTGATCACGGTGCAGAACCCGGCCCGGGTGGGTGAGGTCTTCTGTACTGACCCACGCATCCGCAAACTGACCTTTACCGGCTCAACGCCGGTCGGCAAGGAACTGAACGGCCTGGCCGCGGCTAACATGAAACGGGTCTCCATGGAGCTGGGCGGCCACGCGCCGGCCATTGTGTTCCCGGATGCCGACCCGGTTCACGCCGCCAAGGGCCTCTCTCTGGTCAAGTTTCTCAATACCGGCCAGGCTTGCATCAGCCCCAACCGGATCTTCGTTCACGAAGACCAGGCTGAGCCCTTTATTAAAGAACTGAGCAGTCGCGCCAGTCGTCTGGTGGCCGGAAACGGCATGCATGACGGCACAGGCATCGGCCCGCTGATCAACGAACTGGCCATCCAGAAAGTCGATAGCCAGGTCAAAGATGCCGTTGCCCGAGGCGCCAGGGTGGAAACCGGCGGCCACCGGTTGACCGACAACGGCCTGGCAGACGGACATTTCTACGCACCGACTGTGCTGTCCGGTGTCACTTCGGCCATGAAAATCTATCGGGAAGAAACCTTTGGCCCAGTGGCACCCGTGATCACCTACCGCACTGAAGACGACGTCATTGCCATGGCCAACGACACCGAATACGGATTGGCGGCCTACCTCTACAGCAACAACATGGCTACCGCCATGCGCGCCTTTGAAGCGCTGGATTTTGGCATCATTGGCATCAATGACATCAATCCCACCAGCGCTGCCGCACCCTTTGGCGGCATGAAGAACAGTGGTCTCGGCCGGGAAGGGGCGCAGGAAGGCATTGAAGAATATCTGGAAACCAAACTGGGCGGCTTCGCCATCTGAGTAACCCGTTCCTCCTTCTCCCCGGCTTCAAGCCGGGTTTTTTTGTGCCCATAAAAAAGCCCCCGGCTTTTGCCGGGGGAACATAGCTACAGCGTTAACACCAACCCACCGCTACGCTGTCAGCTGATCTCTGAGTACATGTTTCTGCAGTTTGCCGGTAGAGGTCTTGGGCAGTTCATCGGCAAAAATGATTTTCTTTGGCACCTTGAAGCCGGCCAGGTTAGCTCGGCAATGCGCAACGATGTCGTCCGCCGTCAGGCCATCGTGGCCCGCTTTCACTGTTATGAAGGCACAGGGAATCTCACCCCAATGATCATCCGGTGCCGCCACAACCGCGGCTTCCAGCACGGCCGGATGATCATAGAGTGTGCTTTCAACCTCCAGAGTCGAGATGTTCTCACCCCCGGAAATGATGATGTCCTTGGACCTGTCTTTGACTTCGACATAACCATCCGGGTGCCAGACACCCAGATCCCCAGTATGGAACCAGCCACCCTTAAAGGATTTGCCGGTTTCTTCGGGGTTGTTGAGGTACCCCTTCATCACCGAGTTGCCTCGCACAAACAGCTCACCAATGGACATCCCGTCCTTGGCTACGGGCTGCAAAGTGTTTGGATCGGCCACCATCATGTCGGTCATCGACAACGACAGAATCCCCTGACGCGCCATTTTCGCCGCTTTTTTCTTGCCGTCGAGTGAGTGCCATTCGTACTGGAATTCACAGATCAGACTGGGGCCGTAGGTCTCAGTCAATCCATACAAATGGACCACATTGATACCCATTGCCTCCATGGCTTCGATTGTCGCCGCGGGTGGGGCCGCGCCACCCGTCGCCGCCGTCACCTGCTGACTGAAAGATTTTTTATGTTCTGCCGGCGCATTGATCAGCATATTCAGCACCACCGGCGCGGCACAAAAATGAGTGACGCCATGATTCGCCAGAGCTTCAAACACGGGCTGTGGCTGCGGGGCTCGCAAGCAAACATGGGTGCCGGCGACTGCCGTCACCGCCCAGGGATAACACCAGCCGTTACAGTGGAACATTGGCAAGGTCCATAGATAGACCGCGCCTGACGGCAAGCCGAAACCGATGACATTACTCAGCGCATTCAGGTGAGCGCCCCGATGGTGATACACCACACCTTTGGGATTGCCGGTAGTACCCGAGGTGTAATTCAGGGCAATCGCCTGCCACTCATCGTCTGGCATGTCCCAGACAAAATCGTCATCACCTGTGGCCAGTAAGTCCTCATAGGTCATCTTGCCGATCCGTTCACCGCCGTCAAAATTGACGTCATCAACGTCGATAACGGTCGGTTTGGCGTCACAGCCCATCAGTGCTTCACGGGAGCGGTCGTGGTATTCCGTGTCGGTAAAGAACACCTTGGCACGGCCATGATTGAGCATGAAGGTCATGGTTTTCGAATCGAGTCGGGTGTTCTGGGCGTTCAGTACCGCCCCGATCATCGGCACCGCAAAATGCAACTCCAGCATTTCCGGAATGTTGGGCAACAAGGCCGCTACCGTGTCACCTTTGCGGACCCCGAGCTTACGCAGCGCCGATGCCATCTTCAGGCATCGCTGGTAGGTTTCCGCCCAGGATCGGCGGATGTCGCCGTGGATGACCGCCGTGCGCGAAGGATGCGCCAGGGCGGTTCTCTGGATAAAGGTAATCGGCGTCAGCGGCGTGTAGTTTGCCTCTGCCTTGTCGAGCCCAAGCTCAAACATATTTTCCATTTTTATTAACCTCTTGTGATTCTGACGGTAGCGTTAGCCCGGCCTCAGCCCCAATCCTTCTCAGCTTCATCGGCGGTGGCATCGGCCTTTTTATGCGTTGCTATATAGACGTCGGCAAACCAGTTCTTTTCCAGGAAGAACCAAAGCACAAGACCGACACCCAGACCCCAGGCAGCGCCCTGGACGGCCAGTACCGAACCAACAATAACGGCTATGCCACGCTCAAGATTGGTTTGACGATCCAGCATTTCGATAGCCAGGTAACCACACAGGTAGCCCTGAATCAGTAGTGTCAGTGCCATGCCGATATTGAGTCCCGGTTTGAACAGAGTCACCACTGGCACCAGCACAATGGCAATGGTCATACCCCAATAAAGGCTGGTCGCCCCACCCCAATAGCTGTCCATCACTTTGCGGGGATTGTTCATGTAGCGGTTGATCACCAGAGCTTGTCCGCCGGTCCAGGCCGGGCCCGACAAACTGATGAAGGGCGCGAAGATGGCGTGCACGAAATTACGTACACCCACGATGATGCTGTTACGACGCGGACTGAACACCAGCTTCTCATCCTTGCGGACAGCGTCAGCATTTTTGAACAGCGAATCCATAACCAGGATGTCGCCGAAGGCAATGATGTAGGCGGCTATCGCCAGCGGAATCGCATCAATGAAGTACTGCAGTGGCGGCATGCCCAATCCGAACACGCTGTAGTCCCGGAGGATGGTACCCATCGGAATGGTAGAGAACCCCCACTCAATCACCGGTGCATCGACCTCACCGATGATGATGCCCAGCACATAGGCAATCAGGAAGGGCACGGCGATGCCGTACTGGGCCACGAAGCGGAAAAACCCGTAGCGGGCACGCAGAGGGCCGGCGGTTTCCGAGAACAACATGAAGAACCCCAGCACGGCGCCGGTCAGGATAGTTATCGGCATGGTCCACACCCGACCATCGGCGCCGAATTCACCCATGATGGCGGAAATACCGGCACCAATCAGAATACCCGACTTCAAAGATGCGGGCATTTTCCGCACCAAGGCATCGGCACCCTTGAACACTCCGAGCCCGAGGAAGATCACCGCCACGGTTATCTGTAGCGCAATTAACGCCAGTATTCTGGCTTCTCCTTCTGGGTAGCCCATCAGGAAGGCGATGTACAAGGGAATCCCTGCGGTAATCCAGCCGGCAACGGTGGGATCGCCAAAGTGCGTGTGCACCAGATACAACATGTTGTTGAGCAGCACAAAGGCAACGGCAACCTCAAACGGAATGCCGAGCACCGATGTCATCAGTGCCGTGATACTCAAAGGGACAACACACAGGATTGCCCCCTGCAGAATGTCCGGTATCTCGATCTTATAGTGCACGAAGGGCACGCGCAGATTCAGCGCACCCAACGCCGACGGCTGCTCGCCACCTGTTGGCCTCTTTTTTATCGACATTATTTTTGTTCTCCATCCATCGGAATTTGGGAATGCGACGACAGGGGGAGCTACCCCCAACCGAATACTAAGAATTAACACCCAATTAATCAATGGTTTTTACTTGGTTTTTCGAGTAGATTTATTTGGTAGATGAATCAGGGATCGAAAAATTTCCTAACTTATTATTTTTAATGAAATTATATGTTGCGATCTTCAATATCGAGCCGGGTCGTTTTCCAGCCACTCGAGCTGGACCATCGGGGTCAATCAATGAGGAGGGGTGAACGCAGGATAAACTGTTTGAGATCCATATAACGAAAAACGCCCCGATCAACGGGGCGTTTTCAGAACCGGAGATCTGATCAGATCTTGGTCATTCTCAGGTAAGGACGCAGCTCATTCCAGCCCTGCGGGAACATATCCTTGGCCTTCTCGTTGTCGATGGACGGCGGGATGATAACGTCGCCACCCATGCGCCAGTCGGCCGGCATGGCACAGCTGTTGGCGTCGGCAAACTGCAGTGCGTCGATCGCACGCAGAATCTCGTCAAAGTTACGGCCCACTGCCATCGGGTAGGTCATGGTCAGTCGCACCTTCTTCTTCGGGTCGATGATGAACACGCTGCGCACGGCGGCGGTTTCACTTTCACCCGGGTGAATCATCTCGTACAGCTGAGCGATCTTGAAGTCTTCGTCGGCAACGATCGGGAACTGCAGATCACAGCTCTGGGTGTCGTTAACGTCGTCGATCCACTTCAGGTGTTCTTCTACCGAGTCGGTAGACAGGCCCAGGGGCTTGACGTTGCGGGCCGCGAATTCCTGAGCCAGCTGGGCGGTACGGCCCATTTCGGTTGTGCATACCGGGGTGAAATCAGCCGGGTGGCTGAAGAAAAACACCCAGGAATTGCCAGCCCACTCGTGGAAGCTCATCTTGCCTTTGGTGGTGTCTACATTGAAATCCGGGGCGGTTTCGCCGAGTCGAATGCTCATATCATTTCTCCTGTCGGGTTTTACACATCAGTGGTTTTGTTAACAACGGATTCAGGTTAATCGAACCGATCACTTATATCCATATTAATATAACTATAGATCATTTAGTTTTATCTTAAACGTCTGCATACGGCACATCAGCCTGCTTTGCCCAGCAGATCCCTGATCGGCTGCGGATCATGGCCCGCCTCATGAGCGGCCCCTAGCAGCATCGGGATATTGCATTGGGGGTCCAGCGCCCGGCTTTGAGCCCACATGTGCACCGCCCTTCGTCCTGTTCGGCAAAAGCCCAGTATTGGCGAGGGCGCATTATCGAGTGCTTTTCCGAAAGCATCCACATCAGCCTCGGTATATTCACCGGATGCCACCGGTACGCAGAACCATTGCAGACCTGCTTGTTCGGCTGCCTGGCGAAAAATATCTTCGCGCTCATAGCCCTCTTCGCCATCCCGCCGATTACAAATCACCGCTTTGAAACCCTGCCGCCGGATTGCCGGGAAGTCCTCAAGGGTCACTTCATCGGAAATCGCGAATCCTGGTTCCAGAAAATGTACTTTCATGGCATTCTCCTATATCAACATCAGAACCGGTTGACCGGAACTTTCAGATAGACTTGACCGTTTTCATCGGCCTCCGGCATCTCACCCGCCCGCATGTTCACCTGTACCGATGGCAGAATCAGTCGGGGCATGTTCAGAGTGGCATCCCGCTCGGTTCTCAGGCGCACAAATTCATTCTCTGCCATGCCCTCACGGACATGAATGTTCCTGGCGCGCTGCTCAGCTACTGTTGTCTGATGCTGGAATTCATCACGGCCCGGCGCTTTGTAGTCATGGCACAGAAAAATCCGCGTTTCCGCCGGCAGCGCCAGCACTTTCTGGGCCGATTGATAAAGCACCTTGGCGTCACCGCCGGGGAAGTCACAACGGGCGGTGCCAGAATCCGGAGCAAACAGGGTGTCGCCAACAAAGGCCGCATCACCAATCACGTAGGTCAGGCAAGCAGGTGTGTGGCCGGGGGAATGGAGTACATCACCCTCCAGCCCGCCAATCCGGAAACGGTCACCTTCCTCGAACAACTGCCCAAACTGGCTGCCATCACGGGCAAACTCAGTGCCGGCATTGAAGGCCTTCCCGAAAATTTCCTGCACCTCGATGATGCGGGCGCCGATACCGGTTTTTCCGCCAAGCCGCTCCTGCAGATAAGGGGCTGCTGACAGGTGATCGGCGTGTACATGGGTTTCCAGAATCCATTCCACAACCAGATCGTTTTCCTGCACGTAGCGGACGATGTCATCGGCTGACTGGACGTCTGTGCGCCCGGCGGCGTAATCGAAATCCAGAACTGAGTCGATGATGGCGCACGCCTTGCTGCCAGGGTCTTTTACGACGTAGCTGAATGTGTTGGTGGCTGCATCGAAAAAGTGGGTGACTATTGGTTTTTGCATAGTCGTGCTCTCCCAGAGAGTGAAGTTGATTTCCACACTCCCACTAGAACATACAGAAAGTAATAAGGATAGACTTTAAAGCAATATCAAATTTCATTGATGTGATAGGGGCGGACAATCAATTTTTTAACTCTCATTAAAAAAGCCTTAAACCACCACAATTAGTGCTGTTTAAGGCCTGGAAAGTGCCTCGGGCTAGTGGGCCCAAGCTCAATGAAAAGAAATTACCGGGACGAGCGAACCGCTGGACTCGCCATCCATTCACGCCCTTTCAACATCACATGCCAGTAGAGCGTGGGCAGCTGTTTTGCTTTCAACCACCAGGCAGCTCTCGTGGCCTGGGTGCCATCGTTCAGCCATTTTGGGAAGCTGGGCTGAAGAACGCCGTTATAGCCAAACTCCGCCAGCACTATCCGGCCATTCTCAACCGTCAGTGGGCAAGAGCCATACCCCAGATAAGCGGCCGTCATCGGCGCTTTGCGCAAAGTTGAGATGACGTTTTCAGCGACCACCGGCGCCTGCTTGCGGACGGCTGCCGCAGTTTTGGCGTTCCCCGTGCCACTGACATCACCCAAACCGAAAATATTGCTGTAACGCTTGTGGCAAAGAGTGTCATCAGCCAGATCCAGCCACCCACCCTCATTCGCCAACACAGACTCCCGAATAAACTCGGGGGCCCGCTGAGGCGGAACCGCATGCAGCATATCGAATCCGACGTCCCGATCCTCAGAGCGACCTTCACTGTCCGTGACCCGGAACGTTGCCTTTCTCGACGGGCCATTCACCGCCACCAGCGTGCTCTGAAAATGGGTGCCAATCCCGTACCTGTCTATGTAGCTCTGAAGGGCCGGAACATAATCAGGCACCCCGAACAACACCGCCCCAGCATTATGAAACTGGACATCAATATCAGAGAGACGGTTATGTTTTAACCAGTAGTCTGACGACAAATACATGGCCTTCTGAGGAGCGCCGGCACATTTGATCGGCATGGGCGGCTGGCTGAACAGAGCCGTTCCTTTTTTCAGGGTTTGCACCATCTCCCAAGTGTAGCTTGCCATTCCCTCAAGGTAATTCGATGTTACGCCTGAAGATCCAAGCGCAGACTCCAGGCCTTCGATAGCAGCCCAGTTAAGTTCCAGTCCGGGTGCCAGAATCAGAACCTGATAGCCAACTTTGGAGCCGTCACCCAGAGTCACCCGGTTCAGTTCCGGCTCAATAGAGGTCACTTTATCCGCATACCAGGAGCTGAAACGGGGAGCGACCTCAGACATCGGCTTTGACGTGACTTCTGGCCGGAACACGCCACCCCCAACCATTGTCCAGCCAGGCTGGTAATGGTGGATAGCTGAGGGCTCGATGATTGCGATGTCTATATCGCGATCACGCTTATGAATACTGGAGGCCACGGAGATGCCTCCCGCTCCACCACCGACGATGACCACGGTATGCCGCTTTTCTGATCCCGCTTGAGTAGTTGCCTGGTTCATGCCTCAGACCTCTTGTCGTTATTTGGTTGGCTACTGAATGGTTGATATGCATCAAATCCTATCATTAAAAATGATCTAAGGTTAGATCAATACGTAATATGTCGCGCAGAAGACTGCGCCCAAGCAGAAATCTGGCCTGGAAATTCGATGTCTGGGATGAGGAAAAGCAGCTGAATCAGAGGACTCGGGAGCGGCTAATGCCGCTCCTCAAGATCTTCGTAACCGGTAATCATGGGTTTGATGTGGCTGGTCACTGTCTTGCCCAGGGTAGCCATGTAGACATGGGCAATCACAAGCACCAACATCGCAAAGGCCGCACCGGTATGCACCAGGGCGACAGCCTCCAGCGACAAAGCACCAGCCAATACTCCCGGCCAATCGTTATAGAACAGGTACAGCAGGCCGGAAGCCCAGATAACGGGTGAGATCACCAGCTTGAAGAACAGATACGCCAGCCTCTGCAACGGGTTGTGCTTGGCCTGGCTGGTTTTTCGATACGGGTGTGGGGCTCCGGTAAAGGTACCGACCACATAGTAGTGCATTACCGCGAACAGGCCGTTGCGTGTGGGGATATATTGCCGCCACTCGCCCGTGGTAACGTGCCAGAAGATGGCAAACAGCCACAACACGATCAGCGCCCAGGCCGCCAACGTGTGAACCTCAACGGCCGTGCCGAACTCTAAAGTTGTCAGCGTTCCGTGAATCGTGAATCCCGTGTATAGCAGCACGAAGATAAGCAACGCCTGGGCCCAATGCCAAAACCGCTCAAAACGCTTGAAAATCATGACCCGGCTCATTGCCCTCTCCTCCTGCTGACAACGATCCTGGCCGCCGCATGCACGAGCACACCGAACAGGGCCGCGGCTACCAACAACCAACCGATGCGATCAAGCCAGACACTCCGATCGTGACCCGGCATGTATATGCCGCCCAGTCCTGCCAGCCGGCTGTCCGCCTGGTGGCAGGAACCACAATCCAAGGCCTGATCCGCCGGCGGTACCATATGAGTAATCGGCCAATGCATCGTGGTTTCAATGAAGTCGAACTCTCCGCTGTACGGCATTCCTGACATCTCACTGGCCGCTTGCAGAGCCTTCTCCCAACTGTAATTGCTCCAGAGTGACGTGTCGTCCGCGCCGAATACATGAGTGGCCAACAAAGTCTGGTGCTGAAGGTCAAAAGGCTGCTTGCCTCGCATGACTTTGAATGGCCAGATCCGCGAGCCCGGATCATCAGGATGGCCTTCTACCCGGTTAACAGCGACCGGTGGATGATCAATGTCCAGGGCGTCTTCCACCATGGTGTATTTCACTGTGCCATCGAACCAGGCATATTCGGGGATGACGTTTTCACCGTGGCGGAAATCCCCTTTTTCGCTCAGGTAAGACGGATGACCGTGCTCGTCCATTATTTCCAGTGGCTTGCCGCCCTCGTCAAGGCGACCGGCTGTCGACCAGTCCCACCAGGTTTTTGTGGGCACACCACCTCGGGCGAATGCGGGCACATGGCAGGTCTGGCAGGCCAGTTTGTCGATATGATCGTTGAGCTTTTGCGCTTGATGGGGCTGTAATCCATGACACGACTCGCAGCTGGCGCGGGTGAAGTCGGTGTGGCCAGGCACATCAATGCCCAACTGATCCTTTGCAGTCATCTGGTAGCGGCTTCCTGTCACCGCATGCCCGCCGGTGGTGTGGCAATCGGAACAGCTAAAGTTCAGGCCATCCGGGGACATGTGAACGTCCAGCTCTTTCGGGGGGTTAACCAAAGACGAATCAAGATCACCGTGCTTTACACCGTCACCACCACCTCCGTAAAAATGGCAGCTGCCGCAGTTCGCCCGGCCGCTACTCCCTACATTCTGCGCGATGTGCTCAAGATCCGGTGGCTGAACCATCTTGCCACTGCCTTTGGGCCACTCGCGAGGTATGTAGGATGGGTGCCCTGCCAGGGTCGGAAATTTCCAGTAACCGCCCGTCGTATCATGGCAAACCAGACAATCTACGGCGTTGTCAGCCGTCGGTGGTGGCTGCTTCATGTCTTCCCAGCCGTAGCCAACGTGACAAGAGGTGCAGCGGGGTTCATTGGTAACGGCCATACCACAAAAACTGTTAATAACCTGGCTCTTGCCGAGTGTCTGGCCTGTCTCCTGGTGCTTGTATACCCAACTCCAATGGGTTGTTCCACGAATCTGTTCGCCGGCCTCGGTGTGGCATTCAAGGCAAGCTGTTGTCACGTCCTCTGCACGCTCAAAGGGGCCTTGCAGCACTTTAAATTTGCTGTGATCAGCGGTTGGAGACGGTTGCTGGACGGCATTCACCGACTGCACCAAGCTGACGGTGATCACCCCAAAAAACGTCAAAAATACGATTGAACGAGTACTCAGCCTGCGGCTTATTCGGCCCATATATCTCACCACACTCTCTCGATGACCCGATAACCAGTTTAAACAGCAAAATCGTCCATCACGGGATAGTTGTTTATATTTTGATCACCATCAATTTATCGTGAGTGCGACGAGCGGACAGTGACAATGTCACTGAACTTACAAGCTTCTCGCACCTATAGTGACGACTGACAACCTCAAACAAGGAGCTTTACCCATGACAAACCTGTTCAAACTGTTCACGCTTGCCCTTATCGTCGCCCTCGCCCCTACGCACCTCATGGCGAGCAACCACTCGAGCAAAGACGATAACGTCAACGAAGTGCTGGTGATTTTATCCAGCGATTCCACCCAGACCCAGGGCATGGCGATGGTACTTTCCAACACCATGGCCGAGCAGGGTGCCAAGGTGAATGTACTGCTGTGTGACGAAGCCGGCGACCTCGCCCTGAAGTCCTATGAGGGTGAAGCACTGGCACCGCGCAATGTAACACCTGGCCAGATGCTCCGTGGGTTGCTGAAAGCCGGTGGCACCGCAAACGTTTGTGCGTTGTATTTGCCCAATAGCGAAAACACCAAAGATGATCTGATTGATGGTGTTGGCGTTGCCATGCCACCAGAAATGTCGGCACAGATGCTGAACAGCAAAATGCGCACGTTTACTTTCTAAGGTTTATCGAGCAATACAGAGCCGCAAAGCGCCAGCATACTGCTGGCGCTTTGCTTTCCAAACTTGACCGTTCGAGGTAGCCGATGGCTCAGACTGACACCTCTCGCCTGGAAAACTTTCCGGTATCCTGGTTTGCCACCGTCATGGGCCTGGCCGGCCTAACCATTGCTCTGCACAAGGCGGAAATCGTATTCGAGCTTGGTGCGCAGCCCAGCATTCTGGTTCTTGCTCTGACTATTGCGGTGTTTTTGACCCTGACCGCCCTGTACATCCTCAAAGCAACCCGATACCCCCAGCGAATCAAAGAAGAGCTGAATCACCCCATTAAACTCAATTTTGCCCCAACCATCTCAATCGGATTGATTTTAATCAGTATTGCAGTGCTCCCACTCCATCAAGGTGCATCACTGATTGTTTGGTCGCTGGGTACTTTTCTGCATCTGGGTTTCACGCTGTACGTATTGTCCGTCTGGATTCATCACACTCATTTCGAAATCAATCATATGAACCCCGCCTGGTTCATTCCAATCGTGGGCAATATTCTGGTGCCGATTGCCGGAGTGCAGCACGGCTTTACAGAGCTGTCGTGGTTCTTTTTCAGTATCGGCCTGGTGTTCTGGCTGGTACTACTTACCATCATCTTCAATAGGATGTTTTTCCATCACCCGCTTCCGGGCAAGCTGTTGCCCACCTTGTTCATTCTTATTGCGCCGCCGGGCGTCGGTTTTGTTTCCTGGATGCAGTTAAATGGTGAGCTCGATGCCTTTGCCCGCATTCTCTATTACAGCGCGCTGTTTCTCACTCTAATGCTGTTTACTCAAGTATCGCGATTCCTGAAACTGCAGTTTTTTCTGTCGTGGTGGGCCTACTCGTTCCCCATCGCAGCCATCACCATCGCGACGCTGGAGATGTATCAGCGTTTGGATGCGGCTTTCTTCAAATGGCTTGGCATACTGTTGCTGGTAACACTGGTGGCATTGATTGCCGGACTATTGGTGAGGACTGCTGTGGCGATAAGGCGGCGAGAAATCTGTATTGAGGAATAATGGAGAGACCGGGTGCCTGCAAAGCAGGCAAGGCACCCGGTTCATCATGGACGATAGATTTTTTCCGGATTGGCTTTGCTGGACCAGGGCATACCCGAATTCTGCCAGCCGTTCTGAAGTCGCATCCCTTTTTGCGGACCGTCTTTCAGGGAGTCGCCCTGAAACCCATGATCGACATACTTCACGTTAGTAAAGCCCCGCTCCAACAGGTAGTCAGCGCTAGGCTTGCCACGGGCGGAGCCGGAACGACACATGGTGATGATCAGGGCGTTTCGGTCCAGATTTTTGTCAGCAAGAGCCGCATCCACCTCGGCGACAAAATTTTCATTGATGTCCATGGCGAAGACAGCTTTCTCGTCATTGAACCGGGTGCGGTCCACCATCTGGAAAGGGATGTTCAGGTCCACCGCATCGGTAAAGCCGATGAACATGATCTCCACCGGGTCCCTTACGTCAATAAACAACAATTGATCGCCCTGCTCCTGAACCATGTCCAGGGTTTCCTGCGGCGTGACGGACAGCGCTTCCTCTGCCTGGACGGCGGTCACCAGGCCTACACTGAATAACAACATTACGAATAACGATTTCATGGCAATCTCCTGTTTCATGACTAATCTTTCATTTCGAGCATAACGATATAGCTCACCACTTGATACCCGACAGCCCATTCCGTTCAGCGGCGAAATGTCGCACCTGGTCCACGAAGCTCCTGGAAGAAAGTGAAAATTGACAGGCATCAAGTTTGACTCCAACTCTGCTGATACTCCGTGCAGATTTCAGGTGTTTTGTTAATTTTGGGTAAGAGAGACCAGAACGTCTCATAAGGAGAGTGTAACGATGATGAAACGCCCATTGATTCAAGCCCTGGCCCTCAGCCTCGGGGTATTTGCAGGTTCTGCCGCCGCAGACGACCTGATGGACAGAGCTCGCGGCAGCTTTGAGCCCATCCCGAAGTACCCACCGGTGATCGACGGCAATGAACTGACCCAATCCAAGGTGGAGCTGGGCAAAATGCTGTTCTTTGAACCGCGCCTGTCTTCCAGCCACCTGATCAGCTGCAACACCTGTCACAACGTTGGCTTTGGCGGTGACGACTACCTGCCAGTGTCCATTGGCCACGGCTGGCAGAAAGGCCCGCGCAACTCCCCAACCGTGTTTAACGCCGTCTTCAACGCAGCTCAGTTCTGGGATGGCCGCGCTGCGGATCTGGCCGAGCAGGCCAAAGGTCCGGTTCAGGCTGGCGTTGAGATGAGCAGCACGCCAGAACGGGTTGTTACCACCCTGAAAAGCATGCCGGACTATGTTGAGCGGTTTGGCGATGCCTTCCCGGGGCAAGATGATCCGGTCACCTTTGACAACATGGCGGTAGCCATCGAAGCCTTCGAAGCGACGCTGATCACCCCGGATTCGGATTTTGACCGCTATCTGAGGGGTAACGCAGATGCCATGAATGAACGGGAAAAAGAAGGCCTTGCCTTGTTCATGGATCGCGGCTGCGTGGCCTGCCACAGTGGCGTGAACCTGGGCGGCCAGGACTACTACCCGTTTGGCCTGGTCACTCGCCCAGGTGCAGAAATTCTGCCCGAAGGCGATCGGGGCCGCTTCGAGGTCACTGCGACGGCGTCTGACGATTATGTTTTCCGTGCATCGCCACTGCGTAACATCGAGCTGACAGCACCTTACTTCCACTCTGGTGCAGTTTGGAGCCTGGAAGAGGCCGTGGCCGTTATGGGCACATCCCAGCTGGGCACCGAACTGAATGACGCCGAAGTACAATCCATCGTGGCGTTTCTGAAAACACTGACAGGAAACGTGCCGGAGATTCGCTACCCGATCCTGCCGCCGAGCACCGCAAATACTCCTCGGCCCACCGATATGGTGCCCTGATTCCTTGATCTGTTAAAACCTAAAAAAGCGCGCCTCCGGGCGCGCTTTTTTATTTCCGATGTAGAAGATACGGATAAATGCCCACCTTTGTCTTGTTGCGTGCATCCTGATAAGCAAGCTATCTTCTCCTTTTGCATCCCACCAATGAGGGCGTATGAATCCGACTGTCGAACTGTTGAAATCCCATCGCTCCATCCGAAAATTCAAGGATCAGCAGATCCCCCGCGAACTGTTTGAAAACCTGATTGCGGCCGGTCAAAGCGCCGCCACGTCTAACCATGTGCAGGCTTACTCCATTATCCATGTGGTCAATCCGGCCAACCGGCAGCGTCTGGCCGAGCTCGCGGGCGGGCAGCCTTACATCGCCGAGAGCTCTGACTTTCTGGTGTTCTGTGCCGACATGAAGCGCTCCACCGAAGCCGCCGAGCGGGCCGGCGCCGACGTGGTGCAAGGTATGACCGAGCAACTGCTGGTGGCCAGCATCGATGCCGCGTTGATGGCACAAAACGTGATGATTGCGGCGGAGTCTTCAGGACTGGGTGGCTGCTACATTGGCGGTATTCGCAACAACCCTCAGGAAGTCAGCGATCTGCTGAAGTTGCCAGAGAACGTGTACCCGGTGTTTGGCTTGTGCCTGGGCTACCCGGATCAGAAACCGGAGGTGAAGCCCCGCCTGCCACTGGCTGCGATCCTGAAGCAGGACTACTACGACGATGCCGAAGACCAGGCACTGGTGGCGGACTTTGATGCCACCATGGCTCGTTATTACAGCGAGCGCACCGGTGGCAACAAAAGTACCAACTGGTCAGAACAACTGAAACCGCTGTTTACCACCAAACTCCGGGCCCACATGAAAGACTTCCTGAACAAACGGGGCTTCGGGCTGAAATAAGTCGGTTTTTTCGATCATTTAACACCAAGAAACACGATTTTTACGAATCAGACCCTAGACTAAAGTATGCACCCTTTTATTCGTTTGCTACCGATAGGGTCATACCATGGCGAGCTTCGATACAGATGTACTCCTGATTGGCGGCGGCGTAATGAGCATTACGCTGGCGTCGCTTATTTCACAACTGGATAGCTCGCGCTCGATAACGCTTGTCGAGCAAGGCCGGCAGTTGGCCGGCGAAAGTTCCGATGCCTGGAACAATGCCGGAACGGGTCACGCAGGCTACTGCGAGCTCAACTATACCCCGTCACAGGGCGATGGCAGCGTCGCCATTGACAGGGCGCTGGCCATCAATGAGCGGTTTGAGGTATCCCTTCAATACTGGAGTTCACTCGTCGAGAAGGGCCTGCTGCCAGGGCCTGAAAACTTCATCCGCAGCGTACCGCACCTCAGTTGGGTGCAAGGCAACGATGTGTGCCGGTTCCTGCGCACCAGGCAACGCGCCTTACAGTCCCACCCGCTTTTCCAGGAGATGGAGTTCACCGATCAGGATTCAACACTCTCAGACTGGCTGCCCCTGATCCACGGGGCACGGCGAGCGTTCACACCATCAGCAGCCACTCGCGTAAAGCACGGCAGTGACGTGAATTTTGGTTCTCTTACTCGACTGATGGGACGCTCCCTCGCCCAGAACGGGGCCTGCGATATCCGCCTTCAGTGCCGGGTGACAGGGCTTGAACGCCACAACCGCGGATGGCGGGTCACGCTTACCAATTATGAGAACGGCGAACAGCAGGTGCTCACGGCTCGCTTTGTCTTTATTGGCGCCGGCGGCGCGGCGCTGCCCCTGCTGCAAAAAGCGGGGGTTGGTGAAGCTCGCGGCTATGGCGGCTTCCCGGTTTCCGGTCTTTGGCTGGCTTGCAAGGACCATAATCTGGCACTCAAACACAATGCCAAGGTCTACAGTCAGGCTCCGGTGGGCGCCCCGCCCATGTCTGTACCGCACCTCGATACCCGTTTTATCAACGGTAAGGCTGCTCTGCTGTTCGGCCCCTTCGCCGGATTCACCACCCGGTTTCTCAAAAAAGGTGGCGCGCTGGATCTGATCCGCTCGGTCCGAAACCACAACCTGAAACCGCTACTTGATGTGGCTGTTCACAACTGGCCACTGACCCGCTATCTGATCAAGGAATCGCTCAGCCCGAAATCATCGCGGCTGGAGGAGCTGCAACGGTTTATCCCGGACATCGATCCCGACGCCTGGCAACTTGTGAGAGCGGGGCAGCGGGTGCAGATCATCAAACCCGATCACCGTGGCCGCGGTTCGCTGGAGTTCGGCACCGAAGTGCTGAGTACCGGCGATGGCAGCCTCGCAGCATTACTGGGTGCCTCCCCCGGCGCATCCACCTGCGTTGCCGCCATGCTCGACGTGATAGAGCGTTGTCTGCCCGAACTGGTTCAGGGCCCCTCCCGACAAACTCTGCAGGCACTGATTCCCAGCTATGGCCAGTCGCTGCAACTGGATTACCAACTCCTGTCAGACATCCGAAAGCACACCCTCAGCGCGCTGGAGTTGGGTAACAGCATGGAAAACACTCAAACTGAACGGAGCCTTTACGCATGATGATTGGCATACCCCGAGAGCGAACCCCGAATGAAAACCGGGTCGCCATCATACCAACCGGTGTTTCGACGCTGCTCGAAGCTGGCTACGAAGTCATTGTTGAGAGTGGCGCCGGCTTGGCCGCGCACTTTACCGATGACGATTACCGCCACGCCGGCGCGATCATCGCAGACGATGCCTGCGCACTGTATCGGCAAGCATCCGTAATTCTCAAGGTGCTAGCGCCCACCACCGAGGAAGCCGAGCTTGTTCAGGAAGGGAGCACGCTGATCAGTTTATTGAATCCCTGGTTTAACAAGTCACTGCTAGAGCAGTTTGCGGCTAAAGACGTGCAGGCGTTTGCGCTGGATCTTGTACCGAGAACCACCCGAGCGCAATCCATGGATGTTCTGAGCGCCATGGCCGGTATCAGCGGTTACCGGGCCGTGCTCAGCGGCGCCATGGCACTGCCACGTTACTTCCCGATGCTGATGACCGCCGCCGGAACCATTCACCCGGCCCGGGTGCTGGTCATCGGTGCTGGCGTCGCCGGATTGATGGCCATTGCCACCGCCCGGCGCCTGGGCGCCGTGGTCGAGGCTTACGATCTACGACCGGAGGTCAAAGAGCAGGTTCAGAGCCTGGGAGCCGATTTCATTGAAATCAAGGTGCCGTCCTCTGAGACAACCGGCGACAGTGGCTATGCGAAAGCCCAGAGCGAAGCCTTCTACACAGCACAGCGGCAGCAGCTGGCGGATTGTGTTGCACGAGCAGACATGGTGATCACTACCGCGGCGGTTCCGGGCAAGCAGGCACCGAAACTGATCGACAGGGAGATGATTCATCGCATGAAAAGCGGCTCGGTGATTGTCGACCTGGTGGCCGACAAGGGTGGCAACGTTGAAGGGACCGTGCTGAATAAGAAAATCGTCGTGGATGGTGTCACCGTTGTCGGGCATGCCAACCACCCTTCCCGTGTGCCGGTTCATGCCTCCCAACTGCTTACCCGCAACATAACCGCCTTCCTGCTCAACATGACCAAAGCCGGGCAGCTTGTCCCCGACCTTGAAGACGACATTGTGTCGGCAACCCTGGTCACCCAGAGCGGGCAGGTGCTCCACGGCGCCGAGCCATCCGCTCCGACAATCGAACCCACAGAACACAAGGAAACCGCCTGATGGAACTGTTTGTCCTGAGCTTCACCATTTTCATTCTGGCATTGTTTGTCGGAATTGAGCTGATCAACAAAGTGCCGCCAACACTCCACACGCCCTTGATGAGTGGCACAAACGCCATCTCGGGGATTGTCATCGTAGGCGCCATCATCAGTGCTGGCAGCTCGGATATCTCTCCGAATGTTGCCGGCGTTCTCGGTTTTATTGCGGTCACATTGGCAAGCATCAACATCGTAGCCGGTTTTATGGTTACCGATCGCATGCTGAATATGTTCAAGCGTAAGGGATAATCATGTTTGCACTCATCAACCTGTCTTACCTGGCTGCGGCGGTTTGCTTCATCCTTGGCATTAAGGGCATGACCCGTCCGAAAACAGCCGTGCGCGGCAACCAGATCGCCGCCATCGGCATGCTGATCGCCGTTGTGTCTGCCCTGTTGCACCAGGGAATCATCAACTACGCTGCTATCCTGGCGGGTATGATCCTGGGCGGCGGCATCGGTGTCTGGCTGGCCAGGCGCACCGCCACCACCGAAATGCCGGAACTGGTGGCCAGCCTGAACGGTATTGGCGGGGGCGCTTCTGTCGCCGTGGCCGCCAGCACCTGGATGCAAAGCATTGCTGTGTCCGGTGCAGGTGGCAACGGCTGGACGGCGGCGATTCTTGCCTCAATCATCATTGGTTCTGTGACATTGACCGGCTCGGTTGTGGCGGTACTTAAATTGAAAGGTAACCTTGGCGACAGCCGCTATAACCGCCTGTGGCACAGTGTCACACTGATCACTCTGGTTGCCGCATTGGTTGGCGCCGTTCTGTTCACCGCCGAGGCCAGCACCAGCCCGCTGGCGCTGGCTGCGCTTATTGGCCTTTGCCTACTGCTCGGGGTTGGGCTGGTACAACCGATTGGCGGTGCTGATATGCCGGTGGTGGTGGCACTGTTGAACGCCTACTCTGGGCTCGCCGGCGCTGCAACCGGTTTTGTGCTTGGTAACCAGGGACTGATTATCACCGGCTCTCTGGTAGGTGCATCAGGGCTGATTCTGACCGCCATCATGTGCAAAGCCATGAACCGTTCCTTGCCCAACGTATTGTTCGGTGGCGTCTTCGGGGCTTCTGGCAGCAGCGCCAGCAAGCAGGACGAAGGTGAGTTCTACGATGGCAAGGTGAAATACGCCACACCCGACGACCTCGCTCTGTTATTGGATGGCGCCCGCAACGTGGTCATGGTGCCGGGTTATGGCCTGGCGGTGGCGCAGGCCCAGCATGCGGTCAAGGAACTGGCCAATCAGCTGGAAGGCCGTGGTGCAAAAGTCAGCTACGCCATTCACCCGGTTGCCGGGCGCATGCCCGGGCACATGAACGTGCTGCTGGCGGAAGCCGAGATTCCCTATGACCAACTAAAGGATATGGATGCGATCAATCCGGAACTGCCCCAGGCAGACGTGGCGATCGTGCTGGGGGCCAATGACGTGGTGAACCCGGCCGCTGCCGAAGATCCGAACTCACCGATCTTCGGCATGCCGATCCTGGATGTTCACAAGGCAAAAACCGTGATCGTGGTTAAGCGAAGCCTGTCCGCTGGCTTCGCGGGCATTCCCAACGGTCTGTTTATCCGCGACAACAGCCTGATGGTGAAAGGCGACGCCAAGGAGGTGCTGCAGGCGACCACCGCTGCGATCAAAGACCTCTAATCAGCAGTCCTCAAGGATGAGGACCACTAACTCCTTCGGGCCGTGGGCACCGTACGCCAGTACCTGCTCAATATCCGCGGTTTTGGAAGGACCGGAGACCAGCAACAGGTTCGTCGGTAAACCGGCGGACCAGTTGTGCTTCTGCATCATGCCGTACAGGTTATCTTCCACCTCACTGGCCTTAAGCAAGGCTATGTGCAAAGGCGGCAGCAGGCTCATCAGACGCGGCTCATGCCGGTCTGGCCAGAGTACCAGAGACCCCGTCGCGGCGATGCCGCCCACGGTGCCGGTTACGCTGGCATCCACGCTCCAGAACAGCTCTTCCTTCCATTCCGCAATGGGGCGGTCATAGGCCAGCAGTGCCTGTTTGGCCCCAGCGCTTTGCCAGTGTTCCGCCAGCTGCTGACCGTGGCCGGTACCCGGCGCATAGAGCACATTGGCCAGGTTTCGGCTATCCAGCAACTGCTGCACTTTGGCCGGCCAGTCGTTCGATGACACCGAGTGAATTTCGGTCTGCACCGCTTCCATCAGGCTGCGCAAGCGCGTGATGCGATCTTCCGGCGCGTATTGCCAGGGCTCCGTCACCAGTTTTTCATCAAACTCATCCGGCCGGGGCGTGGTGCCGGCCAGGCCGGCACGAAGTTTGTTCAGAATATTGCTGCGGGCGCTCATCACCGATCCCCCTGATTCAGATGGGCTTTAGCCAGATCGTGCAACGACCGGCGGGCCGGCACCGGTGCTGAGTGGTTCTCGATCCACGGGCCGACGTTTTTCGGTGCCAGCTTGCGCAAGCGGGTCGCGCCCCACAGGAACAACCGGTAGAACATCGGCGAAGTGTTCAGTCTGGTCCAGAAGCGCCAAATCACACGCTCTTTGCGGGAGTATTTGGCACCGCCATCTTTCACTTTCGGCTGCTCCGCCGGGCTTTTGACGTTCTCCTGCCGCAACCGCTGTAGCAGCTCCGGAATCGGAATCTTGACCGGGCAAACGTCACCACAGGCACCGCACAAAGACGACGCACTAGGATGGTCCGGCACCTGATGCAAGCCCACCATATGTGGCGTCACAATCTTGCCGATGGGGCCGGGGTACACCTCTCCGTAGGTATGGCCGCCCACCCGGGTATACACAGGGCAATGGTTCATACAGGCGCCGCAACGGATGCAGTTCAGGGTCTGGCGTAACTGGGCGTCAGCGAACGCGCCACTGCGGCCGTTGTCCAGCAACACCAGATGCACTTCTTCCGGGCCATCCAGCTCATCCGGCTTGCGCGGGCCACTGATCATGTTTACATAGGTGGTGATCGGCTGGCCAAGCGCAGAGCGGGTCAGCAGTGACAATAGCGGCACCACATCGCGCAGGTTTCCCACCACCTTTTCGATACCGGTTACGGCCACGTGCACCGGCGGCGCCGTGGTACTCATGCGGCCGTTGCCTTCGTTTTCCACCAGCAACAGGGTGCCGGTCTCTGCGATGGCGAAATTCACGCCGGATACCCCCACGTCGGCCTCAAGAAACTTCTCACGCAGAGTGCGACGGCCTATCTGGATCAGCTCGTTCACATCCTCAGTCTCGTCCACCCCCAGCTTGTCATGAAACAGTTTGGACACCTGCCGGCGGTTCTTATGGATAGCGGGCATGATGATGTGAGACGGCTTTTCGCCATCCAGCTGGACGATGTATTCGCCCATGTCCGACTCCAGGCACTCGATGTTGCGCTCGGCCAGGTAGTCGTTCATCTCCATTTCTTCGCTAACCATGGATTTGCCCTTCACCACCTGAGTGCCCTGTTTCGCCTCGATGATGGAGTGCACAATGCGGTTGGCTTGTTCCGTGGTCTCGGCCCAGTGCACCTTC
This sequence comes from Marinobacter excellens HL-55, assembly GCA_001314845.1. Taxonomy (GTDB): domain Bacteria; phylum Pseudomonadota; class Gammaproteobacteria; order Pseudomonadales; family Oleiphilaceae; genus Marinobacter; species Marinobacter excellens_B. The sequence goes on from LJZQ01000001.1 coordinate 29,267, forward strand.
ACACCGTTGTCGGTGAGCTTGGCTTCCAGCTGTTCAAGCAGATCCGGCAGCTGAGACAGGGCCCGGGCTTTGATGTGGTTGCCCAGCTCCCGCAGACCCTCACGCTCGTGTTCATCCGGGAACGCATCGGCGCGCTTTTTCATCAGGGAGTCCATCGCCACCCGAAAGTTGGTGCGCAATTGATCATCCGCCAGGGCACCAACGGCGCGGCCACGAAAGCTGTCGGTGAGGTCTTTGACCGGAATACGTTGGCTCATGATCTGTGCTCCCCACTCACCCGTTCCCACAGAAAACTGGCCAGATGCCGGCCCCGGAAAGGCTGTTGCTGTTTATCCAGCGAACCGTTGATGTTCATCAGGCAGCCGCCGTCGGCGGTGACCATTTCAGCGGCGCCGGATTCTCTCAGGGCACGGGTTTTGTCCAGCACCATGGCACCGGAGACTTCTGGCATACGCACAGAAAAGGTGCCACCAAAGCCACAACACTCGCTTTCGTGGTCATGGTCCAACCGCTCCACGTTGGCCAGCTTGCCCAGCAGCTCCCGTGCGTGCAGGTGGGTGTTCATTTCCCGGCGCGCGGAGCAGGAGGTGTGCAGGGCAATCTGCGTGGGTTTGCCCAGGTCCTGCCAGTCCACCTTACACACGTGCAGCAAAAACTCGGTCAGCTCGAACGTGCGCTCGGCCAGGCTTTCAACACGCTTGAGGGTATCCGGTTCTTCCGCAAAGACTTCCTGGTAGTGCTGGCGGAACATGCCAGCACAGGAGCCGGACGGCACTACCACGGGCAGACCGTTATCCAGCAGGTTGAGTTGGGCCCGGGCCACCTCCCGCGCTTCGTTCACATAGCCGGAAGTCCAGGCGGGCTGACCACAACAGGACTGTGCCTGAGGAAAATGCACCCGAATACCTTCCCGCTCCAGCAGCCGGATGGCGTCGAGCCCCGCCTCCGGAAAGAACAGATCCATCACGCAGGTACCAAACAGCGTGACCTCTGTCGGTTTGGCTGGATACACCCGTGGCTTTGCGCGCTCAGGCGCGACCAGGGTGGCGTTAGGTGCAGCATCGTAAAACCGTTCGCTCATCCGTCGTTGCCTCATCTCAGCCGGGTACGATCGTTATTATCAGACATCACTGTAGTTCGATTACCGGCAACCCGGTACTCGCCATAGGTAGATAAACTCGAGTGCAACGACAGAAATACGGCAGGCATAAAAAAGCCGGGGAGTCCCCGGCTAAAGCAATCACACGATGCACCAACACAATGCAAACGTCCTGATGAATTTTTAAAATAGACGATCAGGATGACGGTTTGGTGACAACATCATTATTTAGGTAATTTTTCCCACACCGTCAGCTCGGAAAAACTATGCTGGAACTTGTTGCGAGTCTCCCGGATCACAAACGGAAGGCTCCTTGGTTCACCCAACAAGCGGAAATGAGGCGACAACATATCGGTCAGTCCTTCCAGTGTTGAATAAGCTTTGCCGTCTTTAAGCACACCCCCCACCCATTCCGATTTTGGGGTGTAGTCCTCCAGCCAGGTATAGGGCGAGGCGATCACCAGCAAACCCAGATCGTTGATTCGTTCGTGAATGGTTTTCAGAAACAGCGACGGCTTGTACAGCCGATCAATCAGGTTGCCCGCCAGCACCAGGTCGTAATCCCGGTAATCCGCCCCTAGATCACAGGCGTCGCCCTGATGAAACGCCACTCTGCGAGCGGCCTCCGCCAGGCCCAGTGAGGCCAGTGACCGCTCCTGATAGCTGACCAGCTCGCCCTCTTCCGGCCGGGCATAACGGGCAACACTCTCGCGCACCACGTCCCGGCACGTGTCGATAAAGGATTGCGAAAAATCTACGCCATCCACGTGATCAAAATGGCGGGCCAGCTCCAGCGTGGTTCGACCCACAGCGCACCCGATATCCAGGGCCCGACAGGTGGCCCGTCCATCCAGGGCATCCATGGCACCGTCCGCCAGCTCCTTTGGGAAATTGGCCTCCCCGTGCCAGGATTCCCCGAAGTGGAATTCCAGGTATTGCGCCAGGACAGTGTTATCTTCGTAATAGCCTGCCGGTTTGTTCATGGTTCACTCCTCGTCAAAGCCTGTAGCATCACTTTTCCACCAGCTGCGGGTAAAGCGGTTCGATCAGGGGTTTCAAACCCTTGGCATCGTCGATAAACAACTGAAGGTGCGGGAAAGGTATCTCAATACCGGCTGCATCCAGTGCTTCTTTCATTTTTTCCAATACGTCCGCCATGATTCTCGGCTGTACGTCCAGATTGTCTGGCGTAATCCATATCTTTACTTCCAGATCCACGGAAGAATCCCCCAGGCCTTTCATCACAACGCGGGGTTCCATCAGACCTCCTTGCAGCACATCAGGGTGCGACTGCAAAATCGGCATAATGACTTCTCGCGCCCTCTGGGCGGATTCTTTGTAGGCAATCCCCACCGGAATATTCAGGCGAGTTGCGCCCTCGGCACTGTAATTGACGATATCCGAAGACGCCACGCTGTCGTTGGGAATCATGGTAAAGATGTTGTCCCGGGTACGCAGCCAGGTGGTGCGCAAGGCAATCTTGATGACTTTGCCATCCTGACCGTTGATGCTGACCCAATCACCTATCCGGAATGGCCGTTCGATCAACAAGGTAATGCCAGCGATAAAGTTCGACAGGGTGGATTGGGCCGCAAAGCCAACCGCGATCCCCACAATCCCCAGGCCGGCGACAATCGAGAGCACGTCAAAACCGAACTGCGCCAGAATCGCCACCAGCGCAAAGGTAACCATCAGCACTGCAAACAGATTCTCAATCAATTGCCGGATGGACGGGTCGATACCGTATCGGCCTATCGCCTCTTTCATCAGGCGCGCCAGTGCCAACCACCCAACAAAGAAACCCAAAGCCATAAACCCGGCCCTCGCCATGGCCTTTAAAAACTCCGGGCCAGCCCCGAACTGGGCCAGGATCACCAGCAACGCCCCGAGGGCGAACAGGTACTTTACGACGGTCCGAACCTGTGAAAACAGGACGGACTGCGACCGGCGCTTACCCACCACCATCCGCAAAGTGCCGATAATCAGCAGGTAACCGCCGAGAAACAAAGCGAGGTAGATTACCGACACCAGCAACTGACTGAAAACATAAATCGACAGCTCACGCCATTCCACTTGCCCGCCAGCCATGGCCTCCAGGGTGTCTCCCAGATTTTTTTTCAGTTGATCCACTACCGCCCCGGAAAAACGTTCGATCATGTTTACGTCCTATTGTCATCGGTCAGTATCTGACGTTCAGCACCGTGCACCGCTACTGATCAAAGCATAATAGCGGATCTCCAGCCCGACATTTCTCGGCTATCCTTGAAATAAATTCCCAGCATCACCATTGTTGCTAGCTCATCAATCCCGTCCACCCCCGGAGAACCATGACTACCCTGCCCGACTATTCCCTGCTAGAACTGGCCTCCGTCCGCGAAGGTGACTCCGTCAGCACCACGCTGGCGAACAGCGTGGCCTACGCGCAACATGCCGAGACACTTGGCTTCAAGCGGTTCTGGCTGGCCGAGCACCACAACATGGAGGGTATTTCCAGTTCCGCCACCTCGGTGCTGGTGGGTCATATCGCGGGTAAAACCAACCGCATCCGGGTTGGATCTGGCGGCGTGATGCTGCCCAATCACCCGCCGTTGGTCGTGGCCGAACAGTTCGGCACCCTGGAGTGCCTGTACCCCGGGCGCATTGATCTTGGCCTGGGCCGTGCCCCGGGTACCGATCCGATCACTGCCCGGGCGCTGCGTCGAGAGGGCCTGGGCGCCGATCAGTTTCCCGAGGATGTGGAACGTCTTCAATCGTTGCTGGGGCCACTGCAACCCGGGCAAGCGGTCAAAGCCATTCCCGGCGCTGGTACCGAGGTACCCATCTGGCTGCTGGGCTCCAGCCTGTTCAGCGCTCAGCTGGCCGCATTAAGGGGACTGCCCTATGCCTTTGCCGGGCACTTTGCGCCACGCCTGTACCGCGAAGCATTAAAAGTGTATCGCGACCTGTTCCGACCATCAGCGCAGCTGCAAGAGCCATACGCCATGCTGGCTATCCCGGCAGTACCGGCAGAATCTATGGAACAGGCCAGATTTCTGACCACCACCAGCTATCAGCGCATTCTGTCTTTATTCCGTGGCCAGCCGTTGTGGATGAAGCCACCCGTTGAATCGATGGACGGCCTGTGGAACACTGGCGAAAAAGCCAGCGTACAGGATTTTCTTGGACTGCAGATTCTTGGCGATGCCGACGATCTTCGCCAGCAGCTTGATCACTTGTTGTCGGATATCCACGTTGATGAGCTGATGTTCACCGTCGACATCTACGATCCCGTCAAACGGCGCCAGGCGCTGGACATTCTGGCGCAGACCCGCGCTCAGAGCACCGACTCGACGGCCTCTATTAACTGAGGATCGTCTGGACGAACCTGACTGGGGAAGCTGGCGGTGACCTTGCCATCCCGGTTCACCACGTACTTGGTGAAGTTCCAGCGAGGCGGCTGGCTCTGGCGGTTGACCTCCCGGAACACGGGGTTCGCCGCCGAGCCAGTTACCGGACCCGGTGCAATCATGGTGAAGGTCACCCCGAAATTGACGAAGCAGACCTCGGCGGCCTCTTCTTCGCTGCTCGCCTCCTGGCGGAAATCATCGCTGGCAAACCCGACCACCACCAGGCCGTCAGGCTGATATCGTTTGTGCAGTGCCTCCAAACCCTCAAACTGGCCGGTATAGCCACAGCGACTTGCGGTATTGACCACCAGCATTGGCTGGCCAGCGGCAAGATCACACAGGTTTACCGAATCCTTTGAGTGCAGCTTGCGCTGGTCATGATCCAGAAACGCCGGGCACTCTGCGGCCCAGGCCGGCATGGCCATGAACAAAAGGGTAAGCAGCGACAATCGCTGCGAGTTCGTGCTGTGCATTGCAAGACTCCCTATCGACTTATTGGATTCGATACGATGAACGCTGGAAAACCGCTCATCGACCCCTGGCCACCGATTGACCAACCACCGGAGCGATACCCGTGACTGAACCTGATGTCTTTGTTTTTCTCTCACACGGACTCGAAAGTGGTCCGCGGAGCACCAAAATTCAGGCGCTGAAAGCGGTCGCAAAATCGTTCGAGGGGGTTCACGCCCAGGCTATTGATCATCGTAGCACCAAAGATCCGGACCAGCGCCTGCAACAAATGCGTGATGCCATGTCCGCTGCCGGCGCAGACCCGGCCAGAACCATTCTGGCTGGGTCCAGCATGGGCGGCTGGGTATGCGCCCGAACCAGTGATGAAACCCCGGTACAGGGCTGCTTTTTGCTGGCCCCGGCATTGGCGCTGCCGAAATACCCGGAAAGCCGCCCCTGTATCCGCGCCCGGTTCACTCAGATTATTCACGGCTGGCAAGATGATGTGGTACCGCCGATGCCAGTCATTGAACTGGCACAGGCACAGAACCTGCCAATCCTGCTTTTGCCGGACAATCATCGACTGGAACACAGCGTTGCTCGCGTCGCGGATGAATTCAGAGCGTTTCTTATTACCACCGGATTAAACCCCATTAACTCTTGATCCGAGTCATCCAAATTCCGTGCGCTGCCGAATCATTTTGGTAGGGTGGTATCACTGCCCTCGCCCACGGCCAAACTATGCTCTGGCAGGGTAGTTGATAAATAAATGATGAGAGAGGAGTCACCAATGAGCGATTTCAAGAAAAGTCGACGGGTATTCTTGCGCACTGCAGCGTTGGGCGTGGTTGCCGTTCCACTGGCAAGAGTGGCCACGCATGTACCCGCCGCGCGCGCTGAGAAGCCCAAAGCCGAGGATGGTCATGCACTGGACTACGTGAATAACGGCGCCGACAGCGGCCATGACAAATACCAGGATGGAAACAAGTGTTCCAACTGCGCGTTCTGGGCAGGCGAGGAATCTGGTGGCTGGGGCGGATGTCGTCACCCACAGTTCGCCAATGTTCTGGTCAACGCCGAGGGCTGGTGCAACACTTATGTGCCCGGCGGCTGATCCCAGGTTCAGTCACTCCGACAGCCTGTTGAAGGCGGCCAATCGGCCGCCTTTTGTTTTATTCCATGTATCCAGTTACTCACCTGAATTGATGCTCTCAGCCTTAATCTAATTCGAAAAAATTTATAATTCATGGACTTGCGATCCACAAAACCTGTCGTCGATGTTATCTGATTTTGGTCATTTCCTTGCGAAAACGTCATTGTTTTGCCAGTCTTATTAAATGTAACAAAGGATTTCAGCAAAAAAACAAACGGAGACAACGCGATGAGCAACACGAGTAAATTCAGGAAACTGGCCGGTTTTTCGGCGTTAGCCTTTGCCGCGATGACGGCGGCGAACTCGGTAAACGCAGCCAACTGGCGCTACGCCCATGAAGAGTACGAGGGTGATGTTCAAGACGTTTACGCTTACAAATTCAAGGAATACATCGAAGAGAATTCGGATCACACCGTCCAGGTATTCCGCTTCGGTGAGCTGGGCGAATCTGACGACATCATGGAACAGGCCCAGGCGGGTATTCTCAACTTTGTGAACCAGTCTCCGGGCTTTACCGGTTCACTGATTCCGGAAGCACAGATTTTCTTTATTCCGTATCTGATGCCGACCGATATGGACACCGTGATCAAGTTTTTCCGTCAGTCCAAGGCCATCAACGAGGACTTTCCTGAGCTCTATTCCGAGCAGGGTCTGGAACTGCTGAAGATGTACCCGGAAGGTGAAATGGTCGTTACCGTGGACGAGCCAGTGACCTCACCGGAAGAACTCAACAACAAGAAAATCCGGGTTATGACCAACCCGCTGCTGTCCGAAACCTATTCAGCGTTTGGCGCTACCCCGACACCCCTGCCCTGGGGTGAAGTTTACGGTGCCCTGCAGACCAACATGATCCAGGGCCAGGAAAACCCGATCTTCTGGATCGAGTCTGGCGGCCTATACGAAGTATCTCCGAACCTGGTGTTCACCGGTCATGGCTGGTTCACCACCGCGATGATGGCCAACCAGGACTTCTACAACGGTTTGTCTGATGAAGACAAAAAGCTGGTTGGTGAAGCCGCAGATTTTGCCTTCGAACAAATCGTAACGCACATCGACGGCCTGGCCGATGAGGCGCTGGAGAAAATCCAGGCAGCCAGTGATGAAGTAACCGTTACCCGCCTGAATGAAGAGCAGATCGAAGCCTTCCGCGCCCGCGCACCACAGGTTGAAGAGCGCTTCATCAACATGACCGGCGACCGTGGCAAGCAACTTCTGGAGCAGTTCCAGGCTGACCTGGAAGCCGTTCAGGGAGAGTAAAACGGCAGGATTCAAAGGGTGGCCAATGGCCGCCCTTTGATGTTCGGCCCTGGTTAAAACCCCGCCCCGCCGGGGACCTTACCGGCCGGGAGCGACATGTTCTGGAGCAGAACCCATGTCAGAACTTCCTTAGGAGGTTGAAGACGATACCGGAAGCTACCACTCCGGTTTGCCTGGCTTTCTGGGCACAATTGACGAATGGATTGCCAAAACAGAAGCCGTGATTCTTGCCGTGGGCGTTATTCTGATGGCAGTTAACACCTGCGCCAACGTTATCGGGCGCTTTATTTTCGGAGAAGGTCTGTTTTTCTCCGGCGAGATTAACCGCATCCTGATCATTATGATCACCTTCGCTGGTATCGGTTACGCAGCCCGCCATGGCCGCCACATCCGCATGTCCGCGATCTACGACTCCCTGCCGCCCAAAGGTCGCAAGGTGCTGATGATCTTCATTGCGCTGTTCACTGCGGCGGTGATGTTTTTCCTGTGCTACCACTCCTTCGGCTATATCGAAACGCTTTATGACCGCGGTCGGATTTTGCCCGCTTTGGGGCTGCCTATCTGGTGGATTTATGTCTGGGTACCCCTCGGATTTGCCATAACCGGAATCCAGTATTTCCTTACCGCCATCAAGAACCTCACAAGCAGGGACGTTTATCTCTCTACGGGTGTCGTCGATGGTTATACGGACACCGAAGCCGAGGTTTGACGTTGCCGTAACCCGATAAGGAACAGGAACACTAAATATGACAACCATTCTGATGTTGATCATGATCGGGCTACTGCTGCTTGGCTTCCCGATGATGATCCCGCTGACCACCGCCGCTGTGGTCGGTTTCGTGATGATGTTCGACGGCTTCGGCCAGATGCAGACCTTTATCCAACAAATGATGGGTGGCATCCGGCCGGCATCGTTGATTGCAGTACCCATGTTCATTCTCGCCGCCGATATCATGACCCGGGGCCAATCGGCTGACCGGTTGATCAACATGGTCATGTCGTTCATCGGCCACGTCAAAGGTGGCCTCGCCATCAGTACCGCCACCTCCTGCACCCTATTCGGTGCGGTATCTGGCTCTACTCAGGCCACCGTAGTTGCGGTCGGTTCGCCACTGCGGCCAAAAATGCTGAAGGCCGGCTATTCCGACTCGTTCACCCTGGCCCTGATTATCAACGCGAGTGATATTGCCTTTCTGATCCCCCCGAGCATCGGTTTCATTATTTACGGGGTCATCTCCGGAACCTCCATTGCCGAGCTGTTCATTGCCGGCATAGGCCCCGGCCTGATGATTCTGGTCATGTTTTCAATTTATTGCCTGATCTACGCCTACGTAAACAAGGTTCCCACCGAGGCAAAGGCCAGCTGGGGACAGCGAGGAATAGCGGTTCGGGATGCATCCTGGCCAATGATGTTTCCTGTCATTATTGTTGGCGGTATCTACGGCGGCATTTTCAGCCCGACCGAGGCCGCAGCGGTCTGCGTGCTTTACGCTTTTCTGCTGGAGTTTGTGATATTCCGCTCGCTGAAGCTCAATGACATTTACAAGATCGCCAAATCCACCGGCCTGATCACCGCCGTTGTGTTTATTCTGGTGGCCGTTGGTAACGGCTTCTCCTGGATCATCTCCTTTGCCCAGATCCCCCAGGCCATTCTGGAAACTGTCGGGGTTAATGAGGCTGGGCCAGTCGGCGTACTGATCGCCATCTGTATCGCCTTCTTTGTCGCCTGCATGTTTGTTGACCCGATCGTGGTCATCCTGGTGCTGACACCGATCTTCGCGCCGGCCATTCAGGCCACCGGCCTGGACCCGGTACTGGTGGGTGTATTGATCACGCTGCAGGTGGCCATAGGCTCAGCCACGCCACCCTTTGGCTGTGACATATTCACCGCCATAGCGATTTTCAAACGGCCCTACATGGAAGTCATTCGCGGCACCCCGCCCTTCATCTTCATCCTGGTGCTGGCGGCCGGTCTTATCATTGCCTTCCCGGAAATCGCGCTGTTCCTCAGGGATCTGGCCTACAGGGATTGAGCCGGTCTGCAGGTCAATAACAGGAGACTGCTATGTTCAAACGGATTCTGGCGGCCGTCGATGGCTCCAAGACATCGCTCAAAGCACTGACCAAGGCCATCGAGCTGCAAAAGCTCTTACCAGACGCAGAGATTTTTATTATCTGCGTCTATAAGCACCACAGCCTGTTTGAAGCCTCGCTCTCAATCGGGCGGCCGGATGACATGGATATTCCGGACAAGGTGCTTTCAGAGTACGCCAAAGGGGTGGTGAACCACGCCAAGGAATACGCTAAAGAAAACGGCGCCACCAAAGTGCGGGGCTTTGTGAAAGCCGGAAGGCCGTCGAAGGTGATCGTCAAATTTGCCCAGGACAAAGAAGCCGATCTGATTGTGGTGGGCACCAAAGGCACCAACAGCGATAAAGATGGCATGTTTTTGGGCAGTGTTTCACACCGGGTGGCCTCTCAGGCCAAGTGCCCGGTGCTGGTGGTCTGACGGCCAATCAAATCCCTAAAACCTGATCGGATTGCAGATTTTCTGCCTCTGAGCAATCGCGGATTTCCGCAGTCCGATCACAATTTCACCATGCTAGACTCCCCCTCCTTGTATTACGTCTAACTCACAATTCACGAATTACAAGGCACCTCGCCATGACTGAAATTGTCGATTTTCTTAACTCGATTCTCTGGGGCTATGTCCTGGTCTACGGCCTACTGGCCGTGGGTGTATTCTTCACCATCCGCCTGGGTTTTTTGCAATTCGTCAACTTCGGTGAGATGGTCCGCGCCATCCGCGGCTCCCGGGAAAGTGACGTTCACGGGATATCTCCGTTTCAGGCATTGTGCACCAGCCTGGCCTCACGGGTAGGTACCGGGAACTTGGCCGGCGTTGCGGTTGCGTTATACCTCGGCGGTGCCGGCGCCATCTTTTGGATGTGGATGGTAGCATTGGTCGGTATGGCCACAGGCTACGCTGAAAGCACCCTGGCCCAACTGTACAAGGTGCGCGATGGCAAGGGGCAGTATCGCGGTGGTCCCGCTGTTTACATCGCCAAGGGGCTGAAGGCGCCCTGGGCCGCAGCCATCTTTGCGGTATGCCTTATCATTTCCTTCGGACTGGTCTTCAACGCGGTGCAGGCCAACTCTATTGCTGACGCCATGGAAGGTGCCTTTGGCGCGCCCAAGCTGGGTGTCGGTGTGGCTATCGCCGTTCTTGCCGGCATCGTGATTTTTGGCGGACTGCGTAAAATTGTCCGCTTTGCCGAGTTTGTGGTGCCCTTTATGGCCGGTGCCTACGTGCTGCTGGCACTCATTGTTATGGTCATGAACATTACCGAGGTGCCAGGCGTTCTTGCGCTGATTGTCAAAAGCGCCTTTGGCCTGGAAGAAGCTGCGGGTGGTGCAGCAGGCTCGGTAACAGCGGCCATGCTCAACGGCATCAAGCGCGGCCTGTTCTCCAACGAGGCTGGCATGGGGTCAGCGCCCAATATTGCCGCCACTGCCACCCCGGCACCGCATCACCCGTCATCGCAGGGGCTGGTTCAGGCGTTCGGCGTGTTCGTAGACACCATCATTATCTGCACGGCTACTGCGGTTATGATTCTGCTGGCCGGGGTTCTGGAACCCGGCTCAGGTATAACCGGCACTCAGCTGACGCAACAGGCTATGGAAGTTCACATGGGCGATTTCGGGGGTTACTTCATCGCCATCGCCATTCTGTTCTTCGCGTTTACTTCCATCGTGGCCAACTATACCTACGCCGAGAACGCGCTGATTTACCTGAAAGGCGGCAACACGCTTGGCCTGACCGTTCTGCGCCTGGCGGCGCTGGGCATGGTGATCTGGGGTGGTTATGAGGCAGTGGTTACCGTGTTCAACGCAGCCGATGCCTCCATGGGGCTGATGGCCGCTATCAACCTGATTGCGATCGTTCTGCTGTCTGGCACGGTGGTCAAGCTCACCAAGGATTACCTGGCCCAGCGTAAAGAAGGCCTGGTACCGAAGTTCAAATCAAAGGATTACCCGGAACTGCACGAGAAAATTGACAGTAATATCTGGCACTGACGCCTGCTGTCATGAACTGGCCGCTACCACTCGGTTGCGGCCAGTATTCTTGGCGCGGTAAAGCGCCTTGTCTGCCTCTCGAAACAAGCCATCGAAATCAGAACAACTCTCTGGCCAGCAAGCAATGCCTGCTGAGATGGTCAAAGTACCCAGGGCTTGGCCCTCGTGCGACATCAGCGTCTTTTCAATCGCATTGCGCAAGGCCTCGGCACGGAGCCGGGCCTCCTCAAGCGGTGCACCTGGCATCAGCACCGCAAACTCTTCGCCACCATACCGACACACAGTATCACTGCCACGGAAATACTGGCCGAGCATGTCGCCAACCATTTTCAGAGCCTCATCACCCGCTTGATGACCAAAGTCGTCGTTAAACGATTTGAAGTGATCAATATCAATCATCAGAATACTCAACGGCGAGCCAGTGCGCAGAGACACTTCCCGTTCGTGGCGAAAGAACTCATCAAAATGACGGCGATTCTTCAGGCCGGTCAGGCCATCCTCATAGGAAAATCTTTGCAGTTGCTCACGCAGCACCAACCCCGACAGGGTAATTCCCATTTTCTCGATCGACTGAAATACCCAGGCGACAATCCTGGCTGTACCATATTCCACCAACGCCTCTGGCAGTTCAGGCCGGGACAGCAACAACACCCCAGATGGCCGGTTGCCCGTCTGGTCAGGCTCTACCCGCAAAAAGAAACACAGCTGCTCTGGCAGTGACTGATGACTGACCGGCATGGTGGTCGGTTTCAGGTCTGACACATCCCCCTCCAGCATCATGGGGAATACCTGATCTGAAATATGACCCCAACTCAATACCCGCTCGTAATGGCCCGCTGTGGTGCGCCGGTAAAAACAGCCATCCATTGGCAAATACAACGCCGGAATTGCGGCCAGAAGCATGTCGAAAGCCTGGTCGAGGGTAAAACAGTCCTGGATACTGGCGATCACACCCGCCAGCTTCTGGCTTTTGCTACTTTCCAGGGCCAACAACCGGGACCTTGCCACCTCGCGCTGCGCCAACGCTTCTGCCCGCTCCGTGCGCTCCGCCACCTTCTGTTCAAGGCGCACGGTCAACTCCTGCAGCGCTTTCTGTGTTTTGCCGTAATGCCAAACGGAGATACTGATTACCGCTAACGAGAACGCCAATGCGCCCCAACTGACCGGCACACGTGCCCAGGGCAGAAAACCGTGTGCCACCGCCATATCCGCGATCAGAAACCCGGAAAACAGCGTAAAAGTCACCAGCAGGATTTGCTGCTCCCGGTACAAACGCCGAAACCGACGCCCGGCACTCACCGCCAGCAACAGCAGGCTTACCAGCAGTAATCCGTCAAACACCGGGAATGTCGAAGACAGGTCAACCGGCCCCATCAGGGACAACGCAAGAGCAACGATGGCAAACGCCAGATGAAGCTTCCATATCCAGCCGGCCAGCACCGGACGGAGCTCAGACAGCCATTGTTGCAGTAACAGCGCCAACGCCACCGGTATCAGATAATAGGAACCGGCCGCCAAGTAATCCCACAGCAACGGCGTGTACCCAATCAGCAAGCTGGCCTGGCTCTCGGCAACCAGCATGACCGCCGTCGCCAACGCGAACAAAGCAATACTGAAAAAACTCTTCTGGCCACGCTGAAGCAAGCCAAATATCAGCGCCAACAACGCAATCAGCGCAGAGACGACGGCAATCACCAGGCTTTTGGTCGACCCGCTGACGATGTGCAGAACCAGATCCGAGTAGTCGAGAATGGCAACCTCGCCCCACAATCCTATATCGGTGTAGTTCGAGAACACCCTGAAATACAGCGTTTCGCCTTCGTAGTTTTCCGGCAGTGGGATCTGATGCCAGGGCCAGCCCTCAAAACGGCCCCGTCCCTGATCATCAAAAGTGCCGTATTGGTAAAGCAACTCACCCTGAAACCAGGCCTGAACAATGATGTCCACACTGTAGATGTACAAAACCGGCGCAAACCATTCACCTTCCGGCAGAGTTACCCTAAACCAGGCGTGTTCACGACCTCGACGATCGGGCGGATTGGAGGGAAAGGCAATGGCTTGCCATTGGTCGGAATCTTCTTCCAGAATCCACTGTGGAGTACCGTCAGCGCTCAGGGGTGAGTCGCCCCAGCGATATTGCCAGCCTTCTTCCAGAGGTTGCATCGCCGCGTGGCCGGCGGGAGAAAAGCACAGAAGGAGTCCAATGACGACTATAGCAACGACATGATGACGGAAGGCGCGCAAGGCTGAACCCGCTTGTTGAATGTCTACTGGCAGTATAGAGCCAGAAAACCCCCGTGTGTGAGCCGCCAGACAAAAAAAGCGAAGGCCGGGGCCTTCGCTTTTTCAGTCACCCGGGCAATATTAACGGCCGGATTTGAGCATTTCCCAATACTTAGCGTAAATTTGCAGTGCATCGTCACCGATGTCTTCCTGGAACTCGGCGTTGATCATGTCGGTAGCGCTCGGGTAACTGCTGCGATCGTTTGCTACCGCATCATCGAGTACATCACGGCCGGCCAGATTAGGCGTGGCATAGCCAATGTCTTCACTGATTAAAGCTGAAATTTCTGGCTGTAGCACAAAGTTGATGAACTGGTGCGCAGCTTCCGGATTGGGAGCATTTTTCGGGATCACAAAGCTGTCGAGCCAGGCAATGATACCTTCTTCCGGATACACGTACTCAAGACTCGGCATGGTGTCTTTGCCCATAACCGCCTCGCCATTCCAGATCATACCTACGTCAGCTTCGCCTTCCAGATACGGCATGCGGGGCGCGTCAGAGTTGAAGGTGCGCACAGACGGCATCAGCTCGGACAGCTTTTCATACGCTTCTTCAATTTCCTGGGGGTCGGTGCTGTTGCCAGAGTAACCCAACACGCGCAGGCCCACGTGGAACACTTCACGCATGTCGTTGGTCAGCATGACCCGACCTTCAAACCGCTCATCCCACAGATCAGCCCAGGCGGTCACTTCACCGTCAACGTCGGACGTGTCTACCGCCAGACCGGTGGTTCCCCAAAGATAGGGCACGCTGTACTGGTTGTCTGGATCGATATCCAGGTTCACCAGTTCCGGGTCCAGATTATCAAAGCCTTCGATTTTGCTGCGGTCGATCGGCATCAGCAGATCTTCCTGGCGCATCTTGCTGACGTAGTAGGTGGACGGCACCGCCAAATCATAGGCTGCGCTTTCGTCCAGCAGTTTCAGTCGGGCGTACATGGCCTCGTTGCTGTCGTAGGTGGTGTACACCACCTGAATACCTGTTTCCTCAGTAAAGCGCTCCAGGACCTCCTGAGGCATGTATTCAGACCAGTTGTACAGGTTCAATACCTGTGGGTCGTCAGAGCCGCAGCCCGTCAGGCCAACAGCTAGTATGCCGGCCAGTGCCAGTTTCTTCATCGTTTGCTCCTTAGCAGAATCCATTGAGACAACATCAGCATAACCAGTGAGAACACCAGCAATAAGGTACCCAGGGCATTCACCTCGGGCTTCAGACCCACCCGCACCATGGAGTAGATGCGCAACGGGAGAATTTCATAACTAGGACCACCCACAAAAGTGCTCACCACCACATCGTCCAGTGACAGTGTAAACCCCAGCAGCCAGCCCGCCAGTAAGGCCGGCATAATCACCGGGATCAGTACCGTGCGGGTCATGGTGAAATCACTGGCGCCCAGATCACGTGCGGCCTCGGGCAGACGCTCATCAAAGCCGCTCAGTCGGGCCATTACGGTAATCACCACAAAAGGCAGGCAAAAAGTTACGTGGGCGAGTAGCAGCGACACATAACCCAGCTGCAGCCCCACCAGTAAGAACAGCCCGAGCAATGAAATGGCCAGAACAATCTCAGGCGACATCATCACCACAAACAGCATGCCATTAAGCACCTGTTTGCCGCGGAACCGGTAACGGTGCAGCGCGAGCGCGGTAAGCGCACCTATGACGGTAGAAACTGTGGCGGCAGACAGCGCCAGCCAGAGCGAATTCCACATCGCCTGCACCATAGCCCGGTTGTTAAACAGGGCCTCATACCAGCGCAGGCTCAGTCCGCCCCAGGCATAGCCGGAGCGCGAATCGTTGAACGAGAACACCACCAGCACCAAAATCGGCACATACAACAGCAGGTACACCAGGGTCAGGTAGGTACGCGGCAACCAGCGGGTCATACGCCATCCTCCCCGATCCGCCGCTTACTGAGCCGATGGGCAAACATTAAAAATGCCATGGCAAGCGTCAGCATAATGCTGGCGGCGGCACCGAACGGCCAGTTACGGGCATCCAGAAACTGGTTCTTGATAACGTTACCCACCAGCAGGTTGCGGGAACCACCGAGAATATCCGGCACAAAGAACAAGCCCATGGCCGGCAACAGCACCAACATGATGCCAGCCAGCACACCCGGTAAGGTCATCGGCACAATAATGTGAACAAAGGTAGCAAGCCGGCCGGCACCCAGATCGTGGGAGGCCCGCAGCAGATCTTCCCGAAGATCATCGAAAACGGCATAGAGCGGTAAAATCATGAACGGCAGCAACAGATACACCAGGCCGATGATCACCGCCCCTTCGGTATACAACATCTGCATGGGCTGATCGATCAGCCCGACCGACATCAGGGCATTGTTAAGCAGGCCGTTGGTGGCCAGGATCAGCTTCAGTGCGTAGGTGCGCACCAGGGAATTGGTCCAGAACGGCACAATCAACAGAAAGATCAGCAACATCTGCCGATGCCTGGGCACTTTGGACAGGGCCCAGGCAAAGGGATAGCCAATCAGCAAGCAAATCAGTGTGGTCATTGTCGCCATGTACAGGGAGTTCAGGAACACATCCAGGTACAGCGGATTGAACAGCTGCCGGTAGGCATCCAGATTCAGTGGCAGGGAGATAAACGTGCCCGGATCACGGGTCATCACACTGGCGCCAATCACCAGCAGGTTGGGCGTCAACACCAGGAACAACAGCCAGCCCCACACCAGCACCAGAACGGCCGTCCGGAAGGGCTGTTGCATTACGCTACGCATCGGCGGAGGCTTCCGCTTCGGCGTCTGCATCTTCTTCCGGTAGCAACCACTCCCAGCCGTCCACCCAGCTGACTTTGACCGGCTCGCCCAGGCGATAATCGAAGGTGGGATCGTCCTCGTCAAAGAACTCCGAGGCCAGCACTTCGGTGCCGTCGTCCAGATGGATCACGGAATCCAGCGTACTGCCTTTGTAGTTTCGCTCTACCACCTTGCCGGCAACACCGTCGTCGCTATCCGGTGCCAGTACACGGATATCCTCGGGCCGTAGCAAGACGTGCAACGGCTGACCCTCGAAAACCTGAAAATCGGGTTTTCGGAAGGTGCGCTTCAGGCCAAACACGTCCACGGTAATGGTGTCGTCACCGTTGGCGGCATCGACCCGACCGGCAAAGAAATTAGTTTCACCAACAAAGCGGGCGGTAAACAGGTTGGCCGGGCGCTCGTAGACTTCACGGGGCGTGCCCAGTTGCTGCACGCGACCGTCTTTCAGCACCACCACGCGGTCTGACATGGACAAGGCTTCTTCCTGATCGTGAGTCACAAACACAAATGTGATACCCAGTTCCCGCTGCAGGCGCTTGAGCTCTACCTGCATAGTGCGGCGCAGTTTGTAATCAAGCGCAGACAAGGGCTCATCCAGCAGCAGCATTTTCGGTCGTTTGATCACGGCCCGGGCAATGGCCACGCGCTGCTGTTGCCCACCGGAGAGCTGATGTGGCTTGCGCCGGGCAAAATCCTCCAGCTGCACCATGGCCAGAGCATCATCCACCCGCTGCCGGATTTCATCTTTCGGCCGCTTTTCCATTTTCAGGCCATAAGCGACGTTGTCGAACACCGACATATGGGGAAACAGGGCGTAGTTCTGGAACACGGTATTCAGCGGTCGGTGTTCGGGCGGGGTGTGCGTCAGATTTTGGCCAGCCAGGGTGATGGAGCCGTCATCCGGATGTTCGAAGCCCGCCATCAAACGCAGCAACGTGGTTTTACCGCAACCAGACGGACCCAATAGGGTAATAAATTCGCCGTCCAGGATCTCAAGATCCAGCGAATCCAGTACCGTTTTGCCGTCGAATTGCTTGGAAAGATTGCTGAGGGATAGCAGTGTCTGTTTCATCGGCCCTGCCCAAAGAGTGAGCGGCCTATTTTTCCAGAAACAGGGGCAAACAGAAAGGGGCGCCGGAATAATCTGTCATCCCGATGCCCCCTGGTCTCAACTCGCCATCGTTTTAATCAAAGCGACCGCTTACTGATCGGCAACGCTATCCAGGTATGCCTTGTCCGAAATATTGGTCCAGGGCCTGACCTGCTCAAGATAATCCCGCTGCGAGGTGATGATTTCGCGGGCCAGTTCATCATTTTCCGCAAACTCGTCCAGCAGGCGATTGGTGGTATCCCGCAGCGCATTAATTACCTCAGGCGGGAACACCTTATGGCTGACCTCCGGATAATCTTCGGTCATCCGGCTCCAGGCCACACCGCTTTCGTGAGTGCTCTGGATGTACATGTCGTAGGCCGCCGTGCGCATCGACACCCGCAGAATCTCCTGCAAGTCCGCCGGCAGCGAATCCCAGGTTTTCTGGTTGATCAGGAACTGCACTTCGGCGTTCGGCTCCTGCCAGCCTGAATAATAGTATTTGGCAATCTGGTGAAAGCCCATCTGAAGGTCCAATGCCGGGCCAACCCATTCAACGGCGTCAATGGTGCCACGCTCGAGCGCGGTATAGAGCTCACCGGGTGGCAGATTGGCGACCGCCACGCCCAGCTCAGACATGACTTCGCCCGCAAATCCAGGCGTGCGCATTTTCAGACCGTTCAGATCGTCCAGCGAGTTGATCTCTTTACGAAACCAGCCACCCATCTGATTGCTGGTGTTGCCGCCGGGGAAAGACAACAGGCCATAGGGTTCATAGACTTTTTGCATCAACGCCATACCGTCATCGTGATAGAACCACGCGTACATCTCGGGGGTGATCATGCCAAACGGGATGGTGGTGAAGTACATGGCATTGGGAATGGAGCCCTTGTAGTAGTAAGAGGCCGTGTGCCCCATGTCGTACTGGCCATTGCGCACCAGATCGAAGATGCCAAACGGAGCCTTGTGCTTGTTGGAAGAATCAATCCGAAACTTCAGACGACCGGCAGACATCCGCTCAGCCATGGCGGCCATGTTGCGAGGTGTCTCACCCAGTATTTTGGAATTGGGGCCCCAGGTTTCGGCGAGGCGGATGGTGTAGGTTTTTTCGGCCACCGCAAACGGGCTGGCCAGTGTGGCAACCAGTGCGAGGATTGCCAGGCAGGTGCTACGCATAGACATGGTGTTGGCTTCCATTGTTATCGCTATTGAGATGAAACGAACATGTAATAGAGAGCCATGATAACTGTCGAAGCCGGCCGCGCCAATTCGGCGGGCCGGCTTAGAAAGGTCACACCTTGAACTGGCTAACCAGATCTCTGAGGGTTTCACCCAGTCGGGCCAGTTCATGGCTGGCTTCGTTTGTCTGGGTCACCCCGGTGTCGCTGCGCTGGGCCGCATTCACAATCCGCACCACGTTCTGATTGATCTCTTCAGCCACCTGGCTTTGCTGCTCAGCAGCTGTGGCAATCTGCGTGACCTGATCGTGAATCTGGGAAATGGAACTGACAATGGTATTCAGCGCGCCGGTGGCGTGGTTGATACGCTCAACGGTGGCCTCCGAGCTCTTGCGCGAATTGTTCATGCGCTCAACCGACGCCTTTGACTCGGCCACAAAACCATCAATCATCACCCGAATCTGGTCGGCAGATTCTGCCGAGCGCTTGGCCAACTGACGAACCTCATCGGCGACCACCGAGAAACCTCGACCATGCTCACCCGCCCGCGCCGCTTCAATGGCCGCGTTCAGCGCCAGCAGGTTGGTTTGCTCGGTGACCGCATGGATCACATCCAGCACCTGCTGAATGTCGTCAGACTTCTCCGCCAACGCATTGATGCTGACCGCGGTTTCTTCCATTTCCTGAGACAGCTGATTAACCGAGCCCTGGGCATTGGTGATGGTGTCGCCACCCTCACGGGCCATGCGATCAGCGTCCGATGCGGCACCTTCCACCTCATTGGCGTTGCCGGAAATCTGCTGAATGGTGGCCGCCATTTCATTAATCGCTGAGGCAATCTGATCGGTCTCGGAGCCCTGCTCCTGCACCGACTGCCGGGTTTCGTTGGCAACCCGGCTTAGCTCTTCCGCCGCCGAGGCCACTTGATCGGTAGTGGCGCCGACTTCGCGCATGGTGGTTTGAATCTTGATCACAAAGTGATTGAAGCGGCGGCCCAGCTCCGCCAGCTCATCCTTGCCCTCTTCCGGCAGCCGCTGGCGCAGATCGCCATCGCCATCGGCAATCTCCTGCATCATGCCGCTGACTTTTTTCAGCGGAACCGTCACCGTGCGACCAATGACTAGGCCAATCACCAACGCAATGACCACCACAATGATGGTCAACAACAGGACAAAACCTAGGGCGGCCGCCATGGCATCGTCAATTTCCTGCTGGGCCTTAGCCACCACTTTTTCGATATCGGTGACGTAAACCCCCGCACCAATCATCCAGTCCCATCCAGGAATTAGCATCGTATAGGATATTTTTGGCTCTATGGCCCCATCAGATGAGGGGTTCGCCCAGTCGTAAGAAAAGAAGCCATCAGTCTCCGCAGCTCTGAACAAACCGTTTAGAAGGTTTAACTGATTGCTGTTCGTTACCTTCCCTTCCAGGCTCGGGTTCGGGCCGTAGGCTAGATTGAACATTTCCCTGGTATAGGCAAACACATAATTAGTCCCACCAAAGGTGATCGCGCGCAAGCGCTTGCGCGCCTCTTGCTTTGCCTGATCACCAGAGAGCCCCGACGTATTTTTTGCATCCAGAACAACGTCATAGGCCGACTCAACTAGTTCTTTCAGACCCACTTTCCTGGCTTCTAACAGCTCTTTTTCCAGCCGTTCCAGCTCAGCTTCGCCGTTGGCCTGGATCTGACTGGCGGTGATCCAGGCGATGGCGGCGGCGGTAATCATTACCGGAACCAGTACACCAATCAACAGCCTGGCTCGTATCGTAAGGTTACTCATGAAAGACATTATTTCAGCTCCGGAGCGATTTGTTCGTCAGGGCAATTATCCACAGTGGCTCAACGCTGGCTGTTCCAGTTTGTAAAAACCTGTATGGTCGATTGCCATATCTACGACCCATGCATAGACAATAAAGCCCGTGATATCAGTCGTTTCACGTACGTCGGGTAACGGCCGTCATGTAAACGACTTGAGCCTGTGTCAGACTAAAGTTTCATGCCTGCACGGCTCTGGGAGAGCGACATGAAAGAGCTGTTCCTTATCAGACACGCCAAATCCAGTTGGGATGACGACAACCTGAGTGACCAAATGCGCCCGCTTAACCACCGGGGGCAACAACAATTGCAGCCCCTCCGCCGGGCGCTGCATCGGTATGGCGCCCTGGCGGGAGAGATCTATGCCAGCCCGGCGGTACGTGCCCAGCAAACCTTCCACGGCATTCTCCCTGACGCATTTCAGCCAACACACGTTTATACCAGCCCAGAGCTTTACACCTTCGATTACCGTCGTCTATTACGATGGCTGCAAAATCAGGACGATCAGGTACACACACTGGCCATCGTCGGCCACAACCCGGCTTTGCTCGAGCTGGCCGCCCATCTGGTCAAACACGCTCCCTTCGAGTTGCCCACGGCTGGTTTCCTGCACTTGCGTCTACCGATACGGCACTGGCGAAAACTGGGCAAGAAGGAGGGGCAACTCGAAATCTTTCTGACGCCCAGAGACTTCAGTTTTGAGGCCTTCGAGCGAAAGGCTGGCAAGCGCACAAGCCTCTCCGACACACCGTCGGAGGGCGATATCCAAACCAAGCTGATGCACCAGGTCGAGCGCCTGCAACAACTTGGGCGAGGCGTCATGTTGGGGTTGGATGACGAGTTCCTGCACCAATACCGCATCGCCCTGCGGCGCAGCCGTGCCATTGCTGATTCGGTGGCAGACGTCACCAAAAGCAAGTCAATCAGCAACCATCTGTCTCAACTGAAACGCCATGCCCGGGCAACCAGCAACTTGAGAGATCTGCATGTGCTGCTGCAGGACTTGCCATCACTGTGTTGTGAGCATGCTGAACTGGCTGAAAACCTTTTCGCCTGGGCCGAAGCGCGGGCTGCGAAAGAACAGGCCCGACTGGCCAAACGGCTTGGCAGCAAACGTTACCGGAACAGTCTGGACCGCTGGGGAAAAGAACTGCAGTCCCAAGCATTCAGAAAGCTGGTCGACAAGCTACGCAAGAAAGACATCCGCAACGGCGTTGAACGGCGGCTCCGGGGGTTCAATCGGGCCACGGCCGAACTGCGGCACAACAGCCCGGACGAAGACATCCACCGACTGCGCAAACAGCTGAAGCAGATACGGTATCTGATGGAGCTGGACGCTGACACCTGGAAGTCCGGATTGAAGGTCATCCGGCAAAGGCAGGACCTTTATGGCCGCTTCCAAGACCTGCATACTCAGCTTGAGCTGATCAAAGCCTTTACAGAAAAGTGCCCGGAGAGCGCATCTGGCGCCGCCCAGGAATTACTGGATCGGCTTGAGCGAGACAAAGCAGACGTTCGGCAGCTGATATTGGCAATGGGTGGACTGAAAGGGCGATAACAGCCCTTGTATCGAACAGGCATCAAATCCTGACCAGTCGGGCTTCCAGCAACAGGTTAGGCCCTAACTTCGCCACTTTCACACGATCCGGGTTGAAACCGTGGTCTTCCAGAGTCTCCTGGATATCATTCATGGCGTCGTCACTGGGGGCCGCCAGCAACAACTCTTTGACAGAGTCTGTCACCATGCGCACGGGTACCGTCATGAAGTAAACCGATATAACGATCATCATGACCGGGTCGGCATAAACCGCTAGCGCTGACCACTGACTGCGCTCCAATAACCAGGCGCCGGCAAAACCAATCATGACTGCCGCGCTCAGGGCGGTGTCCATTAACCACTGGCGCTGTTCAGCCTGCACCAGACCCGAGCTGTTATGCAGACTGGTCCAACGCAGATAACCCCACACCAACAGACAACCAACAACGTTGACGGCACCAAACATCATTGCCAGATCCGCCGTAACCGGCCGGCCACCCTGCAATAGCGACACCACCGCAGAGGCCAGGGAAAGCACGCACACCAAAGCAATCACCAGCCCCTTTACGGCAATGACCAGCGGCTCCACGGCACCAAGGCCAAACGGGTAATCCGCGTTAGCCGGCCGGCGAACCAGACGGGCCGCATAGAGCGACAACAGCGACAATCCCAGGCTGACCAGCGAATAGGCGCCATCAAACAAGATCACCAGAGAATCGACCCAAAGGCCCCAACCAATGCCGGCAACCGCAAACAACCCGGCCCCGACTGCAGATAGTGTCAGCGCCATATTTTCCCGCGCCAGAGAAGTAAACATTTTGACCTCCTGAGAATTGCCAGCCATATTATCGGCATCATTCTGCAGGAGTGAGTCGCTGAGCGACGGAAAATCCGGCGCAACGAGAATCCAATGAAAACGTCCCAGATCAAAATGTTTCTGTCCGTTGTGCGCAACGGCAGTGTAGCCGCGGCCGCCCGAGAGCTGAATCGCAGCCGAACCACGGTGAGTACGATACTGGCATCACTGGAAGATGAGCTCGGCGTGGCGCTGTTTGATCGCAGCGGCAACCAGCTGCACCTGACCCCCGTCGGCCAGTCCATCCTCACCGACTGCCGGCGCTTCGATCAGGTGGCCGGGCAGATCCAGGCTCGCTGCCAGCACCACCTGAGCGGTGCCGAATCGGTATTGAGGATCGCCCGGGACGACGCCATTCCGGAAGATGTGTGGCGGGATATTCTGCGGCGTCTGAAAGAACGCTTTCCGCAAACCAGCCTGTCGATCTATCTGGCACCCCCGCGAGAACTGCCGTCGCTGGTGGGTAATCAATCGGTCGATGTAGCCTACGGCCTGATGCCAGAGCTGATGAACGAAGGCTATCAATGGTTCCGCGAACTGGCGGACGTGCGCATGCTCACTGTGGCTGCGCCGGAGCATCCGCTCAGCCAGCTCAAACGGGTGACCCAGGATGACCTGATCAGCCACACTGAAATCACCATTGCCTACATGCAGGATTCGGTGCTGGTGGCAGACTCACCGGAAACCGCCAACTACCTGGCGTTCACCCAGTATGAGTTGATTCGCGATGCGGTGATGGACGGCGCCGGCTGGGCTGATTTGCCGTTACCGTTGATTGCTGAGGCACTTCGGAAAGAACAACTGAAAACCATCCACCACCGCAGCGCACGGTGGTGGAAGGTGTTCAGCGCCCTGGAATCGGAACAGGCCCAGGGCGGCGCCGTGGTGGGCTGGCTGGCCGACGAACTGGAAGCCTATCTGGACACCATGGCCTGAGGCCGGTCGTCTACCGGAGCACCTTCGTCGCACTTCTTGCAGTCCAGCTCAAACCCCAGCATCGACTTCCGCCCCTCCGGTGTGACCACCCATGGCCGATTCACCCGGGGCGGGTCATGGCGAACATGCTGGTTGTGACCACAAGCCAACTGCGCCACCCAGTGGTGTTCGTCGTCTTGGTGATAGCCGGTGATGGGTTTTTTCATACTCGGACCCTACCTGCCCATGCCGACCAGGAATAGACGGCGAGCGCGACCCAGATCATCACGAAGCTGATCAGTTTCTCGGTACTGAGCGGCTCATGAAACACGTAAAGCGCGATCAGGAACTGGATTGTGGGGTTGATGTACATCAGAAAGCCCACCGTGGAGAGCTTCAGCCGGCGAGCGGCACCCGCAAACGCCAGTAGCGGGATAGCGGTAACAACGCCACCGGAAAGCAACAGCAGAGTGCTGTAGGTGTTCTCCGTAAAGTGGGAGATCCCCTGGGCGGAGAGCCAGGCAAGGGTGAGTAAACCCAAGGGCAGCAGCAAAAGGGTTTCCACAAACAGGCCCGATAACCCGTCCAACTCCACTTTTTTGCGCAGCAGCCCGTAGGTGCCGAAGCTGAACGCCAGCACCAGGGTAATCCAGGGCAGCTCTCCCAGCAGGATAAACTGGTACAAAATCGCCACCGCTGCGAGCACCACCGCAACTACTTGCAAGCGTGAAATGCGCTCTCCCAGAATCAGCAGCCCCATGGCCACGTTCACCAGTGGCGTCAGGAAATAGCCCAGGCTGGCCTGCAGCACTTGCCGGGTTTCCACGGCATAAATGTAGACGCCCCAGTTAACAGCAATGAACAGCGCACAACCGAGCACAAACCCCAGCCTCTTCGGCTGCTTCAACGCTGCGATTACTGCCGGCCAGCGTGTAAGAAGGGAAATCACGATTGCGAGAAACAGACAGGACCAGATCACCCGATGAATCAGGACTTCCCAGGCGGGAATGCCTTCAAATAACGCGAAGTACAGGGGAAAGCTGCCCCACAGGGTGTAGGCAGCGAGGCCGTAGAGAACGCCTTTGGTGGTTTCCTGGTTAACCGGAGTCTTTGATTGCATAGGTTCCTCATCACTGGACAGGATAATCTAGCACAGCGAGGGTGACGGGAAGCCGTGATTTGTCTTAACCTGACACCAATGTCCGATTCGCTAAGGAGTTACCATGAAAACTGCACACGATCTGGTTGCCGCTGCAAAGAAAGAAATCCAGGAAGTGTCACTGGCCGATGCCGACCCAGCGATTCAAAAAGCCGATCTACTGCTGGATGTCCGTGATGGCGAGGAATACCGGGCCGGTCACTTGCCCGGTGCGGTCAATGTGTCGCGGGGCTTGCTGGAGTTCAAATTCAGCAACGATCCGGCCTTCGACAACCGGCAGATGAACATCGTGCTTTACTGCAAGAACTCCGGGCGTGCGGCGCTCAGCGCCAGGGCCCTGAAAGAAATGGGCTACCTGAATGTGCTGTCCATCGAGGGCGGCTTTGATGCCTGGGCAGAAGCGGGCAAACCCGTGGTGAAACCGGAGCTGCCCGAGTTCGAGTGATCAGCCCTTCAGGCAACAGGCTTTATACTTTCTCCCGCTGCCGCACGGACAAGGTTCGTTGCGGCCGGGTTTAAGGGTACCCTCGCTCGTTTCGCCGGCAACGTAAAACCAGCGATCGCCTTCCCGCGCAAAGTCTGAGACTTCCTCCAGATAGCCCCAACCGGTTCCAGTCCGGTAGACCGCCCGGAAGTGAACCCGCCCGCGGGTGCCCTGCTCACTGGCATCCAGCACCTGTAACGATGCCCACGCCGGAGAGCTTTCCAGGCCTAGCTCCCCGGGCCGGGTATCCGGATGCCAGGTGGCCAGCAGGTAGTCCGGATTGCGCAGCACGAACGCCGCATAGCGTGAGCGCATCAACGCTTCGGGGGTCGGCGCCGGCTGCCCGGAATGCCAGCGCTGGCAACATTCACGATATTCCTTGCCGCTGCCACAGGGGCAAGAATCTGGTGATGCAATGACGGTCATGACAAGAGGCTCTGGACAGTTCGTTTGGCCGGCAGTCTAGCAAGCCAATCCCGGGCTGTCCCGGCAGCTGTCAATCCGCCCACAGGCGCGCCCGAAACCCGCTGCGCCGCCACAATAACGCCAGCCAAAGTGCATGCACGTTGATCAGCAGCGCCAGCACCCACTCAAAGGCATCGTCTTTCTGGCTGTACCACTCCGGCACCACCGCGGTCAGAATTACCGAGAGAATACCCACGGCCAGCGTCAACTGGCAAAGACGCAACAGGCGAAGACCAGTGGTATGCCACCGGGGATGATTCATCAGGCAGGCGCTGACCAGCAACTGGCACAGATAGGTGAACGAGAAGTACAGAACAACGCCAATACGGCGAGTCAGGTTAAAGCCGTCCCCCGCATGGCCCAGCGCCAGGGTATAAAAGCCGAGGGCAGTGCAGGCAATCAACCCGAGCCATGGAATCCAGGCCACCCGCCACGCGCGGACACCAAGCTGGCGTAACCAGAGACTGTTCAGCCACCAGAACAGAATCCCCAGTATGGCCGCTGGCAGCATGGTCCCTTTAAAAATGAAATAGGCGGTACCGTGGCGCCCGGTGCGGCTGATGCTGGTGCAGCTGTCCCAGTAGGGGATGCACCAGGAAATGTGTCCTTCCACCACCGATACAACAAACGTAAGGTGGATGGTCACTATGGGAATCAGCGCAGCGGCCAATGCCAGCCACCACAGTGTTAATGATCGATGTCCCATACCTTCTGATCCTGACATGGCTTTTCTATACTCAACACCATCTGAACCTATCTGGCAAACGTAGTAGCAAGTCGAAGAATACGGCAGAGTCTGGGTGCAGACAGCCGCCAAAGAGGTCATACTCGCCCTGACATTGGCTAATAATCCACCGAAGAAAAAACACCAATGAACTCTGAGATACCATCCATCAACCTGCCTGCCCTACCTGACAAATCGATTCCGGACTCAGACATCTCAGCCGCAGGCCTGCAGGCCGTGCTCGATAATCTTGATGCGCTGGTGTATGTGTCTGATCTGGAGACCCACGAACTTCTTTACATGAATGCCTTCGGCCGGCGCATCTGGGGCGCCATTGACGGCCGAAAATGCTGGCAGGTTCTGCAGGACGGCGACGGCCCCTGTGTGTTTTGCACCAATCACCTGCTGGTATCGAACGAAGACTCACCGAAACCGCCCCACGTCTGGGAATTCCAGAACCAGCTCGACCAACGCTGGTACCAATGCAGGGACCAAGCCATTCGCTGGACCGATGGCCGCCTGGTGAGACTGGAAATTGCCACGGACATCACAGAACGGAAACAGATGGAGCTGGCACTGCAGGAGGCCCATGAACAAGCCCGTGCGGCTGCCCTCACAGACGAACTGACCCGGTTACACAATCGCCGGGCCTTCTTCGAGTTCGGCGGCCAACTGCTCAGCCAGGCCCGACGCCATCAGTCCCCAATGGCGCTGATCATGATGGACCTGGATTTCTTCAAGCGGGTTAATGACACCTATGGCCACGACGCAGGAGATGAGGTGCTCAGACAGGTCTCTGCCGTGCTGCTGGAACGAGTCCGGGAGTCCGATATTGTGGCAAGGATGGGGGGCGAAGAGTTTGCCCTGCTGTTACCGGAAACCGGCACGCAGAAAGCCAGAGAACTGGCCGAGCGATTACTGGATTTGTTGCGGTCGTTGGCCGTGGTCCATCGTGGTCACACCATTCAGCCTAGTGCCAGTTTTGGCATCACCACCCTGACCGCCTGGGATCAACGGCTCGAAGACCTGCTTCATCGGGCCGATCGTGCGCTTTACCATGCCAAGGAAAAGGGACGCAGCCGGGTGAGCATGGACACCGATCACTACGGCTAATCCACCAGCCCACATCCCGTTTATTGTTCGCCAACGTACCGGACGGTGTACTCCTCAATCAGCGTGTCCAGACGCTTTTGTTCGGAGAGAAGAGTCAGCCTTTCCATGAAAGCCTCTCGAAACGCCACTGAGTTGCAGGATGATCGCTTCGGAAACGCAAAGAACAGCCCTTCCCTGCTAACAGGTGGATCGAGCGCGACGAACTGATCGGCAAGGCCCAAACGCCCGAGTTTCACCCGTCCCTGTAGCTTTTCGTACAGCACGTAATCTACCCGTTCGGCCAACGCCATCAGAAACGACTGATCGATGGAACGCACCCCATCAATCATCAGGTTCTCAACAGCGTACTGATCAAAACGCTGACCAAAACTATTGTTGATCAGTGTGCCACCCTGCTTGCCTTTAAGATCCGGCCAATGGCGGTAAACGAACGGCCGGTCTTTCGGCACCCAGACATTGGTGGGCAGGTGCATCATCGGAGGTACTACATAATCCATGTATCCGATGCGTTCGGAGGTCATAAATGCACCCGCCACCAGGTCGATCTCACCCAGCTGCGCCAGGCGCTGAACCCGAGCCCAGGAGCCCTTGTCACGGACCTCAACATCAATACCCAGCGGCGCCACAATCTCTCGCAGAAACGCAGGTACGGCACCAATTAATTGGCCAGGCGCCTGATCTGACTGCCACAGCAATGGCGGATACTCCGGGTTACCGCTCACTACCAGAGTGTCACAGACAAAACCACTGCGGGTGTCTGCAAGAATGGGCAAGCTCATCACCAGAAGCAGAGCCACGACGCACGTGAAAAACCGGAACACAACATTCTGCAGCAGGACTACTCGCACAAGCGCTCCAACAGGGAGTGGCAATGCACAGCCAATTAATTAACAAACTCAACTAACCCAGAGTATATCACTCTCACTGACTACCATAAGGCGCAATTCTTGATATCCCTCAATTTCTCCGATTTCTCCATCGAAGCCTTCACAAATCAAATGTTATAACATAACATTATCACCACTTTTGCATCCGAGCTTCCGCGGAGCCTGTCATGACCCAGCTAGAAAACCAGCTTGCACACCCTGTCACCATCATCGGCAACCGGGCCGCATGCCTGGGAGAAATTCTGCGAGACGATGTCAACCTGGCGGTATGGGAACGAAGCCAGGATTTCAGCTGGGGCGGCTTTGTCACGGATTTCTGCAATCAGGCAGGTAATCTTGAGCGATTCGTCAGCCTCGAGCCGGGCCAAAGCGCTGCTACCGCATTACCGCGCTGGGCTCTTGATATCGCCGGAGCCAGGAACTGGATTGACGATGTCGACGAGTTGATCGAGATGTACCAGTGTCTTTTTGAGCCTGAAGCGATAGGTCTTCGCATACATGTTCTGGCTGACACTATGTGCCCCAGATTTCATGTGGATCGGGTACCGGTGCGCCTGCTTTGCACTTACCGCGGGCCAGGAACCGAGTGGCTACCCGAACCCCTTGTTACCCGTCCCGCTGGCGAAGGGCCCCTGCCAGAGCAAACTGTGCCCGCAGATCAGATCCAAACGATGCCCACA
Source organism: Marinobacter excellens HL-55 (assembly GCA_001314845.1). Taxonomy (GTDB): domain Bacteria; phylum Pseudomonadota; class Gammaproteobacteria; order Pseudomonadales; family Oleiphilaceae; genus Marinobacter; species Marinobacter excellens_B. The sequence continues at coordinate 58,661 of LJZQ01000001.1, forward strand.
GCCGCCGTCGCCCTCCTGAAGGGCGAGGCATGGGAAGGCAACGAGGGCCGGGGACTGGTGCATCGTTCACCGCAGCCGAATGGCACCCCAAGACTGATTGTTGGCCTCGATTGGCTTTCATCCTGAACCTTTAATGCAACGTTATAACATTAAAAAAGAAGCGAGAATTCAATGAAACTAGCACCCCCCCGCTCAAAAGCCGGTAACACCAAGGCTGATCATTACATCCCTGGTGGCAGCCTCAGCACTTATGCTTTCTGGATGCGGCGACAGCAGCTCCAGTGACGGTCACGACCACACAGAGATTGATACCGCCGGGCGCCTGGCCATTTATGACAGCACCGGCTCAAAGATCAAGGTGATGGATCTGGATGACGGAAGCATACTGGAACAATTCCCCCTGGACGGCGAAGCTCCCCGCCTTTACCGATCACCAGACGCACGGTATGGGGTCGTCATCCAGCGCGGAGATGATCTGGTGTCCTTTGTTGACAGCGGACTCTATACCGAAGACCACGGCGACCACATGCATGATTACGCGGAAACGCCATCCATGCTGAGCCTGACGCTGAACGATCACCGGCCCACCCACTATTCCCTAGGCGAAGAGTATGGCGTGGTGTTCTACGACGGTTCAGCCAGCGCGGCCAACGCCAAGGTGACAGTCTTCTCCGACCACTCCCTTGAAAGTAACAATGAGGTCGCATCTCTGGGTCGTGACAACAACATGCATGGTGTTGCCAAGATGGCTGGGGATCGCCTGTTCGTTACCCGTCGTGATTCATCGTTCACCGATACGACCCTGCCAGCGGAAGTTGAGCGTTACCAGCTGGACGGTGGCAGGTTCACCCACGAACACCTCTACGCTGAACAATGCCCACGCCTGCATGGCGCGGCAGCCAATCACCACGCCTTGGCCTTCGGCTGCTCCGATGGCGTGCTGGTGATCGATCTGGAAGACGATACGTTCGCCTCGGAAAAGCTGGCTAACCCACCAACCCTGATCGACGGCAGTCGCATTGGCACCCTGGTTGCCCATCATGACGTCGACACCCTGGTTGGCATTGCCGGAAACCAGCTTTTCGTCATCAACCCGGAAGATGCCGAGCCCTACCTGGAGTTGACTCTGGGCGAAGGCGTCACTCGCACTGCCCAGGGTTTTGATGGTCACGGCGAAAACTTCTACGTGTTCGGTAATGACGGCAAGCTTCGGTTGTTCGACCCGGCCGACAGCTGGGCACTGGTTGCCACCCTGGACGTTATGGAACCTCTGGCAGAGGACGACCAGGTTGCGTTTACCGAGTCGGCCAGCGAAGACCGCCTGTTTGCACTGACACCGGATGGTCAGTCCATCATTGAAATCGACACCCATGAGCGGGAGGTTCTACGGACCATCGCCCTGGACTTCCAGGCCGCCAGTCTGGTCTGGCTTGGCTTGATGGATGATCACCACCACGATCACGCTCACTAGCCGACACCAATCAACAGCGCCGGCTGCCTAATGCATCGCCGGCGCTGATTTCATTTCCTATGCAAGCAGTACGAGGATTCATCATGCGTTTCACCCGCCTTCAAGCCAGCATACTCTCCACCTTGCTGGTGCCATTTGCGTCGGCCCAGGCCAATGAAATGAACCCGGACATCAGCGTGGTTCTGGATGGCTATTACAAACAGAACGCCACCGCGCTGTCCCACCGGGACGAAGGCTTTGGGCTCGGGCACACCGAGCTGTCTTTGTCTGCCCCAATCGATGACCTGTTCGCAGGCCGCCTGACCGCGGTCCTGGAAGAGCATCACGGCGAAACCGAAGTGGCACTGGAAGAAGCCTACCTGCAGACCACCGGTATGCCCTGGAACCTGAGTGTTCGGGGCGGCCGATTCCTGTCCCAGGTCGGTTACCTGAACAGTCGCCACATGCACGAAGATAACTTTGTCGAGCGCCCCGCCGCCTACCGGGCTCTTCTGGGCAGCCACTACTTCGACGACGGTCTGCGGGTCAACCTGCTGATGCCCACAGCGTTTTTCTGGCAGATCGGGGCGGAAGCTTTCAACGGGAATCGCCTGACGGAAGGTGACGAAGACATTGGCGTGTACACCGTCAACACTCGTTTCGGTGGGGACATCGGCGTATCACAAAGCTGGCAGGCCGGGCTGTCCTATCTGAACAACCGCCAGGTTCATGGTGACCATGACGGCGATCACGATCATGACCATGACCACGGTGATCATGACCACAGCCATGCCGCCGCCTACACCGGCGAGAATCTCTATATCGCCGACCTGGTCTGGAAATGGTCGCCTGATGGCAACACCCGCCAGCAACAGCTGACGCTGAGCGGCGAATACCTGTACGCGGACGAACTGAACGAACATGCTCGCTCTTCAGATTACCACCAGGGCTGGTATACCTCCGCTGTCTACCGCTTTACCCCGCAGTGGTCTGTCGGTGCCCGCTATGGCCGGGTAGATCTCAAAGAAGCCCATGGTGACCACTTCCACGATCAGCAACTAAAAGAAACCGACGTGATGCTGGCCTGGTCCCGGTCCCACTTTTCGACTCTGCGCCTGCAGTACACGCACCAGAGCGCACACGGCTTCGATAACGCTGACAACACCGTCACCCTGCAATACGTGATGACTTTCGGAGCTCATGGTGCCCATGATTTCTAAGCCCAACAGCCTGACATGGTTGTTTGGCTGGCTGCTGGCGTTTGCCAGCATGCCGGCCAGCGCCAATCTGAATGTCTTTGCCTGCGAACCGGAGTGGGCCAGCCTGGTCTTGGCGTTGCTGCCGGATGCAAACATCACCGCCGCGACCACCGCCTGGCAAGACCCGCACTACATCGAGGCCAGACCCAGCCTGATTGCCGCCATGCGTAAAGCCGACCTGGCCGTGTGCACGGGGGCGTCGCTGGAAGCCGGCTGGCTGCCTTCGCTGATCTCAAGGGCGGCCAATCGCAAGATCCAGCCCGGTAGCGATGGGCTGTTCTTTGCCGCCGACCATGCTCCTCTGCATCAGAGTCGTGAGCACGTTGACCGCAGCATGGGGGACGTCCATCCGGAGGGCGACCCGCATCTGCATCTGTCTCCGGACGCTATTCCCCGGGTTGTCGATGCTCTGGCTAAACGTCTCGCATCCCTGGCCCCCGAACAGGCCACAGCTATCCAGCAGCGCTACATACGCTGGCGTGGGGACTGGAATCAGGAAAGACAACGATGGCGAGTAGCGGCCCAGAGACTCGAAGGCACCGGGGTGGTAACACAGCACTCTACATTTGATTACCTGCTGCGGTGGTTGAACGTTAATGTGGTGGCTGACCTTGAGCCCAAACCCGGTCTACCGCCCAGCAGCCGTCACCTGAGAGACGTGTTGGCGACACCCAGCATATCTGACGCATCTGTTATTTTGGTAGCCTCCTATCAGGATGATCGTCCGGCAACTTGGTTGTCCAACCAGTCAGGGATTCCGAAAGTCGTGTTGCCGGGCACTGTGACGGGAGAGCCCGGCCAACAGACCCTTCAGGAAGTCATTGGCTTGATCATTGAGGCGCTGCTGGCACACCAGAGGGTTGAACATGTGGACTGAGTGGAGCTGGCTCTGGCCGGCTGTCACAGCCAGCGCCCTGATCTCAGTAGCACTGGTGCCGCTAGGGCACCGTGTTCTGGCCAGAGGCATGGTCTTTGCCGATCTGGCCATCGCCCAATGGGCAGCACTTGGCATTCTCCTTGCCGGCAATATCATGCCAGGCGCTGATCACACCATCAGGCTATCAGGCAGTTTGCTTTTGGCACTCCTTGCCGTATCCGCCGTCAGTCTCGTGCTCCGTCTCATGGAGAGGCATCGCGAGGCAATGATTGGCCTGTTGTACGCCGTCGGTGCAAGTTTAGCCACGCTTATCGTCAGTCATGACCCACATGGCGCCCATCGTCTGACGGCCACACTGGACGGAGATCTTCTATGGACCACGACGGGGAGCCTGTTGCCACTTGTCGTACTCGCCACCAGCGTAGTGTGGTGGCAGTTTCGGCTGCCTGAGCTGTGGATAAAACGTTTGTTCCTGCCTTTATTTGCGGTGGCTATCACGCTGACCGTGGAGCTTGCGGGCATTTATGTTGTGTTTACGTCGTTGATTGCAGCACCTCTGCTGATCTGTCATTTGAGGGGCTATTCCATCGCTGTCGCTGTTGTGGCCTGTTTTATGGGGCATGCGCTCGGCACAGTCGTATCCGCATGGATGGACCTTCCAACCGGCCCGAGCGTTGTCGTAGCGGTAATTCTCACCAGCTCTCTTGCAACACTGCGGGTTTACGGCAGAGGCCGTCGTCCAGTACCGAGTTGATGGGCGACATAAGCGTCCAACTCCGTTGCGGGCATAGGTCTGGCAAACAAAAACCCCTGGAAAAATTGGCATCCCATGGCTTTCAGGCGCCGCAACTGTCCTGCCGTTTCAACACCCTCTGCGAGTGCCCGCATGCCAAGCGAGGACGCCAGCGCAAGAATCGTTTCCGCAATGGCCGCATCACTTGGATCGTCTAGCAGATCACGAACAAAACTCTGGTCAATTTTAAGCTCATCAAGAGGTAAATTCTTGAGGTAGGAGAGCGAAGAGTATCCGGTGCCGAAATCATCCAGCGAGACTGTCACACCCATATTTCGGATTTCACAAATCATAGCCGACACGTGGGCCAGGTCCAGAGCAAACACCGATTCGGTTATTTCAAGCTTGAGGTTTTCGGCCAACTCCGCCTGAACGGCGATCTTGTTCTTTAAATTGGAGACAAAATCAGGCGACTGGAACTGTTTGGCACTGACATTGACCGAAAGCGACAGTTTTTCGAACCCACTCCCCCGATTGGCCCAGGCCTGCAAGATTCCTAGAGACTGATCCAGCACGTAAGCGCCAATCTCTCCAATCAATCCGGCGTCCTCGGCAAGAGGAATGAATTCACCGGGAGAGACAAAACCACGGCTGGGTGAGTTCCACCGTATCAAAGCTTCCGCGCCTATGACGGTGCCATCACCATCCACCTGGGGTTGGTAATAAACGGTTAACTGTCTGTGCCGTATCGCCTGACGCAAGTCCGCTTCAAGTGATAGCCGCTGCGACACCGCCGTCTGCATTTTCTGATCGAAGAAGCGGATGCAATTGCGCCCATCGTCTTTCGCACGAAACATGGCCAAGTCTGCCTGCGCAAGTAGTTGCTCCAGGGTCGTATCATGATCATGGAACAGGGCCACTCCCATACTGGAGGAGCCCTGGTATTCCGCACCGTTCAACAGGTAGGTGCCATTGAGTGCATCCCGCATTTTCTCACAGACCTTTTCGGCCTGTTCCGCAGGAGGGCGGGCATTCTGTTTGAACCCTTTCAAAACAACGACGAATTCATCGCCTCCCAAACGAGCGACGGTGTCTCCTTCACGGACGGATTGGCTCAAACGTTTTGCGACCTCAGTCAATAGTTGGTCACCAACCGAGTGTCCGGCGGAATCATTGATCGTTTTGAAGTGATCCAGGTCGATAAAAACAAGCGCACCGGACGTGTTGTCGCGATTGCTGTCTGATAACGCCTGTTGCAAACGATCCTTCAACAATCGCCTGTTGGGTAATCGGGTCAGCGGATCATAAAACGCCAGATCCTCTATTTCCGCTTCTGCCTTTTTCCGCTCTGAAATATCACTGATAACACCAATAACCGCTGCGGACTGGTCTGCATCAACCAAAGACATCCGAACTTCCACAGGAAATTCACGCCCAAGCCCATCCATGGCCAGAATTTCAATCGAGGAGCCCGAAGTCTCGGAAGAAAGCGAGCGACCCAGCAGGTACATCTGCGATTCCGCCAGCCCAGGCGGCATAAGCATTCCGATTGACTTCCCCAGCAGCGTCAACCGACTGATTTTGAAAATGCTTTCAACAGCAGGATTGACATTATTGATCCTGCCGTTGATGTCTGCAGTGATAACGCCGTCGGGCATATTTTCGAGGATCGTTCTGGTCATCCGCGATTGATCTTCCAAGGCCCTGCGGTCCCGCTTGGATTCCGTTACATCAAAAAGAATCCCAGACCATTCAACCGAGTTATCCTCCAAGAGGCTGACTGCCGCACGCATCTCAAGCCAGCAACACTGCTGTTCACTGCTCCCCATCCTGAAACGGGTTTCCACAGGGGTTCGAAACTTTGCAGAGTGTCGCAGCATGTTCTCAAAGCTTTCCCGGTCAGCATCGAGTATCTTCTCGATCATCAAGGCCGCGGAATGGCGCAACGCACAATCGTTGTACTTAAAAAAAGGTAGATTCCCATCTCCCAGATATGTGAATCGAAGATAGCCATCAGGTGTTTGATTTAACTTGAATAGGGTCCCCGGAAACTGACCAGAGAATACCTGAAGGCTCTTCAACGCATGGGCTTTCTCCGTTTCCGCCCTGACTCTGGCAACAGCCGCTCCCAGCGCTTGCCCGCATAGTTCCAACAACCGAACCTGGTCGTCACGAATCCGTTTTCGCTCGGTGTAGTCCAGGCCAAATAGACCAACAAGATTGTCGTCACAAATCAGGCCCACCAACACAGCTGAGCGAACTTCCTGGCGACTCAGCTCAGCTCGTTCGAGTTGCGCCTCCGATCCCAACTGATGCACATCGTCTATGACCACAGCAGGAGTGTGACCAAGCTGTGTCATCAGCCAGGGAAAGGATTCCAGCGGGGTGTTCTGTATTGTGTGAAATTGAGGAGAAATCCCAGACCTGACGAATTCATGAATTGTGGATACAGTCTTTTCAGACTGATCCACAACCATGATGTAGGCTCTGTCCGCTGAGTAGAGTGCAGCTATTTTTTCAATCGCTGTCTGTACGCCCGAAACAACGCGCGACGTGGTTGGCGAGGTGGTCAAGCCAAACACATCGATGAGCAACCCCTGTTGTCCATTCAAAGCATCAAGATCCATCTTTACGCCATTCTCGCTATGCTAACCCTTTACACAAAATATACGGGCTCAGACAAAGACAGATTAACCGTTTACTTTATTTCTGTTGTTACGGTCGCTTGGTAACCGCCGTGAAGAAAACCTAACGGCCGAGTCTTACGCTGGTCCAACGGTATGCGAAATTAATGTCCAGATCGTCTATTTAGACTGCGAGAATCAGAGCCTTGTGGCCCAGCGCTCACGGGAAGCAACAACCAGCCGCTGAGATGAAAGCAGTGCCAACTTACTTCAAGATCATCGAACAGGATGTGCTCTAACCGCGACGCCGATTAAAACTACTCGAATGGCATCAGCGAATCACAAGTTCACTTTTACATGTTTTTTCAATTTGCCAAACTTTACCAAACACCGTTCTGCTAGATTAAAGGAATGCCTCAGGAGGGTGAAAAGATGCACTATGAAACGGTAGAGCGTGAGATACCGGTCTCTGACTTGCGGGTTGGCATGCATGTAATCAGGCTAGACCGGCCGTGGGAAGAGACGGATTTTCTGCTCCAGGGCTTCATCATTCAGAGGCAAGACGACATTGACGCACTTCAAAGACAGTGCCAGAGGGTCATCATCGAGGGCAGGATCCGCAGACCTGACCCAGAAGATCATCAGAGGAATTTTCCCGCCAAAGCAGTGACCAAAACCCGTTCGATTTTTTCTGATCCGAAAAAAACAGCCAAAAAACCCCAAAAATCCCGGCCAAAGCCTGATTTGGCCCCTCCAGGCGGTCGTGCTGTCAAAGTTACTTACATCAACAAAATTGATGTCCGTTACGAAATCAGCAAAGCGACCGTTCATTACGACCAGGCAAAAACTGTTGCCAAGGACATAATGAATGGCTTGAGGGTCGGTCGCGCTCTGGACATCAACAAAGCCAGAGAAACCGTTGACCAATGCGTGGATAGCATTCTAAGGAATGACGATGCGCTGATGCTGCTAACAAAACTCAAACACAAGGACGAGTACACGGCGGAGCACTGTCTGAATGTTTCAATACTATCTGCAGCCTTTGGCAAACGCCTTGGTCTCCTCGAAGAGGAGATCCGGACACTTGGTCTTTGCGGGATGCTACATGACATCGGCAAAGCAAAGGTACCCACAGATATCCTGCAAAAACCCGGAACTCTGACACCGGCAGAATACTCGATCATGCAGAATCATGCAGATTGGGGGCGAGACATGCTAATGGCATTGCCCAAAGTCGTACATGCTGCCATTGATGTTGCCTACAATCACCATGAACGCCTCGATGGCAAAGGCTATCCGAGGGGGCTCATAGATTATCAGATTCCCTATTTTGCAAAAATAGTTGCCATTGTGGACACCTATGATGCGATAACAAGCAATCGCGCCTACGACAAAGGCCGGTCATCAATGGAAGCTCTGGAAATCATACACCGCTTTAAAGGCACACAGTTCGACCCCGAGCTTGCTCGAGAGTTTGTATTAATGATCGGCATCTACCCTCCGGGTTCTCTGGTGGAGCTGAAAACCGGAGAAGTCGCCATTGTAATCGCTTCGAACCCCAAAAATCGGCGCAAGCCTAAGATCATGATTGTCCGGAATGCCGACAAGCAACGACCTCCGAAATATCGACTGGCCGATCTCGCAGGCAACCCGAAAGGAGAGCACGCTCAATTATTGGAGATTGCCAAGGAAATCCCGGACGGCAGCTATGGCATTCAACTTCAGAGATTTATCGATAACGGACTTCAGTTGGGTTATCAGACAGTCGACAGAATATCCGAGTAACCCAACGGTGTGGACAATTTCCCCTCGCGACACCCTTTAATACCTAGCGTCGGGTCACTGCCATGGTCAGCCTGGAAATGCAGGTCAGCTTACCTTGCTCGTTCTCCAGGCGGATTTCCCAAACCTGGGTGGTGCTGCCAATGTGCTGGGCGCGGGCGGTGCCGTATACCCAACCACCGGTCACAGGCCGGATGTGGTTGGCGTTAATGTCCAAACCAACCGCCACCGTACCCTTGTCCTTCAGGCAGCAATTGGCCGCCATGCTGCCCAGGGTTTCCGCCAGCAACACCGAGGAACCGCCGTGCAGGATGCCAAACGGCTGAACCGTGCGCTGGTCAACCGGCATGCGGCCTTTCACATAGTCGTCACCGATTTCGAGGTACTCAATTCCCATGTGGCTAACGGCAGTATTTTTGCTGGCCTCAGCCATGTATTCCAGGTTCGGGGTAACGGTCCAGATCGCCATACTTGGAAATTCTCCAGATTGAACTTTAGTCTGTTATAACTGTCAGCACTGAGTCTATACAGGTAGGATGCTCATAACCAAGCCTTTATAGAGCAATTTGGTAAATTGACCAAGTCGACCAAAAGAGAGGGACCTGAAATGAAAAAATCCGGTGTGATTACCGCCGCTATACTCGCTGCTTCGTTTGCCATGCCAGCTGCGGCTCAACTGAGTGTGGAAGATCAGATCGAAGCACGCCAGGCTGGCTACCAGTTCATGGCCTGGAATATGGGCAAAATCAAAGCTCAGGCGGTTGATGGCGATGTGGAATTCAATACAGACCAGATGAAAGCGGCGGCCACCGCCATTGCGGCCATCGCCAATTCTGGCATGGGCGCTCTTTACAGCCCCGATTCAACCATGGACAAAGCAGAAAATACCCGCTTGAAGCCAGAATTTTTCCAGCAAACGGATAAAGTCCGGGAAGTCGGCACCAACTTTGTTCGTGAAGCCAACAAACTGCAGGAAGTGGCCGCAACCGGTGACCGCGGTGCACTGGCACGCCAGTTCAGCGCTGTCGGGCAAACCTGCAAGGCCTGCCACGACAACTTCCGCGCCGACTGATCAGTGCGGTTAACCTACCAGCCCAGATCCTGGGGGGCAGGTTCCGGCGCCGGCGGTGGTGATACAAGCTCACCGCTGGCCGCCCACACCACCGCCAGTGCCAGCGCCAGAGACACCATAAACGCAATCGCACCCCCGCCTTTAGCATCGTCGGCGTGTCCTTGTGGAACGGCCTTTCTGCCATTGATCATCGGCTTCAAAAGATCGTCTTTCCTGATGTGCGTGTAGAACATCACTGCCGCCACATGCAGGGCGACCAGGCCATACAGATACCATTCCGTTTGCCGGTGCCAGCCGCTGAGAGTGGCGCTCAAATCGGAAGACACCAGCGGGTAAAGCGGCCCGTAGAAGGCAATTTCATCATTGGCAAACAGCCCGGATACCGCCTGAAAACCAAACAAGCCGATCAGTGCCAGCACCGACAGGGCACCGAGCGGGTTGTGGCCCACGCCCTGCCACTGGCCTTTCAGGTAGGCCAGGATGGCACCGGGGCCATGCACAAACCGGGCAAACCTCGCATAGCTGGAGCCGACGAAACCCCAGACAATCCGGAAGGCCAGCAGGCCGATGACCAGAAGGCCAAATCGCTCATGCCACGCCATCCAGCTACCACCGAGCTTGGTGGTCACGATGGCGCCAACCACCGCCAACACCAACACCCAGTGAAACAGCCTGACGGGCAGATCCCATAATCGAATAGTGATCATATTCATTCCTTTGCGTCACTCACGGATTGGCGACATTGACCATCGTAAGCTTACTAAGTTCCTTGTAACCCTCAGTAGACCCTGACCAATTCCCGCTTCTGCCACCCCAGCCTCCCTGTTTCGACAACCTGGCGCCGAATACCCGGTACTGGCCGCACCATGAACAGATCGCCATTTCGGCCGACCATAGCCCTGGGCACGCCTACGCCTTTCGCAAGATCTGCATGCACATCCATGTGTTCTGCCTCACCGTGAACCGGGATGGCAATGCGGGGCTGAACCCAGCGATACATCGCTTTAAGTTCATCCTGGGCCGGGTGCCCCGAGGCATGGATGGGCGCGCCCGCCTTCTCTGCGGTAATTACAATCACGCCGAGATTGCGCAACTGGGTGATCAACGCATCGATCAACTCTTCGTTACCTGGTATCGCCCTGGCACTGAAAATCACCGTATCACCCGCCTCAAGCTCAAAGTCCGGATGGTTGCCTTGAGCAAGACGGCGCAGAGCCGTTCTGGGCTCACCCTGACTTCCGGTAGCCACCGCAAGTACGTCCTGGCGCGGCAAGTAACCAAGGTGCGCAGGACTGATCAGCTTGTCTGACCCAGGCCACAGGCCAGCAGCTTTGGCGGCACTGCTCATATTGACCAGTGACCGGCCGAGCAAGCCCATGTAGCGCCCGGTCTCCCGGGCGATCATCGCCAGAGTATGCAAGCGCGCAATGTTGCTGCCGAAGCAGGTCACCACCACCCGCCCCTTGGCCGAACCGATAGCCTCCAGCAGTCCCTTATGCAGGGCTGCCTCCGACACCGAATGCCCAGGTACGTTAGCGTTGGTGGAATCGCACACCATGGCGTCCACGCCCTCACCGGCCAGATCGGTGAAAGTGGAAACGCTGTAGCCATGGCCCACCAGGGGTTGATCGTCCAGCTTCCAGTCACCGCTGTGAAAGATGCGGCCCACCGGAGTGCGAATCATCAGTGCGTTGGGGTCCGGAATCGAATGCGTCAGCGCCAGCCATTGCACATTAAACGGTCCGATCTGCCTGCGTTCACCGGTGTCCACTTCAATGATGGGAACCCGGTGCAATAAATCAAATTCCGCCAGCTTCCGGCGCAGAACCTCGGCAGTAAACCGGCTGGTGTAAACCGGGCACTGCAGCAACGGCCACAAATACGGCACCGCACCAATGTGATCTTCGTGGGCGTGGGTGATGATCAAACCGGCTAACTGCTCCCGGCGATCAGCAATAAAGGCGGGATCGGCCATCTGTACCGGCGGCTCGCCCCGGTGATGCACCGTGCCATCAGCCGAGATCCGGCCTGGCTTGGGGAAGGTTACACCGCAATCCACCATCAACCACTGGCCATCATGGCCGTACAGGTTAAGGTTCATGCCGATTTCACCGGTGCCGCCAAGGGGCAAAAACCACAAATCACTATCTTCAGGGGTCATTTAAGGGGTTGTTCCAGATACTTCAACAGAATGTTTTCCTTGATGCCCTGGCGCTCAATCAGCTTGAGCGCGGCGCGAATATCGTCTGCATATTTCAATGCCGGCGATTGATCCGACACCGCAATCCAGGACCGCTCTCCTGGCACAAAAAACGAGGAAACCTGAACGACCACGCCCATTTTGTTGACTATGTGCAAGCCGACAAGTTCCGGTGCAATCACAACGTCTACCCGACTTTTTTCCATCATCCGCATCAGATTATCATAACTGGCTGCGGGCTCTTTGATCAGCTCTCTGTCCAGATCAAACCGGCTGAAGTAGCTTGCGCCGTCCAGTACCCCCAAAGCCTTACCCTGCAGATCACTGTAACGATCGATCCGGTGCCGCTCATCCATGTAAAAGAACAACCGGCGCTCGGGGGGAAACGCCGGCGCAACGAAGGTCATGAACTCCTCGCGCACGTCGGTCTGCACCGGCCCCAGCATAATATCCACTTCGCCCCGCTTCATCATCAGCAATACGCGGCGGAACGGTGCTTCCCGGTAGTGCACCTTCCAACCCAGACGGTCGGCAATCTCCTGGAAGATCTCCAGATACAAACCGGAGTTTCGGCCCGGCTCCAGTATCCGGTAGGGTGGCGAGTGGTCCACCCCCACCACAACCTCAAGAGGCTCGACAGTCTCTGTGCCCTGCTGTGCCTGCAGCGGTATAGCGATCAGCCACAGCACAGAAATCACGAAGGCTCGCATCGTGTTGCCCGTCATAACGCATCCATTTCATGAGAATTCCGTAAGTCAGCCACGTCAGTATAGTCATAGTGGACATCCGCAACCGCTGATCAACCGTAATCACTGTTGAATTTTCGATGGATCGGCACAAACCTTAATAGGTAACGGCCGATAACTCACATACGATTCCCAACAGGAGGATCGAATTTTATGAACATTCTGATGGTACTGACCTCACACGACCAGATGGGCGACACCGGCCATAAAACGGGTTTCTGGTTAGAAGAATTCAGCGCACCGTTCTTCGTATTCAAAGATGCCGGCGCCAAGATCACCCTGGCCTCACCCAAGGGCGGACAGCCACCGGTTGACCCGAACAGTGAAGCGGAAGAGGCATTGACCGACTCCACCCGTCGCTTCATGGAAGACTCGCACGCAAAAGAAATGCTGACCAGCACCAAAAAACTGGCCGACGTAGACATGAACCAGTTTGACGCCATCTTCTACCCGGGCGGTCACGGCCCGTTGTGGGATCTGACAAACGATGAAAAATCGGTTGCCCTGATCAAAGCCGCTTATGAGCAGGATAAAGTGATCGGCGCAGTTTGCCACGCACCGGCAGTGTTCAAGAATGTGTTTGTAAAACCCGATCAGAACATTGTTGGCGGGCGCGAAGTCACCGGCTTCAGCAATTCCGAGGAAGATGCGGTTCAGCTCACCAATATCGTGCCTTTCCTGCTGGAAGACATGCTGAAACAGAACAACGGCCGATACAGCCGCGGTGACGACTGGGCTCCCCACATCGTAGTTGACGGCAATCTGATCACCGGCCAGAACCCGGCCTCATCCGAAGGCGCGGCGAAAGCCGTGTTGCAGGCGCTGCAGGAAGACTAACCCTGTCACACTGTCTCGGGCACTAAAAAAGGGGGAGGCTGACGGCCCCCCCCTTTTTTTCTAGTTTTCACTCTGGCTCGTCGTGCTTACAGCGTCTCAGAAATGAATGACGGTCCGGATGCTCTTGCCCTCATGCATCAGCTCAAACGCCTTGTTAATGTCTTCCAGTGGCATTTCGTGGGTGATGAACACATCCAGCGGAATCTCACCGGTTTTGGCTTTTTCGACATAAGACGGCAGCTCGGTGCGGCCTTTCACGCCGCCAAACGCTGAGCCTTTCCAGATCCGTCCGGTGACCAGCTGGAACGGACGGGTGCTGATTTCCTCACCGGCACCGGCCACGCCGATGATGATAGATTCACCCCAGCCCTTGTGACAGCATTCCAGCGCTGCCCGCATCACCTTGACGTTACCGATGCATTCGAACGAATAGTCCACACCGCCGTCGGTCATCTCAACAATGACTTCCTGAATGGGCTTGTCGTAATCGTTCGGGTTGACCACATCGGTGGCGCCCAGTTGCTTGGCAATATCAAACTTGCCGGGGTTGATATCAACCGCAATGATCCGGCTGGCCTTGGCCATGGTCGCGCCGATGATCGCGGCCAGGCCGATACCACCTAGGCCAAATACCGCCACGGTTGCGCCTTCTTCAACCTTTGCGGTGTTCAGTACTGCACCGATACCGGTGGTGACGCCGCAGCCCAACAGGCATACCTTGTCCAGGGGCGCTTCCTTGGGGATTTTGGCCAGGGAGATCTCCGGCAGCACCGTGTACTCGGAGAAAGTAGAGCAGCCCATGTAGTGGTAAAGCGGCTCGCCCTTATACGAGAACCGAGAGGTGCCATCGGGCATCACACCCTTGCCCTGGGTGGCGCGCACCGCACCGCATAGGTTGGTCTTGCCCGAGGTACAGAACTTACACTCGCCGCACTCGGCGGTGTACAGCGGGATCACGTGATCGCCGACTTGCAGATTCTTCACGCCAGGGCCCACGGCCTCAACAATGCCGCCACCTTCGTGGCCCAGAATGGTCGGGAACAGGCCTTCAGGATCGGCACCAGACAGGGTGTATGCGTCGGTATGACAAACACCGGTAGCCACGATTTTGACCAGAACTTCGCCTTCCTGAGGCGGAGCCACATCCACTTCAACGATTTCCAGTGGCTTGTTGGCTGCAAAAGCCACGGCTGCGCGGGATTTAATCAACTTGAGTCTCCTCGTATCCGGTTGAGTCACTTTGCCAGAAGGCATTAACCTTTAACTTTAGCACGTCATCGCGTCACAGATCTGAACAACCTACGATCCCATGAAGGATTACTCACGTATGTCTGAGAGCCAACGTCCAGAAAGGTCAATACTTTGAAAACGCTTTACTGGTTTACCCGAGATCTCCGACTGCACGATAACGCCGCCCTGCTGGCCGCTGCCCGCTCCGATATGCTGTTGTGCGTGTACGTGGTTGACCCCCGCTGGTTTGCCAACGGACCCTTTCAGTGCCGTGGCATGGGCGAGCATCGATGGCGTTTTCTGTGGCAAAGCCTGACCGACCTGGAGCGCAGCCTTCGCGCCATCGGCCAGAGATTGCACATTGCTTTTGGTGAACCGGAACGGAAAATCCCGGAGCTCGTTCACCAGTACGGCATCAACCGGGTGATACGTTCACGCTTGCCGGGAACCATCGAAGCCCAGCAGTGGCATGCAGTGCAGCAACTGTTACCGGGTACTGTGATGCAGGAATTCGAAACCCTGAGCCTGTTCACCGAAGGCACTCTGCCGATGCCGCTGAGTGACTTGCCATCAACCTTTTCCCAGTTTCGCAAACAGGTTGAGAAACAGGGCGAGCGTGGCCCGGACATGTTGCGCATCCGCACCCTGACGGCGTTACCGCCACCGCCGGGATTCCCTGAGGATAACCGGGGCGACTGCCCGCCCATACCAGAACCGTCTGCCGCATTGAGCTTCCGGGGCGGCGAGCAGGCAGGTCTGGAACGCCTTCAGGAATTCTCCTTCGGCAATCACGGTATTGCCACCTACAAAGAAACCCGAAATGCACTGGACGACTGGCAGTCCTCCTCCAAGTTTTCGCCCTGGCTGGCCAATGGCAGCCTGTCTGCGCGGGAAGTGGCGGCCACCATTGAAGACTACGAGCGTAAGGAAACTCAGAACGAGTCCACTTACTGGCTCTGGTTCGAACTGCTCTGGCGAGAGTATTTTTACTGGTACGCCATGAAACACGGCGGCCGCCTGTTCTGCCGGGACGGCGTTCAGCGCAAGCACCGGCAGGTGACGTTCTATGGCCACCGCTTCAAGGCCTGGTGTGAGGGCAACACCCATTACCCCATCGTCAACGCCGCCATGAACCAGCTGCGCCAAACCGGCTACATCAGCAACCGGGCCCGGCAGCTGGTGGCCAGTTGCCTGGTGCATGAGCTGGAACTGGATTGGCGCTACGGCGCCGCCTGGTTTGAGCAACAACTGGTAGATTACGACGTCGCCAGCAACTACGGCAATTGGCAGTACCTGGCGGGGGTAGGCGCAGATCCCAGAGGGCTCCGGCAATTCAATCTGGACAAGCAGACACAACAGTACGATCCTGAAGGTCACTATACAGAAAGATGGCAGGGCACCTCCGGGCAACCGGTTGGCCTGCATACCGTGGATGCAGCAGACTGGCCGATTCTATGACCACACCGACCGACACGCCCGCCAAGGTTCTGGCGCGGATTATCGACATCAGCCAACCGGAAACCCTGCTTTGTTGTGGCGAAACCGCAAAAGAAGTAGCTGGCGTCTGGAAGCAGCAGGCTGACCAGCAAGTGATGACTCTGGACACCACCGACCCCAATGCCCACATGCCGCCAACACAGGTGGCAGACCTGGCGCTGATCAGCGAGACTCTGGAACACCTGCCCTTTAACGAGGGCATTTTGCTACTGGGTCAGCTTCGCAATTACGGTACCGCCCGGATCGCCGCGCTGGTCCCGGAAATGCCAGACTGGCGCTTTACCGACTTTATCGGCCTTGGCTTCCAGCGCCACGCAGAACTGGAAAGCGATAGCGGCACGCTCACGCTGTATACCTACAATCTGGACACTTACAACCACAAGCGGGCATGGAATAATCCCGACAACTGGGCCAATCCGCACATGTGGGGAAAATCGTGGTGGTAAAAACAACAACTTCCAAAGCACTGAAGCCAAGCACCCTCCGCATCGGCACCCGCTACCGGGCCAACCGCCTGAACGGTCCCTATGATGCCATCGTGATTGGCTCCGGCATCGGTGGCCTTACCACTGCCGCCTGCCTGTCCAAAGCCGGCCAAAAAGTGCTGGT
Source organism: Marinobacter excellens HL-55 (assembly GCA_001314845.1). Taxonomy (GTDB): domain Bacteria; phylum Pseudomonadota; class Gammaproteobacteria; order Pseudomonadales; family Oleiphilaceae; genus Marinobacter; species Marinobacter excellens_B. Next base: position 75,577 of record LJZQ01000001.1, read on the forward strand.
CTTGGAACAACATTACACCGCCGGCGGATACACCCACAGCTACGCCCGCAACGGCTACGAGTGGGATGTAGGCGTTCACTACATCGGCGATATGGGCGCACGCCACACCCTCGGCCGACGGCTGTTCGATTACATCACCGACGGTAAGCTTGAATGGGCACCGATGGACGAAAATTACGACCGCTTTTTCCTGGGCGACAAAGTGGTCAACCTATGCGCAGGCAAAGAAGGCCTGCGGCACTCCCTGCTGGCGTCGTTTCCGGACGAGGGTGAAGCCATCGACCGCTACCTGGCGCTGCTCGGCAAAGTCGCTGGTGGCATGCAGTGGTACACCCTGTCCAAATTATCCCCCGCCCTGGTCAGCCCACTGATCGGCCGTGGACTGAAGACGGTCTTGCCGGATTGCTTTAACCGAACCACCCGGGAAGTGCTGAGCGAATTAACAGATAACGAAGAACTGATCGGAGCCATTACCGGCCAATGGGGTGATTGTGGCGTCACCCCGAAACACTCCAGTTTCATGGTGCATGCTCTGATTGCCAAGCACTATATCTACGGCGGTTTCTATCCCGTGGGCGGCGCCTCCGAGATTGCCAAAACCATCATTCCGGTGATTCAGGCCGGCGGCGGCGACGTATTAACCTATGCCGACGTCACCGATATTCTGATCGAGAAAGGCAAGGCCGTAGGCGTGCGTATGGCAGACGGTGAAGAAATCCGGGCTCCCAAGGTGATCAGCAATGCCGGCGTGATCAATACCTTTGAAGGGTTGTTACCAGCAGAGATCGCCGATGGCATTGGCTACCCCAAGGAGCGCGAACACATCCGCCCCTCCATGCCTCACATCGGCCTTTACCTTGGCCTGAAAGGCACGCCGTCTGAATTGGGCCTGCCTCGAACCAACTTCTGGATTTACCCAAGCGCCGATCACGACACCAATGTCGACAACTTTGTGAATGACCCGCATAACGCGACCTTTCCCGTGGTTTATATTTCCTTCCCGGCCGCCAAGGATCCGGACTACCAGAACCGCTGGCCTGGCACCTCCACCATCGAGATTGTTGCGCCAACCACCTGGGAGATGTTCGAACCCTGGCAGGGCACCACTTGGGGCAAGCGCGGTGACGATTACGAAGCGCTGAAGGCAAAAATCACCGACCAGTTACTGGAAGTGATGTACGAGAAGCTTCCTCAACTGCGAGGCAAAGTGGACTATGTGGAAACCTCCACGCCGCTGTCGACCGCCTGGTTCTGCCGATACGAACAGGGCGAACTTTACGGCCTGGATCACACCCCGGAGCGTTTCGATCAACGGTGGCTGAAACCGAAAACCGATATACCCGGCCTGTACCTGACCGGCCAGGACATCCTGACCTGCGGCGTGGTCGGCGCCATGATTGGCGGCCTGATCACAACTCTGTCTATCCAGGGGCTCAGGGGTGCTGGCCTGGCTAAACGCATTTTTGTTGGTTGAGAATGTAAGCATGAGTGATGACCTTGCCCTTGAAGACGTATCCCGCATCATCGAAATGGCCTGGGAAGACCGAACACCCTTCGAAGCCATCGAAAGCACCTATGGCCTGCAGGAAAAACACGTGATCAGCCTGATGCGCCGGGAACTGAAACCCGGCAGCTTCCGCCTGTGGCGCAAGCGCGTCACCGGCCGCAACACCAAACATGCAAGGTTGCGACCGGAAGGGGTAACGCGGGCCTATTGCCCGACACAGTACAAACAGAGATGACCAGCACAGCAAGTTTGGCTATCGTTGACAGCCTGTGAACCCTAACGGACACCTTCCTATGGCAATTTTTTCGGAAAAAGCTGCAGCAAAACAGCTGAAACACGAAGCCGACAACGTCAGCAAGGATGACCTGGCGGTTCTGCTTGAGCGCCAGAAGGCCATCGAGAATAAAGTCAAAGGCAGCGGTCGGCTGAGCCGGTTCAGCACCGACATCCGGTTGATGTTCGCACTGGTGCGGGATTACTGGCGCGGCGAGTACCGTGATATTCCCTGGAAATCCATCGCTGCCATTGCCGGCGCACTGCTTTACGTAATGAATCCACTGGACCTGATACCCGACGTTATCCTCCTCGTTGGCTTTCTCGATGATGCCGGTGTAGTGGCACTTTGCTTAAAGCTGGTAGAATCAGATTTGCACCGATATGCGGCCTGGAAAGAACATAATGGTCACGGGAACCAGCTAACAAGTACAATTGATTAAACAATAACCAGCAGGTATGCTCACGCACCTTAACCTAACCCAGAGCTATTAACGGAGTTTTGTGTGGATCTTGCCACTCTGATCGGCCTCGTCGGTGCCATGTTGCTTATAGTATCCGCAGTGATTCTTGGTGCATCGCCGACCGTATTCCTAAACCCCGCCTCTGCCTTAATCGTTATCGCTGGTAGCTTACTAGTCGTATTGTCAAAGTTCAGCATTTCGCAATTTCTGGGTGCCTTCAAAGCCGCCGCCAGAGCCTTTAAATTCAAACTACCTGAAACCCAGTCCAGCATCGAAGAGCTGGTGGAGATCGCAAACATCGCCCGCAAAGAAGGCGTTCTCGGTTTAGAGGGTCGCGAGGTCAGCAGTCCCTTTTTAGGGCAGGGCATCCAAATGCTGGTCGACGGGCAAGATGCCAATACAATCAAACAGCTACTCGATAAAGAACGTCTTATGACCATGGAGCACAACCGCTCTGGCTCAAAGGTTTTCACAGCTATGGGCGATGTTGCGCCAGCCATGGGCATGATTGGTACCCTGATCGGTCTGGTGCAGATGCTTTCCAATATGGAAGACCCAAAATCCATCGGCCCGGCCATGGCTGTCGCTCTTCTCACTACCCTCTACGGCGCCATGATCGCAACCATGATTGCCAACCCAATCGCGGATAAATTGGCACTGAGAACCACCGAAGAAGCTCGCATGCAATTGCTTTACACTGATGCACTTGTAGCGATTCAAGAAGGCACCAATCCGCGCGTTATAGAACAAATGCTGTCCAGTTATCTCTCGCCCAAAGAACGCGAAAAAATGGTCGAAGCTGAGAGCGCCTAATAGATGGACGAATTACCGGAAGAAGAAAAACCGGGCATCCCCGCTTGGGTCGTCACCTTCGCCGACTTGATGTCTTTGCTGATGTGCTTTTTCGTGTTGCTGTTGTCGTTCTCGGAAATCGACGCCCAGAAATTCAAGCAGATTGCCGGTGAGCTGTCCAAAGCCTTCGGCGTGCAGCGCGATGTTCCGGTACTGGAAGTCCCTATGGGCACCAGCCCGATTTTTGACCAATTTTCACCGGCGCCGCCGGAACCCACCGTGATCAATGAGGTCAAGCAGACCACCACCGACCAGCAGCCTGAGCTGCAAACCCTGAAAAGTCCCAACGACGTTGCAGTGGAAGCTGCAATGCAGGAAGAGATGCAGGAAAAACTGGATCAGGTTCTTCAGGTTCTGGAGCCGGCCATCGCCGACGGACGCATTAACGTAAGCCAGGACCAGCGTCGCATCGTGATCCGTGTCGAAGAGAAGGGCTCTTTCCCCTCTGGTTCCGCACAACTAACCTGGGAATTCGAGGGGCTTCTGCTGGAGATGGCCAAAGTCTTAGCCGACATCCCGGGCCGACTTACCGTCGAGGGCCATACCGACGACTTGCCGATCCGTACCGAGCGTTTTTACAGCAACTGGGACTTGTCAGCGGCCCGGGCAGCGGCTGTCGCCAACGTCTTGCTCGCCCGTGACCATGTGTTGCCTACGCGCCTGTCAGTGACCGGGTTGGCGGATACCGAGCCCAGAGTTTCCAACAGCTCGGCCGACAACCGCGCGAAGAATCGCCGGGTTGAAATTATCATCGACCTTTCAGAACCGCTGCAGGAACAGGAAATTCGCCTGCGCGAGCTCATTCAAAATAATGCCGAAAGCCGAGAGGCAATTATTGGTATCGAGTCTGATACAGCACCCTCGGGCGAACTCGTCTGGTAACCGCCCCAACTTCGTGCACAGTCTGCCCCAGCGCTTCATAGCGGGGCACCCAACCAACCGTTCAGTCCAACTCAGTCGCATTCCAAGCCGTACAGGCCACTCTATTCTCAGTCTGTATCGGCAAATTTATCATCTATAGTGATAGTAACTGCGTTCACGGCCCAGCTTTTGCAAACGACTTGTTTAACCCGCGCTGTCCTGCTCAGTGCGTCACAAGGAGTTGAACCGGATCATGCTGATTCAGACGCCGGCCGAAGGCCTGTATGACGAGCTGTTCGATCAAAATAACAAAGTACGCCCGCAGTGCCGGATGCTGGAACAATGGCTCGTAAACTCCAATGAGGAACTGATCGCCGAAAAACGCCGCGAAGCTGACGTGCTGTTCCAGAGGCTGGGCATCACCTTCAACGTCTACGGTGAAGATCAGGGTGCAGACCGGCTGATCCCCTTCGACCTGATCCCCAGAGTGATCTCCGCCAGCGACTGGCACACACTGCAAACCGGTCTGCGCCAGCGCGTACAGGCCCTGAATCGTTTTCTTTACGACATCTATCACGATTACGACATTGTCAAAGCCGGCGTCATCAGTGCCGAACAGGTCTTCGCCAACCCGCAGTATCAACCGGGCATGCAAAACCTCAAGCTGCCCCGCAATCTCTACTGCCACATTGCGGGCATTGATCTGATACGTCACAGCGACGGCAACTTCTATGTGCTGGAGGACAACCTACGCTGCCCAAGCGGGGTTTCCTACATGCTGGAGAACCGCCGGATGATGATGCGGCTGTTCCCGGAACTGTTCGCCCACTCCGCCGTGGCACCGATAGACCATTACCCCAACCTGCTGGGCGAGACACTCCGTGCAGCGTCTCTGAAACCTGACCCGACAGTGGTGGTGCTGACACCGGGCCGGTTCAACAGCGCCTATTTTGAACACGCTTTCCTGGCCCGACAGATGGGTATTGAGCTGGTCGAGGGCGCAGATCTGTTTGTCGCCCACAACAAGGTTTACATGAAAACCACCACCGGCCCGCAACAGGTGGATGTGATTTACCGGCGCATCGACGACGACTTCCTCGACCCGCTGGCGGGCAATCCCGATTCCATGCTGGGCGTGGCCGGGCTCTACGCGGCCTACCGAACCGGCAATGTGGTGCTGACCAACGCGGTCGGTAACGGCGTCGCCGACGACAAGTCCATCTACCCCTACGTACCGGATATGATCCGTTTTTATCTGGATGAAGAACCCATCCTGAAAAACGTACCCACCTGGCAATGCCGCAAACCCAAGGATCTTCAGTACGTACTGGAGCACCTGCCAGAACTGGTGGTCAAGGAAGCCCAGGGCGCCGGCGGTTACGGCATGCTGATCGGCCCGACAGCCAGCAAGAAGGAGCTGGAATTGTTCCGCAGCCTGCTCAAGGCCCGACCCCAGGACTACATCGCCCAGCCCACCCTGAGCCTTTCCACCTGCCCGACCTTTGTTGAAGAAGGCATCGCCCCGCGCCACCTGGATCTTCGCCCCTTCGTGCTCTCGGGCAAGAAAGTCCAGATGGTCCCCGGCGGCTTGACGCGGGTTGCTCTGAAAGCAGGCTCACTGGTGGTCAACTCGTCTCAAGGCGGTGGCACCAAAGACACCTGGGTACTGGAGGACGACCAATGCTAAGCAGCGCAGCGTCGAGTCTGTTCTGGATGGCCCGGTATCTGGAGCGGGCCGAAAGCCAGGCCCGACTGCTTGATGTCAGCCTGACCATGGCCCTGATTGATGTACCGGAAGATCGCACCGAACAACTCTCGGTGCCTCTGCTGGTATCCGGAACCCGCGAGATTTTCTTCGATTACTACTCTGAAATTACCCCTCAGAACCTGATCAACTTTCTGCTGCTGGACAGCCGTCACCCGGCCAGTGTGTTCAACATGTTCCAGAGCGCCCGGGACAACGCCTTACACGTGCGGGGTAACCTGTCGTCAGACGTCTGGGAGAGCATTAACCAGGCCTGGCTGGAGATAAGAGAACTGCAGCACCGGGGCGTGACCGAGTCTAACGCCAGCTCCGTGTTCGACTGGGTGCGGGAGCGCTCCCATATGTTCCGTGGCGCCGCCTACGGCACGTTGATGCGCAATGATGCCTTTCACTTTTTGAGACTGGGCACCTTCATCGAGCGAGCGGAAAACACCGCACGTGTTCTCGATATCCGACACGTCATGGCTATGAAAGCTATGGAGCAGCAGGCCACCCAGGCATTTTTCGAGTGGACTGCGGTACTGCACTCGCTGGCTGCATTCGAGGCCTACCAGAATACCTACGGGCACAACCTGGACGCCATGAGTGTCGCGGAGTTGCTGATTCTTGAGCGGGACGTACCCCGATCGCTGCACGGTTGCCTGGGCGAGATTGCCAGCCTGCTGGAGCAGGTCGACAGCGGCGACGCCAGAGGATCACGGCGCCTGGCCTCCAGCCTCTTCGCCAACATCCGCTTTGGCGATCGCGACTACATTGCCGAGCGCGGCCTTCATACCTATCTGGTGGATTTTCTGGAGCGCATCCAGCTCATCGCCAGCCAGATCCAGAAAGACTACATGGGGTGGCAGGGATGAGACTTCATATTCGTCATGAAACACGTTACAGCTATGAAACACCGGTCAGTGACAGCATTCAGTACATTCGGCTGACGCCCCGCAACACGCCTCAGCAACGGATCCATGACTGGCACCTGCAAACCCCCGGCGAAACCAGCCAGATGGTGGACGGATTTGGCAATCAGGTAACAGTGATGACCCTCGACAAGGCGGTCAACGAGATCGTACTGACCGCCGAAGGCATTGTTGACCTGACGGGAAAGCCCCTGACCAAGGACGACTCGCCTTTTCCGCCTGCCGTCTTCCTGCGCCAGACCCCGCTCACCGAAGCCGATGAGGCCCTGAAAGAACTGGCGGTGCAACATCCGGCCAACAAACGCGGCCTGATCCGGCTCATGAAACACCTGCGTGAGCACGTGGAGTTCATGCCCGGCGCCACCACCGTCACCCACACCGCTAGTGAAGCGTTCAAATTGAAGGCAGGGGTTTGCCAGGACCACACCCACATGTTCCTGGCGTGTTGCCGGCACATTGGCGTCCCTGCGCGTTATGTAAGTGGTTACATACACTCTTCGAACGACGCTCACGTCGCAACCCATGCCTGGGCTGAAGCCTGGATCGGACAAAACTGGCAAACCTTTGATGTGGTGAACACACTGAACGTCGCGGAAAGTCACATCAAACTGGCGGTGGGCCTGGATTATCGCGATGCTGCGCCAGTGCGGGGAGTTCGGGCCGGCGGTGGCACTGAGAGCATGGCAACCCGGGCCTGGGTAACCAATCCCGCAGGTGGCCAGTAACAAAAAGCCGGCATAAGCCACAAGAAATCACTCACACTTCGCCGAGGATGTGACTAGACTACGCTCGAAATCAAAAGCCTTGCAGGAGGGCTTGATGACCTATTGCGTAGCCATGCGACTGGCTGACGGCCTGGTGTTTGCCTCAGACTCCCGGACCAACGCCGGCTTTGACCAGATTTCCACATTCCGCAAAATGCACGTGTTTGAAAAACCGGGCGAACGCGAACTAGTCTTATTGTCTGCCGGCAATCTGGCCACCAGTCAGAGTGTGATCAGCCTCCTGGAGCGGCGTGCAGGCACCGACGTGCACAACGTCCTGAGCACCGGCTCCATGTTCGAGACCGCCGAGATTGTGGGCCAGACCATGCGCGAAGTGATCCGCCGGGACAACCCGGACGGCAAGCTGGGCCACGTGGATTTCAGCTGCTCTCTCATTCTCGGCGGCCAGATTCGTGGCGAGGAACCCCGGCTGTTCAATATCTACCCGGAAGGCAACTTCATCGAAGCCACCGAGGAAACGCCTTTCTTTCAGATAGGCGAGTCCAAATACGGCAAGCCGATTCTGGACCGGGTCATTAACTACAAAACAACGCTGGATCGGGCTTATCAATGCGCCCTGATCTCGTTCGACTCCACCATGAAAAGCAATCTGTCGGTCGGCATGCCGATTGACGTCGCCATCTATCAGCGGGATGCCCTCAAGCCCTGTTTTACCGAGCAAATCGAGGAAAACAACGCCTACTTCCATGAACTTCGCCAGCAGTGGCACGAAGGCATTCAGGTGTTGTTTAACCAACTGACACCACCGGTACTCGGCAACCCTTGATCAACCTCTAATTGTCGTAGCCGGTCAGCTCCATATAACCTACGCCGGAATGGCTGCCTGATATGGATACCGGGCTTTCCCAATAGGGAAACAAACCGTCGTTGATGTAATCACCCTCCGGGGCTTTGAGCTCTATGTCGACATCCTGTTCGGGCACTTGCAGACGCCACCTCGTGGGCACCGGGCCGGAACCGGCGATCGGCTCCAGTTGTAGCTGATCGGGGGCCAAAGCCACGACGGCTCCGGATTGCGAAATCCAGGTGCCGGAGCGGAAATGCCCGCTCTCTTCGCGTAACCGGAACGCCATCAGTTTGTCGCCGCTGTCCAGGTGCAGGGCAAACCAGTCCCACCCCTGTTGACCGGCTTTCAGGAACTGGCTGCTCCACTCCCGGTCAAACCAGGCCTTGCCCTGAACGTTCAGGTCCTCGTCCGCCAATGTCACCGTCCCGGTCACATCGATTCCAACCAGACTGAAGTACATGGAGCCTTCGCCGCTGGCGGATTTGGCGCTGAAGCCGTTGTCCCCGTGGGCCACGGGTGGGCCTTGAATGCTAAGGTCCAGATCAAACGCCCAATAGCCCTGCTGACCAGACTGACCCTGCCGGACGGTTAAATGCCATTGGTCCGGTTGATCGCCTGCGGTCATCTGCCAATCATCCAGCCAGACCTGAAACGGCTCGGCGATGGCGCCTGCTTGCCCGAGATCTCCCCGTGCCAGTCGTTCCTGAAACCAGTGCTGGCCCTGATGGCTGACGGCAGCGTGGGCCATCCAGGCCGCCTGCAAAGGCCAGGTCGAAGCTTCCGGCGCGGGGGCATCCTGAGCCCGCGACTCCAGCGCCTGGCGGAACTGAGTCCATTGCAGGCCGAGGGGGTCGCCGGCTTCGGTTTCCAGGTTGGCGGTCAGGTACCACCATTCAATGCGATGCGCCGGGTGGGGGCCGAAGTCTTGCGGGAATGTCAACGCATCGCCTGGTGCCGGTTGCTCAAAGCCATCGGTGCTCTGGGCGTTATCCGCCAACCCTGCAAATCCGACCTCCTCGTCCGGTCCGGAACAACCGGCCAGCAGCCACACTGCCAACGCCATACCTGCCCGGATTCTCATCGCTCTTCTCCAGTAACGGTACCAGTCACCGATGGCCGAACGGCGGGCCGCCCCAGTTGCCGGTGCATCAGCAAACCAATACAAACTCCGATCACCAGGGCCAGAGCCAACAGCTCCAGCCAGAATCCGGGATACAGATCCATCGGTAATGACCAGCCGAAGGCCAGGGGGTTGATCCGCTGCACCAACACCCAGGTCAACCCGATGCCCACCGGCAAGGCCAGGATCGCGGCAGACAGCGACACCATCAAGGCCAGGGACAGCAATCTGAGGAAGATCGCCGGGCGGGCCATGCCCCACACTTCCAGCAACCGGAAATACCAGAGCCGAGTAGCCAGGAATACCCAACCCATCAGCAGCAGCGCTACCGCCGCCAGCGCCAGGGTCAGCAGCGTCATGGCGCGGGTCAGCGCAAAAGTTTGATCAAACACCCGGTTGGCGAGATCGCGGATCGAGAGATTATCCCGCACCGTCAGCGAGGGCTCTTGCCAAAGCTCGGACAAGGCCCCGGTAATCGCCTCAATCCCGATGCTGCCCGGGGAAATGGAGAAGCTCTCAAACGATACTGCGAAGCCGTCGGGCAGATGGTCACCGGCCATCAGCACCTCACCCGCAGGCCGGCCATAATCCGGATAGACACCCAGAATGGGCATGCTGATGATTTGCCCGGCCAGCTTCAGGGGTAGCGAGTCTCCGGCGCCCAGTTGCTCGCGGTAGGCCAGTTGCTCATTCACCAACACACCCTCGCCCGCTGCGAGTTTGCGCCAGGGCTGCTCGACGTTCTCAAATAATTCCCAGTCCGTCACCAAGGCCCCAACCGGAGCCAGGGCAAACACATCAACGGCCTGCCACTCGTCGCCCAACTGTACCTGCGCCTGGCCCCGAAGCACCCGATGCCAAAGCGCACCGGACGACGCCGGCAGGTTCTGTGCCAGCCAGTGCGCCGCCGTCCGGCCCTCGGCGCCGGTGGGCACTTCCAGGTAGTAGTCCGCCGACAAGCGCTGTTCCAGCCAACGGTCAAAGGTGGCTTCAAAGGTGGTCACCAGCGCCTGCACCGCCAACACCATAGCCAGGGACAGTTGCAACGCCACCAGCGGCAGTGCCAGCCGACGGCATAGCACGCCGTATTCGGCCCACCACCGACGCATCAAAGGCCGCTTGCAGCCCCGCGCCAACCGGGAGGAAAGCGCGGAAAGGCACCAGGGCATCAGTAAACCCGCACCGGCCAGCACCAATGCCACAGCCACAAACAGTGTCAGTAGATCAGACGCCAGCCAAAGGCCACCGGCCCCGACCACCAGCAGCATGCCGGCAAGCCCGCCGGACCTGTGCCCCACGATAGCCGACTGGCGCAGTTTGTCAGGTATCAACCAGTCCGCCGCACACACCAGCAGCAACAAAGTCATCATCACCACTGACGGCACCAGCCAGGTGTTGGCTGCAGTTGCCAACTGGCGGCTGTCGAACAAGCCTTCCATGACACTGGCAAAGCCGCCCGCAAGCGCATTGGCCAGTATTTGCCCCAACAGGATGCCCGGTATCAGGGTCACCGCAGCCAGGCACAGCAGCTCCACGACCAGGTACCCGCGAACCCGCCGGACCGGCACACCAAACCGATTGAGCAAGGCAAAACTGTCACGCCGCTGGGACAGCGACAGCAGGTAAACACTGCGCAGCAGCAAGCCGGTGATCAGCAGCACCAGCACACTCAAAGCGTCCAGATTGAGCAGAAAACTGTCACCCAGCTGTCCGGTGTCTGGTGCCAGGGAAAAGTCGGTGATGCGGTAGTCGTCCGACAACGCTCCGGAGTCTGGATCAACGATCAGAAACAACTGCGCTTGCCGGGCCGGCAGAGCGGCTGCATCGGCAATGTCCATAAACGGATCCCCGCGCAGCGGCTGACCATCAAAACTGGCCACATCGCCCTGGCCCTGAAAACACAAAGCCGCCAGTGGATCAACGCCGATCACCCGCCGCGACTCGTCCTCTGGCAACACCTCCAGCCAGGGCATCAGGCAAAGACCCTGGCGTCTCAGGGCGACAAAGTCGTCAACGCTCAAGGCGGCGCCATCAACCCGCTGTATCTGATACCTTGCCTCGACGACTTGCTCACTCTGGCTGAGGCTGGCCCGGGCCTGACTGGTGAGATGATGTATTCCGGTCCAGAGCGCGGTGGCCAATAGCATCAAGGTCGCCAGCGCCACACCCTGCCAGGGGTGGCGCCGATAGTGACTGAGCAGAGCCGAGAAGGGCGTCATGGTTTGCTGACAGCAGCGTCTTGAGCCGTGGTGCGGTGAGCCAGGTCCAGGGTGCTCTGGCAGCGCGACGCCAGTTCCGCATCGTGGGTGGCCAGGATCAGCGCGCAGCCGGTGTCGGCTTGCAAACGGAACAGGCTGTCTGCCACCTCATCGGCGGTCACCCGGTCCAGGCTGCCGGTGGGTTCGTCGGCCAGAATCAGGTCTGGCGACATGGCAAACACCATGGCCAAGGCAGCGCGCTGACGCTGACCACCGGAAACCTGATCCGGGAAGCGATGGGCCAGATCACCGATGTCGAGTACGTCCAGCCAGTGCTGGCAGTGGGCTTCCGGCTGGCCGGCCAACGAGGCCCGGAGCCGGACATTATCCAGCAACGACAAAGTGGGCATCAGGTTGGCTTCCTGAAACACCACGCCAATGCGTCCACGGCGCAGACGTTGCCAGTCGGCGTGCCGGTGATCCTGACCAAACAGAGTCAACTCACCGGCATCCGGAGGCTCCAAGCCACACAGCATGTTCAGGAGTGTGGATTTGCCCGAGCCGGACCGGCCCATCAGCGCCAAGGAGCCACCCGCAGGCAGATCAAAGGTCAGGTTAGCCAGCACTGAAACGGCGGCCTCATCGCGACCAAAGCTCTTGGCCAAACCACTAACCGTTAACAACGTCTTTTCCATGAACGGCTCCCCCCGACGATTCAACCCTGCAGCGGTTCCGGCGATTCGCTACGGCGCTCTGCCCGCCACTCCCGGAAATGCTCAAGCCAGGACAACAGGGCTGGAACAACCAACAACACCAGGAAGGTAGACAACCCCAAGCCAAAGGCAATGGAGGTCGCCATGGGGATCAGGAACTGAGCCTGCAGCGACGTTTCGAACAGCAACGGCAACAGACCACCAATAGTGGTCAGCGAGGTCAACAGGACCGCTCTTATGCGCTGCACGGCAGCTTCGTTCAGCGCATCAGTAATGTTCAGCCCTTTCTGACGCTGCTGATTGTAAAAGGACACCAGAATGATGGCGTTGTTGACCACAATTCCGGACAGCCCGAATAACCCGAACAGCGATAAAATAGTGAGCTGCAGGCCCATCAGCCAATGCCCGATCAGGCCGCCGACCAGGGCAAACGGAATAATCGCCATCACAATCAACGGCAGGCTCCAGGAGGCAAACACCCAGGCCAGGACCACGTACATCAGCGCCACCCCGATCAGCAGACCGGTTTTCATGTCGGCCATGGTTTCGCGCTGATCGGCTGACCGGCCTTCAAAGCTGTAACGCACACCATAGCGGCTGGCGATGTCTGGCAAGGCTCCGGCTTGCAGGCTTTCAATAATACGGTCGGTGGTTGCGATTCGGGTATTCAGTGCCGAGGTTACCTCCACCGCCAGCTTGCTGTCGGCATGGCGCAATGCCTGGAAGCCCTGCCGGTGGTCCAGATTCATCACTTGCGACAGTGGCACAAAGCGGCCATCCGGCACCCGTACGGTCATCTGTTCAAGGGTTGAATACTGCTCGCGCTGATCCCGGGGCAACTGCACCCGCACTTCGATTTCGTCACGGCCGTCCTGATAAATCTGGGCGATGCGGCCGTCAAAGGCCGCCCTCAATTGGCGGCCCAGATCCACCGTGGTCAGGCCCAGGGCTTCACCGTAAGGGCTGACCTGATAAATCAGCTGCTCCCGGCCCCAGGGCATGTCATCTTCCACATCCAGCACACCCGGCAGTGTGCTTAAAGCCTCGGCAACTTCGTCGGCTGCCCGCTTCAGGTTCTCAGCATTATCGCCAGTCAGCCGGACGTTGACGTCCCGCCCCGGCGGGCCGGCCTGGCGTTCACTGATGTTGAGGGAATCCAACCCCGCCGGCAGTTGCAGGCGTTCCCGCCACTGCTGGATAAACTCCGGATTACGCACCGAACGGCGATCCGAAGGCACCAGTTCAACCAGCAGCGAGCCCAGTTCATCGTCATTACGCGAGCTGCCCTCGGCCCCCTGAGTGGCACCGTAAGTGGTGACCGCATTTAGAATCAGCTCGCCACCCAGCGCCTGTTCGGTCTCATTCAGGGCCCGCTGCATGTTGCGCATGAACTCAGCCACCGTGCGTTTGTCGGTGCCGGCGACAAAGTTGGCGTTGGCATAGAAGACCGACGGCTCCGGTGTCGGGAAAAAATTGAAGCCCAGCCGCCCGCCTGCCAGCAGGCCCACCGTGACGATGGCCAGGGCCAGTGCGCTGGCGACGGTAATGCCACGGTGCTTGAGGCTGCGCCGGGAGAATCGCCGGAACGGCCCTTCCCGAAAACGGTCGAAGCGCTGCTCAAATCGGTTGCGCCAGCGGGTCACCGCGTTTGGGCGTTTCTGTGCTGACCCAGTTTTAGCTGTCTTTGCAGGTTTGCGCGCAAATGCATGACGCAAATGTGCTGGCAGCACCACAAAACACTCCAGCAAGGAGGCAATCAGTACACAGATCATCACCAAGGGAATGTCCCCCAGTATGTTGCCGATCACGCCGCCAACCACCAGCAAAGGCATGAAGGCCGCGACCGTGGTCAGGGAAGATGCCAGTACCGGCCAGATCATGCGTTTGGCCGCGCCTTCCGAGGCGTAAATCGATTCCTCACCCATTCGGGCATGGGCGTCGGCGTCTTCACCGACCACAATGGCGTCGTCGACGATGACCCCCAGCGCCATGATCAGAGCAAACAGTGAAATCATGTTGATGGAGCCGCCGATAAGCCAGAGCACGGCCAGCGCGGCCAGAAAAGCCGTGGGTATACCGATCGCCACCCACAGCGCCACCCGACCGGGCAAGAACAGGTACAGCAAGCCAACCACCAGAACCAGGCCGCCCAGGCCATTGGTCACCAGCAACGAGATACGATCCTGCAGCAGTTGCCAGGTTTCGTCATACACTTCCATTTCAATGGACCCCGGCAGCACCGGTCGGGTCTCATCCAGCCAGGTCTGCAGTACTTTCGCCGCCGCCAGCGAATTGCCATTCTCGGCCCGCTGTAACTGCAACTCCACCGCCGGCAGGCCATGGTTCTCCAACACCGTCTGGTTGTCTCTGGATTCCTGACGAATCACCGCAATGTCGCCCAGCTGCAAACGCACCCGATCACTGCTCAGTACCGGGATGGTTTCAAACGCTTGCGGGCTGCGCCGCTGTTCGACCGCGCGCAGTTCCCGGGTGGCGTCCTGTTGCGCCATCATGCCGGCGGGTAAATCCCGCGACAGCGAGGCCACACGGTCAGCAATCTGCTCAAGCGACAAACCCAGGGTTTCCAGGCGCTCCACCGGCACATCAATGCTGACCTGTTGTTCCGGCAACCCGCGGATTGCAATACGGTCGATTCCCCGGTCGAGCAGCTCGTCCTCAAACCGGTACACCAGATTGCGCAACTCACTGCGGTCCACGTCACCAAACACCAGCAGCCGGGCAACCGGCTCATACCGTTCTATCCTGGCGACCTGAGGCTCTTCGGCATCGCCCGGCAAATTATTGAATTCGTCCACCTGTTGGCGAACATCATCAACCGCCTGAATCGGGTCGGTGCCCTCATGGAATTCCAGCGTGATGGACGAAACGCTTTGGGCCGAGGTCGAGGTCATTTTTTTCAGTCCGTCGACGCTGCGCAAACGCTGCTCGAGCGGATCGGTGATACCCCGCTCAACGTCCTCGGCAGAGGCTCCACTCCAGACCACTCGCACACTGACCACATCCAGAGCAAAGGTCGGGAAAAACTGAATGTTCATCCGGCTCAGCGCCAGAACACCGCCCAGTATCATCACCAGCATCACAAGATTGCCGGCGACCCGGTGGTGAACAAAAAAACCGATAACGCCCTTTTTCCGCCTCACAAGGTAGGCTCCGCGTTGTCGCTGGCCAGATTCACTTTCAGGCCAGACATGGCGTTGGGAAGGTGGGTAATGATCAGTCGAGCTCCAGCGACCAGATCGTCACCGGCAATCAACAGCCTGCGCTCACCGTTACTGCCAATGGCTTCACCAATGCGCTCAACCTGAACCCGTCGCATTCGGCTGTCATCGGTCAGGAGATACACGCTGTCAGCACCGTACAATGCGCTGAATGGCACCTCCACGGCCCGATCCCTGGCCGGGCGTTCCAGCACCAGAGGCAACAGGGCGCCAGGGCGCAAACCGGCAGGCTCGCCCTGCAGAGTCAGGACGGCTTCTGTGCCGGCAGGGTCAGACAGCCCGGCAAAGCGGCTGAGTACAAATGTGTGTTCGCCGGTATCAGAACGCGCTGACAGGGTGTCATCCCGATCCAGCGCAGTCATCAATTCACGCTGGAACACCTGTGGCACGCGGGCCCGGACTTCCAACCCTTTAACCGGATACAGCGACAACAGCGCTTGATTGCGAGACACCTGATCCCCTACCGCCACCTGCACCTGCGTGACCACACCATCAAACGGTGCCAGCACACGGGCACGGGCACCGTCGCGTTCGGTTGCGGTCAGGTTGGCTTCGGCCTGGGCCAGTTTTGCCTGCAGGCTTTGCAGGCGGGCCGGATGCTCGTCAATCGCACGCTCGCGTAGGCTGACCGTCAATTCAGCTCGAGCCCTAGCATCGGTCGCCACCTCCAGGTTTTCCCGGGACGCCAGATTACGGGCCACAAGCGACTCGATCCGTTCAAACTGCCGGTTGGCGTTCTCCTGAATGGCCTTTTCACTGGCCAGCGCCCGCTGATCATTCTGGTGACGCACCTGTTCAGACCGGATCTGCGCCTGCAGGTCGTCAACCTGTGAACGCGCCTGGGTCAGGACCGGCTTAATATCGGCCTCATCCAGCGCCAACAGCAGATCGCCCTGTTTGACCCTCGCCCCCTCCCGCGCAGGCCGTTCGGCTATGCGCCCAGCCAGGGTTGCCGTGATGTTGTGCTGATCCGGAGCCACGACCTCACCATACAGCTGCAACACCGGCACCCGGCTGGCCGGCTGCACCTCTTGCACCGCCACCTGCCAACTGCGCTCGGTCGCGGTTACCTCTGCCGGCTCCGGACGGGTTGCTTTCAGAATCATAAAACCGGCAACGCCAGCAGCAAGAATAAATAGGGGTAGCAAACGTTTAAACATAATCAGGTTTCTTGCTCTAAGTGACAGGGGCGCGCCAACGCATTAAAACTACTATACAATTTTTAGAGTCGTCCGGATTACTCATGGCCTGCGACAAATTCTCACAGGTACGCCCTCAAGGAACCGTTTCAATGGAGCACACCCACGACACGCTACTGAACGTTACCCTGCTCAACTGTGCGTTGGTGTGCATTGTGGTTTTTATCCATAACGAAACTCTGCTTCGGCTGAGCACCGTCCTCTATAGAATGCGCAAAAGCCATCATTTTCGGCTGATTGTCGCAGTGCTCGGTTGCCTTACGTCACACGCGCTACAGGTCTGGATTTTCGCTACCGCTTTCTACTTCATGCATCACGCTGATGGCTGGGGCCAGCTGGTGGGCAATTTCAGCGGCAGCCTGATGGACTGCGTGTATTTTTCTTTCACCACGTTCACTACCCTGGGCTACGGTGATATCGAAGCCTTTGGTCAACTGCGTTATCTGACCGGTATTGAAGCGCTCACCGGCTTTCTTCTACTGACCTGGAGCGCCTCGTTCCTGTTCCTGGAAATGCAGCGATACTGGCCAGCCCGCTAGTCGGTCATACCCACTTGCAGCGGGCCAGGCTGTAATAGAGTAGGGGCACCATAATCACCGTGAACAAAGTCGACATGGCGAGGCCAAAGATCAGCGAAATGGCCAGCCCATTGAAGATCGGATCACTGAGAATAAAGTAGGCACCAACCACGGCAGACACCGCCGTCAGAGCAATGGGCTTGATGCGCACCGCGCCGGCCAGCACCACAGCTTTCTCCAGCGCCATGCCCTCATCCAGCAATTGCTTGATGAACACCACCAGCAGAATCGAGTTGCGCACAATAATCCCGGCCAGGGCAATCATGCCGATCATGCTGGTGGCGGTGAATTCCTTACCCAGCAGGGCATGACCCGGCAAAATCCCGATCAGGGTCAGGGGAATCGGCGCCATGATCACCAATGGCAGAACGTAAGACCGGAACTGCGCCACCAGCAGCACAAAAATCATGAAGACACCCACGCTGTAGGCGGCACCCATGTCCCGAAAGGTTTCATAGGTAATCTGCCATTCGCCATCCCATTTCAGGGTACCCTTTTCCGGTAAAGGTGGCTGTTGAATGAAATACTGCTCGGGCGCATCCTCACGCTGGTTGAGCAAGCTGACCATGCGGAACATGCCGTACAGGGGGGAGTCGATTTCACCGGCCATATCGGCGGTTACGTAGGTCACCGGCAGCAGGTTCTTATGGTAAATGGCGCCCATCCAGTCCGCCTCCTGCACTTCTGCAACACTGGCCAGGGGCACCATCTGGCCACTGCGACTGCGCACCTTGATAGACAGCAGGGCCGACGGCTGTGCCTTGTCGCCCTCGCTCAGGATCACCCGAATGGGCACCGGATATTTGGCCTGTTCATCGTGCAGATAGCTGACGTTCACGCCACCCAAAGCGGTTTGCAAGGTAGCAACCACTTGTGCCTGAGATACCCCCAGCCGCGCTGCCCGGACCCGGTCCACCACCACTTGCCACTGGCGGGTTGGGGCTTCCAGTGTGGTATCAATATCCACCAACCCTTGTATGCCCGACATCTCGCTGGCAATCAGGTTGGCCAACTCGGCCCGGCGAAAAGCATCGGCGGCATAGACTTCGGCCACCACCGGCGACATCACGGGCGGTCCTGGCGGCACTTCCACCATTTTCACTTTGGCATCGTGGCGCTCAGCAATCTCAGTTAGTGGGCCGCGCATAGCCTGGGCAATATTGTGAGACGGCCGGCTGCGCTGATCTGCACTGGCCAGGTTAACCTGGATATCCCCCTGATAGGGATCGCTGCGTAAATAGTACTGACGCACCAGGCCGTTAAAATTGATGGGCGAGGCGGTTCCGGCATAGGCCTGCCAGTTATCCACCTCATCCACGTTTTCCAGATAATGGCCCATCTCGGTCAACACCCGCTGGGTTTGCTCCATCGGTGTGCGTTCCGGCATATCCAGAACGATCTGGAGTTCCGACTTGTTGTCGAACGGCAGCATTTTCAGTATCACCGCCTGAAACACCGGCAACGACGCCGCAGCCAGCGTCAGCCCCACCACCGCCAGCGCCAGAAAGCGCCTGCGCCAGGCATGGTCGCCGAGGAACGGGCCCAGTACACCGCTGAATATCTTCAACGCCAGCGGGCTGACGCCGTCGGCGGAGCTGCCACCCTCACCGTCGGTCTCGCCGCCGTTCTCCAGTGCTTCGCCTTTTTTACGCTTGAGTAACCGGAACGCCAGCCAGGGTGCCACCACAAACGCGACAACCTGAGACACCACCATGCCGGCCGAGGCATTGATCGGAATCGGGCTCATATAAGGACCCATCAAACCGGTCACAAAGGCCATCGGTAGCAGGGCCGCCATGATGGTTAGGCTGGCCATGATGGTTGGCGTACCTACCTCATCGACCGCGACCGGGATGATGTCTTTAATCGCTCTGCGGCTGTTCTGGATGCGCCGATTGATGTTTTCGGTAATGACAATGCCGTCGTCCACCAGAATCCCGATAGAGAAGATCAACGCAAACAACGAGACCCGGTTGAGCGTAAAGCCCCAGGCCCAGGAGAACACCAGCGTGAGCAACAAAGTGATAAACACCGAAATGCCCACGATCAAGGCCTGGCGCCAGCCCATGAAAGCCAGCACCAGCAACATCACGGCGAGCGTTGCAGAGACAAGATCCGAAATGAGCTTTTGCGCTTTCTCCGACGCCGTTACCCCATAGTCCCGGGTCACCAGCACCTCGACGTCGGCCGGCAAGGCCCGGTTTCGCAATTGCTCCAGGCGCTGCTCAATGGCGGTGGTAATATCAATTGCGTTTTCACCCGGTTTCTTGGCAATGGCCAGCGTCACTGCCGGGTAGACATCACCTGCTTTGCCCGGCCGGTCTTCCCCATGCGCCGGCCCAAAGCCCGCCAGCACACTCTGATCGGGAACGGTACCACCCCGGCGCACCTCGGCCACATCCTCCAGATACACCGCCGCACCCTGATGCACGCCCACCACCAGCCGTTTGACGTCTTCAAGTGATTGCAACAAAGTGCCGGCCTGTACGGGTATCGACAGATTATCCCGGGTGACCCGAGCCTCCTGGCTGGACGTGTTTGCAGACTGCAGGGCACTTTCGATGTCTGCGGTGGTGAGCCTGAAGCCGGCCAGCAAGGCCGGATCAAAGACAATCTCCACCCGGTCAGGCACACCGCCCACGGTGTATATGTCCCGAGTGCCTGGCACCCGTTTCAGAGCCACTTCCAGCATGTGCGCCAGGCGGGTCAGCTCTTCTCCCGTGTGACTGCCAGTTGGGTCATACAGGGTAAGGGTCATCACAGGGACATCGTCGATGCCCCGGGGTTTGACCACCGGCTGCGAGGCCCCCAGATTCTGGGGCAGCCAGTCCTGATTTGAATACACCTGGTTATAAAGGCGCACCAACGCCTCCTGCCGGGCGATACCCACCTCAAACTGCACGGTGATGACGGCTTGCCCCTGGCGCGAGACAGAATAAACATGCTCAACGCCCGAAATTTCACTCATCACCTGCTCAGCCGGTGTAGCAATGGCGCTCTCGACTTCCCGGGCGCTGGCACCCGGGAAAGCCACCATGATGTCCGCCATGGTGACGTCAATCTGCGGTTCCTCTTCCTTGGGTGTTACCACCACGGAAAGAATCCCAAGAAGGATGGCCAGTATCGCCAGTAACGGGGTCAGATGGTTGTTCTGGAATACTCGGGCGATGGCACCGGAAGCGCCCACCGGTGGTAATGGATCGGTCACTGCGACGGCTCCCCATCAACAGCAGAACGGCTGGGCAGATTCAGCCGCTCACTGCCGACCAGAACCGAAGGATCCGTCACTACCCACTCCCCCACGGACAATCCTGCCAGTATTTCCAGCCGGTCATGGTCGCGGCTGCCGATGCGCACCTGGCGCAAACGCGGCTGGCCGTCATCGTCCAGTACGAACACTGCCCTCAATTCACTGCGCTGTACCAGGGCCGAGGCCGGCACCCAAAGCGCGTCGCGGCTAGCGACTGGCACGCTCACTTTTACCAGCATGCCCGGGAACAAACTGCCGTTCGGTTCGTTCAGGCGAAGCCGCAAGCGGAAGGTATGAGTGTCAGGATTGGCGTAGGGGTAAAAAGTCAGTTCGCCGGTTTCCAGTACCCGACCATCCGCCAGGGTGACCGTGGCTTGACGCTCACTGCGAGCCAGGTCGGCGTATCGCTGTGGCAAATCCACCACTACTCGCAGTTGCTCCAGCGACAATCCACTCAACAGTGGCTGGCCGGGATTCACCGACTCGCCCAGCTCGACATGACGCTCGGTCAGGATACCGCCGTAGGGCGCAATAATGCGGGTGTAATCCAGCTGCTTCTGCGCCTCGGCGACAGTGGCCTCGGCCCGTTCTACTCTGGCCCCGGCGGCACTGAGGTTGTTCCTGGCCTGATCAAATTCCTGCCGGGACACCAGTCCGCGTTCGTGGATGGCCTCGATGCGACTGAACTGCTGCCGGGCATCCTGCAAGCCTGAACGCGCCTCGTCCAGACCCGCCTTCGCCTGCCGGAGTCTTGATTGCTGCTCACTGTCTTCAAGGCGAACAATCAAGTCGCCGGCGGCCACCGAATCGTCCACATCAAACGGCAACGCCACCACCGTACCAGAGGTCTGGGCCGACACCGTGCTTTGCTGGATCGCCTCAATCAATCCGTCCAGGTGCACCACTTCGTGCAGTGGCGCCCGGGCAACCTCTGCCATCGTCAGCTCATCAGAATACGCAAGAGCGGGGATCAGTAATCCACCGGCCAGCAACCAGCCCAACGAGACGCGCTTGATCATCCGCTTATTCCTTTTTGCTATTTCCTGATAACCACAGTCTAGCATCCGGGCACGTGTTTTTAATCAGGGTTACACACCCTTTTCAGGCTCCGTCGACGGCTCATCGGATTCCTGCTCATCCGACGCCGGGAATCCCTGGTCACCGAGGTGATCGTTCTCTGCCAGTAATCGAAGCAGCCGCTCCCGGGTCATCGCCTCGTGCAATTCAATTTGTCGCTGCTCGTTGCGCAGCGACTTCAACAACGCAACCGCCATAAAGATCATCAGCACCATGAACGGAAAGGCCGCCAGTATCGATATGGTCTGCAGCGCCTGAAGTCCGCCGCTGAGCAGCAACACACCGGCCACCGACACCTGCACCACACCCCAGGTTACCCGGGACCAGCGTTTGGGGTTAAGCACGCCCTTGCTGGTGAACATGCCCAGCACAAAGGTCGCCGAGTTGGCCGAGGTGATCACAAACAGAACAATCAGCACCAGCATCAGGCCACCAATGATGGTGGTGCCCGGCAGATAATCCAGGGTCGCAAACAGCGCCGAGCTCATCTCGGTCACCACCGCATCGCCCAGGGCCGCACCCTCAAACAGCTCGAAGTACAACGCCGATCCACCGAAGATAGAAAACCAGACAATACTCAGCAACACCGGCATACCGATGACACCGAAGACAAACTCCCGAATGGTCCGCCCCCGGGAAATGCGGGCAATGAAGCTGCCGACAAACGGCGCCCAGGACAGCCCCCAGGCCCAGTAGAAAATAGTCCAGCGCTCTACCCAGTCATCCCCGGTGTAGGGGGTCATCACCAGGCTCATGCCCACCATGTTGGCAAAATAATCGCCAATGGCGTTGGTCATGGCCGCGGTAATAAAGTCGGTCGGGCCGAAGAAAAACACAAACACCATCAGGCCGGCCGCCAGCAGCATGTTGGCATCACTGATGTATCGAATGCCGCTTTCCAGCGGCGCCAGTGCGCACAGCAGGAACACCGCGGCAACACCCGCCAGGATGAACAGCTGTTGGCTGACACCAAAGGCCAGGCCAGCCACCGATTCCAGGCCACTGTTGATCTGGATAACGCCCAAACCCAGCGTCGTTGCCACCCCGAACACGGTCGAGACAACGGCCAGAATGTTGATGGAATGGCCGATCCCCGAGTCCACCCTGTTGCCGATGGTTGAGCGAAAGGCCTCACTGATCAACCCTGGACGCTGCAGGCGAAAACGCACATAGGCAATAGCCAGGCCCACCAGGGCAAAGTTGGCCCACTGGTGAAAACCCCAGTGAAACAGAGAATAACGCATGGCCATGCTGGCCGCTTGCGGACTGCGCGGCTCAGCCGAATCAAACGGTGGTGCCACAAAGTGACTCATGGGCTCCGCCACCGCCCAGAACACCAAACCCACACCCATGCCCGCCGAAAAAATCATGCCTAGCCAGGTCAGGTAGGAGAACTCCGGCGCCTCGCCGTCGGCGCCCAGGCGGATCTTGCCGTAATTGCCGGCCGCCACCGCAATGCAGAACACCAGAAAGCCCGAGGTCGCAAACAGATATAGCCAGCCGAAATGAAGCGTAGTGAATTCCAGGGCCTGATGGGCGTAATGGGACAACTGGTCGGGCATCAGCCCGCCGGCTACCACAAAGATAAGCAGCAGAACAAACGAACTGTAGAACACCCAGCCGGGGCGTTGACTCATATATAAACCTGATTATTCGGTGGCTTTAAAATGCTTGTACCGAACCATTCTAGCCACTTTGGGCTGGGCTTCCGAGTAGCGTGTCCGAACTAACAAAAAACCCCGGGCAGATTCAGTATCGGCCCGGGGCACAATGTCACCCGCCAGCTATGAGAAGCGGGCAACCGCCATAAACCAGTCCTACCAGCGCGCCGTCAATGCCGCCCGAACGGTGCGGCCCGGTTCGTTGACCCGGAACACGCCACTGTCCGACAGGTTGTCTTTGCTGACATGGTAGGCCCAGGTGTTGTCAAAAACGTTATCAACCGCCCAGGTAAGGCTCAGGTTGGCCATTAGCGGATGAGTGCCTGACAGGTTGAACACGCCGTAACCAGGCGAGGTGCTCGGATCCAGGCCGGAGTCCAGGTCTACCCGGTCCTGCCGGCGCGCCAGCTGCCACTCGGCTTCCAGCGTGTGCCCCTGATGATGCCAGGCCAGTGTCTGGATAAACTGAATGGGCGGAATTCGGGGCAAGGCACTGTCTGTGTCACGGTTTTCACCCCGCACAGATGCCAGATTGCCACTGGCACTCCAGGTGCCATTGCTCCAACCCAGCGCGGCTTCTACCCCGAGCAGGCGGGCATCGATGTTGGTGTAGCGGGTGTCGGTCACTTCCGCCGGCGTGCCGTTTACCATCGCAGTCCGCCTGGTATCGAACCGGTAGACGTAATCATCGACCTGATCAATCCACACGGTCGGGCGCCAGTTCCAGTTGCCTGCGCGGCCCGACAGACTGGCTTCCAGCTTGTGGTGCTTCTCGGTCTCCAGATCCGGGTTGCCGATCCACGACCCCCTCATGGTTTTCTGGGCAACGTAGCGTTCATTCACACTCGGCGAGCGAACACTGTGACTGGCGGTGACCTCCAGTACGCGAGCCGGCGAAAAACGCCATTCTCCGGTGACAAAGCCGCTGACATTATCGTCATTCGCTTCCGTATCCGTTGCACCGTAGGCGCTGGCGTATAACCCGGCCGGTGACAACATCATGCCCCCAGGCATTGGTGTAAAGCTTTGGTCCGCCCGGGTGGCGTCCATCTCCACCCGGTCATAACGGATGCCGGCACCCAGCCGGGTGTTTACCCGAATCTGATGGAACGCCTCAACAAAAACGCCAACGCGATCCCGCTCCACGCCCGGCCACATCAATGAGCCTTCATTGCTCAGGTTCATGCCATTCAACATGGTGGCGTCCCACTCATTGCGCTCCACATCCACACCGATGGCGATATCTTTGGTGTAATTAATGGTCTGATCCAGCGTCAGCCGGGCACCCTGGGTCCGGGTTTCTGAGTTGGTCAGCATCTTCATGGGCGATTCACGCAAACTGAAGTTGTCCATGACATGATCCACGTCTGCCTGCCAGGTCATCATGTTCCAGCCGCCGTCCGCCACCGGCGCGCCCACTTCCAGACGATACATATCGGTGTCTGTCTTCGGCGCATCCATGCCCCGGCCCGGAAATTTCACATCCCGCTCTTCCTGCCGACTGACAAGGCCTTTGACAAAAAATCCGTTATCCGCTGTCCAGGCCGCATCCACCCGGCCTTCAGTGTTTTCATAGGAACTGCGTACATCATTGCCGTCGCCGTCCTGGTAATCATCGGCTTCGTCGTAGCCCGCAGCGAGGCGGACAAAGGTGTCCTTGCTGCCGGTGGCGACACTGCCGTTAACCAGTCTGGCCTGGGCGTTGTCTGAGCCGCCTAGGGTGAGGTGGCCGATTGTCCGGTTGTCATTGGCAAAGGCCGGGGCCGCCGTGGTTGCAACAATTTGGCCGCCGGCAATCGGCCCCCAGCGCAGGGTACGGTTACCCGTACGCACCTCCAGCACCGGTGCCAAAGAGGTGCTCAAACGGCTGGTCGGCGGGTCCATCCGGCTTGGGCAGGCCCCTTCCACACGCATGCCATCCAGCACAACATCCACCCGTTCCTCATTCTGGCCACGAATAACCGGATCCAAACCCCTTCCGCCCATGCGCGACAAGGACACCGAGCTGTTTACGGCCAATCGCTCCACCGGCTCTGACTGCACGGCTGCCGCGGACAGTCTTGCAGCTTCTGCAGACTGACCCTCGGTAACCCGAATCAATAATGCATCTTCTGCCTGAACAGCGGGCGTCACGGCGCAACCGGCTAACGCGAGGCCGATACAACGCACCATTGGTGTTTTCTTCATGCGGGAGGGTCCTTGTGAGTTCCTGATATGCTTGTTAACACTGCACTACAGGAATTTTAAGTCGCTCCTTCGCCGATGGCGTGAGGCACGATGCCGCACCCCCCAAGAGGTATTCCGCAAGTGGCCTATTGAATATATTACAAGTGTCTTACTTGCCAACTATCGCTCAATTATGGTGCAATCACTGCCCTTTTTTTGGGCATCCGCATTTTCGTGCGGCTTTCAATACGCGTATTCCGAGGGCTGAACCGCCATGACCGCAAAACTCGATGAAAAGTTGGAACCGATTTATCAGGACGTTCTTCACCGCAACCCGGGTGAGAGTGAATTCCACCAGGCCGTCCATGAGGTTCTGGAAACTCTGGGGCCGGTTCTGGTCAAATATCCGGAGTTCGCCGACAAGAAAATCATCCAGCGCATTTGCGAGCCAGAGCGTCAGATCATCTTCCGGGTGCCCTGGCAGGACGACAGCGGCGAGATCCACATCAACCGGGCGTTCCGCGTTGAGTTCAACAGCGCCCTGGGGCCCTACAAAGGCGGCATGCGTTTCCACCCGTCTGTGTACCTGGGCATCATCAAGTTCCTGGGCTTTGAGCAGATTTTCAAGAATGCCCTGACCGGCCTGCCCATCGGTGGCGGCAAAGGCGGCAGCGACTTCGACCCGAAGGGCAGGTCTGACGACGAAATCATGCGTTTCTGTCAGAGCCTGATGACCGAACTTTACCGTCACCTGGGTGAGTACACCGACGTTCCCGCCGGCGACATCGGCGTTGGCGGTCGTGAAATTGGCTACATGTTTGGCCAGTACAAGCGCATAACCAACCGTTACGAATCCGGCGTGTTCACCGGCAAAGGCCTCGACTGGGGCGGCAGCCGTGCCCGCACCGAAGCAACAGGCTACGGCACCGTGTTCTTCACCCAGGAAATGCTGAAAGCCCGTGGCGACTCTTTGGAAGGCAAGACGGTGGTGGTTTCCGGCTCTGGCAACGTGGCTATCTACGCCATCGACAAAGCTCACGAACTGGGCGCCAAGGTTATCGCCTGCTCGGATTCCCAGGGCATGATCGTGCACGAGGCCGGCATTGATCTGCAGACCCTCAAGCGCATCAAGGAAGTGGAGCGTCGTCGCATCAGTGCCTACACTGAATATCACAAAGACGCCAAGTACGTGGAAGACGGCAATATCTGGAGCGTTCCTTGCGATATCGCTCTTCCGTGCGCCACCCAGAACGAGCTGAATGGCAAAGACGCCAAGATGCTGGTCGAGAATGGCTGTATTGCTGTCGCCGAAGGCGCCAACATGCCGACCACACCAGAAGGCATCATCCTGTTCCAGGACGCCGGGATTGCCTATGGCCCGGGTAAAGCAGCCAATGCCGGTGGTGTTGCCACCTCTGCTCTGGAAATGCAGCAGAACGCCTGCCGCGATTCTTGGACCTTCGATTACACCCAGAAGCGCCTTGAGGAAATCATGATTGATATCCACAAGAACTGTTACGAGACTGCCGCCGAGTTTGGCTCCGAAGGCAACTATGTAATGGGCGCAAACATCACTGGCTTCCTGAGGGTAGCCAGAGCCATGAACGCCATGGGCGTGATCTGATCCGGCCATGAACGGCGAAGAACCTTTCCAGCCTGCAGACCGGGTATCCACCGGACTGGCCGGGCTGGATGAGGTTCTTGATGGCCTTCGAATCGGCGATAATGTGGTCTGGCGTGTGTCTGACCTGGACGACTATCGTCGATTCGTCCTGTCTTTTGTTGAAGCGGCCTCTGACGCTGACCGCCAGATCATATACCTCCGTTTTGGCCAACATCCTCCGATAATTCAGCAGCACCCTTCGGTAAGAACCATCGAAATCGATGCCCTTGGCGGTTTCGAGAGCTTCACCAGCCGTGTCTGGCATTTGATTGAGCAACACGGTCGCGGCGCCTTTTACGTGTGTGACAGCCTGAGCGAACTGCTCAATGCCTGGGCCACCGATGCCATGGTGGGCAACTTTTTCCGGGTGGTGTGCCCGTTCCTGTTCGAGCTCGACACCGTGGCCTGGTTTGCCCTGCATCCAGACCGCCATTCGCGCGTGACTCTGGATCGTATTCGTCAGACCACCCAGGTGATGATTGACGTTCAGCGCCATGGCGACAACGTCCAGATTCAGCCCATCAAGGCCTGGCGCAGACAATCGCCCACCATGTTCCTGCCCCACCGTGAGCAGGACGGGCAGTTTCAACCGATCACAGACAGCAGTGATGCCACGCGCCTGCAAGCCAGCCTGGAACAGGAGTATCCGCAGCGACAGCCTTTACTGGACTACTGGGACCGCCTGTTCCAGGAAGCCAGCCGTGCCCTGGCCGAAGGTGATGAGCACTGCATCAATGACCTCCAGGAGCAGGTGCTCCAGGTGCTGATCAGCCGGGACACACGGATTCTGGAGCTGGCCCGGCGCTACCTGACACTAGAGGACCTGTTGGGCATTCGCAGCCGCCTGGTTGGCAGCGGCTACATCGGCGGAAAAGCCACCGGGATGCTGATCGCCCGCAACATTCTGCTGAACGATGCGCCCGAGCAATGGCTGCAACAACTGGAACCTCACGATTCCAGCTACCTTGGCACCGATGCCTATTACGCCTTTTTGGTGCACAACGGACTTTGGCCGGCCATCATGCGCCAGCGTTCGGAAGCTGGCTATCTGAGTGAAGCGCCCGCGCTGCGCGAAGGCATTCTGGCCGGGGCGTTCCCGAACGAAATCCGGACTGAACTGGAGCGTTTACTGGATCATTATGGCCAGTACCCAATCCTGGTGCGCTCCTCGAGCTTGCAGGAAGATGGCTTTGGCAACGCCTTTGCCGGCAAATACGAGAGTGTTTTTCTGGTCAACCAGGGCTCACCAGAGCAACGGCTGACCGCGCTGGAAAACGCGGTTCGCCAGGTTTACGCCTCGTCCATGAGCGAAGACGCCCTGGTGTACCGCAAGCAACGGGGGCTGGACCAGCGGGAAGAGCCCATGGCGCTGTTGATCCAGCGCGTTAACGGGCGCTTTCACGGTCGCTACTATTTGCCCGATGCCGCCGGTGTGGGAGTATCCCGCAACACCTTCGCCTGGGACAGCAACATGGACCCGAAGGCGGGCATGGTCCGACTGGTGATGGGGCTCGGCACCCGGGCGGTGGACCGGATCGAAGGCGACCATGCCTGCGTGATGGCGCTGGATCATCCAATGCGGCAACCGTTCCGCAACCAGGATGAAAGCTACCGGTTTTCCCAACATCTTGTAGATGTGCTGGATCTGAAACAAGGCATCTTAAACACCCGCCCCTTGAGTCAGCTGCTGGAAACCACCAAAGATTTGCCTATGGAGCACCTGGCCGAAGTGGACCGCGTTGCCAGCACCCGGGCCGAGCAGATTGGCCTGCAGGGACCGGTATGGCGGCTGACCTTCCGACCTCTGGTGCAGCGCAGTTCTTTCATCGCGCGGTTGTCTCACCTCCTGAAAACCCTTGAAGCCGGCTACCAGCATCCCGTGGATGTTGAATTTACCCTGCACCTGAATACCCAGGGCGAGCCCTCATTCAACCTGGTGCAATGTCGCCCTCTGGTCACCATTGGCGACACCGGTCCGGTGGTGATTCCTGACCAGTTAGCTGAGAGTCATCTGCTGTTCCGCACCCAGGGCCACTTCATGGGCGGCAATATCAACCTCGCCATTGAGCGGGTAATCCGGGTAGATGCCTCTGCCTATGCCGAACTTACTACCAGCCAACGCTATGACGTTGCACGGCTGATCGGCGAGGAGGTGCGTTCCTCGGACGAACCCACCCTGCTGATCGGCCCGGGGCGCTGGGGTACCAGCAGTCCGGAGTTGGGTGTTCCGGTGCGATTCTCAGACATCGCCGGCGTTGCCGCCCTGGTCGAAGTCTCGGAAAAAGCCGGCGACATGGTTCCTGATCTGTCCTATGGTTCGCACTTTTTCCAGGATCTGGTAGAAACCGGCATTGCCTACGCGGCACTGTTCCCGGAAAACAGCCACTGCCAGTATTATCCCGAGCGCCTGTTGCCGGAGTCTGCCCGGAAACAGACCAGCTCCCATCCGGCCATCCGGGTGCATCATCTGGGGCAGCGGCACCTGCAACTGACCGGTGATGTGATTCGTCAGCAACTGGCGTGTTACTTCCCCGATTGATCGCAGACAAGCCGGCTCATTTTTCCCAACCGGTTCGTCGTGACGGCTGCTAGAATGCCGACTATGGAATGGCTTACACACTCTCAGACCGGTTTTCGCCAGGCAGCCCGCTACTTGCTGGGGATGCGGCTGGCCATCATCAGCACCCTGCTGATCGCTGTGGCGGTCGCCGAAACCACCATCACTCTTGCCCATCGGGCCGAAGCCCTGATTCTTTGCCTGCTGTACGCGGTACTGGCCACCCTGGGCTGGCTCTGGTTCAGCCGAAAGCCCCCACAAGGTTCACTGCCGGTCAGTTTGTCATTGTCTGCAGACCTGCTATTGATCGGGCTCTGGCTGTTTTTCACCGGCGGCTACACCAACCCCCTGGTGTCACTGCTGTTGCTGCCCATTGCTGTGGCTATCATCCTGGTGCCCAGCCGCCAGAGCATCGTGCTGACCCTGACGGGCATTGCCGTCTATACCGCGTTAGTGCTCTGGCACGCCCCGGTGATGCACGATCACCAGCACGCAGACCTGGCCCAGCTTCACCTCGTCGGCATGTGGGTAACCTTTGCGCTGACCGCCGCCATTTTACTTCTGGTGGTCGGCACCCTGGCACGCCGGCTCCGCCTGCAACAAAGCCAGCTGTCGGATTTCCGGGAAGACCGCCTGCGGGATGAACAGATCATTTCGCTGGGCTTATCGGCAGCAGCAGTGGCGCATCGCCTGGGCACGCCGCTGAACACCCTGACATTGTTACTGGACGAAATCCGCGCTCACAGCGCCGGGAACACAAGCAAGGAACTGGACGACGACCTCGCTCTGATGGACCAGCAACTGGCGTTGTGCAGCAGCCACCTGCAACAACTCACCAAAGCCGCCGTAGAAGCCAGAACCGACCAGCTTGAACAGCTGCCCGTTCAGGCATGGCTCAAGCGCCTGCGCGAGTCGGCGACGTTGCTCTGGCCATCCGGCCCCATTAACTGGTCAAACAACCATCCGGACGCCATCATAGCGGTAGATGCCACCGTGGATCAGGCCGTACTGAACCTGCTGGCCAACGCCCTGACCGCAAGTCCTGACTGGGTTGCCGTGAATTGTCGAGTGACCGAGCCCGGCCGACTGGAGTTGATCGTCGAAGATCACGGCGACGGCCTGACACTGCAAGGCGCCCCTGGTGAGGATATTGTCGATTCTCGCAACGGCCTGGGGGTCGGTCTGTTCCTGTCTAACGCCACGATTCAGCGATTGGGCGGCAACCTCAGAGCAAGGGCCAGTGAAACTGGCACCACCATGATGATTGATTTGCCCATTACCCGAAACAGCCTTTACAAGGAACTCTCGGAATGACCGCGCAAGAACATTGGCTGTTGATTGATGATGACCAGGCCTTTGTGCAGGTACTCTGCCGCTCACTTGCCCGGCAGGGCATTGACGCGATCAGCGCTCACAATCGCAGCAGCGCACTTGAAGCCCTGAGCCAACACAGCTTTGATCGCTGCGTATTGGACCTGAATCTGGCCGGCGAGAGCGGTCTGCAGCTACTACCAGAGCTGCTCGCCCGTGACCCCGGGCTGGATGTGCTGGTGCTGACCGGTTACGGCAGCATTGCGACGGTGGTTGAAGCCATGCGCCGGGGCGCGGTGAATTATCTTTGCAAGCCGGTCACCGTCAATCAGCTGGTGAACGGTTTCGAACCTCTGGAAACACCACCCGCACTGCGACAGGAGCCACCGTCAGTAGAGGAAATGGAATGGGAGCATATCCAGCGGGTGCTTACCGAAAATGACGGCAATATCTCCGCCACCGCTCGGGCACTGAACATGCACCGGCGAACCCTACAGCGAAAACTTCAGAAGCATTCCCGCTGGCGCGAGTGACCGCTGCCACCAATTGACGGTGAATTTCACCTGAAATTGACGATGATCAACAAGCCCCGCCCTTTGTCCAATGTTCTGACGGGCCAGATGCGGTAGCATCTCGCGCTGCCAACGCATTGCA
Source organism: Marinobacter excellens HL-55 (assembly GCA_001314845.1). Classification (GTDB taxonomy): domain Bacteria; phylum Pseudomonadota; class Gammaproteobacteria; order Pseudomonadales; family Oleiphilaceae; genus Marinobacter; species Marinobacter excellens_B. The sequence goes on from LJZQ01000001.1 coordinate 107,168, forward strand.
ATAAACGGACAAGACCACGCCAGCACACCGGAATCTACGGAGATCTACAGCCGCCGTTAACTGTTATGCTTGCGCCACTATCTCGCATGGAAGGGAGGTCAGATTTCACTCATCGATAACCGGAATGCCACCTTCATGCCGAACACCCCGGAACAGATACAGCCTGCATTCGGAACTGATCCGGAACGCCTGGCTCTGGTCGCCACCGCCACCCGCAATATGGTGTTGGTACTGGATGCGGCCGGCTGCATCGAATGGGTGAACCGTGCGTTTGAAGCACACACCGGTTTTACACTTGAAACCATTGTCGGCCGGCAACCCGGCGACATCCTCCACGGCCCGGACACCAATCCTGAGACCGTCCTTCGCATTCGCCAGCACCTCCACAGAGGTGAGGTTTTCGAGGAAGACATCCTCAATTACACCGCAAGCGGCGCACCCTACTGGGTACACACCTATTGCATACCGGTTGGTGAAAGCGAAAGCGTGGAGCCCGGGTTTGTTGTCATCCAGACCAACATTTCCGACCGTAAACACAGCGAACGCGGCCTCCGGATTGCCGCCAGTGTGTTTGATCGCAGTCATGAAGCCATCATCATCACCGATCACAGCAACCGGATTATTGACGTAAACCCGTCCTTCTCAAGGATCACCGGTTACGCACGGGAGGAAGTACTTGGTCTGAACCCATCGATTCTGAGTTCTGGCCGCCATTCCCGGGATTACTACCAGTCCATGTGGGCCTCCATCGAGAAAACCGACCACTGGCGCGGCGAAGTCTGGAACCGTCGTAAAAACGGTGAGGAATATGTGGAGCTACTGTCAATCAGCCGGGTACACCTGGAAGAGCCCGGCCGATACTTCCATGTGGCTGCGTTTACCGACATCACCGCCCTGAAAAACCACGCCAGGGAGCTGGACCGGGCCGCCAATTACGACGACCTGACGGGCCTGCCAAACCGGCAATTATTGGAAGAACGGATTCGCTGCGCCCGCCAGCACGCAGAACGTCAGAAACGTAGCCTGGCCATCTGTTACCTTGATCTGGACGGTTTTAAAGCCATTAACGACGAACTGGGCCATGAAGTCGGAGATCTCGCGCTTCGAACCACCGCAGAGCGCCTGACCCAAAGCCTGCGCAGCGGCGACACCGTGGCCCGCATCGGCGGTGACGAGTTTGTTCTGTTAATGCATGACGACGAGTCGCCATCGGTGTATCAAAGCATCCTCAATACCGTGAACGAGCCTTTAACCTTTGCGGATAAACCACTCAAAATCACCGCCAGCCTGGGCATTACCCGCTACCCGGAAGACGACACCGATGCCGAAGGTCTGATTCGCCATGCCGATCAGGCCATGTACGCCGCCAAAGAAAAAGGCCGCAACCAGTTCCACATTTTTGATCCGGGCCTGAATGCCCATCGCCGGCAACGCCGGAATCAGTTGGTGGAAATCGCCAATGCGCTGGAGCACGATGAGTTCTCGCTGCACTTCCAGCCACAAGTGCGGATGGTTGACAGTGAAGTGGTCGGTTTTGAGGCGCTGATTCGCTGGAATCATCCCGAGAAAGGCTTGCTCTCGCCCGCTGCGTTTCTGCCAGCGGTGGAAAACAGCCATCTGGAAATCCCCCTGGGACAATGGGTGCTGAAAGAAGCCATCCATCAAATGAACCGCTGGCGTGAGGCCGGCGAGGCGCTGGCGGTCAGCATCAACATCAGCGCACCCCACCTGATGGACCGGAGCTTTGCCGACTATCTGGAGAGTTACCTGCACAGTCACCCAGAGGTCAGCCCTGGCCAGATCACGCTGGAAGTTCTGGAATCAACGGCACTGGAAGATACCAAACGCGCCAGCAACGTACTCGCGCGCTGCCAGTCCCTCGGCCTGCAAGTGGCGCTGGACGATTTTGGTACCGGATTTTCATCACTGACCTACCTGCGCACGCTGCCGGTCGATGTGATCAAGATTGACCAGAGTTTTGTTTGTAACATGCTGACCGACGACAATGATCGGGCCATCGTCGAAAGCGTGATCTTCCTGGCCCAGCGGTTTGATCACCCGGTACTGGCCGAAGGTGTGGAAAACACCGCCCACGCCAATGCTCTCCAAAGCATGGGCTGTAACCTGATTCAGGGGTACGGTATCGCCCGCCCGATGCCGGCTGATTCGGTTCTGCCCTGGCTGACCCAATGGCGCAGCACGGTCGGCCAAAGCCGGACACTGCCGGAACTCGAAGACACCGCAAATTACGGAACCGGTGGCTGAGCAGCCACACTAGCGATAACGGCGCTGGTCCAGCGTTCGGAGCCGCTCTGGATGCAGCACCATCAGACCGGTCACAAAGGCGCCGTTTACAAAGCCCTCGGGAATCATGAACAGCGGTAGGTAACTCAGGTAGTCATAAACCAGCTCATCAAAGCTGTAAATGCCGTTGGTCCACAGCAGAAGACACATCACCAGGCCGGCCACCGCGACTGAAATACCGGCACCGAAAAATCCACAAAAGAAGATGTAGGCGAAGAAACTGCGAAAGTCGCGCTTGCGCTCCCACAGCATGATGGCGTGGGTGACCAGCGCAGGCACCATCACCGTGATCAGGCCGTTAGCCGCAAACATGATCAACGGTTCCCGACCGGTGATCACAGTGATCACCAACGCCAGCAAGCCACTGAAAACCGCCAGCGCCCAGCCCAACATCAGCGTAATCACGGTAATGCCGAAGATATGGATGGCCAGTCCCGGAGAAATGCCGGCCCGTAACTGCCAGACAAATCCGAGAATAACCGCAGCTCCGAATACGGTATGTTGCAGCGAGGAATCTGTTCGGAAGCCGCGCCAATCGACCGTCCGTGCCGCGGCCAGCAGCACGAGCGCAAACACAATGGCGGTTAACAGCCACTGACTGGTCGAAAGCAGGTTTTCAGTCATTCCCATCAGAGTTACCGTTTGGCCGGGGCGAAATATCCTCAAAAGCCGTTTTTACACATACCCCGGCCGGCGTCAACGGGATCACAATGCCTTAATTATTCCAGTAAACTTCTTCCGGTTAACGACTGCCAAGCCTCAAATGTGCTCAGATACACACCACCACCGAGGTGCTGAAGGAACTCCGTGCCTTTGAGACGATCCATCACCGGGCCTTTGACTTCAGACAGATGCAGCCGCACTCCGGCGTCTTCAAGCCGCTCATTGATAGCCTCCAGGCTTTCAAGGGCTGATGCATCCACCAGGTTCACCGCCGGGCACACCAGCACCAGGTCGCTCAGTTCCGGTTCCCGGGCGATCAGATCCATCACCCGCTCCTCCAGGAACCGCGCATTGGCAAAATACAGGCTTTCATCAACCCGCAAAAACGTGACCTTCGGGCACAGTTCAACGTCATGCCGCAGCACGTTGCGAAAGTGCTCGGTACCGGGCACCCGCCCGACCACGGCACTGTGAGGGCGGCTGGTACGGTAGAGAAACAGGCCGATTGACAGTAACACCCCGGCGATAATGCCGGCTTCAACACTGTGAACAAGGGTCAGCACGATGGTCGCCAGCATGGCGCCGAAATCGGTGCGGGAATAGCGGAAAGTCCGGCCCAGTGCGGGCAGGTCAATCAGGGTCGTCACGGCTACGATGATGGTGGCAGCCAGAGTAGCCTGAGGCAGCCAGGCAATCGCCGGTGTCAGGAACAGGGTGGCCAGGGCGATGCCCACCGCGGCGTAGGCGCCGGCAGCCGGTGTTTCGGCACCGGCATCAAAGTTGACAACAGAGCGTGAAAAACCTCCGGTGACAGGCATACCGCCCGACAATCCGGAACTGATGTTTGCCGTACCCAGGCCAATCAGCTCCTGATCCGGATCAATACGCTGGCGCCGCTTGGCCGCGAGAGTCTGGCCAACCGACACCGATTCAACAAAACCCACCACACTGATCAACAAGGCGCTGACCGCCAGTTGCGACCACAGGCTTGGTTCCAGACTGGGCAAGGTGAACGATGGCAGGCCCGATGGCACAGCGCCAACCAACCGCACACCCTGTTCATCCAGCCGTAACAGCCAGGCCAGTAACGTGGTCAGCAGCACCGCCAGAATGGGCGCCGTTTTGGTCAGGATGTCGGCACTGCGATCCGCCAGCCCGAGTTGTTTAAGCAGGGGTTTGAGAAAGCGTCGGGACCACAACAGAAACAACAGCGCACCGACACCAACAAACAGGGTCGGCACATTGGTGCCCGTCAAAGAGGCCAGAAACGAGCCGCCAATATCGAGCAGATTATGCCCGGAAGACTGGGTGCCGAACAGGTGCTTGAGCTGGCTGGCCGCGATGACAATCCCGGAGGCGGTAATAAACCCGGAAATCACCGGATGGCTAAGAAAGTTGGCCATAAAGCCAAGTTTCAGAACACCCATGACCGTCAACATCAGGCCAGACATGACCGCAATCAGAACGGCACCGGCGAGGTATTCGGCGCTGCCCACCTCGGCCAGGGGCGCCAGGGCCGCGGCCGTCATCAGGGAGACCACGGCCACCGGTCCTACGGACAGGGTGCGGCTGGTGCCGAACACCGCATACACCACCAGTGGCAACATGCTGGCATACAGGCCAACCTGCGCCGGCAGCCCCGCCAGCAGGGCATAAGCGAGCGATTGTGGAATCAGCATCACGGTGACAATGACGGCCGCAATGAGATCACTGGTCACCTGACCACGGTGATATGTTGGTGCCCACTGCAGAATGGGCAAATAGCTTTTAAGGTTCATGTCCGGCTCAGAACAGGTCGACAGGAACTTTCAGGTATACCTGGCCGTTATCGTCAGCGGGCGGCATTTGGCCTGCACGCATATTGACCTGAACCGATGGCAGAATCAGCCGGGGCATATCCAGTGTGGCATCTCGCTCGGTGCGCATTTTCACGAATTCATCCTCGGAAACGCCCTCGTGTACATGCACGTTCGCCTCGCGCTGCTCGGCCACGGTGGTCATATGATGGTAGTCATCCCGGCCGGGGGCTTTGTAGTCGTGGCACAGGAAGATCCGGGTGTCTGAAGGCAAGGCTAGCACTTTCTGGATCGAGCGATACAAAACCCGGGCATCGCCACCCGGGAAGTCGCAGCGAGCGGTACCGTAATCGGGCATGAACAGCGTGTCGCCGACGAACGCCGCATCACCGATGACATACGTCAGACATGCCGGCGTATGGCCGGGCGTGTGCAACACCCGACCTTCCATGCCGCCAATGGTGAAGGTGTCGCCTTCTTCGAACAGCCGGTCGAACTGGCTGCCATCCCGGGCAAACTCGGTACCGGCATTAAACGCCTTGCCGAAGATGGTCTGAACGTCGGTAATGCGGGCGCCGATACCGGTCTTGCCGCCCAGTTTTTCATGCAGATAGGGCGCCGCCGACAGATGATCAGCGTGCACGTGGGTTTCCAGAATCCATTCGACGCTCAGCTTGTTTTCCTGAATGTATCGGACAATCTCGTCGGCCGACCGCACATCGGTGCGACCAGCGGCGTAATCAAAATCAAGCACCGAATCCAGGATCGCGCAGGCCTGACTACCCGGGTCGCGAACCACGTAGCTGAAAGTGTTGGTGGGTTCGTCAAAGAAATGCTGAACGATTGGCTGTTTCATAAAAATCACCTCGGCTGCTGCCAGTGCCTTAAATTTAATTCTAAGGATATACTAAAATGAAATATGAGGTGAAATTCTGTTTTCTTATATGCGCGATAACCCTGATGCATCGACCAGACAATCCCGGCCACCCTGCTTGGCCTGGTACAGGCGCCGATCAGCGTAATCAATCAGCACATGAGGCGTAACCGGCTTGCCCGTCAGCTCCTCAACGCCGGCAACGCCGGCGCTCACGGTGACTGGAATGGAATGACCGTCATAAATAAAGGTTTCTTTCCTCACTACTTCAAGCACCCTGTCTACCAGCGCCCTGACTTCATTGGATTCTACTGCGGCAAACACCACCAGAAACTCTTCACCGCCAAATCGGGAGACCACGTCGGTGGTGCGGGTGTGACGCATTAGCAACTCGGAAAAGCGCTGAAGAATGTAATCGCCGGCCAGGTGCCCAAGGTTATCGTTAATCTGCTTGAAGTAATCAATGTCGAACATCGCCAGTGCAAAACGCTCACCCACCCGATTGCTTCTCGCCAATAATTCATCCAGTCGGGGCATCAGATATCGACGGTTGTGCAATCCGGTCAAAGGATCACGAATCGACTGGCGCAGTAATTCCTGTTCAAGTCGGCTCCTCTCCAGAGCACCGGATAACAGTCCAGACACAATGATCAACAGGTCTGCCTGATCGGTCCTCCAGATCCGTTTGCTCAACGAATCCACACCGAAAAAGCCGGTCACCCGGCCCCGGATCCTGATCGGCACGCAGAACATGGAGCTGACGCCCTGGTCCTGCAGCATGGCCCGTTCGGGCGCCGCCCCTGCCGGCAGGCCGTCGACGTCCTCAATGAACACCACCTGATTGAGGTCCACCATGTTCTGGATTTGCCGATGCCACCACTGGAACTGGTCAATCGGTACGTCCTGCTGGCTTTCAATCAGCGATTCCACGCCCGGCGCGCACCATTCGTGGGTATTGGTCATCCGGCAGTAGTCTTCTGAGAAGTGGTACAGGTAGGCCCGGTCAACCCGGAAAAAATGACTGATAGAGGTCAGCAATTCATCAATGCATTCATCAATGGTGCCGAAACCCAGGTTGATGAACTCGGTCGACAGGCGGGCAATGAGCTTCTGGAAACCGGCCTGAAACTGGAACTCCGCCTCACTGTCTCTGAGCGTTTGCTCCAGATCTTTGTAATGCTGGATGTTGTGAAACTGGCCATACCAGAGGGTACTGCCGTCGGCCTGGCGCTCTGGCACCGAGTGCGCCTCAAACCATTGGTAACCTTTATCAATCGTTTTCAGGCGGGCGCGGTAACACCAGGGGGTGAGGGTTTGTGCCGACTCGAGGATGCTGCTCTCAACGCCAGCGGCATCGTCTGGGTGGATAATCAAGAAAACTGCGTCGGCATTTTCATTCAGCTGGGCGGGATCCGCTCCGAAAAGTGTCCGCACCTGCTCGCTGACAAACGGATAACGATGGCGCTTGCCATCTGCGCTTTGCCAGAAGGTAAACAGCACACCAGGCACGCCCGACGCCAGCTTTTGAAACGATGGGGCGGACAGTTCGGTGCCTTGCCTGCCATTGGACTTGCTTGCCATAAATGGCAGTCTCCCTGTTGGAGCTTTCAGCTCTCTTGCTCAGAGTGTAGTCCAGTGAAACAGAGCCGGCGACCGCTATCCCGCCTCAATTATCAACCGTAAACGACACAATCCGTGAGAGATGGCTGATCGGCAAACCGGTTTCCTGATGCCACTGATTAAAGGCCTGCTGGGCCTGGGTCAGGCCCTTCTTGCTGGAAGCTGAGGCGTCAAGAATGCCGGCACGCGTCAATGCGGTGGTGACATCGTTCGACAGAATAAATCCATCCCAGCCAACCCGGCGCAGAAAATACTGGGCCGAATTGCCTCCCAGGCGTGCCCCGTTGCGCTTCAGGTACATCAACAGGCCCACCTGATCGTCATTCGGCCACTGCGCCAGAAACTGGCCAAAACTGCCGTGATCCCGGGCGACATCCATGATCATTCGAGCGTTTTCAGGCACCGTGCGGATCTTTTGCATATTGCGGACAATCCGCTCATCGGTCGCCAGTTGCTCCAGAACGTCTGGCGGCACCTGTTGCCAGTAGGCAGGCACAAAGCCATGAAACGCCGCTTCAAAATCTGGCCACTTGTTCTCGATCACCCGCCAGACAAAACCGGCCTTGAAGATGCACCGGGTGATTTCCGACAGATAGCGATCATCGCCGGTCGCTGCCAGGGCACCCGGAGCAGGCAACCTGGGCAACAGCGCCTTGACCGCATCCGGGCCACCCTTGCGGCGCGACGCCTGGTCATACATTGAAGAAAACTTCATAGCAGCTCCCTGCAAAATAAACCCCAATTTGGGGCTTGTCATCCCCAAATTGGGGACTATAGTACCCTTTTGGGGGATGATAAAAGAAGGACCGGAACATGCCTGCAATCAGCATTGGCGATGCACTATTCACAAAGACACAACAACGCCTACTCGCGTTGCTTTACGGCCATCCAGAGCAAAGCCTGTATCTAAACGAACTTGTCAGGCTTGCACAGATCGGGCGCGGTGCTGTCGGGCGCGAACTCTCAAAGCTCACAGATGCTGGCTTGATCATCATGACCCGCCAGGGCAACCAGACTCACTACCAGGCCAACCCCGACAACCCTATTTTTCATGAGCTGACCCGGATTGTACAAAAGAGCTTTGGTATCGCCGATCAAATCCGACTTGCCCTGGCGCCATTGGCCGGGCAGCTCGAACAGGCTTTCATTTACGGTTCAATCGCCAAAGGCGACGCCCATGCGGCCAGTGACGTTGACCTTATGCTGGTTGGCAACGATTTGAGTTATAGCGAAATTATGGAACTGTTAACACCTGCAGAAGAACGACTGCAGCGAACCATCAATCCCACGGTATACTCTCCTGCCGAATTTGCGGAGCGCCTGGACCAGCACCAAAGCTTTTTAACGAGGGTAATGGATCAGCCCCGCATCAATCTGAAATCCGAATCTCCAACACAAGGTTAGCGCATGGAAGCACTTGAAAACCTGGTCAAGATCCGCAGACTGAAAATCGAAAAACCTGATGCCAAAGAGTTTGAGGGGATGGCTATCGCTCAGAGAGTCGATATCTCGTTTTTCAGTGCTTACAGCACACCCTGGGGCTACCCCACGCCAAATGGCGTGTACTCGACAAGTGTCACTCGGCTCGCAACCTTGCCGAGTACGAAGGCCACCTGGATGTAAACCCGCAGCTATTGCGGGAGCTGAAAGACATAACCCACGAACTGCAAGGCATGGTCAAAGAACTCCCTGCCATCAAAGACTGACTCAGGATCGAACCGGCACAAACACCGGTGCGCCGTCAGCCTCGACGGTAATTAAACGTTGGCCGTACAAGCGCTCAAGAGCTGATGGGACAAGCATGGCTTCCGACGGCCCCCAGCAGGCTTCGCCGTCCGGGTACATCAACAGTAAGTGATCACACCATCGGGCGGCCAGGTTCAGGTCGTGCAGGCACATGAACACGGCCTTATCGTTGTTGGCCTTGGCGGTCAGCAGGTTCATGACGGCAACCTGGTGGTGCAGGTCCAGATGATTGGTGGGCTCATCCAAAAGCCAGACATCGGGGTTCTGGGTCATCAGGGTGGCAATGGCGACCCGCTGGCGCTCACCACCCGAGAGAGTGCTGACCAGGCGATCACGCAGGTGAATCACATCCAGAGCCTGCAAGGCCTTCTCCGCCAGAACGATATCTTCGGAAGACTCCATCTGCCAAGCCGACAACCAAGGGTGTCGGCCAATCAGGGCGGTTTCCAGCACTGTGGCCGGAAAGCCATCCTGCCGATCCTGAAACACCAGGCCCACCTGCTGGGAAATCTGCTTGCGCCGCAGCGAGGCCTGCGGCTTGTGATCCAGCAGCACCTGGCCACTGCGAGGTGGGCGCAGGCCGGCCAGCGTATGCAGCAGAGTGGTTTTGCCGACACCGTTGGGGCCGAGCACCCCCCAGATCTGCCCCGGGCGTATGTGCAGGCCCAGTGGTGATCCCGAGTCGCGCCCGGGAATATCAATAGTGAGTTCGTGACTGGCCAGGGTGGTCATCAGCGACTCCGGTACAGCAGATAAAGGAACGTGGGCACACCCAGCAGAGCAGTAATCACGCCGACCGGCAGCTGCTCCGGTGCAATCACGTTCCGGGCCAGCGTATCCGCCAGCACCAGCAGAATGCCCCCCGCCAGCGCACAGGCGGGCAGAATCAGGCGCTGATCATTGCCCAGCACCAGCCTGAGCATGTGCGGCACCACCAGCCCGACAAAGCCAACGGCACCGGCCATGGTCACCGCCGTTGCGGTTAATACGCTGGCCAGTAGATAGATCAGCCATTCCAGCGGGCGAACCGACACCCCGAGGGCCGCTGCCTGCATGGAGCCGCGGGCCAGCACATTCAGGCTTCGACCCAAAGGCAGTACCAGCAGGCACACCAACACCAGAACCAGCATGCCGGGCCAAGGCTGACCGGAGTGCGACAGGTCGCCCATTAACCAGTACAACATGCCGGGCAAGCGTGCCGCTGGTGTCATCGACAAGATAAGGGTAATCAGAGCACCCCAGCCGGCCGCCACTACCACGCCCGTCAGCAACAACCGAGACGGCGTCCAGCTGCCACTGCCGTGGGCCAGACCAAACACCAGCAGGGTAGCCAACATGGCGCCGGCAAAGGCCGAGCCCGACACGATAAAGCCCGCCGTGCCCGCCAGCATGGCCAGCAAAGCGCCCACCGCAGCGCCGCCAGACAGGCCCAATACGTAGGGGTCCGCCAGCGGATTGCGCAGCAGCACCTGCATCAAGGCGCCAGCCACGGCCAACAAGCCACCCACCACGAAAGCACTCAATACCCGAGGCAAACGCAAATCCAGAATCAATGTGCGGTCCAGCTCACTGCCACCGCCAGCAAACACCCACAGCACCTTGGAAAATCCGACATGACTGCTACCAACGCTGACCGCGACCAACACGGCCAGCATCCCCATCAGCACCAGCCCAACCAGCGGGCGCAAAAAACTAGAGCCGGGCACGGGCAGTCTCCAGGGTCTGGCACAGGTGTTTAACGCCGTCCAGCATCCTCAGGGTCGGGCGAGCCAGCAAGTCTGGCGGCTCGAGGTAAAGATTCCCGGCCGCCACGGCCGGCAGGCTGGCAAACGCTGTCCAGTCTTCCAGCCACTGGCGGTCACTCTCCTGGCGACCGGAGGTCACAATCACTTCCGGCGCGGCCTCAAGGACCGCCTCAGTGCTGATGCGAGGAACCAATCGGGGCAGATGACCAAACACGTTCACGCCGCCACAGAGTTCGATGGCTTTACCAATCAACTCGTCTCGGTTAATGGTCATCAAAGGCTGATCCCAAACCTGATAGAACACTCTGATGAGGGACGCTTCTGCGTAGTTTTCCTCAAGCTCGATCAGGTCATTTCGAAACAGCTCGGCCTGCGCCACCCCCGTAGCCGGGGTTCCCGTCAACACAGACAGATCTTCAATAGCCTGCGGGATGTGTTCGAACTCTCGTGGCGCCAACCAGAACACTGTCACGCCCAGCTGCGCCAGGCGATCAAGTTGCTGTCGGGAATTACCATCCACCCAGGCCACCACCAGATCCGGCGCCAGCGCCAGAATCGCTTCCAGATCCAGCCGGCTGCTGTCGCCTACCCGAGGCAACTGCTCGGCCTGGGGCGGGTAGTCACTCCAGGCGCTGACAGCCACCACAAGGTCACCGGCACCCGCCGAGAACAGCAGTTCAGTGGCGCCGGGGGAGAGGGAAACGATGCGGGTGGCAGGTCCGGGCAGGCAGACGTTGCGGTCGAGGGCATCGCTAGCGCACAGTGTTTCACCCAGCACCGTGACCGGTACCAGTAAAAGCAGGATAAACACTGTGAGCCGGCGTGTCGTCATGGAGCGATAGTGCCCGTCCTGTTCATGAAGTTGTATTCATAGCATTAGCGGCTGAAATCATAGCGCACCGAGGCCATGTAGGTCCGACCGGCGGCCAGATAGTCGAATGGCTCAAAGGTGACGCTGTCGTTACCCAAGCTGGTGGTATAGCGACGGTCCAACACGTTATCGACTTTGAGGCTGGCGGACCAGCCCGGCAGGAAATTCCAGGCAGCCCGAAGGTCCACCGTTCCGTAGCCGGGCAGCAGGCTATTATTCGCCGCATCGTTGTAACGATTGCCCTCAGCAATCAGGCTAGCGCCAACGGACCACCTGGAAAACAGACGATCGACATCCAGCCTGGCGCTTTTGTCCGCACGGCGTGGCAGGCGGGTGCCGGTATCCCGGTTCTCGGTGTCGGCATAAGTCAGCGCAGCGGCAATGTCCCAGCCACCGGTTTCAAAGCCTGACGACACTTCCACACCACGAATTCTGGCTATCTCGACGTTCTCCATGGTGCCGTCAAAGGTGACCGGATCAACAACGTAGGTAATCAGATCATCAACATCGTTCTGGTACAACGCGACGTCCCAGAACCATTGGGTATACCTGCCGGAAAAACCCAACTCGACCATTTGCCCCTGTTCAGCATTCAGGTCAGGGTTTCCGCTGTAAAAAGGCGTGGTCAGGTACAGATCATTAAACGTGGGTGCCCGGAATGAAGTTGCATAACTCACCCGCATACGATGCGATCGATCAAACTGGTGACCAAACGCAATACCGCCGGTCTCTTCCTTACCGTATGCCTCATTGTCATCTAGGCGCAAGCTGAGCATCAGGTCGCTGGCGCCAAAATTCAAACGGCCCTGGCCGAACACGGCAGCATTGGTTCTGCTGTTCTCCGTGAAGTCGTCACTGCCTTCTACTTCGTCAACCATTACCTCTGAGCCCAGCACCAACTCATGGACACCGGCGGTCAAGGTATTGTCCCAGCGAGCAGAGCGGGAGAGCGTGTTATAGATGCTCGGAAAGCTTCCGAAGGTTTCCTGCTCATCGCGAGCCTCGGAGAACTGTATACGGGTGCGCCAGTAGTCGCTCGCTACTGCCTCAACATATAAGCCCGCCGCTCGTATCATATAATCCGTGTCACCACCTTCAAATTCAGTATTGCCTTCAGACTGGAACACCGTCAGACCAGCACCTCCGCCTTGTTCAAAACGGTGGCTGATTTTGGCCAGACCGCCGGCATTGCGGAAACCCTTGTCTTCACCACCCGCCCGCAGATTGGTGCCATCGGTATCAGAATAGTTGCCACTGGCAAGAAATGACGATTGGCCTGCGCGCCCGGCGACACCCGCTGAGGTTTCCCTCGTTTGGTGAGAGCCCCCCGCGACCTCGGCCCAGCCCTGACGCTCTGCTTGTGGTTCCAGAGTAAATGCCTGAATCACGCCACCCACCGCATCGGCACCATAAAGAGAGCTCTTGGCACCTCGCACCAACTCAACCTGTCCCATCAGTTCCGGGGGCAGAAATTGCCAGGGCGGAATACCGGCAGTTCCTGAACGCAGACGAATACCGTCCAGCAGCAAAACCGTCCCGGAACTGCCTGCGCCGCGTAGAAACAGGCTGGTGGTCTTACCGTAACTGCCGTCGGATACCACATTCACCCCTGGCTGACCGCGCAACAGATCCCGGAACTCGGCCGGCTTTTGCCGCTCGATATCGGCTTGATCAATCACGGTCACCGACGACAAGCTCTCGCCCACGGTCTTAGGCCCAAGCGTGGCCGTCACCACAATCGGATCAAGCTGTTCGGTTTTGTCAGAAGACTGGGCCGCCACCGCCAACGGCAGGGCCAATAGTGATACACCGGCAATAACTGCAGGCAACTGGAAGTGATACATCAGAATTCTCCGCCAACCGCGCGCACCCGCACGGGTTGAAGCTCAAGGTTAGGCTTAAGGCTGCGGAACGGGCATAGGGCAGGCGGGTTCGGTGTGATGGAGCGAGGCCGGGAATCGCCCACCCAAGCCGCCCACCGCAACTCCGGGTGTTTTTTCAGGCCGGTCTCCGGGCTTGCAAGTGGAGCGAACTCCGGGGCAATCACCTTCCCATGCCGTGAGCACAGTGGCGCATCAGATTGCCGTACACTTGCTTACCGTTGCGGGGGCAGCATCGGACTAGCACTGGCGTTGCCAGGCGCACCGATTTCCCGTTTCACCCGTCGCGCATTGCGACGGGCACCTGAAAAAAGTGTCGCAAGGCTAGCAACAGTCAACAAAGCGGTCAACGACATCTATCAAAAGGTTGCGTGGCCCTGTCCAGCCCCCACTGCTATATTCATCAGTCAGATCACTGTTTTCGTCGCCAAATCAGGGAGTTTTATGCAGGCCGAGCTGCTCGACATCCGCAACCACATTGCCCAATACCCTCCGTTTGATGATCTGCCCGAGGAGCTTCTGGAGCGAATCGTCTCCGGGATCGAAGTAGTCTACTGCCGGGCCGGCACGCAGATTCTTGAGTTGGGCCAGAGCAACCACTGGTTGCATTACATTCGCAGCGGTGCGGTCGAGATCTTCCGGCGCTCGGGCGAGCTGTATAACCGGGTCGGCGAGGGGGAGATGTTTGGTCAGTTTGGCCTGATGATGAACAAAAAGGTGCGCTTTCCGGCCAAGGCCATCGAAGACAGCCTGATCTACAAAATCCCTGATGAGGTCTTCCAGTACCTCTGGGAACAAGATGAGAACTTCGCCGACTTTGTCGAGATCGAAGACCGCAGCCGCCTGCGCTCGGCCGTGTCCCGCCGGGAAAAATCCAATGAGCTGATGATGGCAAAAGTGACCCGCCTGATTTCCCGCGAGCCCATTTGCGCACCCACCACCGTGCGGCTTCAGGAAGCGGCCAGAATCATGACCGAGAACGGCGTGTCCGCCCTGCTTTTGATGGATGAAACTGGCGAGCGCCCGAAGCTCAAGGGCATCATCACCGACCGAGACCTGCGCACCCGCGCCGTCACCCATGCCCTGGCCTCTGAAACCCCGATCAGCGAGATCATGACCGAGGGACTGATTACCGTCAGCGCGCGCTCGTTCATTTTCGAGGCCATGCTGATCATGCTGCACAACAACGTACACCACCTGCCGGTGATTGAGGGCGACGAAGTGCGGGGCGTGGTGGCGCTGTCAGACATCGTTAAATATGAAAGCCAGAGCAGCCTGTTCCTGGTCAGCAACATCTACCAGCAGAAGCACGTCAAAGGCCTGAAGAAAGTCAGCAAGGATGTGCGTGACAGCTTCGTGCGCATGGTCAACGAAGACGCCAATTCCCACATGGTCGGCAGCGCCATGGCCGGCATTGGCCGCAGCTTCAGCCAGAAGCTGCTGGAATTGGGCGAAGAAGAGCTGGGGCCACCGCCGGTACCCTACTGCTTCATGGCGCTGGGCTCCATGGCCCGGGACGAACAGTTAGTGGTCACCGACCAGGATAACGCTATGATCCTGGACGACAGCTTTATTCCGGAGGAACACGACGAGTACTTCCTGGCGCTGGCCAAGTTTGTCAGCGACGGCCTGGCTGAATGCGGTTACACCTATTGTACTGGCGACATCATGGCGACCAACCCGAAATGGCGACAGCCGCTCAAGGTGTGGAAGCAATACTTTACCCAGTGGATCGACAGCCCGAACGGAGAAACCTTGCTCAACAGCAACATCTTCTTCGATCTGGACGGCATCCATGGCCAGACGGAACTGGCAGAGCAGCTGAAGACCCTGATTGCCGAGAAAGCCTCCAACAGTCAGCGCTTCCTGACCCTGCTGGCCCGCAATGCCCTGAACCGGACGCCGCCGCTGGGCTTCTTCCGGACCTTTGTGCTGGAGGAAGACGGCAAACACCAGAAAACCTTTAACCTGAAACGCCGGGGCACCGCGCCACTGTCTGACCTGATTCGAGTACACGCGTTGGCCTGCGGCGCCCGCTCCCAGAACTCCTTCGAGCGGCTGCGCGATATCGCTAAAACCAAGCTCTTAATGGAAGACGACGCCAGCAACCTGCGCGACGCGCTGGAGTTCATCTCCATCGTACGCATCCGCCACCAGGCACTGGCGATTGAAGAAGGCCGCGAGCCAGACAACAACGTGCGTCCGGAAGACCTGTCGCCGTTCGAGCGCAGCCACCTGAAAGATGCCTTCCAGGTGGTCAGCAACGCCCAGAAGTTCCTGAGATTCCGCTACAACGCCGGGGGCGGTCGGAATGTCTAGCAACATCAAAAGCCGCAACAGCCGTCAGAACTGGCCGGAGAACTACCGGCTGCTCGCGGAACAAGCGATAGACCCCAGAGTGCGTGGGTTCTACCAGGCCGGCTGCCCAGACCCGGACACACCGATCCGGGAGGTTCCGCTGTTGGCACTGGATTTCGAGACCACCGGCCTGGATGCCGAACAACACTCGATAGTGAGTATCGGACTGGTGCCGTTTACCCTTGATGGTATTCAACTGGGTAAAGTCTGGCACCAGGTGGTGCGTCCCAAACTGCCGCTGCACCAGACCTCCATCACCATTCATGGCATCACCCATACCGACATCGACCAGGCCCCGGACCTCGAAGAGGTGCTCGACCCGCTGTTCCAGCACTTAACTGGCCGAATCCCTGTGGTGCATTACCGCAATATCGAGCGCCCCTTCCTGAGTGTTGCCTTGCAATGGCGCCTGAAAGAGCATCTGCGCTTTCCGGTGATCGACACCATGGCCATCGAAGCCCACCTGCACCCCGACCGGCATCCCAGTCGCTGGCAGAAGCTGATGGGTAAGCAGCCGACCTCCATCCGCCTGGCTGACAGCCGGTTGCGCTATGGCTTGCCTCACTACGCCGGCCACAATGCCCTGATTGATGCCATCGCCACCGCCGAGTTGTTGCAGGCCCAGATCCTGCACCATTTTAGTCCCGACACACCCATCGGAGACCTCTGGGTTTAAGGGTTCGTAGCCCCGGAGCCCGGCAAACGATAGAATGGCGACAAATCAATCAAAGAGATTGCAGTGACCGCACCCATCACCAAAACATCCCCGCTGGACGCCTTCAGGCGCGCCCGAAAACTCTGGTTAAAAGGCGAGAAAATCAGCCTGGCCGCCCTTGCTGACGACCTCAACATCGGCCGTGCCACGCTGTTCCGTTGGGTTGGCAACCGCGACCTGTTGATTGGTGAAATCCTCTGGTCTCTTTACGAGCCTCTGTACAAAGAAGCCCGCCATATCACACCCGGCCACGGTGTCGACTACGTGGTGGGTGTTTTTCGTCATATCAACATGACCATCCTGCACTTCGCGCCGCTGCGGCGGTTTTTGCATCAGGACCCGGAATACGCGCTGAAGATGCTCACGTCGTCCCACTCCACGCTGCACGCGCGCACGGTGGAAGTGAACACCCGCTTACTGAAAGATCAAGTGCGCTCGGGTCATCTCAGCCCGCCCATGAACGTTCAAAGCCTGTCCTACTTTATGGTTCGTATTGCGGAATCCTGCCTGTACAGCGACATCATCGGCGGCCGCGAGCCCCGGGATGAAGAACTGGAAGATGCCTGCACCGCAGTGAGAATTCTTCTGGGCGGAAAAGTCTGAGCCCTCTCCACCCCGCCGTCGAACTCTGGCAAACCCGGTGACCCCCGACTAAGCTAAGCAAACCACACAAAAATACCCGCGGACCTGACCCACACAAGTGAAATTTCAGGGGCAAGGCCGCCAACGCAAAGGAGCGCGTTATGCCAGTGCAACCCACCCGAATTCTGTCGCCACTCAGCCTTCTGATCCCTGCTGTGATCCTGACCTGCCTCCTGATATCACCGAAGGCCTTTGCCCAGAACCTGACCGAAGCCAACGTGCGCGCCTTTCTGGACAGCCTGCAGGCAGCCGAGCCCGTAATGATGGAACATGAAGAAGAACTGGAAGCCCTGACTGATCAGTCTGACGACACCGATTTTTCCGCGATTTTCTCTTCTGGCCTGGAGAAAATGAAAGGCCATGCCATGTACCAGGACCTGGAGCGCGTGGCGAAGCGCCACGGTTTTTCCAGCATCAAGCAATGGGCAAAGACCGGTGATCAGATCTTCCAGGCCTGGATCGCCCTGGAAATGGACGAGCAGCGCCCTTCGCAACAAGAGATGCAACAGGCACTGGCCGAGATCGAAAGCAGCCCCCACATGACGCCAGAACAAAAAGAGCAGATGAAAGCCATGATGGGCTCAGCTATGACCACCATGAACCAGGCCAGCGATGTGCCAAACGACAACAAACGCGCGGTCCGGCCCTTTATGGACGAATTGCGGGCCATGTCTGAGGATGAAGACAGCGGCTGGTAAACCGGGCACCAGAACGGATGCAGCGAAAGCTGCCCCAGCACCCATAAAAAACCCGGCAGCTGTCGCCAGTGCCGGGTTTTTTATGGCCTGAAGCAGGCGAATGTCAGCCAAACAGGCTGTATGCAAAGATGATCGCCACAGCAACCGGTGTTACGTAACGGATCAGGTTGTACCAAAGGGTAAAGCTGCCGTCCTTCATCACCAGATCGCTCTGCAACGATTCTTTCGCCACAAACCAACCTACGAACAAGGCGGTCAGCAAACCAGACAGCGGCAGCATAACGTTGGCGGTGAAGTAGTCCAGCAAATCGAAGATGGTCTTGCCTTCAAAGGCCTCGAACATGCCCAGCGGCGCAAAGCCGGACCAGACGTTCAACGACAGGATAGAGGCAATACCCAGAGCCCAGCACAAGCCACCTACCAGCACTGCGCTGCCGGTACGGGCCAGTTCAGTTTTCTCTTCAACCCACTCGACCACCGGCTCCAGCAGTGAAATACCGGACGTCCAGGCCGCAAACAACAGCAGGATAAAGAACAGGGTTCCGAACAATTCGCCCATCGGCATGGCACCGAACGCCAACGGCAGGGTGATAAAGATCAGACCCGGGCCTTCGCTGGCCTCCAGACCATTGGCAAATACCAGCGGGAAAATCGCCAGACCGGCCAGCAGCGCAACCACGGTATCCATAATGCCGACCGTAATAGCGGTGCGACCAATAGACACGTCGCGGCTCAGGTAAGAGCCGTAGGCCATCATGATTGCCATACCCAGGCTCAAGGTGAAGAAAGCGTGACCAAGAGCAACCAGCACACCCTTAACACTCAGCGCGCTGAAATCGGGGGTAAACAGGAAGCTAACCGCCTCACCGAAATGCCCGGTGGTGGTGGCATAGCCGACAACCACCAGCAACAGGATCAACAACGCCGGCATCAGGATGGTGACCGCACGTTCCAGACCGCCTTTCAGGCCACGGGAAACCACAAACACCACCAACGCCATGAACACGGTATGCCAGATCAGCAATTTGGCGGGACTGGCCAGCAAACCGCCAAACAGGTCACCGACCGATTCTGCCGTGCCACCGGTGAAATCGCCCATAGCCGCATGGCCGATATAGGATGCAGCCCAGCCACCAATCACCGAGTAGAACGACAGGATGATAAAGGCAGCCAGCATGCCGACAATGGCAGAAATCCGCCAGGCCGGTGACGCCAGGTTGCGCTCGGCCACCAATCTGAAACTGGTGATCGGGTTGTGGCGACCGTTACGGCCGATAAACACCTCTGCCATCATGATCGGAATACCGACGATGAAAATACAGAGCAGATAGACCAGTACGAAGGCGCCACCACCGTTTTCACCGGTGACGTAAGGGAACTTCCAGATATTACCGAGGCCAACAGCGGAACCGGTCGCTGCCAGGATAAACGCGAACTTGGACGACCAGAGTCCGCGAGCCCCGTTACCGCCGTTTGAAGCGGAGTTGGACTGTGTCATGAGTTTTCTTCCTGTGCTTTTGGCTGAGGAAACTACGAATTGAAAGTGCGCCGGGCGAGTTGCTCGGGCTGTTGGGCGGGGATTCTGCCAGATTTACTGGCAAACCGCGAGATCAGATCTTTCAGGCCACGGGCCATGCCCCACCAGAATAATCACGGTTGCCAGTAGCGCCGAGTCGAGCTGGAGCGCGCCCAGACTGAGCCCCACGGATAACCCGAAGAGCCAGCCGGACCGCATCATCGACACAGCTCGGTTGGCACCCTTTCTTTAGATTGTAAGCCAGGCAACAGCTGCGCAGCGGCTAACGGGATGGCGCCAAAACCCGGGCGCGAGGGTGATAGCGGGCGTTGATCCACAGCGAAAACGCGATCACTGCGCCGCCCATGGCCAGGCGCAGCAAGTCAGCGTCCCGATTCCAGATCAGTAGGTTCACCAGCAGACCGGCCGGCACCAGGGCATTGTTCATGACTGCCAGGGTGCCGGCGTCGACCTCACAGGCACCGCGGTTCCACAGATACAGCCCCAAGCCGGAAGCGGCCAGTCCCAGCCAACCCAGAATGCCCCATTGCAGCATGGTGGTTGGCAGCTTGTCCGGATTGCCAAACACCATGAACGACGGCAACGCGATAACCAGAGCGCCCAGAAAGAAGTACCCGAAGGTGCGATAGCCCGGCAACTCCAGCGGGTAACGCTTCATCACATGCTTGTAGCCCACCTGGCCGGCGGCAAAGGTGAAGTTGGCCACCTGCAGCAGTAGAAAACCGGTAATAAAGTCGTCACTGAGGCCATCGTAGCGGATAATGCCGGCACCCAGGGTGGCGATTGCCGCAGCCAGCAAGGCCACGGGCGAAAACCGGCGAGACAGGGCATCGTCTACCAGGGTCACGTAAAGCGGAGTAAAGATGGTGAACAGCAGCACTTCCGGTACGCTGAGGTAGCTGAAGGATCGGTAAAGGCATAGGTAAGTGATACCAAACTGAAGCATGCCGGTGACCAGTATGCCCAGCTTCATCCCACCCGGCACACCCCGCCAGCGGGTGAAGGGCAGGAACACCACCGCCGCGAGCAACACCCGGGTCAGCACCGCAAAGTCACTGTCCACCTGGCCGGCCAGAAACTCGCCGATCAGACTGAATGAGAACGCCCACAGGGCCGTCACCAGAACCAGTAATGCCATGCCACCACACCTGAAACGTCGGGAGCGCTACTTTACTCGTTTTGTTCGTATTATCCAGCCCGACAAGCGGTGCAAACCCCTACGAGCCCCACCCGGGTGAATCGGGTAACATGGCCGGCAACAGCCGTTTACCGTTTAACCATCCACTTTGTATTGAAGCCCGAAACCCCATGGACGAAAGTCATCAGCCGTTACCTGAAGTCCGCCAGCCCCTCGTCCAACGGACCCTGACCGAATGGAAAACCCTGGCCATTCTCGGGGGCCCGATCCTGATCGCCCAAGTTGCGCAGATGGCCAATGGTGTCATAGATACGGTGATGGCGGGCCACGCGAGCGCAGAGGACCTGGCCGCGGTCGGCATTGGCAGCAGCCTATGGATGCCACTGTTCCTGTTTTTTATGGGTCTGCTCGGCGCACTGCAGCCGATCATTTCTGGCTACAACGGCGCCCGCACCCCCCGCAAGATCATGCCCGCCACCTGGCAAGGGCTGTACATCGCCGGTGTTGGCTCTGTGATCATGGCGCTGCTGCTGACCAATGTGCACCCGGTTCTGTCCATGTTGAAAATGGACACCAACACGGCGGGCATCACCCAGGGCTACCTGAACGCCTTCGCCTGGGGCATTCCCGCCATGCTGCTGATGAACGCTTTACGTGGGCTGACCGACGGGCTTGGCCACACCCGGGTGATCATGGCCTTCTCGCTGCTAAGCACCCTGATAAACCTGCCGCTGAATTACATTTTCATCTACGGCAAGTTCGGGCTGCCCGCCATGGGCGGTGTCGGCTGTGGCTGGGCTACGTCTTTGTCGAACGGTACCGCCGCCATCGCCTTGCTGATTTATCTGAACCGGAGCCGCACCTTCCGCCAGTTTCACCTGTTGGCGGACTGGGTAAAGCCCAACTGGCCAGGCATTCGGTACATTCTGGCGATCGGCATCCCGATCGGCTTTACCATTTTTGTTGAGGCCAGCATGTTCTCGGTGATTGCGCTGTTTCTGGCGCCACTGGGGCCGATTGTGGTGGCGGGCCATCAGATCGCCCTGAACGTGGTGTCTTTGCTGTTCATGCTGCCGCTGAGCATCGGCATGGCGTTAACGCTGCGGGTCAGCTTTCTGGTGGGAGCGCGAGCGCCGGACACCGCCCGGCTGATTTCACGGAGTTCACTGATTCTGGCTTCAGCAGTGGCGTTGGTGTTTGCGACCCTGCTGTTGGTGTTTTCTGACGCCATCGCCGCTCTGTACACCAGCGACCCCGACGTGCGGGCGGTAACCGTTCGTCTACTGGCCTTTGCCGCCCTGTTCCAGATTGCCGACGTTATTCAGGTTACCTGCATCAGCGCCCTCCGGGGCTACAAAGACACCCGCATCCCCATGTTCATCATGCTGTTTTCATTCTGGGTGTTGGGGTTGCCGCTGGGTTATGTGCTGGCCTTTACCGACTGGCTGCTGCCAGAGCTGGGCGCTGCCGGGTTCTGGGTGGGTCTTACCGCCGGGTTGACGTCTGCCAGCCTGCTGTTGGGCTGGCGACTGTTCCGCTATCGGACAAAGGCGGCGAATGCCGTCACGTAGATCAGTCACATAGTGATCAGGCGGGGACAGCAGCCGGTTGAGTAACGCCATCGGCAAAGACAATCCGGTCCCGGCCGGACTGCTTGGCTTTGTAGAGTGCCTCGTCGGCCCTGGTCAGCCAGCTGTCGACACTCTCACCATGACGCAGCAATGCGACCCCAAACGACGAGGTGACCTGACCGCCGGGGTACTTCAGGTGCTTGCGCAACACTCCTTGCAGGTTATCCATCACCCGCTGCAGGCTGTCACCATCCACACCCGGCAACAGCAACACGAATTCCTCTCCGCCGTAGCGAAACAACTGATCGGATTTCCGTGTGTTGTGGTCAATCAAAGCCACCAGATCGGTCAGCACGTTATCGCCCACTCCGTGGCCGTATACGTCATTGATCTGTTTGAAGTGATCAAGGTCCAGCATCACCAGGGCGTAGGGCAAGCCAGTGCGTTCAGCATTTGAGGCTGCCAGATCCAGCTCTTCATCCATCGAGCGCCGGTTTTTCACCCCGGTAAGCGGATCAATCGTGGCCAGGTGTTCCAAACGCTCCCGCTGATCCTGGTTACGGTAGGCGAAGACATAAGCGCAGGCGCTAACGGTCGCCGCCGTCGCCGCAAAAGTCCACATTTGCACGTTTGAACTGAATGCCGTTTCAATGGACATCAAAACCAGCACCGACGTGACGTTCAGGGCCGCTGCAACACGGCTGGACACCAGAAAGAATGTGGTTACCAGGCAGGGATACAGCCAGAACAGGCCAGCCTCTCCCATCACTGCACCGACCAGAACCGCGCCAACACAGATGATAAACGCTAGCACCATACCACTGCGCCGGGTATCACCAGTCAGCCAGGCACGGGCCAGACTGCCCACAATCCCCGCCAGAATACCCAGATCAATCAGCCCTGCCACCACATTACCCTGCACAAACCGCATGATGGCGAAGGGCGTGATGCCGATGATCGCGCAGATGCCAAGCAGAGTGATAATGGATAATCTAAAGTCGTTTTTAAGGCGGTGGAACATTCAGTAATGTGTCCAGATGACTTCGGTTTAGGTTCGAGAATAGCGCAAGCTCATGACCCGGTCGCCAAGCCGCTACGATTCTTAACAATTCTATTTCTAAATACGACCCAAAGTGACGTGCATCACAAAATCGGTTTTACTAACATCTGATAACTATCATTAACTGACACACTGGAACAGCCGGAAATTCTAGAATCGTCGCAAACTGTAGAGCCCCCGACTAGAAAAGGTAAAGAGACTCTTTGGACGCACTAATACGCATCGCCCCCGGGGCACTCACCATCGGCCGGCCGCTACCCTGGGACGTTTTTGACGCAGATGGCCAAATTCTGCTCCGCCAGGGTTATGTGATCCAAACCAACTCTCAGCTTGAGCAGTTGTTTGAGCGGGGGCGGTTCAAGCCCCGGAAAATCGAGCGCCCCAAAGAAGAGGTGTTTGAAGATCAGCGTCAGCGCAATCCATTTGCCGACTATGCTGACTTGCTCTCAACCCTGGAAATCACGCTCAAGGCCATCACCTCAGAAGACCCGTCTGCGCAAAAGCGATTACTAGGGCTGAGCCGAATGCTGGAAAGAACCTGCCAGGCATCGCCAGATGCCAGCCTGGCGTTGGTTCATCTGTACACCATCGGCCCCACCATCCACGAACAAATTCTGCTCTATGGCATTCTGTGCCATTTTACCGCTCGCCAGTTCGGACTGGATGAAAAACGCATCAGCGTGCTGACCGCCGCCGCGCTAACGGCAAATCTGGCGCTGGTGCCGGTTGCTGATCAACTGAACGCGTCGAACAAGGTGCTGACGGACGAGCAGCGTGGCGTCATCCGAAAGCATCCCGAGCGCAGCATTCAGGCCCTGAAAGCAGCCGGCATCACCAATAAGCTGTTGTTGAAGATCATCGCCCAGCACCATGAGCAGGCGGATGGCTCCGGCTACCCGGAGGGTCTGAGCGGAACCGACATTCTACCGGAGGCTGAGATCCTAGCGCTGTCAGAGCGCTATGTCGCCATGATCACCAAACGTGCCTACCGTAACCGGATGAACATCAGTGAGGCTCGCAAGCTGATCGCCACCCTGGGTGATGGAAAGTTCCGGCCAGCAATTCCCCGATCGTTACTGCAGGTACTCGGGGATTACCCGCCGGGCATGCTGGTCAGGCTCGACAACAACGAGATGGGCGTCGTCACCAGCCGTTCGGCAAGGGGGGGGGGGCCATTTGTAAAAGCCATTTTCGGACCAAGGGGCAACCGCTACAACGGCACGTTTGAACGCGACACCAGCTTGCTGGAATACAACATTCGAGGGCCAGAAGAGCCTGAAATCATGCCCTCCATGGACTTCAGCCTGCTCTGGGGCTTTCGCGCCTGACCCTCACCGGACCGATTTACACCAACCCGAGCGCTTTGGCATGGTGGTTGAGGTGATCCTCAATAAATGAGGCTATAAAGAAGTAGCTGTGATCATAGCCACGGTGCATGCGCAGATTGATGTGATGGTGAAACTTCTCACAGGCATCGACCAACGCATCAGGATTCAGCTGACTCTCGAGAAAATCATCCGCTGTGCCCTGATCCACCAGCAAGGGTAGTCGCTCTTCCGCCGTAGCAATCAATCTGGTGGCGTCCCACTGCTCCCACGCGCTCTGGTCTTCTCCAAGATAACCAGTAAAAGCCTTCTGGCCCCAGGGACAGGCCATCGGGTGAGCGATAGGCGCAAACGCCGACACCGATTTATACAGCCCCGGGTTCTTCAAAGCGCAGATCAGCGCACCATGGCCGCCCATCGAGTGACCACTGATGGTCCGGTCGTCGGTCAGCGGCAGCTCACTTTCGAGCAACTGAGGCAACTCTTTGGTCACGTAGTCGTACATGCGGTAGTGAGGCGCCCAGGGTTGCTCGGTGGCGTTCACATAAAAACCGGCACCACTGCCGAAATCGTAGCTGTCGTCTTCTCCGGGCAGATTGACCCCGCGCGGGCTGGTGTCCGGGCAAACAATAGCCAACCCGAGTGTCGCCGCCAGCTTCTGGGCGCCTGCTTTTTGCATGAAGTTCTGGTCGGTACAGGTCAACCCGGACAACCAGTACAGCACCGGAACGGATCTGGCGTTATGACCAAGTGCCGCGGGAGGCAGGAAGACTGCGAACTCCATACCGCATTTCAGCGCGACCGAGGTGTGGCGATACCGGCGGTGTTCACCGTCAAAACAGACATTGGTGGCTAACAGTTCCATAGACTTCCTGACATTGTTGGTTGATCGGATCAGTCATCAACGTTGGCAAACCGTTGCTTTTCGATGGTGTTTCCCGATTTCGCCAGCTGCGACAGGATAGCAGTACGAGTCACAATACCAACCAGTTTTCCATGATCAACCACCGGGTACACTTTTGGCTTGCCCGCCCCGAGGTTTTGCGCAAGATCAATCACCGACATGTCTGGTGTCACCGTCAACGGCTGGTGGAACATGACGTCATCAACAATGGGGTCACCCTCATCGTGATAATTGCTGACCAACAGCGCGTGAATGCAGTCCTGCTCCGACACGAAACCCAATACCTGCCGACGGTCATCCACCACCGGCAGACCGGTTACGTGGTTGTCCAGCAGCGCTTTAACCACCTTGCCCAGTGGTGTACCACAACGGATGGGTTCGATGTGATTCCACATCACTTCAGAAATCTTCAGTGAACGCATGGGCAACTCCCTCGAGACGATGATGCGGGCGCTGAAAACAGCGCCTCCAATGCCTTAAACATAGGCAAATCCGGACAAAAATGAAAACAGCAGCCCGGGAAACGGTTTACATGACGGAATAGTCGACTAAACTCAACAGGTTACGCCCTCGCGGGCAAATCAATTACGACTCATCCGTGGTCAATAATGGGAGACCCCATGGAAGCCATCTCAAATTTTGTCAATCAAATCAATGGACTGGTATGGGGCCCTCCTATGCTGGTAATGATTCTTGGTGTCGGACTGTTTCTGAGTATTGGCCTGAAATTGATGCCGATCATGAAATTGGGCGCTGGCTTCCGGCTGATGTGGAGTGGCCGCGCACGGGGTGGTGATGAAGACGGTGATATCCCCCCGTTCCAGGCCCTGATGACGGCGCTGTCTGCCACCGTGGGCACCGGTAATATCGCCGGCGTGGCGACCGCCGTCTTCCTGGGCGGACCCGGCGCACTGTTCTGGATGTGGTTAACGGCACTGGTGGGCATGGCCACCAAGTATTCCGAAGCCGTACTGGCGGTAAAGTTTCGGGAAGTAGACGAACGCGGCGCCCATGTGGGTGGCCCTATGTATTACATCCGCAATGGGCTTGGCAAGAAATGGGCCTGGCTGGGCGTGTTGTTCGCGATATTCGCATCCGTTGCCGCCTTTGGCATCGGCAATACGGTGCAGGCCAACTCAGTGGCCGATGTGCTGGAATCTAACTTCTCCATGCCACACTGGCTGACCGGGATTATTCTGATGGTTCTGGTAGGCCTGGTACTGATCGGTGGCATCAAGCGTATCGGCCAGGTTGCCAGTGCCTTGGTGCCCTTTATGGCGGTGTCCTATGTGCTGGTCGGCCTGATCGTTCTGGCCATCAACGCCAATGAAATTCCGGCGGCGTTCAGCATGGTCTTCAGCTACGCCTTCAGCCCGGTTGCCGCCGAAGGTGGCTTTGCCGGCGCCGCGGTCTGGGCGGCCATCCGTTTTGGTGTGGCTCGCGGCATTTTCTCCAACGAGGCCGGTCTGGGCTCGGCCCCGATTGCCCATGCTGCAGCCCAAACCAAGAACCCGGTCAAACAGGGTATGGTGGCCATGCTCGGCACTTTTATCGACACCATCATCGTCTGCAGCATTACCGGTCTTGTCATCATTACTTCCGGCGCCTGGACTTCCGGCGAGACCGGTGCAGCACTCACGTCTCTGGCTTTTGAAACCGGCCTGCCCGGCATCGGCAACTATGCGGTCGCCATTGCCCTCGCCATTTTCGCCTTTACCACCATCATTGGCTGGTCGTTCTACGGCGAACGCTGTATCGAATTTCTGTTCGGCGTAAAGGCAATTGTTCCTTACCGGGTGCTATGGATCATCGCCATTCCGCTGGGCGCCACGGTCAACCTGGGTTTCATCTGGCTGCTGGCCGACACCCTGAATGCCATGATGGCTTTACCGAACCTGATTGCCCTTCTGTTGCTAAGCCCGGTGGTATTCAAGCTCACCAAGGAGTACTTTGAGAGTCAGCGAGCCGTTGGTGTAGAGTAACTCACCCACAACTGAGTCAAAGGAGAACGACTATGAGTCTACGTCTGGGAGATACAGCTCCGGATTTTGAACAGGATTCCAGCGAGGGAACCATTCGCTTCCACGACTGGCTGGGCAACAGCTGGGGCGTTCTGTTCTCACACCCAGCCGACTTTACACCGGTATGCACAACCGAGCTGGGCCTGACCGCCAGGCTGAAGGACGAATTCGCCAAACGTGACGTCAAGGCCATCGCACTGAGTGTTGATCCAGTCGATTCCCACAAGGACTGGATCAAAGACATCAATGAAACTCAGGGTTGCACCGTCAACTTTCCGATCATTGCGGATCATGACAGCAAAGTCGCAGAGCTGTACGACATGATTCACCCGAACGCCAACAGCACACTGACCGTGCGTTCGCTGTTCATCATTGATCCGAACAAGAAGGTGCGCCTGATGATCACCTATCCGGCCTCAACCGGTCGGAACTTCAATGAAGTATTGCGGGTTATAGACTCACTGCAGCTGACCGACGAGCACAAAGTGGCCACGCCGGGCAACTGGGAGCGGGGCGACGATGTCGTGATCGTGCCGTCCCTGCAGGACGAAGACGAGATCAAACAACGCTTCCCGAAGGGCTACAAGGCGGTGAAATCCTACCTGAGGATGACACCAGACCCGAAAACCAACTGGAGTGGTGACTGACCACTACCCTTGGTTTGCTCTAAACCACCATAAAAAAAACCGGGCAGCGTGAGCTGCCCGGTTTTTTTTATGGCTGACCATTAGGTTGGCCAAATCGAATACCGTTTACGGAATCAGAACGCCGGAACAACCGCACCTTCGTATTTTTCCTGGATAAACTCGCGAACTGCGTCTGATTTCAGCGCGTTAGCCAGTTTCTGCATGGCATCGCTATCCTTGTTGTCCGGACGGGCAACCAGAATGTTCACGTAGGGGGATTCTGCGCCTTCAATCACCATGGCGTCTTCGGTCGGGTTAAGGCCCGCTTCCAGCGCGTAGTTGGTGTTGATCAGCGCCATGTCTACCTGGTTCAGGATACGAGGCAATGTGGCGGCCTCCAGCTCACGGAAGCTCAGGTTCTTCGGGTTTTCGGCAATATCACGGGGTGTCGCGGTGATCTTGCTTTCGTCTTTCAGGGTGATCAATCCAGCATTCTGCAGCAACAACAGGGCACGACCGCCGTTGGTGGGGTCGTTCGGAATGGCCACCACGGCGCCGTCTTTCAGTTCGTCCAGCGAGCTGATTTTGCTGGAATACGCACCAAAAGGCTCAACGTGGATGCCGGCAACGGTAACCAGACTGGTACCACGGCCGTCGTTGAATTCATCCAGGTACGGCTGGTGCTGGAAGAAGTTGGCGTCCATCCGCTTCTGGTCGACTTGAATATTCGGCTGTACGTAATCGGTGAAAACCTTCACATCCAGCCCAACACCTTGCTCGGCCAGTGCCGGCTTCACGAATTCCAGCAGTTCCGCATGGGGTACCGGGGTGGCGGCTACTGAAAGCTTCTCTGCGAAGGCGGCTGAGGAGAAGGTTGCTGCGGCAGCGATGACTACTAAAGTTTTCTTGAAGTTCATTACCAAGTACTCCTGCTTAAAAAAAGATTCTGAAGTTTACTCCCGAAGCCCGGGGCCGGTGAAGGGCAGAGGCTTCCGAAAACGTGGAGCGCCAGGGATGGCGCGACCGAGCCCTACATGGATGTATTCACGGGCGTTTTTCGGAAGCCTCTGCCCTTCACTGGCCGGCTCCGGATTTTGATCACTTGCGGCTGAAATACAGCACCAGACGATCACCCGCCATCTGTAACAGCTGTACAAAAATGACCAGCAGGGCCACGGTGATAACCATCACGTCGGTCTGGAAACGCTGGTAACCGAAACGGATGGCCAGGTCGCCCAAGCCGCCGCCACCGATAACGCCAGACATAGCCGCGTAGGACACCAGCGTGATGGCAGTAACCGTAATACCCGCGATGATGCCCGGAAGCGCTTCCGGCAGCAAGGCGCCGAAGATGATCTGCCTTACGTTCGCGCCCATCGCCTGGGTGGCTTCGATGATGCCGCGGTCGACTTCCCTCAGGGAGGTTTCCACCAAACGCGCGAAGAAGGGTGCGCCACCGGCCACCACCGGCGGGATGGCGCCGGCCACACCCAGTGAGGTGCCGATGAGCAGTACGGTGAACGGGATCATCACGATCAGCAGGATGATGAACGGCACCGACCGCAGCACGTTCACCACGAACGACAGGATGGCATAGGCTACCGGTTGTTCCAGCAGCTGGCGTTTACCGAACAGGAACAGCAGTACACCAATGGGAAGGCCGATCAGAACGCTGAACAGCAGAGACATGCCCACCATCACCAGGGTGTCCCAGCTGGCCCAGCCGATCTCGGCCCAGTCTACGTTGCCCATCAGGGTTTCCATTAAAGCTTCCATCAGCGCACTACCTCCACGTGAACGTCGGCGGCTTCCAGCGCCTGCATGGCGACTTCAAGATCACCGCCGACCAGTGACAGGGTCAGCTGGCCGTAGGGGGTGTCTTTGATGTGATCGATCCGGCCGGAGAGGATGCTGAAGTCTACGCCGGATTCTCTCGCGACGCTGCCCAGCAGGGGTTTGTAGGTGGATTCGCCCTTGAAGGTCAGGCGCAGGATGCGGCCTTCGGCTTTTTGCAGGTCTTCCTGGAGTTCGTTGCGGTCAATGTTTTCGCTTTCGAACACAAAATCCCGGGTGGTGGGGTGCTGGGGGTGCAGGAACACCTCGCTCACCGGCCCCATTTCCACCACACGACCAGCATCCATCACAGCCACCCGGTCGCAGACTCGGCGCACCACGTCCATTTCATGGGTAATCAAAACAACGGTCAGGCCCAGCTCTTTGTTGATATCACCGAGCAGTTTCAGTACCGACTGGGTGGTTTGTGGATCAAGAGCGCTAGTGGCTTCATCGCAAAGCAGAATGGTAGGGCGGCAGGCCAAAGCTCGGGCAATACCGACTCGTTGTTTCTGGCCACCCGAGAGCTGCGACGGGTACTTGTTGGCGTGCTCGCTCAGGCTGACCCGGGCCAGCAGTTCCTCAACCCGGCTGCGAATTTCTGCTTTCGAATAGATGCCGGCCAGCTTCATCGGAAACGCGACATTGTCGGCCACGGTTTTCGAGGACAGCAGATTGAAGTGCTGGAAGATCATGCCAACTTTGCGGCGAAAGGCGCGCAGCTCGGCGGCGCTGTAACGGGTGATGTCTTCGTCATCAATCAGAATGCGACCGCCGGTGGCAGGCTCCAGCAAGTTGATCAAACGGACGAGGGTGGATTTGCCCGCGCCGGAATGGCCGACGATGCCGAATACCTCGCCGGTTTCAATGGTCATATTGGTGGGATGCAGCGCGGGGATCGCCCGACCCGCCACCTGATATGACTTCTGTACCTGGTCAAATACAATCACGGTCAATGCCTTGGTCAGTGCCTTGAGAGTGTCTTTGGATTGCCTGGAGCGCGCAACGTAAAGCCGGCGATTATAGCGTATTCGCTGATCAAACCCGAATCACGGCGGTGTGTAGTTGCCCTTACACAAAAAGCTACCTGACAGGTCGACCCTGGCTCAGCTAAACTGCTATTTGAAAAGAACATTAATAAACGTCCACCCTCCCGAGGCGCGCCCGACCTGTGACTATATCGTCCGAAAATACGCCCTCAAGGATGAACTCAACCCAGGCATGGGTTTCCTATCTGAACAAGGTAGAGTTGCCGGTATTGGCCAATACCCTTCGGCAAATCAATGAATTGACTGACAGCACCAACAGCACGGTGAATGAGCTGGCCAACGTGATTCTGAACGATGCCCAGCTGACCTCTCAGGTGCTCCGACTGTCCAACACGGTGTTCTACAACCAGACGCGGACCCAGGTCAGTACCGTGAGCCGAGCGATCACTTTGATTGGCTTTGACTCCGTTAAATCCATGGCCATCTCATCTCTGATTGTCGATACCCTGCTCAAGCGCAACGACCGCCCGCACCTGCTGCGCTGCCTGGCCCGGGCTATTCATGCGGCCGTTCAGGCTCGCTGCCTGATGCCCAAACGCAACGAACACGCTCTCGAGGAAGTGTTTATCGGTGCCTTGCTGATGAACATCGGTGAACTCGCGTTCTGGTCCTGTGAAACCGGTCAGGCCACGGAGCTGGAAGAGCGGCTCAGACTCGACGAGCCGCCTGTGGATGCCCAGAAAGCGGTATTACATACCACCTTCATCGAAATCACCCGGGGCCTGGTGGATGCCTGGGCGCTGGGCCCATTCATTCATGAAGTGGTAGCACCCGGCAAAGCCAACTCTATAGCCAGCAGTCTGGTGCGTAATACCGTAGAAATGGCAACGGCATGCGAACATGGCTGGAGCGGTCCAGACATGGACAAGGTGCTGGAGCGACTATCCGCCGATATCGGCGAGAGCCCTGCGGCTATCCGGGATCAACTGAAAGTAAACGCACAGGAAGCCACAAAGGTGGCCGTGTCTCTGGGTATTCCACAAGTGACCGCGCTGCTGCCGGGCAATCAGGACCGCGCTGGCACCAGCGGCGCCGAAGCACCGGTTATGGATCCGGCACTGCAATTGCAGATTCTGCGGGACCTGACCCACACCCTCGCGGAAAAGCCGGACATCAACGAGGTGTGCCAACTGGTCATAGAAGGTATCCACCGGGCCATTGGCATGCAACGAGTGGCTTTACTGATGAGCGAACGCACCGGACAAGAGCTGATTCCCCGCAAAGTGGGCGGTCGCGGCACCGAAGAATGGCGCGAGCACTTGATCATTCACAAGGACGGCACCGGGCCGTTGGGTGAGCTGTTACCCCACGGTACCTGTGCGATCTATAAGCCGGGCAAACAGGCTCATGGCGTGTCGTTCGATCGCTGGCTGGGTAAAGTACCGGCACTCGTTGGCTCGCTGACCGCCAAAGGCAGGCTGGTGGGGTTGTTCTATGCCGATAACGCAGCGGCCGATTATGTGCCGTCCGAACAGCAACTGGCCGCGTTTGCCCACTTCATACAGAATGCCCAGCTGTGCCTGACGCTACTGACATCCAACCACTAATCTCATGCAGCCAATATCAGACGATGTTTTACATCTCATATAACCTGGTGACGTGCAGGATCGGGCCGGTCGGAGCGCCAGTGGATGAACCGCCTCTGGGCTCCAGGCTGATCGCCAAAGTACGGCTGCTGCTGAGCAGTCTGCGAGCTTCTTCAGAGAGCGTCACCTCATAAACATCACCCACGGCCATGACCCCCAACGACAGAGGATTGCCTTCAACCGGCACTACCCACAGTTCATAATCTTTGCCCCGCTCCGC
The DNA here is from genome assembly GCA_001314845.1 of Marinobacter excellens HL-55. Lineage (GTDB taxonomy): Bacteria > Pseudomonadota > Gammaproteobacteria > Pseudomonadales > Oleiphilaceae > Marinobacter > Marinobacter excellens_B. The sequence continues at coordinate 139,950 of LJZQ01000001.1, forward strand.
CTCCACAACCGCCACTGACCGAAGTCTCAGCTGATTTCGTTCAGCAGCCTCGCTAACCAGCCATAACGGATCGGCCACATCAGACTGCACTACCGCACCCGTTAACTGAGTTCGCGGTGCTTCATCGTCAAGGGCCGGAAAGATCAGAATGACAGCTAGCACCAGCGCAGCCGCGGTCGCCAAAAAGCTCCAGCCTGGCCAGAGCCAGCTTACTTTTTGATGGGCCTTTGCCTTCGGCGAGGGCCACAGACACTGCTCTATCTCTATCCAGACAGACGGGTCTGGTGTAACCGAAGGCACGGCCTGAACCAGCTGACCGAGCCTCTCTTCCCAGAACCAGACTTCTTGCCGAACCCTTACAGATTGCATCATCCAGCGTTCGAAGCGTTGTCGGGCCCGGCCTTTCAACGAACCAAGCACATATTCTGCAGCAAGACTTTCAATACGCTCGGGAGTTCTCTTCATCGCTCAAGGCACCTCTTCAACGCCATCAAACCCCGCCTTATCCAGCTTTTCACCGTACCGATGGGTGAGTTCAATGCATGCGCCAGCTCGTCATGGGTCAACCCCCGGTAGTAGGACAACAGAATGGTGTCGCGCTGGGTGTCACTCAACTGCTCCAGGCACCCTGTCAGGGCCGTGGCGCCTGCCTGCTGCAGGCGAGCCTCCAACGGCCCCCATCGCCCATCTGCCACTTGGTTCAGCATGTCGTCACCGGCACTTTTCAGGGGTCGTCTGGAACGGATCAGGTCAAGCGTGCGATACCGTGCGATGGTAATCATCCAACCCAGGGGCGCGCCTCTGTCCTCATGGTATTCACCTGCGTTATGCCAGATCTGTACAAAGGCATCCTGCAAGGCTTCTTCCGCCAGCTCCTTCTGGCCTGCCAGCTTGTAGCAGAGCCCGAACATTCGAGCCGAGACTCTCTGATATAACTGCCGAAAAGCCTCTCTATCGCGCTGTGCCACCGCCAGCAACAGATCCAACAACTGTTTTTGTTCTGTCTCATCTGCCGTCATGATCCCCTCCACATCGTACTTTGACCAAAAATAGCTACGCGACAGCATCCACAGAAGTTGCACGATCAATTAAACAAAAACTTTTTGAGCCGCAGTGCATCTTTTCTCGGGCCGAACCCGTTACCCCTTGGCAACACTAACCATCGATGAGGAATACGGGATGAAAACTCTAGCAAAACGCTCCGGCCTCGCACTTGCGGTTGCCGGGTTGTGCCTGGCCGCCGGATCTGGCTATGCCTCCAGTCACAGAGAAGCCCCTTTTATTACTGAAATGCCGAAGGTAGACGGATCCGACTTTTATATGTTCCGAAGCTATGAGTCTGGCAGGGAAGGCTTTGTCACACTGATTGCAAACTACCTGCCGTTGCAAGATGCCTACGGCGGACCTAACTACTTCGATCTCGATGAAAACGCCATTTACGAGATTCACATCGACAACACCGGGAACGCCCGGGAAGACATCACCTTCCGTTTCTCGTTCCAGGATGTGAAACAGGATCTGAAGATCGATGTGAACGGTGAAATGGTCTCCATTCCGCTAAAAACGGGCGCACCGGTTGGCCCCGGCGCACTGGATGACACGATGAACGGAGCCATCCAGGTACGCCAGACATATACCGTGGATATGATCCGAGGCAATCGTAGAACCGGCGTGTCACAGCCCGTCACCGGTGACGGCGGTAGTGTCACCTTCAGCAAGCCCCTGGATAACATCGGCAGCAAAACTATCGCGGATTATCCGGCCTATGCCCAGAGCCACGTATACACCGCCAACATTCCGGGTTGCGGCACCGGCCGGGTGTTTGCCGGCCAGCGCGCGGAAGCCTTTGCCGTCAACTTGGGTGAAGTGTTTGACCTGATCAATCTGTCTGCCGCGGATGTCACCGGACAAAACGGCCGGGATCTTGACCTGAACATTCTGGAAGGCAAAAACGTGACCTCACTGGCCCTTGAGGTGCCGATTGAGTGTGTCACGTCCGCTAACGACTCGGTCATCGGTGCTTGGACCACCGCCAGCGTTCGCCAGGCACGGGTTATCAACCCGAGACCGGTTGCGTTTGCAGAAGGCGATCCGGGCAAGGGCGCGACGGTTGAAGGAGGAGCCTTCACTCAGGTCTCTCGCCTCGGTTCCCCACTGGTCAATGAAGTGGTGATTGGCCTGCGTGATAAAGACCTCTTCAATGCCAGCGAGCCGAAAGACGATGCGGGCAATTTTGCGCCTTATGTGCTCACACCAACCTTGCCCGTGCTTATTGAAAGCCTGTTCGGGGTCGAAGCACCTGACGCCTACCCGCGGACCGATCTGGTCTGGGCATTCCTGAATGGTGTGCCAGACCTGACCCGCCCCGCCGGCACGCCAACACTGGGTGAGATGCTTCGCCTGAATACCAGTATTGAGGCAGCCAATAGTGACGTGACCATGCAGGATGACCTCGGTGTGATTGCCGGAGACGTAACCGGCTTCCCCAATGGCCGCCGACCCGTGGATGACGTGGTCGATATCGCCCTGCGTGTGGTGATGGGTGTTTTGCTCGATGAGGAATCCGCACCTGAACATGAGACCGAATTCACCGACGGAGCAGTGGTTGATCGAGATCTTCTGTTAAGCGGATTCCCGTACCTTGGCCATCCATTCTCCGGTTCTCCGAACCCACAGCGTAACTGAGGCAACTCAAGGAGGTTTCCATGAAACCCATGCTTAAGATCAGCGCACTCTTGGCGCTAGGCCTCTTTGTTGCGGGCTGCTCGGACAGCTCCAACAACAACCGGGGCCAGGACCTGAAACTCTCAGTGGACTTCACCACGTTCGTTAAGAACGAGATTCAGCGCACCGAAGATGACCGCAAGCCGGTAAGTATCAATAACCTGGAGTTCAGCTTCAATGATCAAGATAACGAACAGGCGTTCGACAACCTGTTCTGATCACGGCGTACTCTGCTACCAGCCTGCCGGAAGCGGCAAGCTGGTAGCCTTTGCTCCTGTCCTTCGGGGCAGAGCCTTTTCGGCCATCCTGACAGGGATGACTGTTTTTGGCTCTGCAGCTTGGGCAGCACCCGCCGATATCAGAACCGACTTCCATGACACCGACATCCTGGTTACGCTGCCGCAAGCCGCATTAACCCAAACGTCGCTGCCCGACAACGCAACAGAGCTGGCAGACATCGTGCAGCAGCAGATCCTTCACGCCCGACGTGAGGGCGACCCCAGGTACCTCGGGTATGCCAGCGGTTTACTCCTGCAATGGCCCGACAGCCGCCTGACAGACAGGCTGAGAGTTTTGCGAGCCACGGTCCAGCAGAGCCTGCATCAATTTGACGATGCCCGGGCCGATCTTCAAACCGTCATCACCACCACCCATGACCCGGTTCAGCGCCTGCAGGCTCATCTGACACTGGCAAACCTCGAGTTAGTGCAAGGCCGCTACGAGAATGCCGCCAAGCATTGCCAAGCGTTGATTGAACGTTCACCTGGGCTGGTTGCCCACAGTTGCCAGGCACAGGTTCAGGGCCGAACCGGGCAACCCCAGTTAGCCTATGAGGAGCTTCTGGAGCTCACGCGCGGCGCGCGCCAGGCAGACATCACATCAAGGCTTTGGGCCGAGGGTACGCTTGCGGATCTAGCGGCCCAGTTGGGCGATCCCCGCGCACGTAATCACTGGCAGTTCATACTCAGTCAGGAACCTGAAGATCTCTACACCCGCGCACGACTGGCTGACTGGTTTCTGGACAATCGCCAGCCAGAGAAAGCGGTCGCTCTGACGGAGGGCTATGAGCAGGTCGATTCGCTGGCGGTTATCCGTGCCATTGCGATGACTCAAACCGATCACCCGAAAGCCACAACATTAGTTACAGGCCTTCAGGAGCGGTTTTCCGAAGCTCGCTGGCGGGGAAGCCTGCTGCATGAGCGGGACCTGGCACGGTTTCAATTGGATGTGGAAGAGCGGGCAGACGAAGCACTGAACCACGCGCTTGCAAACTGGCAAGACCAACGAGAGCCAGAAGATACACGACTCGTGTTGCGCGCCAGTCTCGCAGCCGGTGATGAAGCACGCGCAAGCACGGTTTTAAACTGGCTCAGACAACATCGGCAAACCGACCATCGCTTTCCGGAGACCGACTCATGAACCGCCATTTGGTTACACGGTTACTGCTGCTTGCGGCACTCCTGGCAGGCCCGTCATTGGCTTGGGCACACAAGGCAAGCGATGCGTTTATCTACCTTGACCTGGACCAGTCCACCATAAGAGTGGATATCGCACTCAGAGATCTAGCTTTGGAAGTACCGCTCGACCGTAATGCCGATCAGCAAATCAGCGGTGCCGAGTTGAGAGCCGCCAGAGACGCTATTACCCGTTATCTGGAGAAGGGACTGACGCTGGCCAATCATGGCAGTAGCTGCGCGCTCCGAGGTGAACAATGGGGGCTATCCACTCACAGCGATGGGCCCTATGCTGCGGCGTTTTACCGGTTCGCTTGCGCGAACGGGCAAGCACCAGAATCTCTGACCTACACGCTTCTGTTTGATCGAGACCCACTGCACAGGGGGCTGGTCAGTTTGACCGAGGGAGGGCAGGAAACACTCGCCGTTATTGCACCTGACGCCACCACGCTGGCTTTGGACGCAACCGGGTTTGGCAGTGCACGTCTGTTCGGCACCTTTCTGTATGAAGGCATCATTCATTTATTGATCGGGCTTGATCATGTTCTGTTTTTGCTGGTGTTGATGCTGCCGGCTACAATTCGCCGACGCGACGCCACTCAACCAGGAAACACTGCCGATCCCGTGGGCCTGAAACCGAGGCTGCTTGAACTGATCGGCATCGTCAGTGCCTTTACCGTCGCACACTCTGTTACGCTCGGTCTGTCAGCGCTCGGCGTGGTGCGACCGCCCATTGCCTGGGTGGAAACCATTATCGCGTTGTCCATCGCGTTGGCAGCTCTGAATGTCGTATGGCCGATACTGGGCCGAAAAACCTGGAAGCTGGCTTTTGGTTTTGGACTTATTCACGGGTTCGGATTTGCCAGCGTACTGGGTGATCTAACGGCCGATGTTTCGCAACTGACAGTGGCTCTTGCCGGGTTCAATCTCGGCGTGGAACTTGGTCAGGTAGCGCTGGTGCTGGTGGTTTTCCCACTGCTGTATGTTTGCGCCCGCTCAAGGCTTTACGAGCGCGCAGCCGTGCCAGTCATGTTGATGGCAGTCGGCGCATTAAGCCTGTATTGGGTGGTGGAAAGGGTCGCCGAAATATAGGCAACAAAGCTGGCCGGTGCGCTTGGCGCCCGGCCAGGTTCTATTTCATGGATTTCGTCAGTGCAAAGCACGCATTTGCCGAGGATAGAGCGCTGCGCTGACTTCTGGCTCTTCCAGTAACTCGGCGAGTTCCCGATCAATATCGGTTTCTTCGCCTTCGTCGGGAAGTGGCTCAAACAGGGTGCTCAGCCAGGCCGCCACAGACGGTGCACTGTCCCGATCATAGTCGGTAGACAACGCCTTGATACGGCGAAAACCAATGATCCTCTGGTGCTTGGGATCACGGATTTGCTCAAAGCCCCGCCAATAGATTCTGTCACGGGTGTGCAACTGCACGAACAGAGTATCGATGGGGCCGTTGTCGTCGTGTTCGCTGTCTTCGTCTTCAGCCTGCATTTGGGGCTGATCGGTGTCCGTTGGTTTGCGGCGGATGGTGGTCCAGGCAGGATACAGCACCGCCACGGCGTCTGCTTCGACATGCTCGCGGGCCGCCCGCAATATCAGACCCCAGCGGGCCTTGTCGGCATCGGTTTCCAGAGAGTTGATGGGCAGGTCGTAGCTCTGTTCACTGGACAGAACTATCGCCATCATCGGGGCATCCAGTTCGCCCATGGCCTCGGCCTGTGCTACGGATACCAATTCGTCGATTGCCATCGATTGGTTCATAAGATGCTCGCCTCCTCGATGCCATCAGGATGGTCAGGAACTCGGTTCCTGCTTACAGCATAGCCTGTTCCGCCTGCAAAGATAAACGTGGAGTTTACGGGCGCGGATCACAAACCGCGCCGGTTTCACCCAAAAAACGTCAGAACGCGTTTTCCAGGCGCTCGTAATTAGCAAACCAGGGACTGGCTTCCTCAAGCTGGGCGGCCAGTTGCAGCAGGCGATCTTCGCCACCTTGGGCGGCGCCAAACTGAACACCGACCGGCAAGCCGTCGCGGGTCCAGTGCATGGGGACCGACATGGCCGGCGTTCCAGTCAGGTTCGCCAACTGGGTGAACGGTGTCCGGGCCAGACTTTCGAGCGCCATCTGATCCACCTGGCCACTGCGATGAACCAGCTTGCCCGCCTTCAGGGTTAACATCAGTTTTGCGATCAGTTTCAGATGCGACGGCGTGTCCATTTCTCCGATTTTTGCGGACAGCTGTCCCGTTGTCGGGCACAGGTACAGATCGAAACTGGCAAAGAACGCACCCAGTGCCCGGGCGAACTCGTTCCATTGCTGGCGACGGCGAACATAGTCGGGCAGAGGCATGGTGCGCCCCAGCATGCCCAGTAAACGGGTCTCCAATTCAAAATCCTTGTCGCTGGCGCCGAACTGCTCCTTCGCTTTGTCCATCATCGATGACACTTCGCCGAAATACAGGGCCAGATAACAACGTGCCAGCGCCATGCCGTCGAACTCCGGGCGGGCATACTCAACATGGTGCCCCAGGCCCTCGAGTATCCGGGCGGTTTCTTCCACCGCGGCCACGCACTCCGGCGCGACGTCAGTACCGTATGGCGAAGCGGTGAACACACCGATTCTGAGCCGGCCCGGCGACTGCTGCATGAGCTCCAGCCAGGAGGTTGCAGGGCCCGGTATTCCGAAAGGATCACCGCTGGCCGTCCCGGCAAGGACATCCAGCATGCCGGCGCTATCGCGCACTGTGCGGGTGACCACATGATCGGTGGACGCACCGGTCCAGGCTTCGCCGACTTGGGGGCCAGAAGATATTCGGCCACGAGACGGCTTCAAGCCGAACAATCCGTTATAGGCCGCCGGAATTCGAATCGAGCCCCCACCATCATTGGCACCGGCCATCGGCACGATACCTGCCGCCACGGCCGCACCCGAACCGCCACTGGAACCACCCGGGGTCAGTTCGGTATTCCAGGGATTGCGGCTGGGGCCCCATAACACGGACTCGGTTACAGCTTTCAGGCCAAGCTCTGGCGTTGCCGTGCGGCCAAGGAAAACCAGGCCGCCGTTGCGGGCACGTTCAACAAACTCCGAATCCCGACTCGGGATATTCTGGCGCAATGCACGGCTACCGTAGGTGCACGGTTGCCCGGCCTGTTCCTGGGCCAGATCTTTCAGCAGGATCGGCACGCCGGCAAACGGTGCCTCTGACGGTACGGTCTGGCTCAGCGCCTCCGTATACTGAGGCTGACAGACCGCGTTGAGGGCGCGGTTCACCTGATTGGCGCGTTCTACCGCAGCGTCTACCACCTGCCGTTGGCTAACATCGCCCCGGCGAATCAGATCAGCCAGTGCGGTGGCGTCGTATCTCAGGTATTCGGACTGTTTCATCGGCAACCCTGTTTGTTGTTTTCTATCCAAACACCCCTGGACATTTGGGGTATAAACCGGAAACTCAGGAGCTTACGCCAATCCCAAAGTGAGTTCCATGGACCTGACCTTGTTTCCGGAGGCCATAAGCCCAACGGTTGCCATTTTTCTTCTACTGGCGTCCGTCATCACTTCGATGCTGACGGCCGTGCTCGGTGCCGGTGGTGGCGTTCTCCTGTTGATCCTGATGGCCACCTGGATGCCCCCGGTAGCGATTATTCCGGTGCATGGCATGATTCAGCTGGGCTCCAACAGCGGCCGGGCCGTGCTGACCCGCCGCCACATTGACTGGAAAGTGATCGCCGCCTTGACTCCCGGCGTTATTGCAGGCGCGGCCCTTGGGGCCTGGTTGCTGGTCGACCTGCCCGCTCATCTTTGGCAATTATCTATTGCGCTGTTTGTGCTGTATCTGTGTTGGGGCCCGAAACTGCCGAAAGCCTCTTTCGGGCCTGTGGGTATTTTTGTGGCGTCTGCCGTCACCAGCTTTGTCAGCCTGTTTGTCGGCGCCACTGGCCCTTTAGTGGCCGCCTTTATCAAGCAGATCCATCAGGACCGCTTCAAAACGGTGGCCACTTTTGCCGCCGCCATGACGCTGCAACACGCCCCCAAAGCACTGGTGTTCGGCATTGCCGGGTTTGTATTCTCGGACTGGCTGCTGTTTATTCTGGCGATGATCGCCTGCGGCTTTGCCGGTACCTGGCTGGGCCTGCACGTGCTGAAGTCCATGACCAACCGCTGGTTCAGCCTGGCTTTCAATCTGGTGCTGACATTGATGGCCGTACGCTTGCTGTGGCAGGCCGCAGTGTCTGCGGGCTGGATCAGCTAGAGCGGATCGCTGCCTGATGTAACTGGCACGGAGATGACCGCGGACCAACCTCCACCATCGGCGGTGGTTAATTGCTTTTACGATAAAAATCGTAGCAAACCACAAGGGTAACGTCAGATTCTCACTTGTAATTCGAGTGATAATCGTTATTATTTAGTTCTACTTTAATCTTTGAGCGATTCCGTATGAATTCCCTCAGCGCCGCATCGGCTGCCCTTTCAGAACATGGTCCGCTCGCCCAGCTGGTAGACATGGGCGGTCCCGTCATGTGGGTGCTGATTGCCATTGCTTTGATCGGGGTGATGACATTCCTGTACCTAATGATGCTGGGCACCTTCTATGCGCCCCGGCTAACCAGATCAATCCGGCAAATGATTGACCAGTGGCAAAAATCACCTGCAGACGCCCGCCCGAGCGATCTGCAAAGCAAGGCCGGACTGTTTGGGCGCACCAATCCGCTCATGCATTTGCTGGCAAACACCATGTCGGCCTGCCAGTCCAACCCCAACACGACCGCCGTTCGTGAAACAGCGGTGCGCGACGCCCAGCGATCACTGGAGCCTTTTGAAGCGCCCCTGAAGATCATTGAGGTAATTGCCGCCCTTGCCCCGCTGCTGGGTCTGCTTGGTACCGTCATGGGCATGATGGAAGCGTTCAGTGCCATGGCCGCCACCGAAGGCCGCGCCAACGCCAGCCAGCTCAGTGGTGGAATTTACGAGGCGCTGACCACAACCGCCGCAGGGCTTATTGTCGCCATTCCGTTTGCAGCCCTGGCGGCGTGGATCGAATTCCGCCTGCGCAGGATTCATCAAACCATCAACAGCACCCTGGTCAGCGTGTTCAATGTCATCCGTGTTGGCGAGCCCGTCGTTGCCCCCGAGGCCATCGAGCCGCAGCACAAGGCTCCCGCTCCAGTCGCCGATGATTACGGTGTTAGCGACAACCCGCGTTTTGCCCATGCAACTGGTTGAACCCAGGCCCAGCCGCCCCATTCCGATACGGATTACACCACTGATTGACGTGGTGTTTATCCTGCTGGTGTTTTTCATGCTGACCACACGATTGCTGCCGGTGGATTACCTGGAGCTTGGCAACGACACTCAAGACCGCAGCAGCGTCACCGGTGATCCCATACCCGAACTTCAGGTCAGCGCGAACGGCCTGATCAACTGGCAGGATACCCGCTATTCATTAAGCGAGTTGCTGCCCGCCCTGAGTGCGGCCGGCATCAGAGAAGCCAATCTGACAACGACCCTCGACAGCACGCTGGCAGATTTCACCCGCACCCTGAGCGCACTGGATAACGCCGGTGTCACTGCTCACTGGAAACGCAGCGCAACACCTGACTCATGACGCAACTTGTGCCACCACCGTCCACCTCCGGCAAGGGGCTGCTGGAGCGTGTTGAAGACGCGCTTCTGCCCCTGATCAACCTGGTCTTTCTATTGCTGATGTTTTTTATTGTGGCTGGGCAGCTGACCAACGAGCCGTTGCCGGAACTGCCCGGAACGACCCCGCAGAAGCAGGTGCGATCGCCAGACGCCGACTTGATGGTGCGGGCTGATGGCCAATGGCTGGTAGATGGCCAGGCTCTTACCGGCGGGTCGCTGCTGGAGGCACTGCCGGTGCCCGATGACAACCAGCCACTGAAAATTGCCGCCGACCAGTCGCTCACCATGACCGACCTGGAGACCCTGTTACAGCTTCTGGAACAGGGCGGCTACGCTCAGGTGCTGCTGCTGACGGAGCCGAAGGCATGAGCCAGGTAAGCAAGCGGGCAAAGCTGTTGTTCATGACGATTGCTATCAGTACCACGGCCATCACTCTGGTACTGGCCGCGCCGGACAAGTCAATGGAACTGGCAACACTTGGCGATCGGGCGGTCAACTCGGCACCAGCTATCAAGATCAACCTGGCCGGCCGCAAAGCTCCGGAGCCAGAGAACTCACCAGAACCAGCCCCGGAACCGATCCCTGCCCCCCCCCCAGAACCAAAGCCAGAGCCAGAGCCAGAGCCAGAGCCAGAGCCAGAGCCAGAGCCAATAGTAGAGCCCGAACCAGAACCGGAGCCAACCCCGGTTGAGCAGCCGGAGCAACCCGTTGCTGAAGCAGCCGAAGCTGACGCCAGCGAACCAACCGGCGAAGAAGCCGACGCTCAGGAAAGCCAGAGTGCCGTGCCACTGCAAACGGCGGGGGAATCCTCTGATGTCGACAGCTACCTGAGCAAACTCAGTCGTCATCTGGCCCGCTTCTACGAGTATCCGCGTCGAGCCCGGAGGCTTGGCCAGGAGGGCACGCCCGTAATCATATTCGAATTTTCCCGCGACGGCTCACTGCTCAGCCACTCGCTGCGAGACAGTTCCGGCCATCAATTGCTCGACGACGCGGCCCGAGAAATGCTGGCCCAGGCCGCGCCCCTACCCGAAGTGCCTGACAACATGCGCGGCCAGACCTTCACCTATGCCCTGCCGGTGCGCTTCAGCCTGCGCTGATTCCGCACCATGCCGGCGCGAACCGCACTGAGCCGGTGCAGCCCATCATTCCATCGCCACCAAACCAAGCTTTTCTAAAACATGTTAATGACTGATTAAAAAGCGCTTTCTGACTATTCCCCAAGACTGGCACGATGCCTGCTCATACGGATTCAGCAGATGGTATTTTCTGCCCACACACAAAATTTGTTTCAGACGACGGCGTCTGCTCATACCTGCCAACGAATGGCGGCTTATGAGCGACGCCGTTTTTTTTCGCCTGTCGAAAAGACAGCCAGAAAAAGCTCAGGGGATAACGCTATGTCTTACATCATGCCTTCGGAATTCGTCACTAAAATGGTGGACGCCGGTGAATCGAAAATCTACATGGCCACCCGCGATGTGCTGATCCGGGCATTCATGGCCGGCGCGATCCTGTCATTGGCGGCAGTGTTTGCGATTACGGTCGCGGTGCAAACCGGCAGCCCGCTGGTCGGTGCCATGCTATTCCCGGTCGGCTTCTGCATGCTGTACCTGATGGGCTTTGATTTGCTCACCGGCGTATTCATGCTGACCCCACTGGCGCTGCTCGATAAACGCCCGGGCGTCGATACCCAGGGTATTCTGCGCAATTGGGGCTGGGTGTTTCTTGGTAATTTCGCCGGCGCCCTGACCGTCGCTCTGATCATGGCCTTTGTCTTCACCTACGGCTTCAATATCGAGCCGGGTGCGGTGGGTGACCGGATTGCCGACATCGGCAAAGAGCGCACCCTGGGCTATGCCGAGCATGGCGCGGCCGGATGGTTCACGATCTTTCTGCGGGGCGTGCTGTGCAACTGGATGGTGTCTATGGGCGTGGTTGGTGCCATGATTTCCACCACCGTTCCCGGCAAGGTGCTGGCCATGTGGATGCCGATCATGCTGTTTTTCTACATGGGCTTCGAGCATTCCATCGTCAACATGTTCCTGTTCCCGTTTGCCCTGCTGATGGGTGGCGAATTCGGCATCCTCGATTACTTCGTCTGGAACGAAATCCCGACGGTACTGGGTAACCTGGTCGGTGGCCTGTCGTTTACCGGCCTGACCCTCTACGCCACTCACGTGCGCACCGCGCCCAAGCGCACCATGCCAACCGCCTATCAGGAAGGTTAATGGCCAACGTCGACTGAACGATTGCTGTACGCAGAAAGCCCGGTGGCCGCATCCATCGGGCTTTCTGCGATTATTCGAGGCACACCAACCATGACCACCCAACTCGCAGTGACAACTGGCCAGCATTCGGACAAGGGTCGCAAGCCGGTCAACCAGGATTTCCATGGACTGCTGATTCCAGACAATCACCAGCTTCATTCCAAAGGCATTGCGGTGGCCATTGCCGACGGCATCAGCTCCAGCAACGTCAGTCAGATTGCCAGTGAATCGGCGGTTGCAGGATTTCTGAGCGATTACTATTCGACGCCCGACAGCTGGTCAGTCAAACAATCTGCCCAACGAGTATTGAGGGCCAGTAACGCCTAGCTGCACGCCCAGACGCGTCAAAGCCGGTACCGATATGACCAGGACCGGGGCTATGTTTGCACTCTCAGCGTGCTGGTACTGAAATCGGCCACCGCTCACCTCTTCCATGTCGGCGACGCCCGCATCTGCAGGTTACAGGACAACTCGCTGGAGCAACTGACCACCGATCACCGGGTCTGGCTCTCTCAGGATGACAGCTGCCTGAACCGGGCCATGGGGCTGAGCCAGCAAGTCGACATTGACTATCTTACGGTTCCCGTCTGGCCCGGTGGTGTCTTTGTGCTGGCCACCGACGGCCTGTACGAGCACCTGCCCCAAAGAGAGATCGCCAGAGCCATCCGGGAAGCCGGTGACGATCTGGACACGGCCGCCCAGCAGCTGGTGGCCACAGCGCTGGCCAACGGTAGTGATGACAATCTGACCCTGCAGATTGTCCGGGTTGAATCGGTTGCTGCAAGCAGGAGCAACAAAGAGGTCGCTCAGCAGGCACAGCAACTGCCCTTTGCCCCGGAACTGGCATCGGGGCAGGTACTGGATGGCTATCGAATCATCCGGTCGATTCATGCCAGTAGTCGCAGCCATGTCTACCTCGCCGCAGACGAACTCAGCGGCCAGCAGGTCGCCCTGAAAGTACCCGCCGTGGAGACGCAGCAGGACCCCGGAGCACTCTCCGTTTTCGCCACCGAACAGTGGGTAGCCCAACGAATCGACAGCCCTCACGTGGTCCGGGCTTTTGCGCCGGAACGCCAACGCAGCTGCCTGTACCTGGTGACCGAATACCTGCAGGGAACCAACCTGCGGCAGTGGTTATTGGACAACCCGACGCCGGCTCTGGAAACTGTCCGACAACTGATCGAGCAGATTGCCCGGGGGCTGCGAGCCTTTCACCGGCTGGAAATGGTGCACCAGGATCTGAAGCCGGAGAACATCCTGATCAATACCGAGGGTACCGTGGTGTTGATCGACTTTGGCGCTACCCGGATTGCCGGTCTGCAAGAATTGAACGAGCATCAGGAACCGCACTGGACCCGGGGCGCTGCCCTGTACAGTGCTCCCGAGAGCTTTCTGGGTGAGCCCACAGGCTGGCAGGCGGATCAGTTTTCACTTGCGGTGATTGCCTATCAGATGCTGACCGGACAGTTGCCCTACGGCACCCGCGTACCAGGCATCCGCAATCGAAAACAGCTACATGGGCTGAGCTACCACCCGGCCCGATTGCACCGGGACAACCTGCCGGAATGGATAGACCAGGCACTGGCCCGGGCATTGCACCCTGAACCCCACAAACGCTACCCGGCACTGTCCGAGTTTCTGTTTGATTTGCGCCAGCCCAACCCGCAATGGCAAAAACAGCACAGACTGCCGCTGATCGAGCGCCACCCGGTGGTGTTCTGGCAGGGACTCTCGGCGCTGTTGATGTTGGCCCTGATGTTGTCGTTCGCCTATCGACCCTGACTGGGCAATTAATTGCCCAGTCAGCAAAAGCTCGCCCGCTGGCTAAGCAAGGCTTTGCTCACCACCTTTCCCGGAGCACATCAAAATGCACCATAGTTTTGTTTTTATTATATTTTTCAGGGTTGGCACGGGCCTTGATTACTTTCTATCCGTCCAGGGAACACCCCGGGGACGAACACTCACTTACACGTCATGGAGCAGACTATGCCAACTCCTTGTTATATCAGCATTGAAGGTAAAACTCAGGGTAACATCACCGCTGGCGCATTCACTTCCGATTCCGTAGGCAACATCTACGTTGAAGGTCATGAAGACGAAGTGCTGGTTCAGGAATTCAGCCACACCGTGCTGGTTCCGACAGACCCTCAGTCCGGCCAGCCTTCCGGCCAGCGCGTTCATAAGCCTTTTGAGTTTACTGCAGCCCTGAACAAAGCCACCCCCCTGATGTACAACGCCCTGGCTTCCGGTGAAATGCTGCCGAAAGTCGAGCTCAAGTGGTACCGCACGTCCGTTGAAGGCAAGCAGGAGCACTTTTTCTCTACCATCCTGGAAGATGCAACTATCGTTAATATCGACTGCAAAATGCCTCACTGCCAAGACCCTGGCAGTGCTGACTTCACCCAGTTGGTCACCGTTGCCCTGTCCTACCGTAAAGTTACTTGGGAACACACCGTAGCTGGGACTTCTGGCGCTGACGATTGGCGTTCTCCAGTCGAAGCCTAATCAATTCGACGCCACCCAAGGCCCTTGATTCAGGGCTTTGGGATCCTCAACTCAGAAGTAACCAGCTATGCTGTAATACCTTTAGGTTCTTTATTGCACTATTGTACTGTAAGATCTTGGTGGAAAATCTTTTTGTGTATTGCCCACTCAAACACTCATTAATAATTTGAGTCTTCCATGGGTAATAGCTGACAACTGTTTAGCGACCCGGCAAGAGGTCGTCTCATATCGAACTAGGCAGACCAGACCGCCTCGCAATCACAAACCTGCTATTTTCTTTTAATAGTCAACCCAAAAGGACTTACTCAATGAAATTTGGAGCGGCTCTCTTCTTAACTATATTGTTGACAGGGTGTGCAACCTCTCAAACCACAATATCTTATAGTGGCGATTTTAACCTTCAGGTTCCAACCAAGTTGCTTTCAGGCTCCACCGTTTTCACTGCTGACGGATTATCAGTAGGATGGCCCGAGGGTAATTTGATTTCTGGTATCGTAATAACAAAAGAACTAGAATCTCTACCAAGTGATTTTGATCTAAAAGATTACCCAAAGTATCTTTTTAATATAAAAAATAAAAACGATCTTGATAAAAAAACTGCCAACGTCCTCAAGAGCTCAACCATCGAAATTGATCATTCTTTTGGAATTGACAACCTCACTATAAAATCAAAATTTGACACGGATATTTATAGCGCCTGCAAAGATGAGAAATGCATTGCATTCATAATAAAAAACAATGTAACCGACCACCTATTATCACTCTATTCCCAGGGAATTACTGAAGAAGAACTTATTAGCTTAGCAGAAGGAATCTGAGATGCTGACCACTAGCGAAAAGGATGCGCTTTATATTTTAATAGCGGCAACTCTGGGTGATGATCTTTCGATTCGATCTCGAAAGTCCCAATTTAACAATAGGACCTTCGATGTAGTTGAAGACATGATAATTGCAAACATGGATTGCAATGCTAACCTCAGGGAGCTTATTGTCGACTTATTGGGTGGATCATCCATGTTAACAAGAGGCTGGTTGAAACAAATCCTCAAGACATCAAAAAACAAAATTAAAGAGATGGATCTACACGGATATGGCTGCTTAGTTTCGACAAAATCCAGGTGGAAAAGTGCTATTGTAACATCAGTTATCTGGTAGCGCCCCCGAAAACAATGCAACGGTTTGTGAGCGCGGCATGAGCAGCGCCAACATCTACAAATGGCGCTGATAGTGTACCGTCTGGGTAATTCATTAGTCTAAATATGACATATTCTCGGGTTCTTATTCGCGGCGGATTTGGGGATTCTGTTTTGGCCCGGCAATCAGCACCTTTCAGCCTCGCTGAAAATGACCAACTGGAGTTGGAGAGTTGGTCACGAACGAGCATGCCAAGTCAGAATTTTTGTCCAAAAAGCACGGATACTTTTGTCCTTGAACACGGACCAATCTCCAAAAGAAGTTGCTGAAACCCTGAAAATCAGCACGCCCACTGTATTTAAGTGGCGCAGTCGTTTCACGAAACAAGGCGTAACCGGTCTTCAGAATGCACCAAGGCCCGGACAGCTCAGGAAGCTGGATCGGAAAACGGTCAAATCGATTCTTGATGACATGGTCAAAAATCTGCCCAAGGAATCTACCCACTGGAGCGCCTGGCTGATGGCAGAATATGCCAAGATTTCAAAAGGCTGGCAAAAAATAGTTCTTCGTTCCTTTTCTCAACAATTAAACGGCAATCGAATCCAGCTGGATGGGCTCGGCTGTCAAGTCACTACCGCCAGAAATTATGGCATGGCGATCTGTTTATCAGCAGCCAGTTAAAAGCACATATAGAATTAACATTGAAATGAGACCCTTACCATGCCGAGGATAGGCCTAGCTTTAGCATTTGTACTTCTTCTCTCCGGCTGTTCATCGCACTCTCCATTGGTGGTTCAACCATACGGCGAATTAACCATAGAAGTACCAGATAAGATGTTCTCCTCTGTAAAGGTGAGAGATGGCGAACTTGTGTTTCTGCGAAACGACCGGATCGTAGGTTTTGTTAAATCAGAGGACATCCCAAGTTCAGTAAGCTCAGGTTCAGCAATCGACACTTCACTGACGCTCTTTGAGAGCGCAAGTCAGGGTTCAAACAAACCAGTTTGGATAGAGCAGATTCCCGAAGCTCAGGTATTTGGAGTAGTTCAGGGAGAATTTAGAACCGTATTTATCGTACCGAACAGCCAAGCTCAATCACTTATTACATTTCAGGGGCCAGCTGAAAGCTCATCGTTATTGCGGATAAATGGCGTAAAAATTAGGGAATAGGGTAACCCTGAGGGATACACGCCAATAACCTAGTGACTCCATGGGCCGGGCGGGTACCAAACTTTTCGTAGCTGGTCCACCGCTTCAGCCGCAATCAAGGGACTAAGAAACTCAACCACCTCATCCACAACTTCCGAAAATGCCTCTGACACATAGTCTTGGCCAAGTCGTTTACGAAAAACCTGCCACTGTCGCTGCTTGCTGGCCACAAAAACGGCGGAAAACGGGATCACCAAAGCCGATATCCAGTTGCATCGGAATTCTGGCGAACGGACGCGGCAATGTTTTTGGCCATAGTGATCTCCTTGCACATCAGTTATTCCATTGGTTAGGCGCACTCACTTAAAGTCTGGCTTCCACTTAAGGCGCCATCACATTGGCGACCCGGCAGATTCTCGCGTATTCCATCAGGTTTCCCGGCAGAAAGTTTTTACGGGTGCGGTAAAGCTCCAACGCCTCCAGCACCACATCCATCCCAATGCGGTTGCGGAACTTGAAACAGTCCGCCAGGGTTTTCTCCAGGTTGTAGACTTGCAGTGTAATGCCATCCATGTCCACTTGCTCAATACCCTCACTGAAGGCCCGCCCGGAGAACCGGTAGGCGGGCATCCCGCGCCAACGACAAATGTACCTGATGGGGAATCTGCGTGGTGATGCCATGCCAGTCCAGTGCAGAAATCAGGCACAGCACCGCATGGGGAAAACGGGTCGCGACAGCCGCAAGATCCGGGTTTTCAATCGGCGGCAGATCCGCCAGCCTGAACAGGGTTTGGAGGTGTACCCGTGAGGATCCGGCGGAGCCAGAATCAGACAAACTGTCACCACTTATTGATATCTGGTGACAGTTTGTCTGATTACTATTGATGGCTTAAGTGGCAGCTTCGGCGGACCATAGTAATTTGTATATTCTGTGATTACCCTTGTCGGCTATGTTTCGTACTGTACCTTCAAACATTTCACCCAATTCACGTGAAACCCATGCCCATCCCCAAGCAAACTACTCATAAACTCGGCGCACTCATGTGCCAGGCCACCCGAGATATCCTCTGGGCACCGGCTGAAAACCGAATTCAGGCGCAAAACCGGGGGGCCGGGCTGACGCTTCGCATTGGTTCCGGACAGGCCACGTATCACCGTTACGATCCGCGCCATAAGCAGCATCTGATCAACTATGGAGTGCGGATGATTGCGGCCAAGCATCAGCCGGAAACCGCACTAGGTTGGTTGTCTACCCGGGAAATCCGCGGCCGGGGTTATTTTGGGGGTGAGGTGAGTGTGCTGAACCTGTTGGCCCATACCTGCTGCCATGAATTTGCCCATTTGCTGCAGCACAGCGCAGGGCAGCGGCATTATGGGTCGGTGCACAACCAGCATTTTTATAAAGCGCTAGATGAACTGCACGGCAGCGGGGCGGCCAATGCTACCCGGCAGTATCTGAGCGAACAGGCAGCGTTGGCCGACATTGAACTCTCGGGTTCAGCCTTTAAGCTGCCCAACCCAATTCAGGCCCTAAGGCAATGGCAGATTGGGGATGCCGTGCGTTTTGGTCACGGACGCATTGAGAAAAAAGGTGAAGTCATCCGGGTAAACCGCAAAACCTGTACCGTTCTGGTCAGCCACCAATCCCGTTTGCTGCGCTATCGGGTGCCTCTACAGCTGTTGAGCCCTGCAGCTTGATTGCCAATCACTGCGGGCGTGGATATCAGGGCTTGGGCCACGTAGGGCATAGCGTGTTCCAGTCTGACTCGTCTGCACGAATTAACAGGCCAGAATCACCAGCTTCATCATCGTGCAAGTCGCCCCATCCCGGGGCATCCATATCGCCAATCACAGGCGACACTAAGGGGCCAGAATTATTAGCTCACTGAATTTATTAGACTTATAAAGTTGGCACGAAAATCGCTTTAAATAAATCAAGGACGACTGTCCCGGCCAAGGAATCAGGCTAGACCATCAGATCATTGTTGTTGGCATTGGCGCCGGACCATCTGTTCTCTTTCGAGAGCATGATGCTCCGGCTTTTTTCGTTTGGAAAGGCAGCGTCGACCGCCGCCTGAGCCGAGCTTTGAGATCAGCTCAGGAACTGGACGTTCTCGTGCATCGGTGCCCGGGGACTGGTGATCTGGTTCACCGGGCTGTCGGGATTGGCGTAGCCGATTGCCATGCCGGTGAAGACTTTGCGGCCCTCGGGCAGGTCGAGGAATTCAGCGATGGATTTCGGGTACACCGACCAGGATTCCTGGGCGCAGCTGTCGAGGCCTTCGGCCCGTAACAACAGCATGATGGTTTGCAGAATCATGCCCAGGTCGGACCACTGGGGCGGGCCCATGTTGTCGTCGACGGTGCAGAACAGGCCCACGGGGGCGCCGAAGAATTCAAAATTACGCTTGAACCATTCAAAGCGGGCGGCTTTGTCTTCCCTGGGGATGTCGAGCTGACGGTACATGAGTTCGCCAATTTCGAAGCGGCGGTCCCGGTAGGGTGACTGCAATTTGGGTGGGTAGATTTCGTATTCCGGCACTTCGCTAAAGCCTTTGCTCACTTTCTCGCGCATCAGGCTCTTCAGTCGGGCCAGAGCGTCACCGGTCACCAGATGCAGGTGCCAGGGTTGCAGGTTGCCGCCGGAGGGGGCTCGGGTGGCGGTTTCAATCACTTTGCGAAGGGTGGCCTCGGAGACCGGGGTGCCCAGGAAATCCCGGACGGATCTACGGGACTGGACGGCGTGTTGTACATCCATTGAAGACAGCTCCCAAATCATCGTTGTTGTTTGAACAGACTCAGCCTGAGCCCCAGTATGGGGGCCGCCTCGATGCTTGACCACCCCACAAGACCGGTTTAGTCTCCGGCAACATCACAAGGTCGATCGAGGGTATCCGGATCATGGAAGATCACAGTCAGTTTCGCCTGCTGTCACAACGGCGGTTCCTGCCGTTTTTTGTGACCCAGTTCGCCGGGGCGTTTAACGACAACCTGTTCAAAAATGCCCTGCTGTTGCTGGTCACCTACACCGCCGGCGGCCTGTTCGGGTTGTCGGCCGATGTGGTGGTCAACCTCGCCGCCATGCTGTTTATCCTGCCGTTCTTTCTGTTCTCCGCCATTGCCGGCCAGGTGGCAGACCGCTATGAAAAGTCTGCGGTAATCCGCTGGATCAAGTTTGCCGAGGTGGTGATCATGGGCATCGCCGCCGTCGGGCTCTGGTTTGGCTGGTACGAGATGTTGTTTCTGCTGCTGTTCCTCACCGGTGTGCAATCGGCCTTTTTCGGGCCAGTCAAGTACGCCATTTTGCCCCAGGCTCTGAAGGATTCCGAGCTGATAGGAGGCAACGCGCTGGTGGAAATGGGCACCTTTGTGGCCATCCTGGTGGGCACGCTGATGGCCGGTGTGATGATGAAAGCCCCGGTGCCGGGTCCGGTGATCGCGGTGGCCGTTGCTTTACTGGCCGTCGCCGGCCTGATCGCCGCGCTGCGGATTCCCAAGGCTGAGGCCGCCGCGCCGGATCTGAAGATTCGGTTCCGCCCGCTCCAGGAAACCTGGAAGCTGATGGCCATCGCCCGGGACAACCACAATGTGTTCCTGAGCATTCTGGCCATTTCCTGGTTCTGGTTTCTAGGCGCCGCCTACCTGACCCAGTTCCCCAACTTTGCCAAAACCCACCTGATGGGTGACGAAACCGTGGTCACCATCCTGCTGGCCATTTTCACCATTGGCATTGCCGCCGGCTCCATTGCCTGTGAGCGGCTGTCCGGCCACAAGATTGAGCTGGGCATTGTGCCCATCGGCTCACTCGGGCTCAGCTTCTTCGGCATTCACCTGTACTTCAACATGCCCGAGCAGCCCATCCCCTCAGACTGGTGGATGATCATCACCGATCCTCACTACCGTCAGGTGGCCATTGATCTGCTGGCCATCGGCATCTTTGGCGGGCTGTTTATTGTGCCCCTGTATGCTTATGTTCAGCGGGAGGCCAAGCCGGAGTCCCGGGCCCGGGTGATCGCCGCCCTCAATGTGTTCAACGCGTTATTCATGGTGATCAGTGCTTTGCTGGCGATGCTGATGCTGGGCGTGATCGGGCTGAGCATTCCCGAGTTTTTCCTGGTGCTGTCGATCATGAACCTGATCGTGGCGGGCTTTGTCTACCAACAGGTGCCGGATTTTGCTCTGCGCTTCGTGATCTGGGTGCTATCCCACACGGTCTACCGGGTTAGCCACCACCATCTGGATCGGATTCCGGAGCAAGGACCCGCGCTGCTGGTGTGTAATCACGTGTCCTACATGGATGCCCTGGTGATTGCCGGTGCCGTGCGCAGGCCGGTGCGCTTTGTAATGGACCACAACATCTTCTCCACCCCCATCATGGGCAGCTTCTTCCGGCTGGCCAAGACCATCCCGATTGGACCGAAATCCAAAGTCCCGGAGATCTACGAAGCGGCCTTTGACCGCATTGATGAGGAACTGGCCGCGGGCCACCTGGTATGCATCTTCCCCGAGGGCAAACTGACCAAGGACGGCGAGGTGGATACTTTCAAATCTGGCGTAGACATGATTCTGCAGCGCCGGCCGGTCACCGTCGTACCGATGGCACTGAGAGGCCTCTGGGGCAGTTTCTTCAGCCACTGCGGCGGCCCGGCATTCAGTCACCTGCCGAAGCGTTTCTGGTCCAGGATACACCTTCTTGCCGACCACCCTGTCGCTCCGGACGAGGCCGGGGCCACTGTGCTCGAGCATAAGGTCAAAGCACTCAGGGGGCCTCAGCCCTAACCCGTCGACCCAAGACCAGAATAATCAGCGAGGGCAGGAAGGTCACGGTCACTATCGCCGCGCCCAACAGGCCAAAGAGCACAATCGCCCCGACCCCCCGGTAAAGCTCCGTCCCCTCGCCGGGCAGAAAAACCAGGGGTGACAGGCCACAAAGGGTGGTCATGGTGGTCATGGCGATGGGCCGCAACCGGGTCTGAACGGCACCGGTGACCGCCTCCACCACGGTCACGCCTTTGCTGCGCAGATTGTGGCGAGCCTGTTCCACCACCAGTATCGGGTTGTTGACGACTGTTCCCATCAGAATCAGGAATCCCAACATGGAGATCATGTCAAAAGGCTGACTCAACGGTTGCAGGCCGATCACCGGCAACATCCCGCCCACCAGATTCATCAATCCAAGCCCGACAATACCGCCAGCCACCCCCAGGGGAATCGCCGTCATAATCAGCAGCGGGAATCCCCAGTGCGCAAAGATGGCCACCAACAGCAGATAAACAATGGCAACGGCGATCAGGAAGTTATCCGTCAGGGCATCGCGGGTGGCGTTAAGCTGATCACTGGCCCCGGAAATATCCACGGTCACGTTGGCCGGTAGCTCGCCACTGGCCCGCAAGGCATCCAGCAGTTCGGTCCGGACTCTCTCCACCCCAGCCTCAAGAGGCACGTCCGCCGGCGGTATCACATTCAGGGTGACGGTGCGCCGGCCATCAACCCGGCGAACGGTGCTGGTATCCACGGTCTCTTCGATCGTGGCCAGGGTCGACAACGGCAGAATGGCTCCCAAGGGCGTGTGTACGGCAACATCCGGCAGCTTGCTCAGGTCTGGTTGCTGGCCCTCTTGGCCATAGAGGTAGATGTCGATCTTTTCGTCATCCAGGAAGAAATCATCGACATAACTCCCCTCGGTGAGGGTGGCCACGGTGAACCCAATGGCCTCCGCATCCAGTCCAAGCTCCGCGACCCGGTCCCAGTCCGGCCGGATCTGAATCAGCGGCTGGGCCAGAGTGAGGGTCGACGGCTGGCTCTGGATGCGAGGGCCATCAAAGATCTGCTCGGCCCGGCGATAGGCGGCATTGGCAGCCTTGTAGACTGACACCAGATCCGGGCCGGAGATGTCCAGATTGATACTGCGTGTGCCCCCGTCGTTACTGGAAATGATCGAGCCTTTGGCAGCAAACGCGCGCATTCCCGGGAATTGCCGGTATACCCGAGTAATCTCGCTCATCAGGGCGTCGATGTGGGTGGGGTCAAGGGTCTCCGAAATGATCCGGACCCGGGTTGGCGTAACGCCCATGTTCAGATACGCAATCGGGGGCACCTGGGTGTCACCACTGGCATAGGCTTCGCCGTCGGCATTCACGTGGGGTAGAAAATGCGCCTCTACCAGCTCCGCGATGGCGGCCATTTCAGTCAGGTTATAGCCCGGTGGCGCGGTCATGACGGCAAAGGTTTTCGGCTCCTCGCCCTCTGGCAGATACTCCGCAGGGGGCGTCAAAACCAGAATGATCCACAGGCTGATCCCGGTAGTCGCGGCGATCACCAACACCCGGCGCAACGACCCGTCCACCAGCCAGCGCACCAGACCCATCACACGAGCAACCCATCCACCCCCGGTGTCATTGCCATACTGATCGACATTGTCGACTTTGCCGCCAAAGTCCAGGCGCGCGCACAAGGTAGGGATAATCGTGACGGCCACTAACATGGAAGCCAGAATCGCCGCCGAGATAGCGATGGCGACGTCCGAATACAGCTGTCCCGCCTCCTCCTCGATGAACAGGATAGGCAGGAAAACCAGAATGGTGGTGGCGGTCGAGGCGAGTACCGCAGGCCATACCTCCTGCACCCCCTTGAGCGCCGATTCCATCCGGTCCAGACCCAGTCTCCGGTGTCGTTCGATGTTCTCCAGCACCACAATGCTGTTATCCACGGTCATGCCAATGGCAAAGGCGATGCCCGCCAGGGAGATCACGTTAATGGTACGCCCGGTGATCAGCAGACCAATAAACGCCGCAATCGCGCACAACGGAATGCCAACCACACCGGCAAAGGTGGCCCGCCCCGAGCGCAGAAACAGGTACATCACTAGCGTGGCGAACACCGCACCGATGCCCAGATTGGTCCAGACATTGGCCACGGAGGCTTCCACATAACGGGCATCGTCGGAAGTCAGCTCCAGTTCGAGGCCGGCGGGCTCCAGCAACTCACGGTTGATGGCGGCCACCTCCTCCAGCATGGCCCGCTTGATCTGGATGACGTTGGAGCCGCTCTCCCGGCGAACCTGCAAGCCGATCACACGCTGCCCGTTGATGATGGAGAGGTCCCTCGCCAACGCCTGACCCTGACGCACCCGGGCCACCTCGTCCAGCCGGACCACGCTGTCTCCGTCCCGTTGAACGACCAGCTGTTCCAGTGCCTCCATGTCATCAAAACGCCCGACCGTCCGCAGCAGATAACGGCGCTTACCGGAATCCACTTCGCCGCCGGAGATGTCCCGGTTACGGGCGGTGATGGCGTCACGCAGGTCCAGCAGGCTCAAACCACGCTGGGCCAGGGCGGTCTCATCAACAATGATCTGCATCTGCCGATCAGCACCGCCGCCAACCGTGACTTCCGAGACGCCCGACACGCTCTCCATACGGGGGCGCACCCTGTCTTCCACAAAGTCCCGCATCAATTCGATGTCCAGCTCCCGGGGGTTGCCCTGCAGGGTAGCAATGCGGAAATACATAAAGGCGTTGGCCGAAAACGAGGCCGCTACTATGCGTGGCTCATCAACATTGCGCGGATAGTCCGACACCTGGCTCAGCGCGTTATTGATCTGGATGAGGGTTTCGGTGATGTCGACTCCGAACGGAAACTCCAGCTCGATCTCGGAAGAGCCGCTGGATGCCGTTGCCGTCATCCGGCTCAGGTTGGGCACATTGCGCAGGAAGCGCTCCTGCTCAATCAGAATTTCCTTCTCGATGTCCTGGGGCGTGGCGCCGGCCCATCGGGTTTCCACGGTGACTGTGCGAACTTCCAGATCGGGAATCATCTGGACCGGAATACGCGTGGCCGCAGCCGCACCCAGAATGGCGACAATCAGGGCGATCACCGCCACCAGAATGCCGTGGCGGATAATGCCGGCAAACATCAGTTCGACTCCCGCTCGGCGATCCGGACCGTCACGCCCTCACTGAGATTTTCATTTCCCCGCACCACCACCTGTTCGCCGCCGTCCAGGCCACGGGTGATTTCAACACGGCCACTGAAACTGGCACCCGGCCAAACCCGTTTTTCACTGACCGTAAAGGTGTCGTCATCCTCAGGCTCAGCAATCCACACCGTTACCCGACCTTCCGGGTATCGGTTGATTGCGTCCCGGGACACGGTCAGGCCGCGCTCACCGGTTGTGATCCGTAACGTTGCCCGAACCGCCATGCCCGGTAGCACGGGTAAATTCCTGGGTCGGTCGGCCCGCAACAGGAAAGTCCTCGATTGAGCGTCGTTGACCGGCACCAGGGTCACGATGTCGGCTTCAATCTGGTCATTGTGATGGGATATCCACAGCTCACTGTCGTCATTGAGCTGGGCAAAATAATCCTGGGGAACTTGAAAATCCAGTGCCAGGTCGTCGGTATCCACCAGGCGCAACAGCTCAGTCCCTGGCGTCACCCACTCGCCCAGATCCAGCGAACGGTGACTAACCACGCCGTCAAACGGCGCAACCAGACGGTGTCTGTCTACCTGCACGTTGATCTGCTGACGCTCGGCTTCGAGCCGCGCCAAAGACGCGGTGGCCGCCGCTACCTCACTCTCCCGGGCGCTGACTTCGGTGGCGGCGATATTGCGCCCGGCACCGACCGATCGGGCCTCCTGCAACCTTCGGTCTGCCTCCGCCAGTCGGGCACGGGCTTCTTCCACTTCGGCACCGGCAGCACGGCCTTGCCAGTCCACCAGTTCGTGATCCAGCTCCGCCAGCAGATCGCCAGCAACTACCCTGTCACCCACATCCACATGCAAGGTTTTGAGTAACCCGGCAACCGATGCAGAGATTCGTGAGCTGCGCAGAGGATTGACGGTGCCGTTGAGTGAAGCCTCCTGAACCACCGCTTGTTCTGCCACCGCTTCAAGGCGCACTGACGGCCTGTCCTGAGCAAAAGCACCGGGCGACATCGCGCCTATCAGAATGACCATTACCCAGCTACAGACACGCTGCACACGCTTCTCCTTATGCGTTTCTATTTTGATGCATTTGACACCTGTTGATGATTCACTACGAGCAAACGCAGCTTCCAGACCTGACCGGGCAAAAAGTCATAATCGGTCATCCGGTCAATTCACTCTCCCGGTAACTCGGGTACTATCCACTCTAGTCCAATAACAAGTTGCCAAAAGGTGCCGACGTGAAACCGCTGACCCCCACCGATCAACTCTTCCTCTGGCTGGAAAAACGTCAGCAACCCATGCATGTGGGGGGGCTACAGCTGTTTTCCTTTCCCGAGGGCGCACCGGATGATTATGTGGCCCAGCTCGCTGACCAGCTCAGAACCCAGCACAAAATAACAACACCCTTCGATCAGAGGCTGGCTTACAAGCTGGGGCAACCCATGTGGGTAGAAGAAGACCACCTCGACCTGGAGCATCATTTCCGCTTCGAGGCGCTGCCCACACCGGGCCGCATTCGGGAATTGCTGTCGTTTGTCTCGGCCGAGCACTCCCACCTGATGGATCGGGAGCGGCCCATGTGGGAGGTTCACCTGATTGAGGGTCTGAAAGACCGGCAGTTCGCGCTCTACACCAAGATTCATCATTCCCTGGTGGATGGCGTATCCGCCATGCGCATGGCGACCCGGATGCTGAGTGAAGACCCCACCGAAATGGGCCTGCCGCCGATCTGGGCACTGGCGCCAAGGCAGCGTTCCGACCGGGACCACAGCCGGCCATCACTCTGGCGCAGCGTTGCGCACTTGCTGGGCAGCTCCGGTAAGCAGCTGGGCACCCTTCCCACGGTGGCAAAGGAGTTGCTGAAAACCGTCAACCAGGCGCGCAAGGACCCGGCTTACGATTCCATCTTCCACGCGCCCCGCAGTGTGCTTAACCAGAAAATCACCGGCTCCCGGCGCTTTGCCGCCCAATCCTACTGCCTGACCCGAATCAAGGCGGTATGCGAGGCCTCCGGCACCACGGTGAATGATGTAGTCACGGCGATGTGTGCCTCGGCCCTGCGCACCTACCTGATGAACCGGGATGCCTTGCCGGCAAAACCGTTGATCGCATTTGTGCCCGTCTCCCTGCACCGGGACGACAGCTCTGAAGGCAATCAGGTAGGGGTAATTCTTGCCAATTTACACACCGACGAGAACGACCCCAGCCAGCGCCTGATGAAAATTCATCACGGCATGCAGGAAGCCAAAGACCGCTATCGCCACATGTCGTCCGAGGAGATCATCAACTACACCGCGCTGACCCTGGCGCCGGCAGCATTCCATTTACTGACCGGCATGGCGCCCAATTGGCAAACCTTCAACGTCGTGATTTCCAACGTACCGGGTCCGTCCTCGCCCCGTTACTGGAATGGCGCCAAACTGGAGGGTATGTACCCGGTGTCGATCGACATGGACCGCCTGGCCCTGAACATGACCCTGACCAGTTACAACGGCCAGGTAGAGTTCGGCCTGATCGGCTGCCGTCGAACCCTGCCCAGCCTTCAGCGCATGTTGGATTACCTGGAAGATGGCCTGGTTGAGCTCGAGCTTGCCGCAGACTCGTAATCAGCCAATCCGGTCGGCGTGGTTGCGCTCTGAAATCTGGCTGTTCAGGGTCCAGAAGTCATACAGCACACCGATCAGGAACAAGCCGCCAGTGAACAAATAAATAATGCCGGTAATCCACTTGCCCATGTACATCCGGTGGACTCCGAACACCCCCAGGAAAGTGAGCAGAATCCAGCCGATGTTGTAGCTGACATGGCCATCTTCAAAGCGCTTGTCTGCCTCCCGATCCATCGCCGGAATCAGGAAAAGGTCGATAATCCAGCCAATAAAGAACAACCCGAGGGTGAAGAACCAGATGGTGCCGGTGATGGGTTTGCCGTAATAGAAGCGGTGGGAACCCAGGAATCCGAAGATCCAGAGCAGGTAGCCAATGATTTTGCTGTGGGTATCTGGTTGTCCATTCATAGTTGCCTGGGTTCCTCTGCCGGGATTGAGCATTTGTTCTTAATCGTGAATGTGGGTGCCCTGACCACACAAATCAAGGGCCAACGTCTGGCGCGGGGTCGGGTCCGTCCTCGCGGAACTCGGATGCCGACTTGCCCGTCCACTTGCGAAACGCCCGGCTGAAGTTGGATAAATCCGCATATCCCAGTTCGTAGGCAATCTCACTGACCGACTGAGTGGTGTAGCGCAGTAGCTGTATGGCCCGATCCTTCAACACCGCTTCGACAATTTCACGATAGTGGGTGTCTCTATCCGCCAACCGGCGTTTGAGGGTTCGGGACGACACACAAAATCGCTCAGCCATGGCCTCCAATGATGGCAGTGGGCCCGGCGTCATTCTCAGCATGTTACGGATGGCCAACACAATATCGCCCTGTTCTTTCAACGCTTTTTGCAGCTCAAACTCACACTGGTCCCGGGCCATCCTTGAGGCCTCGGCATCCGCCAGGCGCATACGAACATCCAGCAGCTGGCGAGGGAAAATCAGCATTTCCTCCGGCTGACCATAGTCAAAGCGCACCGGCAACTGGCTGGCAAAACGCCGATAATAGGCGGGTTCCGGAGATGCCAGGCGAACCGACACGCCCGGTAACTTGCCGTCTTCCAGCGCGAATCCTCTGGCTTCAGCATCCGCCCGATCGAGCAGCTGTTCGGTAAGCAATATCAGGGTGGCGCTGACGGTTTCTGCCAGAAACTCGTATAGTCCGGGCACATCAAATTCGGTGCACAGCTGCACCAGCACCTGATCTCCGGCCAATGACTGCTTCATGCTCAAAAACGGTGCTCGCAACTGCAAGTAACGACGAACAGAATCCAGGGCCCCCTCAAAGGTCGGGCTAGTCAGTGCCGCAAAGCCCAGGGTGCCATGGATGGTTAAACGCAGCTCCCTGGCCAACATAAAACTCAGACCGTCCTTACCCGCCAGCTGCAGCGCACGCTGGGCCATCAGCATGGCATCGGTGACAAAAATGCGGCTGTCGTTGGCCTTCAGGTCCTCGGCCGTAAACTCCAGCCCCTCATAGAGCAGCCGCTCGTTGTGCCCGAGTTGACGGACGGTTTCAGCCAGCACTCGCAGGTAAACTCCGGGCACCAGAAACAGGCCCAGCATGTGCCTTTGATTGTCCGCACCGGTTGATGCCATAGCGTATCCCTGATTGTTCTTAGTGACGATTCTGACTTTATCAGAAGCGCCTGCAGACAACAGTGGGGCCGCTCACCCGGATTGCACTGTCGCCCCGGCCAACCGGGGTGGCCCATTGTGATCGATGGCCGTCCCATTCGCGCCTTCAGTACCCGCCTTGACTAGCCCACACTGGACACATGACATCAGCCAAAGCGTTCAATCGCACAGGAGTATCAACATGCTGGTAACAACACAGACAAACAAGCAAAACAACGTGTCCAACACCCCGGACAACGTGGCCATCAAACCTCAGCGTATGGGCTTTGAATTCGGACAACACGTTCCCCGGTACTGGCTCGACAACAGCTTTCTGGTGAGCCACACCATGAACGCTTTGTCGGTGCTGTTTCCGGAAGGTGAACAGTTTTTTGTCGATTCCGTGCGCGCTTTCCGTGACCAGATCAAAGATCCGAAGCTGAAGGAAGAAGTGCGCGGCTTCATTGGCCAGGAGGCGATGCACTCCCTCGAGCACATGGCGATGAACCAGCATGTGCGTGATCAGGGCATGCCGGTCGAGGAAATGGAGCGGGATCTGAAGGTGATCCTGGGACTGGCCCGTCAACTGCCAAAGCGACATCAGTTGGCGATCACCTGCGCCCTGGAGCACATCACCGCCATGATGGCCGACATGCTGCTGGAGCGCGACGATGTGCGCGAAGACATGCACGAATCCATGCGCCCGTTATGGGTGTGGCACGCGATTGAGGAAACTGAGCACAAGGCGGTCGCTTATGATGTGTTCCAGCAGGTTGGCGGCACCTACGCCGAGCGAGCGTTCTATCAGGTGTTCGCGACAACCGCCCTGGGCATTGTCGCTACCTGGTACACCGGTCGCATGGTGGTCAACGACCGCAAAAATTTCTCGGTAAAAGATGCGGCCAAAGGTATTTGGCGCATGTGGGGTAAAAACGGCACCTTCTCGAGCCTGATTCCCGCCTGGGCGGAATACTTCAAGCCCGGTTATCACCCCTGGGACAAAGACAACAGCGAACTGATTGCCCGCTTCAAAACTGAGATCCAGCAATACATTGCGCCGCAATACCAGAAGGGCAATCGGCGGACTTTGCAGTAATCTCAGAGTTGGCCTTACCCTGGCTCGGGCCTGCTACGTCAGGCCCGACGCTATAACCTCCCCTCGCTTCCACAAACGCCATTCCCCAGGCTGGTAAACATTCCAAGTTTCATCGGTGGTCAGGGGCTCGGTCACGATCACACTTACGATGTCGTTGGGGGTGGTCTCGGCTTCAAAATCCACAGTTACGTCTGTGTCTTTCAGCCGGGCCGGGCCAAAGGGGGCTCGGCGGGTGATGCTGGCCATTTTGGTAGTGCAGTAGGTAAACAGCCAATCGCCGTTGCTGAGCAGCAGGTTGAACACCCCCTGGCGGGCGTAGGCGCGGGATAGCTCAACCAGGCGCTCGACGATCTGCTCGGTAGGGTCATCGCGCCGGCAATGGCTTCGCAGGTGATTGAGCAGATCGCAGAACAGGGCTTCGCTGTCGGTGGTGCCAACCGGCTCGTAAAAACCTTCAGCCGCCTGGAAAGTCGACAACTGGCCGTTGTGTGCAAATACCCAGTAACGGCCCCAGAGCTCACGAATAAACGGGTGGGTGTTGGCCAGACAAATCTCGCCGACATTGGCCTGACGGATATGGCAGATGGCCACTTCGCTTTTGATGGGGTGGGTTTGCACCACCTGGGCGAGGCGGGAGCTGGCGCTGGCATCGGAATCATGAAAGCTGCGAACGCCTTTGCCCTCGTAAAATGACACGCCCCATCCGTCCTTGTGGGGACCGGTTTCACCACCCCGGCGGGTCAGGCCGGTAAAGCTGAAACACAGGTCGGTGGGGGTATTAGCGCTCATCGCCAGCAGTTCACACATGATCGGTTCAGTCCTTGGCGGTCCGTTCTGTCAGCCTAAGGATACCCGATTCAGCCGGCACCACCAGCCAGCTGTTCTGCGGTGACATCGCGCTGAGCCCGGCCAGCCGGCAAAACCCGGTTGCGGCCCGCCCGCTTGCCGCTGTACAGGCAACGATCCGCAACGCAGAACAGGGTTTCGGCGGAGCGCCCATGCTCCGGCCATTGCGCGATACCAAAGGATGCGGTCACCCGAATCGAGGCTTCACCATAACGGAGCTCGTCATTGGCAATCCGCTCCCGCAACTGATCCATCAGCTCGAAGGCATCCGCCGGTTTTACATTCCGAAGAATCAGGCCGAACTCCTCACCACCCAGACGGCCGACAAAGTCGGTGGTGCGCAGGCGCTCGGTCAGGCACTTGCCAATGTTTTGCAGGACATGATCGCCGGCATCGTGACCGAGAGTGTCGTTCACCAGCTTAAAGTGGTCGATATCCATCACCACCAGAGCAAAGCCATCACCGCTTCGGTCACACTCAGCAATGGTCCGGGCCAGGGTGGCCTGGAAGTTGGCGCGGTTGGCCAGCCCGGTCAGGGCATCGGTCTGAGCCATGTCTACGAGTCGCTGCTCGGCTTCTTCCCTGCGGGCCTCATACATGTGCATGAAAACCTGCATCAAGACACCGCACAGCACCATGTTCAGGAGGTCAATCAAGCTGCTGGCACTGCCCACCTCTTCAAGGAAGAAGAAATAGATAACCAGACCCAGCACCATGAATGGCACGCTGAGGATCATCCCCTCATGCTTGCCGAGCAACAGGTAAGCCATGACCGGCATCATCAACACCCAGACAAAGGCTGCTATCGACGCCTCGGGCAACAACATGATGATGATAAAAAACGAAAACGTGGAGACCAGGTAGGCGTAGATCCATTGTTGCAGATGGGGCGTGGTCTTCAGCCGAACCGCACCGAACAACAGAACGCCGCTGGCCAGAAGCTCGACCAGCGACACCCAGGGGTAACCGTTAAAAAACTGCAGCAGACCAAACACCACCAGTGCCGAACCGGTGACGAGAAAAAGCAGCCGTGTGAGTGATCTGCGATGATTGTCCCGCAAACCTGAGCGGCTCTGTTCCAGCGTCGCGCCCAGGTCGGGGTGTTTTGGCGTTTTCATGCTGACTCTTCCTTGGATCAGCCTCGAGTATAGACCCAATACACCGGCTGTAAAACAGTCAGTCCGGGCTGACAGGGCAACCGGCCCGCCGGATCAGATATACAGGTTCTTTCTTGAAAAGCGCTCAACCAGCGGCTGATAGGCGGACCCCAGCAGGCGATTGATGGCATCAATACCCCAGGCATCCGGGCCCACCAGAATGCGGGATTCGTTTTTCAGAATACCCTTAATGATGATTTCGGCGGCTTTTTCCGGGGTGGTCATGGCCAGCTTGTCGAAGCCCTTACGCTGGGCCGCCGCGTTTTCCGAGGCTCCCATGCGTGCAGAGTTGGCGATGTTGGTGCGAATACCACCGGGGTGTACACAGCTGATCTGCACCGGCTGGTTTTCCAGCTTCATTTCCTGACGCAGAGACTCGGTGAAGCCGCGTACGGCGAACTTGGCCGCGTTGTAGGCGCTCTGTTTGGGCACGCCAATCAGGCCAAACACGCTGGAAACATTCACCACATGGCCGTCACCGGAGGCGATAAGGTGGGGCAGGAAGGCGCGTGTGCCATGGGCAACACCCCAGAAGTCGATGTCCATAATCCATTTGAAGTCGTCATCTGTCATTTCCCTGACAGAGGCAGAGAGCGCCACACCGGCGTTGTTGATCACGAGGTTAACCTGACCAAAATCTGCCTGCACCTGGTCAGCATGAGCGTATATAGCCTCGCGGTCTGAAACATCCAGTCGGTAAGCCCGCACCTCGGCACCGCCGCACGCCTCCACGGTTTCTGCCAGCCCGGCCTCATTGACGTCAGACAGCGCCAGGCGACAACCCCTGGCGGCCAGCAGGCAGGCCAGGGCCCGGCCGATTCCGGAACCGGCACCCGTTACCACAGCCACTTTGTTCTTGAGATCCTTCATGATTGCTGACCCTCGGTTTTGTTTTTGACATTAAAGCAGGTGTTGTTCTGATACTGTACTGTAACAGGTCGCCTGGCGCGCAAAATGGCGCCGCTTTGCGCCGGGACCGGTCGCTTCGGCCAGTGCTGCCTGCTATCGGAAAACTTACCGCCGGCAGGCAGCGACGCAGGGGCGCTTATTGGTTACAATCCCGGCACTTATGAATTCACGCCTGACCAATGGAGCTGACTATGGAATGGAGTCTCACCCACCTATGGCTGATTCTGGCCCTTCTCCTTGGCCTTGCCGAGCTCACCTCTGGGGCGCTGCTTCTGCTGGCACTCGGCGTGGCAGCCGCGCTGACAGCTCTGGCCGCGGTTCTGGGTGCTTCTTTTGAGTGGCAATTGGTGACCATGGGCATAATGTCCGGGTTACTGGTGCCTGCCGCCATCTGGTGGATCCGGCCCCGGTTTTCCCCAAGAGGGGTCGCGTATGGCACCACCGGTACCGGGGTCGAGCGCGGCCACCACTATAAAACCCTGCTCCGTGACTTTGACGGCGCCACCGGCATCAAGGTTAACGGCGATTTCTACCGTCTGAAACTCGGCGACGGCAGCAGCCCGGCATTACCGGAGGGCACTCCGGTGGTTTTTGAAAAATTCGATGGCACCACTGCCATCGTGCATTTCGCACACTCTGACAAGGAACAGTAACCATGGAATCATTCATCACACCGGGGCTGGTTATCAGCCTCATCATCGTCGCTGTCGGCATTTTTGTAATTGCCAAAGGACTGGTGATCATTCGTCAGTCCGAGGTGATGGTGATCGAGCGCCTGGGTTCGTTCAACCGTGTGCTCGAAAGCGGTATCAACATCATCATTCCATTCATCGAACGGCCACGCCCGATCAGCATGATCCGCTACATGCGCATGGGCGACGAATATCACCCGGTCAGCAGCGATGAAATCCGCATTGACCGCCGGGAGACCGTCATGGACTTCCCCGGCCAGCCGGTGGTAACCACCGACAACGTGACGGTGAACATCAACGGTGCACTGTATTACCAGATCATCGACCCGCGCCGCGCCGTGTACGAAGTTGCCAACATGAGCCAGGCAGTCGAGGTACTGGCCAAGACCACCCTGCGTTCTGTGGTCGGCAAGATGGAACTGGACAAGCTGTTTGAATCCCGCAGCGAGGTTAACAGCGCGATTCAGGCTGAAATGGAAGAAGCCGCCTCCAAATGGGGCGTCAAGCTGACCCGGGTAGAAGTACAAGACATCAGCATGCCCGAAGAAGTGGAAGAAGCCATGCGTCTGCAGATGGCCGCTGAGCGTAAGCGCCGGGCCACCGTCACCGAAGCCGAAGGTGAGAAGTCAGCAGCCATCGCCATGGCCCAGGGCCAGCGCGAATCGGCCATTCTAAATGCTCAAGGCGACAAGGAATCCGCCATCCTGCGTGCTCAGGGTGAACAGGAATCCATCCGCCTGGTGCTAAGCGCCATCGGCGAAACCGAGGAAAACAAGCAGACGGTTATCGGCTACCTGCTGGGCCAAAGCTACATCAAGGTACTGCCGAACATGGCGAAAGACGGCGAGCGGGTGTTCGTGCCGTATGAGTCCACCGCGCTGCTAGGCTCCATGGGTATGTTCCGTGAGCTCGCCGGCAGCCCGGAAGACGTGGTTCGCAGCGGCTTGCGTGGCGGCATGGTTGCCTCTGCTGGCAACAGCTGAGTTAAAACCGCCGGTTACAGCGATCGCTCGCCCAGCAAATGGTCCAGTGGTCGCTCGTAACTGGGAGCAAATACCTCGAGGAAGTACAGCACTTCTGGCTGGGCTTGCTCTTGCAGGCGGTGGAGGATCTGCTCTGCCGCCGGCTCAAACTCTTTGTTACCGGTCTGGATCTCAGCCCGGCACTTCAGCAGCGCCGATAGCCGGTCTGCGGCCTTGATCAACTCTTTCTCTTCACTTGCCAACTGCGACTCCCGCACATAGGGTGCGAAATCCTCTCTGAGATCTTCCGGCAACAGCGCCAGCAACTCCGCCTCGGCCTTGTGTTCGATATCGCCAAAGGCTTCCCGCATGACTTTCGAGTGATACTTGACCGGCGTGGGCAGGTCACCGGTAATGACCTCAATGGCGTCGTGATACAGGGCCGCAGCGGCGATACGATCAGCATTCACCTGCCCCTTGTAATGCCGATTACGGATCAGCGCCAGCGCGTGGGCTATGGTGGCCACCTCCCAGGAATGGGTGGCGACGTTTTCTTCAATGGCGTTGCGCATCAAGCCCCAACGCTTGATCCAGCGCAGGCGCGAGACGTAGGCAAAAAAATGACTGGCAGTTCGTTGTGTCAGACTGGCCATGGGGATTCCTGTTGCGGATTGGATTAGCGAACGTCCAGGGTAAACTGCACCGTGACATCACCCTGCTCATCAACAGTGGCCTGCCGGGTCGGCTCCAAGGTGAACAACTGATCAGCTGCTACGTCGTGGGTATTCAGCAACAGTCGGCGGATGGTCTGGCCACGCTCGCTCGCCAACTGGCCCAGTTGCTCGGGTGGCAGTTCACGCTCACCGTCACGCCAGGCCTGCTCAACCTGAGCCCAGGCATCGTCGGTCACCGGCTCACCCCTGGCCTCCATACGAGCCCTCAACAACGCCAAGCTGTCAGCCTCAGGAGCAATACCACCGCGAATGTTGAGCAGTAACTCCGGACGTTCATTGAGAGCCTTAGCCAAGGCCACCAGCTTGTCTGCCTCGCCCTCCGCCAGGGCCACTTGGCCGGGCACAAAACTGACCTGGCCCAGCTCTTCACTGCTGAAACCCGCCAGATCCGCCAGCGACCCCAGCATGCTGAACGGCGACGTTGCCGCACTGACCAAAAGATTCACAAAGGCCCTCATAACAATCTGGCCAACACTGAACTCGGGATCAGACACATCCCCCTGAATGGGTAGGTCCACTTCGATCACACCCCGGCGATCAGTCAGCAACGCCAGGCCGAGTTTGACCGGCGCGCCCACGGCCTGATCGCTGGCCACAGCCTGACCCAAAGCCATTCGGTCCAAGGTCACCTGGTTGGACGCCTTCAATCGGGTGCCGGTAAAC
This sequence comes from Marinobacter excellens HL-55, assembly GCA_001314845.1. Classification (GTDB taxonomy): domain Bacteria; phylum Pseudomonadota; class Gammaproteobacteria; order Pseudomonadales; family Oleiphilaceae; genus Marinobacter; species Marinobacter excellens_B. The sequence continues at coordinate 176,027 of LJZQ01000001.1, forward strand.
TCGTAATCCAGGTTCAGTTTGAGTTTGCCGCTGTCCACCGCATAGCCCAGATAACGGCCAAAGTAAGGCGACAGCACCGGCAGGGACAAGTCCTCCATCGACAAGCTCAGGGCACTGGATTCGTCGGTGCCCAACGCGCCAAGGCTGCCTTCAAATGTCACCGGCGCATCTCCCGCCAGGCGGCCACGCAAATTGACCCGACCCTGCTGGGGTGGCACATTGCTGACCCCGGTGACTGAGCCTTTCAGGTCATCAAAACGCGCACTGAATGGCGGGTCAAGGGTCCTGTCAGAATAATCCACGGCACCGTCCTCCACCTGCAGCTCACCAATCCGGAAGATAAAACCGGGCTCTGTCGGCTCGGCGTCGCTAGGCGCCGAGGCTGCCTCACCAGCGACCTCATCCTCGTTACTGGCAGCACGCATGATTTGCTCAAAATTGTGCAACCCGTCTGGCATCCGTACCGCGGTAAACGACGGCTGCGCCAGTGTCACGGTGCCAATTTCCAGCCGGGGTGGAGTCACGTTGAACTCGATGGGCGCCAGGCGCAGAGTTTGCCAACCCAGCATGGAGGCATCGCTGTCTGGCAGCCTGAGATCCAGATCGACAATTTCGGCACTGCCGCTGAAGGTGCCGGTCATCGGATCGTCCTGGCTGTCCAGGTCCAGATTGCCGTCAAAACCCAGACGACCGCTGGCAAGGGCAAGGTTTGCCGTCTGTTGCAGGTAGGGCTCAATCACCGCCAGGGTAACGTCCGAGCCAGACAGCGCGGCCTCAAGGGTGAACGGTGCCGGGGTCAGTTGGCCATTGGCCGAGATACGGCCACCACTGGCCAACACGGCATCCAGACCGTAGGTGACCGGTTCATCAAGCAGGTGAGACAAGCCGCCCAGCGTGACCTCCAGATCGGTCAGCTCAAGCTCCGCCGGCGTGTCTGGCACCTGATCGCGCCAGCGCAGACGACCGCCTGCCACCTCAACACCCTGAACAGACCAGCGAAATGCGGGCTCATCCGCTTCTGGTTGCTCGTCCTGATTCGCCTCTGGCTCGGCGGGAGTCAAAGACGCAATCCAATCAATCATGCCCTCTCTGTCCCGGGCCGCAGCCACAAAGGGCTGATCAAGGATGATCGCACCCACGCGGGCCTCAGCTGCAGTGAGGTCAAAGCCGATGCCATCAAATTCGATGGTTCTGGCTGCCAGCGCCGGCTCGTCATCGGAGTCGGCCAGGGCAACAGCCAGATTCTGGACCGTCACCTTGCCGTCGCTGGTGATTAACTCGAATGGCTGAGTGCCACCCAGCTGGTAACGGGATTCGACCGTAAGGGAGCCATCCCGTAACTGCCATGGCAAATACGGCGCCAGAAAATGGCCCAGGGTGCTGTGGTCAAGATCCGAGATCTTCAGACGGCCCTCGGAGAAAAGCGGCGTGATGCTCAGTTCGCCCTGCCACTCGATGGTCTGATCACCGAGGGCGGCAATCACCGAATACTGACTGCCCTCGGCGTCCCGGGGCCAGGTGGCCAGATCGTCGATTGAAAGATCCAACGGAGTGACTCGGAATTCTGCTGGCTCAGACTGACTGAAATCCCTGAACAGCAGTTCGCCGCCATCGATGGTCAGTTGCTGAAAGAACAGCTTGGGGGGTGTTCCGGATTCCGCCTCGGCGACCGGCGCTGAGGTCTGGGCGGCATCCGTCTGTGCGGCCTGCCAGTCACGGGCGAAATTGACGCTGTAATCACCCAGCAGATCCACCCGGATATAGGGCTCCTGCAGATGAGTAGCCTGAAAACTGACGATGCCCCGGAACAACTGGAAGAAACCGAGATTGACGAACAAGCGGTCGAAGCCAAGCACCTTTTCGCCGGTACGGTCATTTGCCGACAGCTGGGTTGCTTCAACCGTCAGGCTGAACGGATTGACCCTCAATTCTGCCAACTCCGCCTGCCAGCCCATTTGCTCATCCAGCTGTTCAGGCAGGGCGCGCTTAAGCCACCAGGGCAATGCCAGAAATCCCGCCAGGGCATAAAGCACAATCAGAATCAGAACCGCGACGGCAAGATTCCTGGGTAAACGACTGCGTTGACGGCTCTGGGCCACAAAACTCTCCTTGGTGAGCGGCGAAAAAACGGGGCTGAACCAGCCCCCTGCCTGTCACAAGGATAGTCCGCCGGGCGGTCGTTTGTCAGCCCGCAGTGTGGTGACCCGGCAAAATCGGATCGGAATGAAGGGTGGCGCTGTCAAAACGCCCCAACTGGGCAATATCCATCGGAATCATCGCGGCCAACAGCAGTTTGCGACTGGAATTGCCGGTAGCCGGAAATGCCGATTGACCGACCCGCCAATTAAACGGCATTGACGCGGTCTGGATACGGTTTTCCAGCTCCCGCAGACGTCGGTACATGAACCCGTGACTAAGATCCGCGTGGTCGGGCACCACCAGGAAAAACGTGCTTGCTGAGTAACGCGCCAGATAGACCGGCTCTGGTGCCAGCTCGCGCAGCGCCACGGCGGCCTCTCGAACAGCTTTGTTCATTGCCTCAGCCTCAAGATTGGCAGATAACTCCCGATGATTGGCAATGTCGAGATAGAGCAATGCGAACGGTTGCTCGCGGGCATCCGCCGCTGCCAGAGTGTCCAGAAGTCTCTGCTCCAGTGCCGAGCGATTAGGCAGTCCGGTAACGGGATCGACAAAAGCAAGTTGAGCCACCCGCTCATTTTCCTCGGCCTTCGCAGCCATCAATCTGCGTTGCAGACGGATATCAAAGACCGCCACAAACAGAGTCACTGCCAGTAACGCGGCGCAGAACACCGCCAGTGGTATACCCATCCAGTCTCCGCGCAACGCATTATCCGCCGCCGGGACCGCTCCCGCCGGAAACGTCATGGCCAGCATTCCGCTGTAATGCATGCCGCAAATGGCGGTTGCCATCACCAGGGCCGCAGCCATGCGTGCGGCGGAGGCACTGGCGCCCTGCATGGTCCGGATTCTGCGACACAAGGCCATCGCTACTGCTGACGCCGCAACGGCAATCGTGATCGACACCGTCAGCCAAACACCATCGTATGCCGGGGCCGCAGACATTTTCATCGCGAACATGCCGAGGTAGTGCATAGCCACAATGCCGCCTGACATCATCAACGTTGCCACCGCAAACAGGCCCGCGCTTGAGGTCTCGCGGCCAATAATGCTGAGCGCAATGGCGGAGGCAACAACAGCAGCCAGCCAGGACACCAGCGTCATTCCGCCGTCAAACGACATCACGGTATCCATGGGCATCGCCAGCATGCCAACGAAGTGCATGGTCCAGACCCCCGTTCCCATTGCCAGCCCCCCGGTCACAAGCCATGCCAGGCGATTACCGTCGCGGTCAGAACCAAGGCGGTCGCCAAAGAAGAGGGCGGTGTACGCAGCGAGGACAGCCACGACAAACGATGCGCCTACCAACCAAAGATCGTAATAGTGAGTCATTTTCAGTGCTCTGCGTTTGAATTAGTGTTGGAGCAGTCTAGAACGGCAAGGATTTACGCCGGGAAATCACAATGGCTCTCACAACATTGTTGAAATATGTAACCATCATCAACGGATCTGGCTTATCGCCAGCGCTGACACACCGGATTGAACCCGTTATGCTCGGCGACCGTATTTGGACACAGTGCTAACGCAGGGTGAGGAGACAATGATGGACATCGGCGACATGCGTCGGGATTTTGAAAGCGAAGGGCTCGACCTGGATCAACTGCACGGAGACCCGGTATTCCAGTTCCAAGCCTGGTTTGAGGACGCCCGTACCGCCGGCATACTGGAGCCCAATGCCATGTCTCTTGCCACTGCCGGCGCCGACCAGATGCCAGACTTGCGCACTGTTCTGCTGAAGTACTTCGATCATCGGGGTTTTGTGTTCTACACCAATTACGGCAGCCGAAAAGCAACGGAGCTGGACGCAAATCCCCAGGCGGCCCTGCTGTTTCCCTGGATCGGTTTGAACCGTCAGGTTCGGATCCAGGGCAAAGTGGAGAAAGTAAGCAAAGCCGAATCTTTGAAATATTTTGCGTCCCGGCCCCGTGGCAGCCAGATTGGTGCCTGGGTTTCTGAACAGAGCAAAGTGATTACCTCACGGGGGTTGCTTGAGCAAAAAGTGGCCGAGATGAAGCAGAAATTCAGCGCCGGTGAAGTTCCGTTGCCAGGATTCTGGGGTGGCTATCGGGTGGTTCCGGACCGCGTTGAATTCTGGCAGGGGCGGCCAAGCCGGCTGCACGACCGCTTTGAATACGTGAGGGCTGGCGATGACTGGACCATTCAACGCCTGCAGCCCTGATCGTCCGGGCATCTGGCTGTGCCATCAAATCCGGCGTGACCTGCCGGGCGAGCCGCCATGGATGACGGAATCCGAATCACGCACCCTGTCGCAACTGGCGGGCGGGCGGCGGAGCGAATTTCTGACCAGCCGCTGGTTGATCCGCCAGGGCCTGGCCAACGCCAGCGGGCAAATGCCGGCTTATTGCCAACCGGTGGATGGCCGCCCGGTCAGATCGGCCATGCCGGCGAACTGGTGTCTGTCACTGAGCCATAGCAAAGGCTTGAGCGCGGTTGCCACCGGCACAAGCCCCCTGGGTATCGACATCGAACCCAGTCAACGCAAACCGGATTGGGGCCGCGTCGCCAAACGCTGGTTTTCGGCGGTTGAGCAGGAATGGCTGTTCCGGGCCAACGATCCGTTCAGCTTTCTTAAAGTGTGGACGCTGAAAGAAGCCTGGCTGAAAGCCACCGGCCGCGGCATTGCCGGCAACCTGCAAACTCTGGAAGTACGCAAAGACTTCGAGCTTTACGGCGATCGGCCCGACCAACAATGGCTCGCGAGCTGCTTTTACATTGAAGGTTTTCTGGTAACGTTGGTGTATCAGGGCACGGAAGAAGACTCGGGCAGCTTGCCCGCCATCACCTTGCTGGAACCCCCTCCGGATGACTATGATCTGATTCACGCTGGCAACCTTGGGGCCAGCTGGGAGCCCATGTTCCATCGCACCATCCGGACCAGGCGATAGACGGAACAGAGCCTTATGACCCAACCACCGGAACGATGCAGCTGGTGTGGCACCGACCCGCTTTACGTGCATTACCACGATACCGTCTGGGGTCGCCCCGAATACGACGATTATGCGCTGTTTGAAAAACTCTGCCTGGACGGTCAGCAAGCCGGCTTGAGCTGGATTACCATCCTGCGCAAACAGCAACACTACCGCGACGCATACGCCAACTTTGACCCAGAGAAGATTGCCCGTTTTACCGCGCAGGACGAAGCCCGTCTTTTATTGAATCCCGGCATCGTCCGGAACAAACTCAAGGTGCGATCCGTCATCAACAATGCCCGTGGTTATCTGGCATTACAGGAGCGCGACACGCCGCTGTCGTCGTTTCTTTGGCAATTCATGGATCACAAACCACTGCAGAATCAATGGCGTACCATGGCCGAAGTGCCGACACAGACACCACAATCGGAGGCCATGTCCAAGGCTCTTAAAAAGGCCGGCTTCACATTTGTGGGCCCCACCATCGTTTACGCTTTCATGCAGGCAACCGGTATGGTCAACGATCATCTGGTCAGCTGCCCTGCACATCAGGCCTGCTTGCAGCTCTCACAATGATCTTACCGCTGCCGTTACACGTAAGTTCTCTGGTAACACCTACCAGGGAGTTTTACTGTGCGCATCACCCTCAACGAACTCAAGGATCTTCAGCCAGCCGTTATCGAGCTGCTTGAGATCATTTCTCTCGAAGGCCAGCACTACATGGCCCGGCTGCATGGCCCCACCGGCCTGAAATTACTGTCAGACAAGGCGGGCAAGACTCGCCTGTTCCGCAGCGCATGGGAAATTCAGGACACCCTCAGTGACTTTGCCGTGCAGGAAACCCAGATCGTTCACCCTTCCGCCTACCATGAGATGGTAGGAATGGCACCGTCTGACATCGAACCCATGCGCATTCAGGTTCAGAGGCAACGGTCGTGATTGTAGTCGCTCGTCTTGCGGTTCTGGTGGGGATTGCCGGACTGATTCCGTTTATTGCAGGCATGATGGGACTGTTTTTGATGCCCTCAAACAGCATCGTGATACTGAGCTGGTTCTACCTGTACAGCGCCGGCATTCTCGCCTTTATGGGCGGAATCTACTGGACCATCGCGCTGCAGCTGGAAAACCGCTCGTATCCGCAGTCACCGCTGGTGTCCATGCTGTTGAGCCAGATGTTCTTTCTGGCAGCGGGTCTGGGCCTGCTGCTACACACGCCTCACAAAATTCTGCTGTATACCATTGCGTTTCTGGCACTGTACGTTGTCGATGCCCGCTGGATGCGTCCCTACTGGCCGGCATGGTACCTCAAACTGCGCCTGATACTGACCCTGGTGGTGCTGTCTTGTCAGATCACGGTGGGTGTCTGGTTCTACCTGCTGCACGGTGCCTGAATGTCAGGCACCGTTGTCTTCTGCCGAATGCAGCTGCTGAAGCTTTTTTAACGCCGACTTCTCTATCTGGCGAACGCGTTCACGACTGATACCAAGCTGATCAGAGATAGTCTGCAGGGTTTCTGGCTCCGCCAGGCCCAGGCCGTATCGGCGCGCAAGAATTTCCCGCTCGCGATCACTCAGATCCCCCATCATGGCGCGCAAGGTAATGACGCGATCCCTCTGTCGCAAAGGATGATCCGGGGTCATCGAATCCCCGGCATTCAGGCTGTCACCGAGGGTGATTGAACCGTTCTCCAGCAGCGGCACGTCGGTCGAGACTTCTCTCGCCGCCAGTGCCCGCAATTCGCCGATTCTTGACGGCGAGGCTTCCATCGCCGTCGCCAGCTCAGTCTGCGACGGGGTGCGGCCAAGGGCTTGATTCAGGCGCAGGGAGGTTTTGTGAAGCTGACGGATTTCGTCAACTACGTTCTCCGGGGTATGCACCACCCGCACACCACGTTGCAGGCAGCGCCGGACCTCTTCACTGATCCACCAATAGGCGTAGGTTGAAAAGCGGAAGCCCTTACCCGCATCGAACCGCTCTGCTGCTTTGATCAGGCCCACATTGGCATCCTGGATAAGATCGGTCATCGGGATATCATGCTGGCTGTAACGACGGGCAATATGAACCGCCAGCCTCAGATTACATTGAATAAGCTTGCCACGGCAGGCCATGGCCAGGTGATAGGCCCGCCGGCAACGGGAAGAAAACGCGCAGGCGTCTCCCAAGCTGCCTACGACCTCACGTAAAGTTTGAGGGGTGTCGTCAGGTAAGCCCAACTCTTCACTGATCACACGCAAACTGCGAATCAGTTTTCGGGCAAGGCGACGTTCGTCACTGTCACTCAGTAGTTGATGCCGGGACGCATCCCTAAAGTACAACCCTACCAGGGAATCCCTTTCGCCAGAGTTGGGAAGAGTCGGAGACGGGCCCAGCCGGTCATGTGTTTGCATGGCGGAGGTACCTGTTGAAATTTATCTAAGATACGATCAAACGAAACGCACGGATTGCCAGAAAGACAACAGGGGAAGGGGGGAGAGCCCATCAGCGAAACAACCGGTTCCGCTGATGGGCAAATCATCAGGTTGTGGACGCCGCCACAATAGCGTATTCGTGGTTGTGGGGCTCAATCAGAGCACCGTGCAGTGCCACGATGGCCTGATCATAGTGATCCTCATCAATCACAAACTGAATATCCACCTGGCGCATGCACTGGTGGATCGCCAGTACGCTGATGTCTTTATCCGCCAGCGACTTGACCGACCGTGCCAGTATGCCCGGCACTTTCATATCACTACCAATCGCCGATACCAGGGCCACCTTACGAGTACTGATTTCGCCATTGGGGAAGACTTCTTCCAAGCCTTTGACCACACGTTTAATGTGCTTGAGCGTGGTATCAACGTAGTGGGTGATGGTGTTGGCGTTGGTATCTTTGGCCATAAAGCGCACCTTGAACCGGCTCAACACTTCCAGAATCTTGCGATCGGACCCCGGCTCGCCCTGCATATCCTGGTCGAACACCTCGATGGCGAACACGCCTTTGGCACCGGCAACGATTTCTACCTGCGGCTTCTCGCTGATGTAATCGCCGGTGATCAAGGTACCGGTGTGCTCCGGCTCAAAAGTGTTCATCACCCGCAGCGGAATTTCATTCTGGCGCAGGCCTTTACCGGCCCGTGGATGGATCGCTTCCATGCCCAGGTTGGCCAGCTGGTCAGCAACGTCGTAGTTGGTGCGGCCCAGAGGTACCACCTTGTCTTCACCAACCACGTTGGGATCGGCTGAGCTCAGGTGGTACTCCTTGTGAATGATCGCTTCCCGTGCCTGGGTGATCACTGCCACCCGGCTGAAGGTCATCTCGCTATAGCCCCGGTCGAAGGTACGCATGAGACCTTCTTTGCACTGGGCATAACCGGTCACGATGGGCAGCTCGCGGGACAGATCGATGCTGTCAAACGCCTGCTGGAGCTTCTGGTCCAGCGGCAGCAACTCGCTGTCACGCCAACCGGTCAAATCGACAAAACGGGCATTGATGCCTTCCTGCTGCAGTTTGAGCGCGGTGTTAAATGCGCTGTGCGCTTCACCGATACCGGCCAGCATTTCACGCACAGTCAACAGATGCTCTTCCAACTGGAACTGCCCGTAGGAACATAGGCGTTGCAGATCAATCAGGCATCCCCGAACGCCTTCGATGCGATCGGTGATGAACTGATCCGCCTGCTGTTTGAGCATGGGATCGACAAACAGCTCACCATTGATGTCGGTCAGAAACTTGATCAGTTTGGTGAGATCGTCGCCCCAGGCCCAATCCGATTCCGCATCGGCAAACAACGCATAAACCCCCGGCTCACCGGTCTTTTTGTGTTCAAGCAATTCGTTGGTGACACCACCGTAAGCAGACACCACAAAAATCCGCTGATAGAGGTCGCTCTTCTTGCGCTTGCCAATAATGATATTGTCGCGAACGGCCTCGTAATTACTCATTGAAGTACCGCCGATTTTCTCGACGGTATGTTGTGCCGTGGTCATACCTTTACCTTCGTATCCCTGGGAATAAATGTCTGATTGGAGGGCGCCTTACGACGCCTCGCTGACACCTTCCTGCATGATTTCGTCAACGCTTTCAGCCAGCAATCTGGCGCCAAGACGCAGGTCGTCTTCGCTGGTGGTCAGCGGCATCAGGCACTTGATGACTTCATCGTTGGGTCCACTGGTCTCGATGATCAGGCCCTTCTCGAACGCGCGCCTGGTGATCGCACCGGTCAAATCGGCGTGCGTCGCTTCGATACCACGCATCAAACCCCGGCCTTTCACTTTGAACTCGCCTTTGTACTTGTCACAAATACCCTGCAAGGCATCGCCCAGCACCTTCGACTTGGCTTTCACCTCATTGGCGAAGGCGTTGTCTTTCCAGTAGGTTTCAACCGCGAAACGAGCCGTAATAAACGCCATGTTGTTGCCGCGGAAGGTGCCGTTATGCTCGCCCGGATCCCAAACGTCCAGCTCCGGCTTGAACAGTACCAGAGCCATCGGCAGACCGTAACCGCTCAACGACTTGGAAACGGTAACGATGTCCGGTTTGATGCCGGCAAACTCAAAGCTGAAAAACTCACCAGTACGACCATTACCCGCCTGGATATCATCCAGAATCAGCAGGATATCGTGTTTCTTGCACAGCTCCGACAGGCCTTTCAACCACTCGGCACGGGCGGCGTTCAAACCGCCTTCACCCTGCACGGCCTCAACAATCACGGCCGCCGGTAATTCAACACCGGAAGAACTGTCTGACAACACCTTGTCCATGACCATCAGGGTATCGACATCTTCACCCAGGTAGCCGTCGTAAAACATGAAATCAACGCTGCCCAGGGGCGTGCCCACACCACCACGGTGATGTTTATTACCAGTTGCCGTCACGGCGCCCATAGTGACACCGTGGAAACCGTTGGTGAAGGAGATTATGCCGGTACGGCCTTTTACCTTGCGGGCCAGCTTCATGGCCGCTTCGACACAGTTGGTGCCGGTCGGGCCGGTAAACTGCATTTTGTAATCCAGTCCGCGCGGGTCAAGGATGTACTTTTTATAGGACTCGATAAAGTCGTGCTTGGCCGTAGTGAACAGGTCCAGACCCTGGCTGACCCCGTCGGCCTCGATGTACTCAAGCAACGCTTTCTTGAGGATATCGTTGTTATGGCCGTAGTTCAGAGAGCCGGCGCCGGCCAGAAAGTCCAGATATTGCTTGCCGTCTTCGGTGTACAGATGCGCATTTTTGGCGCGGTTAAAAATCACCGGGAAGGCACGGGAATAAACACGTACTTCAGATTCAGTGGACTTGAACAGTTCCATGGTCTTGCCTCTTAGCATGTCAGGTTCGAGGTTAATGCTCGGGGAGGGTCTGTCGGTGATTCACGATTAATCGTGAATCAGGGCTCTCAGACAGGCTTCGTAAACGGCCCGATGCGCAGCAAAAATTCGGAGTCGTGATTGCCGCCGAAGTGGGTCTCTTTCTCGAAGTGCTCGTGGTAGGTGAGCTCGACTCCCAAATCACGGGCAAAAGAACGGAACAGCGCCCAAGAGGCCTCGTTATCTTCGGTAATCGTGGTTTCCAAGTGCGTAACGTTCTTGCACGCGCCCCGGGCAACGATTTCCTTCAGCATCCGCTTGGCGAGGCCCTGTCCACGACCTTTCTCGTGAACCGCCACCTGCCAGACAAACACGGTCTCGGGCTGTTGGGGAGGAATGTATCCGGAGATAAAGCCGACCAGATCGCCTTCCTTCTCCGCGGCCACGCCAGTCTCGGCAAAGTGGCTGCACTGCAACAGGTTGCAGTAAATCGAGTTGGGGTCCAGCGGTGGGCATTCCGCAACCAGCTGGTGGAGCCTGTAGCCATCATCCTTCGTCGGTTTGCGAAGGGTAATGGCGGTGGTATTCGATCCTTCGGATGTCATAACGTGATCAATTCGCCTCAAAAAGTAAGCGTTGAATTATATAGACCACAAAATATATTTCAAGTTAGGCTCTGACAGCCACCCAGGCTCGAACGCACCCGATCCTTTCAGAATAGACCGAATTGGAGCATTCGCCAGTGACAAACAGGTTACGAAAGAGAAGAAAAAACGATGCCGTCAGAGCCAAGGCTCGTTCCGCTTACCAGGCGGCTACGATAGGAAACTGCCGCAGGGGAGTTTTCTGGCCAGACCCGGTCGAACTGTAACAGCCAGGCACTCAAATCATAGGCCACAGGCATCAGCGAAACATGCAACCCGGGCCTCGCCACGCCGGCCACGGGCTTCCCAAACGGACTTGTGAAGCCGATGCGGGTAACCAGGCCCTGCGGGTCAGAGCGCAGATTACCCATGCCCGCAGCCCCGTTGTTCGCCACCATGCGCGGCTTTCCATCCACGGCACTGGACCAGAGCACAGGAAGGCAGGTGTGGGTAGACGCGATGATGTCGGCATCAGTGGCGCGAAACCACTCCGCCAGCTGCCCCTGATTGCCCGCCACAAAGGATTCATGAGACAAGCCCCACCCAGCCAGCGACTCGGGGTCGCCATGCACCACCAAAACCTTTAGGCCTCCAAATATCAAACACTGATACCGGGGCAATAACGAGAGCTTCTTTTGGATATCGGGATGCTGATCGGCCACCGCCTGAAGGCGCTCCATCATCTGATTGGACCGCTCCACCACGCCCTGATCCACATAGTCCGGGTAAGCACAACCACAGCCTGCCCCGGCATTGGGAATCGATAGCTCATAATCCACGTTGCCGAGAATGGCAGTATGATCCAGAACCCGGCTGTTGATCTCCCGGAACAGGGCATCATCGGCGTTAAACCAGTTGAAATCGCCGTTGAACACCAGCTTCACCCGATGACCATGGCGCTCCTCCGCCCGCACCATGGCCTCGATCTCATCCAGGGCAAACGGATTGCCGTACAGCCCACCGACGATGTACAGCACACTTTCAGATACGTGGGTGGGCTCACGACAAAGCTCTTCCGGCCGGTAGCGATAGGCCAACGGACAGGTGCGGCCCTCTGTCTCAGGCATGCCCGGGCACATCCCGTTCACCTGCGAACCAGCGCCAGCTATCAATCGCATCGAACACCAGAGAGATCCCGTTAACAGCTAGTAACGCCAGAATCAGCCCGAACTCCGGGTTACCCGGGCTGGCCGTGATCAACCGGTGCAACAGAAAGACCTGCAGCGGGCCCCAGATGATCAGATGGGGCAAAGACATCAACCGGCTCATACCCTCGCAGGCCAACATAACCGGGTAATTGGAAACAAGAACCAGAGCGGCCGCCAGGGCCGCCCACCAACCGGCGGGTGTATCCATAAACCAGAAGGCGGCAGCATTAACCGGAACCAGAATTCCTGCTACCCACACCTGCACCCAAACCGGGAGGCTTCTGAACGACTTCCAGGTGGTAATGTGTCTGTCGACGAAACTCGGGGTCGTCATGATCGCACCCCATCGGTTGCCAGCGACCGACCGGCCAAGCGCCTGAGAATCAATGGAATAAAGAAACCGGCCGTACAGATCAGAAAGCCATAGGCATTCACGCCCAGCAACATCGCATAGGCGCCGTCACCGATGGCCCAACTCGATGGAATCAGGCCCGCCGCCAACAGAACACCTAGCCCGAGCCCGGTCCAGAAGCTGAGGTGAAAGCTCCAGGGCGACCACTGGGTAAAGCCATAGAACAGGAACACCGGCGCCAGGCCCATCACCATGGTGCCGGAGATAGTCGTGGCCTTGAGAATGTCGGTGCCGGCGAACATCGGAAGATTACCGAGCAATGCAAATACAATCATCACCACCGCACCCACCCGAACGCTCGGCAGCTTTTCCTTGGCGCGACGGGCCAGGCGGGGCAGGTCTACTGCCAGGGATTTCGCCAACGAGCTAAAGGTGGAATCCAGTGTTGAACCGGCCGAGGTCATCATAATGACACTCATAAAGAACAACGCCGCAAGCCCCAGTGATTGCCCGACGGCAGCCGGTGCATTGCCCATAGCTTCAATGCCATTCAAGCGTGCATGCACACCCACCAAGCTGAAGATAAACACCGCCACAAAACCCAACAGCCCGGCGACCACAAAGCTCTTGAGCATGGTTTTTTCTTTGTTCACAAAGCCCCGGTCGGTCAGGACGGGATCGTGGAATGGGTAGCTGAACAGCTGCAACAGGGCCACCAGCAACAAATCAAAGCCGGCGTTAAGTCTGAACTCGCCATTGGTCAGCAAGGCGCTGGTGTCGTTCGCTGGAATAATCATGAACAGCACGGCCCCGACAAAGAACACAAACACGAAGGTCTGGATGACATCGGTGAAGATTGACGATCGCAGTCCACCCTTGAGGCTATAAGCCAGGGTAAAGGCGGTGAACAGCATGGCCGCAGCGTAGTACTCCCAGTCACCGGGCAACCCGAAGTAACCACCGACCACCGCCGTGTTACTCCACACCTCGTTGTACAGGCGAATCAGAATCGCGGCTGCAAACGCCAGGCTGGCCAGGCGGCCGAACCGGGATGTTAGAAACTCCTGCAGGCTGCGGGCGCCGGTCTGGGTGCGGATCAGGTAGATCACATACCCGGCCACGGGAATCGACAGCCAGTAACTGGCGTAGGCCAGGCCACCGACCACACCGTACGCTGCGCCCAGGTTGGCGGCGTTGGTGACGGATTTGGCAAAAATCCAGCTGATAAAGATGCTGGCAGTGAGCGACCACTGACCCACCGGGTTGCCCTGATCGTCCGCGCCTTTGTAAAACGAATTCGCGTTCTTGCTCTTCGGCGACAGCACGTACATGACCACGCCGTACACCAGCAAGAATCCCCAGAACAGGGAGGCTTCAGTTATGTTCATTGGTTGTTCCATTGTCTTGGCGCAAGTCGTTGAGGTTGGGAGGGGGTGCCAAAACGAAAATCGTGGATTTTCTGATTGTTTTGGAACCCCCTCCCAACCTCAACGCCCCCACCTTCGGTAAAAGCATTATTGAAGACACACAGTGTGACAAGGCCGTCGGGGTTGGGGGATACCCTCCAAAACAATCAGAAAATCCACGATTTTCGTTTTGGAGGGTATCCCCCAACCCCGACGACCGAAACTCCGAAACAAAAAATCAGCCAGGCGCTGAACAGCTAGCCCCAAACCGATAACAGGAAAAACACCGGTGATGCCGCAACATGATGCGTTCTTCCATGCTCTCGGCCAGCGTGCCGCCCAGGTCATACTGCGGATCATCGTCCACCAGCGTGCAGGCATAGATCCGAACCTGGTCGCCCTTCTTCACCAGCATGCGCGTGTAGGTACACATGAAATGAGAGCGGGCCTCTCTAGTCGGATACTTCTCCATACAGGTCTCGGTAATCTCCGGGCTGCCGTCTTCCGAGCCCGGGGTACCCAGATCCGGAAACGCCGTAAACGCCAGGTTCTCTGGAATGCTCCAATCCCGGAAAATCTGATGGAACGCCGCTTCCACGTCCGACGGGATTTCATCCAGGTCGGTCTGGCGGGCGATGGACACCTTGAAGCCCTGTTCGATGAGCCAGTGAATACCCTCCAACGCCTGATCAAAACTTCCCTCGCCGCGATCCTTGTCATGCCTGGCACGATCCGGGAAATCCAGACTGACCCGGAAGTGAATCGGGTAGGGGTTATCCAGCAACGGCAACACCTGGTGCCGGCGTTTCAATAGCGGCTCGGTGGCGTTGGTGAGCACAAAGCAGGGCCGGTGCTGGCTGGCGTAATCCAGAATGTTGACGAAATCCCGGATCACAAACGGTTCGCCTCCGGTGAAGGAGAACTGCTCCACGCCCATGTCGATGGCTTCGTGGATGAACGGTTTTACATCACTCAGCTTCATGCCCGGAATGCGGCCATCACCGGGGTGCGAACCTTCCAGGCAGAAGGGGCAGGCCAGGTTGCAGGCGGTGCCGGTGTGAATCCACAGCTCTTTCAGCTTGTCCGCGTCGATGTAACCCCGGGGGTCACCGTTGCGGGTGTGGGTCCAGCTGTCGAATGCCCGGGGTTCCAGGACTTCCACGGCCTCTATGCGCTTGCTACGTGCCGGTCGGGTTTCAGTCAGGGGCATAGCTGCTCCTCAATGCTTTAGTATTTTTGCCGCGGCGCCAGCCGTGCAGTTTTTCCAACAGTTTTAGAACGCCCTCGGGCGCATGGGCACGCTTCCATTCACCGGCTGCGTACTTGGCCGACTCATTCCAGGTCGGGTAGGGGTGAATGGTGCCCAGGATCTTGTTCAGGCCAAGGCCATGTTTCATGGCCAGGGTAAACTCTGCCAGGATTTCCCCGGCGTGAGCGCCCACAACGACCGCGCCCAGAATCTTGTCCTTACCTGGCGGCGTCAGCACTTTTATAAACCCATGGTCTTCGCTCTCGGCGATGGCCCGATCCAGATCATCCAGGCCATAACGGGTAACTTCGTAGGCAACACCCTGTTCCTGCGCCTCCGCCTCGCTTAACCCGACCCGGGCCACTTCCGGAGACGTGAAGGTCACCCAGGGCATCACCCGATAATCCACCTTGAAGCGTTTAAACTGACCAAACAGTCCGTTTACCGCTGCGTACCATGCCTGATGAGCAGCCGCATGGGTAAACTGATAGGGGCCGGCCACGTCGCCGCAGGCAAACACATTGGGGTAACGCAGGCTCATATCGTCTTCCACCGGTACGGTTCCGTTAGGCAGCGTTTCCACGCCAATAACTTCCAGATTGAGGCCGGTGGTATTGGCCGCGCGTCCCACCGCCACCAGCACCTCATCAAAGGGTATGCGTACCCGCTCGCCGTCATGATCGCAGTAAGCAACCTTCTCTCCATTTTCTATACGGAACTCGGCAGCGGAATGTTTCAGCCGGACATCAATTCCATCGGATTCAAACTGCTTAAGTATCAGTTCTGAAACATCAGGATCTTCTTTGGCCAGCAATCGCTCGCCTTTTTCCACCTGGATGACCTGGCTGCCAAGCCTGGCAAACGCATGGGCCAGCTCAGAACCAATGGGGCCGCCGCCGAGCACCAGCAGGCGCTGCGGCTGCTCCTGAAGATCCCACAGGTTATCGGAGGTCAGCGGGTGCATGTCCTTCAGTCCGGGAATGGGCGGCACGGCAGGTTTGCCGCCGGTGGCGACAATGATGCTGCGGGCCGTCAGGCGCTCGGTGCGACCGTCGTTGTGCTTTACCTCCAGCTCCCACGGCGACACGAAACTCGCCTCGCCGGAAATGCAATCCACACCCAGCTTGCGATAGCGCTCCGGGGAATCGTGGGGTTCCACCTTGGCAACCACGTCTTTAACCCGGTTCATGATGTTCTTGAACGAGCCCTTCACCGGCACCGATTCCAGCCCGTAACGATTGGCATGGCGCAGGGTATCCGCCGCCTTGGCACTGCGGATCAGGGCCTTGGACGGCACGCACCCGGTGTTCAGGCAGTCGCCGCCCATTTTATGCTTCTCGATCAACGCCACTTTGGCTTTTACAGCCGCAGCGATGTAGGCGGACACCAGGCCGGCCGAACCGCCGCCAATCACCAACAGGTTATAATCGAAATGGTCAGGCTTCTGCCAGCCGGCATACACCTTGCGACGGCGGATAAACCCCACCACAAACTTGGCGATCAGCGGGAACAGCCCCAGCAGGGCAAAAGACAGCAGCAGGTTGGCCGAGAGAATGTCACCAGTCGACTGGATTTGCCCAAGCTGGGTGCCGGCGTTTACGAACACGAACGTACCCGGCAGCATGGCAACCCAGCTCACCAAGGCATAAGTGCGCAGCTTCATGGCCGTAAGGCCCATCGCCAGGTTAATCAGGAAGAAGGGGAACACCGGCACCAGGCGAAGGGTAGCCAGGTAGAAAGCACCGTCTTTTTCGATGCCACGATCCATCTTGGCCACGGTGTCGCCATAGCGCTTGCGCAGGGTATCCCGCATCAGGAAGCGGGCCACCAGAAAGGCCAGAGACGCACCCACGGTTGAGGCAATAGACACCGCCGCCAAGCCATAAAGGTTACCGAAAAAGGCGCCACCGGCCAGGGTCATGATGGTTGCACCGGGCAGAGACAGCGCCGTCACCACCACATAAATCGCGGCGTAACCGGTGACCGCCAAGATCAGGTTCTGGTCAATCCACTGTCCGATTGCGCTCTGGTGAGCTTGCAGGTTTTCCAGGGTCAGCAATTGGTGACCGTCGAGAGCAAGAAATATCCCCACGATGGCGGCGATAATCAGAAGAAGTAAAAGCTTGCTGCGATTCATATTCATGCCTGTCAGAATTGAATAGATCAATACGCTGTTACAGCCAAGACACGATCACTGGCTGAACGTTACACCGCCCCCTGAACTATTATTTTTGAGCACTCGCTAAAGAATACCGGAACTGTTACAGATTCCAAAACACTATACAAAGACAAACGGCCATACTGACAGCGACAAGAGGCGAAAACCCGTGGACACAGCGACGCGCCCGGAAACTGAAAGATCACAGATCAACAATCTCAAGCAGGGCGACAGCGCGGTCTACCACATCGCAATGCGCCAATACTCACCGGGCATGTCTGCGGTGTCCCGGTTTTATCTGGACCACTCCGTCGCCAACGCTCTGTGTCGCATTGATGCAAGAGTCAGCGAAGCACGGAGCGCCACACAGTCCGGCAAGAGCAATGATGAATGACTCTCAGACTCGCCATAATTGCAGTAGTCCTCATCGCTCTGGCTGCCTCTTGGTGGTTGTTACAAACACTTGGCATGCCTTCCGAGCTGTCACCCGACGCTCTGGCCAAATGGCTGCAAAGCCAGGGGGTGGCGGGACCGGTTTTGCTGATGCTGCTGATGGTGATTGCGGTAGTAGTCGGCCCGATTCCTACGCTGCCGGTGAGTGCAACGGCCGGGCTTGCGTTCGGCGTTATCGGGGGCACAACTATCGCGGCGTCCGGGGCGTTGATTGGCGCTCTGATCGCCTTCTGGGTTGCCCGTAGTCTCGGGCGCGAGGCGATCTGTCAGCGTTTTCCGGACAATCCTATACTGGCCCGGGATGGCTCCCAGCGTTTCCTGACCCTGGCCATTGTGATCACCCGCCTGATACCGGTGTTCTCCTTTGCGCTGATCAGCTACGCGGCGGGCGTTACCGCCATCCACACCTGGCGCTTTGCCATAGCCACGCTGATCGGCATGTTGCCAATGACGGTGGTTTTTGCCGGCCTCGGTACTACGTTCACACTCAACCCGGCACTGACGGTGATTGCCGGCCTGGCCATTATCGCGGTGATGGTATGGCTACCCTGGTCACTCAGCCGTCATCCCGATTCCAGGCTGGCGCACTGGTTGCGATTTCGCTGAAACAGAAACCGCCAGGCACAATAGCGGTTACATGGCCTGGCCGTTCCGGATCTATTCAAATACCTGGGCAATTGATTGCGCGGGCCTCAGCGGCGCCCGCGTAATTTGTTCAAAATACCCTGCACCCAGTCCTTGGCATCATCCAGTGCCTGACTGTCTTCGAGAAGCCCTCGAAGCGCCTGGAACTGCTGCTCGAACATTCCAGGCCGGCTCAGCTCTTCGGGCTTTTCCCCGGGGCCCAGCGGCAGGATATGTTCGAAGTAGGTGCCACCAAGAATGCGGCGTAACAGGCCCTCGCCCAGAAACGCCTCGTCACTGTTCAGGGTGCGGGTTGCCCGTAGCAATCGACGGATATCGTACTGACCCGGGTAGATATCCGGTACCTGTTTGTTGATGCCCAGCAGGCTGTAGACACCGATCCGGGCAGTGCGCACAGAGCTTTCCAGCGTGAACACCACATCGTTGTGGGTCTCCACAAACTGCCCGATCAAGGCCAGGTTGGTGCAACCTTCCGGTACCACCCAGGGCCGATCTCCTCTAGCACGGGGCATGAATTGCGCAGTGATGAAGGGCATCAAGGCAACGCGGGTTTTAGTGGCAGCAATCACCTCATCGATTTGATCAATCAGGCCCAGGTGATAGCACATTTCCGTCAGCACCTCCCTGCCGGTACATTCGGGCATGGTTTTTTTCACGTAGTCACCAGGCTTGTCCATCAACAAGGCGTAGGTCCACAGCACAATCACGTCATCAGGCTGGTCCGGGAAGTGGGGCTGCCGGTTACAAGTGAAGCTCATCAGCCAGGAGGAATCGATAAACGTAATGATCCCACCCGTTGCCGTGAAACCGGAATACGGGTCGTTAACTGACAGCTCCTTAAGCTTGTCCATCAGCGGCGAGGGCTTGCAGGTCAGGGTGACGGACTCCCATGTTGATCCTGGTATGTTGCCGCAGAACTTCTCGGGCCGGCCAAACACCTCAGACTGTTGCGCCAGGTTTTTCCACAACTGCCAGCCTGAACCGGAGCCGGCCTGATCGTTTTCTTTTAGTTGCGGCGCGGTGTTGTCATCACCGTAAGCGGTGTCTTCGGTCATCGAGCCGGTGGTGACGAACACCAGATCGCGGTCACCGACGTTAAAGGTTTTGTCACCCTCGCTGCCATGGCACTGGATCGCTGTGACCGTTCGGGTGTCACCAGAGGTAGTCATCTCCAGGTTCTCGACAACCGTGTCATACTGGATGTTAACGCCCTGATCCTTGAGCCAGCTCATCAATGGGCGCACAAAACCATCGTATTGATTGTATTTCGGGAAAACGAGCGAAGTCATGTCGTTAAGCCCGTCCATCAGATGCAGGAAGCGATGCATGTAGAGCTTCATTTCAAGCACCGAATGCCAGTTCTGGAAAGCAAACATGGTGCGCCAGAAGGTGTAGAAATTGGTGTTCAAAAAGCCTTCACTGAACCATTCCTCCACCGTAATGTCGTCCAGGTCCTCCTTGCGCGCGAGCAAGAGCCGGACCAGCTCAAGCTGCTGCCGTTTGCTCAGCTCCATGGTCGAAAAGTCTTTGATCTGGCCCTGTTTCTCCAGTAGCCGTGCTTTCGACCAGTTTTTGTCGGCATCGTTTACGATCCGGTATTCATCCAGCACGGTGAAAGGCTTGGGCATCTCCAGAGCCGGTATCTCCGAGAACACATCCCAGAAATTCTGGTAGGTCATTTCCATTTCCCGGCCACCGCGCACAATGTAACCGTCTTCGGCGTTTCCGGCGCCGTCCAGCGAGCCGCCCTCAATGTCCTGCTCTTCAAAGAAGGTGATATTGCCAGCCGGCATATGGCCGTCGCGGATCAGAAAGAAAGCGGCGGACAGGCCGGCGATACCACTACCCACAATCCAGGCACGCCGGTCTGCGATACCTTCGGTGGGAAGCGGACGATTGTTGACATAGGCACCATGGAGATCCGCCGGTGGCAAGGGCGTATCCATCCCATTATGCAAATGCCGTGAAGAAGCGTCAGGGGTAACACCGACGCCCTGGGTCTCCAGCGCGTCGATATGAACTTGTAGTTTTGAAGGTGCTGTTTTGGAGCTTTTTGGATGAGCCATTCAGAGATCTCCTTTTCTGTGAGATGGGAATCGCTTTTAGTGTGATCCTATAAGCCAGGGTTGCGGGTGACACACATCAAACTGGGGGGCGAGAAACCGGCGCCAGTTTGAATATAGCTCCAGTAACAACGACGACCTGGCCAGTGAAGGCGCCCTGGACATCCGCGATTACTAACGCCGCTTCGTGCTTTTTTTGGCCCTGGTGGTCATTGGCAGGGTTGCATCGACAACCTCACCCGGGGGATCCTGAATAACCTGTGAGCAACCCGGTTTTCCGGCGTATGGAAAACGCGCTATGGGGCATCTATATCACCAAAGCTTCATTCTGAATGGTTTTTCAAATGCCCCGCAAAATGATACCTCAGGGTGAAACAACTGTTTTCGCGATGCCGTCGAGGGCGCCAGCAATATTCTTGACGGCCTTGCAGTCAGGCACATCATGCCGGTCTGCCAGGTAGTGAAGATCGTTGTAACTGAGCCATACCTGGCCCTCTACATCTTCCCAGACGAGCACTTTCAATGGCAGATCGATGCCAACCGTCTGCGCACACTGCATAAACGGGGTGCCGCCCTGAGGGTTGCCAAAGATCAGCAGCTCGGTCGGCCTCAACGACTCGCCAATCGCGCTTGCACCACCGGCATGATCGATACGGGCAAACACCTTGAGGCCTTTGTCCTTTACGACGGTTTTCAGTTTATCCATGGTCGCGGTTGCAGAGTGTGGGCTCTGCATCGAGATCAAGCCTTCAGCAGCACTGATCATCATGCTCATGGTCATGAGGCAAAGAAATACGCCGGTTCGAGGGATCATAAACGCTCCTTAACAGGTGCTTTGGCCTAGCTAAGGTAGTTCACCGGGGGGCTGTTCTCCAGTTTACCCAGCCCTGTTAACGGGCAGGGCCACTGAACTGCTCAAGAAAAGCAGCAGGCAGGACATCAATCACCGGTCGGGCATCGCCCGATAATTCCGGGTTGGGCGCTTCTGGCTCACGGCAGAGGGTCACTGGCGATTCAGACCAGTGCAACAGCTCCAGGCGGCCGTCCATCTGTTCAATCAACGCGGTACAGTGCTCTACCCAGTCGCCATCATTGCAATACAGGCCGTCTTCACTGCGCAGAAACCCGGCAGAGTGGATATGACCGCAGATAAAGCCATCGTAATGACCCTTTTCCGCAGCCGTCAGTGCGGCTAGCTCAAACCGGCGGATAAAGGTACGGGCCTTGCCTATCCGGCTCTTGACCCAGGCAGCCAGTGACCAATAAGGCTTTCCTTGCAGGCGGCGAACCGCATTAAACCAGCGGTTCATGCGCAACAGAAATCCGTGAGCACGATCACCCACCAACAGCATGAGCGGACTGCAGCGCACTACCTGATCGAACTGATCACCATGACAAACCATGAAGCGGCGACCATCAGCTGTGGTGTGCACTGCTTTATGCAGCAACTCGACACCGTTGATGGTTTGACCGCAAAAACGACGAAAGAAGTCATCGTGGTTGCCCGGCACATAGACCACGCGAGTGCTGCCTGCGGCCAGATCCATAAGTTTCTGGATAACCGCCTGGTGCGACGCAGGAAAGCAGACGCGCCGCTGCATGGCAATCAGATCGACAATATCACCCACAAGGTACAACGTTTGACAGGACACATTGTTCAGGAAATCCAGCAGGTATTCGGCTTGGCAATCAGCCGTTCCCAGGTGCACGTCTGATATGAAAACACTTCGGCAAGTCCGCATGTCGTCTCCCGTCGGTCCGCCTTCTGGCAGACTTCACCTTGCCAATGACAAGTGACGCGTGGATGACAGGGAAACGACAATTACGTGACCAGTGCCCAGACTCAGACCTCGCGCAAGTCCGGATTGAGGGTATAGGTGCCGGTCACTCTGGCACTGGCCAGTACATGCCCGGCCATGGCCTTGCGCACGTCGTTGCCGTCAAACTCACCGTCAAGGCCAAGGCTGTCGACATCCAGCGCGTGTACCTCGAAGTGATAGTGATGCAGAATTTCGTCGTTCCAGGGCGGGCAAGGGCCGTCATAGCCTGCGTAAGTACCTGCCATGTCTGGGTTGCCAGCCAAAAATTGAGTGTAGTTGTTAATACCTCGCACACCGATATTGGCTGACTCGTGATCCTTACCTTTGGGGATCACGCCGTCGCTGTCTTCGCCTTCGGGGATGCGGCTGATGTTTGCAGGCACATCCACCAGCAACCAATGGAAGAAATCCACACGCGGCAAGTCTTTCGAGACCGTTTTACCTTCCTGGTTGACGTCGTCGGCGACACTCGGCACATCGGGGTCGAACATGATCACCGCAAAACTTTTGGTGCCCTTCGGCACCTCCTCCCAGAACAGTTCAGGATTCCGGTTGGGGCCAAAGCTCATGTGGTCCTGTTCATTGAACACACCAAACGCGAACTTTTCGGGAATTGGCTGCCCTTCGTCTACACCTCGGACTTCTAGTTTCACGGCACACTCTCCTGTTGAGTCTTATTTGAGTTAACGCACTCATTACCCGAATGATACGGGGTCGGCTAGGCCGGTGGTTTGATCAATAACCTTACATATTTTTCCAGATTAGCAAATCCGGGCACAAATACGGTTATAATTGAACGGTTCTTCAATTTTGCTGTTTTCGAGATATTGCTATGGCCAGACACCCCCAATACGACCGCGACACTGCCTTGAGCAAAGCCGTCAGCTTGTTCTGGGAAAAGGGCTATCACGGAAGCTCCATGAAGCAGATTGAGCAAGCACTGGATATGCGCCCCGGCAGCATTTACGCCGCATTCGGCAGTAAAGACGGGCTCTATAACGAAGCGCTGGCCAACTACGCGCGCCTTGGTGGAGCAGAGCTGACACGCCATATGGCGCAATACGACTCCATCATCGAGGGTCTTCAGGCCTATCTGCGCAGTATCGTGCGCAACGGTCTGTCAGGCAGCCCATCCCGGGCCTGTATGATTGTGAAAACCCTGCTGGAAACCAGCAACACCCACGGTGATCTTGCCAGTCAGGCCGATGAATTACTGAACGTGATCGAGCAAACCTTAACAGGCCTGTTGGAACGGGCGCAGGTCCAAGGTGAGCTGGCCGCCGGGGTGGACTGCGCGCGGCTGGCACGATTGGTTCAGGCTCAGATCATGGGATTGCGGGCCATTGCCGAACGGAAACTGTCCGACACGCAGCTTGCCAGTCTGGCCGACGACATGGCAGACGTACTCAATCACTACCGGCCGACGCACTGACTCGACACCTCGACAGCGCCCATACCCTTCGTCAGACAGTACTTCTGTCCAATTGTCATCGCCCGCCCGCAACGTTATTATAAAACTGTATTAGCAGCCTACCTATTGGATTAACTGCCCAGAGAAGACAGCCAAGCGTTTTTTCCCAAGAACGCTTGGCTCTCTTCTTTTGTTACGGGGCTGACTGTTATGGAAAACCTGCATCACATTGTAGTTGTCGGTGGCGGTGCCGGCGGTCTGGAGCTGGTGACCAGCTTGGGCAACAAACTGGGCAAAAAACACAAAGCCAAGATCTCCCTGGTCGATGCCGGCCTGACCCACGTCTGGAAACCTCTGCTACACGAAGTCGCCTCTGGCTCCCTGGATGCCAGCGCCAACGAAATCAACTATCGCGCCCACGCCCGCAAACACCATTACGAGTTTCAGCTCGGCCGCATGAGCAATCTTGATCGCAGTGCGAAAGAAATCGTGATTGCACCGTTCCTTGATGAAGAAGGCCAGGAAGTGGTTCCCGAGCGGCGGATCCGGTACGACACCCTGGTGATTGCCGTCGGCAGTACCGCGAATGATTTTGGCACCCCTGGCGCTCAGCAACACTGCCTGTTTCTGGACAGCCTCAGGCAAGCCCGTCGTTTCCATAACCTGATGCTTAACGCCTTTCTCCGTAAGAATCATGAGGCCAATCAGGGTCAGGCCCATACCCTGAACATCAGCATTATCGGCGCTGGCGCCACCGGTGTGGAGCTGGCCGCTGAACTGCGGCTGGCCTCGCGGGAGTTGCCGGTGTACGGAATGAATCACCTGCAATCGTCAGACGTTTCTATCAGTGTGATTGAGGCGGCCGATCGGATACTGCCGGCGTTACCTGGCCGACTCTCCGCCGCGGCCACTCGGGAACTCGAACGGCAGAAAGTCAACGTGCTCACCGGCCAACCGGTGAGCGAGGTGCGCCAGGGCAGCCTGTTGATGAAAGACGGCACCGAACTGCCCTCAGAAATGACCATATGGGCTGCGGGCATCAAGGCTCCGCCGTTTCTTGCCAACCTGGATGGCCTGGAAGCCAACCGTACCAACCAGCTGGTGGTGGAACAGACGCTTCAAACCACTCGGGATCAGAACGTGTTTGCCTTCGGGGACTGCGCAGCCTGCCCACAACCGGGCTCGGACCATATCGTGCCCCCCAGAGCCCAGGCCGCCCACCAGCAGGCAGATGCCCTGTTCAAAACCCTGTGCAACCGTCTCGAAAACAAAGAGCCGGTCGCCTTTGTCTATAACGATCACGGATCGTTGATCAACTTCAGCCGGTACACCACCGTGGGCAACCTGATGGGCAATCTGTCTGGCCGCAGCATGTACATCGAAGGCAAGGTTGCGCGCTTGTTTTACGTGTCTCTGTACCGCATGCACCAGGTCGCCTTGCATGGCTTTTTGCGCACCGGGGTGATCTGGCTGATGGACAAGATCAGCCGCGCCATGCACCCGCGACTGAAACTGCACTGATAGATATCATCAATCTGCAAGGCTGGAGCGGGCGATGGGAATCGAACCCACGTCACCAGGTTGGGAACCTGAAGCTCTACCATTGAGCTACGCCCGCCTGCATAATGATTGCCACAGCAATATAAGCCCGGGGCGGTATCCGGGCAAGTCCTCTTGGCCAGGAGTCTGATGGATCCCACCTTTACCCTGATTGGCGCCCTGATGCTGGTGTTCAGCATTGTTCTGAGCCCACTCTCCAGCCGGATCGGCATGCCGGTTCTGCTGATCTTTCTCGCCGTCGGTATGATGATGGGTGAGGACGGTCCGGGTGGCATCCAATTCGACAATTTTGAGCTGGCCTTTCTGATCGCCAACCTTTCCCTCGCGGTTATCCTGCTCGACGGCGGCATGCGCACGCGGGTAGAAACCTTTCGGGTGGGTCTGCGCCCGGCTCTGGTTCTGGCGACGTTGGGCGTGGCCCTGACCGCCGGTGGCGCGGCCATCGTGGCCTGGTGGGTGTTTGATTTGCACTGGATGATGGCACTTTTGATCGGCGCCATCATCTCTTCCACTGACGCAGCGGCGGTTTTTTCCTTACTGCAGGGCCGGGGGCTTCACCTGAACGAGCGGGTCAGTGCAACTCTGGAGATCGAATCCGGCAGTAACGACCCGATGGCGATCTTCCTGACCCTGATGCTGGTCACGCTGATCGGCCAACAGGAACAGGGCTCACTGTGGTCCGGACTGCTGATGTTGATTCAGCAATTTGGCATCGGCACAGCGGCCGGTATTCTCGGCGGCTTTGCCACGGTTGAACTGGCCAACCGGATGCGACTAACGCCGGCGCTTTATCCCATTCTGGTCGGCGCTGCCGGCATTGCCGTGTTTTCCGCCACCAACGCTGTCGGTGGTAGCGGCTTTCTGGCGATTTACCTCTGCGGCGTCATCATCGGCAACCGTCACGTCCGGATGATGCCGATGATTCTTCAGGTTCACGACGGCATGGCTTGGCTGGCGCAGCTTTGTCTGTTCCTGATGCTTGGCCTGCTGGTGAGCCCGTCTGATCTTATTCCGTTGGCCGGTGCCGGCCTTATTCTGGCTCTGGCGCTGATCTTCGTGATTCGCCCTCTGACCGTTATGGTTACACTCTGGCCGTTCGGATTTAACCGGCGGGAACTGGGATTTATCAGTTGGGTCGGACTGCGCGGAGCGGTGCCCATTGTTCTGGCGCTGTTCCCGATCATGGCAGACCTGCCCGATGCCCAGCTGGTATTCCACGCGGCCTTCTTTATCGTGTTGGTCTCCTTGCTGGTGCAGGGCACCACCATGGCACCGCTGGCACGCAAACTGCGCCTCGAAGTCCCTGCCGGTGAGGACCCCTATCGCCGCCTGCCGCTGGATGCACCGGCGGCCGGTGATCATGAGCTGATGCTGTTTCCCCTCAGGGGCAAAAGCTGGGAAAGCCCAAAGCCTCTCGGCCAGCTAAAACTGCCCGACAACACTGCCGTGGCCGGGGTATTTCGCAACCGCCTCTGCCTGCAACCCACCAAGGATCTCGAGGTGTCCGCCGGCGACATGCTCGCCATGTTCGCCACCCCCGCCGTGCTACCAGACCTTGGCAAAGCGTTGAGCGGACGCCAGGCGCCCAAACACCTGGCGGAACGCGCCTTCTTCGGGGACTTTGTGCTGAACGGTGACGCGCTGCTCGGTGACGTTGAGCAGGTATACGGCATCGAGTTCGACGAACTCCCCCCTGAACTGTCCCTGGCAGAGTGCTTTGCCAAGCGCACCAAAGGCCATCCGGTGGTTGGTGATACAGTCAAACTCGGACCTGTTACCCTGGTGGCCAGAGCCACTGAAGCGGACCGGGTCACCAAGGTTGGCCTTAAAATGGATTCGTGACGCTTTACCGATTCATGCAAGAAAGCTCACAACCGTAACAAATCCCCTTATCACTCCCCATGCCTGCTATGTTATAACGACCATGAACAAAATTTAACCACCGAATTGAAAGCGCTGGCATCATGATTCTGAGACTGTTTTTCTTGTTTTTGCTGACCCTGCTGCCCACCCTGGCCCAAAGCACCGAGCTTTTAGCGCGGGCAGACACAACCATGGTCATGCCATCTTCCGTGCCAACACTGGCAGAGCACCTTGAGATCACCCAGGTGTTGGTTCGCAAGGGTGAGCGCCGCCTCTACCTGCTCAGTGGCGACAAAAAAGTGCGCAGTTACCGGATTTCTCTGGGCGACAACCCGGTCGGCCATAAATTATACGAAGGCGACAAGCGCACACCTGAAGGCGACTACGTGCTGGACTGGCGCAACGCCAACAGCGATTTCTACAAATCGATTCATATTTCCTACCCGAGCCCACAAGACCGTGAACTGGCGGAAGCCTGGGGTCTGGATCCGGGCGGTAGCATCATGATTCATGGCCTGCCCAACGACGCAGGCGACCTTGCCTTTGCCTTTGCCGGCCTGGACTGGACCGAAGGCTGTATCGCCGTCACCAACGAAGAAATGGAAGAAATCTGGACCCTGGTCGACGACGGAACGCCAATACGCATTCTGCCCTGATGACCGCAACGCACTGTGGTTATGCGTCCATGACAGCTGCATTAAGTTGTTGTCATAAGCTAAGAAAATTTACGTATCCTTAGTTAACATTATGTCTCCGAGTGTTTTACACTGTTTGACGACTCCGGTAGTCAATGCCTATCGGGCTAGTTGACAGGAAGTCGTCTATACTGACTTCCGGATCACAGGAAATAAAACGACTAATAAGGGGAATGATAATGCGTAAACTGACGATCGCCGGGTTTGCAATGGCAGCTGTACTGACTGCTGGTTGTGCAACAACTGAGCAAGGTGCTATCGACGAAGCCAATGCAACTGCAAGCTCCGCCGAACAGACCGCTAACAACGCTCTGAACACTGCGAACAGCGCTTCCAGCTCTGCACGCACTGCTCAACAGACTGCTGAAGAAGCACTGGCTGCCGCTCGTGCAGCTCAGAAGTCCGCTGACGAAGCTAACGAGCGTGCACGTCGCATGCTGGAGCGCTCCAGCCAGAAGTAAGGCTGACGCTTAGCGAAAAAGGCCGGTTGAACCGGCCTTTTTTGTGCGTGCATGAAAAGTCCTCGTTACGGATCAAGCTTGTCTGGCTTCCTGGTCACCTGACCGTCCATAAAGGATTTGATCATATCGACCGGCAGCGGGAACACAATGGTCGAGCTGTTGCTGTTACTCATGTCTGCCAGTGTTTGCAGATACCGTAACTGCATGGCACCGGAATTGGCTGACATCACTTCAGCCGCCTCCACCAGTTTTTTCGAGGCCTGCAATTCACCCTCGGCATGGATAACCTTGGCGCGCCGTTCACGCTCAGCCTCAGCCTGGCGGGCAATGGCACGGATCATGGTTTCATTGAGGTCCACATGTTTGATTTCCACATTGGCCACTTTGATACCCCAATCCTCTGTCTGGGCATCGATGATTTCCTGAATATCGGAATTCAGTTTGTCACGTTCAGACAGCATTTCATCGAGATCATGCTTACCCAATACTGAGCGCAAAGTGGTTTGCGCGAGCTGACTGGTTGCCGCTCCAAAATCTTCTACCCGAATGATCGCTTTTTCGGGATCGACAACGCGGAAATACAACACTGCATTCACCCGCACCGTGACGTTATCTTTAGAAATTACGTCCTGGCTGGGTACGTCCAGCGTGATCACCCTCAAATCCACACGCACAATCTGCTGGATGCCCGGGATGACGATGATCAGGCCAGGGCCTTTGACGCCCTGAAACCGGCCCAGGAAAAACACCACGCCACGCTCATATTCCGGCAGGATCTTGATCGCGGAACCGAGTATTAGCAGTAACACCACAATGGGTGCGATATAGGGAATTATGTCGCCCAGGTTCATACGGCCTCCTTGATTTGCCGTTAGTTAATCCGAATGGATCGCTCAGTCGGCCGATCCTGTGTCTGATTTGGCTTCAACCATTAACGTCAGCCCTTGCATGCTGGTTATACGAACCTTGCTGCCTTTGGTTACAGCGTTTTGACTGCGGGCATTCCAACGTTCGCCACTGACCTGAACATGGCCACGAAAATCATCGTAGGCAGGTTCAAAGTCGTCCAGAGCCAGGCCCTCCTCGTGTGTCATGTGCTCACTGCCGCTGACCGGCGGTTTTCGCCTCAGGCCAATAAACCGGGTGACCGTCCAGAGAATAAAGCCCCCGGCAACGGCGGCGGTGCCACCAATGGCCGGCAAGGAAATATCCCGATGACTGCCATCCATCAGAATCACGGAACCCGTCACAAATGCCACAATGCCGCCAACCCCAAGAATACCGAAGCTGGGCACAAAGGCTTCCCCGACAATGAATGCCAGCCCCAGAAGAATCAGGGCCAGACCCGCGTAATTAACCGACAACACCTGGAAAGCGAACAGCGCCAGAATCAGGCTGATTGCCCCGATCACTCCCGGCACGATGGCGCCCGGATTGGACAGCTCGAAGATGATGCCGTAGAAACCGATGATCATCAGGAAGTAGGCCACGTTCGGGTCGGTGATCACAGACAGTAGCCGGGTTCGCCAATCAGGCTCCGAGCGCACCAGTTCGAGGTCTGCGGTATCCAGCGCCGCTTCCCCACTGGCCATATAAACGGTGCGGCCGTCAATCGACTCCAACAGCGATCTTAAGTCCGGCGCCACCACATCAATAACGTTGAGTTCGAGCGCCTCGGTAGCCCCCAGATTAACCGCCTCCCGGACAGCCTCTTCGGCCCAATCCGAGTTCCGGTCATGGCGTTCGGCCAGGCCACGGATGTAACTGACCGCATCCTCCAGAACCTTGCGCTCCATGGCGGTACCGCCTCGGCGTTTTTCTGGCTCTGAGGATTCACTGTCGACCGTTTCATCCTGGGTCTCAGCGTCGCTGTCGGGCTGGCGCTCCTGCTCGGGTTCAGGAGATCCCGGCATACCACCCATCTGGACGGGCGTCGCCGAGCCCAGATTGGTCGCAGGTGCCATGGCGGCAATATGACTGCCGTAAAGAATGTAAGTGCCGGCACTGGCGGCTCTGGCACCCTGGGGAGAGACATAGGTGGCCACCGGAACTTCGGAGGCGAGAATGGTTTTGATGATCTCCCGCATGGAATCCATCAGCCCACCGGGGGTGTCCATTTCCAGAATGACCAGGCCGGCGTTTTCCTGCTCGGCGCGGCGAATCCCGCGGGTGACGTAATCCATGGTAGCCGGTCCGATAGCGCCTTCAACCGTCAATACCAGCGCCTGACGGGCGTTATTCTGTTGCGCGATGACCTGCCATGAAAGACCAATCAGGCCCAACAGAGCTCCGGTGAGAAAGATCAAGGACCAGAGATTCACCCTGTTATTCGGGCTCTGGCGGTGGAGCGTATGCGACTTCATAGCGACCTCCCGGGCAGGATGATCAGAACAGCTTTGCCAGAACCGACTCCGGCAAGCGCCTCAGTACAAATCCAATGGGCGTCCACGGCCAGGCAGGTACAAAGCGCTCGGCCTTGCCCGACTCGATTGCCCGCACCATGGCGCGGCAACCGGTCTGTGTATCCACTATAAATGGTGTGTTTTTTACTTTTTCGTTGATCTCAGTTCGAATATAGCCGGGATAGAGCGTCGTCACACGAATCGGGGAGCGACGCTTCTTGAGTTCAACACGCAACCCTTCACACAGGGCCGCCAGCCCGGCTTTGGTTGCAGCGTAAGTCGTCACATTGCCCGGCATTCCACGAATAGCTGTTACTGAGGATACGGCAACGAGGTGGCCATGGTTCTGTGCCCGGAAAATCTCCATCGCTGACTCTATCTGAGCCAGCGCGGCGACGAAGTTGGTTTCTGCTGTCTGGCGATTGGCGTCGAAGCGGCCGGTGCCCAATGGTTGCCCTTTGCCGATACCGGCATTGACGATAATCCGGTCAAGTTGTCCAAACTCATCCCGGAACGCCTGGAAAACCTCCGATATCTGCGAGTGGTCGTTCACATCCAGGGCACGCACACTGACGGTGATGCCCGGATACTCCGCTTGCAATTCAGATTTGAGCTGATCCAGCCGTTCGGTGCGACGCGCACACAGGGCGAGATTATTACCCTTGGCGGCAAATTCCCGCGCCATGCCTTCACCCAGTCCCGAGCTGGCGCCGGTAATCAGAATTGTACCGCTCATGAGCACTCCTGCCTTGTGATTATTGTGGGTTATCCGATCCCGTGAGAATTCAATAAGCAAAGCTCAGCAAACCGAGAGGCCAAGGTCAAAAATACAGCGTTTGCTCCGGCTCTTCCGTTTGTTCAGGGTCATCACTACCGCGGGTTTTGTCTGCCGCCACTCTCGTCAGACGCTCACCCACCATGGTCGGAATGCCATCGGCCTGATCCACAGCCAGTTCAATGGATTGCCGCTGCACTTCCACGTCGGGGTGTTGCTGCCGGAACGACTCGAGCCGTTCCAGCACCGCCTGCCAGAGCCGTTCACGATCCTGGGCTGAATAGTCCTCGTGTGGGCGGTGCACTTCGAGCCAGACCTCACCGCCGGACAGGCCCATTTTGACCGGCTCGCGAACCACCTGAACAGAGGTGCCCTTTGCTACCTGGTAAGCAAAGCGGGAGATGTCGTCGTTGTACATGCGGAAGCAGCCAGCACTGACCGGCATCCCGACACCAAAGCGTTTGTTGGTTCCGTGGATCAGGTAACCCTTTTCACTCAGCATCAAGGCATGGGTACCCAGAGGATTGTCAGGACCCGGGGGAATCATCCTCGGCAGGTATTCGCCAGACGCTTCATAGGAAGCACGAATGCTGGCCGGTGGATACCAGGCCGGGGACTCCAGAGCCATGGTGACTTCTGCGTCGGTGAGCGGAGACGGATTTTCTTCCCGACCCACGCCCACCGGATACACCTGAACACCGCCCTCTGTGTAATAGTACAGGCGGTACTCGGCAAGATTGATGACGACGCCCTCACGGCGAGCGTCGGGCAAAACGTACATTCTGGGCAAGGTAATCACGCTGCCTTCGCCTGGCAGCCACGGGTCGACGCCCGGATTGGCTTTCACCAGCTCAAGGTAGCCCAGTGCAAGGTCATTCCCGAGGCCGGCAAAGGTGTCTTCATAACGGGTGGTGTGCGCCTGTAGTGCACCCGCAATATCATCTCTGAGCTCAAAGGTCGGTACCCGGGGAGCCCGGTCATCTTCTGCAGCCATCAGATGCGATGTCATGGCCAACATCGAACACATCAGAGCGCCGGCACAGTATTTTAACCACATATCAATTTGGTCCCATCCACATTCTTTCCCGGTCTAACCGTCTAGCAAAGACCGTCTTACGGCTCAGGAGTTCACATCTCTTATAACAACTGTGTACCGATGATACCCCATAACGTTGCGGTATACCTTGCTGCCCATACCGACGAGCAAAACATCTTAAACCCTCATTCTCCAGACAGGCAGTGCCGCAAGCGCAACAAAAATCGCCACCAGCCACCAGGCCGACGCAAACGCCTCATACGTCGGGACGCCGGAGCGATGCTCACCAAACTCAATGGTCAGGGCCACCAGGTTCACGCCGATGGCGCCACCCAGTTGGCGGGCAAAATTAATGGTACTGGATCCTGCCCCCAGTTGCTCAGGAGACAGCGGGTTCAGGGCTCCGGTGGACAGTGCCGGCAACATGAACCCAATGCCAATTCGGCCAAGAATTGCCCAGAATGCCAGCCAGGCGAACCCAGCATACTCACCGGTCAGTGCAAACAATACAGCAGAGAGCGCAAACATCCCGATGCCAAACAGCACCAGACTGCGCGCACTTCGCTTGTCGGCTAACCTCCCGGCAAGCGGAAACACAATACCCAGAACCACGCCCGCCGGCAGCATGAGAAGTCCGGCCTCAGTCGCAGAGAAACCGAGCGCGGTCTGCACAAATAACGGAATCAGATAGGTCGAGCCGAACAGGGCCAGGCCCAGCGCCATGGCGCCCAGGGTGGCACACAGAAAGACTGGCTGGCGTAACAAATGAATGTTGATCAGAGGGTGCCGGGCCTTGCGCTCGCGAAGCACAAACGCAGCCAGAAAGCCCAGCGCAAGAATGGCCTGCAAGGCAATGCGACCTTCCTGGCCGCTCCAGGATTGCATCCTATTTAGGGTTTCCAGTGTCAGCGCGATGGTGATGCCGAGCAAAAGCAAACCCAGCAGATCGAACGGGTAGTGGGGGGGCCGCTTACGCGGCAGCGGCAAGAAACGCCACGCCATCCACACACCCAGCAGGGTGACCGGTGCGGGTGCAAACATCACGTAGCGCCAGTTGAGCTGATCTACCAGAAATCCGCCCAACACCGGACCCAATGCGGGGGCCAGAATCACCCCCATTCCGTAGATGCCCATAACCTGACCCCGGCGCTCGACCGGAAAGATCCGGAACACCAGATACATGCCCATTGGCTGCATCAAACCCGCCATGGCACCCTGGCCTATTCTAGCCGCGATCAATTGCTCCGGGGTATCGGCAAAGCCACCCACAATCGAAATGACGGTAAAAGCGGCCATGGCCGTGGCCAGTGTCACGCGTACGCCAAAACGATCCAGCAACCAGGCAGAGGCCAGCATGGTGGTGGTCATGGCCGCGATAAATCCGGTCGCAAGCCAGTGCACCTGGCCCTGACGAATACTGAACTCCAGCATGATGTCGTGCAGTGCAACATTGACCACCGTCGCACTCAGCACGGTTGCCATGGTGCCCAGCACAACAGTGGCAAGTGCCAGCCAACGCCAGCGGCCACCGTATCGGGCAGTCAGGCCCTCAATGGAATTGTGATGCAAACGTTACTTCTGCTTTTCAGCGTTTTCCAGAATCTTGTGAAACACCTTGAGCGCGCTTTCGATTTCCTTGTCGGAGACACCCTCAAGCATCTCTTCACGCAGGGTAGCTGCCCGCTCTGACAGCTCGTCCATAAACGCCGCACCCGGTTTGGTCAGGTGCAGGCGGCGGGCCCGGCGATCGTTCGGGCAGGCGCGCCGCTCGATCAGACCCTGCTCCTCCAGGCTATCGAGTAAGCGCACCAGCGTGGGATTCTCGATCGCCATCAAACTGGCCAACTCGCGCTGAGTGAGGCCTTCACCGCCTTGCTGCAGGTACACCATAGTGCTCCAGCGAGCCTGGGTTACACCCAGATCTTTCAGGCGCTCGTCGAGCATTTTGCGCCAGCGGCGGGTGACTCGGGCTACGGCAAACGGGAATTGATCTCTCATGGCTAAACACTCCTGATGGTGATCCGGCATGGGACAAGCAAACGCCAACCCGAAAACCGACAAATACTTACCTTATTGGAAATTCACCAATAGTAAGCTAACCATTGAAATAAAAACAGATTTGAGGGGTAAAACATAATTGGGGAAAACCGAGAGTTGCGTCAGCCAGCCTGACGCAACTCCTCCTTCATCTCTTCCACTTCTGGTGATTCGTGGAATTCGGTATTGCGTGGATCCATCTCAGTCAGCACAGACGACGTCTCCGGCATGGCCGGAACAAAATGTTCCTGCTCCGCCACTGGCACATCTTCGGTGTGGGTGATCCGGTAGCTGGTGATCGCCGCCAGCAACAGCAGGAAGCCGGCATTGCCGTAGAACAACCCTGCCGGACCCAACTGATTGATTAGCTCTGCCATGGTAATCGGACCAATCACACTGCCGATACCGTAACTGAGCAGCAGGGTGGCGCTGGCGGCAACAATCCGGTTGCTTTCCATGCGGTCGTTGGTAATCGCCACCGCTATCGGGTAGATGGTCGCCGACAGTCCGGTAAACACCCCCACCAACACAGTCAACAGAGCCAGGTTGGTGGCACCGGTCACCGCCACGCCAGCGGCGGAGGCGGCGGCAAACAGGGCAACCCAGAACATGACCCGGCGGCGATCAAAGCGATCACACAACCGGCCCAGAGGCCAGGCCAACAACATGGCGGCAACAATGGCGCCAGCCATAAAGGTCGAGGTACGGGCAACGTCCAGCCCCACCATGGTTGCGTACACCGGGCCGAGCGCATAGAAGCCGCCAATCAGAACACCACAGATCAAGGCGCCCGCCACTCCGGTGAAGGATTCTCTGCCCAGTGTGAAAAAAGACATTCGTGGCGACTGTTCGATCACCGGAGCTTCCATCCGGGTCAGACATAGGGGAATCAGGGCAACGGTAATCAGGATGGCCGCCAGCGAAAACGGCAAGAAGTTGGCTGGATCACCGACGTTCACGATCAACTGCCCTCCGGCCGCCGACAGGTAAAACACAATCTGGTAGACCGCAAAAAGGGCACCCCGGTTAGCGTTGGTAGCGCGGCTGGAAAACCAGCTTTCGATAACCACCAGAACACCGGCAATGCAAAAACCGGACAGCACGCGCAATACCGCCCAGAAAACCATCGACAATGCCATCGGGTACATCAGGGAAACCACTGCCGCCATGGCGGCAAATGCGGCAAATGCCCGAATATGACCAACCCGGCCAATGATCTTGTGAACGTATAGCGTGCCAAGCACAAAACCGATGGAGTAGCACACCAAAACCCACCCGATAACGTCGGGGGAGACCTGTTCAATACTTAACCGGATACCCAGCAATGTCATCAAAAAAGCATTGCCGCTGACCAGCAGCACGATACTTAAAAGAAGCGCCGAAAGGGAAGCGACCATTCGGGTCATGGATGACTCCGTGAGCTGGGTTACACCAGGGTGACGTAAAGAAAAGATAGCAACATTATTGGTTGCCTGCTGGCCGGTATTTAATCAGGCATGGTGAGGCGATACCACTAGGGAGTTGCCGAGACTTTGAATCCCGTCGTGGCGCCCTGTTTGACAATGTTTTACATTAATGTGCCGTAACAGAACCCAATGACAGTAGCGGGTAACATAAACGCTAAGCTACTTATCGGACCGTGAGCGCCTGGTTATGAAGAAAACGGACTGGCCCATTCGTTGGGATTTACTGCTTCGCTATCGCCTGATTGAAATCGTCGCACTGTGGGAAGGACGACTGACCACCAACCACATTTGCCATAGCTTTGGCATTGGTCGACAGCAGGCCTCAAAAGACATCAATACCTACCTGCGGGAGCTTGCTCCAGGCAACCTTGTATACGATCGGCATTTAAAAGGATATGTTCCAGCCGCTGATTTCAAACCCTTAGTCACTCGTGGCCTGGTCAGCGAATATCAGGATCTACTCTCCCGCCAGCAGAATCTCAGCGAAACCTTTGCCGACCTTGAACTGGGTATGCCCGGCAACACCGTCATACCGGAGCCAGCCCGTCGCATTGCACCGCAGACCATGAGGGCCATTGTCTCGGCCACCCGTTACCATCGTCAGCTGAGAGCCAGCTATGTTTCGTTGAGCCGACCTGAAGCGGCAGACAGCATCCTGGAACCCCATGCACTGGTGTGTTCCGGCAACAGTTGGCACGTTCGTGCATGGTGCAGCGCCAACAGGGAATTCCGGGATTTTGCCTTGAGTCGCTTTCAGGGCCAGCCTGAGGCGCTGCGCCAGAAATCCCGACACTCGGCCCAACAGGACGATGACTGGCAGCGCTTTGTGACCCTTGAGATTGCCCCGGATCAGCGGCTGACCGAAGCTCAGCAACAGATCATCGCCGACGATTACGGCATGGAACACGGCTGGCTAAAAGTTGAAGCCCGCGCGGCGCTGGCGCCTTATGTGTTGTCGCGGCTGGGTATCACTTTCGACAATCTCCACCCGGACCCGCTGGTACAGCAGCTGGAGCTGGCCAATCCTGACCAGCTTGGTTTTGGCAGCAAGCGTGAAAAGGCACTCAAAGCGGTAGCCGGTCTCTGCTAGACTGACCTAGTGAACAGACCTTCTACTTACACCCTTGCCTTCATTCTCAGCCTGTTGTTTGTCGCTGCGTTACCCGCGCAGGCAACCGCTGGGACCTGTGGTGCGCGAGCCACCGCCATCCATCAGGTGCAGGGCAGTGGCGCATCTTCCCCGCTGGCCGGCAAGAAAGTCATCGTCGAAGGCATTCTCACGCAAGACAGCCGGCACTCGGGCGGCTTCAGCGGTTTTTACCTGCAACAAACCGATGCCGAAACAGACCAGAACCCCGCCACGTCCGAAGCTCTGTTTGTCTATACCCGGCTGACCCATGGCAAACCCGGCCAGCGGCTCAGGGTGGCCGGTACGGTCAAGGAATACCACGGGCTTACCGAACTGGTTGATATCAGCAGCCTCACGATTTGCGGCAACGCACCCCTGCCGCAACCCATTGACGTCTCATTGCCCTGGTCACAGCCACCGGAAAGTCTGGAGAACATGCGAGTAAGACTCAGCCAGCCGCTGACGGTGATCGACCATTACAATCTCTCGGTTTTCGGCGAACTGACACTGGCCGCCAACGATCAGGTAACAGCCACCGAATACCGAGCGCCCGGCCCGGACGCCCGAAAACAACAGCAGTGGAATAACCAGCACCGGGTCTTGCTGGATGACGGCCAGGGCGTGCGCAATCCCAGTCCCATACCCTGGCCGCCGGACGGCCTGAAGTATCCGAACACCCTACGTGCAGGCGACACCGTTACCGAAATTGAAGGCGTTCTGGACTATCGTTTCGGCCAATGGCGCATCCAGCCAGACCGGAAGCCCCGGTTCAGCGCTACCAACTCGCGCCCTGCACCACCCACCAGGCCATCCGGCGCTAGCCAACGGGTGGTGACGCTGAATCTGCAAAACTACTTCAATGGGGGTGGTCAGGGCGGGGGCTTTCCAACCGCGCGAGGCGCCGAAAGCCAGGCCGCGTTCCAGCATCAAAGCCAGCGACTGGTGGAGGCCATTACTCAATCGGACCCAGACATCCTTGCGGTGACTGAAATGGAAAACGACGGCTACGGCCCGAACAGTGCCCTGGCGCAACTTGCCCGGGAACTCGGGCCCGACTGGCGCTTCGTCGCCACACCCGGACAAGACGGCACCGACGCCATTCGTAATGCCCTGTTGTACCGGGACGATCGAGTAAAACTTATTGGCTCACCAAACCGGCCCGACAGCGCGCTCGACAGACCGCCACTAGCCCAGGTTTTCGGTTTCCATGACAGCCATCAACACATTCGGGTTGTGGTGCCTCACCTGAAATCCAAATCCTGTCGCAATGCAACATCAGCCAACGCAGACCAGAACGACGGCCAAGGCTGCTACAGTGATCGCCGAACCCGGGCCGCCAAAGCCATGCTCAACTGGCTGGCAACCCTGCCACAACCAGACACCCTGGCGGGGACTCTGATCACGGGAGACCTCAACAGCTACGCCATGGAAGATCCGATGCAACTCTTTTACAACCAGGGCTACACTAGCCTGGTGCATCACTTTTACCCCTGTGACGCCGACCGCTGCGAGCATTACAGCTACCGCTATCAAGGTGAGAAAGGCACGCTGGATTATGCCCTGGCCTCGGGCGCGCTGCTGCCACTTGTCGTTAATGCACAAAGCTGGAACATCAACGCCGATGAACCCAGGATATTGGGCTATGACCAGCGGCCCGGGCGGTCCCAGCGCGGCCCCTGGCGGTCTTCCGATCACAACCCGGTAATCACTGATCTGAAACTTCCCTCCCGTTAACTCTGGTTGCTCTACCGACGTCGGACTCAGGCCATCCGGCAATAGCGCCCCATACCAAACCCGTTAAACTGGGCGTCGGATTCATCGTCAAGAGGTCGTCGCATCCATGAAAGTTCCCTCGCCTAATCTTTGGCCCTCCGCCCGCACAGGACAGCGCTGGTTACTCCGCGCCCGCCGGCGGGAAGCCCTGGTAGACGGTCATCGCATGATTTTTCTGGAACGGGGGAAACCAGCACCCGGCCGGCCAACGCTAGTGCTGATTCATGGCTTTGCCTCGATGAAAGAGAACTGGGCGTTCTGGATGCAGAAGCTGCCTGCCGACTGGCACCTTCTAGTGCCTGATTTGCCGGGCCTCGGCGAAAGCGAGTACCAACCTGACTCCTGCTATCGTTACGAAAGCCAGGCCCGGCGGCTGAGCACCTGGCTGTCCGGATACCCAACCGATAATCTGCACATCGCCGGCAGTTCCATGGGCGGCGCTATTGCAGCCATCCTGGCCCATAAACTCGAGCAGGCTCCGCGCACTGTAACCCTGCTCAACAGCGCCGGCATTCCGGAACATGCCGATGTGGATATTGACGCGCCATTCAAATCCGATCGGGACTCCATTCTCATTCCCCAGGACTGGCGCGGGGTTTATCGAATGTTCAACAGTGTCGGCTCTGGCAAGCCAACCCTGCCAGGCCTCGCCATGACCGGACTGCTCGGGCCAGATCTGCTGCAACGTCGTGATTCCCTTCGGCATATCTTTAACGACATGCTGGCCGATGCCCTGGCACCCGCCAGATACCTAGGCCCGGCGTCGCCACCGCTGCAGGTGCAGTGGGGAGATCGTGATGTCATTACGCCAACCCGTTGTGTGGACTGGTTCAAGACCGCCACCCCGGGCGCCGACATTCACGTTTTTAGCGGCGTTGGTCACCTGCCCATGTTGGAAAATCCCGGCCGTTCGGCCCGGGTGCTGGAAACCTTTATCCGCCGCCATAACCACTGAAAGCCCAAACCAGAGAGCCTGAATTGGCCTCTCTGGCCCATTGACCCGTCAATCAAGTCATGGGGCTGATGCAGCCAAAGGGTCATAATCAGCCTTGATGAATACCCTTACATAACAAAAACCGTCATTGACGAGGAAAACCATGCGCGCCTCAGTGTCTACCGCACAGGATCTGGGCATGCCGGCCATCTATCTGCACACCCTGGCCGAGCTGCTGCACAACATTGGTATCGACGAGCGGGACCTTATTCAGCGGGTCGGCCTGGACCCATCCCGACTCAAATCCACGGAACTTCGGGTCAGCCAGACTCAGGCCAGCGAATTCGTCACCCGCGCGATCATAGAAAGCGGTGAGCCGGGCCTGGGCATTCTGCTTGCTCGGGAGCTTAAATTGCCACTGCATGGCGCTCTGGGCACCGCCGTCATGAGTAGCCGCTCGCTGGAAGACGCTCTGGAGCTGATGACCCGCTATCTGACGCTGCGCGCCCCCCACCTGAGGGTGCGCAAACACGTGTCGGGGCAGAATGCCTGGTATGAGATTACCTGCGATGTAGAACTGGGCCCCCTTCAGGGTTTCGTCCTGGATGCACTCTTGTTTGGCTGCGTCACCATGGGGGCACAGTTAACCGGATCTCCGATTCCCGGCATTCGGGTGTTGCGGCGAGGCCCGGAACCCAATCACTTCCATCGCTTCCGTAACGGTATCGGAGCGCCGGTCGAATATAACGCCACCGAAAATGCACTGGTCATACCGGTCAATGAACTCGCCCTGCCCGTGCGGTTCAGTGACGATCAGCTTGCGCTCAGGTCCCGGGCCCAATGTGAAGAAGCGCTCAAGCAACTGCATGAAGATGCTGGCTTTGCCTGCCGGGTGCGCAGGGTGATCGAGACCAGCCACCCGTTCCCACCGAAACTTGCGCGCGTTGCCGCCACCCTGTTCGTATCCGAACGGACCCTGAAGCGGCGTCTACAAGAAGAAAATGCCAGTTTCCAGCACCTGGTGGATGAAGTCCGCCTTGATCGCGCCCGTGAATTGCTGGAGAGCACGGGTATGAATCTGAGCCAGATTGCCGATGCGCTGGGTTATGCTGACGCCGCCAATTTTACCCGCGCCTTCAAGCGCTGGACCGGCTTCAGCCCCAGCCACTTCCGCAGCAAAGGGACCGCCCTGCGCGCGATCGCCTGATTCAGTCGATACCCAGAATCTTGTGCATCTGCAGGGTCAGTCGCCACTGTGGATGCGCAAGGCAGTACTCGGTGGCCTTGCGGGTGTTGCTTTGTTTGATCGGATCCGCGCTTTGCTCCGGCGCCGACGGCGATGCCATCGGAGACAGGAAGTAGTGCCGCGCCCGAATCCCCAGAAACCGCTCAGGAAGTGCCAGCGGCTGTGGATATACCAGCTTGAGCTCGTCGCACTTGGTAATCACGACCTCGGCGTCGGCCTTTGGGCTGACGCACAGCCAGTCGATACCGTCGGGGGCCGCCAGAGTGCCATTGGTTTCAACGCCGATTTCAAAACCCGCGGTATGCAGGGCATCAATCAACGGCTTGTCCAACTGCAGCAAGGGTTCTCCCCCGGTACAGACCACATAGGGCGTGCCCGGCTTGTCCGGCCACAGGTTGCGAACATGGGCCGCCAGGGCCGCAGCGGACTCAAAGCGGCCGCCATTCTGACCGTCGGTGCCTACAAAATCGGTATCACAAAAGTCACAGACCGCGCCGGCCCGGTCTTTTTCGCGACCGGTCCACAGATTGCATTTACTGAACCGGCAGAACACA
The DNA here is from genome assembly GCA_001314845.1 of Marinobacter excellens HL-55. GTDB lineage: Bacteria > Pseudomonadota > Gammaproteobacteria > Pseudomonadales > Oleiphilaceae > Marinobacter > Marinobacter excellens_B. Next base: position 217,656 of record LJZQ01000001.1, read on the forward strand.
GCGGCACGGCCGGCCTGAGCGCCTTCGCCCTGGAGGGTATAGAAGGCTTCTTTTACCCGATACATCAGGCGCTCCCTTTTCCGGTTTCAACCGCCTCATAGGCCAGCGGATCCGCCAGTCCATGGGCGGCAAAGGCCTCAAGGCGCTCTACGCAGGAACCGCAAACACCGCAGGCCTGTTCACGACCGTTGTAGCAGGTCCATGTCTGGCTGTAGTCCAGGCCCAGCTTGAGGCCCTCCCCAAGAATCTGGCCTTTATCGAACGCCATGAACGGGGCCTCAATGGCCACCGGTTCATAGTTGGCGATCCGGCACACCGCGTCCATCTTCTCAACAAACTCCGGGCGGCAATCCGGGTAGATTGCGTGATCGCCGCCGTGGGCGCCGTACCAGACCGACCGGGCGCCTACCGTCACCGCGTATCCTGTGGCCAGAGACAACAGAATCATATTGCGGTTGGGCACCACCGTCGATTTCATGCTGTCCTCCTGATAGTGACCCTCTGGGATATCAATATCTGACGTCAGCGATGACCCTGCCATCACATCGTTCATGGCCCGGATATCAATCACCTTGTGAGGGATACTGTGTGCCTGGCAAACCGCGCGGGCAGACTCCAGCTCACGAACATGGCGTTGGCCATAGTTGAACGACAACGCATGCACGTTAAAGCCCCGGGCTCGGGCAAGGTGCAGCAAGGTAAAGGAGTCCATGCCTCCGGAATAGATTACGACCACAGTGTCAGTCATGGGGAATTCACCAGCATAGAAGGGGTTGTGTCATCAGGCTTTTACAAACTATGGCCATATTGTAACAGCGCTACAACCTCTTGGGTTCGCGTCCGAACAAGATCGGGGGTAAACTCCAAAGAAAACGACAATGACCATACGTTGATTCAATGACACCAGACAGCAGCCCGGCATTCATCGATTTTGAGGCCTCCAGTCTCGACCTGATCGCAAGCTACCCGATTGAAGTCGGCGTGTGCATGCCCGATGGCACCCTGCACAGCTGGTTGATATGCCCACACGTACTCTGGCAAGACTGGTCCGAAAGTGCCGAGGCCATCCACGGCATTTCGCGGTCGAGGCTGGAGCAAGAGGGCATGCCCGTCAGTGAGGTTGCCAAGCAACTGAACGAGTTGAAGCTGGAGCAGGTTTTCTGTGACGCCTGGACGTTTGACAGTTTCTGGTTGCACCGTCTGTTCCGCGCCGCTGGAGAGACCCCGGCGTTTCAGCTGGAATCTGTGTCCATGTTGCTGAACCCGGCCCAGGTAAGAGAGTGGGCCGGCGTCCGGCAAAAAGTCATCGCCGACCTGGGCCTGCCCGTTCACCGGGCCGCCAACGACGCCCTGATCCTGCACAAAACCTGGGAAAGAGTTATTTACCAGGGCGAAGCCGCAGTGCAATAACTCGCAGGCCGTCACCCACGGTGTGCAGCGTCCAGTAAGTGGCCAGGGCCATCAGACCCGCGCCCATCACGGTAAATGACAAATTTTCCCCGACCGCTTGCCCCTGGGCCATTATGAGATAGGCAACCACAGCAACAATCAACACAAGTTCAACCACAAAATCAGAACGGAATTGGGTACGGGCAGATCCGGGTTCGTCGGACATTTTCTTCGGTCTCAACCTCTGGGTCAGTTAGTTCACAGTAATAAGTTAGTGTGCGAATTATCACCAAACCCAACACAAAAAGCTGTACGAACTAGTGGCTACGAACTAACCGAGATTCGCGCAATTGCATTAATGATGGCCAAAAAAAACGCAGCCAATCGGCTGCGTAGAAAGGAGAGATCCATTCGATACCTGACACATCAGGTATCGCGGATTGCACAACGTAAAAACACGTGACACGGAGATTATGCCGCCAGCCAGCCGGAGCGTCTGTACGGGTTTGCCGAAGAGCGCCGGCTATTGCAAACCGTCCAATAGCCTATACACTGATGATTGAACCGAACTCAAAGAGCCAATATGACCCGGATGATTACCAACAACACCGTTTCCTCAGCCGCTGGTTGCCATAAAGGGCAGTCCGTGCGCGCCATGGTGAAAGACACCTAACGGCTTTCGGTCAGTCCCGGGAGCCGTTGCGGCGACCGGGGCAGCTTCTCTGCCAGAACCCCGGTTGCCTCAGGCTCCGGGGTTTTCTGTTTTTGCAGCCGCAAAACGATAAGGAGAAGATCATGAGAAAACATCCGACTACCCGAGCTGCCAATCAGCCAATAAACAACCGTCAGGCCCCGATTAGACGGCCGGAGAAGCTGCCGCTGCTGGATGCCATCTGCAAAAAACTGAACCAGCGCGTCAATCTGGACGACGAACCGCGGGTGCTGGGCTTGTATGAGCGTGGCTGGATATTTAAAGGCGTACTGGGCAACCTGAACGAGTCCGAAGCGCGCTACGTGCGGGCCCTCGCGACACGCCACAATTCCTGGATTGCCCGCCAGGTGGCGTGACCCGTGTCAGCAAACGCTGGACCGTTCAATGGCGACGGTTCAGCGTTTTGATCATCGCCATGTCGCCCCCGTGCACCATGGCGTAGTTATTCACAACATCGTGAATTTTTTCCTGGGAGTAGGGCTTGACCACGTAACCATTGGCTCCGGCACTGATCGCCCGCTGAATACTTTCGATGGAGTCATCAGCCGTCACCAGAACAATGTGCTGATTCTCCCGAACCTGTTTGAAACGCGCCATCAGTTCGTGGCCGTCACCATCGGGTAACCCCAGATCCAGCAGGATGATCTGATACTCACTGGCCTCAAATACCGCCCGTGCAGACGCCGCATCGCCACATTCTGACACGCGGGTTGCACCTGCTTTATACAGCATTGCCACCAGTCGCTCTCGCATCACGGGTTCGTCTTCAACCACCAGTACTCTCAGATCCGTCATCTTTGTTCTCCTGTCTTTTACCGCCCGGTCAGAAGGCATCTTTGCTGGTTCTGCGTGGCAAATCCAGAGGCGCAGCTCTGGACCGATCACTGTCAGCACTCAGTTCCGTGTGCATTCTATCCGATTCGCCAGTGCTCGACGCGCCCTTACCGGACCGTACCAGGATGTTGGCGATGCTCACCGCCGTGGTGTACAGCGAGATAGCAATGATCAGCAAGACGGGCTGCACAAAAGCCACAAATCCCGGAATCTCAGCGTTACCGGTCATGCTCAGAATCAGAATGATCGCCGGACCCAGCACCACAAACAGTGTTAGCGCAATAAAGAAGACGATTCGCTCTTTGTAGCGCCCCAGATCACGGTTGGTGACCAGACCAAGCACGAACTTGCCGATGGCAAGCCCGGCCAGTATCGCCGCCGCAATACTGAGGTCCGGACGCATCAGGGTCTGATACAGATTACCATCCCAAAGCCGCTGCATGGCGATCACCAGAAACGGAAAAAGCACAAACAGAATGTCGGCGTAGGTGCCATACATCATACTGAGCGAATAATGTTCCTGCTGTTGTCGATTGTTACTCATTGGCCTTTTCCCATGTCGTTTTCCGTTCGTCCGTCGCCCTGAGAAGAACGCGATCGATCATTTCTTCCAACGCATTCAGCTCTGTACCGATCGCCGGCCAGTCCAGCTGCTGCTCTCTAAGTCGGGCTTCAAGGGCCGCCGCCTGGCGCGTCATCAAGGGATAACCCACAGCCCCGGCGGTTCCTTTAATCTGATGACTTTCTGATATCAACACCTCAATATTCTGCTCGTCCCAGGCCATGCGCAGTCGGCCACGGCGCTGGCTCAGTCCCGCCAGAAAACGGGTGACCAGATGGGCAATGCCCTCATCGGTTTCGCCAGCTTCAGCATCGGCAATCAGGTAACGTGCCAGCGTGGTTTGGAGATGCCCCTGATCAATTGGTTTATTAAGCACACCGTCACAGCCCGCCGCGAGCATGGCATCGTTTTCAGATTGGTCACCGGCGGTGAAGGCGATAATCGGTCGACGAAATCCGGCCTGGCGCAATAATCGGGTTGCCGTCACGCCGTCCATCTCAGGCATGTGCCGGTCCATCAACACCAGATGCACAGTATCCGCCAGCGCCTGCCGCACCGCCTGGTCTCCACTGGCCACCGAAACCGGTTCAACACCGAACCGCCTAAGCATGCGCTCGACCAGCAACCGGTTGTCTTCATTATCCTCGGCGATCAGCACTTTGCCGCTGTATCTGTGGCCCTGACTCGCCTCCTGGCAGACAGTCAGGTAACGGGCCAGCACTTCATAAAAACGCTGTTTGTCGATGGGCTTGGCCAGATGCTCATTGCAGCCGGCCAGCCGGTAGTCGCCTATGTCTTCGGTCATTACATTGGCGGTCAGGGCAATAATCGGAGTGTTAACGCCGGCCTCACGCAACGCCGCGGTCGCATCCCGACCATTCATCACCGGCATCTGAATATCCATCAGGATAAGGTCGAAACTTTCTCGGCTTGCCATTTCAAGCGCTTCGGCGCCATTACCCACGTGCACCAGTTCAGCGCCGGTGCGCCCCACCAGCAGGGACACCAGAAGACGATTCACGTCATTATCCTCTGCACACAGGATTCGGCCCTTGAGCCTGGGTGCCATGACCATCGGGATGTTTTGCCGGCGCTGGTGGAATTCCGAGGCATCGCGCAGAAAATGCACATCGTCAAGACAACCGGTCCGGATAGCCACTTCAAACTCACTGCCTTCACCATAGGTGCTGGTGACCCGGATGCTACCCCCAAGCAACTCCGCCAGCCGCCGGGAGATGCTCAAGCCAAGGCCAGTGCCACCGTATTGCCGTGAGATAGCAGAGCTGGCCTGGGCAAAAGGGTCAAACAGCCGTTCCAACTGCTCGGGTTTGATGCCGATGCCGGTATCCACCACCCGGGCAAACAGGGTTTCAGAGCCACGATCACAACGCAGCGCCAGCGAGATGCTGCCGTTCTCGGTAAATTTGAGGGCATTGCCACACAGGTTGATGATGATCTGACGGAATCGGGTGGGATCGGTCTGGATCTGCTCGGGTAGCGGAAAATCACAGAGAACGCTGAAATCGAGGCCTTTCTCACGGGCACGAGGCTCAAAAAAACCACGAATTTCATCCAGCAGCTCTGGCAAGCGCACCGGCACAACGTCAACGTCCAGCTTGTTGGCGTCTATCTTGGAGTGATCCAGAATATCGTTTACCAACTCCAACAAGTGTCGACCGCTGCGGACCACCGTCTCGGCACTGCTGCGTTTTTCCCGCTCATTCAGATCCGGGTCCAGCAGGGTTTCACCGTAACCGATGATGGCCGCCAGGGGGGTCCGGATTTCGTGGCTCATATTTGCCAGGAACTGGCTTTTAGCCTGGGCCGAGTTTTTCGCCAGTTCTTTTTCCAGCCGCTCCTGCTCCCGCTCCCGCTCTATGCGCTGGCGCTGATGGCTTTCGGTAGCGTCGATACAGGTGCCTTCAAGATGCGTGGGTAACCCGTCATCACCGTAAACAGTATGCAGCGAAATCGTTGCCCAGAGCTCGACACCGCGCCGGGTAAGGTAACGGGCCTCAATGCCTTTCACCACGCCCCGGGCCTCCAGCTGCTGGACCACCAGGCGCCGCAGTCGCGGGTCGGCGATACAGGTATCCAGCACGTCCGGACTGTGCTGCAACAGTTGCCGGTTGCTGCTGTATCCAAGCAGTTCTGCCATCGCCGGGTTGGCGGTGACAAAGCGCCGGTCTGGCGACATCTGGAACACCCCTTCGATGGCGTTGTCAAACAACGACTGATAGCGCTGAAGGTTGGCCAGGGCACGCTGGTTCCACGCCAGGGCCTCACCTTGCACCTGCTTGATGCGATCCGCGAGGGCAAACGAGAACAGGATAATCTGGGCGGTCAGGCCAAACTGGGGCGCGTAGGTGGTAAAGGTATTCAGCGGCAAATAGCCCATCACGGTAAACGCATAGATACCAAACCCGATCAACGCCAGAGTCCAGGCAAAGAAATACCCCCGCGCCGCCGGATTGTAGTATTGCCAGGACAAATAACTAACCACGATCAGGATCACGCTCAGCAGGATAGAACCAAGAACAATCCATTCCATGGCCACGGCATAGGGCATGAAGAACGACAGCGCCAATGTCGTCACCACCGAGTAGACACACAGCCGGATCACGTAGTCCAGATCAGGGGAACGCTCACGGGTTTCCAGCAACGACCGGGCCATCAGCAATCCAAAAAACCAGGTCAGAATGATCTGGAAGTGCAGATAGGCCTTATCAAGGATCGCCGGGCGATTTTCCAGCAACTGGACACCGTGCACCTGCTCGGTGGCAATAAAGATGGAGGCACTGACCAGATAGAGTACGTAATAGATGTTGCTGCGCTCGCGAACCGACACGGCAACAAACAGGTTGTAGGCCAGAATCGCCAGAATCGCACCCAGCAACAAGCCGCGAACGGCTTCGTCTATCGAAACCTTTTCAATGTAACTGTCGGGATGCCACAAGGTGATCGGCAGCCGAAACGTGTTGGTGTTGGTAATCCGGAGAAAGACCGTCGTGCTGGTGTCTGGCGGCAGCTGCAACCGGAAGGTCGGGTTGGGCACCGCCAGATCCCGCTCGTCCCAGTTATCCAGATACCCGGCCTGGCGCTGCTCCACCAGCCGCCCGTCGCGGACCAGATACAGTCGAATGTCGTCCACCAGCGGGAGTGCCAGCTCCAGAATCCAGCTGGTGTCGGTATCAATGGTATCGGTGCTCAGGTCAAAGCGGGTCCAGTAAGCCGATTCGGTATACCCAAAATTCAGCACGCCACCCTCATGCAGATTGAGCTGATCTGCCGGCATAGTCATGACGTCGTCAATCGACCATTGGTGATCGGCATCCTCAAGATACCGGATACAGCCATCAAGATTGCGAACACTGCTTGTGGTGTTGTCCAGCACGATAGCCCCGGTGGCACAAGCAGTCTTCGCCAGTGCCAGGGACGGCAAGGTAACGAAAACCAGCACCAGAACAAGCCATGCCATTCGGGCCGGGGTTTCAGTAAACCGTTGCTGCAAAATGTGATCTCCGCGCGGGTAGCTACGTGCTTTATCGTTTATTGTGAGCACACGTCACTTTAGCCGTTCACTTGTGTTTTCGCATCCCGGGGCCACCTGAAATGAGACATTCCTGCCTATTTGCCGCCGTTTCTCTGACACTGCTGTCGCTCAGCGGATGCCGGATGGAGAGCTCCGGCTCATCCGCATTCAACCCGGCAACCAATGTTGATCTGACCTTTTCGAGCTTTGATCTGAGCAATACCGAGCAGGCACCAGACGCACTCCGCTATACCCGATTCAACGATTTCTACAAGGGAATCCAGCCCGCCAACAGCGACGCCGACGATGCGGAACATCTCGCCACCGTTGAAGAGATCCGGCGTCACATCGACCTCTTTATCGGAGCGGAGCCAACAGAAGACGGCAACGATTATAGCCGTGTTCGTAACCCTCTGGACCTGATGAACCAGGTCATAAGTGTCGGCCAGATCAATAATTTTGATGAAGGCAGGCGCTACATCCGGGACCGCATTGCCATTAGCCAGGCCGGCAACTACAACACCCGCAGTGCCGGCGCCCGCATCCGCTTCACCGATCAGGCAGCGGCCATCAGCCAGCAACCGCTGAACGACACCGAATGGAATTACCAGACTCTGGATTGGCGTTACCTACCGGAAGGGCCAGAAGGCAGCGACCTTACGGAGAAGGTCTATCGAACCATCCAGTATGTGGCCCGTAGCGTAACCGAGGATGTCAGGGATGAGCAGCCGGAATTGCTGAGCGTATTGGCAGGCTCTCGCTTCGATGCCCTGCAGTTTACGGATAACGGCTACAACCAGCCGGAATACGCCACAGCAGACTACGTCAGCCGCAACAACGGTGGCATTGAGCTGCGCCAGGAGTTTGTTACCGAAGCCCAGCTAGACACCCTGTTCATCAAGAACGATGACCAGACCGTGATCGACCTGAGTCGGTATGGTGAGAGCAACACCTCGCCGGACTGTCTGCGAGTTGAGCTGAACTACGCCATGAACGAGGTGAGAATCTACACCTCCAACGACGAGCCAGCTCGAACCGATAACGATGAAGTCAACGACGCCAACTGCGTAAATCAGCCAGAGGACATGGCAGTGGCGTTCTGGAGCGCCACGTCCGCATCAGCTCGCAAATAGCGTCAAAGATCCCAGTTCTGCAAAAAGCCCTTCTTTCGGCTGATCATGCGCTCGTAGGTTGAAATCATGATGGCCGCATGGGGGGCTTTGGTCAGTCGCAAGGTTTCAATCCGACGCTCAAGCTGCTGGACCTCATCGCACACCTGTTGCTGCACGTGGGTTCTCACACTGTCATGTTGATCCAGCTTTACGCGGCGCAGGTCGGGGGGGGGGAAGTTCGTGTCTGTCCATGACGTCTCATCCTTTGAGTTTAGCGAATAATCCATTTCTACTAACCGATTTTGCAGAACTGTCTGACAAAGTGCAATTAAAATGAACAACGTATCATTGTTTTCTGTCAAAAAACCCGTCACACCACTCCTGAGCCTGTAACGGGCCACCCGTACCACCATCAAGCCGCAATCAGCCGCCTCTTGTTTTCCGGTAATACCGGGAACTGCCGACACACAGTATAGACAAATCTGGCCAGTGCGGGTAAGTGATGCCCCACTATTGGAAAACCGGTGTTAAGCAAGCTGACCGAAATGTCTCGTGCGGGATCCGCCCAGCAGAATTTATTGATCAGACCGACGTGGCCAAAGGCATAGCGACTTTGCTGGCCCCACAAACCGACCGGATTGCCGCCCAGCATCATCCCGGCGCTGAATCGCATCGGAATCATCATCGTGCGGTCGACCTGCAGCGATCCGAATTGCTGAATTGCGCGGCGCACGGTCAGTTCGCTGCAGATGCGCCGACCATTCCAGACACCACCATTGAGCATCATCTGGAAAAATCGCCCCATCTCCTCTGCAGTACCGCAAAGATTGCCCGCCGGAATCACCGCCTCTTGAAAGCGGGGATCGTTGGTCACCTTTTCCACTGTACCAATGTCGCCACCCAACGCCCGATTGACGATCCAGGACAGAGGAAACACTGGTGTCGGACCGGTTGCGTAATTGCTTGCCAGTTCGTGCACATGTTCCGCAGCAATCCCGTAGGTAAACCACTTCATGCCCATGGGAATCCGCAGGTTGCGGTCCAGGTAGTTTTCGATGGTGTCGCCGGTGACTTTTTCTAATACCCGCTGCAACACAAATCCGCCGGTGATGGCATGGTAGGCAACCTTGGCACCGTCTACCTCGACCGGCTTGGCTGCGCAAAGCAACCGCCAGATTTCATCGCGCTCCCATAACACATCAATCGGTGTTTCTCTGGGGATGGCGGGAATTCCGCCGCGGTGCGACAGTATCTGGTGCACCGTAATCGTTCGTTTGCCGTTCTTTCTGAATTCCGGGCAGTAGTAGGACACCGGGTCCATCAGGTTGACCAAACCCTGCTCTGCCAGCATATGCATCAGCAGGGCGGTAACCGCTTTGGACGCCGAGAAATAGCAGATCGGCGTGTCTGTGGTCATGGGAATTCTGGGCAACGCGGAAGGGTCCCCGGGGCCGTTGCCACTGGCATGACCGATCGCCCGGTGCAATACCTGCTCTCCGCCGTAGCGCAATGACAGCTGAATACCCGGATGCACGCCAGTGCGGTACAAGCCTTCGACACTGCGCCATACCGATTCCACGGCATGTTCGGACAGACCTACCTGGTCCGGGTGTTCTGTCTCATGGTTGCGGAAAGTGACCGAAGCAAGATCCGCAGGGACCTCGCAGGTGTGCAGTGCACGACGGGCGAGTGAATGCATAACGAACGCCTTTTATCATTGTTGGTAGCCGGCCCACCTGGGCCAATCATCCGAGCGATCAGGCCCGGCGAACATCAGTCCTCATTATGTACTGGCTGAAAAGGCTGTACCATAACCACACAGTCCCGACCCTGCATTTTGGCCTGATACATCGCTTTATCGGCAGCACCGCACAGCGTATCAAGGCTGTGACCGTGTACTGGAAACACCGCCACGCCGATGCTGATGGTCAGAGGCACCGAATGCCCGGACTCCAGCAGGGTCGGCTTTCGGCTCACCCGCTGGCGCAAACGCTCGGCCATATCTCGGGCACCCTCGATGTCCATCTCCGGCAGCACAATGACGAATTCCTCTCCACCGAAGCGACCCACTGCATCGACACTGCGCACACTGTCCTCCAGGGTTCGGCTGACGGCACAGAGGACGGCATCACCGGCGGCATGCCCCCAGCTGTCGTTAACCTCCTTGAAGTGGTCAAAATCAATCCACACCAGTGCCATGGGGCGCTCATAACGCCGAGCTCGTTCCAGCTCCTCTTCCAGCACGCGGGAAAACTCACGGCGGTTGAGCAAGCCGGTTAACGGATCGCGGGTTGCCAACTCTTCCAGTTCGTTCTCAAGTTCTTTGCGATCGGTGATGTCCAATACGATCCCTTCCAGGAACGCGGTGCCGTCGTCCTGTTCAACACCGCAACCCCGCTCCCACACCCAGACCTGCCGGCCATCTTTTCGGGTAATCGCATACTCGACCGAAAAAGACTGGCCCTTCCGCACCGCTATATCTACCTCTTCGGCGATCCGCTCTGTGGTGTCCGCGTCCATCAGCGCCGCAAAGCTTGTGATCCGGTTATCGATCAATTCGTCGGGCGTATAGCCCGTCAGTCGCTCACAACCGCCAGACACAAACACCATGGTCCACTGGTCATCGTGCAGGCAGCGATAGGCCATGCCCGGCAGGTTATCCATCAACACCGTCAGCTGTCGCTCTCGCTGCCGCAAGGCCCGGCGTTGATTCACCTGCAGTGACAATAACAGGCGATCCTTAATGAGCAGTCGCAGAATCGCGATGAACAGCACCAGGCCCGTAAATACCACAAAGGCAAAGCCTTTCCAGGTTTGTACGCTCGAGAGGGTACGAGGGTCCGGAAACCAGACTTCGACAATCCGATCAGAGAAGGTGATCCAGATCAGGCCTGCCACCAAATACACCAGGGTTGCCGTTAACGCTCTGCGCAGAGGGTTCTGTCTGTCATTCAATCCGATTGATCTGTCGCCCTCGGGACGATCAGGCTGCATGGTATTCCCTTATGATTTGGCAGTTTCTAGTATCAAAAGTAGACATTATCAACGCCGGCGTCGAGGCTTTGCGGTTATTTCTGACAGAGGGCCGGCCTCGTGCTTTAATCCCGACAAACCGAGCGAATGACAGGAGCGCGCATGACACCCGGAATACTGGCCGCCCAGAAAGCCAAGGTGAGCTATACCGTTCACGAATACCAGCACGAACCCTCAGCGGAAAGCTATGGTACTGAGGCCGCCGAGAAAATGGGGGTAGATCCGAGCCGGGTTTTTAAAACTCTGGTGGTCAGTGTAGACGGCAAAACGCTGGCGGTGGCGGTGCTACCGGTGACTCATTTGCTCAGCCTGAAACTCATTGCCAAGGCGGCAGGCGCCAAGAAAGCGGCTATGGCGGATAAACTGGACGTGCAGCGCAGCACCGGTTATGTGCTGGGCGGGGTGAGCCCTCTGGGCCAGAAGAAGCGCTTACCAAGCTACATTGATGCTTCCGCTCAGCAATTCGATACGGTGTTCGTCAGCGCCGGCAAAAGGGGCCTGGAGATTGAACTGGCACCTGCTGACCTGGCGAGGCTGACCAACGGTCAGTTTGTGCCCCTGCAACAGGACTGATAAAACCACCGGGCACAAAAAAGCCCGGAGGGCTTGTAGGACCATCCGGGCTTTTCACCCAGCACCGGCGAACCGGCGCTGATTGACGAGCTTCAGCCCACCGATGCTTGCGCGTCGGTCAGGATCTTGTTGAGGGTAGCGCTTGGCTGCATCACCTCACACACCTTCTCCATAGGCGGATGATAGTAACCGCCGATGTCGGCCGGATGGCCCTGCACCACCGTCATTTCTTCCAGAATCTTGTCCTTGTTTTCCTCCAGCTGCTTGGAAAGCTTGGCGAAAAATGCTTTCAGATCCTTGTCTTCGTCCTGCTTGGACAGTTCTTCCGCCCAGTATCGGGCCAGATGGAAGTGAGAGCCACGGTTGTCCAGCTCGCCGGTCACGCGGGATGGCGACTGGTTATTCTCCAGCAGGCGCTCAGTAGCCTTGTCCAGGGTCTGGCCCAGCAAACGGGCGCGCAGGTTATTCTGCTTCTCACCCAGCTCATCCAGAGACACAGCCGTCGCCAGGAACTCACCCAGTGAATCCCAGCGCAGGTGATTTTCCTGAACCAGCTGCTGCACGTGCTTGGGCGCAGAGCCGCCGGCACCGGTCTCATACAGACCACCACCGTTCAGCAGCGGTACAATCGACAGCATCTTGGCGCTGGTACCCAGTTCCAGAATCGGGAACAGGTCAGTCAGATAATCACGCAGCACGTTGCCGGTGACAGAGATGGTGTCCAGGCCGCGGATCAGGCGCTCCATGGTCCAGCGAATAGCGCGCACCGGCGACTTGATGTGAATTTCCAGGCCGTCGGTGTCGTGCTCCTGCAGATACTGCTCAACTTTTTTGATCAACTGGGCATCGTGGGCACGCTCGTCATCCAGCCAGAACACGGCCGGAGTGTTGCTGGAACGGGCGCGATTGACCGCCAGCTTGACCCAATCCCGGATCGGCAGGTCTTTGGTCTGGCAGGCGCGCCAGATATCGCCTTTCTGGACGTTGTGCTCGGTCAACACGGTGCCGTCTTCGGCGACCACACGAACAATACCGTCTTCCTTGATTTCGTAGGTCTTGTCGTGAGAGCCGTACTCTTCGGCTTTCTGCGCCATCAGGCCCACGTTGGGTACGGTACCCATGGTGGTCGGATCGAAGGCACCGTGGGTTTTACAGAAGTTGATCACTTCCTGGTAAATGGTCGCGTAAGTGGACTCCGGCATAACCGCCTTGGTGTCCTTGAGTTTGCCGTCACGGGCCCACATTTTACCGGAGTTGCGAATCATCGCCGGCATGGAAGCGTCAACAATAACGTCACTTGGCACGTGCAGGTTGGTGATGCCTTTCACGGAATCGACCATGGCGATTTCAGGACGGTGTTCATAGCACGCGTGCAGGTCTTCCTGAATCTGCTCCTGCTTGGACTCCGGCAGTTGCTTGATTTTTTCAAGCACGGAAGACAGGCCATTGTTCGGGTTGACACCAATTTCGTTAAACAGGTCGCCGTACTTGTCGAAAAGCTCTTTGTAGAACACCTTCACCGCGTGACCGAACACGATCGGGTGAGAGATTTTCATCATGGTGGCTTTGACGTGCAATGAGAACATCACACCGGTCTTTTCACAGTCGGCGATGGCGTCTTCGAAGAACTTGATCAGCGCCTGCTTGCTCATGTACATGCCGTCGAGCACTTCGCCCTCGAGCAGCGGCAGCTCGGCCTTCAGTACAGTCTGTTGACCCTTTTTGTTCTCGAATACGATGCGGGCGTTGGTGGCCTTGTCCAGGGTGACGGATTGCTCACTGGAGTAGAAGTCGCCACCGCGCATGTGTGCAACGTGAGTGCGCGAAGCCGGGCTCCACTCGCCCATGCTGTGCGGAAACTTGCGGGCAAAGGCTTTTACTGCGGCCGGGGCACGGCGATCGGAGTTGCCTTCACGCAGAACCGGGTTGACGGCACTGCCAAGGGCTTTGGAATATCGGGCCTGGATGTCTTTTTCTTCGTCAGTTGCCGGGTTTTCTTTGTACTCGGGCAGCTTGTAACCCTGTTCGTTCAGCTCTTTGATGGCCGCCCGCAATTGGGGAATAGACGCGGAGATGTTCGGCAACTTGATGATGTTGGCGTCCGGGTCTTTGGTGTACTCACCCAATTCAGCCAGGGCGTCGGGAACGCGCTGGTTTTCTTCAAGGTAGTCCGGGAAACCGGCCAGAATACGCGCGGCAAGGGAGATGTCGCTGGTTTCAAAGTCGATGCCAGCTGGCTTGGCGAAGGTTTCCAGGATGGGAAGCAGTGACCGTGTGGCGAGGGCGGGGGCCTCGTCGGTCAATGTGTAGACAATCTTGGATTTGGAGTTGCTCATTTTCGTCCTCAGGCAAATGGGTGGGTTCAGGACGGTCATGGCTGGGTCAGGCGTCTTGTGAACGGCTGGTCTGGCCGATGACTGATTCGGAACTTTTGATAGGTCTAATAAGATAGCATTTTTTACCAAACTTTGGTTACGATCTTAGTATAAGAACGGAGTAAAAATGCCTGATCTTCCGTGACAGGACGATGAAAAGGCTGAAATTTACGAAACTTTCTAACATTTGTCAGGTGTGGTGCCAGCGTGCCAGGGGCAGGGCTTTCCAAAACACGCTGTGAATACTTCCCTGTACGCTCTGCTCCGCCATCCATGGCTCCGCAAGGTTTTGGAAAGCCCTGCCCCTGCCACTCTCAAACGCTTTAAGTGTAGTCCACTACATCGTCTCAGCTCGCACAAATACTGGCGGCTTTGTCGACAAAACAGCCTGAATTCGCGCCGATCACGCTCACATTCATCCGAGATCAGTCGGGTAACAACCCCACTTCCGCCAACCGATCCCGAATCAGATCCAACGCCTCCGGGTTACCCAGGGCATCTCGGTTGTCGGCTTTTTGGGAGCCGTTGATCAGCCGCGCCACCGCGAGTTCCACTTTTTTTCCGCTACGGGTATAAGGAATGTCGGGCACTTCGACGATGTGTTTGGGCACGTGTCTTGGGCTGGCGCCTTCGCGGATTCGGGTTTTCAGGGTTTTGATCAAGTCATCAGTGACGGCCTGGCCGTCGGCGGGGACGACGAACAGGACGACTTCAACGTCGCCATCGATCTGGCGGCCGACCACGAGGCTGTCTTTTACCTCAGCAACGGTCTCTACCTGGCGGTAGATTTCAGCAGTGCCGATTCTGACACCGCCGGGGTTAAGGGTGGCGTCAGAGCGGCCGTAGATGATGGCGCCGCCGTGTTCAGTGAATTCGATAAAGTCGCCGTGGGCCCAGACGCCGGGGAAGGTTTTGAAGTAGGCGTCGCGGTAGCGTTCGCCGGCCGGGTCCTGCCAGAAGCTGACGGGCATGGAGGGCAGCGGTTGGCGGCAGACCAGTTCGCCCCGGCCATCGCTGACCGGTTGCCCGTCGTCACCGTAGGCCACGGCGTCCACGCCCAGGAAGCGGCACTGGATTTCGCCCCGGCGCACGGGCAGCAGCGGGGTGGCGCCAACGAAGCAGCCACAGATGTCGGTGCCGCCGGCGATGGAGCCGAGCAGTACGTCTGGGGCGCCGTCGGTGTAGATCCAGTCGTAGTCTTCCGGCAGCAATGGCGAGCCGGTGGAGAAGACCACGCGCAGGTGGCTCTGGTCGAGGGTTTTGGCCGGTTGCAGTTCGGCTTTGCGACAACCGGCGATAAAGCGGGCGCTGGTGCCGTAGTGGGTCACTCTTTCGCGGGCGACCACTTCCCACAGGTAATTCAGGCTGGGGTAGCCCGGGGAGCCGTCGACGGTGATCACGGCAGCGCCGGTCATCAGGGCGGAGGCCTGCCAGTTCCACATCATCCAGCCGCAAGTGGTGAAGTACAGGAAGCGGTCGTCCGGGCCGACGTCGCCGTGCAGCATGAGCTCTTTGGCGTGGTTGATCAGCAACCCGGCGGTGCCATGAACGATGCATTTGGGTTTGCCGGTGGTGCCGGAGGAATACAGGATGTAGACCGGATGCTCCGGGTCGACCGGGGTGAACGAGGGCGCCTGGCCGTTGCCATTGGCCAGTGCCTCGTCCCAGGTGGTAACGAGTTCGCCAGGAATTGAGGCTTCGTCTGGCAACTGGGCAATGCTGACCACCACTTTCAGAGACGGCAGGCCGGCGATCAGTTCCGCGAAGTCTTGCTGGCGGGCGAACACTTTGCCGCCGTAGCCATAGCCGTTCACCACAATCAGCGCAGCTGGTTCGATCTGGCCGAAGCGGTCGTTGATCGCGCCAATGCCGAAGTCCGGGGAGGCGGAGCTCCAGATGGCGCCCAGGCTGGTGGCGGCGAGCATGCCCACCAGAGCTTCATAACCGTTGGTCACCACGCCGGCGACGCGATCGCCTTTTCCGATACCTTTGCTGCGCAGGAAAGCTTCCAGGGCGCCGGTATCGGCTTTCAGCTGGGCGTAGGTTTTGCGCAGCACCGGGCGGGTTTCACAGTAAGCCACCACCGCTTCTTTATGGGCATGGTCGCCCTCGGCAAGCCGCAGCAGGTTGGCGGCGAAGTTAAGCTTCATGCCCGGGAACCACTCGGCACCGGGCATGTTACGGCTACCCAAAACGCTCTGGGCCGGGGTATCGCAGATCAGGCCGCAGTAATCCCAGACTTTCTGCCAGAAGGTGTCCAGTTCGCTGATCGACCACTGATGCAGGGCATGGTAATCCGTAAAGGGGCCGAAACCCTGTTGCTCCAGTGCGGTCTTGAACTGGCCCATGCGGGAGCCGGTGAGGGTATCCTGGTTGGGGCTCCAGACCACCGGCGCTTGTTCTGTCTTGCTCATCCGTTTCTCCAGGTATTTACTGCATGTGCCAGCCATGGCTGACCACAATGGACTGTCCGGTCAGGGCCGCGGATGGAAAAGCGGCCAGGTGTACGGCAAGTTCCGATACGTCTTCCAGGGTGGTGAATTGTCCATCCACCGTGTTCTTGAGCATCACCTTGCTGATCACGTCTTCCTCGGAAATGCCCAGCTCTTTGGCCTGCTCCGGAATCTGCTTGTCTACCAGCGGCGTGCGCACAAACCCGGGACAGATAATGTTGCTGCGCACGCCGTGTTCCGCACCCTCTTTTGCCACTGCCCGGCACAGGCCAAGCATACCGTGCTTGGCGGCCACATAGGGCGCTTTCAGGGGTGAGGCTTCCACCGAATGGACCGACCCCATGTACAGCATAGTCCCTCCGTCCTGTTCATACATCTGGCGCAGCGCCGCGCGGGTGACCAGAAAGGCACCATCCAGATGCACGCTCATGACTTTGCTCCAGTCGGAGAACGCCAGTTTGTGTACCGGATCAATGTGCTGGATGCCGGCATTCGCCAGCGCGATATCCAGTTGGCCCCAGCGTTCGACAATCGCCGCCACGCCCTGGTCGACGGCTTGTTCGTTGGTGACATCCATGGCCAGGGCCATGGCGGTGCCACCGGCTTGCTCGATGGCGTCGACCGTGTCCCGGGCACTGTTCAGGGTCAGGTCTGCAACCGCGACCCGGGCACCCTCGCGGGCGTAATGTTCGGCAATGGCCCGGCCGATTCCCCGGCCCGCTCCGGTGATCAGGGCAACTTGATTGTGAAGGCGCATGTTCGCGATCTCCTGTCGATTATCGTCGTTATTGTTTGTCGGTATCCGTCATACGGACGTCAGCGATTGCCATACACTTCGTTCGGCAACCAGGTCGCCAGAGGCTCAAACCAGAACACCAGAATCAGGCCCAGCAGCTGCAGTGCAATAAACGGCAGTACCCCGAGGTAGATGTCGCGTGTGGTGATCCCCGGGGGACACACACCCTTGATGTAGAACAATGAGAATCCGACCGGTGGCGTCAGGAATGACGTTTGCAGGCAGATGGCAAACATCACCGCAAACCAGACCGGCTCCACGCCCAGCGAGAAAACCACAGGCGCAACCAGGGGCAGAACGATCAGCGTGATCTCGACCCAATCCAGGAAAAAGCCGAGCAAGAAGGTTATGAACAGCACCGTGATCAGAACCCCGGTGGTGCCAAATGGCAGCCCGGTGATGGCATCGCGGATGACATCGTCACCACCCAGGCCGCGCAGCACCGCGGCAAAGACTGTGGCACCGATGAAGATGCCAAAGATAAATGCCGTGGTTCGGCTGGTCTGGTACAGGGATTCTTTCAATACCGTGAGGTCCAGACGCTTGCTGATCAGCGCCATCAGCAGAGCCCCGAAGGCACCCACCGCAGAAGCTTCGGTGGTGGTGGCGATGCCAAAAAAGATTGAGCCCAGCACCGCAATGATCAGCGCCATCGGCGGCACCACCGCCAGGAACACATCCAACAGCGCACGCAAGGTCAACGGCTCCCGGTTTTCTGGAGCCGGCGCCAGGTCTTTCTTGATGAAGGAGGCAATCAGGATGTACAGAATGTACATCGCGCCCAGCATCATGCCGGGAATCAAGGCACCCATGAACAATTTGCCCACGGAGGCGTCAGGCATGCCCAAGCGATCGGCCATCAACACCAGCATGATGCTGGGCGGCACCAGAATGCCCAGAGTGCCAACGGAGCAGGCCGTACCCACCGCCAGCGATTTGTTGTACTTGGCCTGCATCATCGGCCCCAGCGACAGCATACCCAGCAGCACCACCGAGGCACCCACAATACCCGTAGAGGCCGCCAGCAACAGGCCGACAATCACCACGGTGATGGCATAACCGCCGCGCAGCGGGCCCAGTACCCGGACCAGACTGTGCATCAGTTTTTCGGCAATGCCGGAACGATCAAGCATGATGCCCATAAAGATAAACAGGGGTAACGCCACCATCAGTTCATTGGCCACCACGCCATACAGGCGGGCATCCAGAACCCCGATCGTGCCATTCCAGGTAAACCAGAGATCGGCGTCAAAATGCTCGATCAGAATGCTCGCCACCATGGCGAACACCAAACCAATACCCGCCAGCGACCAGGCCACTGGAAAACCCAGCAGTAGCATCAGCATAAAGGCGGCAAACATGGCAATAACCAGAATCGTTTCCAAACCCATGATTAGTCAGCCTCTTTTACGGATGCGGGTGTTCGCCGTTGCCATAACCGTCAGGCGTGGCAATCTCGCGGGGAAAGCGGAACAGCAAGGTGCAACAGCGCAGCGCCCGGGAGGCCAGCGCGATTGCCACCAGGGTCATCCCGATCGGCAGTACACTCTTGAAAATGAAGCGGTAAGGCAGACCGCTCGGTGCCTGGGAGCGCTCGTTGTAAACGTAGGCGCTGTAGGCGTAGGGGATTAACCTGTCGATCATCAAGTAGATGATTGGCAGTGCCAGTAGCAGAATGGCGGCCAGTTCGATCCTCGCCTGCCATTGCGCCGAAAATTTTTCACGCAGCACATCCACCCGAACGTGGTCGTCTTTGACCACGGCAAAGCCCAGGGTGAGCATCATGGCGGTACCGAAGAAATGCCACGACAGCTCCTCCAGCCAGATTGAGCCAGCGTTGAGAACAAACCGGCTGAAGACGTTAGCCAGCACCACAAACAGCACGGCAATCCATAGCCAGGAACTGAATTTGCCAACGCCGACGACAAACCGGTCCAGCCACCAGGACACCCGATTATAAGGCAAGCCGGAGTCGTTTTGAGCAGGCGCGGGCACCTTGGGGAATTCGTGCTCGTAAGTCACAATCACCTCGATTTATGGACGGGGAATCAGAGTGAATACCGGCAACGCCGGCATCCACGGGTTCAAGACGTAAGATCAGTCGTACTGATAGAAGTCCCGCGGCAGGTAGCCGTTGTTGTGCCAGATGGAGTGGTGCTCCATGAACTCACGCTGGCTAGTCAGAACGCGACGGAACATCTCGTCTCCAGCTGCGATCTCGTCCAGCACTTCGTTGGTGACTTTCTGCAGTTCACGCAGCACCGGCTCTGGCAGGGTTTGGGCATTCACGCCCTCTTTTTCATAGTCGCGCAGCGCTGTGGGCTGGGCGTACTCGCTCTCGGCAAACCCTTTCAAGGTGGCCGATTCACAGCCCATCTCAATCAAGGCCCGGGTTTCAGGCTGAAGCTTGTTCCAGACATCCTTGTTCACCAACAGGTGCGAGGTGGTCAGGGTCTGGTGCCAGCCCGGCATGATGTAGTTCTTGATGATCTGATCCAGGCCCAGCATCTTGTCGATAGCCGGCTGCGAGAACTCGGTAGCGTCAATCGTTCCGCGTTCCAGCGCCTGATACAACTCACCGCCCGGAATCATGGTAACGGAGGCGCCGAGCTTTTCCAGAACCTTGCCACCGATGCCGGCAAAGCGAATTCTCAAACCGTCGATATCGTCAAGGCTGTCAATCGGGTTGGCGAACCAGCCTGCACCTTCAGGCCCGATGATGGAGCAAAGCATGGGATGGATGTTGCGCTTGGCGTAGATTTCTTCCAGCAGGTCGCGACCCTCGCCCTGGTAATACCAGGCCAGATAGGCTGGCGGCTCCATGTTGAAAGGCGCGCCAGAATACAGCGGTAAGGCAGCGATCGTGCCCTGGTCATAACCAACCCAGGTATAGCCCGCCGGATACTTGCCCGTACTCACCGAATCCATGATTTCAAACGGAGGCACCAGCTCGCCAGGCTCGTAATAACGCAGCTGAATATCTCCACCGGAAACTGCCTTGAGGTTCTCGGAAAGGTGTTTGACCGGCGTGGTCAAACCGACCAAATGAGAGGGGAATGCCAGAGGCACCTGCCAGCGCACTTTTTCGGCAGCCAGCACGTCTGTGCTGATCATACCACCGCTGATCACAGCGGCAGCAGTGATCCCATAGGTAAGGCGCGAAAGCTTTTGCTTGATCGACATGAAATGGATCCTTCTTGTTGTTGTCATCCACCTTCCGGATCAATGCCGGGAGGTTGGTCTGAAATTGGTCAGACAACGCAGAAAATCCAACTGAGGCGGTTTGGGGGTCCAACAGGTTTGCGTCAGTTTGTTTTTTCGAGCGTTGTTCTGACGGTTTGCACACTGGACTTAGCAGACACCATGCCAGACTAAAAATACCCTTACCTTTCAGTACTTTAAAATACTAAAAGAAAATCAGCCCAAGAAAAGTGTCCGGATATAAAGACAGTTAAAGACTTTAGTAGTAAGCAACTGTATCGACACCCGGACACATGTCCGGAATTCAGGACATTTTAGCCATTTTTTCATACAGCACGGATCGGGAAATGCCCAACAATTTCGCGGCTCGTGTGCGGTTGCCGCGACTCACCAGCAGCGCTTCTTCAATCGCCCGGGCCTCCGCATCCGCCATAATGCGGGCCAAAGGCCTGACCAGACGGGGCGCAGTCTTCAGTCCCGGCTCCCGGCCGGACTGCGGCAGTACCTTGAACATGGCATCGGCATCCAGCAGGCCACCGTCTTCACTCATGGTCAGAGCGCGTTCCAGCACGTTACGCAGCTCCCGGATGTTACCTGGCCAGTCGTAGCTGCCCAATGCAGCCACCCCGGCATCGGTAATCTCGGCGCGCAAGTTCTGGCCCTCACCGATCTCTCCCAGCAGCGCCTCACACAACACACCCAGATCAGCCAGACGATCCCGCAGTGGCGGAATGGTGATCTCGACAACATTCAGCCGGTAATACAGATCCGAACGGAAGGCACCCTCCGCCATCATGGTTTCCAGATTCCGGCTGGTCGCCGCAATCACCCGGACATCGACGGAAACCAGCTTGTTTGAACCCAGGGGTTCAATTTCGCCTTCCTGCAGCGCTCTCAACAACTTGGCCTGCAGCGGCAGGGGCATGTCGCCCACTTCGTCAAGGAACAAGGTGCCACCATTGGCAAGCTGGAATTTGCCCTCCCGGGTACGACGATCGGCGCCCGTGTAGGCGCCTGGCGCCACGCCAAAGAACTCCGCTTCAAGCAGGTTTTCCGGCACGGCGGCAACGTTAACCCCGACAAACGGTTTGTCTACCCGGGCTGAGGCTGAGTGGATGGCTTGCGCCAGCACTTCTTTGCCGGTACCGGTTTCGCCGAGCAGCAACACCGGCATTTCCCTGGCCGCAGCCAATCGTGCTCTGCGCTTGACCTCCAGAGCAACGGGACTGGCGCCGACAAAATCCCCCAGGCTATACCGTGTGCCCCTCGCCTTGCGGGCCAGGGCTTTACGGGCCGCTGCCAGATCCTGATGCAGGCGCCGGTACTTTGAGACCAGGGGGGTCAGTGGCTGCAGATCGTCGTACAGCACAAAGGCAACCGCGCCCTCAATCTGGCCTTCGTCGTCGTAATAGGGCAGACGTGTGACCACTAGCTGCTGCCGGTTGTGCTCCATGATATCCAGTAGCAGCGGCTTGCCGGTTTCGACCACCTCTGGCATTCGGGTTTGCGGGATGACCTGGCGCACCGGCTTGCCGACAGCAATGGACGGATCGGCAAGCCCAAGAAGATGGGAATAACTGGCATTGATCCAGGTGATCCGGGACTGCCGGTCGACCGCGATGGCGCCGGCACTGGCGGCCTCGAACATCGGGAACAAGGCTTCGATAAGATCCCGGGTCAGACCCTTTTTGTTGTTATCGCTGAACAGCTTCGTCATGCACCGCGCACTCATGTGTCGTAAACAGGGAATGGTGAGAGTCACAGGCGTCCGGATTTCCGGACGCTGTCCCCAGAGTATAGAAAGCTCAAGGCAACACCGCCACATCCAGCACTGACAATTCCTCGTATCTGATACAGGCCTCAATCATCCGGCACGGAGTCGCCACATTTGAAAATACCCACGCCCAAACAACTGATGACCCTTATTCCCGCGACGCTGATATGGCTGTCGGGCTGCGCCAGCCACAGCCCCACACCGGCTCAATCGGCGGATATGCCCGAGACCCGCTTTGACGTGCATCCCTCCATCAGCTTTTCACCGGAAACATGGCCACAAGAGCTATTCGCAGACCTTTACGTGCCTGCCATAGCGGGCGAAGCCCCGGTCGTTCTGATGGCCCATGGGGGCGGCTGGGAACGGCGTTCGCGAGCTGACATGACCTCGGTAGCCGAGGCGCTGGCAAGCCAGGGTTTTGCGGTCTTGAACGTGGATTACCGGTTTGCACCTGAATACACCTTCCCGGCACAACTGCACGATTTACAGGTGGCCCGGCAGTGGATCCGGCAGCATGCCGAACACTATGGACTGGATGCCAACAGGGTCAGTGGTTTCGGGTTTTCTTCGGGCGCCCACCTGATGGCACTGCTGGCAACTGTTGCCAGTACTGACAGTGATCTGAACACGCCCCATGGCGGCCCGGATACCAGGCTTCAGGCTGTGGTGGCGGGTGGTTTGCCGTCAGACCTTCCGGCGTTCGGTTCCGGCAAGCTACTGCGGCAATTTCTGGGGAGTGACCTGAAGGCAAACCCTGAGCGCTATCAACAGGCCTCTCCAATCAGCCACGTCAGTGCGTCAACACCGCCGTTTTTCCTGTTTCATGGCACCATGGACATGCTGGTGCCCTTTGCGCAGGCCGAGCGGTTCGCGCAAGTCCTTGCCGATAATGGCGTTTATCACGAAGTCTACAAGATGCATTTGCGCGGGCATGTCACCAGTTTTTTGACCGCAGGCAACGCAGTTGAAAGGGCAGCACAGTTTCTGGCCAGGCAACAGGACCAGTAATTAGCCAAGCCGGATAAACGGCAGCAGACTGAAACTGGCAATCACCAGAATCGCCAGGCAGGCCGCCAGGGTTCTCAGCGGTTGCCGCCGAAGCATGGACCAGACCCCGCCAACCTCGCCACGGGCACGTTGTTCCTCATAGGCCTGACGTTTGCTTTCGAATCGTTGCTGCTGGTAAGACTCCAGCAATGCCTTGGCCCGAGCCGCCTCACCGTCGTCGTGCACCCAAAAGCCACCCATGCTGATGCCCCAGCGGCTTGGCGGGGTCTCGTAGTAGCGCACCTCATGCTCTTCAAACAAGGCACGGATGTCGTCTGCCTCGTCATCGGGCACATTGCGCAGATTCATCAGATGGTGGGGCATAGGGCTTCCCGGCTGGCTTCATGAAGGTTATTGGCTATATCCTAGCAGGAAAGCAAATCCGACCGAATTCATCAGGACACTGCATGAGCCACAACCCCCTTCGTCTGCTGCTGGATTTTGATGACCGTATCCAGCGCGACAGGGATCAAGCCCCGGCTTTTCTGCACCGCCGTGACCGGCGTTTTGCGCTGGACTGCCAGCAGCAGGGCATCCGCCCGGATGCCGCCGCCTGGCTGCAACAGATGGCGCGGCTCAGTGGTCCCGGCAATGGCCGGCAGGCCGGCAAGGACATCGAGCAACGGTGGCGGCGAATCCACGGCGGTTTTGTCGTGGCCGGGGCAATGTTCGGCATTCTCATGATGGCCGGACTGCTGTTCTACGACGGTGGCCAACGCATCAACATGACCGTGCTACTGGCGTTTGTACTGTTGCAACTGTTACTGGCGGCGGCCACCACGGTGCAGGCGCTGGCGGGCTGGCAACCCTGGGGCTGGCTGCAACGGCGTCTGCAGAAGCAGCCGCCGGGGCAAACTCTGGCGCGACTGCAACCGCTCCTGATGGCCAGGGCGGCCCACACCGGCGGCACCGCCTTCGCCACCACCGGGCTACTCACCTTGCTGGTACTGCTGGTCGTTCAGGATCTGGCCTTTGGCTGGAGCACCACACTGGACACCGCGGCCCAGGGCTATCACGCCCTGATTCAGGCCATAGCCACCCCCTGGGGCTGGCTATGGCCGGCAGCGGTGCCATCGCAGGATCTGATTGAGGCCACACGCTTTTTCCGTGCCGCCCCGGCCAGCCCAACAACCACCCCGGCGGCCCAGTGGGGGCAATGGTGGCCCTTCGCCGTGATGTTATGGCTGACCTGGGTGCTGATCCCCCGACTGCTTTTGCTGGCCTTCAGCCACTGGCTGGTTCGGCACAGGAGCAATGACCTGCTGCAGCGCCATCCCGGAATGCAGGCGCTGGCCTGGCGTATGGAAACCCCGACGCTGGATACCGGCAACCAGCACAACGACGCCGGTGATCTGCCCGACACCAGCACCCGCACCACGCCGGTGGCGCTGTCCGATGCCCGCCATATCGTCTGTTGGGCCGGCGCGGGCGAACCGGAACTGCCCCAGCCATTGCTGGGCGATGGCGCCACGGCACTCAAAGCCGGCGGACGGGCATCTCTGGCCGAGGATGACCAGGTGCTGACCACGCTCGCCAGCAA
The DNA here is from genome assembly GCA_001314845.1 of Marinobacter excellens HL-55. GTDB lineage: Bacteria > Pseudomonadota > Gammaproteobacteria > Pseudomonadales > Oleiphilaceae > Marinobacter > Marinobacter excellens_B. The sequence goes on from LJZQ01000001.1 coordinate 242,589, forward strand.
GCTCGCCCGGGACCCGTCTCCGGCCATTGTCGTGGTTACCCGCAGCTGGGAACCGCCAACCGGCGAGCTGCATGACTTTCTGGACCATGCACGGGCACAATGGCCCGCGAACACCCGAGTACTCATTCTGCCCCTGGCCGCCAACGCCAACGAGGCTCCGGCCAACCACCTGATCCAGCCGTGGCTGCGCTTTACCGAGCGCCTGCCGACAGGTTTTACTCAGGTCGCTCTGCTGCCCTCCTTACCGGACAATCCTTACCAAACCGGTGCTGAACAACCATGACTCAACAACCGTTATTTGCGGTGGTCGGCCACCCGAACAAAGGCAAATCCAGCGTGGTGGCCACCCTGTCCCAGAACGATGCCATTGCCATCGCACTGGAGCCCGGCACCACCCGGGCCCGTCAGGCCTACCCACTCAGCGTCGACGGCAGGCAGCTCTACACCCTGGTCGACACGCCGGGCTTTCAGAGGCCCCGGCGAGTGCTGCAGTGGCTCGAAGCCCACAGTCTGTCCGCCTCTGACCACCCGGAAACGGTGCGGGCCTTTGTACTGCAACACCGGGGCGATGATCGTTATGTGGATGAATGTGAGCTGCTGACACCGATTATCGAAGGGGCCGGCATCATCTACGTGGTCGATGGCTCGGTGCCCTACAGTGCCGAACACGAGGCGGAAATGAACATCCTCCGCTGGAGCGGCCGCCCCAGCCTGGCTCTGATCAACAGTATTGGGGATGACGACTACAGCGACACCTGGCAATCCGCACTCGGCCAGTTCTTTCAGGTTGTCCGCAAGTTTGACGCCGTTCGCGCCCCTTTCGAGCAACATCTCAGCTTGCTGAAAGCCTTCGGGCAGCTGGAGCCGGACTGGGAGCAGACGCTGGCTCAGGCTACGGACTTGCTGGCCCAGCAGCGACACCAACGCCGGCACCAGGCCGCCAGCCTGATTGCGCGGGCGCTGGAAGACATGATGGCCTATCAAGAGCGGCGTACGCTGACCCTCGATCAGGTCGCCGGCACCAGCGATGCGTCACTGGCAGAAACACTTCGAGACCGCTGGTACCAACACCAGCGCAAGCGCGAACAGACCTTGCGGGTAAACGTTGAGCACCTGTACCAACACCAGCGCATTCAACGCCAGGAAGCGGAACTGGCGTGGGCCAGCCAGCACGACCTGTTTTCCGATGACACCCGCAACCACTGGGCGGTGAGCAAGAAATACCTGGCCGGTGCCGGCTTTGGCGCAGGCGCCATGGGGGGCGCTGGCATCGACGCCGCGACCTTCGGCAGCTCTCTGGGCGCCGGGGCCCTGGTAGGCGGGCTGATCGGCGCCGCCGGCAGTTATTTTTACGGCGATCGACTGATCCTGCCGGCACTCCGTATCGGCCCACTCAAAGATGGCCTGAAATCCGCCAGTTTCGGACCTGTACAAGACAGCCAGTTTGGCTATGTTGTATTGGGCAGAGCAGTGGATCACTGGTGGCACATCAGCCATCGCAACCACGCCGGCCGGGATCTGCTGGAACTCGAGCCCGCTGATCAGCATTGGCTGGAACGGCTGGATAAAAGCAGTCGCCGGGAGATTCAGAAAGCCTTCGACCGGTGCCGGAAACAAAAGCCTCTCAGCCATCAGCAACGCCACAATCTGGCGTCTGCCATCGAGCAGTCTTTGGCGGTCTACGACGATTGGCGGTTGAATCGGCCGTAACCAGCATGTTTATACTGTAGGGCTATTCCATCACGAAATGAGGAATGCGAATGAAAATCGTACGTGTGCAAGACATCATGGGTACCGAGCGCGAAGTCACCGGCCCAGGCTGGACCAGCCGCCGCATGCTGCTGAAAAAAGATGGTATGGGTTTCTCGTTCCACGAGACCATCATCCCTGCGGGCGCCGAGCTAAACCTCTGGTACAAGCACCATCTGGAAGCGGTTTACTGCGTCGCCGGTAACGGCAAAATCCTGGATAAGGCCACGGGCGAAACCCACGAGATCACCGATGGCACCCTCTATGCACTCGACAAGCACGACCAGCATACGCTGTACGGTGGTACCGAAGACATGCGCCTGATCTGCGCCTTCAACCCGCCGGTCACTGGCCGCGAAGTACACGACGAAGACGGCGCCTACCTGCCGGACACCAGCGAAGGCTGAACCCGCTGACCGTGGCAGATTATTCAGCCGCCACCACACCGCCACCGCCAGCCAAGCTGCTGCCGGTGGCGGTGTTGCTTTGGCTGGCCGGCGTTTATCTGAGAATACCCGTGCTGGTAGCGCCACCCCTGGCGCCCTTCATCAGCGACGAGCTCGGCCTGACCCAGGCACTGACCGGTGCCCTGACCACCCTTCCGATCCTGATGCTGGCGATCGGCGCCATGCCCGGCTCGCTGGCCATTTCCCGCATCGGCCCCAGAAACACCCTGGCCCTGGCCATGGTTGTCATGGTGATCGGTTCTGCCGGCCGCGGACTGGTGCCGGATACCTTCACCCTGATGGTGGCCAGCGCCGTCATGGGTTTTGGCGTCGCGATGATGCAACCGGCCCTGCCAGCGCTGTTACCGCGCTGGCTGCAGCCCCACCACCTCGCTCTGGGCTCAGCCATCTATATGAACGGCATGCTTATGGGCGAATTCATTGGTGCGGGCATCACCCTGCCGGTGCTTATGCCCTTGCTGGATAACAGCTGGCGTGCCACCTTGCTGGTCTGGTCACTGCCGGCACTGCTGGTGGCGGCTGCGTTGTTTCTTCCCAGGCGCGACCTGGCACGGCCCGTGCGCAGAGGCGCCTGGTTACCGGACTGGAAGAATCCCCTGACCCTGAAAATCGGCCTGCTACTGGGGCTATCCGGCTCCATGTTTTTTGGCCTGAATGCCTACATGGGCAATTTGCTGCAGCAACAGGGTCATTTCGAGAAACTGGCGGACGCACTTTTCTGGTATAACTTCGCCCAGGTTCTGGCCTCTCTGGTGATGTTGAAAATGGCCCGAGTGTGGGTGGGCCGGCGCGGTATCATTGTGCTGATGGCAGCACTGAGCATTACCGGCACCGCGGGCACCCTCGTGCTCGAAGGCTGGCCGGCGATTATCAGCGCAACGTTAATGAGTTTTGTCGCCGGCATCCTGCTGATTTTACTGGTTGCCCTGCCACCACTGCTGGTACGCTCGGAAGAAACCGGACGGTTGTCTGCCGGTACGTTTCTGATCGGTTACACCCTGGCATTTTCAGTACCCATGATCGGCGGCGTCATTGCCGACTGGACCGGCGATATCCGCCATGCCGTCATGGTCATGGTCGGCTACAGCCTGCTGGTGCTGCCGGTGGCTCTGACCCTGGATTTACGCCGCCGTGCAGACTGAGCGTTCATCTATCAATGCACCGGTAACGTACAACACCTCTTGTAGTTATTGCCACACAAGGACCCTGTGTTGAAACTGGCCACCCTGATAAATCAGCTTGCCGACGAGCAGACCAGTGCACTGAAAACCCTGAGCCTGGTGGTCGACTGGATTCGCCCGCATCGGGGCGAAACCGTACACAACGCCATCGACCGGATGAAACAGCTCGACGGAGCCCTGACCGAGAACCTGGATGTCCACCTGGCGATTGCCGGCCGGATGCAGGAATGGCTCGATCAGGCCCAGTTTTTCCAGCTACTGTCCGGACTGGGCCTGTATTCCCGTCGCGGCTTCGTGAAAGAGATCGGCGAACGTCTTTACGAACGCATCAACCCGGCGCCGAAAGACCGCAATAACGTCAAAAGCGTGCTGTTTGTGGTGTTTCACCGCAAAGACGACGCCGAGTGGATACACCAGATCCCGGACGAGGCACTGCTGCGGCTGCTGACCACGCTCTGGCACTTTTCTCCGCCTGCACTTGAGCGCACTCGCCACCGAATCTACAGCCAGATGCTCAACGCCCTGGAAATGCTGTCTATCTGGGTCGCCGCCGAGGAGCTCGAACCCAATATTTTGCGACTGAATCCGAAGATTATTGATCGGGAATCGGCCTTTGTCGCCTTGCAAAGGGAGATCGCGGCGCTGGTTCAATCCTGGAACCATGCCCTGCAACACCAACAGGACGTTGAGCAGGATGACGCCCACGCCCGGGTACTGATCGAACAATGCCGTGAAGAAATCGGTCGGCTGCAGCGCAAATCGGTTACCGCCGGCTCGACCATGGCCCTGACCCATCTGCTAGAGCGCTTGCACCAGACTCTGGATCGCATTGAACACCTGCTGGATATCATGGACCCGGAAGATCCGGTCAAAGGCCTTAAGCGTTCGGTAGAGCTGTTCAAAAGCCTGGTGCAGGCCAGCGCTGAACGCCATGGCGTCAGAGCCTTGTGGCGCGCCAATCTGCGGCTGATGTCGCGCAGTGTCACCGAAAACGCCAGCGACCACGGCGAGCACTATATTGCCGGCAGTCGCAAAGAATACCTGGCCATGCTGGCCTCTGGCGCCGGTGGCGGCTTCATCATCGCCTTTATGGCGCTGATCAAAATTCAGATCCTGCAACTGGAACTGACCGAAGGTTGGCAGACCCTCTGGGTCAGCCTCAATTACGGCATCGGTTTCATGATTATCCACATACTGCATTGCACCGTGGCCACCAAACAGCCTGCCATGACCGCCGCCAGCATTGCAGAAAAAGTAGAGCAGGGAGAGCAGGGCCGGGCCAACGCCCGCAAACTGGCTGAACTCCTGGTTCGAGTGGGCCGCACCCAACTGATCGCCATCATCGGCAACGTCGCTGTCGCCCTGTCGGTAGCCTTTGCCATTGGCTGGGCCTACACCCATGCTCAGGGCACACCTCTGGTCAGCACCGAACGATACGACTATATGCTGGCCGGCATTCATCCCTGGCAAAGCCTGGCTTTGATGTATGCAGCCATTGCCGGGGTCTGGCTGTTCGTGTCCGGCCTAGTGGCCGGTTACTTCGACAACCGCGCTGCCTACCTGAATCTGGCCGCGCGGCTGGAACAACACCCGTTGTTGCGGCCCCTGATGACCCCGGAAACCCGCGCCCGTTTTGGCGCCTACGTGGCCGAGCACTACGGCGCCCTGGCCAGTAACTTTGTCTTCGGTGTGTTGCTCGGCGTTACCGGATATATCGGCTACTTGCTCAACCTGCCCATCGACATCCGCCACGTAGCCTTCTCATCGGCCGACGTCGGCTACGCCATGTCGGTATTCATTCCCGGCGCCCGTGAATTCGCCCTGTTCACCCTGTTTGCCCTGATGATCGGTGGGGTCAATCTGGTGGTCAGCTTCACCTTGGCCCTGAACGTCGCTCTCCGGGCCAGAAACACCCGGGTGTCGAGCTTCTCGAAGCTTATCAAAGCCTGGTTTATGGTGATCAAAGAGAATCCCATGGCCATGGTCTATCCGCCCAGAGATCCGGTACCCGTGCCAGACGAACCCGCCGGACCACAGCCCACCCCGGAACAAAGCCAACAGGCCAAAACCGACGACAAGGCAAGGCGGCACAAAGCCCTGGAAAAATAAAAAGGGCCGCCGAAGAGACCCAGACAACCATCAAACCCGATCAAACCAAACCCCACTCAAAAGCCAGATGGCGGTGGGGAACGGCGTTAAATGTAATAATCTTTCAGCGGCGGAAAGCCGTTGAACTCAACCGCACTGTAAGTGGTGGTGTAAGCACCGGTCGACAACCAGTACATACGGTCACCGATGGCCAGGTTCAGCGGCAGCGGATACTTGTGGTGCTCGTACATGATATCGGCACTGTCACAGGTCGGCCCGGCAATCACACAATCCTCACCTTCACCGACTTTTTCGGTCCAGATCGGGAACTTGATCGCTTCATCCAGCGTCTCGATCAATCCGGAGAATTTACCCACATCGGTAAACACCCAACGGTGCAGAGCGGTGCGTGACTTGCGGGAAATCAGCACGACTTCGCTGACCAGCACGCCGGCGTTGGAGATCAGTGAACGACCCGGCTCAATGATGATTTCAGGCAGCTCGTCACCAAAATCCTCACGCAGGAATCGGGCAATCTCTTCAGCGTACACCGAAAGTTCGTTGGTGCGGGTGATGTAGTTGGCGGGAAAGCCACCACCCATATTGATCATCTTCAGCTCGATGCCGTCTTCTTCCTTGAGACGCTCGAAAATAACCTTCACCTTGCCCAATGCAGCATCCCAGGCACCGATTTCACGCTGCTGGGAGCCCACGTGAAACGATACGCCATAAGGCACCAGGCCCAGATCGCGAGCCAGAATCAACAGATCCATGGCCATGTCCGTCTGGCAACCAAACTTGCGGGACAACGGCCAGTCTGCGGTCAGGGTACCTTCGGTCAGGATACGCACATACACTTTTGAGCCCGGCGCCGCCTTGGCGATATTGCGCAAATCAGCCTCGGAATCGGTGGCGTACATACGCACACCTTTCTCGTAGAAGGTGCGAATGTCTCGCGCTTTCTTGATGGTGTTGCCGTAACTGATCCGCTCACCGGTCACACCCAGTGCCATTACCTTGTCCAGCTCATACACCGAGGCAATATCAAAGCTCGCGCCTTTGTCCCGCAGCATGGTCAGAATCTCAGGAGCCGGATTCGCCTTCACCGCATAATAGACATTCGCATAGGGAAACACTTCCGCAAGCTCATCGTACTGGCGATTGATGGTGGCGGTATCAATCACCACAAACGGCGTTTCCTTGGTTTGGGAAAACTCCTTGATGCGCTTGAAGGTCTCTGCATCGTAGTAGTCGGCGATGTTGGCGTTGGCAATTTCGGTCATGGGTGGTGTGTCCCTCCACAGGGCAAACAGATATAAAAAAGGCACCGCAGCAAGGCTGCAGCACCCATAAGATTTCGCGATCATCGGGCTTTTTTCTGATCACCGCAAATGCGCAGATATACCCATAAAACTCTAGTTCAAAATCAGCCTTAGTGCATGGAATGACAAAGGAATCTCAAACCGCAATAGGCCATAGCGGAGTCGGCTCAGTCGGTCCGTCAGGATCCTGAGGACAGCTTTGCCGGTACAGGTAATCAAGGATCGCCTCTTTCAGATCACTGCCCTGGCTCAGCCCCTGATTGCCGAACAGCCGGTTGAACTCGAGCACATATGGGTAGCCGTCCACCAGGGCGATATCAAAGCCGGCATGATCCACACCCAAGTCCCGGGCCAGCCTCAACGCCAGTTCGGTGGCCGCCTCTGGCACCGGACTGGTGTCAATCCGACCACCACGGGCCACATTGTTGTAGAACCCCTGTTCTGCCTGGGTTCGCCAATAGGCCGTCAGTACCCGGTCACCCACCACCACAACCCGGACATCGCGATCAATCGGCAGGTATTCCTGAGCATAGAGCACGTGGCTCCGTTCGCAGTAGCGCTGCCAGTCTTGCCGGCTTTCAATCAGCCACACACCCTCGCCCATACTGGCCTTGGGCAGTTTGGCGACAAACGGCAAAGCCATGGCATCCCAGATTAAATCCCGCTCCTGCGGGCCATTGGCCTCAATTATCGTCCAGGGCGTGTGCTCCGGAGCCACGGTCTGGAAAGCGCGGGTCATTTCCACCTTGTCGTGGCCAATACGGTAACTGGCCTCGCTTGGAAACACCCGGCACTTGAGGCCATGGACCAAGGCGTTCAGCTGCCAGTACTCCGGGAACAAAACCCAGTCTGTTTCGCGCAGCAGGTCTTTATAGCGGAGAAATTGGTCCGGTTTGAGAACCGTGGTATCAGGAAAGCCCAGGGTACGGAAAATATCAAAGGAAACCAGGTGCATGGTGTCAGCGGCACTCGAAGAGAATTGCGCGCATTTTATACAGTTGCGGGTTTCTGGCAAGCATTCTTGTCAGTTGATTGTGAGCACGACCGGAACAGCCGGGCAGGCCGTTTGAGCATGGCTGAATCAACAATCACCGGGCGCTCAACGAACCGGGCGCTTTTTCGTACCCTGTTGCGGCGTTGCCGTAAACGGGTCTTCTGGCCAGGGGTGTTTGGGATAGCGACCGCGCGTGTCCTTGCGCACCTCCGGGTAGGCGTTTTTCCAGAAGCTGGCGAGATCTGCGGTAACCGCCAAAGGGCGCTGTGCGGGTGAGAGCAGGTGGATCACCACCGGCACCCGGCCGCCGGCCACGGTCGGTGTTTCGGTCCAGCCGAACAGGGCCTGAAGTTTGGCGGCCAGCACCGGTCCGTTTTCCGCAGTGTAGTCCAGAGCCACATTCTGACCCGTGGGGATGGCGAGGCTGCGCGGTGCCAGGCTCTCCAGCTGCTGTTGTTGCGGGTACGCCAACAACGAATCCAGGGCCCGCATGAGACTGAGGCTGCTGAGGTCTGACCAGCGCGTCATCCCGGTCAGAAACGGCGCCAGCCAACGCTCCAGGCTGTCCAGCAGCGCCGCCTCGCTGACTTCTGGCCAGTCACCGGGAAACTGCCTTGCCAGTAATTGCACCCGGGCACACCATTGTCGCGCGCCTGGCGTCCAGGGCAGGCTGGCCAGGCCTTTCCTGCGCACGGCATCCAGCAAGCCCTGCTGCAACAGCTCCGTGTTAACTCTCGCCAGGGCCCTCTCTGCCAGTACCAGTGCGCCCAGCTTGCGAACATTACGGGCCACCACGGTGCCCCGTTTATCGTCCCAGAGAGCTTCGTCGCGCTCTTCGATATTTGCCGCCAGATCCCGCTCCAGATCTGCCAGATCCACCGGCGCTGCCAGATAGATAGTCGCCTCGCGGGATTGACCATCCAGATCTGCCGCCACCAACCAGTCCTGCCGGGCCAGCGCATCGTCCTCCCGCAACACCGCGCCCTTGCCATTACTGAGCTGATAACGGGGCATGGAGCCTGGGCGACGGCGGGCCACGCGATCCGGATAGGCTTGGGCCAGTAACCGCCCCACCTCGGTGGCACTGGGCAGGTCCTGAGATTCTGGTTGCGGGCAAAGTCGCTTTGTTGCCTGCTGAATGGCCTTCAAACGGGCTGCATCCAGCCCGCGCTGGCCCCGCTCGCCCCGCAAGACCCGAATCCGCTCGTGCAGATCGGCCCCGGAGCCTGGCCCGAGCAGGTCGCGCTCTTCGAGCAATGCCGCCAGTTCGGCCGCTAATTGACCAAATCCCAACGCTCGGCCCTTCAGCACCATGTGGGCCAGGCGCGGGTGCAGTCCCAGCTCGCGGGCGGCCTTGCCGTGGTCCGTGATCGCGCCGTCAGCATCCAACATATCGAGCCACTGCAACAGCGTTACCGCTTGCTGCCAATGGGCACTGGGGGGCTGGTCAATCCAGGCAATCTGATCTGGCGAGCGGGCACCCCATTGGGCCAACTCCAGTACCAGCGGCGCCAAATCCGCCTGCTGAATCTCGGGCGGGGTAAAATCCGCCAATCCGAACTGCTCAGACTCACTCCACAAGCGGTAACACACCCCCGGCTCGATACGACCGGCCCGGCCTTTACGTTGCTCCGCCGACGCCTTGGAGAGCCTGCCGGTCATCAGACGAGTCATGCCGCTGTTTGGATCGAACACCGCCCGGCGCTGCTGGCCAGCGTCAATCACCACCCGCACACCTTCAATGGTCAGACTGGTTTCGGCGATGGCCGTTGCCAGTACAACCTTCCGGATTCCCTCCGGTGCCGGCGCAATCGCCCGGTCCTGCTCGTCGGATTTCAGATTGCCGTACAGCGGTGCCAACAGCACATTGGTGGGCAACAGCCCCTGCAACTGCTGGGCGACCCTCCGAATTTCCCCGGCACCGGGCAAAAACACCAGCATTGAACCGGTTTGCTCGCGTAAAGCCTCCTGCACTAAGGCAACCACCTGATCCGCCATCCGGCCATTGCGACCACCCGGGCGATAGATCACCTCAACCGGAAACGCCCGGCCTGCGCTGCTTAACACCGGTACATCGTCAAGAATCCGGGCAATCGGTGCTGTGTCCAGGGTGGCCGACATCACCAGTATCCGAAGATCCTCACGCAACACCTGCTGGGTTTCCCGCGCCAGCGCCAGGCCAAGATCAGCCTGCAGGGATCGTTCATGGAATTCATCAAACAGAATGGCAGCGTAATCGTCCAGCATGGGATCACTCTGGATCAGGCGAGTCAGAATGCCTTCGGTCACCACCTCGATTTTGGTGTTACCGGACACCCGGGTATCCAGCCGGGTCCGATAACCGACGGTCTGGCCCGGCTGCTCACCCAGTTGCTTCGCCATATAACGAGCCGCCGTCCGAGCCGCCAGCCGTCTGGGTTCCAGCATCAGGATTTTACGATGTTGGCGCCAGGGCGCATCCAGTAACGCCAGCGGTACTCGCGTGGTTTTACCGGCGCCTGGCGGCGCCTGCAGCAAAACCGTGGTCGTTTTTTCCAGAGTCTGATTCAGCTCTGGCAGGATCTCATCTATCGGTAGCATGACGAGCTTGAAGTCAGCCTGTGGTTTTGGCGGTTAAATAGCGCGCTGATCATGGCCGAGAATGCCACAACTCGGGCTTGGGTACGAAAAACGCAAATACCAGGCCGAACATCAAAGCCGCCACGCCAATCCCGAACGCAGACCCCAGCGTGCCGCCGGCATCCAGCCATTGCTTGGTCAGCCAGGGGCCCACCATTTGAGTAAAACCATACAAAGCAACCATTGCCGCTGACAACCGGGGGCCCTGATGTGGATGCAAGGCCCGACCAATACGCTGAGTCAGCAATACGGTACCCAAAAACGTACTGCCCACCAGCGCGGCGCATAGCACCAGACCAACAGGGCCCGGCAAGATCACTGCCGCCAACACCCCTAGCAACTGAATGATAAAGTTCAATCGCAACGCCGGCAGATCACCCATCAAAGAGCCCAACTTGTTCCAGAGCCACGGAGCGGGAATGGTAAATAGCGCGACAATCACCCAGGTACCGTCCAGCAACCCGTGGCCTTGGGGTAAGGTCACCTTCGCCAGAAGTGGCAGGAAAGTCATCGGCAGGATGTAGCCCAGACCGGCACCCGCATAAGACAGAAACAAGGGGATACTGGCACGATCAAGCAGCGGGGTATTGCTGACGACCTGCCCGGAATCGTCGTGCTGACGTACCGGCACCTCCAACCGGCGCAGCCGCATAACACCCCACCAGGCCAGCGGTATCGATAACAATGCCGCAGGCCACCAACGCTCAGCGCCTTCCAGCATGGTTGCCGAACCGGTCACCAGGCCACTGGACACCAGCAGGCCAACGCCGACCCCGATATACACCAGCCCACTCAGCGAGGCACGGTTACGAAGGACCAACCATTCGAGAATCAGCGCCGGTGCCTGCACAAATACCACGCCATTGGCGACACCGTTTAGCCAGCGACTGACGGAAATGACGGTCAGGTGATCGGTTTGGGTGATGATCAGGGTGGTCACTACATGGATGGCCATAAACAACGGCAACATGAAGCGAATCTGGTCGATACGATGCCAACGAATCGCCAGCATCGCGCCCATCAGATAGCCCAGGTAGTTCCAGGTAGCGACCGCCGCGCCGTCCGGTGCGCTGAACTGTTGGTCTGCCACAAGATACGGCAGCAGGGGAGTATAGATAAATCGGCCCAGACCATGCACCACCAGCAGCACCAAGGCACCGGCGGTCAGGACCGTGAACAGCTGTCTTGTAGAAGTATCTTGAAAAGAGGTCATAAACCGCCCGGCGCTCGTTTCGTCAGTGACTGAAGCCCGGCAGTGTATGCGACCACCTGAGCATTGTCAGTGTGACCTTGGCCTTAAACGCTCCGCGGTGAGCTCAGCAGAACACGCCGGGATTACGCACCGGGCTGCTGGGTGAGCGACCATTGATAGATGCGCTGGAACGCCTGGGCCAGTTCCTGAGGGTTGTGAGGCGGCTGAATCAGGGCCTGCAACTGGCCGTCCGGATTGAGCAGGGCAAAGTGACCGCTGTGATCCACCAGCAATTCACCCTCCACTTCCCGATGAACAAACACCGCGCTGAGACTCTGAGCGAGCTGGCGAAGGGTCTCCAGCTCGCCGGTCAGACCATGGAAATTCTCGCCGTAAAAGCTGGTGTAGGCTTTCAGCTGTTCTGGCGTGTCATGCTCCGGATCGGCGGTCACCAACAGGTAATCCGGTTGTGGCAGTTCCGCTGAAAGCAGTTGGTCCATCTGGCGCAGGTTGGCCATGGCCACCGGGCAAATGTCAGGGCAATTGGTGTAGCCGACAAAGACAAACGTCCACCGGCCCTTGAGATCCTCCCGAGTGACGGTTTCGCCCTGCTCATTGGTCAGAGTGAAGTCCGCCAATTGCCTTGGTTGATCGTAGACATAGGCATTGTACTGGCTCAGGTTCGGGGCCGGCTCGGGCTCTGAGTCAGCGCCCCAGAACACCTGGCGACCAACCGTCAAACCAAAGACCAGCATCACCAACATCAATAAAACCAACAGCGTAATTCTTACCGACCGCCCCATAGGGCCTCCAAAAGGTTACAAATTCAAAAGCCAGTTGTCAGAAGTAGACAAAGTGATCCACCAGCAACACCACAAAAAGCACCATCAGGTAGGTAATGGAGTACTTGAAGGTGTTCAGGGCAACACGCCGGTCATCGCCTTTGAGCAAACGGATGGCGTACTGCAGGAAACGCAAGCCTAGTGCCAGAGCGCCAATCAGGTAAATACCTCCAGACATCCCTGTGACAAAAGGTAGCAGGCTGACCGCCAGCAACATCAGGGTGTACAACAGGATATGCAGTTCGGTGTATTTGTTGCCGTGAGTAACCGGCAGCATGGGGATACCCGCCTTGGCATATTCTTCTTTGCGGTGAATTGCCAGCGCCCAGAAATGTGGCGGCGTCCAGGCAAAGATGATCAACACCAGCAGCAGTGCGTGGCCATCCACCTGACCGGTCACGGCGGTCCATCCCAGCAGCGGCGGCATGGCTCCGGCCAGACCACCAATCACAATATTCTGGGGTGTCGCGCGCTTGAGGAACAGGGTGTACACGCCGGCGTAGCCGACCAAGGAAGCCAGCGTCAGCCAGGCGGTCAGCTCATTGACCTGCCAGATCAGAACAAACATACCAATACTGGCCAGCACGGTCGCAAACAGCAGGGCATCCAGAGTTGTGATGCGCCCCGTTGCGACCGGACGCTTCCGGGTGCGCGCCATTACCGTATCGATCTTCTGATCCACTACGTGATTGACCACGGCTGCAGCACCCGCCAATAGCGCTATGCCGAGGTTGCCATACACAAGGACACTCCAGCCCGGCACGCCTGGCGCTGCCAACAGCATACCGATGACGGAGGTCAGGATCATCAACGCGACTACTCTGGGCTTGGTCAGCTCCAGGTAATCCCGCCATGAAATTGTTGTGTTTGTGGAGCTCGCAAGCTCCTCAGCCGGCAGCGCTTCAACTTGCTCGCTCATGCCGTTACCTCCCGATTTATGGTTGTTGTATGTGTGGCGGGGGATGTCTGTACGTGTGGCAGCCGATGATGACGCCAGATCAGGTTAACCATGGACAACAGCAAACCTGCACCCATCGCGTTGTGTGCAATGGCAATGGACAGCGGAATGTAGAACCAGACGTTGGCGAGCCCCAGAGCAATCTGCAGCGTCAGTGCTGCCGCGACCAGCGCAATGCTCCGATCAAGATTACTGTTACCTCGTTGCCGCCAAAGCAGCCCCAGCAATATAATCAGGTAGCCAAGCACGATAACGGCACCCAGGCGGTGGGTCACATGAATGGCGACGCGACCGTCTGCCGTCAACTGTCCACCCAGGTAGTTGGGGCCAACCTGCTGGGTGATGTCAAAACCATGACGGAAATCCATGCCCTCAGGCCACCACTGGCCCTGACAGGTGGGCAGATCCGTGCAGGCAACCGCGGCATAATTTGCCGCGGTCCAGGCGCCCAGGGCGATCTGCAGAATAACCAGAAACAAACCACCGTATAGCCAGGGACGGAAACGACCCAGCCTGGCGGATGACATTGTCTGCTGACCGGAGCCTGACTCAGCACGCTTGCGTAACCGGAGTGTCAGCAGCAGCAACAAACTCAACGTGGTAAAACCACCCAACAGATGCAATGCCACTACTTGTGGCCACAATTTGAGGGTCACGGTCCAGGCACCAAAGGCACCCTGCAGCAAAATAAAACCAGCGATGAACAACGGCAGTTTAACCGGAACACCAGAACGGCGATGACGCACCGCCACTGCCGCCAGTGCAAACACCACCAGCCCCAGAATTCCGGCTGCATAGCGATGAATCATCTCCGGCCAGCCCTTGGCCACGTCCACCGGTGTTTCAGGGAACCGGGCATTGGCGATGGCGATACTGGCTTCACTCTGGGGCACCGTCAGAAAACCGTAGCAGCCGGGCCAGTCCGGACAACCCAGGCCGGCATCAACTAATCTGGTCCAGGCGCCCAGCATAATGACAACGATGGCCAGTCCGCAGGCATAAGCAGACCAGCGGGCCATTTTTTTTGCGATGTCCGTAGGCTGTTCAAGGGTCAATGGTTCGGTCACGTTCTGTTTGCCCCTATGTTCAGCCGATTTGCGAAAGCTTCAGCAGCTGCTTGAGATCCTTGAGAAGCTGCTTGCCGCTGTGCTCCACTCCATAATGCATCATCACATTACCAAACGGATCCACCAGCAGTATCCGGGGCGCATCGTCGGGGACAACGCCGGCGGGCCAGGCTGGTGTCGTACCCCGTACATGCTGCAGTCGCTCCATTGAGCTGTACTCAGCACTCCAGCGTTGGTCCAGGCTGGCGGGAACACTGCCCAAGGCCGCAGCACGGCTGACGCGGGGGGCGTACTTGCCAAGCGCGATATTGACCTGTCGGGAGAGGTAGAGCAGTTGCTCGCAATCGCCGCCGCAAGGGCCAGCAACCACCAGCATAAGCCAGTTCGGATCGACCTTGTCGACGCCGAAACGCTGGACCAGGGGTTCACCCTCCGAGGTTTCCAGGTTGAATGCCTGCACCGGTACCGGCGGCATGATCAGCTCGCCCTGATTGGTGTGACCCATGGGGTTGAGCCAGCCTGTGTAAAACATGATTGTGGCCAGAACCATCGGCCCGAAACCCACTGCAAACAGCAGCAGGGCGGTGCGCCGGCCACGACGAACCTGTTCCGGATTGGGTGAATCCTTCCCGGTCACGGAGTCAGCCGTTGTCGTTGTCATTATCGGCTCCTGTCTTTCGGTCATTCGTTATTTTTTTAGTACTCGCAACTAACGTCAATATAGCCAGTGCCAGCGCCAGCGTAAACCACTGCGCAGCATAACCGTAGTGAGTTTGAGGGCCCATTACATCAGGGGCAAGATCGGCACGGTAGGCACCCGGTTGCTGGCTGTCTGACAGCTTCAGTACCATCTGTGCCGGCCGATCCACCTGTTGCTGTACCCGGTCCCGGGGCAGGGTCTGTACCCGTTGTGGCCAATTCTGGTTATCCACCTCCAGGTCATCCGCCAAAACCGGTGGTACCGGGTAGTTATCCAGGCGGCCTTCGAGGGTGAAGAGGGCTTCAGGTGTGTCTATCTGTGGCAATTGCTCTCGTGTTCTGGGCGCCCTGATCCAGCCTCGGTTGACCACCACGGCCGGGCCCTCCACCGGATTGAACAAGGTCAACACCTCATAACCGGGCATACCATCCCGGGTTCGGTTATCCAGCAGCCAGGTATAATCGGTGTACCAGCCGGTCAATGTTGCCGGCTGACCCACCTGCAGCCCGACCTCAACCATCTCTGGCCAAGCGGCTTCGCCAGCCTGCTGCTGCCAGGACGCAAGCAATACCTGCTTTTCCTCGGCCCGATTCAGCTGCCATACCCCGAGGCTGATCAACAAGGGCAGAAAAAATCCGCTGAACACCAGTAATCGCCAGTCAAAATGCCATCGGCGATTCATCAACCGCACCTACCCATGCTTTGCTATAGTGATATCGGGGTCCGGCGCATTGCCGGAATGCCTGCCATTACAATAACTCAATACCAGGGAAACCCAATGCTGAAATTCTTGATCGTTGTGCTGTTGTTGGCCGTTATGGTCAGCCTGTTCAGCGGGCTGTTCTTTCTGATCCGTGACGGTGGCAAAACCAATCGGGTGGTTAACTCACTGGCGGTTCGTGTTGGCCTCAGCGTGCTTTTGCTGGCACTGGTACTGACGTCTTTATGGACCGGGGATCTGACGCTAAATCCAACGCCGTAATCCCCAGATACCCTGATCAGATAATGTAAACGAATACAAACAAGCCCAGCCAGACCACATCAACAAAGTGCCAATACCAGGCGGCCGCCTCAAAACCGAAATGGTTGTCGCCCGTAAAGTGCCCCTTACGGATTCGCAGCAGCATGATGAACAGCATCAATGTACCCAGAAACACGTGGGCACCGTGGAAACCCGTCAACATGAAGAAGGTGCTGCCATAGATGCCCGATTGCAGCGTCAGATCGAGATCCCGGTAAGCGTGAAGATATTCGTAAGACTGCACAAACATGAACACGACGGCCAAGGCGATGGTAGCGCCGAGCCAGAGCTTTACCTTGGCACGGTTATCGGCCTTCATGGCGTGATGGGCAATGGTGACGGTGAATGAGGACGTCACCAGCAAAATCGTGTTGATCAGCGGCAAGCCCCAGGGCCCGATAAGACTGCTCGGGCCAGGGTAGGCTTGCGGGTCCGGATTATTGACCAGCGGCCAGGTGGCCTGAAAACCCTCCCAGAGCATATTGGAGCTGCCCTTATCGCCTTCGCCTCCGAGCCAGGGCACCGCCAGCACCCGCACATAAAACAGGGCGCCGAAGAAGGCAGCAAAGAACATCACTTCCGAGAAAATAAACCAGCTCATGCCCCAACGGAACGAGCGATCCATCTGCGGGCTATAAAGACCTTCGCGGCTCTCTTTAATCACCGCGCCAAACCAACCGAACAGCATGTACGCCATGATCAATGAGCCGACCAGGAACATGATCCAGGCGCCGGTGGTGCTGTCACCCTGCTTGCCGTTGACCATGATCGACGCCACGCCGTACAGGGTAACACCCAGGCCAACCGTGGCGACGATGGGCCATTTACTCTGCTCGGGAACGTAATAGGTCTGGGTCTGGTTGTCCGCCATAGCTTTCTCCAATGGCTTAGCCGTTATTGTTTGTTGTTGTTTGTGTGCGATCGGAGCGAGACACCTCGGTCATTTTGCCCTGATCGTAAAGCGTGTAGGACAGGGTCAGCTTGGTGATGTGCTCCGGCAGATCCCGATCAACAATAAAGATCAGCGGCATCTCGACACTTTCACCGGCTTCCAAGGGTTGCTGGTTAAAGCAGAAACACTCTGTCTTGTGGAAGAACTGAGTGCCCTCGGACGGCGCCAGGCTTGGCACCGCCTGGCCTACCATGGCGTGATCGGTGCCATTGGCTGCGTAAAAATTCACCGTGACTGGCTGGCCTGGATGCACATCAATACTGCGCACCACCGGCCGGAACTCCCAGGTCATACCCGGGCCATTGCTGGCCAGAAACTGCACCCTGACGGTGCGATTCTCGTCCACCTGTTGCGTCGCGCCGGATTCATAGCGGCCACCGGTTTTGCCATTGATTCCGGTAATCTCGCAAAACACGTCGTAAAGCGGGACCAGCGCAAAGCCAAAAGCAAACATGCCCACGACACCCGACAGACACCAGGCAATTACTTTCGAATTGCTGCGACGTTCTGGCTGCTCATTTGCAGTTTCATTGGCCATGGTCATGCCTCCCGGGCTATTTCACTTCCGGTGGAGTTGAAAAGGTGTGGTAAGGCGCCGGCGAGGGCACAGTCCACTCAAGGCCCTCAGCACCGTCCCAGGGCTTGGCAGGCGCTTTCTCTCCGCCTCTTGCACACTTCACTACGATGAACAGGAACAGCAATTGAGTGGCCCCGAACATAAAGGCACCAATGCTGGAAATCATGTTGAAATCTGTGAACTGCAATGCGTAATCCGGAATCCGCCGGGGCATACCCGCCAGGCCCAGGAAATGCATGGGGAAGAAGGCCAGGTTCATGCCGATAAAGGATAGCCAGAAATGGGTCTTGGCGAGTGTCTCGTCGTACATATGGCCGGTCCACTTGGGCAACCAGAAGTAGGCCGAAGCAAAAATACCGAAGATGGCACCCGGCACCAGTACATAGTGGAAGTGAGCCACCACAAAATAAGTGTCGTGATACTGGAAGTCAGCCGGCGCGATAGCCAGCATCAAACCAGAGAAACCGCCAATGGTGAACAGAATGATGAAGGCAACGGCAAACAGCATCGGTGCTTCAAAGCTGAGCGACCCCCGGAACATCGTCGTTACCCAGTTGAACACCTTCACCCCGGTCGGCACCGCAATCAAGAGAGTGGCATACATAAAGAACAGCTGGCCCGCCAATGGCATACCAACGGTAAACATGTGGTGCGCCCAGACTACGAATGACAACACCGCAATGGCGCCAACCGCATACACCATGGAGGCATAGCCAAACAGTGGTTTACGGGAAAACGCCGCGACTATATGGGAGATCGCACCAAATGCCGGCAGGATCATGATGTACACCTCGGGGTGCCCGAAGAACCAGAACACGTGCTGGAATAGCACCGGATCGCCGCCGCCCGCAGCATCAAAGAAGCTGGTGCCGAAATGAATATCCATCAGCATCATCGTGACTACGCCCGCCAGAACCGGCATTACCGCAATCAACAGGAACGCAGTGATCAGCCAGGTCCAGACGAACAGGGGCATTTTCATCAGCGTCATGCCGGGGGCGCGCATGTTCAGAATGGTGGCAATCACGTTGATGGCACCCATGATCGAGGACACACCCATGATGTGCACAGCAAAAATGAAGAAAGTGGTACTGGGCGGCCCGTAGGTTGTCGAGAGCGGCGCGTAGAAGGTCCAGCCGAAGTTCGGAGCACCGCCCTGCATGAACAGGGTAGAGACCAGGATAAGGAACGCACAAGGCAACAGCCAGAAGCTCCAGTTGTTCATCCGTGGCAGCGCCATGTCGGGTGCGCCAACCATCAATGGCAACATCCAGTTAGCAAGGCCTACGAACGCCGGCATAACGGCGCCAAATACCATGATCAGACCATGCATGGTGGTCATCTGATTGAAGAATTCAGGTTCTACGATCTGTAGACCTGGCTGGAACAGCTCGGCCCGGATGACCATCGCCATGCTGCCGCCCAGCAGAAACATGGCGAAGCTGAAGATCAGGTACATAGACCCGATGTCTTTGTGGTTCGTGGTCAACAGCCATCGGCTTATGCCTTTGGCCGGGCCATGATGATGATCCTGGGCGTGGGTATCTGCAACCGCACTCATGAAAACCCCCGTTACCGCCGTTTATTCTGGCTGGTGATTGTTGTTATCTGGCGTTGATTACTGCTGATTCTTGTAATCAAAAATTTCTTTCGGAGTGACCATTTCACCGGTGTTGTTACCCCAGGCATTTCGCTCATAGGTAATAACCGCCGCCAGATCAACTTCGCTTAACTGATTGCCAAAGGCCTGCATGGCTGTACCCGACGAACCGTTAACCACGATCTCGATGTGCCCGGCCATATCCTCCAGCGCCATCGGGCTGCCCTTGAGCGCCGGGAAAGCCGGTGGCATACCGCTGCCGTCTGCCTGGTGACAGCTGGCACAAGCCGTTGCGTAAGCCCGCTCGCCCCGCTCCATCAGTTCATCCAGTGTCCAGTCTTTTTCGGTCAACTGACGCTCGGTCTCGGCCGCTTCTCTTTGCTCGGCCACCCAAGCGTTGTACTCTTCCTCCGGCACGGCCTTCACCACCACCGGCATAAAACCATGATCCTTGCCGCACAGCTCGGTGCACTGACCTCGATAGGTTCCGGGCTCATCCACACGGGTCCAGGTTTCATTGATAAAGCCGGGGATGGCGTCTTTCTTGACGCCAAACTCCGGAACCCACCAGGAGTGGATCACGTCGTTGGCCGTCAGCAGAAACCGAACTTTCTTTCCGACCGGAATGACCACCGGGTTGTCCACTTCCAGCAGATAATGCTCGCCCTTGGCCTGCCGGTTAAGGATCTGGTCCCGCGGTGTCGACATATTGGAGAAAAAGCTGAAATCGTCGTCGATGTATTCATACTGCCAACGCCACTGGTATCCCGTAATTTTGATGTCGACGTCTGACTCGGTGGTGTCATACATTTCCACCAGCGTGGTGGTAGCTGGTATTGCCATGGCCACCAGAATGGCCAGAGGCACAATGGTCCAGAGAACTTCAACCAGGGTGTTTTCGTGGAAGTTCGCCGGTTTGGCGCCCCGGGATTTACGATGGGCAAAAATCGACCAGAACATGACCCCGAATACCACGACGCCAATGGCGACACAGATCCAGAGAATGGTCATATGAAGGGTAAAAATCTGGTTACTGGTGCTGGTCACCCCTGGTGACATGTTCATGGTCCAATCTGCCATGACAGTGACCGGCAACAACAGACCAGCGGCTAGGGCTACTGCCCGCTTGGCATGCACGCGCATACTGTGTCTCCACAGAGTATTATTCTTGTCGGATTTTGCGTCATCCCTCTGTACAAATGCCCGGCGCTCGCAACACCGGATAAACGACAGAGTGAAAGTCTGCTTATGGATACGTCTTTGTCGAGTATAGACACAGATCAATAAAAGGCTAAAAATTTCTTTAAATCCAAAAGAGATAAACAACCAGCTTTGAGAACCAACACACATAAAAAGCCTCTTTTGACGTCCACCGATCATCGGTTGTGGGCACTGGCCTGGCCGCTGATGCTGACCAATCTGACAGTGCCGCTGCTGGGATTGGTCGATACCGCCGTGCTGGGTCACCTCGATAGCCCCGAATACCTGGGGGCGGTCGCTGTGGGCGCCAATTTGTTCAGCATTCTCTACTGGACCTTCGGCTTTATGCGCATGGGCACCACCGGTTTGGCGGCACAGGCCTGGGGCAAGCGGGACTCGTTCGCGCAGGTTGCACTGTTGTTGCGCTCGATCGTGCTCGCGGTCGGTATTGGCTTGTTATTAATTGTGTTCCACAAGCCACTGATCAGCCTTGGCCTTACTCTGATGAACCCGAGCCCGTCTGTGTCGGCACTGGCAGCGGAATATGCCGCTATCCGGATCTGGAGCGCGCCCGCCGTGCTGTGCCAGTACACGCTGGTTGGCTGGCTGATCGGCACCCAATTCCCGCGCGGGCCGATGATCATGTTGATCGTGGCCAATGGCATCAATATCGTGCTTGATATCTTCTTTGTCACGGTCCTGGGCTGGAACAGCCGCGGCGTTGCCATGGCCACGGTCATGGCGGAGTACGGTGCCGCCGTGATTGGCTTTGTTATCGTGCTCCGCCGGATGCCGGATGGCCAACGCCTGACCCGCTCCCTGGTCGGTCAGCTGGCCGACTATCTGGTCATACTCAGGGTCAATCGCTACATCATGGTGCGCACCATTGCCCTGCTGCTGGTACTCGCATTTTTTACCGCTCAGGGGGCCCGACAAGGCGACATTATCCTGGCGGCCAATGCGGTGCTGATTACCTTTTTGCTCGTTATATCAAACGCACTGGATGGCTTTGCCAATGCCGCCGAGGCGCTGATCGGAGAGGCCGTTGGCCGTAACAGCCGGCGCCGCTTCCGGCTGGCCTTCGCCAGCGCTTTGCGCTGGTCGCTCTGGGGCTCGGTGCTGCTGAGCCTGGCCTTTGTGCTAGGCGGTCATTGGTTAATCAGTCTGCTGACCGGCCTGGAACAAGTGCGCGTCACCGCGTGGCAATACCTGCCCTGGTTGTGGCTGCTGCCGCTGGTATCGGTCTGGGGTTTCCTGCTGGATGGTGTGTTCATCGGAGCGACCCGCACCCGCGAAATGCAAAACACCATGTTGTTCTCCGCACTCGGGATTTTTGCGCCGGTCTGGTGGTTGACCACGGGTTGGGGCAACCACGGGCTCTGGTTCTCAATGATTTCCCTGATGCTGGCGCGCGCGGTCACCATGGGCTGGCTGTGCTGGAACTACACTCGTACCGACACCTGGTTCAGGCGGGATTGATGAGATTTCGACGGCCGCACCGCATGATTACTTCGGTGACATGCTCAGCATCCGGCGAAATCTTGGCTACACTATTCAGGAATAAAGGGCCGGCGCAGGCCGTCAGCGTTGCGTTTTCCGGCCTGCGTATTCCTTACTCGACAGGGGGGCGCCTTGCGACCTCAACTTGTACAGACACCGGCATCTCCTGACATGACACCACAGGCAGTTCTTGAGATCATCAGCCAGGCCAGAAGAAAGGAAGCACGATCCGGCGCATTTCTCCGACAGATGAAGGAGAAGGCCGCACAGCTGCCTTCGGTTATTTCGGTTGATGGCTATCAGCCTGCCACATCACTGTTCCAGTTTGCGGTGGAATACATCGAAATGGCGCCGCGGTTAATCGAATGCGTAGAGGCCTGCTCCAGAGAGGCGGGCATCGCGGACCTGTTTCAGCCTTTTGTTGATGCGGCTACCCGGTACTTCACCCAGCCTTCTGTGCTGCTGGTGCGCTACGATGGCCTGGATGGATTGCTTATACGAGCCTATCTGTGCCACCGACTGATGGAAGAAATGCACGACAACAACCGGTCCATCCGCGCCGGCGAACTGATCGATCTGGAGGCTACCCGGGCCAACCTGCTGGCTCACGAGCTCATAGGTGAGCCCTTTGCCAACGAGCTGGATAATGCCATCACTGTGACGGTCCTGCAGATCGCCGGGACGCCGGATTATTACAATCTCGACCTGGACCCGTTTATCAACCAGGTCAACAACCAGGCCTGGGACTGGATGCGTCATTACTGGGAAAACCTGTTGGAGAGGAACCACATCCATTTTTCGCTGGGCTCAGGCCTAACCTGACAGGTTTTACTCTATGAAACGAGGTTTTTGCGCAATCCTGACGTTATTGGCGCTGCCGTCATGGCTTCAGGCCCAGGAAATTGATCTGACACTTACCTCTGCGAGCGGCCCGGTCACCGATGCGGTAGTGTTTCTGGACGGAGGGCCCTCAGGCCAGCCTGTTACAGCCGAGATCGCCCAACAGAACCGACAGTTTCATCCCCGTGTGCTGGTTATTCCGGTCAATTCCACCGTTGACTTTCCGAACCGCGATAAAACGCAACATCATGTTTACTCGTTTTCGCCAGCCAAGCCCTTTGAACTGGAGCTCTACACCAACCGACCAGAAGCACCGGTGGTTTTTGATCAAGCCGGCATTGTGGAACTCGGCTGACGGTGCCCGCAGCGACCCAGAACGGTGATGCCATCAAGAATCGCCATCGAACTCACTCCGGAGCCTGACACGGACAGCCCTCTGGACAGACTCCAGAAACGATTTCAGGATATCTGATGGCTTTGATGCATCCTCAGCTTGGTTTTCGGGGACGTCTGGTGCTTGCCATGGTGGTCCTGGTAGCCCTGGTCAGCCTGACCATCAGCGCTCTGTTTACCGCCTATCTGTTTGATGAGGAGGAAAACCGCGCTGCTGCGCAGCTCGCTGTGGGCCAGCGCCTGACCGACGAAATCATGAGTCGCCGCACCGCCCTGGAGCTGTCTCGCCTGTCAGTACTGGTTCAGAATTTTGGTTTTCGTTCGGCCATCGCCAGCGGTGACGACGCTACCATGCTCAGCGCACTGGACAATCACAGTCAACGGGTCGGCGCCGCCTTCGCGGTGCTCCTGAATCAGGCCCGCCAGCCCCTGGCATCCACGCTTAACGGCGACATCCCAGAGATACATTCCGACAGTTTTCAGTCTGCCCTCACACAAGGCTAAGGTCGCCAGCTGATGACCATCGATCAGGCCGGCTACGAACTGCTCCTGATCCCGATCCAGGCACCCGGTCTGAGGGCCTGGATGGCCGCCGGATTTGCGCTGGACAATGATCTGGCCGAGTCAATTGCCAGCCTGTCAGACACCCAGGTGTACTTTCGCAGCGAAGCCACGGACGACCAGGCCTTCCAAGTGATCGCCGCCAGTTCAGGGGTGGAGCTGGCACTAGCGCAAGAACAGACTAATCCGGACAACAACATACTGCCGATGGAAGACCCCCGCTTTTTTTCACGAGTGGTCCCGCTTGATGCCAGCAGCGATCTGCAAGCGGTCCTTCTGATTAACCGGGATGCCAGTCTGCAACGCTTCTACCAGCGAGTCACGGAAGTGCTGTTGTTGGTGATGGTGATATTGTTTATCGCCATTGTGGTCGCGCTCTACATCGCCCGGTCACTTGGTAAACCGGTCCTGCAGCTGGCGGACTATGCCCGGGCGGTCGGTAAGGAAACCCCCCCACCGCCGCCAGAGCTTACCGGTGGTGGTGAAATCACTGAGCTGGGCCAGGCGTTCACCGACATGCTCGGCCGTCTGCGTGAACGGGAAGAACAAATACGTTACACCGCCTCTCACGACGATGTGACAGCGCTCGGAAATCGTAATGCGTTGATTCACTTCGCCAAAGAGCTATTCAGTGCACAAACACCCTGCAGCATTATAGGCGTTCGTCTGGACGAGCTCTCTGAGATCAATGACACCCTTGGGCTTGAACTGGGCGACAAGGTGCTGATCGGGATATCAGGCCGCCTGCGCGAAGCCCTTCCGGATGCTCTTTTGTTGGCGCGCACTGGCGGGGATGAGTTTCTTGCGGTTCTGCCAGCCAACGAGCCTTCTCAGCTTGATACCAGAGCCTCAGACCTCGCAGAGCAATTACGCAAGCCTTTGCAGGTGGACAATACCCCTTTCTCGCTGAAAATAACTCTGGTAACCATGGCATTGCCTGCCGATGCCAGCGATGCCAACGAGCTCCGCCGCCGGCTGAATCTGACCTTTGAAAAAGCCCTGGCCGGGCAGGCCGCTGTTATCCGTTATCAGGCCGGGGAAGATGAAAACCATCTGCGCGAACTACAACTGATTGCCGATCTACACAAAGCGATCACCCGGCAAGGGCTGATCATGCATTACCAACCAAAATTGGACTTGCTCACCGGCCAACTCGTTCAAGTTGAGGCATTGGTACGCTGGATTCACCCCGAACTGGGCTTTATCTCACCGGAAGAATTTATTTTTTTGGCTGAACGCTCAGGCCAGATTCACGATCTGACCGCTCACATTCTGGGTCTCGTCGCCGCCGACGTTCGAGCCTGGCAAGAGGACGGCTATACCTTCGGTGTAGCGATCAACCTGTCAGCCATGGACCTGGTCTGGAGCGGCCTGACGGATCACGTTGCACGTTGCTTCAACGAGCTTCCCGGCGGCATGGCTTGCATAACTCTTGAGGTGACCGAAAGCGCCGTCATGGAGAAGCCGGAAAAAGCGCTTGCCACGCTTAACCAGCTGCGGGCATTGGGCGCCGAACTCTCGGTCGACGATTTCGGCACTGGCTACTCGTCGCTGTCTCAACTCAGAACCCTGCCGGTTCAGGAACTCAAGATAGACAAATCCTTTGTCCTGAAACTGGCCTCTGAGCCTCAGGACCAGCTGATCGTCAGATCTACCATTGAGATGGCTCACGGTCTTGGCTTACGCGTGGTAGCAGAGGGAATCGAAAGTATGGATGCCTGGGCCCTGCTACAAACCTGGCAATGCGACCTCGGCCAGGGGTTCGGACTGAGCCGGCCGGTGCCCGCCGGCGACCTGCCACGAGTGGCTCAGGAACTGGCCAACCGACGTTTTGAACTGGCACACCCCGATGCGGAGACCTCCACATGATCAGAATTCTGACCTTTATGCTGTTGCTACCGGCCACTCTGCCACACGCTCAGGCCAGTGATCCGGGCAGCCGTATCTGGGCGACTGGCGGTGTCACCACCATCGAGGGCAGCGCCGGCGGCGGTCTTGTCCCCTGGGCGTTGTTGAGTGGTTACGCCAGCGATGAGGAGTGGGGCGGTACCCTGAGCCTGAGCCAGGCGAAAGTTGACGACTACAGCCTGACGGTTCAGGCCGCCAGCCTGAACTGGAACAACCGGGTCGAGCTGTCGGTCGCCCGGCAAACTCTGGACCTGGACAGCCTGGTGTTTGTGCTCAAGGATGGCTTCGGGATCGAGCAGGATGAGCTGCGCCAGGATGTCTTCGGTCTCAAGGTCCGGCTGTTCGGGGATGTGCTGTACACGCCCTGGGGGCAATGGTCTGCAGGCGTGCAATACAAACGCCAACGGGACTTTACAGTGCCGGATACGATCGGGGCCCGGGATGACAGCG
The DNA here is from genome assembly GCA_001314845.1 of Marinobacter excellens HL-55. Taxonomy (GTDB): domain Bacteria; phylum Pseudomonadota; class Gammaproteobacteria; order Pseudomonadales; family Oleiphilaceae; genus Marinobacter; species Marinobacter excellens_B. The sequence goes on from LJZQ01000001.1 coordinate 268,770, forward strand.
GCACAGACCTTTATCTGAGTGGCAGCAAAGTCTTTTTTGCCAGCCTTTTTGACCGCAACCTGCTGGTGAGCGGCACCGTTCGGGCAACCCGCGCTAACCAGGGCGGGTTGCTGGGATTTGGCGGTGACAAAAACAACGGCTACGAATTCATGGCCGAAGCCGCAGCAGGCATCCTCCTGAACCGCCAATGGCTGGTGGGCGCAGAGTACCGGCAGAAGCCGGACAACCTGAATTTTGCTGAAGAAAATGACTGGTGGGATCTGTTTGTCGCCTGGGTTCCGGATCGCCGGCTGTCGCTGACCGCCGCCTGGGTCAACCTGGGCGACATCGCCACACTAACCGATCAACAAGGCTTGTACCTATCCCTTGAAGGGAGTTTCTGATGACCGGAATGATTCGACCAAACACTCTGGCCTTGTGCCTAATTCTCTTCATGACCGGATGGATGACAGGCTGTCAGACCCCCGCCAGCCATCAAAACGACGGTTTCTACGATCAATTAGGACAACGCAGTGGCATTGCAGACATCGTTGAGGATCTGCTGTTCCTGATTGTCGACGATGCACGCATCAACCAATCTTTCAAAGGCGTTGATGTGCAGCAGTTCCACCGGCATCTGACCGATCAGCTGTGTGAACTCAGTGGCGGCCCCTGTGAGTACACCGGCCGCAGCATGCGTGAACTCCATGCCGACATGGCCATTACCGACACCCAGTTCAACGCCCTGACGGAAAACCTGATTCTGGCAATGGAGAAAAATAAGGTGCCTGTCGGTGCCCAGAACCGCCTGCTGGAAAAGCTGGTTCCCCTGTACCCGGATATCCGTAATCTTTGAGCAGCCCGTGGAACCGGGTATCCTTGGCGCCCTGATCATCCAAAGCCACACACCGGGAGTAACCAACCTTGCTTGAGAACACCGACCTGGGAAAACTCATTGTCCGACTCACCCTGGGCGGACTGCTGCTGTTCCATGGTATTTCGAAACTGCTCAACGGCGTCGGCTTTATCGAAGGCCAGCTGGCCAGCCACGGACTGCCGACGATTCTGGCCTATGGCGTTTATATCGGCGAAGTCATCGCCCCGCTAATGGTCCTTCTGGGCTACCAGACCCGCATCGGCGCGCTGATCATCATCTTCAACATGATCGTGGCCATTGCTCTGGTCCATGGCCACCAGCTACTGACGTTAAGCAATAATGGTGGCTGGGCGCTGGAACTGCAGGGATTTTTCCTGTTTATTGCGCTCGCCGTGCTGTTTCTGGGCCCCGGCAAGTACAAACTGAAAAACTGAAGCTCAGGCGTCCGTCGCGGGGGCGACAGCTTTCGGCTGCCACTCCGCGACCCGGTTCCGGCCGTTGGCCTTGGCGCAATACATCGCTTCGTCGGCCCGCCGGATCAGTTCATGGCTGTCGCCGCCCCGGGTGGGGAGCATGGTGGCAACACCGACACTGATGGTCAGGTTAATCGGTGCATCGTGTTCACCACTGACCACCGGGGTTTGCGCCACCGCCTGGCGGATACGCTCAGCCACCATAAAGGCACCTTCACTCTCGGTCGCGGGCAGCAAGATGGCAAATTCTTCGCCTCCGTACCGTGCTACCAGATCGCCGGACCGCTGCACCTCTGCCTGCAACAGGCTGGCCAGAGCCACCAGGCAATCGTCACCGGCAAGATGCCCCAGGTCATCATTGACCCGCTTGAAGTGGTCAATATCCATCAGCAACAGGCTAAGCTCCTGCTCATGGCGCACAGCCCGGCCCCACTCGATATCGAGCTTGTCATCAAACCGGCGCCGGTTGGCGACATGGGTCAAGCCGTCGGTCAGGCTGATGGCCCTTAGCTGTTCGTTGGCACTTTCCAGCTCTTCGGTGCGTTCCCGCACCCGGGCCTCCAGCGTCAGGTTGGCCTGCTGCTGGATCTCCAATGCACGTTCCTGGGCTTGTTGGCGCCGGCTGCGCTCCATGTTGATCCGGTAGGCCAGCGCGAAAGACAACAGAATGACCTCCAACGCGACCCCCGCCTGGGGTATCAACTCCGTGACAGGGCTGGTTGGCATCCAGCCCAGCTTACTGAGAGCCAGCACCAGATGGCCCACCAGCAGCGGCGTCCAGGCCACCACATAGAACCCCGCCAACACCTGCCCCTGACGCCAGACGTAAAGCCCGATCAGCCAGGCGGCGGGCGTGGCAAACGCAGCAATACCGCTGACCAGGGCTATTCCGCTCTGGTAAGGCCCGAGCAGACCGTAGAAAAAGGTGAACACACAAGCGCCGATTAAACCCTGCGAAATCCGATAGCTGAGCAGGCTATAATGGCGAACGGCCAGAAACTTGAGGGTGAACATCACCGCGCAGAACATGGCAAAACTGATCACCGGAACGGTAAAGTAGCGATTAAGCTCAGGGACATCGGGCCAGAACCATTGGAACAGCAGACCATTAAAGTTGAGCTGAATCATACCGGTAGAAACCACCGTCAACACGTACCACAGATACGTGGTGTGCCGCACAATCACAAACAGAAACAGGTTATACAGCGAAAGCGCCACCACGATGCCCAGGAACATCGCCTGCCAGCCATAGGAGAACTGCTCGTTGGCCAGGAAATCCGCCGATGGTAAGACGGCAATGGGAACCTGCACCGAGCCCTGGGTCATGATCCTTATCCAGGCCGTCACCGGCTCGGTATTGGAAGGCACCAGAAAAACAAAATTGCGGTGTATGATCGGACGCGTATCAAACGGGCGGGCATCCCCCGTATGGTGGGACTCCACAATGCTGCCGTCCAGCTCCCAATAGACCGACACCTGATCCAACAACGGATAACCCACTTCCAGCACCCGGTTAACCGGTTCCGGTGGCACTGTGACTTTCAGCCAGAATGTGCCGTTACTGAAGCCCCGGTTCAGTACAATAGTGGCGGGACTGTGTTGCCATTGGCTATCGGGCAGCAAACGCACCTGATCGGGCCCCAGGTTATCCTCGGTAAGCTCAATCCAGTCGAACCCCATGGGCTCGGCACTCGCGGCAGAACTGGCGAGCCACAGCAGCAGCCATATCAGCGTGCCCAGGGTGCGGGCAAGTGGGGCTTTCATTCTTGTCTTTTATTCCCGGCTTTGGCGACTTGAACTACACTGGAGCCTTGCCACTCTGCAGCGCGGCGCCAGATCCCGTTGTCTCTGTTTATTGTAGACCCTAAGGGCGCGGGAGTCCGCCGAATTTAGGGAGTACCCCCGGCTACCACCAGAGAGGAAGGCATGTCTGATAAAAAACACCCCATCACACCCGGCCGTTATCGCCACTACAAAGGCATGGATTACGAAGTGCTCGGCGTGGCCAGGCACAGTGAAACGGAAGAACCCATGGTGGTGTACCGTTGTCTGTATGGCGACTACAGCCTGTGGGTACGGCCGCTGACCATGTTCAGGGAGACGGTAGAGCTGGCCGGTGAGCAAGTCCCTCGATTCGCCCGCCTCGACACGGAATAGCGGTTACACAACCGCTTTGACTGCGGCGGCGGTTTCCTGCACATTAGCGCACTTTTCGAGCTGCTGGCGCTCAAAAGGTGCCGGCAAACCCTCAATTCCTATCCGGAGTTTGCCATGAATGCCGTTGTTGCCGCGGTCCTGATCATGCTCGTTCTGAGCCTGTGCCGCATTCACGTTGTTGTTGCCCTGATCATTGGCGCCATATCCGGCGGCCTGGTGGCGGGCATGTCGCTGGAAGCCACCATCAATGCGTTCAATGCCGGCCTCGGCGGCGGTGCCACCGTAGCCCTGTCGTATGCCACCCTCGGTGCCTTCGCCGTCGCCATCGGTAAATCAGGCCTGGCCCACGCGCTGGCCGACAAGGCCCTGGCGATGGTCGGCAAACAGGACGAAGGCGGTGCCGCCAATGGCATCCGCTTCATGATCATCGGCCTGCTGTTGGCAGTAGCCATTTCCTCCCAGAACATCCTGCCCATCCACATTGCCTTCATTCCACTGGTGGTGCCTCCGCTGTTGTTTGTCATGGCCAAACTGAATATGGATCGCCGACTGGTCGCTTGCGTACTGACCTTTGGTCTGATTACGCCGTACATGTTCCTGCCGGTGGGCTTCGGTGGCATCTACCTGAATGAAATCCTGCTCGCCAATGTCGGTGATAACGGCGTTGATGCCAGTGAGCTGAACGTTATGTCGGCCATGGCTCTGCCGGCTCTGGGTATGCTTATCGGCCTGCTTGTTGCGGTGTTCTTCAGCTACCGCAGTGGCCGCGATTACGACATGACGCGTATCGAGCGAACCGAGCGGGTGGACGCACAGTACAGCCCGAAGACGCTGATCATGGCGCTGGTCGCGATTGCGGTGGCGTTTGTGGTTCAGCTCTGGCTGGGTTCGATGATTCTTGGTGCCCTGGCGGGCTTCGTGCTGTTCAACATTTCCGGCGTGGTGAAGTGGAAAGAAGCCGACGACCTGTTTACCGAGGGCATGAAGATGCTGGCGATGATCGGTTTTATCATGATTGCCGCCAACGGCTTTGCCGAGGTGATGCGGGAAACCGGTGAGATCACCAGCCTGGTCGAGGGGTCGGTCGCCGCCATTGGCGAGAATAAGCCCCTGGCGGCACTACTGATGTTGGTGGTGGGCCTGTTGATCACCATGGGCATCGGCTCGTCGTTTTCCACCATCCCCATCATCGCCGCACTGTATGTACCCCTGGCGTTGCAGATGGGCTTCAGCCCCCTGGCCATCCTGGCCCTGGTCGGCACCGCCGGTGCCCTGGGTGATGCGGGCTCGCCGGCGTCTGACTCCACCCTCGGCCCCACCGCCGGCCTGAACGTCGACGGTCAGCACAACCACATCTGGGACACCGTGGTGCCGACGTTCCTGCACTACAACCTGCCGTTGCTGGCCTTTGGCTGGTTGGCGGCCATGGTGCTTTGATCCGTCCCTAGAATTCCAGCACCAAAGCGCTTCTGACCAAGCCAAATAAAAGGGGTTCGGGAGAGGGTTCCAAAACAATCAGGAAAACCACGTTTTCCGTTTTGGAACCCTCTCCCGAACCCCGACCATTCGCCAATCCAGCAGGCTACAACGCCAAACTCCAAAACAAGGTCAGTCCTCAGAGCCAGCCTTAAAAAACACCACCTGCTTGACCGTATGATCGTCCTCGTTATCCCGCTTGTTCACCCGGGTTTCCAGCTCCGGTGCAGACGGCTGCTCCAGATCAGACAGGGCATCGGTATAACCACACGCCACGCACTCACGCACCTGCTCGCCGGCGTCGTCGGTGAACATCGTAATCTTGTCCATCTCCGCGCAGCGGGGACACACCGCACCGGCGATAAAACGTTTTGGACTCGCCATAACACTACTCCCCATAAAAAGCCCGGCCAGGGTTACCACGGCCGGGCGGTACTGGCTCAGGCCGCTGCGCCGGCGATGCCGGACTGCTTCAGCAGTGCATCGACCTGAGGCTCACGGCCGCGGAAGGCTTTGAACAGTTCCATGGGCTCCTGGGAGCCGCCTTTTTCCAGGATATTCTGCAAAAATGCCTTGCCGGTTTCCGGGTCGAAAATGCCTTTTTCCTCGAACAGGGAGAAGGCATCCGCAGCCAGCACCTCAGCCCACTTGTAGCTGTAATAGCCAGCCGCGTAGCCACCCGCGAAGATGTGGGAAAAGCTGTTGGGGAACCGGTTGAACGCCGGCGCTTCGACCACGGCGATTTCCTTGCGAATTTTCCGGTGCATATCCAGCGGGTTGGTAGGCGCTTCGTCGGTGAATTCAGCGTGCATGCGGAAGTCGAACAGCGAGAACTCCAGCTGGCGCACCATGCCCATGCCGGACTGGAAGTTCTTCGCTGCCAGCAGCTTTTGCAACAGGTCTTCGGGCAGCGGCTCACCGGTTTCGTAGTGGCTGGCGATCAGCGCCAGGGATTCCGGATTCCAGCACCAGTTTTCCAGGAACTGGCTGGGCAGCTCGACGGCATCCCAGGCCACGCCGTTGATGCCAGAGACTTCCAGCACATCCACCTGAGTCAGCATGTGGTGCAAGCCGTGGCCGAATTCGTGGAACAGGGTGGTAACTTCGTCGTGGGTCAGCAACGACGGCTTGCCGTTGACCGGTGGGGTGAAGTTGCAGGTCAGGAAGGCGACCGGCAGCTGCAGCTTGCCGCGCATATCGGTCCAGCGCACCCGGCAGTCCGCCATCCAGGCACCACCGCGCTTGCCCTGGCGGGCAAACAGGTCAAAGTAGAACCAGGCCAGTGGCTGGCCGTTACGACTGATGCAGTAGGCCTTGGCGTCCTGGTGCCAGGTTTCTACCTCGGGCTTTTCTTCGATCTGCACATCAAACAATTTTTCTGCCACCCGGAACAGGCCCGGCACCACCTTGTCCACCGGGAACCAGGGGCGCAGGGTCTCCGGCGAGATGTCGTAACGCTTCTGGCTCAGTTTTTCGCTGTAATAGCCGATGTCCCAAGCCTGCAGGTCATCCACGCCATGCTCATCTTTGGCAAACGCCTTCAGCTCAGCAAACTCCTTCTCAGCCTGGGGCTTGGACTTGGCCGCCAGCTGATTCAGGAAATCCAGCACCTCATCGACGTTACGGGCCATCTTGGTGGCCAGGGAGCGCTCGGCGTAGTTGTCAAAGCCCAGCAGCTGGGCCAGGGCATGCCGGCGCTTGAGGATCTCTGCCATCACCGGGGTGTTGTCCCAGGTGGCGGCATCCGGGCCCTGGTCCGAGGCACGGGTGACAAAGGCTTCGTAGACTTCACGGCGCAGTTCCCGGTTATCACAGTAAGTCATCACCGGATAGAAACTGGGGAAATCCAGCGTGATTACATAACCGTCCAGCTCTTTCTGCCGCGCGGCCTGTTTGGCACCTTCGATGGCGGTTTCCGGCACGCCAGACAGCTCGGTCACATCAGAGATCTGCTTGTACCAGTGCTGCGTGGCATCCAGCACGTTGTCGCTGAACTTGTTCGACAGCTCCGCCAGCTCACGGGACAGGTTGGCGTAACGCTTTTTGTCCTCTTCCGGCAGGTCGACGCCACCCAGATGAAAATCACGCAGGGTGTTCTCGATAGACTTTCGCTGGGCTTCGCTCAAATTCTTGAAGTCGTCCCGCGCCGCCAGCTTTTTATAAGCGTTACACAGGGCTTCATTCTGGCTGACCTCAGTGCTGTATTCGGTCAGTTTCTCCAGACAGTTTTTATAGACCTTGCGAAGATCGTCGTTGTTCATCACGCCGTTCAGGTGTGAAACCACCGACCAGGCATTGCTCAGCTTGTCTTCCAGGGCTTGCATGGGCTGCGCCAGGGTGTCCCAGGTGGGATCGTCCTGCTGCGCCAGCGACTGAATCTTCATGCGGTTTTCGCTGAGAATCTGGTCAATCGCCGTTTCCATGTGCTCGGTACGGATATGGTCGAACTTCGGCAGCAGATCGTCAGTCATTAGCGGGTTATTCATAAGTCCCCTTCTCAGCTGTTCGTTAATAAGATAGCTTGCACCAATCTACGGGGTGCAGGTGGGGGATGGCTTTCAGAAACTGTGCGCAGCCATGGATGGCGGAGCCCAAGCGTCACATGGATGTGCCGAAGGAGCGTGTTTCTGAAAGCCATCCCCCACCTGCACCTTGCACCGTATTTGGACCGCATTGAGGTATATGTAATGGCAAATGTACGAACTCACAAGGGTATCACACCACAATTTGGCGAACGCAGTTGGGTAGATGAGAGTGCGGTGGTGATTGGCGATGTGATTATGGGTAAGGATTGCTCGGTCTGGCCGATCACGGTGATTCGCGGCGACATGCACAAAATCCGCATCGGCGACCGCTGCAGCATTCAGGATGGCTCCGTGCTGCACATCACCCACGCCAGTGACTTTAACCCCGGCGGCTGGCCGCTGATCATTGGCGATGATGTGACCGTTGGCCATAAAGCCCTGTTGCATGGCTGCACTATCGGCAGCCGGGTTCTGGTCGGTATGGGGTGCACCGTGATGGACGGCGCCGTGGTCGAGGACGAGGTAATCATCGGGGCAGGCACCCTGGTGCCACCGGGTAAGCGCCTGGAATCCGGGTATTTATATGTCGGTTCACCCTGCAAACAGGCCCGGGCGCTGACCGAAAAAGAACGCAACTTCTTCAAATACACCGCGGCCAATTACGTCAAACTTAAAGACCAATACCTTAACGAGCGTTAACAGAGTGGTCTGAACACCAACGCACGTCCGTATGTTTCGGTGCTGTTACAAGCCGGGAGATAATCGTGAACCCCACTGATACGGCATACCGACGTGCCTTGCTTTACCTGAATGCCGCAGGGCATGACACCTGCAACGACACGCGCTCCCGCCTGCGTGGACTATTGAACGACGGTCGGCATGACCTACGCCTGGCTCATTTGCTGCCGCAGGTACAGGCTCAGCTTTGCGACCAGCAGCACCAAAACCCCACCCGCCCGCCACAGCTGGTCAGAGGCAAAATGGGGTATGGCGTTGACTGAACCCCGATGGCACTCGGTTGCCTTTCGCCGGCGTTTGTTACTGGCGCTATTGGTGCTCGGACAGACGGCTGCAGGCGTCTGGCTGCTTACCCAGAACGTCTCCGCGGTGAACAGCGGCTGGCCTGCAGGCACTCTGGTTGGCGTTTTTACGATTCTGTTTACCTGGATTGGCCTGGGCTTCTGGACCGCGGTGTTCGGCTTCGTGATGTTGCGACGTGGTGGCGATCCACTGAGTTTAAGCCGGCGCTTCGCAACGACCTCGGTCAGCTTGCCAATCGGTGAGCGCGTGGCTCTGGTCATGCCGATCTGTCATGAGCCAGTGCAGCGCACATTGGGTAATCTGAACGCAGTATGCCAAGACCTCGACCACGGAGGCTTGTTAGCAAATTTTGATGTCTACGTGTTGTCTGACAGCCAGGAACCGGAAACCTGGCTGGAAGAGCAGGCGGCCTGTGCCGATATGAATGCACGTCTGGGTGGCGGCCGCCTTTTCTATCGACGGCGCCGGGTGAACCTGAAATACAAAAGCGGCAACATCGCCGACTTTCTGCGCCGGTGGGGCGCTCGCTATCGTTATATGGTGGTGCTGGACGCAGACAGCCTGCTATCTGCCGAGGCCATCCGGCGGCTGCTTGGCTTAATGGAGCAACGGCCGCAGGCCGGCATTATCCAGACCGCCCCCCGGCTGGCCCGGGCGGACACCCGTTTTGCGCGATTGCAGCAGTTTGCCAACCGTTGTTATGGCCGTATTCACTGCGCCGGCCTGGCCGCCATTCAGTTGGGTGATGCCAATTACTGGGGGCACAATGCCATTATCCGGGTGGCACCGTTCATGGAACATTGTGGCTTGCGGCAGCTACGAGGGTGGGGGCTGTTTCGTGGACCGGTGCTCAGCCACGACTATCTGGAATCGGCGCTTATGGGCCGGGCTGGTTATGAGGTATGGCTGGAGCCCTCGATATCTGGCAGCTTTGAAGAGTCCCCGCCCACCTTGAAGGATGATTTGATTCGGGACCGCCGCTGGTGTCGAGGCAACCTTCAGCATCTGGCACCCCTGCTAACCCTTAGCAAGCTGAAGTTTTGCCATCGTGTCGCCCTGATCACAGGAATACTATCCTATCTGGCCTCACCGCTGTGGCTGGTATTTCTGAGCCTCTCAGCCTACCTGTCCATTGCCAGCGCCTCATCCGGTGCGCCCCTGACCGAACTGATCAACGCGTCGCCCGCCAGCTGGTCTCTGACCGAGAGCGGGTTGGTGGGCTTGACCATCACCCTGCTTCTGGGGCCCCGGATTCTGGCCTTGATAGATCAGGGCCTGGCAGGGCGGTCGCAGGGCTTCGGGGGGTGGTGGCGATTGATGGCCAATACGGCACTGGAAACCCTGGTATCGATATTGCTCGCGCCCATCCGGATGATCGTGCACAGCGGTCATGTCGCAGGCGCCCTTCTGAACCGCAATCTTCAGTGGCGCGGGCAGAACCGGACCGGAGCGGTTGGCTTTGCTGAAGCACTCAAGCATTTTGTCTGGCCAGCACTGGCCTGCACCGGCTTGCTCGCACTGATTCATTGGTACGCACCGGATCTGACGCCCTGGGCGCTGCCCGTTACCCTGCCACTGCTAATGGCACCCGTGTTGATGCTATGGCTGGCGAGTCTTGCAAACCCTCACTGGATGACCGTGCCGGAGACAGAATCACCAACGCCGGTTATCAGCTCAGCATTGTCTGTGCAGCCGCAAGGTAAGCGCCTTCCCACCCTGAGCTGGTTTGAACAGGCGGTGTTGTCACCCCATTACCGCGGTTGGCGTCATCGTCGGCCCCCCGTCAAAAATGGCTGCAAGCAAACGGTCCTGAGCAGACTGGTCGATCAGTGCGCAGAACAGGGCTCGGGTGCGCTCACTCCCGATGAGATCAGCTTACTGTGTGAACACCCTGACGCGCTCGCGTCTTTGCACGTCAGGGCCTGGCACTCCAAACCCGGTTCGCCCTGGGGATCCGTGCTGGCGAGGCTCGACGACAGCTTCGTCACGCAGCGGTCCACAGCCTACACGGCCGCCAACCACAACGAGGATACCGCATGGATCGGCGTCGCCTCCTGAAACTCGGCCTGGCCCTGGCGGCCGGTGCACCGATCGCGTTGTCTGGCAGCGCTCGGGCTCTGGCCAATTTGGCGAGCTCTACACCATCTGGCCAGCCTTTCAGTGCACATTGGCTCCGCGAGCAGGCCCGGGCGCTGGCAAGCAAGCCCTATCAGGCACCAAACAATTCCCTGCCCAAAAGCCTGGAAGCCTTGAACTGGGACCAGTACCAGGATATCCGTTACCGACCAGAGCAGGCGCTCTGGCAAAACAGAGACAGCGCGTTTCAACTGCAATTTTTCCATCTGGGCCTTTACTTCAAGGAGCCCGTGCATTTTTATGAAGTCATTGATGGCAAGGCCCACGGTTTGCCGTATCAGGCTGAGAATTTCGACTATGGCGACAACGATCTCGGCCATCTGCCCGACAGTCTGGGCTATGCCGGGTTTCGGCTGCATTTCCATCAGGATTTCAGCCGGGATGTGGCCGCATTTCTTGGCGCCAGCTACTTCCGCGCTGTCGGAGCGTCACGCCAGTACGGCCTTTCGGCCAGAGGATTTGCCGTTAACACCGGATTGCCCGAGCCTGAAGAGTTCCCGCGTTTCCGGACCTTCTGGCTCGAGCGCCCCGGCGCCGGCGACCTGTCCTTGACAGTTCATGCCTTGCTGGATTCCCCCAGCGTGACCGGCGCTTATCGATTTGTGATACACCCCGGCGCCGACCTGACCATGGATGTGCAAGCCACCCTCTACCCACGCAAACCCCTGCAGCGATTTGGCCTGGCACCCCTCACCAGCATGTACCAGACCGGTGAAAACGACCGGAGAATGGCCAATGACTGGCGCCCAGAAATACACGATTCCGATGGGCTCGCCATCTGGACCGGTTCCGGCGAGCGTATCTGGCGCCCGCTGATCAATCCCGAACACGTCAACGTCAGTCATTTTGTCGACAACCATCCGCGCGGGTTCGGTTTGCTACAACGGGACCGGAATTTTGACCACTACCAGGACGACGGCGTGTTTTATGAAAAGCGACCCAGCCTGTGGGTTACCCCCCGGGGCGACTGGGGAGAGGGTGCCGTTGTACTGGTGGAGATACCCACCCAGGATGAAACCTTCGACAACATCGTCGCCTTCTGGAACCCGGCTCAAGCCTGGCAACCGGGGCAAGGCTATCCCATTGAGTACCGCCTTAGCTGGGGCGAAACCGTGCCTGACCAGAATCCGGAACTGGCTAACGTTGCTGCCACACGGACCGGGATCGGCGGCGTGATCGGGCAGCCCAGATCGTATTTTTCCCAACGTTTTGCGGTGGATTTTGCCGGGGGCAGCCTGGCGATGCTGGATGGTCAGGCTGGCGTCAAAGCAGTCGTCACCGCCAGTCGGGGCAAGGTGGAGCTGGTGTCAGCCCGACCTCTGCACGCCATCAACGGCTTCCGGGCCATGTTTGATCTGATACCCGATGACAGCACTGACCCCATCGACCTGCGCCTTTATCTGCGGCTGGGTCCCCAGGCGCTCAGCGAAACCTGGCTGTATCAATACTCGCCACCTCCACTGGAGGCTCGGTCGCCCTGATGTTGATCGCCTTTGTGCTTCTGAATGGCTTGTTATTGCTGCCCGCTCTGGCGCTGCCGGGACCGGCGCCCTGGCTGGCACTTGAAGCACTGGTGATCTGGTGGCTGTTGCATCATCTGCCCGATCAGCGCAAACGACTGGTTATTCTGTTCTCGGGTTTTTATGCGCTGATGGCTTGGTTGGTCGTGGCGGATGCGCTGGTTCGCCAAAGCTTTGGCCGAGGTCTCAATCTGTATCTCGAAATCGACTTGCTGGATGCGGCCTGGCACCTGTTGCATTCCAATCTGGGGGTAGTTGGGGCCGTGCTGGTTATCCTTACATTGTTGCTGGTGGCGATGGCGGTGGCCTGGCTTTTCCGTCGCGTTGGCCTGCACCTGGCCCGCGGCCTTCCTGTGCAAGGCCGCCCCCTGTGGCTCGGCACCGCCGGCCTGCTGGCGCTGGCCATGCTGACGCCCTGGGTAGGCAGTCCCGCGCTGGCGTTCGTGGCCAATCAGGGCTCGTTGATCGTGCACACACACGAAGCCTCCGAAGCCTTCCGCGTGAAGCTCGATGAGGCACCGGCAGCGGCCCGGCAAGCACAGGCGTTGCCGGCTTTGGCCGACACCGATGTGGTGCTGGCCTTTGTCGAATCCTACGGTATCTCGGGACTTACTGATGATCGTTACCGCCCGGTGCTTGGCCCGCGACTGGAAAACCTGGCGGAGCAGCTGGATGCAGCCGGCCTGACTGTCGCCACCGGGCGGCTGGCATCACCCATTCAGGGCGGCCAGTCATGGCTGGGGCATTTATCAGTTCTCAGTGGGCAATGGATCAATAGCCAGCTTGCCTACGAAACGTTCCTCAGCCGCGCTTACCCGACGCTGATCAACGACTTTCGCCTGACCGGTCATCACACTCTGGCGGTGATGCCAGCCATCACCATGGACTGGCCGGAGGGGCGACTGTTCGGCTATCACCAGATCTACGATCACGACATGCTGGACTACCAGGGGCCGGCGTTCAACTGGGTCACAGTGCCAGACCAATACACCTGGCACCGATTTGAACAATTGCGACAGGCAACGCCCACCCCGGTTTTTGCAGAACTGGCGCTGATCAGCAGCCACGCTCCCTGGGTGCCAATACTCCAGGTTCTGGAGGACTGGGACAGTATCGGGGATGGCGAAGTCTTCCAGCAATGGGAAGGTATGGGAGAAGCTCCGGTCTCGCTTTGGCGAGATCCGGAGCGGGTGCGGGAGCATTATATCCAGGCCATCGATTACGCTCTCGCCGTCGCCGGAGACTACGCCAGTCGCTACCTGACCGACGACACGCTATTGTTCATCCTTGGCGACCACCAGCCCGCACCACTGATCACCGGAGACAACGCCAGCAAAGATGTGATTGTGCATGTAATCAGCCGCAATCCGGCGCTGGTGGCGCCGTTTGTGTCCGGTGAACTGCCGGGATTCCGGCCTGGAACCCTCCCGGACACCGCAACCCCCGGCGCGCCCATGAACCACTTCCGGGCATTCATGTTAAAGCAATTTGGCGAAACCTGATCTCCATCAGGACCGGCAATCAGTGCTCAGAGACCGCCTTGCGCTTCGCACCGGCCTGTTCCATGGCACGGGCATAATCAACACTGCGCGCGTGCTGTGACACCCGATCAAGCAAGGTCTGGCCATGGCCGTCTTCTGCATTCAGGTCCCGCCCTGCTGCGACAAAAAAACCGATAAAGCGCTCGAAGTCCTCCGCCCGCATCGACTCATAGGCCCGTGTCAGCACATAGTGGTCCGGGTTGAGGTTTTGATCCCAGGGCGACAGCTCCAGAAAACTTCGGACCCGCTCGTCACTCCATTCCTCGCCAATCACCTTCGGCTTATCTGGTCCGCTCATGCTCAGAACTCCTGAATACTGGTTGGGGTTAGGCGGCACAGTATAAGGCTTTGAATCTGGGTCAGTTATATGAATCCACTATGAGGACCTGCTCCTCGAGCATAAGGCGCATGCGCTCAGGGCAGAATTTCTATGGGTAAATCGCGTGTCGGTGCGGCTTCGTCACACTCCGGATTACGAATGGCAATTTCAACACGGCGATTGACCGCCCGGTTGTCCGCACTGTCATTGGCAACCAGAGGTCGGGTTTCCGCACGGCCCGCAGCCACCACCTGGTTCGCCGGGATCTGCCGGTTCAGCACCAGTTCATGCACCACAGACACCGCGCGGGCGGCAGACAGGTCCCAATTGGAACGGTACTGCCCGCTTGAGATGGGTACATTGTCGGTATGGCCAGACACCACCACATCACCGGTGCAGGCAGACAACACCTGAACCACCCGATCGATGATCGGAATCATCTCGGGTTTGATGGCGGCGTCACCGGAACGGAAGGTGGCCTCCTCAGAAAAACGGATAACCACCTGGTCTTCGTCATAATTAACGTTCAAGGTTTCGGAGGCAACTTCCGATTCCAGCTCCTGAATCAGCCGGCCAGCCAGATCCAGCACACCACCCTGTATCGGCCGGGCTTCTGGTTGCTCAGCGCGCTCATCGATGAATTCTGGCTGGTCCTGCAGTGTTTCGGACGGCTCCGGCAACGACACCGTGTCGGCTTCAATCAGTGTCAGCGGTGAGCCGCCAATGTCCTCCGCCACCACGTTGCTGGAGCCAAAAGCCAGTGCCATCGAGTTGGCCATGGCCCGGTATTTTTCCGCGTCCATCTCGGCAAACGATAACAACAGAATAAAAAACGTCAGCAGCAGGGTGGCCAGATCGGCAAAGGTGACAATCCAGTCCGGCGTCCGTTTTTTATTGGCGTTCTTTTTCAGTGGCCGCGCTGGGTGCAAACCTCAGGCCTCCCGCTCCGGTTCCAGATTGGTCCGGTGTTCCGGAGTGACATACGACGACAGCAACTCGGTCATGACCCTCGGGTTCTCTCCGCGCATGATGCTCTTCATGGAGGTGATGATCAGCATCTGATTGCGTGAATCGTCTTCCGCTTTAAGCTGCAGCTTATCGGCCAGGGGCAGGGCGATCAGCTGGGCCAGGAAGGCACCGTACAAAGTCGTCAGCAGGGCGATGGCCATGGCCGGACCAATGGAGGACGGATCATCCAGCGTGTTCAGCATCTGCACCAGCCCCACCAGGGTGCCGAGCATACCGATAGCCGGTGCCGATTCACCGATACCCCGGAACACCCGCTCCGCCACTTCATAGCGCTCAGCGGTCTGTTGGGAGTCTTGCAGCAGCGCTTCTTCCACCAGCTCGGGAGGGTGGCCATCGACACACAAGTTGATGGCTTTTTGCAGAAATTCATCATCCGTTCGGTGATTTTCCAGGCCCAGAACACCCTCTTTACGAACCACGCGGGCCAAAACACCGACCTCACGGATCAGCTCGGCGGGTCGCGGCAAACGGTCAGTAAACACGGTACGCATGGCCAGACGAAACGCGCTGACCACCGACGCCATCCTGAACTTGATCAAGGTCACCGCGAAGGTGCCGCCAAGTACGATGGCCAGGCCTGGCAGGTTCAGAAAGGTCAGGGCCGTGGCATTGGCCAACATGGCCAGTACCACAATCAGGATCCCGGCGATCAAGCCAACAAGCGTGAGAATGTCCATGCACAACCCTTTTGATGTGGCCCGGAAGACCAGCCTTAATCGGTTCTCAGTTCTTCAATCACCGGCGCGGTTTCAGGACGCACGCCCCGCCAGACAAAAAACGACTCTGCAGCCTGCTCAACCAGCATACCCAGGCCGTCATGCACATGGCATGCGCCATGATCCAGTGCCCACTGATTGAACGTCGTGGTCTGTAACGAATACATCATGTCGTAGACCACAGTATCTGCATTCAGTATGTTCGCCGACACCGGCGGCAGATCCCCTTGCAGGCTGGCACTGGTGCCGTTGATCACCAGATCAAACGCTTGATCCGGCGCCTCAAAGCCACAGGCGGTCAGCGCCGTAGTACCAGCATCTTTCGCAAACAACCGCACCAACGCCTCGGCCTTAGCGACGGTGCGATTGGCAATGGTCAACGCGGCCGGCTGCTCGGCCAGGATCGGGCCCAGCACCCCCCGTACTGCACCACCGGACCCCAATATCAGAATCCGCAGGCCTTTCAGCGACACCCGGTAATTGTTTTGAAGGTCCCGAACAATACCGACACCATCTGTGTTATCGGCCACCAGCTCCTGATCTTCATCAAGATAGAAGGTATTGGCCGCGCCGGCTTTTTCGGCCCGGGAGGTACGATGATCAGCCAGCGTCCAGGCCTGTTCCTTAAACGGCACCGTCACATTCAAACCTTTGCCACCGCGCTCGAAGAAATGCCGAACCGTGCCGGAGAAATCCTCCATCGGCGCCTGAATGGCGGTGTACTCGACCGGCTCTCCGGTCTGGCTGGCAAACAGGCTATGAATCCGGGGCGATTTGCTGTGGCTGACGGGGTTACCCACCACTGCATACAGTTGGTTAGTCATTGGCGGCCTCCAGCCAGTTTCGGCCTGTCAGGAAATACTCAGTCAGCCGGGCTTCTTCGCTACCGGGCTCCGGCTGACGATCGTAATCCCAGCGCACCAGCGGCGGCAGCGACATCAGAATGGATTCGGTACGGCCACCGGATTGCAGGCCAAACAGTGTGCCCCGGTCATACACCAGATTGAACTCTACGTAGCGCCCGCGCCGATAAAGCTGAAAGTCACGCTCCCGCTCGCCCCACGGGTGGTCCAACCGGCGTCTTACGATGGGCTCATAGGCGTCGATGTAACTGTCGCCCACCGCCTGCATAAAGGCAAAGTCCTGGCCAAAATCACCGGTGTTGTGATCGTCAAAAAACAGACCACCCACGCCCCGGGGTTCCTGACGGTGCTTTAGGTAAAAGTAGTCGTCGCACCAGTGCTTGAATTTCGGGTACATATCCTCACCAAACGGCCGGCAGGCATTGCGCGCGGTCTGGTGCCAGTGCACGCAGTCTTCGTCAAAACCGTAATAGGGCGTTAGGTCGTAACCGCCACCAAACCAGTACACCGGCCCCGCATCTTTCGGCGTCGCAATAAAGAAGCGCACGTTGGCGTGAGATGTGGGCACATAGGGGTTTTCAGGATGAATCACCAACGACACCCCCATGGCTTGCCAGGGTGCGCCAGCAAGCTGCGGGCGGTGCGCCGTTGCAGAAGCCGGCATAGTGTCGCCCATCACGTGGGAGAAATTCACGCCGCCTTTCTCGATCACCCGGCCCTCGGCCATCACTCGGCTAACACCGCCACCGCCCTCCGGGCGCTGCCAGCTGTCCCGGATAAAAGTTCCACGGCCGTCCACCGCTTCCAGTCGCTGGCAAATGCGCTCCTGAAGGCTCAGAAGATACTCTTTGACGGCCTCGGTTTCGGGCTGTTGTGACATGGTTTCTCCTAGCGAAACTGTTTTCCGGTGACGATATCAATAATACGACTGGGGTTGCGATTGCCACCGAGAGCGCCCGGCACAATCCAGTCCAGTTCCTGGCCAAAATAACGGCGAACCTGCCAGATATGGCGAGCGGGTTGGCGCCCCGCGGGGTTACAGGAAGTGGACACCAGGGGCATGCCAGAGGCCTCACACAATGCTCGAACCACCGGATGATCGCTGACCCTGACAGCAATCGAGCTGTGTTGACCGCGGACCCAGTCGGGGATCTGCTGTTTTACATCCGGCAGCAAACAGGTAACCGGCCCGGGCCAGTGGCGCTCTGCTTCCCGCTGCAGTTCTTTGGGCAAAGGGTCCAACAGGAAGGCCACCTGCTCGACAGACGACGCCACCAGAATCACGCCTTTTTCCACAGGGCGCTGTTTTAACTGCAGGATTCGCTCAACGGCGGCCTGATCCCAGGGATCGCAACCCAGGCCCCAAACGGCCTCGGTGGGGTAGGCCAGGACACCGCCAGCCAGCGCGGTGCGGCGGGCACAGTGCAGCTGCCAGGAACTCAGGGGAGAACTCATCGCCGACTCTCCAGACATCTGATATCAGAAACGATTGTGAATGATGCACAGTTCAGGCAACCCGCAGATAACCGCCGGGGGCCGTATTCACCAAGCCTTCAAGCTCCAGCAGCAGCAATGACTGCATCAGTTGATCTGCAGGCAGCCCAGTGGCGAGACTCAGTGCATCGGTAGACAATGGATCATACCCCAAAGCCTCGAACACCGCGATTTCCCGGCTATCGAGACCAGATGTATCGAGCACCGACCGGCCGGCCATAACAGCACCCGAATCGTTGTTCATGGACCACCAGGTGCCCAGCTCTTCCAGAATATCATCGGCGGTTTCGACCAGTCGGGCGCCTTGCTTGATCAACTGGTGACAGCCTCGCGCCACCGGACTGTGTACAGACCCCGGAATGGCGAATACTTCCCGACCCTGCTCGAGGGCGGTCCGGGCGGTGATCAGAGATCCACTGCG
This sequence comes from Marinobacter excellens HL-55, assembly GCA_001314845.1. Lineage (GTDB taxonomy): Bacteria > Pseudomonadota > Gammaproteobacteria > Pseudomonadales > Oleiphilaceae > Marinobacter > Marinobacter excellens_B. The sequence goes on from LJZQ01000001.1 coordinate 287,337, forward strand.
CAGACTTGCTTCGACTACCAACACGCCCCGGCTCAAGCCACTGATGATCCGGTTGCGCTGAGGAAAATGAGCCGCCCGTGGCTCAGTGCCCGGCGCATATTCCGAGACAATCAGCCCCTGATCTATTATTCGCTGGGCCAGCTTGCGATGCTGCGCAGGGTAAAGGCGATCAAGACCACAGCCAACCACGGCAATGGTGGGGAATCCCGCATCCAGGGCACCGGCGTGAGCCGCACCATCAATGCCCAGGGCCAGTCCACTGGTGATCACAAGCCCCCGCCGGCCCAGCTCCGCAGAAAATTGCCGAGCATGGTCAAGGCCCGCTCGGGTCGCGTTACGGCTGCCCACAACCCCCAACTGATCCCGTTGCAGCAAGCCGATATCGCCCCGGCCGTACAGCAACAACGGGGCATTATGAATGTGTCTGAGTGCCTCCGGATAAGCATCCTCACCAAGGCCAACCAGAACAATATTGTGATCCTCGCAAGCTGCCTGTATTGCCAGTGCCTGCCGCAGTACCGGATGCTCGGTATGGCCAACTTGCCAGGCAACGACCGCCGCAACGGCATCATCCGTGAGGCCCATCGCCTTTAGCGTTGAGACGTTCATCTCGAGAATATCCGTCAGGCTTTCAGTCTGGGCGAGAATGCGCTCACGCACCTTGAGCCCGAACCGGGGCAGAAGTGTCAGCAGCAGCCAGCGGCTGCCTGAAGATTGCAGAATGCTTTGTGCAGACATAATTTCATCCTTGAAACGACAATGGCCGGGCGATCCTGCCCGGCCATTCTATCCTATCACTCATTTGCTCATGTGCGGGTGATCAGGGATTGGTAACCTGATCACCGACAGCCAGTGGCCGGGTTGCCTGAAGTACCAGACCGTAGCTCATTTTCTCATAGGTCTGGAACACCATCAGCAGGCCCGCACGCTCAGATGGCAGCTCAATGGTTTCACCGGTGACCGGATCACGAACCATGTTGCCGGTTTTCATCACGGCCATGACGTTACCCGCCTTCAGGCCTTCGCGCTCACCGCGGTTGATGGCCACCACATTATACTGGCCGATCTGGTTAACACCGCCGTCTACCGAAATCATCACGCCCTTGATCTCCTCATCCGGTGAGCTGGGCACAAAATTGGTGGTCAAGCCGCGGTCTTCGTTAATCAGCAGACGATCACCAATGCGCACCTCTTCACTGGAGCGGGTTAGCGTCATGGTCAACACATCGCTGTTTTCTGCGGTGATCCTGCCGCGGGCGATACTACGGGCTTCCAGTCCCAGAAACTCGCCGGTCTCCGGATCAACAAACTCTTTGCTGCGACGGAAGATACCCACACGATCGGCTGGCTTCTGGCCGCGGGCATACACTTTGTCGCCGGCACCGGTAATGATCCGCCCGTCTTCGCCTTCCAGAATGTAGGGTGCACCGTTGATTTCATCTGGCGATACAATACGGGTGTCAGTCAGGAAGCTGCTGATCGCATCCAGGGGGATCGCCGGGATCGGGGTGTCGATGGCTTCAGAACGAATCTGGGGCGACAGCTTGATCACGTCGCTGGTGGCCACCTTGGTGATCCGGGGCTTACCATCGATATACACCAGAGCAAGTCGATCGCCCGGGTAAATCAGGTGAGGATTGGCAACCTGAGGGTTCACGTGCCAGATTTCTGGCCAGTACCAGGGGTTGTTCAGGAATCGCCCTGAAATGTCCCAAAGGGTATCCCCTTTGACGACGGTGTAACGCTCAGGATGATCAGACCTCAGCTCCGGTTGTGCCTGGGCCCAGGAGGTAAATAGCAGCATGGTGGCTGCCAGAGCGTACAACAGTTTCCTCATTGTCTATATCCTTGATCGCGTGCCTAGAATCTTTGCGTTCAGTAATGTCGCCGCAGTATTCTCGCAGCTTATTACGTTGTTATTCCCGTTACTATAGAAGAAGTCTGGGGATTTGTGATGTTATCTTTTGTTCTTCGAGTAAATTCTGCAGCAAGCTTGAAAGATTTTAACTATTAACTGATCAGTTTGTACTCAATCGCTAATTTATCGGATAATAGCTACATCACGTTCGCGTCATGATAGGTTCATGACGGAAATTTGCGCAGACCGCCGTCGCATTTCAGAGAAGCCAAAGCACTATGATTTTAGAGATTCTTGAATATCCGGATCCCCGTCTTCGCACCATTGCCAAGCCGGTAGGCGAGGTAACCGACGACATCCGCACCCTGATCGACGACATGTTCGAGACCATGTACGATGCTTCCGGCATTGGACTGGCCGCTACTCAGGTAAATGTGCACAAGCAGATCATCGTAATGGATCTGTCGGAAGACAAGAGCGAACCGAGGGTATTCATTAACCCGAAGATTGAAGTTCTGGATGGTGAGCTTGAAGCCATGCAGGAAGGCTGCCTGTCGGTGCCCGGCTTCTACGAAGACGTTAAGCGCATCGAGCACTGCCGGATTACCGCCAAAGATCGCAATGGTGAGGAGTTCGTGATCGAAGCCACTGGCCTGCTGGCTGTGTGCATCCAACATGAAATGGACCACCTGAACGGCAAACTGTTTGTGGATTACCTCAGCTCGCTCAAGCGGACCCGCATTCGCAAGAAGCTGGAAAAACAGCACAAACAGAGCGCCTGAGCGGCACTCAGCATCGGATAGACTTCAGGACCGGGTTGCGACCCGGTTTTTTCGTATTCAACGACACAGAGACAACACCACCGTGCGAATCGTGTTTGCCGGAACGCCGGACTTTGCTGCCACCGCGCTGAAAGCTTTGCTGAACGCTGGCCATACTGTGGTAGGCGTGTACAGCCAGCCAGACCGACCCGCGGGCCGTGGCCGAAAACTGATGCCCAGCCCGGTCAAACAGGTTGCACTGGATGCCAACCTGCCGGTGTTCCAGCCCGACAGTCTGAAACCGGAAGATGCCCAACAGGAACTGGCCGCGCTGCAACCTGACGTAATGATCGTTGCCGCCTACGGCCTGATTCTGCCGAAAGCCGTTCTGACCATTCCAAGCTACGGCTGCCTGAACATCCACGCCTCCCTGTTACCACGGTGGCGCGGTGCAGCGCCCATTCAGCGCGCCATTGCCGCCGGCGATCGCGAAACCGGCATTACCATCATGCAGATGGACGTAGGCCTGGATACCGGCGACATGCTGCTGAAAGAAACAACGCCCATCCGCCCGGACGACACCGGCGGTAGCCTGCATGACCGCCTGGCGGAAATGGGCGGCAAAGCCATCATCACAGCACTGATCAGCCTGGGCAAAGGCGAGCTGACCGGCGAGCCCCAGATCGATGATGACGCCAATTACGCCCACAAACTGTCAAAAGAAGAAGGCCATATCGACTGGACCCGCAGCGCACCCGAGATCGAACGGCTGATCCGCGCCTTCAACCCCTGGCCCGGCACCTTTACCGATCTGGGCGATCAGCGCATCCGCATTCATCAAGCCGAAGCGTTAGCGACAAGCAGCGACAAAACACCCGGCACCGTGCTGCGCCGCGAACGCGAGGGCGTCGATATCGCCTGCGGTGCCGGCAGTCTCAGAGTAACTTCGGTGCAACTACGTGGCACCCGTGCCCTGAGCGTGAATGATCTGATCAACGGCGGCAAACCGATGCTACTGCCAGCACAGGAGCTGCACTGATCATGGCCTATCAGCCCCTGCCGTTTCGTGCGGTCGCCGCCAATGTGTTGCTGGCGGTGGAAAACGGCCAGTCGCTGAGCCAGTGCCTGCCGGTGGCCCTGGGCCAGTTGCCACCGGAACAACGCCCGCAACTGCAAGCCATTTGCTACGGCACCTGCCGCTGGTTTCACAGGCTTGAGGGTGAACTTAACCAGCGCCTGAAGAAACCCTTACGCAAGCCCGACCAGGTTATCCACCACCTGATGCTGGTGGCGCTTTTCCAGCTTCGATTCAGTGAACAGGCTACCTATGCGGTATTAAACGAAACCGTAGAGGCCTGCCGCGCCCTGGACAAGCCGCACCTGACCGGCCTGGTTAACGGGGTACTGCGTGCTGCCGAGCGAGAGGGCGCGCCAGAACCGAAAGACGACAGCAGCCAGTACAGCCACCCCGTGTGGATGGTGGAAAAACTGCGCCATAACTGGCCGGACGACTGGCAAGCTATTCTCAAGGCCAATAATACCCAGGCGCCGATGACCCTGCGGGTGAATGCTCTGCGCTTCAGCCGGGACGAATACCTTGCGTTGCTAAAAGAGGCCGGCATTAACGCACAGCCCACCCGCTTTGCGCCTTTTGGCATCCAGCTGGAGCACCCGGTGCCGGTCGACCGGCTACCCTGGTTTGAGGACGGCGCCGCCAGCGTTCAGGACGAAGCCGCCCAGCTGTGTACCACCCTGATCGACTTGCAACCGGGCCAGCGGGTGCTGGACGCCTGCGCCGCACCGGGGGGCAAAACCTGCGCCATTCTGGAAGCCTGCGCCGACCTTGCCGAAGTGGTCGCCATCGACGAATCCGCCGAGCGACTGCCCAGAGTTCAGGAAAACCTCGACCGCCTGGATCTCGTCGCCACGTTAAAAGAAGCGGACGCCGCTGACATTGATCAATGGTGGGACGGCGAAGCCTTCGACCGTATCCTGCTGGACGTGCCCTGCAGCGCTACTGGCGTAATCCGCCGGCACCCGGACATCAAGCTGCTGCGCCGGGAATCTGACATCGTACCCCTGGCCGCCATTCAGCTTGGTCTGCTTGATGCCATGTGGTCTATCCTGAAACCGGGCGGGCGGCTGGTCTACGCGACCTGTTCGGTGTTTCCGCAGGAGAACCACCGTATAATCCAGCGGTTCCTCAAGCAGCAGGAACAGGCACAGCTGATTCAGACAGACGCAGCCTGGGGCCGTGACATGACCACCGGCCGCCAGATACTGCCAGACCCGGACAGCCACGACGGCTTTTTCTATGCCGTGCTGGAGAAACCTGAACTATGAAAATCCTGATTCTCGGTGCAGGCCAGGTTGGCGGTACCCTGGCGGAAAACCTCGCCAACGAAGCCAACGACATTACGATCATCGACAGCGACAGCGCACGCCTGCGGGAGCTGCAGGATCGGCTGGACATCCGCACCATGCACGGCCGGGCATCCTATCCGACCGTGTTGCGCCAGGCCGGCGCCGAAGATGCCGACATGGTGATCGCGGTCACCAACAGCGACGAGACCAACATGGTCGCCTGTCAGGTGTCCAAGTTGCTTTACAAAACCCCGACCACCATCTGCCGGGTTCGTGCCGGGGCCTATCTGGCGAAACCGGAACTGTTCTATAACCGGGATACGGTCAAAGAGCTGGACACTTTGCGCGGCTTTCCGATTGATGTACTGATCAGCCCCGAACAGCTGGTGACCAAGCACATCACTCGCTTGATCGAATATCCGGGCACCCTGCAGGTACTGGAATTCTCCCGAGGTCTGGTGCGGCTGGTGGCAATCCGGGCCATTGAAGGCGGCCCGCTGGTCGGTCGTGAATTGTCCTACCTGCGCACCCACATGCCAAAAATCGATACCCGGGTTGCGGCCATTTTCCGGAAAGACCGCGCCATCATGCCCCAGGGCAACACGGTGATCGAAGACGGCGACGAGGTATTCTTTATTGCGGCAGCCGATCACATTCGCTCGGTCATGAGTGAGCTTCAGCCGTTATCCAAGCCCTACAAACGCGTTTTTATCTGCGGTGGTGGCAACATCGGTTATCGTCTGGCGAGCACACTGGAAGGCCGCTACCAGGTGAAGATACTCGAGCGGGATCACGATCGCTGCGTGATGTTGTCTGAACGGCTACGCAAAACCGTGGTACTTGAGGGCAACGCCGCCAACAAAGACATTCTGTTGGAAGAAAATATCGAGAATACCGATGTATTCTGCGCCGTCACCAACGATGACGAAGCCAACATCATGGCCTCACTCCTGGCCAAGCGCCTGGGCGCCCGCAAGGTACTGACCCTGATCAATAATCCGGATTACGTGGACCTGATTCAGGGCGGCGATATTGACGTTGCCATCTCGCCCCAGCAGACCACCATCGGCAGCCTGCTGACCCATGTACGCCGGGGCGATGTGGTCAACGTTCACTCCCTGCGCCGGGGTGCTGCAGAAGCCATCGAAGCGATCGCCCACGGCGATCACCGGTCCTCTAAAGTCGTGGGCAAACGACTGGACGAGATCAACCTGCCGCCGGGCACCACCATCGGCGCCATCGTCCGGCACAACGAGGTCTTCATCGCCCACGATCATCTGCGGATACAGCCAGACGACCACGTGATCCTGTTCCTGGTCGACAAGACCCGGATCCGCGATGTCGAAAAACTGTTCCAGGTGGGCCTCACGTTCTTCTGATTGATCCAAGACAAAACAACAGCCTGGCATGCACTTAGAAATGCAACGCCAGCAGGCGTATAATGCGCGTTTTCAAAATTCCGGAGCGCCCCAGAAGACGGGGCGCCACACACAGACTGACCAGCAGGCAATCGTCGTGACAGACAAGGCAACCAACAACTCCGCGCCGGATATCAAGACCTTTCAGGGTCTGATCCTGGCACTGCAGAATTTCTGGGCGCAGCATGGCTGCGTGGTTCTCCAGCCGCTTGATATGGAAGTCGGCGCCGGTACTTTTCATCCGGCCACCTTCCTGCGCTCGATCGGACCGGAAACCTGGAACTCCGCCTACGTTCAACCCAGCCGCCGTCCTACCGATGGCCGCTACGGCGAAAACCCTAACCGCCTGCAGCATTATTATCAGTTTCAGGTGGTGCTCAAGCCTTCGCCAGACAACATTCAGGAGCTGTACCTGGATTCGTTGCGGGCACTGGGACTGGACCCCCTGGTACATGACATTCGCTTTGTTGAAGACAACTGGGAATCGCCAACTCTGGGCGCCTGGGGCCTGGGCTGGGAAATCTGGCTAAATGGCATGGAAGTCACTCAGTTTACCTACTTCCAGCAAGTGGGCGGCCTGGAATGCTACCCGGTTACCGGCGAGCTGACCTACGGTCTTGAGCGCATCGCCATGTACATTCAGGGCGTAGACAGCGTGTATGACCTGGTCTGGACCAAAGGCCCGGACGGTGTGGTCACCTACGGCGACGTGTTCCATCAGCAGGAAGTGGAGATGTCCACTTACAACTTTGAGCACGCCGACACCGAGTTTCTGTTCCACAGCTTTGATGCCTACGAGCGCGAAAGCGCCCGCCTGATCGAAGCCGGCCTGCCACTGCCCGCCTACGAGCAGGTACTCAAAGCCTCCCATACTTTCAACCTGTTGGACGCCCGCCACGCCATTTCCGTGACTGAGCGCCAGCGCTTTATTCTGCGTGTTCGCACCCTGGCCCGTTCGGTCGCTCAGGCTTACTTTGATAGCCGCCGTGCCCTGGGCTTCCCACTGGCGCCGGAACACCTTCGTAAGGAGGTGTTGGCCGCAGCCGACGCTGCAGACGCCAAAGCCAATGGCAAAAAAGGCAAGAAAGTGAAGAAGGCACCGCAGGAACAGGGGAACGCGTAATGGCTACACAGGATTTTCTGGTTGAACTGGGCACTGAGGAGCTGCCGCCAAAAGCCCTCAAACCGCTGTCTGATGCCTTCACTCAGGGTATTACCAAAGGTCTGGAAGACGCCGGTGTAAGCTTTGGCAAAGTGGAGGCCTTTGCGGCACCACGTCGCCTGGCCGTGCGTATCCGTGATCTGGCCAACGCCCAGCCGGACAAGTCGGTTGAAAAGCGTGGCCCGGCCGTACAAGCGGCCTTTGATGACGCCGGCAACCCGACCCGCGCACTGACCGGCTTTGCCACCTCCTTGGGTATTACCCCAGACCAGCTCGACACCCTGGAAACCGACAAAGGTGCCTGGGTAGTTTACCGCACTGTCGAGAAGGGCAAGCCAACCGTGGAGCTGCTGCCAGAGCTGATTGATCAGTCCCTGGCTGCGTTGCCAATCCCCAAGCGCATGCGCTGGGGCGCTCACCGCACAGAGTTTGTGCGCCCGGTGCACTGGCTGATCATGCTGTACGGCAACAAGGTTATCGACACCCCGGTGATGAACCTCAAGCCCGGCAACAAAACCCGCGGCCACCGGTTCCACTGCCCGAAAGAACTGATTGTACCCACCCCGGCCGACTACGAAGTGGTACTCAAGCAGGAAGGCTACGTACTGGCCGATTTCGCCGAGCGCCGTGAACAGATCCGTGCCGGTGTTAACGCCCTCGCTGAGAAAGAAGCCCAAGGCAAAGCGGTGATCGACGAAGACCTGCTGGACGAAGTGACCGCCCTGAACGAGTGGCCGGTGCCACTGATGGGCCGCTTCGAGGAGCGCTTTCTGGAAGTACCCGCAGAGGCTCTGATCTCCTCAATGAAGGAGCACCAGAAATACTTCCACGTGGTCGACAGCAACAACCGCATGTTGCCGCTGTTCATCACCGTGGCCAACCTGGAAAGCAAAGACCCTGCCCAGGTGATTTCCGGTAACGAGAAGGTGATCCGCCCGCGCCTGTCAGACGCCGCGTTCTTCTATGAAACCGACCGCAAGACCAAACTGGAAGATCGTATCGAGGCCCTAAAGCCCATCGTGTTCCAGGACAAGCTCGGCAGTATTTACGACAAATCTGTGCGAGTGGCCGCCCTGGCCGGGAAAATTGCCAACGCCATCAACAGCGATCCAGCTTTGGCTGAGCGTGCCGCCATGTTGGCCAAGACCGACCTGGTCACTGAAATGGTGCTGGAGTTCACCGACCTTCAGGGCATCATGGGCCAGTACTACGCCACCAACGACGGTGAACACGCCGACGTGGCCAAGGCCCTGAACGAGCAGTACATGCCGCGCTTTGCCGGTGACGACCTGCCCACCACCCTGACCGGTTGCGCCGTCGCCATCGCTGACCGCATCGACTCGCTGGTGGGCCTGTTCGGTATCAACCAGCCGCCGTCCGGTACCCGTGACCCGTTCGCGTTGCGCCGCGCCTCACTGGGCGTGCTGCGCATCATCATCGAACGCCAGTTGCCATTGGACCTGCAAACCGTGTGCGAGTGGGCCGAGCAGAACTTCACCGTGCTGACTGAAGACAACACCGCCAGCACCGTGGTGGACTACATGCTCGAGCGCTTCCGCGCCCATTACGACGAACAGGGTATTGGCGCCGAAGTGTACCTGGCCGTACACGCCCGCCGGCCAACCCGCCCGCTCGACTTCGACCGCCGGGTAAAAGCCGTGGAAGCCTTCCGCCAGCTGCCGGAAGCCCAGGCCCTGGCCGGAGCCAACAAGCGAGTCTCCAACATCCTGACCAAGCAGGGCGGCGACAGCATTGGCGAGACCGTTGATAGTGCACTGCTGCAGGATGCCTCCGAGAAAACACTGGCCGCCAAAGTGGACGAATTGGCAGACAAAGTACTGCCGCTGTTCGAGCAGGGCGACTACGCCAGCGCGCTGACCGCTCTGGCCAACCTGCGTGAGCCGGTCGACACCTTCTTCGACGAAGTCATGGTGATGGCAGACGACGAAGCCGTGCGCAACAACCGGCTGGCACTGCTCAATCGCCTGCGTAACCTGTTCCTGCGCGTAGCCGATATTTCCCTGCTGCCCACCGCCGGGTAACAGGGCACTTCGCGGTTACAGGAACAACTTCCCCAGGGACGGGGGCTAGTAAAACGGTCGGCAATCCGTATAATGCTGGCCGTTGATCGGCGTGTGGCGCAGCTTGGTAGCGCACTTCGTTCGGGACGAAGGGGTCGCAGGTTCGAATCCTGCCACGCCGACCATTTTCCCGCTTTGATTCCCACCCTGCATTAGAACTGCCGGCTGAACTGCAAACCTGCAGTCCAAGGCACCACGTCATATTCACTTTTGAATGTTGTCTGGCCCTGCACTGGATCTGTCGCTGAATAGTCGATGGAAATATCGCCCTCATAAAAGACTCTCGCGACAAATATATCCACCGTCCAGTCTCCTGCCAAATCCCGAATCTGTGCACCCAGGGAAACCTGATGGTAGTCATCAAACGGGTTTAGCGGAGAACGGGTCTGGAGAGTGATGGGAGATTCATCGAATAAATAACCAGCTTTGAGTGACCAGGTCGGTGCCACCTGCCAGACTGCTCCAACCCGCCATTGCCAGGTATCTTTCCAGCTCTGAACCCGATCCTCTGGCAGCTGCTCGGCAGGGAAAGCCGTAGGCGTTTTCTCCCGCGATACGACAGTCAACGCAGACGCATCACTCCATTTCGCCCAAGTTGCCCCTGCAAGCAGTTTAAATGCCTCGTTCCACTGGTGAGCGAGGCCGAAACTCAGGCTTTGAGGAATTGTAATTGGGACTTCTATCCGCTCAGTGACAGTCGTTTGAGTAAGACCGCTTGCTGAGAGGGTCGGGAAGTTGGTGATGGTGCCGGTGCCCTTCAGATTGAATTCGGTGCCGGTGCGGGCCGAGAGTCCAAGCGAGGTTTCGGGCGTCGCCTGCCAGAGCAGACCGACCGTGAATTCCAAAGCAACATCGTCGCCATCCAATGTCGCGTGGCCATCGCTGAGGGTACCCCGGGGAAGGGAAAAACGCGATTCGATACCGCTGAAATCAACCCGATTTTTCTGTTCTGCATCGGCATAGAGTACGTTGATACTGCCACCCAATGAAAACCCATCGCCACTGTTCACAGCGAAAGAGGGGCTCACAGCATAGGACACCAACTCAATATCATCAGCAATAAACCGTCCGGCGAAGGCATCACCGTAATCGAAGCCCAGCCCATAGGGGATATAGACTCCCAGGCCCACATCCAACCAATCGTTTACTTCATGAGTAAGATAAGCATTTGGCACCGCATAGGTCTCAACGTGATCGCCACCGCCATCCCCCACAACCTGATCGCCATTGGCGCGGGTTGCCGATGTTCGAGAATCCCTACCCACAGCGTCAATCTCGAAAACAATCGCACCCAAAGAAATACTGGTGCCGGAAAGCCGACTCATTCCAGCAGGATTAAAAAATATCGTGGAGGCATTCTCCGGGTTAGCAACACTACCTGCGTTGCTAACTGCGGAAGTACTGGCGCTTTGATCGCTATTGGACAGACCAGCCGCAGATGCGATCAATGGGAAATACAGAGATACCAGGAGAGCTGAACGAAATCCCTTTATAAAACCGAACCTTGAACTATACATACACCATCCTTTTGAGTAGGCTTGGAAGTATAGATTTCGGCGACACACCTATCAAATGTAAAAAAGAAGGGCACGCTAAGGGCCCAAACAACAATCAGACAGAGTAAAAATTCTCCCTGCGCACAATCTTTGGGTATTCTAGGAGCGGATAGAACAAGGAACCTCAGATGGCGAAAGTTTATTGGAGATGGACCTCTCTACTCTTGGTGATCCTTTCATCTCTTGCCCTGTTATCTTTTAGCGCAGTAGCTGCAGAGCAACAGGGGTACGTCAGAAATCTGACCCAGACGATGGAGGTCTTTGAGGGCGTCTGGGATCAGGAAACACCACCGCCAGAAAAACACCCCGCCTGGTCTCCAATCAATCATGATGTTTTTACCAGCGAGCCTCGTGAGCCATTTGTATGGATCAGGGGTAAGATTGATCCAGCAGTAACAATGGAGCAGCGCTGGCTTCTATTAAGCCCTCTTGCGTCAAAGGCCCAAGTATTTATCAATGGCACCCCAATTTCCCGGGCCCCCAAATTTTTTCTCGAACCGCCGCAACACAAAACTATTCCATTTCATCACCTGATCTTCGAGCTACCCAGCCTCTCGTCGCGTTCTGATATTCACATTCGATTGGAGGCCTACTTCCCGATAAGTACGCCCGTGAAAGTTCTGGATCAGACCGCCTTGTTCAGTGAGGCCGTCTTCCATACCGCACTTAGCGTTAGTTTGGCATCGATTATTTTTGCGCTAACGGTTTATAACCTTTTCCTCTTTTTCAGTATCAGAGATCCGATCTACTTACTCTACGCGGTATTGGCAGTAGGTGTTTTGGTCTACTCTTTGAGCCTGACAAACCTGCAGGCATATCTGGGGATAATCGAGGACCACTTTGATTGGTTGAAAGCCCTTCTAATCCTATTGCCCCTTCTTACTATCCAATTCGTCTCAAGGATCCTTCAACTGGGGACGCTCGCTCCATGGGTTAACCAGATGTTCCGGTTGCTATCGCTCATTTATCTGGGTCTCTTGGTTGCAACGCCTTTTTTATCCTTCAAGACCGTTGCCTTCCTTGGCGCAACTATCGGGATGGCTGCTTACCTCTTATTCCTTCCTTTCGCTTTCATTCAGGCAAAGAGAAAATACCAGCCCGCTCTGTATTTTCTCATTGGCTGGATTCCCCTGATCATTGCTCAAAATGTAACGGCTTTGGATTCTCTGGGTATTATTGCAGGTAGCCAATGGGTGATGTATTACATTCCAGGCGCCATGTCCTGGGAAATGGCCCTGTTCTCCCTCGCCCTGGCATCGCGCATAAAAATACTCCGCGACGAACGTGACACTCTGCAGGCCCAGCAGATCGAAGTCAGTGAGAACGCCCGCAAGGTTCTTGAGCGCAGCAACCATATCAAAGATGACTTCTTAAATGCGGTAAGCCATGAACTGCGCACCCCCCTGCACACCATTCAGGGCCAGCTGGACCTTCTCAGGGAGGCACCATTAAACCAGGAGCAGAGCGATGCCTTCCATCTGATTGAGTACGCCAATCTACGTATGACACGGCAAGTCGGTGGCATTCTGGACTTCGTTGATGCCCAGGAAGAGAATCTGCTCAGCTCGCCACAGGTGTTCGAGCCTCAATCCCTGTTTGATCTTCTCGAGTATGAGTTCCGGGAAGCTGCGAAAGCAAAACCGTTGTCCTTAGCCTTCGCTATAGATGATTCGGTGCCTGGCAAGGTTTTTCTGGATGGGTTAATGCTGGAGAAGGTGTTGTATCAGCTTATTGATAATGCCATGAAGTTTACGCCTTCCGGAGGCGAGGTACTGATCCAGGCAAGCCGGCTGGCAGACGATTCGGTGCTTCGGATTCTGGTCTCAGACACGGGCCCGGGCATCCCCGACTCTCAGAGAGAGAAAGTGTTCCAGGCATTCAAACAGGGTGAGGCCGGCCTCACCCGACGATACGGCGGTGTCGGTCTGGGTTTGCCCCTGGCCAGTTCACTGGTAGATGCCCTGGGTGGCCAGATGGGAGTTCTTGAGACATCCGGGCACGGCACCACACTGGAAGTTGAAGTTCCCTACGGCGACGTTCACCTTTCAGAGCCGACTGATTCGGACCTGTTAAACCTTGGCATGGCAACTCAGGTACCCAGAGTTCTTGTGGTGGAAGACGATCCCGGCAACCGGATGATCCTTCGCAAACAGCTGGAGAAAATGGGGGTTGTTTCGGAAGGGGTCCAAAACGGTCTGGAAGCCATTCAAGCGGCCATCAATGAACCCTGGGACATGATCATCATGGATTGCCAGATGCCGTTGATGGACGGTATTTCAGCAACACGTGAGATTCGATTGAAAGCCGCAAGCAATCTGGATACACCCATTATCGCGGTTACTGCCAACGCTAGTGAAAGCTTCCGTCTAAAGTGCCTTGAAGCCGGCATGGATGATTACTGTACCAAGCCCCTTCGGATGGACGCGTTGAAGCAGCTTGTCGCCCTTTACGCGGAAAAACGCAACACAGAGCGTTTGCAGGAGCAGCGAGGCGTGCGAGATGCCGTGGCGGATTCCTGATGGCCAAAGTTCACTTTTCGTCCCCTGAATTTCGGTCTCTTCCACAAGTCTGCTAATGTTCGGCAGTAAGACTGTCGCGGAGGGATACATTGAACAAGGCCACGGAATTCACATCCGGCAACTTTTCGTTTTTGTCAGAACACGATTCCTTATTCGTGGAGCTGGCCGAATCCGCCGAGCGTGCCTTCGCCAGTGATCCCAACACCACTTTGATCAAACTCCGCCAGCTGGGCGAAGCCCTGGCCCAACACCTGGCCGCGCTCTCCGGCATCGAATTTGACGATCAAACCAGTCAGTCCGAACTGCTGTACCGCCTGAACCGGGAATTGCGGCTGGAGCCGCAGATCAAAGAGCTGTTCCACATCCTGCGCATTGAAGGCAACAAAGCCACCCACCAGTTCCGCACCCAGCACAAAGAAGCCATGGATGGCCTGAAAGTGGCGCGCGCCCTGGCCATCTGGTTTCACCGTTCCTTCGGCAAGGCTGGTGCCAATTTCAAACCCGGCCCCTTTATACCGCCAGCTGACCCCAGCGCCCAGCTGCGCCAACTGCACAGCGACATCGAAAAGCTCCGCCACGATCTGCAACACGCCAACATGGCGCTGGACAGCAGCCAGCAGCTCAGCCAGCTGATCGAGAAAGAGAAAGCCGAGTACGAAGCCCTGGCCGTTGCCATGGATGAAGAATCCCGCGACCTGGCCGAGCAGGCTCGCCAGCACGAGCAAACACTGGCACAGCAACAACAGAACTACGAAAACAAAATCAAAGCCCTGCAACAACAGCTCACAGAGCAGGGCGAACAGACCGTTAACCAGCAGCGCCAGCAGGTGGCAAAACAAACCAAAGCCGCCACCGACTCCCTGGTGCTCAGTGAAGAACTCACCCGAATACTGATTGACCAGCACCTGCAGGAAGCCGGCTGGGACGCCGACAGCCAGGAAATCACCTACCAGAAAGGTGCCCGCCCAGAGAAAGGTAGCTACCGCGCGATCGCCGAGTGGCCCACCAACCATAATGGTGAAAAAGGCAGGGCCGATTACGTGCTGTTTTTCGGGCTTACGCCCATCGCAGTAGTAGAAGCCAAGAAAGAGAACACCAACGTGGCCGGCAAAATCCGCCAGGCCGAGCGCTACAGCAAAGGCTTCAAGGTAGACGCACCGTTAGTGGGTGCCTGGGAACTGATGGGCCGCACCATCGCCTGGCCCGCCGATGAAAGCGGCCACTACCACGTGCCGTTCGTGTATTCCTGCAACGGCCGCCCTTACGTGCCCCAGCTTGCGGAACAGTCCGGCACCTGGTTCCGGGACGTGCGCGAGCCCAGCAACCTGCGCCGGGCACTGCCGCAATTTCACACCCCGGGCGGGCTGCTGGACTTGCTGGAACGGGATAAAGACAACGCCGAGAAGCTGTTAAAAGACGAGCCCTTCGGCTACCTGAAACTGCGGGACTATCAACAGAACGCCATCGTCGCCACCGAACACGCCCTGGCCCGTGGCGTGCGTACCGCACTGCTGGCGATGGCCACCGGCACCGGTAAAACCCGTACCATCATCGGGTTGATGTACCGGTTCCTGAAAGCCGAGCGCTTCCACCGCATCCTGTTCCTGGTAGACCGCACCGCCCTGGGGCAGCAGGCCATCGATGCCTTCAACGAAGCACCGTTGGA
Organism: Marinobacter excellens HL-55; assembly: GCA_001314845.1. Lineage (GTDB taxonomy): Bacteria > Pseudomonadota > Gammaproteobacteria > Pseudomonadales > Oleiphilaceae > Marinobacter > Marinobacter excellens_B. The sequence goes on from LJZQ01000001.1 coordinate 302,722, forward strand.
GCAGAACCACACCCTCAGCAAGATCTACAACGTCGCCGAACTGGGTGACATGGCGGCGGAAGCGGAAACCCGCATCCAGGTGGCCACCGTACAGGCCATGGTCAAACGTATCTTTATGAGCGATGAGCCACCGCCCATCGACCAGTTCGACTGCATCATCATCGACGAAGCCCACCGGGGTTACACCCTGGACCAGGAAATGACCGAAGGCGAACTGGCCCTGCGGGACACCAGCCAATACCTGTCCAGCTATCGACGGGTGCTGGATTATTTCGACGCCGTAAAAATCGGCCTGACCGCCACACCGGCCAAACACACCAGCGAGATCTTCGGTAAACCGGTGTACACATACTCCTACCGGGAAGCGGTGGCCGACGACTGGCTGATCGACCACGAACCGCCCATCCGCTACGAAACCCTGCTGACCCAGAACGGCATTACCTTCGAGAAGGGCAAACCGGTGGAAGTCATCAACCGCCAGACCGGAGAAGTGGACACCACCGAGCTGGAAGACGAACTCAGCTTCGAGGTGGACGCCTTCAACCGCCGGGTGATCAATGAAAACTTCAACCGGGTGATCTGCGAACAGCTGGTTCAGGAGCTGGACCCGTTCGGCGACGAAAAAACCATGATCTTCTGCGCCACCGACCTGCACGCGGATATGGTCAAACGCCTGCTGGATGATGCCTTCAAGGATCTCTACAACGGCCGCTATAACGAAGCCGCCGTCGCCAAGATCACCGGCCAGAGCGACAAGGTGGACCAGCTTATCCGCCGCTACAAGAACGAGCGTTACCCCAACATCGCCATCACCGTGGACCTGCTGACCACCGGTATCGACGTGCCGCGCATCTGCAACCTGGTGTTC
>LJZQ01000027.1 GCA_001314845.1 Marinobacter excellens HL-55
TCCGACTCCGAAAGCGGCCGAAAAACTCATCGGCGTACTGCTTAATCGAGGTGCGCATTCTACACTGAACCGCCACCTTGTCAACCGCTTTTTTTGAAGAATCTTTAAAACGTTTTCTTCAAATCTTTCAAGCAGTTATCGCTCAAGTTCCGAGCCGTTTCAGCGGCCTGCCCCTCAAGCGAGATGCGCATTCTACAGACCTCAGCCGAGGAGTCAACGGCCAATCTGAAAAAACTTCAAACTGACCGATAACAACACCACTCAGGCGACGATAACCACCCTGGCGATCTTCTTTTTACCCGCCTGAACCACGCAATCGTCACCCTTTACGAACTTGCGCTCACTTTCAAGCTGCTTTCCATCTATATAGACAACACCGCGACCAAGCACATCTCTGGCGGCAGCACCATTCTTTACCAAACCGGCCAAACGCAGCACGGCAGCGATCGGGATATCAGCCTGCCCTTCCAGTGATACTTCCACCATCGGCACGTTTTCAGGAATGTCGCCCAGAGCAACGCGATTGCCTGCGGATTTATGCGCCGTCTTTGCTGCTGCCTCGTCATGAAAGCGGGTGATCAATTCTTCCGCCAACAGTTTTTTGAAGTCCTGAGGATTCGCACCACCGTCAACTTCATCCTTGAATGACTCCACCTCCGACATCGGCCGGAAGCTGAGCAACTCAAAGTAACGCCACAACAACGGGTCAGGCACGGAGAGCAGCTTGGTGTACATTTCACCGGGTGAGTCGCTGACACCGACATAGTTGCCCAAAGACTTCGACATCTTCTGGACGCCATCCAGACCCTCAAGGATAGGCACTGTGATGATGGCCTGGGGGGATTGGCCGTAATGCTTTTGCAATATACGCCCCATCAGAAGGTTAAACTTCTGATCCGTTCCGCCGAGCTCCACATCCGCCTCAAGTGCTACCGAGTCATAACCCTGTATCAGCGGGTAGAGGAACTCATGGATAGCAATCGGCTGCTCTGCCCGGTAACGCTTGGTGAAGTCATCCCGCTCCAGCATCCGGGCAACGGTATACTGGCCCGCAAGCTGAATCATGTCAGCAGCGCCCAACTTGCCCATCCACTCAGAGTTGAACACCACGCGGGTTTTGTTAGGGTCCAGAATCTTGAACACCTGCTCTTTATAGGTAATCGCGTTTTTACGCACCTGATCTTCAGTCAGCGGCGGGCGCGTCGCACTCTTACCGGTGGGATCTCCAATCATTCCGGTGAAGTCACCTATAAGGAAGATCACCTCATGTCCGAGATCCTGGAACTGCCGCAACTTGTTAATCAGTACGGTATGGCCCAAATGAAGATCCGGGGCAGTGGGATCAAAACCTGCCTTGATGCGAAGCGGCCGGCCTTCTTTAAGCTTTGCGATCAGATCCTCTTCAGGAATCAGCTCGTCAATACCTCGCTTGATAACGGCTAACGCTTCGTCGATTGATGCCATGAACCTCTATTCCCCAATTTTGATTTGGTGTCCGGGATAAACAGTTACAGACTTCTACAAAACAAATCTGTGATTAACCGTCACCCTTGGTAAAGTGTGCCTGCTCAGTTTTCGATCAATCAGAGCATAAAAGGATCGGCATTATATCAGCGGCTCGCCGTTTTGTACGAGTTCAGGCCTTGCGAACGGTAATGTTCGATACTGTCCTGATAATGTCATATACGGTAATCTGTTGGTCTATACTTGACGTGCTGCTTTAATTAGCCCGTACAAATTGCCGGAATACCGATTAAAATGGGTGAGCCCCGTGATTAAAACTTTTCCAAAAACGCACATCACTTTGGCCGCTGCAGCCACCATTGTTGTCAGTGCCGCCGTGCTTATGAGCCCAAGCGCCGATGTAGAAGCTAAGCGCATGTCTTACACCATTGACCTTGAACAGGGAATGGCGTCTGGCGCAGCTTCTGGCCGCACGAGCCCCACAGAAGAACAGAACAACCCCGGAGCAGGAGAGCAAACGGCGGCTGATCCTGTTGCACCGGCAGAAACGGCCGCCGCAAAGCCAGAAATTGATTGGCATGAATTCAACATCAAATCGGGTGATACGCTCTCATCCCTGTTCCGCAAAGCGGGCTTTAATGATGGCGTCATGTTGTCGGTCATTCACGGATCCGGTGAGGCAACCAAGCTGCAACGCCTTTACGCCGGCGAAGACATCCGTTTTGGGCTTGACGATGACGGCCAACTGGTTGCTGTCGAATTGCAGCGCAGTCGGCTTGAGGCATTGAAGATTTCCAAGACAGAAGACGGCTTTGTTGGCAAAACCGAGATTCGCGAGCCGGAGCCACGCCCAGCCTTCGCGACCGGTGTTATCGACGGATCTCTATATCTGGCTGCAAGAGACGCAGGCCTGAATGATCGCCTGACGATGGAACTGGCGGGCATTTTCGGATGGGACATCGACTTTGTTTACGACGTCCGAAAGGGCGACAGCTTTGAAGTCGTTTACGAAGAACTCTATCTGGATGGTGAAAAATTCGAGACAGGCCGTATTCTGTCCGCCCGCTTCATCAATCGAGGGACCGAAAACGTCGCTCTGCTCTACACCGACAGCAATGGAGACAGCGACTACTACACCCCCGACGGCAAGAGTATGCGGAAGGCCTTTCTGAGGGTACCCATAAACGCCAGGTTATCATCACCTTTTAATTTACAGCGTCGGCACCCGGTACTCGATGTTGTGCGCCCCCACGAAGGGACCGACTACGCTGCACCGCCGGGCACACCAATCAAGGCCGCCGGTAGTGGTCGCGTTCAGTTTGCAGGTTGGAAAGGCGGCTATGGTCGTACCGTTGTCCTGCAACATGGTGACAACATCACAACCCTCTATGCCCATATGAGCCGATTAGGCAAAGGCATCAAGAATGGCTCGCGAGTCAATCAGGGCGACACCATCGGCTATGTCGGATCGTCTGGCATGGTCACCGGCCCCCATCTCCACTATGAGTTCCGGGTTAATGGCGTTGCAAAGAATTCTCGTACTGTGAAGCTTCCCGATGCCAAGCCTGTTCCCGGCACAGAACTGGCGAGATTTCGCCAACTGACCGACCAGAGACTCGCGCAATTCAATGTCTTCCGGGAAGGCGATCGCCAACTGGCAATGGCTTCGGATAACTGATCGTGCATTACTGGCTCGGTTTAATGTCAGGCACCAGCATGGACGCAGTAGATGCTGCACTGGTGTCTTTCGGCGAGCATGATCTGACCATCAAAGAGACACTGTCTCTACCCTACCCGGAACAGCTCCGACAACGGCTGCTCTTGGCCACACGAAACCAGGCGGACGCGGACCAACTCGGGGAACTCGACACCCTGACGGGTCAACATTTCGGAACAACAGCCGCGGAGCTGATCAGTCGCTCCGGGATATCGAAAGACCAAATTGCGGCTATTGGCAGCCACGGGCAAACCATTCGGCATCAACCCGGTGGCCCCGCGCCCTTTTCCATGCAGATTGGCAACGCTGCCTGCATTTCCGAAACAACAGGTCTGACCACCGTCGCGGACTTTCGAAGCCGGGATCTGGCGGCCGGAGGTCAAGGCGCACCGTTGGTTCCGGCCTTTCACCAATGGTTATTTGGATCGGACCAGCAAGATCGCTGCATTTTGAATCTTGGCGGCATCGCCAACATCACCTGGTTACCGGCCGCGGGTCGCAAACCCGTTATTGGTTTTGATACCGGTCCGGCGAACGCACTTCTGGATGCCTGGTGTCTTGACCAGACCGGACGCCACTTTGATGAGAACGGCCATCTGGCCAGTGAAGGTGCGGTCCACACAGAGCTGCTCGCCAGTATGGTTTCGGATGGTTATTTCAGCAAGGCTCCGCCCAAAAGCACCGGGAAGGAGCGGTTCAACCTTGACTGGATACACACGCACCTGCAGCGCTTTCCCGAACTGCCGCCCGCCGATGTTCAACGCACGTTACTCCAACTGACCCTCATCACCATTTTGAGACAAATGCCCCAAGAATCCGCAGGCATGAAGGTTTATGCCTGCGGCGGCGGAACATTTAATTCATTGCTGATGAACGAACTCAGAGTCGGGCTGGGGTCAGTCGCATTAACCACGACCGCCGATCTGGGACTGGACCCCCAATGGGTTGAACCCGTTGCATTCGCCTGGCTAGCAAAGCAAACCGTTGAGGGACTGGCCGGAAACCTGCCAGAGGTGACCGGCGCAAGAGGGAGAAGAGTGCTGGGCGCGATTTACCCGGCCTGACTCAGATTGAGAATGAGCTGCCGCAACCGCACGTAGAGCTGGCATTGGGGTTCTGGACCACAAACTGCGAACCCTGCAGACCTTCCTGATAATCAATAGTGGCACCCACAAGATACTGGTAGCTCATTGGATCGACCAGGAGCTTCACACCGTCGCGCTCAACCACGGTATCGTCTTCTTCCTGACTTTCATCAAATGAGAAACCGTACTGGAATCCGGAGCAACCACCGCCGGTCACAAAGACGCGCAGACGAAGATCAGGATTTTCTTCTTCCTCGATCAATTCGCGCACTTTGGCAACTGCGCTGTCACTGAAGAACAGCGGTACGGCCATTTGTTGCTGGACTACACTCAAGATATGCCTCCGGAAAATGAAACGCTCTGAGCGATTATGGTATTCCTGACTATTTCAGTCAACTATTCGGACTTATCCTCATCCTCAGACGCGGCTGCACCTGCTCCACCCGTTGCGTTATCGTGGGTCAACAAGCCGCTGGTCTCGTCCTGGCGAACAAGATTACCGTTGACCGAAGCACCCATGGCCATCTCAATCAGGCGATAGTATACACTGCCATTAATTGACGCTTTTTCCGCCAGCTCAAGATGGCTGGACGCGCGCACATCACCGTTAACCCTGCCATTGATAATGACATGAGGAGCCGTGATGTCACCAGTCACCTCGCCCACTTCAGAAAGACGAACCACCGCGTCGCTGCCCTCTTCGGCCATCACACGACCCTTGATTTTGCCGTCCACGTGCAAGCCACCCGAGAAACGCACATCGCCCTCGATGGTGGTACGCGAAGAAATCAGGGTGTCGAAATTCCCTGTCGCGCGGCGCGGTTTCTGTTTTTTCTTACCCAGCATGTCTCAGTTCTCCGTTAATTTTGTCCAATCAAAGGTGCGTTCTGCTTTTGAGGCATTACTCCCCTGAGCCTGTGCGACAACCTGTATTTCAAGTGGCTCGAAATCATCCGGAAGGGCCAAGGTGCCTTCTACATCCTGGAAATACCTGAATCGAAACCTGACGCCCAGATCTTCAATGTCTTCTGACACATCGCGCAGCGCAATCACTTCCTTCTCTTCGTCCCGGGTTCCGATCAGATTGACCGCCACCTGGCCTGCAATGAAGCTGTTGTTGTTACCAACCTGGGTCAACACCATTTTAAAACGGTAGCGGTTGTCCCCTCGCGCCGGTGCCAAAGTAAAGTTGTCCACCTGGAGCCCCTTGCTGGCCTCAGAGGGCGCCATGATATTCCGATAGAACGTCAGGTCTGCTTCCAGTTCAGAGATTCGGGTTTCAAGCCCTGCAATAGTGTTGCGCGCTTCCCGCATGGCCTGCTGATCTATGGCTCGCCCACGCTCCAGGTTGACCAGATTCTGCCTCGCTTCGCGAAACCGCTCCTGCAATGTATCCACATCCTGCGCCAACACCTCATTGGTCGCCTCTGCGGACGAAAAGCGAAACCCGCCCTGAGCCAGACCCGTCGCATAGCCAACCACCGCCGCAATGACGGTAAAGGCCAGCAGAATCAGCGTTCGGCGCAGGCGATAGCCAGGCCGGTGGCGGATGACCACATATTCGTCCGCTGGCTTGCGTGTGTCACTCACGATCTATCCTCAAGGAAGCAGTGCCGGAGCGTTCAGGCCCGAGGTTTCATCAAGCCCAAACATAATGTTCATATTCTGAACAGCCTGGCCGGCGGCGCCCTTAACAAGGTTATCGATCACCGATGACACGATCACAATGTTGCTTTGTTCTTGCCGATGCAGAGCCATTCGGCACTGATTGGCACCGCGGACGCTGCGGGTCTCCGGATGACTGCCAAACGGCATCACATCGACAAACGGCTCGTTGCGGTAACGCTCTTCATACAGCGCCTGCAAGCGGTCAAAATCCGCAGGATCGGATAGCTCCGCGTACAGGGTGGCTTCAATTCCGCGGATCATGGGCACCAAATGAGGCACGAAGGTAACACCCACGTTTTTACCTGCCGCCTGGCTCAGACCCTGACGAATTTCAGGCAAATGCCGGTGGCCAGAGGCGCCATAGGCCTTGAAGCTCTCCCCGACTTCACCGTGCAACATACCGATATTGCCCTGACGACCCGCACCACTGGCACCGGATTTAGCGTCCGCAATCAGGCGCGCGGGGTCAACCAACCCCTGCTCCAACAATGGCAAAAAGCCAAGTTGCACGGCGGTGGGGTAACATCCCGGGTTAGCAACCAATTGAGCCTGACCGATCTCAGCGCGCGCCACCTCGGGCAAACCATAGACCGCCTTCGCAGCCCACTCCGGGGTTTCGTGGGGCATTCCGTACCAGCGGCTCCAGACATCCAGGTCTTTGATCCGGAAATCGGCAGACAGATCAACCACTCGAACACCGGATTTCATCAGCTCTGGCATCATGCGCATCGCCACGCCATGAGGCGTGGCAAAAAACACCAGATCACATTGTGACAAAACGACCGGGTCCGGCTCGGAGAACGCCAGGTCAAAGTGTCCCCGCAGATTGGGGTACATATCGGCCACCGGCATACCGGCTTCAGAACGGGAGGTAATGCACTTCACCTCGACTTCCGGATGAACCGCCAGGATTCTCAGCAGCTCTACGCCCGTGTATCCGGTGCCACCAACGATGCCTATCTTGATCACTCTTTTCTCCAACGTGGTCTGGTCAGAATTTCGAGCTAGTCTACCATGATAAACCAAGGACTTATTGCAGCCTTCAAGTGCACGGTTACAATGCCGTCAGAAACCTTCTGAAGGACCAGTCACCCGAAGCGGAACCTCGCGCCAATGCGTAATATCAGGCGACAGATAACCGAGCAACTCACCTCCGTTTTCCGGAAACGGCTCTCCGGAGTGGATGCGTTGCCGCAGCTGGCCGTTCTGGGCCTGCTGTCCGGTGTAGTGACTGGCGGGGTGATCCTGCTATTCCGCTTCGCCATCGAGTGGCCGCTGGAACACTTTCTGCCCGGGGCGGGCTCGGAAAACTTCGAACAACTGGACATTCTTACCCGCGGCCTTCTGCCTTTGGCGGGCGCACTGGGGCTTGGCCTTATGCTGCACAAACTGGCCACCCACGACCGCAAAGTGGGCATTGTCCACATCATGGAGCGCCTGAATTACCATCAGGGCTACATCTCGTTCAAAAGCGCCATGGTGCAATTTGTGGCTGGCGTAACAACCGTTGTGTCGGGCCAATCGGCAGGGCGGGAAGGCCCGGCGGTTCATCTGGGGGCAGCGTTTTCGAGCCTGATGGGGCAGTGGATGCGCCTGCCCAACAACAGCATAAGAACCCTGGTCGCCTGTGGTTGTGCTGCCGCCATCTCGGCCTCGTTCAACACTCCGATTGCCGGCGTCATCTTTGCCATGGAAGTGGTCATGATGGAGTACACCATTGCCGGCTTTACCCCCATTATTCTGGCGGCCGTCAGTGCCGCCATCGTTACCCAGTTGATGTACGGTTCAGAGCCCGCCTTCAGCGTGCCGGCGTTGACCATGAATTCACTGGCGGAGATTCCGTGGATCCTCGCCATTGCGGTGATTATCGGTATTGCTGCCGCAGCGTTTATTCACCTGGTTGACAGCATGGGGCGGCATCATCATCGCCCGGTGCTGTTAAGACTAACGTTTGTTGGCTTACTGATGGCGGCGTTCGCCATCGTTGTGCCGGAAACCATGGGCATTGGCTACGACACGGTCAGCGAGGCCATTCATGGCGAGCTCGGTTTCTGGCTTTTGTTGGGCGTCGGCATCGCCAAGCTGTTGATTACTGGGCTGTCCATCGGGCTGGGCATGCCCAGCGGCGTGATTGGCCCGACCATTTTCATGGGGGCAACCCTCGGCGGCGCCATGGGCCTGGTTGGCGCCCAGCTATTCCCGGACTATGCCTCCTCCGTCGGCTTCTATGCCATGCTCGGCATGGGCGCGATGATGGGCGCGGTGTTGCAGGCGCCGCTGGCGGCACTGATGGCCTTGATGGAGCTGACCGGTAACCCGAACATCATCCTTCCGGGCATGCTGATTATCACGACCGCCAGCCTGGTAACCAGCGAAGCCTTTGGCAAGAAGTCGCTGTTCCTGACGGTGCTCAAAAACCAGGGCCTGAGTTATCAGAACTCACCGGTCATTCAGGCCCTGCGCCGGGTGTCCGTGGGCGCCATTATGGATCGGAGCATCTTGCGTATCGAGCGCGAGCTGACGCCTGAGGAGGCTCGCAAAGCACTCAAGTCCGAACCCAAATGGTTGCTGGTCGAGGGCAGCAATGGCCCCACCGCTCTGTTACCGGCAGTGGACCTGGCACGCTACCTGGAGGACACCGATAAACTGGTGGCCGAAGAAGGCCTGGAACCACCGGAAAGCTTTGACCTGATGGACATCCCCGCCAACCGGCGAGACGTCGCGCCGGTTCAGTACCAGGCCACGCTTGAGGAAGCGCTGAACGCGTTCGATAAATCCCAGGCCGAGGCTTTATACGTACAACGTCATGTGGCCCCGATGATCCAGCGGGTTTATGGTGTGGTACTTCAATCGGACATCGAAAGCTATTATCAATACCGACGGAGCTGACGCATGCTTTGGGTTAAGGCCTTTCATATCATTTCACTGGTGTGCTGGTTTGCCGGCATTTTCTACCTGCCGCGATTGTTTGTGTACCATGCCGCCTGCGAGGATCAGCCTGGGCGGGAGCGCTTCAAGATTATGGAGCGAAAACTCTACCGGGGCATCACGACGCCCTCAATGATCGCGACCGTGATCTTCGGTGTGTGGCTAATCAGTTATAATGTGTCCGGTTATTTCAGTATGGGCTGGATGCACGCGAAACTGGCACTGGTGGCACTGCTGATTATTTACCACTTTTATTGTGGCCATCTGGTGAAGGTGTTCCGGGATGACCAGAATACTCGAAGCCACGTATTTTACCGCTGGTTCAACGAAGTGCCTGTGCTGATCTTGTTGGCCGTTGTGATTCTGGCTGTCGTAAAACCCTTCTGAGGAGGCGCACCATCAAGAGCTATACCCGTCCCCAAGTTCTGGTTCTGTCCGGCCTTGACCCCTCCGGTGGCGCCGGCATTCAGGCTGACATTCAGGCCATCACTTCACTGGGCGGGCACCCGCTGCCGGTGCTCACCTGCCTGACCGTACAAGACACCTGTAATGTGTTCGGCGCTGAGCCCGTTAGCCCGGATCTGATCCGGCAACAACTGAAGTGCCTCGCCAACGATGTGCCTATTCATGCCATCAAAACCGGAGCGCTGGGCAATGCAGCAGTGGTGGATGTGCTGATTGAGTTCCTCGACAGCCAGCCAGATCTGCCTTTGATCGTTGATCCGGTCATCAAGGCCGCCGGCGGTGGAGATCTGGCGGATGATGCTCTGGTGCTGGCCATGAAACAGAAATTGTTTCCCCGCGCCGAAATTATCACGCCGAACGGCATTGAACTGGCGCAGCTTGGTGGCAGCGAAAACCCCGAGCAGGCCGCTCAAAACATACTTGACGGTGGATGTCGGTCGGTACTCGCCACCGGTGGACATGGCACGGGCGTGCACATTATCAACACCCTGTACAACCACGCCCCCGAGCCCATGGACTGGGAGGTGGAGCGCGTGGGGCTGAATGAATACCATGGCACCGGCTGCACGCTGGCAGCCGCTATCGCGGCAGGACGTGCCAGCGGCCTCTCACCCAGAGCCGCGATTTCCCAGGCCCAGAACTATGTGCATCGAACACTGCTGCACTCGCTGACCGTGGGTAAAGGTCAACGGGTGCCAGATCGGGGCATTGTGTGGGAACGATAGATCGCGCCCTTTCACCCGGGCTGTACGCCATTACCGATAACCTATTGACGCCACCTGATCGTCTGATCACCTCGGTTGAGGCAGCCCTGCGGGGTGGCGCCGTGCTGGTGCAGTACCGGGATAAAACCTCAACCGCCATTGAACGTTTGCGCCAGGCCACGGATTTAAACTATCTTTGCCTGGATGCCGGCGTGCCACTGCTGATCAACGACGACCCGGAATTGGCCAGGCGGGTCGGGGCTGCCGGCGTACACCTTGGCCAGGACGATGCTGCGCTGGAAATCGCCAGAGATCTGCTGGGGCCCGATGCGATTATCGGCATTACCTGCCACCATCGCCTGGACCTGGCCGAAACCGCAAAAGCCGGCGGCGCCAACTATCTGGCCTTTGGCCGCTTCTACACATCGACCACCAAGCCCGGTGCGCCGTCGGCAGATCTCAGCGTTCTGACCGAGGCAAAGTCACTGGCTTTACCCGTCACAGCCATTGGCGGCATCACCACCGACAATGCCGAACCACTGATCCGCGCAGGGGCCGACCTGATTGCCGTTGTCGGCGGACTGTTCGGAGGCACACCCGAGCAGATCGAACACAACGCCAGACGGTTCACCCGACTGTTTGCCAGCCATCACCCGCTTTCACAATTTTCGACTAACAGGAGCTAACCGTGACTCACTCTGAAACGCTATTTGAAGAGGCCCAAAAATACATCCCCGGCGGCGTAAACTCCCCGGTGCGGGCGTTCCGCGGTGTCGGCGGTACTCCGATATTTTTCAAGCATGCCGAAGGCGCCTATCTGTACGACGAAGACGGCCGCCGTTACATCGACTACATCGGGTCCTGGGGGCCCATGATCTTGGGGCACTCTGACCCCCGCATCAAAGCCGCCCTACATGCCCAGGTGGATTTGGGCGTCGGCTACGGCGCGCCCACCGCGATCGAAACCGAGATGGCAAAAAAGGTGTGCGAACTGGTGCCATCCATCGAGTTGGTGCGCATGGTCAACTCGGGTACCGAGGCCACCATGAGCGCGATTCGCCTGGCCCGTGGTTATACCGGACGCGACAAGATTGTGAAGTTTGAGGGCTGCTACCACGGCCACGTGGATTCGCTGTTGGTGAAAGCTGGCTCCGGTGCGCTGACGCTGGGCGTCCCGAATTCTCCGGGAATACCTGCCAGCCTGGCGGAACACACCATCACCCTGACCTACAACGACATCGACAACGTTCGGGAAACCTTCAAAGACATTGGCGATCAGGTTGCCGCTATCATTGTTGAGCCAGTGGCCGGTAACATGAACTGCATTCCGCCGGTCCCGGGCTTCCTCGAAGCCCTGCGGGAAGTGTGTGATGAGCACGGCACGGTACTGATTTTTGATGAAGTGATGACCGGCTTCCGGGTATCCCTGGGCGGTGCCCAGGGTCTTTTCGGGGTAACCCCGGACCTGACCGCCCTGGGTAAGGTCATTGGCGGTGGGTTGCCGGTCGGTGCTTTCGGTGGCAAGCGGGAAATCATGGAGCACATTTCGCCACTTGGCCCGGTTTACCAGGCAGGGACCCTGAGCGGTAACCCGCTGGCCATGACCGCCGGCCTGACCACCCTGAACGCCATCTCGGAGCCAGGTTTCCATGACCGACTGACCGAGAAAACCATCAAGGTGCGTGACGGCCTTAAAGCAGCGGCAGATGAAGCCGGTATCCCATTGGCGGTTCAGTCAGCAGGCGCCATGTTCGGATTTTTCTTCACCAGCGAACCCGCTGTGACACGCTTTGATCAGGTAATGGAATGCGATGTGGAGCGCTTCAAGAAGTTCTTCCAGGGCATGCTGAAAGAGGGCGTATATCTGGCACCCTCCGCTTTTGAGGCTGGTTTCACCACCGCCGCCCTGTCCGACGACGACATCGAGGCAACCATTGCCGCGGCCAGAAAAGTCATGGCCACGCTGTAAACATAGCCAAAGGCTATTCGGAACACCGGTCCAGATGCGGGTCACCGGTGTTTCGCCTTTTATGCAAAATCAATTATTCTCGAAGGTTTTATAAGGCCTGAGCTCTGGTCTCAGCCTGATCCGCCCCCGCCACGTTGCCACGGGCTCTGCGAATGTCCGCCAGCAACAGCCAGCCCGATCGCTGCATCCGGGTATCGTTACCCGCCAGCGACAAGCCCTTCAGTGTAAACTGTTCCGCTGCACCTAAATTGTCGCCGGCCACATAGGCTTCAGCTAACTTGAAATAGACTTCTGCCGAACGGGGCGCAATCCTCTGAGCCCGCTCCAGCCGAGCAATGGCTCCATTGGAATCCCCCTGTTTCAGGCGCTGATCTGCGTCACGGATCAGGCTGACGGCCGCGGCTGGCAGTTCGTCCCCCGTTTCGCGGTAACTGGGTGAACGGGTAGCGGGCGGTTCTGGCTCACGCACTTCGGGTTGCTCGCTCTTGCGCCACACCCGCGGCTCGGCGTTTTGCTCGGAACCTGAGGCTCTTGGCGGCTCTGGCGCTTCGGAGCGGTCTTCACCGCCTACCGGTACATAGATAGATCCGCCGCCGGGGCCGGTGGCGCAACCTGCCAGGGCCAACACCAATGCCAGGCAGCTGGCGCGAGTCATTACTGCGTTATTCATCGAAACAATCCTTCAAACCAACTGCGTATTTGCCGGCCAAACTGCCCTTCACAATCGATGCGCTGCCGGGGCTCGCTGCCAGTCACAAACGGCATCAGGCGAGCATTCGGACAGCCCTCCTCCGTCAGTGCCTGCTCCCCGGCGTTCACCCAATGATACTGCACGCCGTCGGGCATAACCGGAGAAAACCCGTGCTGCGGAAGCTGCGACATCATCGCAGACCAGACCGGCAGTGCGCCAGTGGCCCCGGTCAACACCGTCGGGCCATTATCATCCCGTCCCACCCAGGCAACCGCCAGCAGATCCCCACTGAAACCCGCAAACCAGGAATCTCGGCCCTGGTCCGTGGTCCCGGTTTTACCTGCCAGGCTCAATCGCTGTGGCAGCACATTATAAGCTGAGCGACCGGTACCCTCTTGCATGGTTTCCTGCATCGCGTATTGCACCAGATGCACGGCCGCGGGGTCTGCTACCCGGTCAACCTTGAGATTGTAGCGGGACAGTGGCTCGTTGTCGGCGTCGGTGACTTCACGAATGGTCCGCAACGGCGTATTAAAACCGGATGTCGCCAGGCCCTGGTATAGTTGAGCAACATCGGCCGGCGTCAATGACAATGCACCCAGCAACATGGATGGGTAATCGGAAATCGGCGTGGTTACACCAAAGGCCCGCAACACCTGCTGTACCCTGGGAATTCCCACATCCAGACCAACCCGCACGGCTGGCAAGTTGTACGATCGTGACAGCGCCAGATGCAAAGGCACCTCGCCTCGCTCTTCACCATCAAAGTTCCTGGGTTGCCATAACCGACCATCGTCGAATTCAAGGGTGAACGACCGATCCTGTACCGGTGTGAGCAATGTGTACCGGTCGGCCTGCTCCAGTGCCGCCAGATAAGTGAATGGTTTGATCAATGAACCAATGGGCCTGCGGGCATCCACGGCACGGTTAAAGCCGGCAAACTCCGGATCTTTACCACCCACCAACGCCAGCACTTCGCCAGTGTCTTTCGCCGTCACCACCAGGGCAGCCTCCAGCGCCTCTTGGGTATTTCCCCGGGCAAGCCTGGGCAAAGTGTCACGAATCGCCACCTCGGAGGCACTCTGCACGGCCGGATCCAGCGTGGTAAAAATGCGCAGACCGTCGTTTTGCAGATCCTCCTGTCGGTAATCCCGCGCCAGATGCCGGCGCACCAGATCGATGTAGGCAGGGTAGCGGTTGTCCGTGTATGACGGCCGGGAACTTACGCCCAACGGCCGGGCAATCGCCCGGGCGGACTCTTCGGCAGTGATCAGACCCGCCTCGGCCATTTCCGACAACACCAGATCCCGCCGGGCTTTCGCCCGCTCCGGTTGGCGGCGGGGATTGTAATAGCTGGGGCCTTTAACCATACCGATCAGCAAGGCCAACTGGTGAACATCCAGGTCTTTCAGTGGCTCGCCAAAGAAAAACTGACTGGCCAGGCCAAAGCCGTTGATGCTGCGAGTCCCGGCCTGGCCCAGATAGACTTCATTCAGGTAGGTTTCCAGAATGTCGTCTTTCTCATAGTGCCACTCCAGCAACACCGACATCAGGGCTTCGTTGCCCTTGCGAACCAGAGTCTGCTCGCGGCTCAGGAAAAAGTTTTTAACCAGTTGCTGGGTAAGCGTGCTGCCACCCTGAACAATATGGCCGGCCTTGATGTTGGCCAGCGTTGCCCGGGCGATCGACTGCGGTGCCACACCGAAGTGCTCATAGAACTGACGATCTTCAATCACCATCAGACCTTTGGGCAGCAGCTCCGGCACTTCCTCAAGCCTGACCAGCACACGGTCTTCGCGATGTGACGGGTAGATTCCGCCAATCTGGGCCGGCTCCAGCCGCACAATCGGCGACTCCGGGCCTGCCAGAACCGAAAACGACTGCACCCTGTCCCCGGAAACAACCAGTGAAAGCCGACGCCTGGGCTCTTCACCATCCGGGAACCGGAAGCCCCGGGCGCTGATCACGAATCGGCCACCGGATCGTTGGTAAGTGCCCACTCTGACACCATCCCCGGCACGGTAACCGGCCAGTTCCAGCTCCCGGGCCAGGCCGGAGGCGCTCACGCTGGCGCCGTCATAAAGTTCCAGCGGCCGGGCATACACCCGTGACGGCACCTCGAAGCGCCGGCCTTCAAAACGGGAGGTCACGACGGCATCGAGATACACCATCCAGCCAGCCAGCAGCACCAGGCCAACGGCACCAACACGAAATAAAAACCGCCATACACCAGTGCGTTTGCGACCAGGCTGAGGTTTCGAATTTTTTTTACGGGGAGAACGGGATTTACTCATGGCGGGAGTATAACGAAGCCGACGGGGCCTTCGGCAGGCCTGTTGTATGTTATTTCTGTAATCTGCCCGCTATAGTAGGTCAACAGAATCCAGACCGATAAAAATCAACGAGTTCAGAGAACCCAGGAGCACACTGTGAGCGCGAATACACCGGACACACTGATCAAAGCACTGCAAAACCCGGAGTTGTACGACCACCCCGTGCAGAGCTTTCAGGTTATCGAGACTCATATTTCACAGGTTATCCTGACCGGCGATTACGCCTATAAAATCAAAAAGCCCATGGACTTCGGGTTTCTGGACTTCTCCACGCTGGAGCGACGCAAGCGTTTTTGTGAGGAAGAGCTCCGCCTGAACAGCCGATTGGCGGCCGACCTGTATCTGGACGTTTTACCCATCACCGGCACACCTGATCAGCCCAGGCTTGGGGGCGACGGCGAAGCCTTTGAATACGCCATTCGCATGCGCCAGTTTGACCAGACCGAACTGTTTGACAAGCGCCAGGAGCAAGGCAACCTGCCTGCCGACATGCTTACCAACCTGGCACGCCAGGTTGCCCTGTTCCACGACAGCCTGCCACCGGTTGCCGATGAAAAGCCGCTGGGCACGCCCGAGGCGGTATTTTCCGCCATGCAGGAAAACTTTGACCAGATTCGTCCGCTTCTGGACGACAAGGCATTGCTGACCCAACTCGATGCTCAGGAAGCCTGGACCAGAACCACCTTCGATCGACATCGGGAACTGATTGCCGCCCGCCGCGACGGTGGACTGGTTCGGGAATGCCATGGTGATCTGCACCTGGCCAACATCACGGTGTTCAATGACCAGGTGACGGTGTTCGATTGCATTGAGTTCAACGAGCCGTTCCGCTGGATCGACGTTATCAACGATCTGGCGTTCCTGCTGATGGATCTGGAGTCCCGTCGTGAACCGGTGTTGGCCAACCGGGTTCTGAACACCTACCTGGAATACCGGGGTGATTTCGAGGCACTGGCCCTGCTACCCCTGTACAAGGCTTACCGCGCCATGGTCCGCGCCAAAATTGCGCTGTTCACCATGGGCAATCCCAGCCTGACCGATTCCGAGCGCGCCGGCCTGATGCAAAAGTACCGGGATTACGCGCAACTAGCGGAAGATTACAGCGCCATACCGAACTGTTTCTTATTGGCGACCACCGGGCTGTCTGCCAGCGGCAAGACCTGTGTCAGCGCTGCCATGGCCGGCGAGCTCGACCTGATTCGCCTGCGCTCTGATGTTGAGCGCAAACGCTTACACGGGCTCGGGCCTCTGGACGACAGCAAATCCGGCATTGGCACCGATCTTTACAGCCTCGAAGCAACCGAGCAGACCTACCAGCGTCTTGCCAATCTGGCCGGAGACCTTCTGGCCTCCGGGCTTTCGGTCATCATAGATGCCGCTTGTCTGAAAGAAAGCGAGCGCACCCTGTTTGCGGAAGTCGCAGAAAACCGAGGCGCACCTTTTGCACTGCTACACTGCGAAGCACCGGAACAGATGCGCAGGGACTGGGTACGCAAGCGCAAAGGGGATGCCTCCGAGGCCACCGAGGAGCTTCTGGATGCCCAGCAAAGCTGGTTCGAGCCGTTGACGGTGGCCGAGAAAACCCACACCGTTCACCTGCACACCGAAGAAGAACACGTGGCAGAGGCGGTGGCTGACCGGATTCGGCAGCATTTTGGCATGACTCCCCGCCAGGGCGACTAAACTAATCACTCAACGTTTGGCTGTTGGCTCTTCGAGGTGCGAGATGGACGAATTTCAGGATCACGAACTGCATCATATTGACCACCCGCTGTATGAAATACTGCGGAGTGAAGACATCAAGGCGTTCAACGCCGAGAAGGCAAAGCTGAGTGAGCAGAACGAGCTGCCGAGCTTTGCCCATGGCGACTTCCGGGGGCTGGATCTGCGTGGACTGGATGCCAAGGGCCTGGACTTCCGCCATGCCTATTTCCGGGGGACCGACCTGCGAGGCATCGACTTTTCGAAATCCAGAGTGGAGGGCGCCAGCATTGCCAGCGCCAAAATTTCCGGGTGTTACTTTCCGCATCGCCTCGAAGCCGATGAAATTGTGATGTCCCTGAACCACGGCACCCGCATGCGCTACGCCCTGCTGCCAAAATGAGTGGGGGCCAGCCGTCGTGGCAGGCGGTCTGCCTGGCCGAAGATCTGGTGCCGGGGGTTTTTGTCGAGTTTCGCCTGAAGGAGAAAGCGGTTGAGCCGGAAGGCATGCCGCTGACCGGCTTCGTATTTCTTGACGGCAGCACGCCGAAAGCCTATCTGAACCTCTGTCCGCATCTGGGTGTTGAACTGAACTGGATGCCCGGGCAGTTCATGGATGCCGACAATCTGTTCATCCAGTGCGCCACCCACGGCGCACTGTTCAAGCCCGGCACCGGCGAATGCATTGCCGGGCCCTGTCAGGGCGACGTCCTGACGGCGCTGAATGTGCGCCGCCAGGGTGACCAGATAGAGGTCAGGCTTCAACGTTGACCGGCACCGGATCCGTCAGCTCGAGCTGGCCCGTCGGGTTGCCGTCCGGTCCCGCCAGAGCGGCGCGATACGCCAGCACCTCAACCCCGGCGTCATGGGCTTGCCGTAGCAGCTGTCCATAGCGGGCGTCAATGTGATCGGCAGGGCGCACCTCCTCAATACCGGTATGATTCACCACGAAAAACAGCACGGCCCGATCGCCGTTGGCAACCTGAGCCATCAGCTCCCGCAGGTGTTTCTGGCCACGCTCGGTAACCGCATCCGGAAAATAGCCCTGAGCGCCCTCGGCCAGGGTTACGTTTTTCACCTCAACCCAGGCATCCGGATGTTCAGGGTGGCCGCTCAATAGCAAGTCGATGCGGCTTTTCTCCTCACCGTACCGCACTTCACTCCGAACCTTTGTGTAACCAAGCAACTCAGACACTCTGCCGGCCTCAATTCCATGCCGGGCCTGGGCGTTCGGGCGTGCCGTATTCACACAGGCCAATACACCGGGTGCGGTTTCCACCAGCTCCCAGGTGTAGCGTAATTTGCGTTTCGGATTGTCGCTCCGACTTAGCCAGACCCGGGCATTCTCGGGCTGACACCCGAGCATGGAGCCGGTGTTCGGGCAATGGGCAACCACCTCCTCTCCGTCTGGCAGGCGCACATCCGCCAGGAAGCGCTTATAACGACGAATCAGACGTCCTTCGAGCAAGGGTTCATCAAACTTCATGTGATCTCCGCAAAAAGTCGTTGTCACAAGGCTGGCCACCCCGTGACTTATCTGCTATTTTCCGCAAATTCCTATTTCAGGACGAATGCTTTATCCAGGGCTAAACCGCGCGGTCATGCTGGCGCGGCGGAAACAAAGCGTTCTTGTGAAGTACAAACAAGAGGCCGGTTCAATGGCAAAGACTGCAGACCAACCACGCGAACGTTTTACTAACTTCACCCCTTATGAAATGCAGAAGGGTGAAGAATACATGAGTGCAGAGATGTTGCAGCACTTCAAGGAACTGCTTCTGAGATGGAAGCAGGAACTGATGGAGGAAGTGGACCGCACCATGCACCACATGCAGGAAGACGCCGCAAATTACGCGGATCCCAGTGACCGCGCAACCCAGGAAGAAGAGTTCAGCCTGGAACTGCGTACCCGAGACCGAGAGCGCAAACTGATCAAAAAGATTGACCAGACCATCGACCGCATCGACAAAGACGACTACGGTTTTTGCGATCAGTGTGGCGTGGAAATCGGCACTCGCCGACTGGAAGCCCGCCCAACCGCGACTCTTTGCATCGACTGCAAGACCCTGGCAGAGATCCGCGAGCGCCAGACAGGCATCTGAACCCCATCGATAGCCGGCGGCCCCTGTCGCCGGCTTGAAGAGCCTTTATGGAGCAACCTCGGTACCGCGGGCGCTTTGCCCCCTCCCCCACTGGACCACTGCATTTTGGCTCGCTCGTGACCGCCCTGGCCAGTTGGCTGGAGGCCCGCTGCGCCGGCGGCGACTGGCTGGTGCGGATCGAAGATCTCGACCCCCTGCGAGAACCCCCTGAGGCCACAGGCCAGATACTTCGTTCCCTTGACTGCCATGGCCTGTTCCCCGATGAGCCTGTGCGCTTCCAGTCCAAACGTCATGGAGCCTATCAGGCGGCCGTCGAGCAGTTATTGTCGCGAGGTAGTGCTTATCGCTGCCGATGTTCCCGAAAACAGCTTCAGCAACACGGCGGCTATCACCCGGCGCACTGCCGCAACGGCCAGCCAGCGGCCAGTGACACGCCCTATGCCATCCGCTTTGCCTTGAACGACGAGGCCAGTCACTGGCACGATCTTCTCCTGGGCCCGCAACAGCAACAGGTGCGGGCAGAACTGGACGACCCGGTCATTCTGCGCAAAGAAGGCTTCTATGCCTACCAACTGGCCGTGGTGGTCGATGATATCGATCAGGGCATTACTCACGTTGTTCGTGGTTCAGACCTGCTCGACATGACCGCCCAGCAACAGCAGATTTTCAGAGCCCTTGGCGCTCGGCCGCCAGAGTGGTTACACATCCCGGTGATTGTTAACGAGCAGGGCCAGAAGCTGAGCAAACAGACCCATGCACCTGCGCTCGATGACCACCAGCCCGCCAGCAATCTGTTTATGGCCCTTGATACACTGGGCCAGCAGCCGCCCCCGACGTTGCAAACGGCATCTGTGGAGGATGTGCTGGCCTGGGGCCGCTGCCACTGGCGCCGACAAGCCATTGCCCTGACATCCCAACAGGCTCATGGTATAAAGCCAGACACACACTTGCCTCCGGACCATTAAGCCCATGTACATCTACCGCCTGGTCTTTTTGCTAGTACTGGCCATTTACATTTTCTCCCCGAACATACTGGATTGGTGGACCTCACCCGAAAATGCCTGGTACAGCCCCTATGTGATCTGGGGCGGCCTGATTGCTATTGGTTTCTGGCTGGAATGGCGGCGAGATCCCAATGAGTTTTAGCGCGACCGGCCTGCTACTGGCCAGCCTGCTGTATCTGATTCTACTGTTCGGTATTGCCTGGGGAACCGAGCGCGGCACGGTGCTGCGCCGCTGGGTTCGACATCCGCTTGTTTACACCCTCAGTCTGGGGGTCTATGCCGGTATCTGGGCGGTCTACGGCGCTATCGGCATGGCCGCCGAGTCCGGCTATGGCTTCCTGGCTTACTACCTGGGCATCTCCGGGGCGTTCCTGCTGGCCCCCGTGCTGCTCAACCCGATCCTTCGTATTGGCCGGGCCTACCAGCTGACATCGCTGGCGGATCTCTTTGCCTACCGCTACCGCAGCCAGTGGGCCGGAACGCTGGTCACTTTATGTTCCGCTGCGGCCATTCTTGCCCTGCTGAGCATGCAGATTCAGGCGGTCGCGGTATCCGCCAGCCTGCTGGCCCCCGACACCTCACCCAAAGCCATCAGCGTGATGTTCAGCCTGATCGTTGTGTTGTTCACCGTACTGTTTGGCGCCCGCCACCATCAGAACACCGGAAATCATCAGGGCCTGGTACTGGCCATTGCTTTTGATTCGCTGGTCAAAGTAGTGGCTCTGCTGGTGCTTGGCGGGGTGATCCTGTTTGGCGTATTCGGCGGCACCAACGGCCTGGAGCAATGGCTGGCCAAGGCCTCCAACCCGGAAGTCACCATGGCTGCAGCGATTGATGATGGCAGCTGGCGGGCATTACTGCTGATGTCATTTGCCGCCGCGCTGGTGCTGCCGCACATGTACCACATGACCTTCAGCGAGAACCCCTCGCCCCGGGCTCTGGCAAAAGCCAGCTGGGGCTTGCCGCTTTATCTGTTGCTGCTCGGCCTGCCAGTACCCTTGATTGTCTGGGCCGGCCAGGCACTGGACGTTGGTGTGCCGGCGGCCTTTTTCAGCATTGGCGTGGCACAGGCCCTGGACAGCCCGGCTCTGACCCTGATGATGTACATTGCAGGCCTGTCAGCGGCCAGCGGCCTGATGATCGTAAGCACCCTGTCGCTGGCCGGCATGGTGCTGAACCATGTGGTGCTGCCCCTGAAAACACCGAAGGACCAGGGCGACATCTACCGTTGGTTACAGTGGGTCAAGCGCTTGCTGATCGCTGTGATTCTGTTCCTGGCCTTGCTGTTTCACGAAACCGTTGGCCAGCACCTGGATCTCTCCATTCTGGGGGCCATCTCGCTGTCAGGCACCCTGCAGCTTTTGCCCGGGGCTCTGGGCGTTATCTACTGGCCGGAAGGCAACCGGCGGGGACTGATCGCAGGGTTGATGACCGGGCTGTTGATTTGGTTGGTCACCCTTGTTTTGCCGTTCTCCCACACCACCGATCTACTGAGCTGGATGAACCTTCCGGTTACGCCAGGCTACGACAACTGGCACCTGTTCACTTTTGTCAGCCTGACCGCCAACATTTGCATGTTCGCGTTGGTGTCTATTCTGAGCCCGGCCTCCGCCGAAGAGAACAGCGCTGCCCAGGCCTGTTCGGTTGGTGCGCTGTCCCGCCCCCAACGCCGGGAGCTGCTGGCAGCTTCCTCAAATGATTTCATTCAGCAACTGGCCGACCCGCTGGGCATGAGCGTTGCCCGGCGGGAAGTGGACCGGGGCCTGGAACAACTCAAACTGCCAAATGTGGAATTCCGCCCGTATCAGCTGCGCCGGTTGCGCGACCAGGTTGAAGTGAACCTGTCGGGCTTGCTCGGGCCGTCGGTGGCCCGGGATATCGTCAAACGGCACCTGGGCTTCAAGCCACTGACCCACGGTGGCACCGGTCAGGACATCCGCTACGTGGAGCGGGCTCTGGGCGACTATCAGAATCAGCTGACCGGACTGGCCGGCGAGCTGGACAACTTACGCCGACACTATCGCCAGACGCTGCAAAACCTTCCGATACCCGCCTGCTCAGTGGGCGAGGACGGCGAGATCCTGATGTGGAATCACGCCATGGAATCACTAACCGGCATTTCTGCAGACGAAGTGGTCGGCGCCAAGCTACTCGCTTTACCCGATCGCTGGCATGCGTTGCTGGATGATTTCAATGGCGGTGACGACCTGCACCGATACAAGCACCGGCTGGATCTTCGTGGCAAACCGCACTGGCTGAACCTGCATAAAGCAGCCCTCAGTGGTCCCGATCACGCCGAGGGTGGTTCCATCATTCTGGTTGAGGATCAAACCGAAACCCGCTTGCTGGAAGACGAATTGATGCACAGCGAACGGCTGGCCTCGGTGGGCCGGCTGGCTGCGGGCGTGGCCCATGAAATTGGCAACCCGGTGACCGGCATTTCATCACTGGCACAAAACCTGAAACTGGAAACCGACAACCCTTCCATTCTGGAAACCGCCGAACAGATCCAGCAGCAAACCCGACGGATTTCCAACATCCTGCAGTCACTGATGAACTTTGCCCGCACCGGCAATCACGCCCATGCCAACCGCTATGAGCCGGTCAGCATTTATCGCTGCGTCGAAGAATCCATCAACCTGCTGTCGCTGAGTGACAGAGACATGGGCATTCGCTACCTGAACGACTGCCCGCAAGATCTGCAAGTACTGGGTGACGAGCAGCGCCTGGTCCAGGTGTTTGTGAACTTGCTGGCTAACGCCCGCGACGCCTCCCCCGACGGCGGCGTGGTGCGGGTCAGTGGAAACCGCGACGGCTACTCCGCTATCATCGAAGTGGTCGATGAAGGCTCCGGCATTCCGGCCGACCAGCTGGACCATATTTTTGAGCCGTTTTACACCACCAAGGCGCCGAACAAAGGTACCGGCCTTGGCCTGTCACTGGTGTACAGCATCGTTGAAGAACACTATGGCAACGTGCAAGTGGAAAGCCCGGCCAACAACGAAACCGGTCGCGGAACCTGCATGAGACTACGCTTGCCCGCCTACGAGCCAGAAACCGATACCGGCAACAGCTCCCCGAACCAAAGGTCGTGAACGCGATATGCCCCGCATTCTGATTGTTGAAGATGAAGACATTATTCGCTCTGCAGTGCGCAAACTGCTTCAGCATGCCGGCTACGAGGTGGCTGACGCCGTCTCCGTCGAAGAAGCAGACCTGCTTGAACCAGATAACTTCGATCTGGTGATCACCGATCTTCGGTTGCCCGGTGCCGCTGGCACCGAGATGATTAACCGTGCCCCGAATACACCAGTGTTGATCATGACCAGTTACGCCAGCCTGCGCTCTGCCGTCGACTCCATGAAAATGGGCGCCGTCGACTACATTGCCAAACCCTTTGATCATGACGAGATGCTGGCTGCGGTCGAAAACATTCTGGCCCGCAAACACACCGACATGGGCAACATGGCCAGTGATGAATCTTCCGGGGAGCACAGCGCGGAGGCATCCGATCCCTCGGCCATCATGTTCGGCCAGTGTGAGCCCATGCAAAAAGTCTTCACACTGATTCGCAAAGTCGCGCCCACAGAAACGACGGTGCTGATCCAGGGCGAATCCGGCACAGGTAAAGAGCTGGCCGCCAGAGCGCTGCACCTGCTTAGCCCTCGTGCCACCAAACCGATGATTTCGGTTAACTGCGCGGCCATCCCCGAAAGCCTGATTGAGTCTGAGCTGTTCGGCCACGAAAAGGGCGCCTTTACCGGGGCTGTGTCTGCCCGGACGGGTTTGATCGAAGCCGCTGATGGCGGCAGCCTGTTTCTGGACGAAATTGGTGAACTGCCGGCCGAAGCCCAGGCGCGGCTGCTGCGGGTGTTGCAAGAAAGCGAAATACGCAAAGTAGGCTCTACCCAGAGCCGCACCGTTGACGTGCGAATGATTGCCGCCACCCACCGAAACCTGAAAGCCATGACCCGCACCGGTGAGTTCCGGGAGGATCTGTATTACCGCCTGAACGTGATGCAAATCCGGATTCCACCCCTGCGCGAGCGCCGGTCCGACATTTTGGGCCTGGCCCGTCGCTTCCTGAAGCGGCAGGCAGAAAAACTGGGTAGACCCGAGCTCAGCCTCAGCCCGGAGGCCATGCAGGCTCTTGAACGTTGCCGCTGGCCTGGCAACGTCCGGGAACTTGAAAACGCCATTGAGCGGGCATCCATTCTGACCGACGGCGACGTGATCACGCCGGGTGTGCTCGATCTGGACAACGATTTCGGCGATGACAACATCCCGGAAACCCTGGTAGAGGGCAACAATGAACAGACCCGTACCCGTGAGACGGATTCTGCCAACGACTTGTCACTGGAAGATTACTTCCAACATTTTGTGCTGGAGAATCAGGACCGGATGAGTGAAACCGAACTGGCTCAGAAACTGGGCATCAGCCGAAAATCACTTTGGGAGCGTCGGCAACGCCTGGGCATCCCGCGCAAGAAAAGCTGACAATCTAACAAATGAATCAGGAATCATTTGTTACCGAACGTTCCTCACGGTAACACTTCCCGAAATTCCAAGGCCTGACGGGTAACACTTAAGCCGAATACGGGGTAACACTTATTTCTGTAGAAAACTTAACCCTTTGTTAAAATAGAGTTTTTAAAAACTGGCACGAGCTCTGCACTCTATATGGCGCACAACAACAAAAACAAAAGTGACAACGTAGCGATAAAACAAGAACAAAAAGCTACACAAGCGTCCACCAACAAAAACAAAAACTGGACGCAAGCGAACTGAGTGTTTTGGGTACTTTGCTTTTTAGTGGTTCCCAGGCATGTGCGAGTTGTAGATGTAGAGAAGAATCGTTCCAGAAACGGCACTGCAGCTACTCCAAATACCCGCACCATGCTCCTGACCGCTCTATGTATTCAAAGCTTTCCGTTTGCGTTGCTTATTGTCCTTACATTTGGGGCACACGGTGGGGTAAAAAATCAAAAAGAATCCCGACAACAACAAAAACAATGCAGATCGTCAACGCTTTGAGGGCGGGTTCGTGAAA
Organism: Marinobacter excellens HL-55; assembly: GCA_001314845.1. Classification (GTDB taxonomy): domain Bacteria; phylum Pseudomonadota; class Gammaproteobacteria; order Pseudomonadales; family Oleiphilaceae; genus Marinobacter; species Marinobacter excellens_B. The sequence goes on from LJZQ01000027.1 coordinate 24,879, forward strand.
ACGGATCCGCCTTTTGATTATCTGGGTTCCCAAAAGTGTCGCAGCCGCAAAAACATCCCCTCTATACTATCTTTCTGGGCACGAAAACTGCCTAAACGTGTGCAATTCCTGCTCAAACCGTTAAAATCCCTGTTTTTGCGCACCGCAAACACGGAATTCCATGCCTAATAGACTTGTAGACAAACTACGCTCCTTCATTCCCGGCAACGGGAAAAAGAAAGTTCGACGCTACCAGCGACAGGAGATCCCGCGGGATCAGCACACTGTCTCGCGCTCCATGATCAGCGAGCAGGCCAGAAAAGTGCTGCACCGGCTGAACAAGTCAGGCTACGAAGCCTACCTTGTCGGCGGCGGCGTAAGAGACATCCTGCTCGGTGGCCAGCCTAAAGACTTTGATATCGCCACCGACGCAACACCGGAAGAAGTGCATGACCTGTTCCGGAACTCACGGCTGATCGGCCGCCGCTTCCGGATTGTGCATGTGGTGTTTGGGCGCGAAGTCATTGAGGTCACGACTTTCCGTGGCAACGCCCGGGACGCCGAAGAAGAAGTCGCCGACGACGAACACAGAACCAGCGAACACGGGCTGCTGTTACGGGACAACGTCTACGGCAACATGGAAGACGACGCCCTGCGCCGGGACTTCACAATCAACGCCCTGTATTACTGCATTCGCAACTTCACTATCATTGACTATGCCGACGGGGTTCAGGATCTGAACAACCGGCAAATCCGACTGATCGGCGATCCCGAAACCCGTTATCGGGAAGATCCTGTGCGCATGCTCAGGGCCATACGGTTTGCCGCCAAGCTCGGCTTTGATATTGAGCGGGAAACCGAAGCGCCGATTCGCAAACTAGCGCCACTGCTGACTCACATTCCGTCAGCCCGGCTGTTTGACGAGGTTCTCAAGCTGTTTTCCGCCGGACACGGCGAAGCCACCTACAACTTGCTGCTCGACTACGGCTTGCTAGAACCGCTGTTTCCCGAGACCGCGAGAGCCATCGAAGCGGGCGAATCCGACGAACTCATTCGCCAGGCGCTGCGCAACACCGACGCCCGGATTGCCCAGGGCAAGTCCGTTACCCCCTATTTCCTGTTTGCCGCCATGCTGTGGCCGGCATTGCAGGCAGAATGGCACCACCGGCAAGACAATGGCGATCCGGTACAACCCGCGCTGCACGGCGCCATCGGCAAAGTCATCGGCCGCCAGGTGCAGGCAACGGCTATTCCCAAGCGCTTCTCGGGCCCCATGAAAGAAATCTGGGAACTGCAGATACGCTTGCCCCGCCGCCAGGGCAAACGCGCCTTTGCAACGCTGACACACCCACGTTTTCGGGCCGCCTACGACTTCTTGCTGGTGCGGGAATCGGCCGGCGAAATCGAGCCGGGGCTCGGCAAGTGGTGGACCGAGTTCCAGCGCGTTGACGAGCGGGCGCAAGAGAAGATGCTGTCAGAACTGGGCTCTGCAACAGCCCCCCGCAAACGTCGTCGCAAGCGCAGCCCGGTAACGAGGCCGCCGCAGGCATGACCGTAGTGGCCTATATCGGGCTTGGCAGCAACCTGGAAAACCCGGCAGCACAACTGGCCCGGGCGGTAGCTGAGCTGGCCGGCCTGCCCGGCACCACGCTGCAGGCACAGTCACCGTTTTACGCCAGTCGGCCCGTTGGCCCCCAGGACCAGCCAGACTTTGTGAACGGTGCGGTTGAACTGGCCACTACATTGACCGCCCACCAGCTACTGGACCACCTGCAATCCATTGAGCAGGCCCATGGCCGGGAACGCAAGCAGCACTGGGGCCCGCGCACGCTGGATCTCGATCTGCTGGTGTACGGTGATGAAACCATTCATGACGAGCGCCTCACAGTGCCCCACGCCGAGCTTCCCGGTCGGGACTTTGTACTGCAACCGCTGCTTGACCTGAATCCCGAGCTGACGTTACCGAATGGCCAGCGCATTCAATCCTTGCGCCTTCAGTGCCCGGACAACCGGTTGCGACGGTTACCAGCCCAGCCCGGAAGCCACTGAATACCCGCCAGACTCCGTGCTACTCTTGTGTCTTATATAACCCGGCATTAATCTAACGCTTTGAGCTCGGCAGACCCCGAGGCAGAGCTGGTCCATCTACCCAAAAGGCAAGGATCTTATGGCAGTTACCATCAATACCCTGCGGGAATACAAGCAAAAGGGCGAAGCCTTTTCTGCCCTGACTTCCTACGATGCAACCTTCGCACACGTGGTGAGCGAAGCAGGCGTAGACGTAATCCTGATTGGTGACTCCCTGGGCATGGTTCTTCAGGGCCACGACAGCACCTTACCAGTCACCATGGAGCAAATGATCTATCACACCAGCTGCGTTGCCAAAGGTAACACCGGCTCACTGATCATGGCTGACATGCCGTTCATGTCGTACGGCACCGTCACCGATGCTCTCGATAACGCGGCTGAGCTGATGCGGGCCGGGGCGCACATGGTAAAGCTGGAAGGCACTGACTGGATGAGAGATACCATCGAGGCGCTGAGTGAGCGGGGCGTGCCTGTTTGCGCACACCTGGGACTCACCCCCCAGTTCGTCAATAAATTTGGTGGCTACAAGGTTCAGGGCCGCGATGAGAAAGCGGCCGAAGCAATGATCGAACACGCCTGTGAACTCGAAGCGGCCGGTGCCGACGTGATTCTGCTCGAATGCGTTCCGGCGCCTCTGGCAGCGCGCATTACCCAGGCCGTTCGGGCACCCGTCATCGGCATTGGTGCCGGCTGCGATACCGATGGTCAGGTACTGGTACTGCACGACATGCTGGGCATCACCACCGGTCGCAAACCGCGTTTTGTGAAAAACTTTCTGGCTGAGACCAACTCGATTCCTGAAGCGATTGCCGCCTACGCCACGGCAGTAAAACAACGCTCATTCCCGGCCGCGGAGCATACGTTCAAGGCATGAGAACTGTACATTCACTCAAAGAACTGCGATCCATTCTGCGCAGCATGCGGCAGCAGGGTAAAACCATCGGCCTGGTCCCCACTATGGGCAACCTGCACGAGGGCCACATTTCACTGGTACGCAAAGCTGCGGAAGCCGCCGACGTGGTGGTCACCAGCATCTTTGTCAATCCGATGCAGTTCGGTGCCAGTGAAGACCTGGACACCTATCCGCGCACCCTGGCAGAAGATCAGGACATGCTGGCCGCGGCCGGCAATACTCTGGTGTTTGCGCCCTCCGCAGACGAAATCTACCCGGAGGGACTGGCGCGACAAACCAAGGTGGTCGTGCCGGAAGTCAGCGAAGGCCACTGTGGCGCCAGCCGACCCGGGCACTTTGAAGGCGTAGCCACCGTGGTCACCATGTTGTTCAATATGGTCCAGCCGGATATTGCCGTGTTCGGAGAGAAGGATTTCCAGCAACTGGCGGTAATTCGCAAACTCACCCGTGATCTGCTGATCCCGACGGAAATCGTCGGCGCACCCACGGTGCGTGAAGACGACGGCCTGGCCAAAAGTTCCCGCAATGGCTACCTTTCAATGCAGGAAAGAGCGGTAGCGCCAGTGGTTTATCAAACCCTGACCAACATAGCCGCGCAGCTTGAACAAGGCCGCACCGATCATAACGAGCTTGAACGCGAAGCAACGGAAGCCCTGGCCCAGGCCGGGTTGCGTCCGGATTATTTCAACATCGTAAACAGCCATACCCTGAAGCCAGCGTCGCCCGCAGACCAGGAGATCACGTTGCTGGTCGCAGCGTTCTTGGGCACCACCCGGCTGATTGATAATCTCTGCGTTACCCGATAGCTTCCGGAACCGCCGCGCCTGGCTACCGGCGCGGCAAACAGAAAGGACCGTCTGATGGCCGAGCAACCGGCAACACCGACCAATACTCCTCAGTGGCAAACCCTGGCCCGGCAACAGAGCCAACTGGCCGAAACGCCCATGCGCGATCTGTTTGCACAGGACTCGGAACGGGCCAATCGCTACCTGATCGAAGGTGCCGGACTGACTCTCGATTTCTCACGCAACCGCCTGACCGATGAGATTCTCGACGCCCTGATGGCGCTTTCCGATGCCTGCGGTCTCGACCAGCGTCGGACCGCCCTGTTCACGGGTGAGATTGTCAATCTCACCGAGAACCGCCCGGCTTTGCACACCGCCCTTCGGCAGCCAGCCGACCAGGATGTCCGGGTTGACGGCAGAAACATCGTTCCGGAAATCCATCAGACCCTGGAGCAAATGGACCGGCTGGTCTCGGCCGTGCACTCGGGCAAACACTCAGGGTATACCGGCAAGGCGTTTACCGATCTGGTCAGCATTGGCATCGGCGGCTCCTTTCTCGGCCCAAAGTTGGCGGTTGAAGCCCTCAAGCCCTATTGGCAGGGCGGTATCCGGTGTCATTTCGTGGCCAATATTGATGGCACCAACATCACCGAGACCCTGGCCGAACTTGACCCTGAAACAACGCTCTTTCTGGTGCAGTCCAAATCCTTTCGCACCCAGGAAACCCTGGAAAACGGCCAGGTTGCCAGGCAGTGGTTTGTTGATAACGGTGGAACAGATGCCGCCGTAAGCGCACACTTTCTGGCGGTAACGACTAACGCTGCCGAGGCTACCCGCTTCGGCATTGATCGTGACAACATATTCCCCATGTGGGACTGGGTTGGCGGTCGCTACTCGCTGTGGTCTGCGATCGGACTGCCGATCGCGTTGACCCTGGGCATGGACCACTTCCGGGGGTTGTTGAACGGTGCCCATGCCATGGACTGCCACTTCCGGGATCAACCCGGCGACCGTAATCTACCAATCGTCATGGCCATGCTGAGCGTTTGGTACAACAATTTCTGGGGCGCCGAAAGCCATGCGGTGCTGCCTTACGACGAGTACCTCAAGCATCTGCCAGAACACCTGCAGCAGCTCGACATGGAGAGCAACGGCAAACGCGTTACTCAGTCTGGTCGGGCAGTGGATTATCAAACCGGGCCGGTGCTCTGGGGCGGGGTTGGAGCCAATGGCCAGCACGCTTATCACCAGCTTATTCATCAGGGTACCCGGCTGATCCCGGCTGATTTCATTATTCCGCTGCAATCCCACAACCCGGTGGCACATCACCACGCCACGCTATTTGCCAACTGTCTGAGCCAGGCCCGAGCCATGATGGCGGGTAAAACCCGGGCGGAAGCCGAGCAAGAGCTAATCAAAGGTGGCGTGGATGCCGCCACTGCGGCAGCTCTGGCGCCCCACAAAGCGATCCCGGGCAACCAGCCCAGCAACATCCTCATGATGGATAAGCTCACACCGGAAACTCTGGGCGCATTGATTGCGCTGTATGAGCATCGCACCTTTGTGCAGAGCGTGATCTGGAATCTGGACTGTTTTGATCAGTGGGGAGTTGAACTGGGCAAGCAGATTGGCAACGAGATACTGCCCCGACTGCTGAATGAAGAGCAAGCAGGTAGCGCCGGTGACAGCGCCACCGACAACCTGATTCGGCGATTCCGGTCAGCCAACCAGCGCCCGTGACACTAACCGGCCCTGCCAGCTGAAATCAACTGGCCAGAGTTTTTGGTCACGCTGATAGTTCTGCCAGAGCTGGCGGTATGATTGCCCGCATACCGGGTGCAGCTCATCGCCAGCAATATCTGCCATCGGCCGCAACACAAAGGCATTCTTCAGGATTTCTGCCCGCGGCAATTCAACGCTGTCGACCACGCCCTTGGCATCATCGTAGGTCAGGATATCCAGATCCAACGTTCGGGGACTGAATTTTGGCGCAGATCGCGTTCGACCATTCTCTGCCTCCAGTTGCTTAAACCGACGCGACAATTCACCAACTGTCAGCTCGGTTTCAATCGCCACCACCAGATTCAGAAAGTCGGAGCCTTCAAAGCCCACCGATTCGCTCTCATACACGGGCGAGATGATCAGCTCGCCAAACCATGCGTGCAGCGCATCCAGTGCGGCCGTCACGTGTCGGTAGCGCTCGATATTACTGCCAATACTGATGTAGACCCGACTCATGAGCGAACTCCACGTTCAATCCGCACACCCACCGAGCGTGCCGCGGGCACAGCGCCCGGCTTGTGTAGGGCCAGCCTGAGCCACGACACGCCAAACTCGGATTGCAACATCGCCGCAAGCTCCTCCGCCGCACGCTCGATCAGCTGGGGCTTCATGGCCTGCAGGCACTGGCTGACCCGCTCGCTGACCGCCGCGTAGTCCAATGCGTCGGCGACATCGTCGCTGGCTCCGGGTATACGGATATCCCAGGCCATCTCCAGATCAACCAGCAGTCGCTGGGTAACCTCCCGTTCCCAATCATAAACACCCACGACGGTTTCTACCGCCAGGCCCTCAATGAGCACCGTGTCTACGTTACGCTCTGCCAAACCGGACTCCCCGTGTGTTGCACTCAAGGCTGATTGAATAATGTGCAGGCAACCGATACTGTAATCACTTACCTGCTTGTTGAACGACCAAACGGGCATTTTCTCACAGAATACCCGGCGACGTCTGCGCGCCCGCGATGCAACCATGGACCTGACCAGCAACCCGATCCTGATCGTCATACTCTGCTTCGGCGCCTACCTGGCCGGTTCGGTGCTGTTCGCGTTGCCGGTTTGCCGTCTGTGGCATCTACCAGATCCGCGGGCCCAGGGCTCTGGCAACCCGGGAGCCACCAACGTGTACCGGGCCGGCGGTTGGCAGCCAGCGCTGATCACCTTGGCACTGGATGCCTTCAAGGGGTGGTTGCCGGTGTGGCTGGCGCACCTGGCTGGCATGTCGATCCTGGTGCAGGCGATGGTTGCCCTGTGCGCCGTCACCGGCCACATGATCCCGCTGTTCTACCGCTTCAAAGGGGGCAAAGGCGTTGCAACCGCCTTGGGCGCCGGACTGGCATTGGCGCCCGCCACTACCTTTATCATGGCGACACTCTGGTTACTGGTTATGTGGCGCTGGCGCATTTCAGCCGTGGCCTCCCTGGTAGCCATCATCAGCGGCCCGATCATCAGCGCCTTTATTGAACCCGACACCTTGCCGCTGTTTGGTCTGCTGACTCTGCTCATTGTGGTGCGTCACCGCAACAACCTGATCCGCCTGGCTCAGGGGCGGGAAACCGGCTTGTAACCCGGTCCGTCCACCAGGCCATTCGCTCGGGGCTCATGCACCGGCGGCAAGGTGTTCATCGGCCAGCGCGGCACAGACACGATCCTCTGGCCGTCCTGCTGCCCGGCTCTCAGGCGCTGGGCACCGGCATAGGCAATCATCGCACCGTTATCGGTACAAAACTCCGGGCGGGCGTAAAACACCGAGCCACCGACTTTCGCGGTCATTTTCTCTAACCCCGCCCGCAGGCGTTTGTTTGCGCTTACTCCGCCAGCAATGACCAGGCGTTTGCAGCCAGTCTGTTCCAGCGCCCGCCGGCACTTAATGGTCAGCGTGTCTACCACGGCTGACTCAAAGGCCAGTGCAATATCCGCCCGAACCTGATCATCCAGCTGGCCATTATCACGGGCGGCATTCACCGTGTTCAGAGTGAAGGTTTTCAGACCACTGAAACTGAAATCCAGCCCAGGCCGATCTGTCATCGGGCGCGGGAATCGATATTGCCCCTCCCGGCCCTTCTCGGCCAGCGCAGCGACCCTGGGCCCTCCGGGATAGTCCAGACCCAGCATTTTGGCAGTCTTGTCGAACGCCTCACCGGCGGCATCATCCACCGACTCACCCAGCATCTGGTATTCACCTATACCGTCCACCCTGACCAGTTGGGTGTGACCGCCCGACACCAATAGAGCTACAAATGGGAATGCCGGCGGATTGTCCTCCAGCATCGGCGCCAACAGGTGACCTTCCATGTGATGCACCCCCAGCACAGGAAGACCCAGGGCAAACCCGAGCGCGTGGGCAACCGATCCGCCCACCATCAGCGCACCCACCAAACCGGGGCCTGCGGTGTAGGCGATGCCCTCAAGGTCTGCCCGGGTTTTGCCGGCACTGGCCAGCACCTGCTCACACAGGGGCAACAGCTTGCGAACGTGATCGCGGGATGCCAGCTCGGGCACCACACCGCCGTAATCCGCATGCATGTCAATCTGACTGAACAACACATGGGCCAGCAGGCCTTGCTGATCGTCAAACAGCGCTACGCCGGTTTCATCACAGGAGGTTTCGATACCAAGAATCAGCATAATCAGGGTCGCGTCCGAAAAGGGTCGTTGAAAGCTGCCGGCATTTTAGCAGAAACCCGAAAGGCTCTGGCAGATTCGTTGAACAGTCATTGACCTGAACATATCCAGGGGCTATCATTGCCGCCCTAAATTATGCACTGGTCGAGTTTTAGCCAATCTGACCAGGGATCGAGCCGACCGGACGCAATTTTCCGGCCGAACAAATTGAAACCGAATCTATCAGGTAGGTGATTTTCGAATGCCAGCTGTTAAAGTGAAAGAGAATGAGCCGTTTGATGTAGCACTGCGTCGCTTCAAGCGTTCCTGCGAGAAGGCCGGTGTACTGTCTGAAGTACGTCGTCGTGAGCACTACGAGAAGCCAACTTCCGTACGTAAGCGCAAAGCAGCTGCAGCCGTTAAGCGTCATCTCAAGAAGCTTCAGCGTGAGCAGCGCAAGTTCGAGCGTCTGTACTGAGTTCAGATCGTATCGACAGCACGACTGATTGCCGGAACGGCGTTTCGCCTTATCCGGCAAACTGAAAATGCCGCCGAGGCCTGGCTTCGGCGGCATTTTTGGCTATGGTGAATAACGTTTGTATCCGGCATTCCGGATGAAGTGGAGCCACCATGAGCGGACTGATCCCTCAACGATTTGTTGAAGACCTGCTGGATCGTATTGATCTGGGGGAGCTGATCGGATCCCGCATTACTCTCAAGAAAGCCGGCGCCAACTACAAGGCCTGCTGTCCGTTTCATGATGAGAAAACACCCTCATTCAATGTTCGGCCAGATAAAGGCTTTTATCACTGTTTTGGCTGCGGCGCTCATGGTGATGCCATCAGCTTCATCCGTGAATTTGAGGGGCTGGGCTTTACGGAAGCGGTGGAAGAACTGGCCAAACGTGCCGGCATGGAAGTGCCTTATGACCAGGCCGCCAAACAGGAAATGCAGCAGGCCCGGACACTGACCGATGCCCTGGATTTCGCCGGCAGGTTCTACCATTCTGCTCTGGCCAGCCAGCAAGGCGCTTACGCAAGAGATTATCTGAAGCAGCGCGGCCTGGACGACGCCATTATCGAGCAGTACCAGGTGGGCTTTGCACCCGGCACCGGCACGGCCCTGTTTGACGCCGCGCCCAAGGATTTGAAAGCGCCGCTGCTGGAAACCAAGACGGTTTCCGATCAGTACGGCAGGCCAAGAGACCTGTTTCGCAACCGGGTAATGTTTCCGATCCGGAACAGCCGAGGCAAAACCGTCGCCTTCGGTGGTCGCACACTGGGCGACGACAAGGCCAAGTACATCAACTCGCCGGAATCGGACGTATTCCATAAAAGCCGCGAGATCTATGGCCTGCACGAAGCCCGGCAAGCCATTCGCCAGCTCGACAAGTTGCTGGTGGTAGAAGGCTACATGGACGTGATCGCACTGGCCCAGCACGGCATACATTACGCCGTTGCGACCTTGGGCACAGCGACCAATCAGGACAACCTGACCGCCTTACTCAGGCAGGTGAGGCATATTGTATTTTGCTTTGACGGCGACCAGGCCGGCTTCCGGGCGGCAGATCGCGCCATGGAAAACGCCCTGGAACTGATGGCAGACGGTTTGCATCTTCAATTTTTGATGCTGCCGCAGGGTGAGGACCCAGACACATTGGTCCGCAAGGAGGGCGCCAGCGCCTTCCAGAAACGCATTGATGGCGCCACACCGCTCTCGCGGTATCTGTTTGACCGCCAGAGTGAGGGCCTCGACCTGCAGCAACCGGAACATCGGGGCGAGCTGAGAGCCAGGGCCGAGCCCCTGCTGAACAAAATGCCCCGCAGCACCCTGCGGGACGCCATGTGGCAGGAAATGCTGCGCCTGTGCGGGAGCCGCAATCAGTGGCAGAACCGCCAGCAGGGCGACCAGAAATACAAAGCCAGAGGCTGGCGAGGCGAACGCCAGAATCGGCCAACGGAAGAACGAATTGATGTAAAGCTGAGCAAAGACAGCACGCTGTGCCTGGCTTTGCTGGAGACGCCAGAGCTGGCTACCGAAGTTAAAGCACTGGCCGACAGCACGAGACAACTGGAGCAAGCGGGGCGCTTTGCCCGCTGGCTACTGGAACAGGACATCCGGACCCGCAAGGCATTAGTGGCGGGACTGGCGACCGACAAACAGGCCCGAGACAGGTTTTACAACCTGTTCGACGGACTGGAGCACATACCGGCACGGGACAGCACACTGGCAGCCGCCAGAGAGCTATTGAGCCCGAACGAAGAAGCCGCGCGCCAGCAAAGACTGGCCACCCTGCTCCGGAACCTGGCAACGCTCACCCCGGAACAACGGGATGAGCTGAGAACCCTCAGTGCCGGCACGTTAAATCCGAATGCTGAAGACTGAGCACTTGAAACTATAGCAATTGATCACCATCTAACCATCGGTGGCAGACCAGATATGCGACAGCTATAATGGCTGTTTAACTTTTTCCTCTTCAAAAGCGAGTTCACAGGGTGTCTATGTCAGGCAATTCGCAGAAATCACGTTTAAAAGACCTCATCGCACGAGGCAAGGAACAAGGTTACCTGACTTACGCTGAGGTCAATGACCACCTGCCAGAAGATATCGCAGATCCGGATCAGGTTGAAGACATCATCCGGATGATTAACGACATGGGCATCCAGGTGTGCGAAGAAACACCGGACGCCGATACCCTGCTGATGACCGAAGGCGATTCCACCGCTGACGAAGCTGCCGCCGCTGAAGCTGCTGCAGCCCTCGCCGCGGTTGAAACCGACGCCGGACGCACCACCGATCCCGTGCGCATGTACATGCGTGAAATGGGCACCGTTGAGCTGCTGACTCGCGAAGGCGAAATCGTTATTGCCAAGCGCATCGAAGAAGGTATCCGCGATGTTATGGCGGCGGTTGCTCACTTTCCGGGCACCGCTGGCACCGTTATCCAGGCTTACGACCGCATCATCGAGAACGAAGGCCGCATCAGCGACATCGTGACCGGCTTCCTCGATCCGGACGACGCCGAACCGTTCATGGGCGAGGACACCACCGAAGATACCTCTGCCGATGACAGCGACAACAACGATGTCGACGACGATGACGACGCCGACGAAGAAGAGAAAGAGAGCGGCCCGGATCCCGAAGAGACTCGACTGCGCTTTGAGCTGCTGAAAGAAAAGCTGGATGCCGCCAACGCAGCGCTGGCCAAGCATGGTCGCAGTCACAAGAAAACCCAGGAAGCCCTGAACGAGCTGGGCCAGGTGTTCGCGCCCTTCAAGCTTGGCAACAAGGCCTTTGATGAGCTGGTCAGAGTTGTTCGCTCCACCAACGATCTGGTGCGGGAAAACGAACGGGCCATCATGCAGATCTGTATTCGCGACTGCAAAATGCCCCGTAAGGATTTTATCAAAGCGTTCCCTGGCAACGAAGTTGACCTGGACTGGGCACCGCAGATCGCTAAAAGCAAAAAGGCATATGGCGCTGCCATTGGCGAGCGTCTGGACGAAATTATCCGTCTGCAAAAGCGCATCCATAACGTACAGACCGAAGTGGATCTGGACGTGGTTGATATTAAAGAGATCAACCGCCGCGTTTCTATTGGTGAAGCCAAGGCCCGCCGTGCCAAGAAAGAAATGGTCGAAGCCAACCTTCGACTGGTTATCTCCATCGCTAAGAAGTACACCAACCGCGGCCTGCAGTTCCTCGACCTGATTCAGGAAGGCAACATAGGCCTGATGAAAGCGGTGGACAAGTTTGAATACCGTCGCGGCTACAAGTTCTCAACCTACGCCACCTGGTGGATTCGTCAGGCAATCACCCGCTCCATCGCGGACCAGGCCCGGACCATCCGGATTCCGGTGCACATGATTGAGACCATCAACAAGCTCAACCGCATCTCTCGTCAGATGCTGCAGGAAATGGGCCGCGAGCCCACGCCGGAAGAGCTTGGCGAGCGCATGGAAATGCCGGAAGACAAGATCCGCAAGGTATTGAAGATTGCCAAAGAGCCGATCTCCATGGAAACCCCAATTGGCGACGATGAAGACAGCCATCTGGGCGATTTCATCGAAGATATCCAGGCCCTGTCGCCGGTGGATTCCGCCACCGCCGAAGGTCTGCGCGAAGCCACCCGCTCCGTGCTAGCAGGCCTGACTGCCCGCGAATCGAAAGTACTGCGCATGCGCTTCGGCATTGAAATGAATACCGACCACACTCTCGAGGAAGTCGGCAAGCAGTTCGATGTTACCCGTGAGCGTATCCGACAGATCGAAGCCAAGGCTCTGCGCAAACTGCGCCACCCTTCCCGCTCCGATCACCTGCGCGGCTTTATTGACGACCAGGGCAACAGCTAAAACAGCAAACACAGTAGCGTGCGCCTACCCTCATGGGTATAATGGCGCCCGCTTTGCTTTAGGGCCTATAGCTCAGTTGGTTAGAGCAGAGGACTCATAATCGATTAGTCGAGACCCTCAGGAACAGTTAGGAATACCGCCTTCGCCGCCCCTTTCGGTGACGGCGAAATCAGAAAAAGGGCCTATAGCTCAGTTGGTTAGAGCAGCCGACTCATAATCGGTAGGTCGCAGGTTCAAGTCCTGCTGGGCCCACCAAACACCACAGGATTGCCGTAAAGGTACAGTTTCGGTACAGTGCTGAATCAAAAGGACTGTACCGAGACCCCATGGCAACACTGGTCAAGACCCCCTCTGGCACCTGGAAAGCCGTCATCCGCAAGAGCGGCTTTCCCACCGCAACCAAGACCTTCCGCACCAAACGAGATGCGGAGGACTGGTCACGTCGAACCGAAGACGAGATGGTGCGAGGAGTCTACATCCAGCGAGCGCCTGCGGAGCGACTGACCGTTGCCGATGCCCTCAAGCGGTACCTCGCTGAAGTCTCCCCGACCAAACGCCCCACCTCGGCGGCCAGTGATGCCCGTCACGCCAAGCCCCTTATCAAGCACCTTGGTAAATACTCCCTTGCCGCCCTGACGCCAGAGATCATTGCCAAGTACCGGGATGAGAGACTGGCGGGCCTGGATAGGAAGGACGCCAAAGGAAAGCCAGATCCCAAGCCCCGCTCCCCGAACACTGTCCGACTCGATTTGGCGTTGCTGGGCCACATGTTCAACACAGCCATGAAGGAATGGGGTATCGGCCTGACCTACAACCCGGTGCAAAGCATTCGGCGGCCTTCGCCGCCGCCAGGCCGGGAACGTCGCCTGACCCATGAGGAAGAGCAGCGCCTGCTGGCCGCCGTGGATGCGCACACCAACCCCATGCTGGGCTGGATCGTCCGTATTGCCCTGGAAACGGGCATGCGCTCGTCGGAAATCACCACCCTACGCAGAAGCCAGGTAGACCTGAAACGGCGCATTGTGCGCCTTCTGGAGACAAAGAACACCACGCCCCGCACAGTACCCCTTAGCAACACAGCGGTGGAGGTCTTCCGGCAGGCGTTGGCCAACCCGGTGCGCCCCATCGACACGGACCTGGTTTTCTTTGGAGAGCCGGGCCAGGACGGCCAGCGGCGACCCTACAACTTCAACAAGGTCTGGTTGAACACCAAGGCCAGCGTTGGTCTGAAAGAACTGCGCTTTCATGACCTTCGCCATGAGGCTGTCAGCCGGTTTGTCGAAGGCGGGCTCAGCGATCAGCAGGTTGCCGCGATCAGCGGTCACAAGTCCATGCAAATGCTCAAGCGCTATACCCACCTACGGGCCGAAGACCTGGTAGACCAACTTGATGCCATCGAGCAGCGACGCTCGCAGAAACCCAGGAAGGCATGACCAACCCAAGCCGAAAGCCTTCCCTACCAGAACGTCACACACCGTCGAGCCCAACAGGGCGAGTAAGTTACTGGTAAACGAACTCCACCAGCTTGCTGGCGGTGGACCGTTTACACATCCTGCCCGCAAGAAGGACCGCGCCAAGCGGCACCCCCATCGTACCTACGTAGTGAGAGAGAATAATTCACTGTGGTTTAGAATATTTTTGAATACCGATCACACCATAAATAACTTGAGGTTATTGAGTGCGGCTATTGTGCGGCACAATGCGATTGCAGTGCGCCTATAGTGCGGTTAGTTCATATTTTTCAGCAACTTACGATATTTCGTAAGTATACAAACAAGCCCGGTATTCATAACCTTCGTAAGGCAAGTATCAATTACGGAGGATTACACAATGACTATCGAGGATTCCCTTCTCGACCGTTTTGGCCCACTACTGAGCCTTCCCCAACTGGCCACTGTTCTTGACCGCTCACCAGACGGTCTGCGCATAAGCCTGCGTACAAATAACCCCTGGGCTACAGAGATCAACCAGGCAAAGCTGAAAGTCGGTCGGCGTGTTTATTTCCGCACCTCGCAAATTGCCGAGCTGCTGGACAGTGACCGGCTCTGCGGCGATAGGGGGTGAGACATGGCGATTGATCTGATGTGGGCATTTGAAAATGAACCGCCATCGCTTGATTATGTTTTACCCAATATGGTGACGGGAACAGTCGGTGCGCTTGTATCACCTGGTGGAGCAGGTAAATCCATGCTTGCTCTGCAATTAGCTGCACAGCTTGCCGGTGGCCCCGATTTGCTGGAAGTAGGTGAGCTGCCCACAGGCCAAGTGATATACCTGCCGGCCGAAGATCCACCTACTGCTATTTATCACCGACTACACGCGCTGGGCGCACACCTCACGCCGGAGCAGCGGCAAGCTGTGGCTGAACGACTGCTGATTGAACCATTGATCGGCAGGTGTCCCAATATCATGGCCCCCGACTGGTTCGATGGGCTTAAACGGGCTGCCGAGGGTCGTCGCCTGATGGTCTTGGATACCCTGCGCCGCTTCCACATCGAGGAAGAGAACTCCAGCGGACCTATGGCTCAGGTCATTGGCCGCATGGAGGCCATAGCTGCTGATACTGGCTGTTCTATCGTGTTTTTGCACCACTCGAACAAGGGTGCTGCAATGATGGGCACCGGCGACCAACAGCAGGCGAGCCGTGGCTCATCCGTACTTGTCGATAATATCCGCTGGCAATCCTACCTATCTGGCATGACGCAAGCCGAGGCCGATGAATGGGGCGTTGATAGAGGCCAGCGTGGGTACTTCGTTCGCTTCGGCGTCAGCAAAGCAAACTACGGCGCGCCTTTCCAGGAATGCTGGTTCAGGCGTCACGAAGGCGGCATCCTCAAACCTGCTGTACTAGAGCGGCAGAAACGCCCCTCGCCAGTAAATCTGAAGTCCGTTGGCAGAGGCGGCGATGAAGACTGGTAACCGAGTTGCCCCGACCAGCACGGCATTGCAGGCCCGAGTAATGATCTATCAGCCCAGCCAGCGTCCCCAAGAACGTGTAGGACAGTGGATGGAAACAAGTTTTGGCCGATGCCGTGTAACCGGCAGGCTTGGGCAGCGCCATGCCGATATCGTTGAGTCCATGCTGTACATTGCCGAACGGCGTCGCAACATCTCTGACGGGGGCATTGAGCTGCTGGTTGACCCGGCGAAGCTGCGTCGGATGATTTCTGATCACCAGTACAGCCATGCCCGCCTCAAGAAGCTGCTGACTGATCTGCGAGCCGCCACGGTGGAAATCGTGACGCCTGAGCTGGAGCGGAGTGGTGACAGCATCATCGGAGGCCTCATCGACCACGTGATCCCATCATCCATGACTCGCCGGGACCCGCTCACTGGCGGCGAACGTCACTTGTGGCGTGTCCGGCTGGGCGTTGCCCTGGTGATGCTGATGGAGAAGGACTTGCCGTTGTACTACTCGCCTGCACCGATTGCCAGGCTGCAACATGGAATCAGCCAGGCAGTTGCCCGACATGTGCTTACCCACAACCGCATCCCAGCCGGCGGTTGGTTTCTGGATACCCTGATTCGTGCTGTTTGCGGTGTTGCTGCGACCAGCACCATGCTCCGTAACTTTCGACGGCGGATCAAGGAAGACGCAGGCAGATTGGTCGAAATCGGCATTGAGATAGACGCCAGGGGAAGGTTAAAGCGTGTCACAGGGGCCCGATAACGTGTCACAGCGGCCCGATGCCGTGTCACACCGGCCCGGAGGCGTGCCACAGCGGCCCGAATTTTTGAAGTTTTAGCAGGATATTCAGGATATCTCAGGATATCCAGGCGGTGTAACCACCCGCTTGATGCGGGTGATTACACCTTGACCGATAAAGCCCAAGGGCTTTATCTATCGGCCACAGGCCGATGTTTGAACGCCAAAAAGAAAAGTCGTCACCCTACCCCACGCCAGATACCCATTCCTGCTTGGCCTTACTCTTGATGGGCTGGGAAACCGGCATTGAAACTACACACGTGACCATAAGAATAATCAGAATATTATTCTTCTTATTATTATGGATGGGCTGATCAGGCTGATTTCGACGCCAAGGCAAGCACTGCTACCCCTTTTTGGCGTTAAAACGCCGGGCAGAGCCCGGCACAGTCAGTACTGGTGAAGTGTGTTTCAGCGAGGGGGTCCGATTATGCGTAGGGGGGTCCGATTATGCGTACCACCCCTACGCGACAGATGACCTCATTGCCCACGATTAGGCATCAAGGTTGCTGCGGTGATCTTGAGGTTCTGGCCGCCATGAGACGGCCTTCATGATGAAGGGATAGCAAACCGGCAGCATCAGCCAGGCAACCCATGACCCGGTGATGGCGAAGCCGACCAGC
Organism: Marinobacter excellens HL-55; assembly: GCA_001314845.1. Lineage (GTDB taxonomy): Bacteria > Pseudomonadota > Gammaproteobacteria > Pseudomonadales > Oleiphilaceae > Marinobacter > Marinobacter excellens_B. Next base: position 41,707 of record LJZQ01000027.1, read on the forward strand.
AGGAGCGCTATGCCCAACCAGGCTAGCAGATACCAAACAGGGGCTTGCGGACGTTCATTGTTCATCGTTCAGTCTCCGTGCAGGTGACATGTAGGGCTGTTCTGAGCCGCTATACTCACTACTTGCCGATTCAAAATGGGGGGGATTATGCGTGGCCTGGGGGGTCTGATTATGCGTACTGTCGCCGTCAGATGATGCCGCTCGGATAGTGCCGCTCATGGCTCCGGTCTGGCTGCTGCTCTGCTGGCCACCCGTATGGGCCGACTCACCACCTTCCGACATACCAAGCCGTTCAGCTCGGAGCTTCTGAGCCATCGAACCACCGAAAGAGCCATGGCTAGCGTTGTAGTCACCCATGATCTTGCCCCCAAGGGTTTCACCTGCCGCCTTCGTCAGGTTCTTCATGGTCTGACCGGCGTGGGCCATGCGTCCAGCCCCCGATGTAACACCGGCCGATGATGAACCACCACCAGGCATTGGAAGCGGTCCTGTTCCAGCGCTTGGCGAGCTACCACCGGCTGACGAACCACCTGCTGGAGCGCCCAGGAAGGAACTACCGCCCGACGACCCACCGCCAGGAGCTACCGCCGAGGCGAGCGCACCACCGCCGCCGAGCTGTTCACCGGCCAGCTTAGAGGCCTCACGCACGGCCATAGCGCCGCCCGCTGCGCCTACAGCAGCCCCCACCGCGACAGACCCGGCAGTCCTTGCCATACTGCCTACAGTCGGCGTAGCACCGCCGAGAGAAGCCCCGTTGATGATTCCCTGAACCGCGTCAGGGATCATCTTCACCAGAATGGCCATCATCAAAAGCACACCAATGATGGCGAGAATGGCTCGGAACGACTCGTGATCCTGATTTACAGCCCACTGGTGGATAAACTGCTCACCCGCGCCGATGACCAGGAACATGACATAGAGCTTGGCACCGATGCTGATGGTGTAGGTGATGTATTTTTTGGCGTAATCCGCCGTCCACTGCGAACCGCCAAAGCCCAGCAGAACAATGCCTGCTGCCGTGACCACGTACATTTCAGCCAGCACGAAGAAGGCATAAGCTGCAATCAGCGTGTACAAGATCACTACGGGTAGCGCCAGGATGGTGTAGGCAATCCGGCTCAAGCCACTGCCTGCCGAAATAACATCGCCCCCAAGGGTAAACCCGCGCTCCAGGATCTCCGGCACACTCAGGCTCAAGCTGGTACTGGTGGCCTGACCGCCGATCCATATCCAGCCCTTGATCATAGTTTCCGCCAACTGTTGACCACCCTGGATCAGAAACAGGAAGAATCCAGTGAAGATCACCAGCCTGACGAACTCCGCCACGAACTCACCCAAATCGGCATTTCGCAGCACCATCTGGCTTGCTGACCAGGTATAGGAAATCACCGCAAGCGATAGCAGCAACCAGGTCGCTACTTGCTGCAACGGGGCGTACCACAAGGCTACAGAGTCTCGGAACCCCTCTTGAAGGTCGCGTACTATATCGCCATCAGCAGCGGCCACAGGCCCGCTGAGCAGCACCAGGCCAGCAAAGAGTAATGGATATAGCCAAGGCCTCATTGCCCATCCCCCCCGGCTCCTGAGCCGAACAGATCATCACTGGTGATCGGCCGCTGTGAAGATGGCTCGCTATCACGGGGGGCGGTAGCACGTTCCCAGGCGGCATCGTCTTCCGCCTTATCGGACTGCCACAGGACCGCTGCGGTTGCGATAGTCGCCACCAGGCCAGCAATCACAATCAGAATTTTGGTATTGGTATTCATGGCTTACACCTCAAAACAGATCATTGGCCTGGATGGGCTGCTGGGTATCGGGGCTGTTATCACGCGGCGCAACGGCGCGATGCCAGGCGGAATCGTCCTCAGCCTGCCGATCCACCTGACCGCCTACGTGGCTGGCCTGTAGCTGAATTTGGGCCATTTGGAGTTGGCGGAGCTTCTGGAGCTGTTCAACCTGCATGGCCGCGATAGAGCCGCCAGCCTGGAGCAGTTGCTTAGTTCCGGCCGCGCTTTCCATTTGTGCTTCAATGGTGCGAAGCGCGGAGTCTTCCCGGTCGAATTGCTGGGCTTGGAGCCCCGCTGCGCGAAGTGCCCCACGCACGCTGTCATGGTTCGACTGAGACCAGTCATGGTAACGCTCTGCCAAAGCATCATGGTTACCCTGCTGGCGTTGAGCGTAGTATTCGAAGTCGCGGTATTCTCGCTGATAGTCTTCGTCGATCTGCCCAGAGCTGTAAGCCACAGCCCGACCGGTGGACACGATGCTGGCCAGCGCCTGGAGATCCGCTAACGCTTGCTGTTTTATATGGTTGGGCAGGTTGCGGAAGTTCTCGTACATAATTTCATACTGCCGGATTTGATAGGCCAGGTTTTCCGCTTCCTTAATGGCTATATCAAGAAGCTCGGCATTGTTCAGAAGTTGAGTTATTTCCGTAGCTCCACCAGTTAATCCACCCCCGCCAGAATAAACGGGAAGTGATGCTGAAAGGGTTGCTGTCAATATTGCCGTGCCGATTATTTTCTTCATTGCTTTGTCTCCCTGATAAATCTCCTGACATACAGCGCAAATTGGTTGTATTTAACTTTTACTTCCCCTTGGTCATGCATGACTCGCCACACATCTACAGCCGTGTAGCCCTGATCCAATGCTGCTTTGATCTGGTCAATATTTCTCAAGAACGCCACCTTGCCGTTAGCTGGTGGCTTTTTTAGTTTGGCGTTACGAAGTTCTTCAAGAAGTTCCATAGGCAATCTCCTCTGATCACACTATGAAATGATACTTTCGCATCACACTCAGAACACTTACGACATATCGTAAGTTGTTGTTTGATTTTGATATTGGCGGGCTTGCCGCATTATAGGCGCACTGCAACCGCACTCAGCCGCACAATAGCCGCACTGAAGATGTAATTATTCGGAAAAGGGATTAAGCGAAGAGTATTTATCAATAAATATTCTATTGAATTGTAAAATCCAGCCTATGTGTGACTTCGATGCGGCACAAAGCGGCACCGTGCGGTGGATCAAGAGGGCAGGATGTGTATTTGCTATACCGCCGCAAGCGTCGGCCTAGCAAATCCATGAACTTACTCGCCCTGGCGGGCTCGACGCTATCCTGCTCTCCGAGGGGTTCACCGCTGCCGCGGCACAGCTTGTTAAGGTGCAGTCAACCCCATACAATGAATGCATTGAATGCAATGGGAGACGCTTCCAATGGCCATGCTGACTGTTCGCAACCTTTCTGATGAGGTACACCGCGCCTTGCGCGTCCGTGCAGCTCTGCATGGGCATAGCATGGAAGCCGAGGTACGCGAGATCCTGGAGGCTGCTGTAGCGCCCGAGGGGCGGGTCAAGCTGGGCTCTCTGCTGGCCGACATAGGCAAGCAGGCCAAGCTAGCCGACAACGAGTTTGCCGTGTTTGAGCAAGTCCGTGACAAGACGCCAGCTAAGCCGGTGAACTTCGAATGATCCTGCTAGACACCAACGTCCTCTCCGAGCCACTGCGCCGGGAGCCAGAGCCTGGTGTTATCGAGTGGATCGACGCACAGGCTCTGGAAACCCTCTTCCTGTCCGCTATCACAGTTGCAGAGCTACGGTCGGGCATTGCCCTGCTTCCGGCCGGAAAGCGCCGTACCGGCTTGCTGGAGAGCCTGGAACGGCGGGTACTGCCACTGTTTGCCGGGCGGGTGCTTCCGTTTGATCTCCCCTGCACCCAAACCTACGCCGAGCTTATCACTAAGGCTCAAAAGGCCGGGCTGGCGATTGCTGCCGCTGATGGATTTATTGCTGCTACGGCGGCAGCCAACGGCCTTGCGGTAGCCACACGAGATACCAGCCCTTTTGAGGCAGCGGGTGTAACGGTTATCAATCCATGGAACGACTGAGCCCCATGCAGCCCACGAATAGCAGAACCAAAAGAATTAGGAGCCGTTAGTGTCACGACTGACCGATTTGATTGCCAAGGCAAAAGCCAAAGACGCGGCGTTAGGGGCCGAGCTGGATCGCGAGTTCAAAATGCTGTCTTCACGGCTACCCTTCGGGCTGAACTTCGAGCGTCATAGCCCGGAAGCGGTTGAGTTGCCGCTGCGACCGATTAGGAAAGGTGACAAGGTTCGAGTATTGCCGGAACGTGGTTCCACCAAGAAGGGCGATCAGCGGCTGTGGCAGGTGAAGAGCATCCAAAAAGCCAGGAAGTCGGCTGTTTTGGAGTTGCTGGGTGCCGAAGAGAGCGAAACGCAGACCGTGGCGATGGATGACCTGGTGGTGGTAGCCGAGTTCCGCGACACCATCTATCCAGGCCTGATCAGTACCGGCAAGGTACAGCGCGGTGGAGACAAGCCGTGCCATACAGTTATTAATGGTGAAAACTACCATGCTCTTAAAGCTCTGACCTACACCCATCGCGGCAAAGTGGATGCGATCTATATCGACCCACCCTACAACACCGGGGCAAAAGACTGGAAATACAACAACGATTACGTAGAGGGCGATGATCAGTATCGTCACAGTAAATGGCTCGCGATGATGGAGCGACGATTATTAGTGGCGAAAGAGTTGTTGAATCCGGAAGATTCTGTGTTGATCGTCACGATTGACGAGAAGGAATATCTGCGACTGGGGCTCCTGCTAGAGCAGGTCTTCCCTGAGGCGCGTCGCCAAATGGTGACCGTCGTTATTAACCCTAATGGTGTTGCTCGAATTGCAGAGCTTGCACGTGTCGAGGAATATGCCTTTTTTTGTTTCTTCGGCAAGGCAACCCCAGCGCGACTGTCTGACTCTCTACTAGGCGAGCAGGAACAGAGCGCACGAAAGCAAAAGGTTCGCTGGGAATGGCTTATGCGTGGGGGCTCTAATTCTAGGCGCATAGACCGACCGAACTTGTTCTATCCGATCTATATTGACGCGAAAGCAAAGCGTATCGTGAAAGTTGGCCAGCCCCTTCCACTTGATACCGACCCTAGTTCTGTACCCGACGAGCCCGGGTTGCAAACTTTATGGCCCATCCGTGCGAGCGGCGTGGAGGCGAATTGGCGTACTTCGCCCGAGTATCTTCAGGAACTCCTAAAAATGGGGTATGCCAAGCTAGGTGCATATGACTCAACGACCGGGCGATGGTCAATTTTGTATCTCGGGAAGGCTCAAATTCAACGCATCGAACGTGGCGAAATTAAGGTGTCTGGCCGCGACCCAGATGGAGCGGTTATCGTCGAGATGGGCGAAGGTGGGCGTCGTCGGTTCCCAAAAACCGTGTGGAATAGATCCGCTCACTCTGCAGGCGAGTTCGGATCTCGCATGCTGAGGGCACTCATCCCCGGCCGGGACTTCCCTTTTCCGAAGTCGCTATACGCTGTTGAAGACGCTCTTCGGGCGGTTGTCGAGCATAAACCAGAAGCCATAGTGCTGGATTTCTTCTCCGGTTCAGGAACAACTATGCACGCCGTCATGCGCCTGAACAAGCAAGATGGTGGGCACCGCCTATGTATCAGCGTGACTAACAACGAAGTTGCCGCCGATGAGCAGAAGAAGTTGCGCGAAGCGGGCTTGCGCCCCGGCGATGCCGAGTGGGAGCAAATCGGTATCTGCGATTACATCACCAAACCCCGAGTCGCCGCTGCTATTACCGGCAAGACACCCGACGGCGAGCCGATCAAGGGAGACTACAAGTTTACTGATGAATTCCCTATGGCCGAAGGCTTCGAGGAGAACGCCGAGTTTTTCACCCTGACTTATGAAACCCCGTTATCGGTCAGCCACAACTTGGCGTTTAGCCGAGTTGCGCCATTATTGTGGTTGCGCGCTGGAGCGCGAGGGAGCCGTATTGACAAGCTGCCCGCCGATGGGTGGGCAGTGGCGGATGCCTATGGACTTCTAAGCAACGTGGATGCAGCCACAGCCTTTATCAAGGCCTTGGCCAAGGTGGCTGGGTTACGCATTGCCTATATCGTTACCGACGATGATCGGCGCTTCCAGGCGATTGCCAAGCGGTTGCCAGATGGCGTCGAGCCTGTGCGCCTGTATGAGTCTTATCTCACCAACTTCAGCTTCACCAACGGAGAATAACGGATGAAGTTCACGCTCAAAGATTATCAGCGCGACGCCGTCCGCGACTCCTTGAATAACCTAGGCAAGGCTCGCCGTCTCTGGCATAGCGAGGCCGACAGGACGGCATTCTCACTCACTGCGGTAACCGGTGCGGGTAAAACGGTAATGGCGGCGGCCACGTTCGAAGCGCTGTTTCACGGTGACGATGAGTTCAGCTTTGATGCCGACCCCGGTGCAGTGGTGATCTGGTTCAGCGATGACCCGTCGCTGAACGAACAAACCCGCTTTCGCTTTATCGAGGCCAGTGACCGTATCAACTACACCGATCTGGTGGTAGTCGAAAATACCTTCAACAGGCCAAAGTTCCAAGCCGGGAAAATCTACTTTCTCAATACCCAGAAGCTCAGCAAGAACAGCCTGCTGGTGCGCGGCCATGATCCCGAAGAGTTGGCGGCCAAGGTAGATGGTACGTTCCCCGATATGCGCCCCGACCTGCGCGCTTACACCATTTGGGACACCATACAGAACACGATTGAAGACCCGGATTTGACGCTCTACCTTGTGCTGGATGAGGCGCACCGGGGCATGGGCACACAAACCGCAGCTAGTCAGAACGCCAAAAGCACCATCGTCCAACGGCTCATCAATGGCGTGGGCAGCGTGCCCGGCATCCCAGCGGTATGGGGTATCTCAGCCACGGTGGAGCGATTCAACAAGGCGATTGAGTCAGCAGGCAAGCACATCAAGCTGCCCAATGTGGAAGTTGATGCGTCCAAGGTGCAAGAGTCCGGCCTTATCAAAGACACCATCCTGCTGGATATACCGGACAATGTCGGTGACTTTGATACCGTTCTGGTACGTCGAGCAACCGACAAATTGAAAGAGTCCACCGCTGCCTGGGCAGCTTACTCAAAGCAGCAGCAGGAAGCCCATGTTGTCGTTCCGTTGATGGTTTTGCAGGTTCCCAACACGCCTGATCCCGATGAGATCGGTCGGGCGCTGGATACCATTTTTGAGCGCTACCCCGAGCTGCCTTCTGCCAGTGTGGCGCATGTTTTTGGCGATCACACCACCCAACGGTTCGGCAACCGAGACGTGCCTTACATCGAGCCTCAGCGAGTCGAGGAGTCAACATGGGTGCGGGTGTTGATTGCCAAGGATGCCATCAGCACAGGCTGGGATTGCCCGCGTGCCGAGGTTATGGTGTCTTTCCGTGCAGCCAAGGACAAGACCCACATTACCCAGTTGTTGGGCCGTTTGGTGCGTTCGCCACTGGCCCGCCGTATTCCCGGTAATGACCGCTTGAATGCAGTGGATTGCTTGCTACCGAAATTCAATCGCAAGGCTGTAGAGCAGGTTGTCGATGAATTGACGACAGGCAGTGAGGCAGCAACGCCAGGCCGTGTTTTGATCGATTATATCGAAGTGGTGCCTAATCCTGCTGTTCCGGCTGCCGTGTGGGATGCGTTCGAGGCGTTGCCGTCGCAGACACGCCCGCAGCGTGGTGCCAAGCCTGCTGTCAGGTTAACTGCGCTAGCCCATGAATTGGCGTCCGACGATATTCTCCCTGGTGCAGGCAGGCTGGCCCATGCCGAAATGCACGCAGCCCTGGATAAGTTTCAGGCCGACAACGCAGCCAAGATTAAGGCCAAGCGGCAGTCTGTCCTGGTTGTGGACGGCAAGACCGTGAAAGCGGACATGCTGGGCAAGGGTCGCAGCCTGGAACAGTTCTGGGAAGATGCTGACGTAGCGGTAATCGACGACGCCTACCGGCGCGCAGCGCGCATTTTCAGTCCTGCGATTGCCCATTCATATGTTGACCATTTGGCCAGCCAAGAGGCCAACCGGGATGATGACCCGGAAGCATTCCTGGAAGCCATTGTTGAAGCTCGCGTAACCGTTGCTGGCCTGGGCCTGGTTATGGAGGCACAGGCTTATTTCGATGCCGAGGCGGACAAACTGGCAAAGACCTGGTTGTCCAAGTATCGAGAGCAGATCAAGGCCCTGAGCGATGATCGAAGGGAGTCCTATCGGCAGATCATCGAAATGAGTACAGAGCCGCAGGACGCGGGCTTGCTAAAGCCTGAGGCCCGTTATGAGGCGACCAAGGCAAACGAGAATGGAAAGGTGGGGGTCTTCCCGGTCTGGGATAGTCACTTGCTATGCGATCAAGCAGGCAAGTACCCGGCTGACATGAATGACTGGGAACGTACCGTTGTCGAGACTGAATCGGCCAGGCTGGGTTTCTCGTCCTGGTATCGCAACCCGCAGCAGCCAGGGCAGTCCTCACTGGGTATCGCCTATCAGGAAGCTGGCCAGTACAAAATACTGCGCCCGGATTTCATCTTCTTTGCCGAGCAAGATGGCCAAGTCGTTGCGGATATCGTTGATCCTCACGGGCTCCACCTGGCCGATGCCTTGCCCAAACTGCAAGGCCTCGCGCTGTATGCAGAGAACCACGCCAGTGCATACCGCCGTATCGAGTCGGTGGCCGAGGTGAAGGGCAAGCTCCGTATGCTTGATCTGACCAAAGCTGAGGTTCGACAGGCCATCACCGCTGCGACCGAGGCCACAGGGTTGTTCAGCGGTAGCCAAGCCGACGACTATTGATGGCGAGGGCTTGATAGCGATCAAGCCCTCGGTCATCTCCGGCTGCGAGGCGCCCAACTGTCAAGTAATCCTTGTCAGTTGGGGCTCCAGCTTTGCAATCCCGACAGCCGAACAAGAAAATTAATTATCACGCATGAAATTTGCATTTTATGCGTGATAATGACATTATTTGCCTGCAAAGATGATTTCATGAGGGCAGAGCGATGGCATTTCGAGCAGACGAAGCAGCACAGAGAGGTTATGAGCACGTAGAGGCCTACCTTGTACCGAGGCCTCAATACGCAGATGAATCGGTAAGGGCGCAGAGTAGAGAAGCCCTGATGGACATCGTTGACGAACTTGGCCCCGTTGTTGATTCCTACCCCACGTGGCATCCGCTGGTCTGCCATCACGACAGCCGCTACCCTGAGGTAACACCCAGCGACCGCTGCGGTTACAAGGGGCTTGACCATACCCGCTACTTCCTCAATGGATTCATTACCTGTCCCTACACGGCGAGCGGGAAAGCCGATCAGGTCATTGAGTCAGTCAACTCACTGCCCCCTCACCCAATCGCGCACATCACAGCCGAAAAGCTGGATGTAAAGCTGTACAACCCTGAAGCGACGCCTGTTCTGGTCAAGTGCAACTGGGACAGGCCGCTCGGTATGGACGGAATGATTCCTTTGTCGATAGCAATGCCTCTGATCCTTGAACAAGAGGTTCCATGTTGGCGTTGGTCGCAGGTCGCAGAGACCTGGGAGAGTATGCGGTACTACCTCCTCGGCAGCCCACACGGGGCGCGATCCTCGTTGTTCGTCAACCAGGAGACAGGACAAGCTATCAAAAAGGTTTGGAACTCGCTAATCAACACCGGAATGTTCGGGCCGATCAAAGTTGGCTGAAATCAGATAAAGCAACGCCCAGCTTAGGCTGGGCGTTTGGAATAAAGTCGCGAAGTGGTTAGAGCCAACGCTTTAAATCACCGCCTCCAACCCTTTCCGCTCGATCAGGTTCAACAGTTTGAGCGACGGCCCGCTCGGCTTCTTGTCGCCGACTTCCCACTTTTGCACCGTCGACAGGCTGGTATTCAACACTGCGGCAAAAACCGCCTGGCTGACGTGCGCCTTTTCACGCAGCGCTTTGATCTGCTGTGGCGGAATTTCGTGCACATCGAGATTGCACAGCGCCTCGAACTCGCCCATACGACGCTTGCTGATCAGACCGGCGCCATGAAGCCCACGTGCTGTCTCGTGCATCTCGTCCAGAATTCGGCTGTTACGCTTTGTCGTCGCCATCACATATCTCCACAATTTCACCGGCAGCCAGCGCAATGGTCAGTTGCCGATCATCAAAACCAAGCAGCTCCTTTGCCACCTCCTGGAGTACCCTCAGTTCGTCCTTGTCGATGTTGGATCGCTCGTTCTTGCTGAAGCCATAGAGGAAGAACCAGCGCCCCGCCATTTTCGTAGCCACGATGGTTCTGGCCCCGCCACGCTTGCCCTGACCAGGCAGCGCGACGCGCTTCTTCACAACATCGCCACCCAGGTCAGCATCGACAAGCCCTTGGCTCATTTCCTCGACTGCGGCACACAGGGCTGCATCGGTTAGCCCGGCCTTTTTCATCGAGCGGGTGAAGGTGCGGGTTTTGAAGACTCGTCTCATTGCGAAATTATACCACCAGGTGCGATACATTTCCAGTAGAGCGAGAGTCCTACCGAAGCTGGGAGCGCAGACAGACCCGACCCCAAGGAGGGCTGCCGCTGAGGCCCTTCTGCTCGCTTACCAAAGCAGTCATCAAGGATTCCTTGACACCTCAAAGGTCAGCGGCAAACTGCGCCTGACTGTACTGAAAAGTAGGCGGAATCGGTACAGTAGCAGTACACTCATCCGTTCGCTCCGCCTTCGCTGTTAGTGGCCAATTAAAATGACCCACTACTGGCCATTAATTTTGACCCACCCCCGGTGGCCGTCAGGCCACAGAACCAGCTACTGTCCCCGGCTTTT
>LJZQ01000052.1 GCA_001314845.1 Marinobacter excellens HL-55
CATCGGCAAGACCGTGTTCCGCATCTACGACCCGGTGGATATCTACGCCGCCCTGCAGGATGTGAACACCATGAAGCCCCTAGTGAAAGACCCCAACATCACCCTGGAGCAACTGGTAGACGAACTCACCGACGACGAGCAACTGGAAAAAGCCCTCAACAGCCCCGGCGAAGCTCCCGACGAAACCCAGGCCGACGTGGTGCTCAGCCAGCTCAGCCAGAAACTCATGCGGGTACTGCGCAAGGCCGACAACAAAGCCGAAAACCGCCCGGAACTGAAACAGAAACTGGACGAACTGCACCAGAGCTGGGGTGTGGAACCAAAATCCCTGCACCAACATCTACACCAGCTCGGTCCCCGGCAGGCCTCGGAATTCATCAAACAACACAGCGGCCTGCTGAACCAGCTGGCCGAGGTGAAGTCCCTGGTGGGCAGCGAGTACATGCCGCTGATCTCCGACCACGACGACGAAATCCGTGAGCGTATCCAGAGCTATGGTGTGCACGACAAGCCGGAAGACTACCTGGACAGCTTCAACGAATTCATCAAACAGCAGCTCAACCAGTCCGCCGCCCTGGCCGTGGTGGTCAACAAACCCCGGGACCTCACCCGGGAACAGCTGCGGGAAGTAAAACTGCTGCTGGACAACCACGGCTACTCCGAAGCCCGCCTGCAAAGCGCCGTGCGTAACCAGACCAACAAGGACATTGCCGCCAGCATCATCGGCTACATCCGCCGCGCTGCCCTGGGCGAAGCGCTGATTCCCTTCGAACAGCGCGTGGCCAACGCCATGGACCGCATCCTCACCCAGCACAACTGGACCCCGAACCAGCGAAAATGGCTGGAGCGCCTGGCCAAGCAGCTGGTGCACGAAGTCATCATCGACCGGGAGTTTGTGAACCACCGCTTTGCCGATGACGGCGGGGCCAGGCAGATGGACAAGGTGCTGGGAGAGCAGCTGGATACAGTGCTGGAGGAGTTAAATGAAGCGATGTGGCCAAACAAGAGCGCCTAGACGGCTTTACTCGACGGATACCTTCCGCCAAATAAACTGCTGCTTCAGCCACTTGACCGATTCAGTAAGCCAGCCCGGCAGTGGTCCAGCGAGCAGCCAGTACATTGCAACCAAACACCCTTTTTTCATCAATCCGGGCTCAACGGGGCCGCCCTCCGCCTGACTATGGGAGGCTGATTCGCTCGCAACAGACGTCAAGGTCTGTAAATCTCCATCCATGAATTCTTGAAGAGCTCTCCACATGCCATGAGCCTCAATAGCATTTGAAAATGGCAGTCGCATAAATACTCGGTCACTACAGTCCCGGTCTCCCGAAGCCAGCTCAAGAAAGGCCTCTTGCATAGAGTAACCATAGGAACTCATCCATTTTGCCGTTTCAACCAAGCCATAGAGGTCTTGCCAATCGACCCGGACTGGCGGCTTGGCTCCGCGGCTGAACAGCACCTGCTTACTACCCCGATCCAATACAAGAACGCAGTTCCAGATAGGCAGAACATTCTTAACAATCCAAAACAGAAACACAAAAGGCAGTGTCCACAATATCAGCTCACCGAAAGGCCAGAGATATAGAAACATTCCCCATCCCAAATCCATTGCCTCTTTAGGCTCCGCCAGCACAATTCCGAAAGCAAAAATTGTTAAAGGGGCCAAACCGCACAGGGCAAACAGGACAAACCAATACACGGCCAACATGAACTTTAACCCCAGATCAGACGGCATGACATCAGAAACCAGCAGCAGCCTGTCACCTTTGATGCTCTGCAAGTACCCACGAGCATTCAGGGGGGCATAGTCATTAAGCTGCTCCAGAGGCTGCAAACGTTCCGTTTCATTGGCATCACCATAAATGTTTGGCGACGGGCCCGGCTGACCGCTTCCGCTTGAACTGAAACCAAGCTCAAATTCATCATTCAGCCTGATCACAAGTGCCACATTACCGACCATCACAAACTCGACGGCATTGTTCTCATTCTTCAGAAAAGGCATTGCTGCTGTGGGAACAAGCATTTCAATACCAGCAATGGTCTGATAGGTATAGATCACACCACGAATGGTCCGGAACTCATGTTGCCGGGCACGACCGTTAATCTTAAAAACGCGATCGCCCACAGGGCCTGACTTGTTCTGATAGCCTTCCAGGTACCGGGTTTGAGTTTCTCGATCGAAAAAATCTTTTATTCGCAGCTTTTCATGTGGTGTCAGGTTTCTGATGCTGTGACTGCTGTTAAGCAGTTGCTTGAGAGCGCGCCTGCTTTTGAGGCGCGCAGAATAAAAGTGAGCGAGCAGCGCAAAAAACACGACGGTTAAGACCAGCACAAGCAGGATCAATAACCCACTCATCGCCGAAACCCAGGCAACCCGTTCTGAGCCCGCCATTGCTCAACAATGTCGACAATACGCTCTGGCGTTGAATCCTCGGGATTGTCCGGATAAAAAATCAGGTCAGAACCCTCTGGATGCTGGGATAACTTCTCGAATTGATCTATGAGCTTATCGTGAACATCACGGCTCTTCGATACATCGAATATATCTCTTAACAATGAAAGGAATTCTTCTCTATTCATATCTGTAAGTCATATGGAATCGCATGGTCTGGCTCATTGCACGGCACGTCCCTAAACTACGCCTACTCGCGAAAGCAGATCTTTCCTTGTTCGCGATACCATCTCTTGATTTCATTCACGACGCCCAGGGGTGAATCTTCGCGGTTAGTCTCTGGAAAAAAGATCAGGTCGCTTTTTGCAGGGTGCTCAACCAGCTCATTAAACCGGTCAACGAACTCATTTTCCTCATCTTCACTAACGTCTTCGTTCCAGAACCAGTTTAAAGCAGCCATGAACTCTTCTTCGGAATAGTCACTTAAGAGCTTTTTTATTAGCGAACGACTGCATATCAGCCTCACTCCTGAGCGAATACCCCACGCACCTTCTTCAACCATTGTTCGTAACTAATTCCCTGGGATTCGGGCTCAAAGTAACAGCCAACCTTGGTGATCAGAATATCCCTCAACTCAATTTCAGAGGGGGTTTCAGCCAAGAGCGAATCTATTTCCGCAACTCCAGCCCGAATTTGATCTTTTGTTTCCGAATCAATAATTGCCTGAAGCGCGGTCGCATCGCTGTAAAACTCATCCGGCCAATCCTGATGAAAATAACCACCGAGTAGCTGAGCGAGACTTTCTATTTTTTCGTGCATCATGGCTTTTTTGGAAACTGGTAATTAGCCACGCCTTTAACAAGATCATCAAAATTCTGCTGAAGTTTAATCCCTATTTCACGGAGCTGATCCTCATCGCTCTTGGGCTTCTCGGGCACATTAGCTAGCAATTCCTCTATTGACAAATTCTTGCCTTCAGCCAGCAGAGAGCTCAAATACAACCAGTCACTACTCTCCATATCCAAATTGATTGCTCCAATAGCTCCAATTTGACAGTTGACTTCGCCATCCCTCTGGGTCCTATAAAACCTTAACTTGCATTGCGGTGAGGCATAAACAACTAAAGTTTCATTGCCACCATCAAAATCTTGAGACTGCTCATGCTTAAAGCCATTTTTAGAAAGAAACTCTGACAACACCAATTGAACTTTTTTCTCGAAATCACTAGTCATTTTCAGTCAACCTTAATCCAAGAATTACCATCTCGAATATAACTGTTAGTGGCCAATTAAAATGACCCACTACTGGCCATTAATTTTGACCCACCCCCGGTGGCCGTCAGGCCACAGAACCAGCTACTGTCCCCGGCTTTT
>LJZQ01000028.1 GCA_001314845.1 Marinobacter excellens HL-55
TCCGAAAATGTGCGGAGCCATGGATGGCGGAGCCCAAGCCGCACAGGGACGTCTCGAGGCGTTTTTCGGAAAGCCCCACCCGCTTATGCGCCACCCCCAAACTAAAGGTCAGATGGCTATGGGAGCCTTGATACCAGGATAAGGGTCATACCCCTCAAATTCGAAATCCTCCAGCTCGTGCTCGAAGATAGTCGCAGGCTTACGCTTGATCAGCAGCCTGGGCAACGCCCTGGGCTCGCGCTTCAACTGCTCGAATACGATCTCTTCGGTCAGATGATTCTGGTACAGGTGACAGTCACCAAAGGTATGAACAAACTCCCCAACCTCCAGATCGCATTGCTGGGCGATCATGTGGGTCAGCAATGCGTAAGACGCAATATTGAAGGGCACACCCAGGAACAGATCGGCACTGCGCTGATAGAGCTGGCAGGACAGCTTGCCGTCGATCACGTAAAACTGAAACAAGCAATGGCAAGGCGCCAGGGCCATCCGGCCTGCGCGCACATTATCCTGGGGACCGATGGATTCGTCCGGCAGTTCTGCCGGATTCCAGGCAGACACGATCAGACGGCGGGAATTGGGTTTGGTGCGGATCTGGTCGATCACCTCGCTGATCTGATCAACAACCCGGCCGTCGTGGCATTGCCAGCTGCGCCATTGCTTACCGTAGATCGGGCCCAGATCGCCGTTTTCGAGCGCCCACTCATTCCAGATCGATACCTTGCGTTCTTGCAGCCAATTATTATCGGTAGAGCCACGCAGGAACCAGAGCAGTTCGTAAATGATACTGCGCAGGTGGACCTTTTTGGTGGTCACCAGCGGGAAACCGTCTTGCAGGTTGAAGCGAATCTGGCGCCCGAAGACCGAGCGGGTGCCTACGCCGGTGCGATCACCTTTGTCGAACCCGTTGTCGACAACGTCTTGCATCAGGTCGAGATAGGCTTTCATTGGGCATCTCTCCGGTAAGCATAAGCAATCAAGGCAGCGCCCGCGAGAATCATGGGCATCGACAGCACCTGACCCATGGTCAGCCAGTCAAAGGCCAAGTAACCCAGTTGCGGGTCGGGCTGGCGAACAAACTCGGAGAGGAAGCGGAAGGCGCCGTAACACATCAGGAACAGGCCAGAGGCTGCCATTCGAGGCCTGGGCTTGGATGAGAACCACCACAGAATGGCAAACAGCACGACGCCTTCAAGCGCAAACTGGTAAAGCTGCGAGGGGTGGCGGGCAAGGCTGTCTGGCGCCTGCGGGAAGACCATTCCCCAGGACACCTCGGTAGGCTTGCCCCAGAGCTCACCATTGATAAAGTTGCCGATGCGGCCAGCGCCAAGGCCAACCGGTACCAGAGGCGCAACGAAGTCGGCAATTTTCCAGAAGCCCGCGCCGGTTTTTCGACCGAACCACCACAAACCAAGCATCACCCCCAGCAGTCCGCCGTGGAACGACATGCCGCCCTCCCAGACTCGGAGCAGCCACAAGGGATCCGCCAGGAAACTGTCAAAGTTGTAGAACACCACATACCCAAAACGGCCACCCAGGATGACCCCGAGCGCCAGGTAAAACAACAGATCGCCCACTTGCTCTTCATTCAGGGGCGACCAAAGCTTGCGAGTGCGCAGACGGCCCAACCACCAGCCAGCCGCGAAGCCAAACAGGTAGGTCAAGCCGTACCAGTGTATTTGCAGGGGGCCGATGGCAATGGCCACTGGGTCAAACTGGGGGTGTTGCAACATGAATACGCTCTCAGCTCAGCAGGAATCGAAGGCCAACAATGATCAGCACAACGGAAAAAATACGTTTCAGCAGTCGCCCGTCAAGTCGGTGCGCCAGTTTTGCGCCGATACGGGCAAAGAACACGCTGGTAGCGACAACGCCCACCAGCGCTGGCAGGTAAATAAAACCGACGCTCAGATCCGGCAGTTCAGGATGCTGCCAACCGGTCCAGATGTTGGCGGCAGCGCCCGCAAGGGCAATGGGCAAGCCCAGAGCGGCCGAGGTGCCCACGGCTTGCTGCATGCGCACATTACACCAGGTAAGGTACGGTACTGACACCGTGCCTCCGCCAATACCGAAAATAGCAGAAATCCAGCCAATTACGCCGCCAGACACGCCAAGACCGGCCACGCCTGGCACATCCCGCCCGGGCTTGGGGTTTACTTCCAGCAGCATTTTAACGGCTACCAGAATGGCAAACACACCAATGATGGTTTGCAGCATCGGGCCACTCAGCAGAGCCGCCGTCCAGGCGCCAACAACGGCACCCAGAACAATGCCAATGGTCATGGGCCGCACCAGGGCCCAACGGACCGCGCCATGCACATGATGAGTACGGATTGAACTAATAGACGTAAACACAATGGTGGCCAGTGAGGTACCAATCGCCAGGTGGGCGGTTATTTCCGGGCTGAAGCCCTGAAATGAAAAGGTAAAGATCAGTACCGGCACGATCACCAATCCGCCACCGATACCGAACAGGCCCGCCATGGTGCCGGCCAACGCGCCCAGCAGCAGATACAGAATGATTACACCGATCAGGGTCATGGCTGTCGTTTTATCCCCGGAATAAATCAGGCTGGTATCATACGCATTGTTGTCATTCACTGCAGCTTTGAAAAACCAAAGGAACGCCACCAACCATGTGCCTGATTGCTTTTGCCATCCGTCAGAACCCGCGCTTCCCTCTGGTTGTGGCCGCCAATCGGGATGAGTTCTTTCGGCGCCCGACGGCGACCATGGACTGGTGGCAGACCGCCGATGGCCAGCAGGTTCTGGCCGGGCGCGATCTGGAGTCCGGCGGTACCTGGCTGGCCGTCAGCTCAGACGGCCAGGTCACAGCCGTCACCAACGTCCGGGAGGGCAGCGCCGAGGCTGGCCGCCATAGCCGCGGTGAATTACCACTGAACGCCCTCAGCCTGAGCAAAACCGACATGCAAGCAAGACTGGACGCAGAGCCAGGGCGTTATTCCGGCTTCAACCTGGTGTCATTATCGAGCGCAGGCGGCTGGTACTACAGTAATCGGGATGCTCATCCGGGCCGATCCGTTTACCGGGGCGTTTATGGTTTAAGCAACCACCTGTTGCAAACACCCTGGCCGAAACTCCTGCGACTGCGGACGGCGGTCGGCGACTGCGTGACCGCCGCCGGGAATGATGCCAGGGCACTGCATGCTCAATTAGTCCCGCTCTTGCAAGACGCCTCACCGGCCCCGGAGCACAGCCTGCCAGATACCGGTGTGGGCATTGAAACCGAGCGCTTTCTATCAGCCCCTTTTATTATCGGGGACCACTACGGAACTCGCGCAACCACCCTCATCACTGTCTCCGATCAAGGTCAGGTTCTGGTGACCGAACACTCCTGGGGGCCGAATGCCGAACCACTGGAAAAACGGCAGTTTGGCTGGCAGCGATAGCCCGGGGACTCTGATATAATCCGCGCATTGTTTGAATCATCAGACCGGAGGTCGCCCATGGCCGGCGAGAACAACAGCAGCACATCCATTGCCGACTTTGAAAAATCCCTGGACGAGCTGGAAAAACTGGTTCGCGACCTTGAGCAGGGAGAACTCTCTCTTGAGCACTCTCTGGCTGCATTTGAACGCGGCGTAAAGCTTACCCGCGAATGCCAGAGCGCCCTGAAAACTGCCGAACAGCGTGTCGAACAACTGGTCCAGAACAGCGACGGCAGCCTCGAAACCCGTCCATTCTCAGCGGACGACAGCCACTGATGAGCGAGCGCCTGATCCTGGCTTCAGATTTTCTTGAGCAATGCCGCCAACTCATCGACCGTCAACTCGAGTGTTCAATTCGGGATGGCGCCGCCTCGCCCCGGCTTGACGATGCCATGCGTTACAGCGTGCTGGGCGGAGGCAAGCGTATTCGCCCGGCCCTTTGCCTGGCCGCTGCGCAAGCCCTCGGCTCTGACCAGGCCAATGCGTTAGCCCCGGCCTGCGCCCTGGAACTGATACACGCCTATTCGCTGGTACATGACGACCTGCCAGCGATGGATGACGATGATCTACGCCGGGGCCGACCAACGGTGCACATTGCCTTCGATGAAGCGACGGCGATCTTGGCCGGCGACGCGCTACAAACATTGGCATTCTCTCTGCTTTCCGAAGCACCGGAGCTGTCCGACGGCCAACGAATGGCGATGATTCGCACACTGGCCCGAGCCAGCGGTCATCAGGGCATGGTCGGCGGTCAGGCTATTGATCTGGAATCCGTTGGCCACCAGCTGACCATTGAACAACTGGAAACCATGCACCGGCACAAAACCGGGGCATTGATTGAGGCCAGCGTTCGCCTCGGTGCGCTGACGGCCGATGGGGTGAGCGACGCGCAGCTGGCGTCACTGACCCGATTTGCCAGCGCGCTCGGCCTGGCGTTCCAGGTGCAGGACGATCTGCTGGATATCGAGGGTGATACAGAGGTTATCGGTAAACGCCAGGGTTCCGATGCGGCCCGGGAAAAACCAACCTATCCCTCCCTGCTCGGCATATCCGGCGCCCGTGAGCACCTGAGCAAGCTGCTAATCCAGGCCCAACAGGCACTTAACGTTTTTGGTGAAGAAGCGGATACATTGCGGGCCATGGCGGCTTACGTTGTGGAGAGAAGTCATTAAGCGCCGCCATCAACGGCATTCTTGCAGAATCAATGCCACCGATTTGTAACATCTGGCCCGGGAAGTATGAAACAGGCCGGCCTGTTCCCTTATAATGCCAGTCACAGAATCCATATTCCGATAAAGACCCTAGCTGATGCAGGACACATATATTTTCAGGGAGATCCCGTCCCAGCGGCCCAACACGCCGATGCTCGACCGGATCGACATACCAGCCCAGCTGCGCGAGTTGCCGCCCGAGGATCTGCCGCAACTGGCCAGGGAGCTGCGCTCGTTTTTACTCTGGTCGGTAGGCCAGACCGGTGGACATTTTGGCGCCGGGCTGGGAGTGCTCGAGCTGACCGTCGCCCTGCACTATGTGTTCAACACACCGATTGATCGACTGGTCTGGGACGTCGGCCATCAGGCCTACCCCCACAAGATTCTCACCGGTCGGCGGGAACAAATGGCCAGCATTCGTCGTAAGGACGGCCTGGCGGGCTTCCCGAAGCGGGCCGAAAGTGAATACGACACCTTCGGCGTCGGCCACTCCAGCACTTCCATCAGCGCGGCGCTGGGCATGGCCATTGCCGCGCGCATGCAGAATACCGGGCGCAAGAGCATTGCGGTGATTGGTGACGGCGCCATGACCGCGGGCATGGCCTTTGAGGCGCTCAATCATGGCGGCCACCTGCACGCTGATATGCTGGTCATCCTGAACGACAACGACATGTCGATTTCACGCAATGTCGGCGGGCTGTCCAATTACTTTGCCAAACTTCTGGCCAGCCGCACCTACAACCAGGTTCGGGATAGCAGCAAGAAGGTGCTGAAAGGCACTCCGCACCTGATGGCGCTCGCCAAAAAAACCGAAGAGCATTTCAAGGGCATGATTGCACCCGGCACGCTGTTCGAAGAGCTGGGATTCAACTACATCGGCCCCATTGATGGCCACGATCTGCCTCTGCTGGTGGAAACTTTGGAGAACATCCGTGAGCTTGACGGTCCCCAGTTCCTACACGTGGTGACCACCAAAGGTAAAGGCTTTGCTCCGGCTGAAGCCGACCCCATCGGCTACCACGCCATCAATAAGATTGAACCGGTGCCGCCCAGCAGGCCGGAACCGGTCATGGCAAAACCGGCCCGCCCTAAATACGCCAATGTTTTTGGCCAATGGCTGTGCGACGCCGCCGAACAGGATGAGCGCGTCGTCGGTATTACCCCGGCCATGTGTGAAGGCTCTGACCTGCTTGCGTTCTCTGAACGTTTTCCGGATCGGTATTTCGATGTTGCCATTGCAGAGCAGCATGCCGTTACTCTGGCAGCCGGCATGGCTTGCGACGGCGCCAAACCCGTTGTGGCGATCTACTCGACATTCCTGCAGCGAGGCTACGACCAGCTGATACACGACGTCGCCATTCAGGATCTGGATGTGCTGTTCGCTATCGACCGTGCTGGCCTGGTGGGTGAGGATGGACCAACCCACGCCGGCGCCTTCGACATCAGCTATCTGCGCTGCATTCCCAAGATGGTGGTTATGACCCCATCCGACGAAAACGAAACCCGCCAGTTATTGCATACCGGCCTTCAGTTTAATGGCCCAGCGGCTGTGCGCTATCCCCGCGGCACCGGGCCAGGCACTGAAATCCAGCAAACAATGACCGCGCTACCGATTGGTAAGGGCCGCTTGATAAGGACTGGGGCCAGAGTAGCCATCCTCAATTTCGGCACACTCCTGGACTCGGCATTGAAGGCCGCCGAAGCACTAGACGCCACAGTGGCCGACATGCGCTTTGTGAAACCACTGGATGAATCCCTGATACTGGAACTGGCCGAACAGCACGACTTGCTGGTGACGCTGGAGGAAAACGTGATTGCCGGGGGTGCCGGCAGTGCCGTAACCGAATGCCTGAATGCGCGGGAGGTTACGCTACCGGTGCTGCAACTTGGCCTGCCCGACCGGTTTGTCGATCATGGCAAGCACGAGGAACTTCTGAAGGAATGTAGCCTGGATCCCGAGGGCATTCGCAGCGCCATCGCCTGCCGCCTGGAAAGACTGGGGAACGCCGCCTTGAGCGCGGTCAAGTAAACGGACCAGGGCTGACTGATAGGATCAGCCGTCGCGCGGGCCCCATCAGGCCGGATCGTCGTCCTGATGGGTTTCCAGCCAATGGCCCAGCTTGCTCTGTTTGGTGTTCAGGTAATGCTCGTTGTGGGGATTGCGCCCCACATGCAAAGGCACGCGCTCTGAAATCCGGATGCCATAAGATTCCAATGCTTTTACCTTTCTGGGATTGTTGGTCATCAGTTTCAGACTGCTGATACCCAGATGCTCCAGCATATCTTTGCACATGCTGTAATCGCGCAGGTCTGCGCCGAACCCCAGCTGCTCATTCGCTTCAACCGTATCGGCGCCCTGATCCTGGAGGCGATAAGCCCGAATTTTATTGATCAGCCCGATGCCACGACCTTCCTGGCGCAGATACATCAGCAAGCCGCGACCTTCAAGCGCAATACTGCGAAGCGCTTCTTCCAGCTGATAGCCGCAATCACAGCGCATGCTGTACAGGGCGTCTCCGGTCAGGCACTCGGAATGGGTGCGGGCTAACAGGGGCTCATCGCTACTGATATCGCCCAGCGTCAGTGCCACGTGCTCCTTCCCGGTGTCTGGCTCTTCAAAGCCATGCATATCAAAAACACCGAAAGGGGTCGGCAAACGGCAGGTCTCAATGTAACGAACAGCCACTGGGTTTCCTCGTGGTTCTGACAAATTGGGCGGGCATTCTATCATGCGGCTGCTTGCCTGGCGTAGTGTTGGCACGTTTCGTCTCCGGAGACTTTGTTGTCCCAAGGGTTACGGCCAGCCCTGGCAAGCGGATCATTACGCCTGAGCAACCCAGTGCCCGGAGCGACCACCTTTCTTCTCCAGCAACCGCAGGCCATCCACAATCATAGCCTTGTCGACCGCCTTGCACATATCGTAAAGGGTCAGCGCGGCGACACTGGCGGCGGTCAGCGCTTCCATCTCAACACCGGTCTGGCCGGACAGCTTGCAGCGGGTGAGAATGTGCACCGAGGCACCATCAGCCCCAGGAGTCAACTCAACTTTCACCGAGGTCAGATTCAAGGCGTGGCACAGCGGGATCAGGTCATGGGTTTTTTTGGCAGCCATAATGCCGGCGATGCGGGCTGTTGCCAATACATCCCCTTTCGGGTGTTCACCATCAATGATCATCCGTAACGTTTTCGGCGCCATACGGATCGTCGCCTCGGCACGCGCTTCCCGCTCGGTGACCGCCTTACTGGTCACATCCACCATTCGGGCTTCGCCCTTGTCATCCAGATGGGTCAACTTACTCACGATGTTCTCCCGATCGGTGATTTTGTTAATCGAACACTATCCCACAGGCCTGGCCCTGGATAAATCCGTAATGTCCGGAAACTTCGGTGATAACCGCACGGTCACCACCAATAACTTATGCCTGCAATGCCCTGACCGCCCCGCTCACGGCACTGCCGCTCATGACTCGGGGTCATGCCACCAAGACCATAGACGGGCATAGTCGCATCAGCGGCCAGGCGTTCAAATTCTGCCCAGCCCATACCGGCCTGACCGGGATGGGTAGGCGTTGCCAATACAGGCCCAAGCGTGGCGTAGTCCGCTCCCAGGCGCCCGGCATGACGCAATTGCTCAGCACTATGGCAAGACACCCCTAGCCAGCGGCTCCTTGGCACAGGGCGACCTGAAAGCCGCTCAGCCTCTCGCCAGGGCAGATGCAAGCCCGCAGCATTCGGGAACGCCTCAAGCAAGTCGGGCTGACCGTGCATAATGACCCCCACACCGACCTCGGAACACACGGCCAATGCCTGCGCCGCCAGCTGCCGATAAGCATCTGATCCCAGGCCCGGAGCCCTGAGCACAAGAAAAGGACTGCCTGTGCCGGCAACCGCCGAGCTGAGCCTGGCAATGCCTTCAGCCGGCGAGGTTATGTTACCGGAAACCGCCAGCCGGCCCGGCAACTGCAATGCCCGGATGATTGGCCGGTTAGCTGCAGGAAAATCTTCGTCCCTGAGCGTGTCCGGTGCCAGCCAGTCAATCGGCTGGCCTTCTCGCCCCTCTGCCTCGCCCTCAGCCTCGGTGGTTTGCCAGACGTCCAAGCATACCTGCTTGTCGCCATAGTTATGCCGAATGACAATCACCGGTGTCAGGCTGGCCAGCGGAACCCGCAGACCGGTCTCCTCAAGAATTTCGCGCACCAGGGCCTGCTGAACGGTTTCATCCGTCTCCACCTTGCCACCCGGAAACTCCAGCAGCCCGCCCTGATGAACATGATCAGGGCGGCGGGCAATAAGCACCCGGCCGCCGCGGACAATCACCGCCACCGCCACATGTACGCATTTTTTTACAGCGCCGGCTCCGGCCGGCTGCACGTCAGGAACGGTAGTCGGCATTGATGGTGACGTAATCGTGGGAGAAATCGCAGGTCCAGACCGTTTCATGCACAGCGCCGCGCTTCAGATCAATGGCAATGGTAATCTCTTCGCCATCCATGACCGCCTGACCACGCTCTTCGGAATAGTCTTCCGCCCGACCGCCATCACGCACCAGACACACATCGCCCAGGTAGATTTCCAGGGCCCTCAAATCGAGATCCGGCACTCCGGCCCGACCCACCGCTGCCAGAATCCGGCCCCAGTTCGGGTCGGAGGCAAACAGCGCCGTCTTGACCAGCGGCGAGTGCGCCACGGTATAGGCAACGTCGAGCGCCTCCTGCTGGCTGGATGCACCGCGAACGTCAATGGTGACAAATTTGGTCGCTCCTTCTCCGTCACGGACAATGGCGTGGGCCAAGTCCATATACACCTGGCGCAGCGCCTCTCTCAGCTTTGGCAACTGAGGACTGCTTTCAGTGATCTCGGGGCCGCTGTATTGGCCGCTCGCCATCAGCATGCAAGCATCGTTGGTTGAGGTGTCGCCATCGATGGTAATTCGATTGAACGATTTCTCACCCAGTTCGGACGCCAGTGTCTGGAGCAAGTCGGGCGCAATGCGCGCATCGGTGGCGATAAAGCCCAGCATCGTCGCCATGTTCGGCCGAATCATGCCGGCTCCTTTGCTGATACCGGAGATGGTCACTGGATGCCCGTCCAGATCAAAACGCACCGAGGCGCCTTTCGGCCGTGTGTCGGTGGTCATGATGCCGCTGGCAGCCTCAGCCCAGCGATCTTCTCGGGTCCCCGCCAGGGCGTCAGGCAACGCATTCACAATCTTGTCGACCGGAAGCGGCTCACCAATCACCCCGGTGGAAAACGGCAGTACCTCAGCGATGCTGACCCCGGCTTTTTCGGCAAGGGCCTGACAGCATTTCAGAGCGTCATCCATGCCGCGATCGCCGGTGCCTGCGTTGGCATTACCCGTGTTGATCAACAGGTAGCGCGGCGCGGACTGGCCAAGGTGATGACGACTGACCACAACCGGAGCGGCACAGAACTGGTTACGGGTAAATATACCCGCCACGCGGGCATCCGATGCCAGTTCAAAGACCACAATATCCTTGCGGCCGGGCTTTTTGATGCCCGCGCTTGCGATGCCCAGTTTGACACCCGCCACCGGGTAAAACTCAGGTAAGGTTCCGGGACCTACCGCCATGCCTGCCTCCTGAAATGATTCAAATCTGAAAACGACGAAACCCGCAAACAGCCAATAACCTGGCAGTTTGCGGGTTCCGGTCCTTGTGCTTCTGGTAACGCCTTAACTGATCTTACCGCAACACTGCTTGTACTTCTTGCCAGATCCGCAAGGGCAGGGCTCATTTCGGCCAACCTTGCGCTCCTGGCGCACAAAGGTATCCGGAGTCGCCCGAGGCTGACCTTCCGCGCCCTCCTCCTGAGCCTGGGTGGCACTGGTCTGGTCATGCCGCAGCTTGGCACGGGCCATTTCCCGCTCCAGCTCTTCCTTGCGACGACGCTCGATCTCTTCCATCTCTTCGCGGCTCTGCACCCGAACGTGACTCAGCACCCGGGTAACGTCGCGCTTCATGCTTTCAAGCATGTTCTCAAACAGGTTAAACGCCTCGCGCTTGTATTCCTGCTTCGGGTTTTTCTGGGCGTAGCCGCGCAGGTGAATACCCCGGCGCAGATGGTCCATGTTCGACAAGTGCTCCTTCCACAAGGTATCCAGCACTTGCAGGAACACTTGCTTCTCGAAATTGCGCATGGGCTCGGCGCCGGCGATCTCTTCCTTCGCCTTGTACTCGGCCACAATGGCGTCCAGAATTTTCTGGCGCAAATTCTCTTCGTGCAGTTTGCTGTCTTCATCCAGCCAGGCCTGAACCGGCAGGTCGATGGACATTTCGGACTGCAACTGACTTTCCAGACCCGGAACATCCCACTGCTCAGGCATGCTCTGGGGCGGAATGTATTCGCTGACCATGGCATCGACGACATCCTCACGGATGGTATCGATCATCTCGGAGATGTCGTTAGAGCCCATCACCTCGTTGCGCTGATCGTAAATCACCGTCCGCTGGTCATTGGCGACGTCATCGTATTCCAGCAGAGTCTTACGCATGTCGAAGTTGCGGCCTTCTACCTTGCGCTGGGACTTTTCGATGGCATTGGTCACCATACGGTGCTCAATGGCTTCGCCTTTTTTCATGCCCATCGCCTGCATCAGGTTCTTCACACGCTCAGGTGCGAAGATCCGCATCAGGTTGTCTTCCAGCGACAAGAAGAAGCGGGAAGAACCCGGATCACCCTGACGACCGGCACGGCCACGTAACTGGTTGTCGATCCGTCGGGATTCGTGGCGCTCAGTACCGATGATGTGCAAACCGCCGGCATCCAGCACCTGGTTGTGCAACTCAGTCAACTCCGCCTTCACGCGGGCAACCTGCTCTTCCGAGGGGTTGTCCATGACCGCCACCTCAAACTCCCAGTTACCCCCCAGCACGATATCCGTGCCACGGCCGGCCATGTTGGTCGCGATCGTTACCGCACCCGGGCGGCCTGCCTGGGCAATGATCATCGCCTCAGACTCGTGCTGTTTGGCATTCAGAATCTTGTGATCAATGCGCGCTTTCTTGAGCAGCATGGACAGCAATTCAGAGGCTTCAATGGACGCAGTACCCACCAGCACCGGGCGGCCATCCGCCGTAACATCCTTGATTTCATCAATGATCGCATGGAATTTTTCTTCCTGGGTGAGGTACACCAAATCGTTGTAATCAATCCGCTGGATCGGCTTGTTCGGCGGAATCACCACCACATCCAGGCCGTAGATCTGACGGAATTCGAAGGCTTCGGTGTCTGCGGTACCGGTCATGCCGGCAAGCTTATCGTACAACCGGAAGTAGTTCTGGAAGGTAGTCGAGGCAAGGGTCTGGCTTTCGGCCTGAATTCTCAGCCCCTCCTTGGCCTCGATGGCCTGGTGCAAACCCTCGCTCCAGCGGCGACCCGGCATGGTCCGGCCAGTGTGCTCATCAACAATCACCACCTGACCACCCTGGACGATGTAATCCACATCTTTCTGGAACAGATGGTGCGCACGCAAAGCCGAGTGCACGTGGTGAAGCAGGCCCAGGTTCGCCGCCGAGTACAGGCTCTCGCCCTCTTTCAGCAGGCCCTGACTCAGCAACAGCTCTTCGACCTTTTCATGACCGGCCTCGGTCAATTCCACCTGGCGGGACTTCTCATCAATGGTGAAGTCGCCAGTGGTTTCAACGGCGTCATCTTCACTGACCTCGCCTTTTTCAAGGCCGGGGATCAGCGTATTGATGGCCTGATACATTTTGGAGGAGTCCTCCGCAGCACCAGAAATGATCAGCGGGGTACGGGCTTCGTCAATCAGGATGGAATCGACTTCGTCGACGATGGCGTAATTCAGACCGCGCTGAACCTTGTCAGCAATGCTGAAGGCCATGTTGTCACGCAGGTAGTCAAAACCGAATTCATTGTTGGTGCCATAGGTTATGTCGGCCTGGTAGGCGGCGCGCTTTTCTTCTGGGGGCTGGCCTGCCACAACCACACCGACCTGCATTCCGAGGAAGCGGTATAGTTTGCCCATCCACTCGGCATCACGGCTGGCCAGGTAATCGTTCACGGTCACCACGTGAACACCCTTGCCCGGAAGTGCGTTCAGATAAACGGCGGCTGTGGCCACCAGAGTTTTGCCCTCACCGGTCTTCATCTCAGCGATGCGGCCTTCGTGCAGGGTCATGCCACCGATCAACTGGACGTCGTAATGACGCATACCCATGACCCGCCGACTGGCTTCTCTGACGGTAGCAAAGGCTTCAGGAAGAATTGCATCCAGGGGCTGCCCGTCTTCGAGACGGCGACGGAACTCAGCGGTCTTGCCCTGCAATTCGGAATCCGACAACCCGCCAAACTGCTCTTCAAGCTCATTGATACGCAAGGCGACCTTGCGCATTCTTTTGACTTCTCGGGCGTTTTTACTGCCGAACATCTTCGTTGCAAGCTTCGTGAACATAGACCACTGCTTCTTCAGTTAAACGGAGGAAGCCGGCATTCTAACCTTATTTGGCGACAGGACAAAAGGTGGGGATCACGGGAATGGAATCAGCGGCTTGCGCGCTGGATATATTTCTCAGGATTTTCGGGCTTGCCATTGCGGATAACTTCAAAATGCACGTGCGGTCCGGTCGAGCGGCCAGTACTACCCATCAAGGCCACAACTTGCCCCTTCTGAACCACATCACCGGTTTGAACTTTTACTGTTTTCGCGTGAGCGTAACGGGTGACCAGACCTTCGCCGTGATCCACTTCGACCAGATTGCCATAGCCAAAGCGGTCCCCTGCAAAGGTGACCACTCCTGCGCCCACGGTAATGATATCACTGCCTTCCTTACCGGCCAGGTCAACACCGGCATGCCAGCGACGCTTGCCGGTAAATGGGTCCGTTCGATAGCCATAAGGCGACGACAGCCAACCCCAGGTAATGGGCCGCCCATGCAGATACAACTCATCTTCCAACTTACTGCGGGACGATACTTGATCCAGCAAACGCAGCTGTTTTTCCCTGTCATCAATCAACAGCTCCAGCTGATTGATCATGTCGGTCAGCTCCGGAGCACCATACGAGTCACCACCACCCGTGGCCTCTTCCGGGCCACCAACCGCAGCCGATTGATCGAAGTTGAATTCACCACTGGAAACCAACCCGGACTCCACGAAGCGCTGACCCAACGCATCCAGCCGCAACAATCGGCCCTGAATGTCACCCAGCCGGATGGTCAAAGCATCAATCTGGCGCTGAACATTCTCGCGAATCTCAGCGACATCGCTTCGTTGTTGATTCAGCTTGTCCTGCCAATGGGCTACCAGTTCGGATTCAGAGGGCTGCTGGGCCTCGAATTTACTGACCGCCGCCTGGTAACCTGCCCAGCCAGAAGCTGCCAACGCAGTCACCAGCAGGAAAATAAGAGTGACAATGACACCGGCATTTAACGGCAAGGCCCTTGACCGGCCGTGGCGTTTGCCAACGAAGATTACGTTCATATTGTCGTTCGTTTTCATTTTAGAGCCGCAACCATATCCTTGCAGTGTTGCGCCCCGGAAAAAGTAATCCGAGCGGTTCTGCTATCCTTAGCAACAGCTACGTACTGATAAATCGCAGCGCCCGGTAGACACACTTGTCGGTGACAATGTAAAACGAGTGCGTGACTGGCTCTACGCACAAAACGTGCCGAAGTGTAACCAATCGTAAACAGCTCCGTCGAGAAAAAACCGACCATGCGCGAAAAAAATGACCAAAAAATGATCTTTGGCAAAGCCCAGCCCAAGCCCGGGTCAACGCTCAAGGCGTTATTGTCTAAAGCCGAACTGCATCAGCAAGCCGAGCAACTGGTGCTGGCCTCAATTCCTGACGACCTGGCCGACTCCACCCGTTTTGTCAGCTGCACCGATGGCGAACTTATCCTTGCCACCGACAACGCCAGCAAAGCGACCCGCCTTCGCTTCAGACAGCACGAAATCATGGAATCGTTACGCCAACACGACCTGTTCAGATTTGTATGGAAGGTGAAGATCAAAGTCTCTCCACTCAGATTCCGGGCCAAGCCGGCGGTCAAAGTAACACCCCTGAGCAAAGAAAATGCCCGGCTCCTCAAAGAGGAAGCCGGGCACACGAAGGATAAAGCATTACGCGAGGTTCTCGAAAAACTCGCAGCGCACGTCCAGGACTAAGGCTTCCCGCCTTACCCCTGAGCCGCCAGCGCAGGTTTCATGTAAGAGATCGGAGCAGTCGCTTCGTCATCGAAGGTCACCACTTCCCATGCATCTTCTTCAGCTCTGAGCTTGCGCAACAGCTTGTTATTCAGGTCGTGCCCGGATTTGATACCCCGGAACTCACCAATTAGGCTGTTGCCCAACAGATACAAGTCGCCAATGGCATCCAAAACCTTGTGCTTGACGAACTCATCTTCATAACGAAGACCGTCTTCGTTAAGAATCTTGTAGTCGTCGACCACGATGGCATTATCAACACTGCCACCCAGTGCCAGATTCATCGCCCGCAGCTTCTCGATGTCGCGCATGAAGCCAAACGTTCTAGCGCGAGACACTTCCTTCACAAAGGAGGTGCTTGAGAAATCCACCGTAGCAGTCTGGGCACGGCCCTTGAACACCGGGTGATCAAAGTCGATGCCAAAGCTGACCTTGAAACCCTCGAAAGGCAGAAATGTCGCCTTTTTGTCACCTTCATCAATGGTGACTTCGCGCTTGATACGGATAAAGCGCTTGGCTGAGTTCTGCTCCGCGAGGCCTGCAGACTGCAGCAGGAACACGAACGGGCCAGCAGAGCCGTCCATGATAGGCACCTCGGCGGCGCTCAGTTCAACAAAGCAGTTGTCGATACCGAGACCAGCCATAGCTGACAGTAAATGCTCTACTGTCGCCACACGGACACCGTCTTTTACCAGCGTCGTGGACAGCATGGTCTCACCTACATTCTCCGCGCAGGCACGAATTTCAACCATCGGGTCAAGATCGGTCCGGCGAAAGATGATTCCCGTATCGACCGGTGCAGGCTTGAGGGTCAGGTAAACCTTTTCCCCCGAGTGCAGGCCAATGCCGGTCGCACGGATGGTATTCTGAAGTGTCCGTTGTTTGATCATCGATTCATTATTCCGTCACAAAAGTTCGATATTCTGGGCAAAAAACTGCTCGAAGAATATCAGAATTCAAGACTGAGCACCATTTAACCAAGATGACTTTACTTAACATTTGCAATAGTCATTGGTTATGGCTAATCAGCTCACGTTTGACTAGGGTTCAGCGTTCCATTTTTCTTCCCTGAAACCCGCCCTGCATCACATGTGAGACAGATTATCAATCAGCCTGCCTGCGAAGGAATGCGGGAATATCGAGATAGTCCACGCCTTGCTCTTCGCTGTCTTTGCTCTGATCCAGAGCGGTATTGCCGTGTGAGACTGCGCGACGACGCAGTACGGCCGGTCGGTCCAGCTGATTATAGTCAGTCTTGCCGTCGAGGGTACGGGTGTTGTCCACCACCTTGGCCGGCTTTTCACGATCGCCGCCCAGGCCCGTAGCCACTACGGTGACCTTCAGTTCATCGGTCATTTCCGGATCGATGACAGTACCCACAACAACAGTCGCAGAGTCTGAAGCAAACTCCCGCACAATGTCGCCAACCTCGGTGAACTCACCAAGATTGAGGTCCATACCCGCGGTGATGTTGACCAGAATACCCTTGGCACCCTGCAGGTTGATATCTTCCAGCAGCGGGCTGCGTACTGCCGCTTCAGCGGCTTCGCGGGCACGGTTCTCACCGGTTGCGCGGCCAGTACCCATCATCGCGTTGCCCATCTCGGACATCACGGTTTTTACGTCGGCAAAGTCGACGTTGATCATGCCGTTACGGGTGATCAGGTCGGCAATGCCCTGAACCGCTCCCAGCAAGACATCGTTGGCTGAGGCAAAGGCGTCCAGAAGACTGGTCTTCTTGCCCATCACCGCCAGCAGTTTTTCGTTGGGAATGGTGATCAGCGAATCCACGCTTTCACCCAATTCACGCAGGCCCGACTCGGCCACGCTCATGCGCTTGCCGCCCTCAAACTGGAACGGCTTGGTGACCACAGCCACTGTGAGAATGCCCAGTTCCCGCGCCACTTCTGCGACAACAGGAGCGGCACCGGTACCGGTACCACCGCCCATGCCGGCCGTGATAAAGACCATATCAGAGCCACTCAAGGCCTCTGCAATGCGGTCCCGGTCTTCCAGCGCTGACTGACGACCCACTTCAGGGTTGGCACCCGCGCCCAGGCCTTTGGTGATGTTACCACCAAGCTGGATAATCTGACGTGCGTCCAGGTCTTTCAGAGCCTGTGCATCTGTGTTGGCGCAGATAAACTCTACACCCTCAATGTCGCTGTTAAACATGTGACGAACAGCGTTACCGCCGCCGCCGCCAACACCGACAACCTTGATTACTGCGTTTTGCTGAACACTATCGACGAGTTCAAACATTTTCCCATACTCCTTCGTGCGGTTTCCGGCCTTTCCAGACCGGTTTCATTCGATCGTTATGTGTTTTTCGAGATACCTTCGTGCACTTCCTGCTGGCTCACCGTCAGAAATGACCGGTAAACCAGGCTTTCATGCGTTCAACCAGGGATGGTGCATCCTCCCCCTTGAGCGCCGGCGCCCGGCCAAGATCCATTTGCCGAAAGCCATGAATCAACAAGCCCACGCCGGTGGCGTAGATCGGGTTGTTGACCACTTCCGTCATGCCGGAAACCGCCTGCGGACAGGCCAGCCTTACCGGCATGTGGAAGATTTCTTCAGCGAGTTCCACCACCCCTTCCATGGTGGACGAACCGCCTGTAATCACGATGCCAGCCGGAATCATGTCTTCAAATCCGGACCGGCGAAGTTCTGACTGCACCAGAGTGAACAGCTCCTCATAGCGAGGCTCAACCACTTCCGCCAGCGCCTGTCGGGACAGGTCTCTGGGCGCTCGATCGCCAACACTGGGCACCTTGATGGTTTCATCAGCGCCCGCAAGCTGGGTGAGCGCACAGGCGTATTTGATTTTGATCTCTTCGGCATTCTGCGTGGGTGTACGCAACGCCATGGCAATGTCATTGGTGACCTGGTCACCGGCAATCGGGATAACCGCGGTATGCCGGATAGCGCCGCCGGTAAACACCGCAATATCGGTGGTACCACCGCCGATATCGACCACACAGACACCGAGTTCTTTCTCATCCTCAGTCAGGATTGCGTGGCTGGACGCCAGCTGCTCCAGAATGATGTCGTCGACCTCAAGACCGCACCGTTTCACACACTTCTCAATGTTCTGTGCGGCGTTCACGGCACAGGTCACCAGATGCACCTTTGCTTCAAGGCGAACACCCGACATACCCATGGGTTCCTTGATGCCTTCCTGGTTATCGATCACAAACTCCTGCGGCAGAATGTGCAGAATTTTCTGATCGGCCGGGATCGCCACGGCCTGGGCTGCGTCGATTACCCGGTCAATGTCAGCCTGGGTCACTTCGCGATCACGGATGGCCACAATGCCATGGGAGTTCAGGCTCTTGATGTGACTACCGGCGATACCGGCGTAAACCGAATGAATCCGGCAGCCTGCCATCAACTCCGCCTCCTCCACCGCACGCTGGATAGCCTGCACAGTGGTTTCGATGTTCACCACCACGCCGCGCTTGAGGCCGCGAGATGGGTGTGAACCGATCCCGACCACCTCGATGGTTCCATCCATCTTGCGCTTGCCGACTATCGCAACCACTTTGGAAGTTCCGATATCCAGTCCGACAATCATGTTTTCCGTTGCAACCGATGACATGTGTTTCACCAAACCCCAGGT
Organism: Marinobacter excellens HL-55; assembly: GCA_001314845.1. GTDB lineage: Bacteria > Pseudomonadota > Gammaproteobacteria > Pseudomonadales > Oleiphilaceae > Marinobacter > Marinobacter excellens_B. The sequence goes on from LJZQ01000028.1 coordinate 18,468, forward strand.
TCGTAAAATTCGTTATCAGGACTTCGGCGCGGCGATTGCCGCATCCGCCTTCCACTGCACCGCCACACCATTGGAGTAACGGACATCAATTCGACTGACTTCATCTACCCTTGCAGCCAGTCGGTTTTCATAAACTGTTATAAAGCGCTCGAACCGTTGTTCGACCTGATCCCGGCCAAGCACCACTTCAATGCCATTTGACAGGGTCAGCGTCCAGGCGCCCCGTTGCTCCACCGACAAGCCGGCAAAGCCGAGCCCGTATCCGGCCAGTTGATCGCTCATGGTGCGGGCCATGGCGATCACATCCCGTACCCGCGCGTCTGGTCCCGCCAGCCTTGGCAACCGACCGGCTACCTCTGGGTTGGGCGGAAAGAACAACTCGCCCGAGCGACTGACCAACCGACCATCGGTCCAGTACGCCAGCGGCTTCTTCTCACGAATATCGATTTCCAGTCGCCCCGGCCATACCCGCTTGATCGCCGCTGACGCCACCCAGGGCCGCTGTTCGAGTTCGGCCTTGATCTCCGCCAGATCGGTGGCGAAATAACTTTTACCAATCCAGGCACCCGCCGCTCTCTCGACCGCAACCCGACTATCGCCAACAAAATCGCCGCGCACATCGACAGCCACTATCTGCTGATCCATCGCGGTCAGTAGCCGATCGGTTGCCCAGGGCACCATGGCGGCCAACAGCACAATGGTCGCGCCCAACCCCACCTGTAGCCAGGGCACCGCCGCCAGCACGGCCCGTAATACACCAAACCGATCCTGCCCCGACCCAACAGAGGTTGCCCCCCGTCGCCGGGGTTGCTCAGGCGGCACCGCCCGGCTCCGGATCAGTAATGTGTCAAGCATTCCCCGTCTCCGACAGAGTGTCTTTGAGGATTCGGATCACCAACTCTTCAAAGCTTATGCCCGCAGCCTTGGCCGCCATCGGAACCAGACTGTGGTCAGTCATGCCCGGCACAGTATTGACTTCGAGTAGCCAGAATTCACCGTCGGCATCCTGCATGATGTCGACCCGCCCCCAAGTGCGGCAGCCCACTACCCGGAACGCCTCCAGAGCCAATTGCTGCAAACGAAGTTCATCATCCGGCGCCAGCCCGCAAGGAATTCTGTATCGAGTGTCGTCTGCCAGATACTTGGCGTCGTAGTCATAAAAAGCATGATCAGTGCTCAGGCCGATGGCCGGCAGCGCCTTGTTCTGTAGCAAGCTGACGGTAAACTCCGGGCCTTCAACCCAATGCTCAACCAATACCAGATCGTCCATGGCCGCAGCCTGCTGATAGGCCTCTGCCAATTCCTCGGCATTGAATACCTTGCGGATGCCGATACTCGAGCCTTCATGGGCGGGCTTGACGCTTAATGGCGCACCCAGGCTGGCAACAATCTCTTGCGCTTCCGCAACCGATGTCATCGCCCGGAAAGCCGGTGTGGGCAGACCGCAACCTTCAAACACGTATTTGGTTCGCAGCTTGTCCATCGCCAACGCCGATGCCAGCACTTCACTGCCGGTATAGGGAACACCAGCCTGGCCGAGGATGGCCTGCAAGGTGCCGTCTTCACCGCCGCGGCCATGCAACGCAATAAAAACCCGGTCAAAGTCTGGCTGGTCGACCGTTCGCAGCAGACAGCCCCGCACATCCACACCAAACGCATCTACTCCGGCTGACTGCAGCGCAGACAACACAGCCTTTCCGCTTTTCAGGGACACCTCCCGCTCTGCGGAATCGCCGCCCATGAATACCGCCACGCGCCCCAGAGCCTTCACCAACTCCGGAGAAGCCTGGTACGACTGTGCGTTGCTGTGGCTCAGATCACTCACTTGTCACCACCCCCGCAGCCGCCAATCGAGCCGCAACACCGCCGATATCGCCAGCACCCTGGGTAATCAAGAGATCACCATCCTGTAGAACGTTGGTCAGCAGCGCCTCGATTTCGCGATTATCTTCCACAAACACCGGTTCGACCTTGCCGCGCTGGCGAATACTGCGGCACAAAGCACGACCATCCGCGCCAGGAATAGCTGGCTCACCGGCGGAATAGACCTCCATCAGCAGCAAACCGTCTGGTTCTGCCAGTACCCGCACAAAATCTTCGTAAAGATCGCGGGTACGGGTGTAGCGATGGGGTTGATACAGCATGACGATTCGTCGCCCTGGCCAGGCACTGCGTGCCGCACGGATGACCGCCTCAACCTCGGTGGGGTGGTGACCGTAATCATCTACCAGCGTGACTGATCCCTTGGGTATTGAATATTCGCCGTAGACCTGGAACCGACGACCAACCCCGGCAAACCCGGCCAAACCACGACAAATGGCCTGATCGTCCACACCTTCATCGGTGGCGACGGCAATAGACGCCAGAGCGTTAAGCACGTTGTGACGGCCCGGCATCTTCAGCTCAACATTCAGATCAGGGCGTCCGCCTGGCCTGCGCACCACAAACCGGGTTTTGAGGCCGTCAGAAACAATCTGCTCGGCCCGATAATCGGCTTCCGGATTATCGATACCGTAGGTGATGATGGCGCGGGAGATTCTTGGCAGAATTTCCTGAACGTAGTCGTCATCAACACACATCACGGCAATGCCATAAAACGGCAGGTTGTGAAGGAAGTCGACAAAGGTCTGCTTCAGCTTTTCAACATCACCGCCGTACGTGTCCATGTGGTCGGCTTCAATATTGGTGACTACCGAAATCACCGGCGTCAGATGCAGGAACGAGGCATCGCTTTCATCCGCTTCAGCCACCAAGTAACGGGATCCACCCAACTGGGCATTGGTACCCGCGCTGTTGAGCTTGCCACCAATCACAAACGTCGGATCCAGACCCGCTTCGCCAAGGATCGAGGCAATCAGGCTGGTGGTCGTGGTCTTGCCATGAGTACCAGCGATGGCAATGCCATGCCGGTAGCGCATGATTTCCGCCAGCATCTCAGCACGAGGTACAATCGGGACCCTGCGGCTGCGGGCAGCGACAACTTCCGGGTTATCGCCAGCAACGGCAGAGGACACCACCACCACATCTGCTTTCTCGGTATTTTCTTCGCGGTGACCGATCTGAACTTCGATGCTCATGGCACGAAGGCGATCAGTGACTGCGCTCTCTTTCAGGTCTGATCCGGACACTTCATAGCCCTGGTTTTTCAGAACTTCGGCTATGCCACTCATACCGGCGCCGCCGATACCGACAAAGTGAATCTGACGAATACGGCGCATTTCTGGCACTTGGTAAACCAGTGGCGGATTGGTTGCATCAGCCATGGGCGGCCTCCAGACAGTAATTCACGACTCTCTCCGTTGCATCAGGGCGGGCGACCGATCTGGACGCCTTCGCCATGTTCAGAATTCGTTCCCGGTTGGCAGCCAAGTCTCGCAAGGTTTCTGCCAGCACGTCCGGGGTCAGTTTTGACTGCGGGATCAAGATCGCAGCACCCGCCTTGACCATGTGTTGAGCATTTTGCGTCTGGTGATCATCCACGGCGTGGGGAAATGGCACCAGCACGGCGCCAACGCCCGCCACACAGAGTTCTGACACTGTCAGCGCTCCGGCACGGCAAACCACCAGATCGGCCCAACTGTAGGCGTCGGCCATGTCCCTTATAAACGGTTCGATACTGGCAGACACCCCGGCGGCCTCATAGGCGCTGCGAGCCGCGTCCAGATTCTTCTCTCCGCACTGGTGCCGGATTTCCGGCCGCTGCTGTTCCGGCAAAATTGCCAGCGCCTGTGGCAGTTGCTGATTGAATACCTGAGCACCCAGGCTGCCGCCAATCACCAGAACACGGACCGGGCCACTGCGGTTCTCTAAACGCTGTTCCGGTGCAGCAATTCCAGCAACTTCTTTGCGCACCGGGTTGCCGGTACAGCGGGTAACCACTTTGTCGCCAAAGCTGCCAGGAAACGCTTCCAGCACCGTGCTGGCAAACCGAGTCAGCAAACGATTGGTCATACCCGCAACGGCGTTCTGCTCATGAATCACCAGGGGCGTTTTCCGGAGCCAGGCCGCCACACCGCCCGGGCCGGTCACAAATCCACCCATGCCCACAACACAGTCAGGCCTGATATGGCGCAGCACCGTGAAGGCCTCACCCAGCGCTCTCAACAGACGGAACGGGGCAAACAGCAACGCCAGCTTGCCTTTACCGCGCAGGCCCGAAATGTGAATCAGTGACAACCGGATCTCCGTGTCGCCGATCAAACGCTCTTCCATACCGCCCTTGGCGCCGAGCCAATACACTTCATGGCCCTTTTCCTGCAACGCTCTGGCGGTGGCCAGTGCCGGAAACACGTGGCCACCGGTGCCACCCGCCATCATCAGGAAACGACGAGGATTGGTCATAACAGCCTCAGTCATAAACCGCCCCTCCCCGTGGTTCTTTTCTGGTGTTTTCAGAATCCATCCGGACTTTATCCAGGCGCTCCAGTTCCACCCTGGCCAGCACACCAATGCCGATACAGGTAATCAGCAAGCTTGATCCGCCGTAGCTGACTAGCGGTAAAGTCAGCCCCTTGGTGGGTAGCAGGCCGGTACTCACCGCCATATTGATGCCCGCCTGCAACCCCATCAGCAGTGTCAGCCCGTAACTGAAACAGGCGCCAAACGGCATGCCTGCTTTCTCCGCTCGACGGGCAATCATGAATCCACTGACCACCATGGCGGTAAACAGCCCCAGCACAATTAACGAACCCAGCAAACCGAACTCTTCAGCGATGATGGCGAAGATAAAGTCAGTGTGGGCTTCTGGCAAAAAGAACAATTTTTGAATGGAATTGCCCAGGCCGACACCACCCCATTCACCTCGCCCGAAAGCAATAAGCGATTGGGTAAGCTGATAGCCAGTGTCGAACTGGTCTTTCCATGGATCCAGATAGCTCACCACCCGCTTTAATCGATACGGCTGAGTAGCCACCAGCACCGTACCGAGCACGACCAGAACGCCCACCAGCGGTGCAAAGCGCGTCAGCCTGACGCCACTCAGAAAAATCATGCCCGCAGCCGCTGTCACCAGTACCACCGTGGCACCAAAATCCGGCTGAATGACCAACAACATGGACGCCACTCCAAGTACGATCAGTGGCTTAAAGAATCCCAGCCAGGTGTTGAGCAGCTCGTCCCGACGGCGCACCACATAACCTGCCAGATAGGCAATCAGGCACAGCTTGGCGACTTCGGACACCTGAATATTAAACAGACCCAGCGGAATCCAGCGGGTGGAGCCATTCACCGTCCGCCCCATCGGCGTCAGCACCAGTACCAGCACCAACATTCCAATACCCAGCAGCAACCACCCGCTGCGCTCCCACCAAGACACCGGCACGTTAACGGCAATCAACGCCACAAAGCAGCCCAGTCCGGCAAAAATGATCTGACGGATCACATAGTGATAACTGTTGCCCATGGTGACGGCGGCCATATCCATGGAGGCAGACGAAATCATCACCACGCCCATCACCAGAAGCGCCACCGATGTCACTACCAACACGGCCAGCGGCTGAACCTCACCGGTCCAGGTTTGCTGACGATAGGCCCCTGCGTGGGTATGCATCACAGCGCCTCCACCAGGGCACGGAACTGATCGCCGCGATCGTTGTAATCCCGGAACATGTCAAAGCTGGCGCAAGCGGGCGACAACAACACCCGGTCGCCCACCAAGGCCAGGCCTTGGGCCTGCGCTACAGCACCAGCTAGCGAGTCAGCTCTGGCGATCGCAACGTCTTCTGGCAACGTTTGTGCGATGGCATCCGCATCGCGACCGATCAGCACCACGGCGCGACAATGGCAGTGAACGGGCTCCGCCAGCGGGGTAAAGTCAGCGCCCTTTCCGTCACCACCGGCAATCAGAATCATTTTGCCCTGCTCTGGCACCAGGCTTTCGATCGCTGCGACCGTGGCGCCAACGTTGGTGCCCTTTGAATCGTTGATGTAATCCACACCGTCCAGATTGCGCACAAACTCGCACCGATGCGGCAGCCCCCGGAATGCCCGGGCCGCCTGAAGCATGGCCGCCATGGGCAAACCGGCAGCCTGGCCCAAAGCCAGCGCCGCCATGACGTTGCTGATATTGTGTCGTCCAAGCAGCTGCAACTCGCTGGCCAACAAGAGATTGTCGAAACCGAACGTAATCCAGGTACCCTGATCGTCATCCCGAGTGCTGAAGGTTTCCGGGTTAACCCGGTTAAAACCGAAGCAGACAAACCGAAGGTTATCTCGGGCCATCGGCGTGCTCAGGGCGTCGTCCAGATTGACCACGGCATTCCTGCTGCCTCGATAGACCCGCTGCTTGGCCTGGAAGTAGGCCATTTTGTCCGGGTAACGATCCATGTGATCGTCACTGATGTTTAAGACCGTTGCGACCTCGGCACTCAGTTCATCCGTGGTCTCCAGCTGAAAGCTCGACAACTCCAGCACATAGAGGTCAGCTCCTTTGCCAAGCAGATCCAGCGCCGGCGTTCCAATATTGCCACCCACCTGCACCTTGCGACCTGCGGCTTTCGCCATTTCTCCGACCAGGGTGGTCACGGTGGTTTTGCCGTTTGAGCCGGTGATCGCGATGATTGGAGCGTCTGCCGCTGCGGCAAACAGATCAATGTCACCACGAATGCTTGCACCCTTGGCAGCCGCACCGGCAATGGCAGGCTCCGCAACGCTGATACCGGGGCTCACGACCAGTTCGCTAAACCCGGCAAACACACTGTGGTCGAACTCGCCCAGGTAAACCGGCACATCTGGCCAGCCCTGCTGCAACTCCTGCAAGCCGGGTGGATTTTGCCGGCTGTCTGCCACCGCAACATCCCGGCCTTGTTCGGACAGATAGCGCGCGCAGGAGAGCCCGGTTTTACCGAGCCCTACCACCAATGTGCGACGATCCGATACAATGACACTCATAATCGTTTCAATTTCCTATCGGATTTTCAGACTGGCCAGGCCAATCAGGACCAGAACCACAGTAATCACCCAGAACCGCACGATAACCCGCGGCTCAGGCCAACCTTTCAACTCAAAGTGATGGTGCAGCGGCGCCATCCGGAAGATGCGACGCCCGGTCAACCGGTACGACGCCACTTGCAAAATCACCGAGATGGTCTCCATCACAAACACACCGCCCATGATGAACAGCACGATTTCCTGGCGCACGATAACCGCCACTACCCCCAGTGCCGCTCCAAGCGCCAGCGCACCCACATCACCCATGAACACCTGGGCCGGATAGGTGTTGAACCAGAGAAAACCAAGCCCGGCGCCAACCAGTGCGCAACAGAAGATGATCAATTCACCCGCACCCGGTAAATGCGGGATCAACAGATAATTGGCGAACTGCGCATGGCCGGACATATAAGCGAAGATAGCCAGGGCCCCGGCGACCATAACCGTTGGCATAATCGCCAGACCATCCAGGCCATCCGTCAGGTTGACCGCATTACTGCTGCCGACAATCACGAAGTAGGTCAGCAAAATGAACATGACCGGCCCGAGCGTCAGCGAGACATTTTTCAGGAACGGCAGGTAAAGCGAGGTTTCCTGGGGCAAGGTGGCGGTGGTGTAGAGCACTACCGCAGCGGCAGCGCCAATCAGCGACTGCCAGAAATACTTCCAGCGCCCGGGCAGCCCACGAGGATTGCGCTCTACCACCTTGCGGTAATCGTCCACCCAGCCAATTGCGCCAAACAGCAGGGTAACCAGCAACACGACCCACACGTAGCGATTGCTCAGGTCTGCCCACAAGAGCGTTGAGATGGCGATCGCCACCAGAATCAGGGCACCGCCCATGGTGGGCGTGCCGGCTTTACTGAGGTGGGTTTGCGGGCCGTCATCCCGCACCGCCTGGCCGATCTGGTACTGGCTCAACTTGCGAATCATTACCGGGCCGATCAGCAACGAAATCATCAGGGCCGTCAAAACCCCCATAATCGCGCGCACCGTCAGGTACTGAAATACCGTCAGGGCGGAAAAGTACTGCGATAAAAGCTCTGTCAGCCAGAACAGCATGTTTTGTTCACCTTTGTCTGAATTCCCTCCACCACGCGATCCATGGCAGAACTGCGAGAACCTTTTACCAGTACGGTTACTGGTCCCTGACTGCCACTCACGATGGCATCTACGGCCTGGTCATGGCTCTGAAATATCTCTGCACCGGCACCAAAACCCGCTGCATAACTCTCACCACCAGCGCCAACAACCAGCAAGCGGTCAATGCCCCGAGCCTTGGCGTGAGCACCAACGTCCCGATGTAAGGCGTCGGTGTCCGGTCCTAGCTCTGCCATGGCGCCGAAAACCGCCATCCGAATCCCCGGATAGCCCGCCAGCACATCCACGGCCGCTTTCATGGACGAAGGATTAGCGTTGTAACTGTCATCGATCAGGGTAAATCCGGCCACTGGCCTGAGCACCTCCAACCGGCCCTTCACCGCCTGAACACTGCGCAAGCCATCAACGACCTGCTGATCGGTCGCACCGAGGGCACGGCAGGCGGCCAGAGCCATCAGTCCATTGGCAATGTTGTGCTCACCCGCGAGCGGAATATGCACCTGGCATTGCCAGCCATCCGGGCCGTGCACCTGCACGTCAAAACCTTGTTCTGCGGCTTTACTGACCGCAGCGCGGTAATCCGCGTCCGGATGCCCGGAACCGGACACGCCAATCACTTGCCGCTGACCGGCCCGCTCAACCCAGTCGCCAAAGGCCGGGTCATCGTGGTTCAACACCACCACCCCGTCGCTCGACACGCCATCGATAATCTCGCCCTTGGCGATCACGATGTTCTGGTAACTGCCGAAGCCTTCAAGGTGAGCCTGGCCAGCATTGGTCAGAATCGCCACGTCCGGCCGCACCATCGCAACGGTGTGGGCAATCTCACCCAAGCCACTGGCACCGAGCTCGATGGCGCCGTAACGATGCTCAGGGGCCAGCCGGAACAAGGTCAACGGCACACCGATGTGGTTGTTCAGATTGCCCTCGGTGGCCAGGGTAGAACCCATACCCGCCAGAATCGCCGAGGTCATTTGCCGGACGGTGGTTTTACCGCTGCTCCCGGTAATGGCAACAAACTGCGCACAGCTCTCATTGCGGTTTGCCGAGGCCAGTTGTGCCAGGGCATTTACCGTGTCTGGCACAACCAGTTGCGGCATGCTGACCGCGCTATTAGTGGTATCCACCACTGCCGCGACTGCACCCTGCGCCTGTGCCCGGGCAAGAAATTCATGGCCATCAAAACGCTCGCCTCGCAAGGCGACAAACAGCTGGCCTGCACCGACACTGCGGCTGTCTGTCGACACACCGCTAAACGTCGTCGACTCAACATCCGCCCTGGCACCGGCAACAGCGGCCTGCAGCCATTCGTGGGCCTCGGCCAGCGAAAAGGCGCGCATCATGCCACACCTCCATTTAGCTTCAGAAGGTGGCGCACCTGCTCGGCATCACTGAAAGGAAGCTTTTGTCCGCCGATTTCCTGCCAGGCCTCATGGCCTTTGCCGGCGATCAGCACCAAATCATCCGGGCCTGCCATGGCGACGGCGGCCGCTATAGCCTCGGCCCGGTCATGAATAATCTGATAGCCGGCCGCACTGGAAAAGCCGACCGCAATGTCGCTGACAATCCGTGCCGGGTCTTCGGAGCGCGGATTGTCATCAGTAACGATGACCACATCGGCTCTGTGCTCGGCTTCGCGAGCCATGTCCGGACGCTTGCCGGGGTCCCGGTCACCACCGCATCCGAAAACACAAATAAGCTTTCCTTCAACGTGCGGCCGCAATGCTGCCAGAGCATTCGCCAAGGCATCCGACGTGTGGGCATAATCCACAACCACCTGTTTGCCGCCTGCGCCGGTGAAACGCTCAAGCCGACCGGGCGGCGGTGCCAGGTTGGCCGTTGCTGCCACCGCACGGTCAACCGGCACGCCAAGAGTCAGTACGGTCGCCAGTGCCGCCAGCACATTACTGGCATTGAAGCTGCCCAGGAGTGGCACCTGCAGATCAAACTCGCCCCACTGACCATCAACCCGCGCACGAAAACCAGTCGCGACCGGTGCGAAGTCTTTCAGCCACAGCTCGGTCTGGGCCTCATGGAGGCTGTAACGAACCCGATCACACTGCCCGTCGAGCTGTTCGAAAAGTTGGCGGCCGAAAGGGTCGTCAAAATTGATCACAGAAAAATGCAATTCTTCGCGCTGGAACAGCCTGGCCTTGGCTTCACCATAGGCCTCCATCGTGCCGTGATAATCCAGATGATCACGGGTCAGATTGGTGAACACCGCACCTGTCATGGTCAATTTGTCAATGCGCCCCTGATCGAGCGCATGAGACGACACTTCCATGACAGCAGCCCGGCCACCCTCGTTACGAATGCGGTTAATGACCCGGTTGACCTGGACCACATCCGGCGTGGTATGCGAGGCTGGCTGCAGCTTGCCCGGCATGCCATAACCCAAGGTGCCCAGCACGCCGCAGGGCGTTCCGGTTTCTCGCAACAGTTGGGCGATGTACTGAGTAACCGAGGTTTTACCATTGGTGCCTGTCACGCCAATCAGGCGCAGGTGACGCGACGGATGCTCAAAAAAGCGATCAGCAATTCGACCCAACTGCGACCGAAGACCAACCACCGGCACGATCAGCGCTCCGTGGCGCTCATGACACTCTCTCGCCTCAAAGGCTTCCAGAAGAATGGCCGTGGCACCGGCAGCAATAGCCTGTTCGACGTAATGGTCAGGCCCGGTTTTCGAACCCGCCAACGCGATAAACGCATCGCCCGGAGCGACCGACCGACTGTCTGTCTGCAAGCCGTGAATCGTGACATCAAACACCGATGGCACGTCGACAATACCCTGTAATAAATTACTGATGGAGGTGATGCACATGGCGCTAACCTCTCTCTCCGGAGGCTGCCTGGGGCGGCTTCGCCCCGCCAACTTCCAGTTCAGGCTTCACATTCAGCAGTCGCAGTGCGTCTCCCATCACCCGGGCAAATACCGGGGCGGCCACTTCACCGCCGTAGTATTCCCCGGACTGGGGCGCATCAACGGCCACAACCGTTACAATTCGTGGATCGTCAATCGGAGCCATACCGGCAAAGATCGCCTTGTACTGACTCTTTTCGTATCCCTGAGCACCAACAAGATGCACCGTCCCTGTTTTGCCACCAGCCGCGTAAAGCCCCGGCTGACCACGACCGCCAGTGCCACGCGAAACCGCCTCTTTCAGCATGCTACGCACCGCCAGAGTCACATCTTCACTCAACACCCGCTGCCCCGGAGGCGGCACGCTCTGCTTCATCAGACTCAGGGGATACCGTGTTCCGCCATTGGCAATTACCATATAAGCTTGGGCCAATTGCAGCGCATTCACGCTCATGCCATAACCGTATGACAGCGTGGACTCTTCCACGGGCCGCCACTTGGGCGGTGCAGGCAAAACGCCAACAGCTTCGCCGGGGAAGCCGATTCCGGTGGCCTGCCCCAGGCCGACGCGAGCGAACAGATTCCTCAACACATCACCGCCCAGCTCGGTGGCAATGAGGCTGACACCCACATTGCTTGATTTGACCACCATTTCGGTCAAATCCATGGCTCCGTAGTTGCGCGCGTCCCGGATCGTAAAACGGCCAAACCGGCGAAAGCCGGGTGATGTATCGATGGTACTGTCCGCCTGATACTTGCCGGTCTCAAGAGCCGCTGCGATGGTGATGGGCTTGATCGTCGAGCCAGGCTCGAACAGATCGGTAATCGCCTTGTTGCGCATAGTGTCCGCGGACAACTGCGCCCTGTCATTGGGGTTGTATGAACCTTGATTAACCATGGCCAATACTTCGCCAGTATCCACATCCAGCATCACTAGAGTGCCGCCACGAGCGTTGTGGGCAGAAACCACAGCTTTGAGCTCGCGGTAGGCCAGATATTGCAGTCGCAAATCAATACTCAGTTCAAGGTCACGACCGGCCCGGGCATCACGAATCAGCATCAGATCCTTGATCACACGCCCTCGGTTATCCTTCAGGACACGTTTCGCACCAGGCTTACCTGTGAGCCAGTCGTTGTATGCCAGTTCAATACCTTCCTGGCCCAGTTCATCGATATTGGTAAAACCAACCACATGCGCCGTCACTTCACCGGCCGGGTAATAACGGCGATACTCCTGACGGGCATAAATGCCACCAATGCCCAGTTCCAGAGCCTCACGGGCCAGGCTGGGCTGCACTTTCCGGCGAAGATAAATAAACTCACGGCCAGCAAACGTTCGAAGGCGCTCCCTCAGAGCGCCTTCTGTCATTCCCAGCACACGGGCCAGACCGGCAAGCCTTGGATCATCAGGATCGGTTTCGGAAGGGTTTGCCCAGAGCGTCTGTACCGGCGTGCTCACTGCCAGCGGCTCGCCATGGCGGTCAGTTACCACGCCACGATGAGCATCAATCGACTCAACCCGTATGGTCCGGACGTCTCCCTGCTGGCGTAGGAATTCGTTATCGACTACATGCAGGTCCACCAGACGCCAGCCAATGCCCAGCATGACCAGCAGGAACACGCCCAGCACCGAGCCAAAACGCCAGGCTTTTAACCCCGCGAACAAGCGCTGTTGCCAGTTTGCTGCCTGCTTTCCCTGACCAGACAAATCGATCACCCTGATGTACTTGTTATAGTCGTTATCTCGCCGCAACCGGCGACATCAGAGGCACCAGAACAATATCCTCGCGTCCTGGCACCACCATATTGAAACGCTCTGCAGCAAGGTGCTCGACACGCCCGTGGGCGCTCAGCGCACTTTGCTCAAGCAGCAATTGACTCCATTCCCGTTGGTATCCGTCACGAGCCTGCTGCAGACCGGATAGCGTGTTGAACAGCTCCCGGTTTTCATGGGCACTGACAACCACTCCGATGGCCGACAGCATCAGCACCGCCACCAGGCCCAACGTGATCAGCACCCGGGTTTCGCGTGTGGTGTCAAATACCTGCCGTGACAGACGTACAGCCGTGGCCACGCCTTCCCGAACCCGCTGCTTGCTGATCCCGGTGATCTTAGTCGGTTGTTCGATGGCTACCGCGCCCATAGCGTCGCGCTCCCCTGCGATTTCAATTAATTGATCCGTCGTTCCAGAACCCGCATCACTGCGCTGCGAGCCCGAACGTTCTCGGTAATTTCCTGCTCATTGGCTTTGCTGGCCTTACCCACCAGCACATAATCTGACCTTTCCTGATCCGCCGTCACCGGCACACCTTTCGGAATCTGCGGCCCACGGGCCAGGTCCCGCATAAAACGTTTCACCAGACGGTCTTCAAGCGAGTGAAAACTGATCACCACCAGGCGCCCGCCCGGCGCCAACCGATCTATTGCTGACTTGAGGCCGACCTCAAGATCCTCCAGCTCTCGATTGATAAAAATGCGGATCGCCTGAAACGTCCGGGTGGCCGGGTGCTTGTGCTTTTCTTTTTTCGGCACTGCCTCGGCGACCAATTCGGCCAACTGACGAGTCGTCTCAATGGCCTCTTCCTGCCGCTTGGCCACGATCAGCCGGGCAATACGACGCGAAAACCGCTCTTCACCATAGCGCCAGATCACATCGGCGATTTCCCGCTCATCGGCAACCGCCAACCATTGCGCCGCGCTCGGCGCCTGCTGCGGATTCATCCGCATGTCCAGTGGGCCGTTACGCATGAACGAAAAACCGCGAGCGGCGTCATCCAGCTGCGGTGACGACACGCCCAGATCCATCAGCACACCATTGACGGTGGGCCACTGCTGGCTGTCCAGCGCTTGCGACAACTCGGCGAACGACCCGTGGTACCAGCAAAACCGGGCATCGTCAGTTGCCAAAGCTCCAGCCGAGACAATGGCTTCAGGGTCTTTATCAATACCCAGCAACTCACCCTGCTCATTCAGTTGACTGAGAATCAGACGGCTGTGACCACCGCGCCCGAAGGTTGCGTCGACATAACGCCCTGACGGGTCGCTGACCAGATAATCCACAGCCTCGTCCAGCAGAACGGAGCGATGCCTGAATCCGGGAACAGATGCTTGCTCAACCTTCTTCATAGCGACAACGCCTCCATTTCTGGCGGCATATCATCATCACCGGAGGCCTCATCCAGCCAGGCAAACCAACGTTCCTCGCTCCAGAGTTCCAATTTTTTACCCTGGCCGATCAACATCAGTTTCTTCTCCAGATGGGCGTAGTGTCGCAATGTGGGTGGAACCAGAATACGCCCTGCGGAATCCAGTTCCATGGGCGCCGCATTCCCCAGAATCAGCCGCTGCAGTCGCCGAGCCGCTTTATTCATGTTCGGCAGCGCTTCGATCTGGGGCCGAAGCGTTTCCCAGGCCGGCTCCGGGTAAAGCAGAAGACAATGCTCTTCATCGGCGTTGGCAGTCAGAACAATACGGCCACCACAAAGCTGCGCGAGCTCTTCGCGCACCTTCGTCGGGATCGCCAGGCGACCCTTCGCGTCCATATTGATGGCATGACTGCCAAGGAAATTACTCATTTATGCCGTATCCAAGAGTATCTTTTCCACAAAAAACCACTAGAAACCACTTTTTCCCACTTCCGCACACTATAGAAACACGCAATAGACAATGCAAGCGCCGCAATCAGCGCCACACATGCAAAAGTTCCTTTAATGACAAGAGGTTACAAACGACAAACTTGCGAAAGGATTAAAAAGACGTAAAGAAAAGGAGAAAAAACAAGCACATGCAGAGAACTCTGCAGAGACAACCTAAGGTTTAAGATTTTTTGGGTATAACGGCTGCGTTATGAGAAGGATGCAAATCACGTAAGGGGAAAATGGCGAGCTCGCCGATAAGCCGGGTTCTGTCTTGGACAGTCATTCATCTAGGGCCTGCGTCACCACAGGCCTCAAGCAACCTACCCGAATCCAGCGCGGGCCACGCCATAGGATTCCTATTTGGTCTTGCTCCAGGTGGGGTTTACCATCGCCGTGAACTGTTGCCAGCCACGCGGTGCGCTCTTACCGCACCATTTCACCCTTACCGGCACCCGAAGGCGCTTAGGCGGTTTACTTTCTGTTGCACTTTCCGTCGGCTCGCGCCGCCCAGGCGTTACCTGGCACCTTGCCCTGCGGAGCCCGGACTTTCCTCCCCCGGTAAAACCGGCGGCGACTGTCTGGCGAGCTCGGGGCCGACAATACCTCTGCGAAAGCCGCCATGCAAGGCTTTAATCTCTTTTCAGCTCGAGCGCTCGCTGATACAGTTCATTTTTGCCAAGACCGCTGACCTCCGCCGCAATCCGGGCCGCTTTTTTCACGGGTAATTCTTTAATCAAAAGCCCCAGCAACTTATCCGTATCCAACGACACGCCAGCACCAGCTGGCTCAGGGGCTGCGCCACGGACCATCACCACAAATTCACCACGGGCACCGTTGGGGTCGTCCTGCAAATCGACAAGCACCGACTCAGCACCACCACTATAAAAAGTCTCAAAGGTTTTGGTGAGCTCCCGCCCAAGCACGCACTCGCGATCCGCACCGAACACCGACACCAGGTCCTCCATCAGATCGATGATCCGATGGGGCGACTCATAAAACACCAGGGTTGCCGTCTCTCTCTCAAGATCCGTCAGCGCCGCTCTGCGACCGGAGCGTTTGGCTGGCAAAAATCCGGCAAACAGAAAACGATCGGTTGGCAACCCCGCCACCGACAAAGCCGCCACCAGAGCGCAAGCACCAGGGATTGGAGACACCTGAAACCCTGCCGCCCTGACCTCTCTCACCACAAGATAGCCCGGGTCTGAGATCAGCGGCGTGCCCGCGTCTGAAACCAGCGCCACCTGACGGCCTTCCGCCAGCAGCGCCAGTATCTTCTCGACTCGCCCTCGCTCATTGTGATCGTGCAGCGCCATCATCTGTTTACTGAGTCCAAGGTGCTGCAGCAGCCTGCCGGTATGCCGGGTATCCTCGGCAGCAATCAGATCAACCTTGGTCAGAATCTGTAGTGCCCTCTCGGACAGGTCATCCAGATTACCTATGGGCGTTGCTACCACATAGAGAACGCCTTCCTCTTCCTGCCTGACGCGATCAGAAACTGACATGCACCTACTCCCGTTAATAAAAAAAGGAGCAAGATCAGATCACTCCCGAAACAACTCAACCGCGCCCATGACGAGCATGTCATGTGAAAAAGGCCCGGAGCTGGTAAACTTGCCACCTAAAGAGCGGCACCACAAGCCTAATGATCCGGAGACAGCCGAGCCTGCCATGACAAAATACCGCAGCCATCGAATTATTTTTACCCTGATCGCCCTGTTTACACTTCTTACAGCAGGTTGCGCCACCGTGAATCTGGACAGCCATGTCGCAGACACCCCGGAAAAAGCCCTTGAGCTGGCCGGCAGCGAGCGTGATCCGCTGACGGCCCAACGCTACCTGCTCCGGATTGCCAGCGACTTCCAGGATCGAGACAATCACACGGCGGCACGGCAAATTCTGCGCAGCGATCTTTTGAGCGAGGCAGGCGAAGGCATTGCCGACCAGAAGCGACTGCTGGCCATGGCCGGCGCAGTCGAGCTTCAGGACAGTGAATGGGCCCGGGAGTTGACCGCCGGCATTTCGCCGGATCAGTTCCTGAGTTATCCCAGCGACGTTATCGGGCGCGCTGCGGATCTGCAGGCACGCACCTTTGCATTGACCGGTGACTATCTCTCTGCGGCGCTATCCCTGATGCTGCTCAGCCAAACCGACAGCCAGAGCGATCCTCAGGAAGTTCACAGCCAGATCTGGCAATACCTCAAGAGCATACCGGGCGAGAAGCTCGCCGCTGCCTCTACCAATGCCATCGGCTTCGAGGAACAAGGCTGGCTTGAATTGGCCTCGACCCTCAGAGCACGGGGCGCCGGACTGGATGAACAAGGGCGCCTGATCCGGAGCTGGCAGAACAACTGGCCGGGCCATCCGGCCGCCCAGATTCTGCCCATGGAACTCAGTCTGCTGGCAGACCTGGCCACCAGCCGACCGGAGCGGATCGTTCTGGCGCTGCCGCTCCAAGGCTCTCTGGCCAGCGCGGGTCGAGCGATCCGGGACGGTTTTCTAGCAGCTTACTACAGCGATGAAAGCGTCGACCGCGAGCAAACCGACATACGGATACTGGATACGTCGACCAAAGCGTTTGCCGAACTCTACGGCGAGCTGGCGCAGCAACAGATTGACCTGATTGTCGGACCACTCGAAAAAGACGCATTGGCAGACCTGAGCAACATGAACACTCTTTCGGTACCGGTACTCGGTCTAAACTACCTGCCATCCGGTAACCGGATTCCCGACGGATTGTACCAGTACGGCCTCTCTGCCGAGGACGAAGCTCGTCAGATTGCCGATCAACTCACCGATCGGGGACTTCGACAAATACTGGTGCTTATCCCACAAGGAGAGTGGGGTGACCGGGTGGAGCAGGCACTGCTGCAGCGAATGGCAGACAACAGCGGCAAGGTTCTCGAGATTGAGCGTTTCTTCCCTGAAGACAACTTCCGCTCAGTAAGCGCAGATTTGTTAGGCGTAACCACCTCAAGACAGCGAGCGATTCAGGTTGAGCGCACCATCGGCATGAACGTCGAATTTGAACCTCGGCGGCGCCAGGATGCAGAAGCAATCGTGTTGGTCGCCGAACCTACCGTGGCCCGCCAATTCAATCCGCTGTTTGCCTTTTATTTCGCCGGCGACCTTCCTGTCTATTCACCGTCCATCGTCTACGAAGGCACGCCTGACCCGAGCCGAGATCGCGATCTCAACCGCGTAACATTCACCGAGATCCCATGGGTATTGGCAGAAGACAACCCCCTTCGCGATCAGGCCGAGCAATATTTGAGCGGAACGCGCGGACAATTAGGCAGACTGTTCGCAATGGGCGCAGATGCCTGGCAGTTGAGCAAACGACTCCCGTTGCTACGACAGATTGAAGATGCCACCATTGAAGGTCAGACCGGCTTACTCAGCATGACATCAGACGGCGTGATCCACAGAAAGCAGTTGTGGGCCCAGTTCCGCAGCGGAAGACCCGTCTTGTCACCGGAGCTCAATCGGCGGGAGTCGACGGAAGAATCCACAGACAACGAGGCTCGCGCCCTCAACCTCTAGGAGACTCAAGCCATGGAAGGCAGCCGCGAGATCGGCACCTACTATGAAGGCGTTGCTGCACGCTATCTCGCCAGCCACGGCGTCACCATTCTGGACCGGAACGTCTACAATCGGGGTGGCGAGATCGATCTCATTGGCCGCGATGGCGACGCCCTGGTTTTTTTCGAAGTGCGATATCGCGGGGCCGAGAGCCTGGTCGATCCGGCCAGCTCGATAACCTATGGCAAACAACGCCGACTGGTGCGGGCCGCCTCTTATTACTTACACCGGCACCAACTCTGGAACATGCCCTCCCGGATCGACGTTGTGGCGATCATGCCGGGTACCACCCGGAAATACCGGGTACAATGGATCAGAAACGCAATCCAGGCAGATTAACCGAAACAATGACCGACACCGCACAGAAAATTAATCAGTGGTTTGCCAACCACATGGAGCAAACAGCTCAAGCCGCGACCACCGCCGGCCCAGACATCGAAGAGGTGTCTGATGCCTTTGTCGCCACCTTGCTTCAGGACGGCAAGATCATCGCTTGCGCCAACGGCAATGCCAACATCCTCGCCCAGTATTTTTGCACCGCGCTGCTCAATCGCTTCGAACAGGATCGGCCGGCGTTACCGGCGATCAACCTCGGTGCGGACGCCACCACCTATTCGGCAATATGCCGGGACAACCGCTTCAACGACACCTTTTCGCGCCAGGTCAGAGCCATTGGTAAACCCGGCGACCTGCTCTTCGTTGTGGTAGATGATGGCCATAAAGCAAACCTGATTCAGGCCATCCAGGCAGCACATGACCGCGAGATGCGAGTGGTCGTGTTGAGCGCTCGGGAAAAATCAGACATCACATCGCTCATGCACCCCGAGGATCACGAAATTGCGCTGAACGATCTGTCCCCGCATGAAGCGACGCCACTTATGCTGCTGATCATCAACACGCTGTGCGATCTGGTTGATCACAAGCTATTTGGAGGGTAATAAAAAAGCCGGCTGACGCCGGCTTTTTTATTTCACTACTTTCAAGGTTGGTCGCCCACTGGGACGCTCATCCGATCGGCGACCGGCAGAAGACTCAGAGTCCGAACTACCTTCCGGGTCTGGGGAGCCTGGCTCGCTGCCAAATACCATGCCTTCACCATTCTCTTTGGCGTAAATCGCCATAACGGCCTGCAACGGGATGAATACCTGCATGGGCACACCGCCAAAGCGAGCGCTGAACTCAAGTGCACCGTTACCAATCACCAGACTACGAACAGCCCCCGGACTGATGTTCAGCACAATCTGCCCATTAGCCACGTGCTCTGTAGGCACCTGAACACCCTGAACGCCTGCATCCACCACAATATAGGGGGTGCAGTCATTATCCAGAATCCACTCGTTCAGCGAACGTACAAGATAGGGCCGACTAGACGTCATGGTGATACTGTTATCAGGCACTGCAACAACTCCTGCTCCGGTATCCGGGCTTTGCCAATCAGCTGCGAATATCTTCTTCCAGATCCGAAAGGCTCGCCTTGAACCCTTCGCGGGCAAAGATACTGTCCATGTACTTTTGCAGGGGCTTGGCCTGCTTATCGCTCATGTCGATACCCAAAGCAGGCAAACGCCAGAGAAGCGGAGCAATGCAACAGTCGACGATGGTGAACTCTTCTGAAAGGAAGAACGGCATCTCGGCAAACAGTGGGCCAGCTGCCAGCAAGCTTTCCTTCAGCTCTTTGCGAGCCGCATCCGACGCTTTACCCGTCGGCTGCGCAAGGATCTGATCAACCAGTCTGCACCAGTCTTTCTGAATACGATGAATCATCAAGCGGCTGTTTGCCCTGGCAACCGGGTAAACCGGCAACAATGGCGGGTGCGGGAAACGCTCATCCAGATATTCCATCATGATGTTGGGCTCGTAAAGCACGAGATCCCGGTCCACCAGCGTTGGCAGGGCGTTGTACGGATTCAGGTCGGCCAGTTCTCCCGGCGGGTTATCTGGATCCACATCTACAATATCAACGGTAACACCCTTCTCTGCCAGTACAATGCGCACACGGTGGCTGTAATGACTGGCCGGATCCGAGAAAAACGTCATTGATGACCGCTTGGTCACAACGCCCATATAACTACCTCACGATTCTGAAAATCGAAACAATACACAAACGCAAAATTCCAGCGAACCTTACCGGCCCGCTGGAATTCAGGATTGAGGATTATACCCTAAATCTTAATGTACGTCTTTCCAGTACTCGCGGTTAAGCAGGTACGCAAAGATGAAGAAGATCGCCACAAAGATCAGCACGAAAATACCAAGACGCTCGCGCTCAACCTTCACTGGATCTCCCATGTAGGACATGAAGTTGGTCAGGTCCCACATCGCACGATCAAAGTCTGCAGAAGACATGCTTCCCTCAATGGCGTACTCAGGGCATACATCAGAATTATTGATGTTGCCACTGAGAGGCTCAACAGAGGCGCCAACACCGATCTTCGGCTCTACGGCACACAGGCCCTGCATCTCTACCATCACGTGCGGCATACCAACGTTGTCGAATACCACGTTGTTCACACCCAGTGGGCGCGAGTCGTCCTTGTAGAAACCTCTCAGGTACGAGTACACCCAGGATTCACCACGCACACGCGTAACCAGAGTCAAGTCGGGTGGCGGAGCGCCGAACCAGCCGGCTGCCATGTCTTTGCTCATGGAGATCTTCATCAACTCACCAATCTTGGCGCCGGTGAAAATCAGGTTTTCCTCGAACAGCTCAGCCGGAATCTCTAGGTCATCCGACACCCGCTTATAGCGAGCGTACTCCATGGAGTGGCACCCCATGCAGTAGTTGGTGAACAGAGCAGCACCACTCTGCAGAGATTCCTTGTTGGTGTGATCCGGCTTCATGGTATCCAGAGGACCGCCGGGAGCAGCTGCCAGCCCGAGGGCCGGCAGGATCGCGATGAAAAGACCAAAAATCAGCTTTCTCATTATCCTGTCACCCTCTCTGGCACTGGCTTGGTTTTTTCCATGCGCGTGTAGAACGGCATGAGGATAAAGTAGAGGAAGTACAGCACCGTCAGAATCTGGGCAGCAATGGTACGACCTTCTGTAGCGGGCACAATACCCAGATAGCCGAGCACCACGAAGCTCACCACAAAGATTGCCAGTGCTATCTTGCTCAACCAACCTTTATAGCGGATAGAGCGAACAGGGCTCTTGTCGAGCCAGGGCAGCACGAACAGAATCGCAATTGCCGCGCCCATCACAACCACACCCCAGAACTTCGCATCCAGACCAAACAGGTCCACCGTCACCGCACGCAGCATGGCGTAGAAGGGCGTGAAGTACCAGACCGGTGCAATGTGCTCAGGCGTCTTCAGGTTATTCGCCGGCTCGAAGTTTGGCTTCTCAAGGAACAAGCCACCCATCTCAGGGAAGTAAAACACCACAATAAAGAAGATAAAGAAGAACACGCCCACACCCATCAGGTCATGCACGCTGTAATAAGGATGGAACGGGATACCGTCTTTCGGAATACCGTTTTCGTCCTTGTTCTTCTTGATATCGATACCGTCAGGGTTGTTCGAACCCACCTCATGCAAAGCAAGAATGTGCAGGACAACCAGACCCAACAACACAATTGGCAGCGCAACGACGTGCAGGGCGAAGAACCGGTTCAGTGTAATACCAGAAATCAGATAGTCACCACGGATCCAGAGGGAGAGATCCTCACCGATCACCGGGATCGCACCAAACAGGTTAACGATAACCTGGGCACCCCAGTAAGACATCTGACCCCAAGGCAGCAAGTAGCCCATGAAGGCTTCAGCCATCAGCACCAAGTAGATCAGCATGCCGAAAATCCAGATCAGCTCTCGGGGCTTCTGATAAGAGCCGTACATCAGACCGCGGAACATGTGGAGATAGACCACCACAAAAAACGCAGAGGCGCCGGTAGAGTGCAGGTAGCGCAACAGCCAGCCCCACTCGACATCACGCATGATGTACTCAACAGAGGCAAAGGCACCTTCCGCTGAGGGGTTGTAGCTCATAGTCAACCAGATACCTGTCACCAACTGGTTGACCAGAACCAGCATCGCCAGGGAGCCGAAGAAGTACCAGAAATTGAAGTTCTTGGGCGCATAATACTTCGCCAGATGCTTATTCCAGGCGTCAACGATTGGCAGACGCTCGTCTACCCAATTCACCAGCTTGTTCATTACGCTGCCTCCGGATCAAGACCAACGGTCATGGTCGCGTCATCGTCAAACCGGTACGGCGGAACCTCGAGGTTCAGCGGCGCAGGCTGGCCCGAATAAACGCGGCCGGACAAGTCGAATCGGGAACCATGGCAAGGACAGAACAGACCACCCAGCCACTCGCCACCCAGATCAGCAGGAGCCACTTCAGGACGATAGCTCGGCACACAGCCAAGGTGCGTACAAATACCCACCAGCACAACAAACTCAGGCTTGAGGGAGCGCTGAGCACCGGTAATATAAGCCGGCTGCTGCGGGTCTTCAGACTCAGGATCTTTCATGCGCGAAGACAGCTTTTCGATATTCTCGAGCATCTCCTCCGTGCGCCGGATGATCCACACCGGCTTCCCCCGCCATTCGACGGTAATCTGTTGACCCGGTTCGATTTTGTCGACACTTACAGTTACCGGAGCACCGGCCGCTTCCGCTTTCGCACTGGGGTTCCAGGACGCCACGAAAGGTACCGCTGCACCGACGACGCCGACACCACCTACCACGGACGTAGCACCGATCAAAAATCGGCGTCGACCTTGGTTCACGTCGCCATTACTCATTATGGTTTTCTCCCATCAGGCGAGGCACAGACGCGGAAGACCGGCACTGCGCTTCGAAAAGGACTTCACAACCCAAAATTATAAGCGCTGAAATGGTAATGAAATTACCCCCAGCTTACAAGCCGGAAAGGCTCATCCCTGCGCTTATCCGTGCCCCAGATCAAAAATAGGAGCAGACTCCAGACACAAAAAAACCCGACCATAGGGCCGGGTTTTCCCATCGACACAGAGCGTCGATTAACGCTTGGAGTACTGTGGACGCTTACGCGCCTTACGCAAACCAACCTTTTTACGCTCTACCTTACGAGCGTCACGGGTAACGTAACCCGCTTTACGCAGCGCAGGACGCAATGTTTCATCGTAATCCATCAGCGCACGGGTCAGACCGTGACGAATCGCTCCGGCCTGGCCGCTGATACCACCACCCTTTACGGTGACCATGATATCGAAACGATCAGTGGATTCGGCAACCACCAGAGGCTGACGAACGATCATGCGAAGAGTCTCACGACCGAAGAAATCTTCGATGGTGCGACCGTTGATAGAAATGTTACCGCTTCCCGGCTTGATAAAAACCCGAGCCGTGGATGACTTGCGGCGACCAGTACCGTAATTTTGTGCTACAGACATATCCGCCTTCCGTTAGATGTCGAGTTCTTTGGGCTGCTGGGCTGCATGAGCATGCTCAGCGCCGGCGTAGACTTTAAGCTTCTTGAACATGGCACGACCAAGCGGACCCTTCGGAAGCATGCCTTTGACAGCTTTCTGAATGATTTGCTCGGGAGCCTTGTCTACCAGCTTCTCGAAACTGATGGATTTGATTCCACCTGGAAAGCCGGTGTGGCTGTAATACATTTTATCCGATGCCTTTTTGCCGGTAACCTTCACCTGGCTGGCATTAATTACAACGATGTAGTCGCCAGTGTCCACGTGAGGGGTATACTCAGGCTTATGCTTGCCCCGCAGACGAAGGGCGATTTCGGTTGACAGACGACCCAGCGTCTTGCCGGCTGCGTCTACAACGTACCAGTCACGTTTTACGGTTTCTGGTTTCGCACTCAGAGTCTTCATTGATTCCGCCTTGAACGCTATAAAAGAAACGTTAGAAACAACCACCGGTACATACAAGGCATCCGGGGGAGGTTCACACCTGTATTACTGTTGCAATGACACCATTCGGGGCTGAGATAGTGGCATCGCCTTGAAAAGCCAGGGCGCGAAGTATACTCGAACCATTCAGGAAAACCAACCCCACCTCATGGCGCTTCACGATTCACTTATTCTTGCACTCTTCTCGCCGTGGGCCAACCGTATAATGCGCAGGCATTCTGGTAAAGAATCGGCGCAAGTCGCTCGGGCGACTCGCCCCTGAGATCGGCTAAGGCCTGAACAATCAGCGGCAAACAGGCCGGAGAGTTCATGCCTTTAGCTACTCCCGAAGGGGCCATATCCGGCGCGTCCGTCTCAAGCACCAGCCGGTCTAACGGCAGTCGGGCAATGGTATCCCGGGTCTTTTTGGCGCGCACATGAGTAATTACACCACCCACCCCAATATAACAGCCCAGATCTAACAATTTGCTCGCCTGCTGAAAACTCCCGGAAAAGCCATGCACCAGGGCCTGCCCGGACCAGTGCGATGATCGTAGAGTGGCATGCACCTGGTCGTGCGTTTTGACAGAATGCATGACCAGCGGACATCCAACCCTGGACGCGATGTTAACCTGCGCCCGAAACCAGTCTACCTGCAATGCCATGTCACCCCGCAGCGCGTCCAGCCCGCACTCACCAAGCCCGACACAGCCCTCGGGCGACGAGCGCAAGGTCGACTCCAGTAATTCCAGATCCTTTTCGCAGTGCTCCTCGACAAACCAGGGATGAACCCCCAGGCAGTACCAGATACCATGATCGGGAGAGGCTAGCGCCTGAACCCTGCCCCAGTCGGCGCTGCGTACGCCGGGAATCACCAGCCCACTCAGGCCCTCCCGCTTAGCCCGAGCATATTCCTGTTCACGGATCCCGTCGAAGCGGGGAAAATCAAAATGACAGTGGGCGTCAATCAGTTGCATACACACCTCCGCCCGTACGGTTAATGCTCCCGGGTTTTATGGAACTGCATATCCGGGTAACGCTCCTGGGCCAGGTTCAGGTTCACCATGGTCGGCGCGATGTAAGCCAGCCGATCGCCGCCATCCAGAGCCAGATTTTCCTGGTTCTTACGCTGAAACTCGTCAAGTTTGCGCTCGTCATCGCAGGTCACCCAACGGGCAGTAGCCACGTTTATCGGCTCGTAAATTGCCTCAACCTTGTACTCACTCTTCAAGCGACTCACCACCACATCAAACTGCAGA
Source organism: Marinobacter excellens HL-55 (assembly GCA_001314845.1). GTDB lineage: Bacteria > Pseudomonadota > Gammaproteobacteria > Pseudomonadales > Oleiphilaceae > Marinobacter > Marinobacter excellens_B. Next base: position 43,675 of record LJZQ01000028.1, read on the forward strand.
ACGCCGACAGCGCCAACAATGAGGTCGTTATTCTTCATGGGCCGGAAGACCTGAACCGCGCCCTCTTCAGACAGCTGGATCAACCCCTTCTGTAATTGCTTTGCCTTGAGCGGATCTTTCAGGCGAATGCGCCGGAACATTTCCGGTGCAAAGTTCGGGATACCGGTAAACTTCATGTTTTCACCGGCAGTAAAGGTATCACCCAGCTGAATGGTACCGTGGTTGTGCAGACCGATAATGTCGCCTGCGAAGGCTTCCTCCGCATGTTCCCGGTCACCTGCCATAAAGGTCAGCGCATCGGAAAACCGGACATCTTTGGCTATCCGCACATGACGTGCCTTCATGCCCTGACTGTACTTGCCGGAAACAATACGCATGAAGGCCACGCGATCCCGGTGCTGGGGATCCATATTCGCCTGGATCTTGAAAACAAATCCTGCGAAACCTTCATCCGTCGGCTCGACGATCCGACTGTCGGTTTCCCTTGCCAGTGGCGCCGGCGCCCATTCGACCAGACCATCCAGCATGTGGTCGACACCGAAGTTACCCAGTGCAGTACCAAAAAACACTGGCGTCAATCGGCCTGCCAGAAATGCCTCATGATCGAATTCATGAGACGCCCCTTTCACCAGCTCAATTTCGTCACGCAGTTCAGCGGCGTAACCGCCCAGAGCCTGCTCCAGCTCCGGATTGTCCAGCCCCTTGATCACTCGCTTGTCCTGAATGGTATGACCTTGGCCTGTTTGATAAAGCACCACTTCATCCCGGTACAAGTGGTAAACGCCCTTAAAGCTTTTACCCATGCCTATGGGCCAGGTAATCGGTGCACAGGCGATTTTCAGGACATCTTCAACCTCATCCATCAATTCGATGGGGTCCCGGGTATCGCGGTCGAGTTTATTCATAAAGGTCAGGATCGGGGTATCGCGTAATCGCGTGACCTCCATCAGCTTGATGGTTCTTTCCTCAACACCCTTCGCGCTGTCAATCACCATCAAACAGGAGTCAACTGCCGTAAGCGTGCGGTAAGTGTCTTCCGAGAAGTCCTCGTGCCCCGGCGTATCCAGCAGGTTGACCAGCTTGCCACCGTAAGGGAACTGCATCACGGACGTGGTGACAGAGATGCCCCGCTCTTTTTCCATTTCCATCCAGTCCGATTTCGCGTGCTGGCCAGACTTCTTTCCCTTTACCGTTCCTGCCTTCTGGATCGCCTGCCCGAACAACAGCACTTTTTCGGTAATGGTGGTTTTACCGGCATCCGGGTGCGAGATAATCGCAAAGGTGCGGCGCTTGGCCACTTCCTGAGATAGGTTAGACATAGACAACAAAAGCCTGAATGGATTGAATGAAAAGCGTCTTATTATACGGGTTGGGAGGGCGTCACGTGAACCGATATGCCAGCACAAGAGCATCTTCACGTCCGGCGGCATCCGGATAGTACCCGGGCCGACGGCCTATTTCTTCAAAACCTTCACTCCGATAAAGCATCGCGGCGGCTACATTACTCTGCCTGACCTCAAGTATCATTTGCCCCATACCATCTTTGAGAGACGCCGCAAGCACGTGCCGTAGTAGCTGACGTCCTGCGCCTTGGCCTCGCACCCTGGGATGGATGCAGATATTGAGCAAATGAGCCTCATCGACCATATAACTGACCACAGCATAGCCTCGAAGATCACCCTCCTGAACCAACGCCCAAAGCCGATACGTGTCTTTGAAGCAATCCAGAAACACTGCTTCCGTCCAGGGGTGCGAGTAACCCAGTCGTTCGAGTTCCAGAACCTGTGGCAGGTCGCCTTTTACCAGAGAACGAACATCAAGCCCGTATGCCTGAATCTCACGCAATATCGACGAGCTCATCGACTGGGCGCAACCAAAGGCCTGATCAACTGCCACAACTGCTTTTTGAGTTCCGGATCGGAAGCCAGTGCTGCCAAAGAATGCTCGAAAGAAACCTCCGGGGCCTTATCGATGACCTCAGCCAAGACACTCGAATACGATGACATTTCCGGCGCAAGCCCAAGAACAATAACCGCCTTACCCGCGACGCCTGACAGATAGTCCCGGGTCAGTCCGGCAAGATCCGCCTCGCTGTTCAGGGAAATTTTCAGGTTATTGAACAAGGGCCAATGCAGAGCACCCAGTTTACCGGGACTCAACTCGCCCAGGCTGCGCATGATGTTCAGCGCCAGGGTTTCCTGTAACGACAGGCTGGCCTCCTCCGACAAATTAGTCAGCAGGAGAACCCGCAGGCCCGACCACGCCTGCAAATAAAGCTTCGGTATCTGGCTTGCAAATTCGCCACTAACAACGGAGAGCCCTGAGTCCTCGCCAGCGGACACCTCACCCGCCTCTTCGGCCGCGCCCTCAGGAATCGCAAACTCGACAGGCTCGACGTTCGGAGCCCGCTGCACGCGCGACTTGTCGGGGACGGCCTCCATCAGAGTCTTGAGGCGCGCCAACTTGTCCTTCTTGCCCTCATCTGCGGGCAACTGTGCCTGGGTGCGGGTGCCAGCAGCAGGCGTGGCGGCGGCGAACGGCTTAGCCTCGGGCACCGGCGAGCCAAAATCAAATTCTGGGCTCGGCGCCGCTCCCGGTAGAGGATCTCGAGCGTACCACATGCGGATACCGGCCATGCCCAGATAGAACTGACGCTCAGCTTCCGATCGAATCATCTGTTGCGGCATGTGTCAGACTCCCAGCGTCCGGTGTTTTCAGACATCCGCAACTTGCGGATGTTGGCGGATGCCACCACGAGCGATGAGATTCAGCGCTTCTATGTAGGCTTTTGCTGACGCCATAATAATGTCGGTGTCTGCCCCGACTCCGTTCACAATCCGACCACCACTTTCCAGGCGAACCGTTACCTCACCCTGAGCATCGGTACCACTGGTAATGTTATTGACCGAATACAACTGCAAATTGCAGCCAGAATCGACCAATGACTCTATCGCTTTGAAGGTCGCGTCTACCGGGCCGCTGCCTTCTGCCTCAACGGTGTGCTCTTTGCCGTCAACCAGCATAGTGAGATGGGCTTTCGGAACAACCCCGGTTTCTGAGCATACCTGCATACAGACAAGACCATAGCGCCCATCTTCTTCTTTCTGGCGGGTATCGCTGGCGATGGCCTGCAGATCTTCATCGAAAATTTCGTGTTTCAGATCGGCCAACGCTTTGAAGCGGGTAAACGCTTCATTTAACTCAGTTTCAGTCTCAAACTGAATCCCGAGTTCGAGCAACCGTGTACGGAAAGCATTACGGCCGGAGTGCTTTCCGAGAACCAGACTGTTGGTATGCCATCCAACATCCTGTGCACGCATGATCTCGTAGGTTTCGCGGTGCTTAAGTACGCCGTCCTGATGAATCCCTGACTCATGGGCAAACGCGTTGGCACCCACGATGGCCTTGTTTGGCTGCACCGGGAAACCGGTGATGGTGGAGACCAGTCGCGAAGCCGGAACAATATGCTGACTATCAATTCGGGTATCAATATTGAACAGGTCCTGGCGGGTGCGAACCGCCATAACGATCTCCTCGAGAGAGGCATTACCGGCGCGCTCTCCCAAACCGTTAATCGTGCACTCCACCTGCCGTGCACCATTACTGACGGCTGCAAGAGAGTTAGCCACGGCAAGACCCAGGTCGTTATGACAATGCACGGAGAAGATGGCTTTATCGGCGTTCGGAATACGGTTCAGCAACTGCCTGATCGTTTCCCCAAACTGTTCGGGAATCGCATAACCCACAGTGTCTGGAATATTGATCGTGCGCGCACCGGCATCAATGGCGGCTTCGATAATCCGGCACAGGAAGTCCAGCTCTGAACGACCCGCGTCTTCGCAGGAAAACTCAACGTCGTCAACATGGCTTCGGGCTCGCTTTACCGCCCGCACTGCCTGCTCCACCACTTGATCAGGCTCCATCTGGAGCTTGTGCTTCATGTGAATGGGGGATGTTGCTATAAAGGTGTGAATTCGACCGCTGGCCGCCGGCCGAATAGCCTCAGCTGCGCGATCAATATCTTTGTCCAGCGCCCGGGCAAGACTGCAAACCGTCGAGTCCTTGATGCTTTCAGCGATTGCCTTGACCGCCTCAAAGTCGCCCTGGCTGGCAATGGCGAACCCGGCTTCGATCACGTCCACACGCAACTTCTCGAGCACCTTGGCAATACGCAGCTTTTCATTTTTGTTCATGGTTGCGCCGGGGCTTTGTTCGCCGTCCCGGAGCGTGGTGTCGAAAATCACCAGATGATCGGTAGTAGCCATTGCAGGACTCCCATCGCAACGTGTGTTGAGTAATGCGGGGAGTATATCACTTCTCCATAACCGCAAATAAAAAACCCCCGACAGCGACGCTGTCGGGGGTTAGGGTATTAAGAGCCTGACGATGACCTACTCTCACATGGGCGAACCACACTACCATCGGCGCTGGTCTGTTTCACTGCTGAGTTCG
>LJZQ01000053.1 GCA_001314845.1 Marinobacter excellens HL-55
GCAACAGGTTGGCCAGGTCGCTGCTGAAATCCGCGCGTTCCGTCCGCCCGAGCCTTACAAAGGCAAAGGTGTTCGTTATGCGGATGAGCAGGTAAGACGCAAAGAAGCCAAGAAGAAATAAGGCGGGACTATGAGCGCGAATAACGAAAGATTGCGTCGCGCACGCAAAGTGCGCATGAAGATCCGTGAGCTGGGTACCGACCGTCTGTGCGTTCACCGCACACCGCGTCACATGTATGCCCAGGTCACGTCTGCAGACGGCAGCAAAGTGCTGGCATCTGCTTCCACGTTGGATAAGGAATTGCGCCAGGGTGCAACCGGTAACGTGGACGCTGCTAAAAAAGTGGGTCAGCTGATTGCTGAGCGCGCTAAAGCAGCAGGCATTGAGAAGGTCGCTTTTGACCGCTCAGGTTACCGTTATCACGGTCGCGTTCAGGCTTTGGCTGACGCAGCTCGTGAAGCTGGCTTGCAATTCTAAGAGGTGGAGAAGATGAGCGTTAACGATCAGAAGGCGCCTGAGCTCCAGGAAAAGCTGGTTCAGGTCAATCGCGTCGCCAAAGTAGTAAAAGGCGGCCGTATTTTTGCCTTCACCGCACTGACTGTAGTGGGTGATGGTAAAGGACGTGTTGGTTTCGGTCGCGGTAAGGCCCGGGAAGTCCCGGTAGCCATTCAGAAGGCGATGGAAGCAGCTCGCAAAAACATGGTAGACGTGGCTCTGGACGGTACGACTCTCCAGTACGCAGTCAGAGCACAGCATGGCGGCTCCAAGGTTTACATGCAGCCTGCATCCGACGGTACCGGAATCATTGCCGGTGGTGCGATGCGTGCAGTTCTGGAAGTGGCCGGCGTGCACAACGTGCTGTCCAAGTGCTACGGCTCTACCAACCCGGTAAACGTGGTACGTTCTACCATCAAGGGTCTGCAGGCAATGAAAGCGCCTGAAGATATTGCAGCCAAGCGCGGCAAATCCGTCGACGATATTCTGGGTTGAAGTCATGGCGAACGCAAAAACGATCAAAGTAACTCTGACCCGCAGCCCCATCGGCTGTCAGCCTAAGCACAAGTTGTGTGTGAAAGGCTTGGGTCTTCGTAAAATCGGTCATACCGTTGAAGTGGAAGATACACCTTCTATTCGCGGCATGATCAACCGGGTGAACTACCTGGTACAGGTTGAGGAGAACTAAGATGCGTCTGAACGAACTTGCTCCAGAACCTGGTTCACGTCCTGTCGCAAGGCGCGTGGGTCGTGGTATCGGTAGCGGTCTTGGTAAGACTGGCGGCCGTGGTCACAAAGGTCTGAAGGCCCGTTCCGGTGGCTCCGTAGCCCCTGGTTTCGAGGGTGGTCAACAGCCTTTGGCGCGTCGTCTGCCTAAGTTTGGTTTTACCTCCCGCCAGCAGCGCTATGTTGCCGAAATTCGCCTGAACGAACTGGCGAAAGTCGATGGCGACGTGGTCGACCTGGCTGCACTGAAGAAGGCTGACATCATTCGTGATGAAATTCGCGAAGCCAAGGTTATGCTGTCCGGTGAACTGGACCGCGCGGTAACTGTTAAAGGGCTACGTGTCACTAAAGGCGCACGCGAGGCAATTATTGCCGCGGGTGGGAAAGTCGAAGACTAAGACGAGTCGAGGACTAAATGGCCAAGACAGCATCAATGCCTACGGGCGCCGGAAAAGGATTTGCAGAGTTGCGTTCGCGGCTCTGGTTCGTGTTTCTGGCGTTGCTGGTGTACCGTATCGGTGCCCACATCCCCGTGCCCGGCATCAATCCGGACCGTTTGGCGGCATTGTTTGATCAGAATCAGGGAACCATCCTGAGCCTGTTCAACATGTTTTCCGGAGGTGCGCTTGAGCGCATGAGTATCTTCGCACTTGGTATCATGCCGTATATTTCGGCTTCTATTATCATGCAGCTCATGACCGCGGTTAACCCGCATCTTGAGCAACTGAAAAAGGAAGGCGAAGCTGGTCGTCGCAAGATTAGCCAGTACACGCGGTATGGTACGGTTGTCCTGGCCCTGGTTCAGGGCTTCGGTATTTCTGTGGGGCTGGCCTCGCAAGGCGTCACCTTCAACGACAGTTTCAGCTTCCACTTTGTGGCCGTTGTTTCCTTCGTGTGCGGTGCTGTCTTCATGATGTGGCTCGGTGAGCAGATCACTGAGCGTGGTGTTGGTAACGGCATATCCCTGCTGATTTTCGCAGGTATTGTGGCCGGTCTGCCTGGCGCCATTGGCCAGACTCTGGAGCAGGCTCGTAACGGTGAAATGAGCCTGTTGGTAGTGCTCGGCATCGGTGTGCTGGCGATTGCTGTCGTAGGCTTCGTGGTGTTCATGGAGCGTGGTCAGCGTCGTTTGACCATTAATTACGCCAAGCGCCAGCAAGGGCGTCAGGTGTTTGCTCAGCAGTCCAGTCATTTGCCCCTTAAGGTCAACATGGCCGGTGTAATTCCGCCGATCTTCGCGTCCTCAATTCTGTTGTTCCCGGCATCGCTGGGGCAGTGGTTTGGTCAAGGCGAAGGTATGGAGTGGTTGAGTGACATCTCCCAGGCATTGGCTCCGAGCCAGCCGTTGTATATCATTCTGTTCGCAGCGGCAGTGGTTTTCTTCTGCTTCTTCTATACAGCCTTGATGTACAACCCGAAAGAAGTTGCGGATAACCTCAAGCGTTCCGGCGCGTTTATCCCGGGCATTCGCCCAGGAGAACAGACTTCCAAGTACATCGATGGTGTACTTACCCGTCTGACGTTGTTCGGTGCTATGTATATTGCAGCGGTGTCCCTGTTCCCTCAGTTTCTGATGGTGGCAGGTAATGTACCTTTCTATCTTGGTGGTACATCACTGCTGATTGTTGTAGTCGTGGTGATGGATTTCATGGCTCAGGTTCAGTCGCACCTGATGTCTCATCAGTATGAATCGCTGATGAAGAAGTCCAATCTCAAGGGCTATGGACGGAACGGCTGATATAGCCGTTCCCCTTGAAAACTGGAGTCGACAATGAAAGTACGCGCTTCGGTAAAGAAAATTTGCCGTAACTGCAAAGTAATTCGTCGCAATGGCGCAGTAAGGGTCATTTGCACGGAGCCTCGTCACAAACAGCGTCAGGGCTGATATCCGACAGGATTCAGGACTGACATTGTAGAGGGTACGAATAATAGCGCTTGACCTCGGTTGGGGTCAGGCGCTATTATTTCGCGCCCTTTTATAGTGGCGGAAAATTCACACAGCAAAGCTTTGAACGCGGAGTAATTTGGATGGCACGTATAGCCGGTGTCAATATACCCGATCACAAACATGCTGTTATCT
>LJZQ01000029.1 GCA_001314845.1 Marinobacter excellens HL-55
CTGCTCACGGATGTTGTCCATGCCGCGGATGGTGTTCTGTACCACTTCCGCGCCTTTCTTGGCGATCGCAACCGACCGCTCCGCAACCGCGGAGGATTCGGCGGCGTTAGACGATACCTGATCGATGGACACGGCCATCTCGTTAACCGCAGCAGAGGCGCCGGCAATTTCCTGGGCCTGGTGTTCGGACGCATCCGCCAGGTGCATGGCTGTGGCCTGGGTTTCCTGGGCGGCTGACGCTACCCGTACCGCCGTTCCACGAATCGCCTGTACCAGCCCGCGCATCTGGTCGATCGCGTAGTTGATGGAGTCGGCGATGGCACCGGTGAAGTCCTCGGTAACCGTGGCCTCGGTGGTCAAGTCACCGTCGGCCAGGTCAGCCAGTTCGTCCAACAGTCGCAGGATCGCGTTCTGGTTTTGCTCGTTCTGCTCTTGAGTTGCCGCCAGACGTGCCTGGGCATCCCGGTACAGGGCAAGACCGATGAAGACAACAATGGCGACCATGGCGGCCAGCAGGAAGAAGGCCAGGGTTGGGCTGATCAGGCGGGTTCGTGCCTGGGATGCAAAACCTTCGGCCAGTACTGAAAGTTCAGCAAGCAGAACCTCGGAATTCTGGAAGATGTCGCTGGCGGCGGTACGAACCTTGAAGAGGTCGGGAGAAGCTTCAAGAATAGCATCAACGTTTTGGGAGACAAACTCGAACAGCTCGTCAACGGCTTCCAGACCATAGATGGCATCGTCGTCGTCAACCCGGGAAATACCCATGGCCGTATTGCCGTTGAGCTGGCCGTCCAGTACCCGGCCAAACAGGCTGGCGTCGCGGCCGAAGCGGTCAGCGGCGATAACCGCGTCTTCGTCACCGGACAGTACGTTGTTAACCGAACGCACGATACGTTCTGCCAGTAGCGACTGGCGCTGGGCCAGGGCGATCTGCTCGGCCGGAGCATCGTTGTCGAGCAGGATCTGTACGATGTCATCGTACTCGACCTGCAACTGCGGAATGGTTTCGTTCAGGGTGCGGGCAACCTCGTGCAAACCCAGAACCGCATCACGGGTAGATAGGATGCTGTCCGCGTTGTCCCGTACCGTGTTCCAGTTTTGCTGAACGCCACTTTGCTGGGCCATGTTACTGGCAGGCAGGCCGGTGGCCGGATTACCTTCTGAGACGAATGACCAGAGCTGCTGGAAGTCATCCCGTGCGCGACGCAGCTGGTCGAAGGCTTCGGCGGTACCGCCGGCTGACTCGGTAGCGTTCTTCGCGATCTCCTGGGAGAGCACCCGCATTTCGGCGGTGTTGGCGATGTATTCCTGATCGTTCTGGCTGTCACTGTTGATAATGAACAGGACCACAACGAGCAGGACGGTGAGTGCAATCAGCGCAGCGATCAGGCCCGCAACCAGTCTGTTGCCTCCCTGTCCCAAGCTGAGTCTTCCGGCTCTGTTTTTCATTTTCTGGCTCCCGGCCTTTTTTCTTTCTGGAAATGGCAAGTTTTTATAACGGGTTTCCGGCGGTCAGGGTGATGTTCCTGCCAGTACGCTCACCCTTACCACTGTGCGACATCGAGAAAGCGTTCGTCTTCCACCAGATCGGCGGCGGAGAACACTTTCCAGACTTCCTCGTTGCGCTCATAACCACCGGTTACAAACGGACGAATACTTTCGGCCACCCCTTCCGGGGCGGCTTTGAAACTGTCTTTTGCGAAATATTGCATGCCCAACACGGTGTCGACGACCAGACCGCTGAATACATCGCCTTCTTCAATGACCAGAACCCGGCGCTCGCGCATGCTGCGCGATGAGCGAGGGACGTCAAAGAAGCCGGCGAGATCGACAAGAGGCAGCAGGCGCCCACGGACGTTGGCGGCACCCATCAGAAACGAGCGAACCCCCGGTATGTGTGTGAACCGGGGGACGTGCAGGATTTCGGTAACTTCACCCATGGGGGCGACGTAGCGCTCTCCCGCAAGAACGAAGCCGATACCGTTCCACAGCTCAACGGCTTCCTGTTGTTCCGGAAGGCCCGCGGCCAAAGACCGGCTGCGCTGGGCGATATCCGTCAGAACGGCAAAGGGGGCGGCCTGGGCGGACATGCTTACTCCACGTTTAGGGATCAGGCAATCAGGCTATTGATTGTTTTGATCAGGTCGTCTTCGTTAACCGGCTTGACCAGGTAACCCTTGGCACCCTGGCGGGTTCCCCACACGCGGTCAGTCTCTTGATCCTTGGTGGTAACAATCACGACCGGGATAGAGGCTGTTTCCGGGGCACGGGTCAGTTGGCGAGTTGCCTGAAAGCCGTTCAGGCCAGGCATAACGACGTCCATCAGAACCAGGTCCGGTGTTTCAGCGCGGGCCTTGGCCACGCCGTCTGCACCGTTGTCTGCAGTCAGCACTTCGTGTTTGTGCTTTTCCAGAATGGTGGAAATTTTCTTAACTTCTGTTGGCGAGTCGTCAACAATCAAAATGCGGGCCATGGTTTCCTCGATAATTACTGGTGTCAGCAGGCTTACTGTTGCGCCTGTGGGACGTACTGGCGGATAGTGTTAAGCAGTTCGTCCTTGCTGAACGGTTTGGTCAGGTACTGGTCCGAGCCTACGATCCGGCCTTTTGCCTTGTCGAAAAGTCCGTCCTTGCTCGAAAGCATGATAACCGGCGTCTTTTTAAAAGAGGAATTGTTCTTGATCAGTGCGCAGGTTTGGTAGCCATCCAGCCGGGGCATCATGATATCAACAAAAATGATGTCTGGCTGGGAATCGGCAATCTTGGCCAGAGCGTCAAAGCCATCAGTGGCAGTGATGACTTCACAGCCAACTTTTTTAAGAAGGGTTTCTGCGGTGCGACGAATGGTTTTGCTGTCGTCAATCACCATGATCTTCAAGTTCTCGAAGTTGTCATCCATTGTCCAACTGCCTTGCGCTCTAGCGACTGTCGTTATTTTCAAACGGGGGTTTTAACACAAACCTTAAGGTTGTTCTATAAACCCCGCTCATTTATAGAGTAATGCTGGCCGGATAAAAAGTATTAGTTTGTGACCAAATGTACTTCTGCCCCTGTCATCACGTATTTAACCGCAGTTTTCACCGGGTGCAATCATGACTCGGGTACAATACCATCTCCAGCATAGCACTTAATGGCTGGTTCGCTCTGCTGACCGGTTCGTGTTTTCACATTGAAATTTCAGGAGACCCTGATGACAGTCCGGCTCGGGATCGTGATGGATCCCATTGAAGACATCAGCTTCAAAAAAGACAGCTCGCTGGCCATGCTGCTGGCGGCGCAGAAACGCGGTTGGCAGATCGAGTACATGGAACAGCAGGATCTGTACCTCGACGGCGGCCGGGCGATGGCTCACACCCGGAATATGACCGTGCACATGGATCCGGACAACTGGTTCAGTTTTGGCGCCGGTCAGGAACTTGCGCTGGGCGACCTTGATGTCATCCTGATGCGGAAGGATCCGCCAGTGGATCGTGAGTTTTTGATGGCTACCTATATTCTGGAGTCGGCGGAGCAGCAAGGTGCACTGGTGGTCAACCCCGCCGCCACGCTCAGAGACTGCAACGAAAAGCTGTTCGCCACCCAGTTCGAAGATTTGACGCCACCACTGATTGTGACCCGTTCATCGAAGCGCTTCCGGGATTTCTACGCGCAGCACGGAGACATCATCATGAAGCCGGTGGATGGCATGGGCGGTCGCTCGATCTTCCGGGTCAAGGAAAACGACGCCAACCTGGGCGTCATTATTGAAACCCTGACCAACTATGGCGCCCACCAGGCCATGGCCCAGAAGTTTATTCCTGAAATTACCGACGGTGACAAGCGCATTCTGCTGATTGAAGGTGAGCCGGTGCCCTACGCGCTTGCGCGAATTCCGTCACAAGGGGAAAATCGCGGCAATCTGGCTGCCGGGGGGCGCGGAGAGGGTCGTGAGCTGACCGAGCGTGATCGGGAGATTTGCGCCAGAGTGGCGCCGGTAATTAAACAGAAAGGACTGATGTTTGTCGGGCTCGATGTGATCGGTGACTACCTCACAGAAATCAACGTCACCAGCCCGACCTGCATCCGTGAACTGGATGCCGCGTTCGGGATCGATATTGCCGGCATGCTGATGGATGCCGTTGGACGGCGTCTGGGACGGGGCTGAATGTTGCTCTGTGCAGGCCTAGTGCGGATTAACTTTCGGGAAAGGTAATGGCAGTTCAGGTAAGCGATTTTGACCGGTTGTCCTTCACTCTGTTCATGGCGTTCGCCGTGCACGCGATTGTGGTGCTGGGAATCACCTTTGCTCCGGAATTACCCCGGTCCTCGGCTCAGACCATGGAAATCACGCTGTCTCAGTTTTCCGATGATCAGGCACCGGACGAGGCGGATTTTTTGGCCCAGACCAGTCAGCAGGGCAGCGGCTCTGAAGACGAGCCGATGGAAATGACCACGCCGCAGCCGGCTGAAATCAGCCAGCCCGAGCTGGCGCAGGTGCAGCCGGAGCCACAGACCACAACCCGGCCCCAGCCCAGAGAGGAGCGTGCGGTGGTGCAGACTGAAAGCCCGGCCCGGCGCCAGGTTGAACAGTCGGAGCCCACCACTGAGCCGGACCCGGAGCCGCTGCCCCGTGCCGAACGCAAAAGCCTGATGGAGCGCAGCCTGGAAATTGCCAGCCTGGAAGCCCGATTTGACGCCCAGCAGCAGGCTTATGCCCGCAAACCCCGTGTGATGCGGGTAACCGCAGCCTCAACACTGAGATCCAGTAATGCCTGGTATGTGCAGAACTGGGTCAGCAAGGTCACCCGGGTGGGTAACATCAACTACCCGACCGAGGCCCGTCAGGCCGGCCTTCATGGCAACCTTCGGATGCTGGTATCTCTGAGAAAAGATGGCACAATCAAGGAGGTGGCTATTCTTCAGTCCTCTGGCAGCACGGTGCTGGATGATGCAGCGATCCGCATTGTGCGCATGGCTGCACCTTTTTCGCCCTTCCCGGAAGAGATGCAGCAGGAGGTCGACGAACTGGAGATTATCCGTACCTGGTCGTTCCAGCAGCGGGGGCTTACATCCGGATGACGACGGAAAACCAGAGTTCAGACAACCTCAGGCACCACTTTCTGGTGGCGTCACCCTGGCTGGAGGATCCACGTTTTCATGGCGGTGTAATCTACCTGTGTGAGCATTCGGCCGACGGCACTTTGGGGCTGATGATCAATCAGCCGCTGGACATTCATTTGGGCGAAATTCTCGAACAACTGGATATGCACGGCGGCGAGCTGGATTTGCCAGTGTATACCGGTGGCCCGGTCCAGCCCGAACGGGGATTTGTGTTGCACTCGCCGGGGCGACAATGGCAAAGCACCGCCCGGGTTGCGGAAGATGTTGCACTGAGTACCTCACGGGACATTCTTGAGAGTATTGGTAAAGATGATGGCCCCGAGGAGTTCCTGGTGGCACTGGGGTATTCCGGCTGGGGCGAAGGCCAGCTTGAAGAAGAGCTAGGCAGCAATGCCTGGCTGACCTGCCCGGCCAGTACCGACATTCTGTTTCGCACACCGGTCGAAAAACGTTACGAAGCGGTGTTGCGGCTGATCGGCATCGACCTGAACCAGCTGACGGATTCGGTGGGTCATGCCTGAGCCCGGCAGTCGCAAAGTGCTGGCGTTCGACTTTGGCACCCGGCGTATTGGGGTGGCCACCGGTCAGGAAATGCTGGGTACAGGGCAGCCGTTGGCAATGATCCCGGCCCGGGACGGCATTCCTGAGTGGAGCACGATTGAGGCGCTTCTGGCGGAGTGGCGTCCGGATATCGTGCTGGTCGGGTTGCCGCTGAACATGGACGATTCTGAAAACGACATGTGTGCCCGGGCTCGTAAATTCGGCAAGCGTTTGCACGGTCGTTATCATGTGCCGGTGGCGATGGTCGATGAAAGGCTGACCAGCTTTGAAGCGAAAGGTGATGTGATGGCGGCCGGTGGTAGCCGGGATTTTGGCCGTCATGGCGTGGACGACCGCGCGGCGGTATTGATACTGGAAACCTGGTGCCGGGAACAAACCGGCTGACCTGACGGATGAGGTTCTGATGACCGCATTGTTTGATATCAACCAGTTGCTTGATGAACTGGAAAAGGGGTTGCGTCGCATCCTGGCTGAGCGCGGCATTGAGGACCCGGTACTGATCGGTATCCGCACCGGTGGTGTCTGGCTGGCCGATGTGGTCGGCAAGCGCCTGGGTGTTGCAGAGCCTTTCGGTGAACTGGATATTTCGTTTTACCGGGACGATTTCAGCCGCATTGGTCTGAACCCGAAGGTTATGCCTTCCAGTCTGCCGTTTGATACCGAAGGCCGGGACATCATTCTGATCGACGATGTCATTATGAGCGGGCGCACCATTCGGGCCGCGATGAACGAGATCTTCGATTATGGCCGTCCTGCCAGTATTGTGCTGGCCACCCTGATTGATCTCGGGGCCCGGGAGCTGCCGATTCAGCCCGACGTGGTGGGCAGCTCGCTGGCGCTGGAGGCTCATCAGCGAATCAAACTGCGTGGCCCCGAACCGCTGAGCATTGAACTTCAGGAATCCGGGCAGTAAACCCTTCCCATTGACGACAGGCAGACCATGACCGCGACCGATCCTTCCCCGAACCATTTGCAACTGACCCGGGATGGTCAGTTGCGGCATTTTCTCACGCTGGATGGCCTTGGCCGTGAGCTCCTGACCGACATTCTGGATACCGCGGACTCCTTTATCGAAGTGGGTGAGCGCAGTATCAAAAAAGTCCCCCTGTTGCGGGGCCGGACCGTGGTCAACCTGTTCTTCGAGTCCAGTACCCGAACCCGCAGCACGTTTGAGCTTGCCGCTAAGCGCCTGTCTGCAGATGTGTTGAATCTCGACATCAACACTTCGGCCACGTCCAAAGGCGAATCCCTGTCAGATACTTTGCTCAACCTGGAAGCCATGGCCAGCGATATGTTCGTGGTCCGGCACTCCCAGAGCGGTGCGCCGCACTTTATTGCCGAAAGCGTCACGCCGGGTGTGGCCATTATCAACGCTGGGGATGGACGGCATGCCCATCCCACCCAGGCGATGCTCGACATGTTGACGATTCGCCAGCACAAGGGCCGTTTTGACGGACTGAAGGTCGCCATTGTTGGCGATGTACTTCATTCCAGGGTGGCCCGCTCCCAGATTCGTGCGTTGAATGAACTCGGCGCTGAAGAGGTGCGGGTGATTGCGCCCGGTACGCTGTTGCCGAGGGATGTCGAAAATCTTGGCTGTACCGTCGAATACGACATGAGCAAAGGCATGAAAGATCTCGATGTGGTGATCATGCTGCGCTTGCAGAAAGAACGCATGGAAGGTGCGCTCCTGCCCAGTGAACGTGAGTTCTATCGGTTGTACGGATTGAGCCAGGACAAGCTGGCGTTGGCTCGGCCAGATTGCATTGTCATGCATCCGGGGCCTATCAACCGAGGCGTAGAAATTGAATCGGCAGTGGCCGACGGCCCCCAGTCAGTGATTCTGAATCAGGTTACCAATGGCATCGCCATCCGGATGGCGGTCATGTCCATGGCCATGGGCGGACAAATGGCGGAGCGCCAGCACAAACAGATCGAAAACGAGGAAATTCGGGCATGAATGCCAGCCAACAACACCATAGCGCCAGCCTGAAAGTCACCGGGGGCACCTTGTTTGATGGCAGTTCAGCGCCATTCCCCAATCCCGGGTTACTGATCCGCGAGGGTAGAGTGACGGTGTTAGGAGCCGCTGCGTTGTCTGCGGATGCCGATGACGTGTTCGATGCCAGCCGTTGTGTGGTGTCGGCAGGATTTATCGATCTGTGCTGTAACCTTAGAGAGCCGGGTAATGGCCAGAAAGGCAACATCGCGACCGAAACCCGGGCTGCGGCCCATGGTGGATTTACCACCGTCTGTGCCAGCCCTGAAACCTCGCCGGTGAATGACTCCGGAGCGGTTACTCATCTTATTCGCGAGGGCGCAGCGTCACGCGGTGTGGTCAAGGTGCTGCCAATCGGTGCCATCACCCGCGGCCTTGAGGGCGATATGCTGAGTGACATGGCTGGCTTGAAGAGTGCCGGCTGCGTCGCGGTTGGTAATGGCTCTCGGGGTATTCGCAACGCTCGGATTCTGCGTCGTTGCATGGCTTACGCCCAGACCTTTGGGTTAACCGTGATGTTCAGTCCTGAAAACCAGTCGCTGGCGGCCGATGGCTATGCCCACGACGGCCAGGTGGCGACGCGCCTGGGGTTGTTGGGTATTCCGGAAGTGGCCGAGACCGCCGCTGTCATGGAAATGCTGCTGTTGGCTGAGGAAACCGGCGTTCGTTTGCACCTGAGCCAGATATCCTGTGCTCGCAGCGTTGAGATGCTGGCGGATGCCCGTAACCGAGGCATTCAGGTAACCGCCGATGTGGCGATGCATCAACTGGTGTTCACTGAGGCTGCGCTCGCGGGCTTCGACAGCCGCTTTCATGTGCGCCCGCCGCTACGCTCGGAAGCCGATCGCCAAGCCCTGCTGGAGGGTGTCCGGTCCAGCGTTATTGACGCTATTGTCAGTCAGCATCAACCCCACGACAGTGCTGCCAAGCAGGCACCACTGCCGGCGACAGAGCCTGGTCTGTCGAGTATTGAGAGTGTGCTGTCGCTGGGTCTTAAACTGGTGGCTGCGCAAGAGCTTAGCCTGCCGCGTCTGTTGGCAGCACTGACCGCTGGCCCCGCCGGGGTGCTCGGTTGTTCAACAGTATTGTCTGAAGGTGCCCCGGCCGATCTCTGTATTTTCGATCCCGATGGCCATTGGACGCCCTCGGCCAGCACGCTGATGTCGGTGGGCCTTCACGCGCCAATGATGGGCGTTGAGCTGCCGGGTCGAGTGAGGCTGACACTGGTGAATGGTCAGGTCGCCTGGTCTGACACGGAATAATCCACCTGCCTGAAAATGCGGCAGAGGTAAGCTAACCTCTGTCGACACCATCACAGATTGCCCCGATATTGCTGAAAAACCCTTGATGAGAGGCACCTGAGCCAACGTATCCTATGGCACGACCGCTTATGCTCAGTTAATGGACGATGGACAAGGCCGGTGGCCCGTTATGCCGGTATCCGACAATAATAAATCAGGAGTCATCCCGTGAAATTACTCAGCTTCCCCCGCCGGCTAGCCGTCGCGACAGCGCTGTGCGCCAGCATGGTTGCCCCGTCTCTGGTGCAGGCCGAAACCGAGATTCTGGATCGCAGTTTCTGTGTGTTCGACCCGGTCGGTGCTAACGGCCCCCTGTTTGCCATCACCCGTGAGTTCCAGCCGGTCGCCATGCAGAAGGGCATCAGGCTTAACCTGCGTGCCTACACCGATGAGAAAGTGGCCGCCGAAGATTTCAAGGCCGGACAATGCGATGCGGTGTTGTTGA
Organism: Marinobacter excellens HL-55; assembly: GCA_001314845.1. GTDB lineage: Bacteria > Pseudomonadota > Gammaproteobacteria > Pseudomonadales > Oleiphilaceae > Marinobacter > Marinobacter excellens_B. The sequence goes on from LJZQ01000029.1 coordinate 9,406, forward strand.
CCGGTACCCGGGCCCGCGAATTCAACAAGTTCACGGGCAGTCTGGAAGCCATGGGTGCGGTACCTGGTGAGCAGGAAATGCGGCTGCTTTACAACACCCTGAGCCAGCCTCAGGCCAGGCAGTTTCTGATTGAGGGTCCGTATGAAGTAGCCGGTGTTTTCCCGGCGGGTGCCATCTACCTGCATACCCGCGATCGCAGCATTGATTCTGTTGAAAAGCTCCAGGGTAAGCGTATTGCCACGCTGGATTACGACAATGCGTCGGTTCGCCTCGTTCGGCACGTGGGTGCTTCGGTGGTTGGCTCCAATTCCGCAAATTTCGCCGGCAAGTTCAACAATGGCAGCGTTGATCTGGCCTACGCACCTGCCGTGGCGTATCAGCCGCTCGAGCTCTACAAAGGCGTGAGTACCAATGGTGGCGTATTCAAGTATGCGCTGGCCTACATGAATTTCCAGGTGATTATCCACCGCGATCGCTTTCCCGATGATGCCGGCCAGATGGTCCGTGACGAATCCATCAAACGCATCGATCAGGCTTATGACATCATTGCTGAGGCTGAACAGGGCATTCCAGAGCATGTGTGGATGAATCCGCCCCAGGAAGACGTGGCGGAGTATGACCGGATGCTGCGCCAGGTGAGGTTGTCGTTATTGGAAGATGGCGTGTTCGATGAGCGTGCAATCAAGCTGATGCGGGCGATTCGCTGTCGGGTCGATGGGGCCCGTTCGGAATGTGCATCCTGATGCCAGGCTCCGGGTGGCAGGCGAAGCCGCCCGGAGCCCGGTGGCTGAACTGATCAGCGAACGGCGTCTTTGAGTGTCTTGCCGGCTTTGAAACCAACAGTTTTGCTGGCAGGAATCTGGATGGTGGCGCCCGTCTGCGGGTTACGACCGGAGCGTGCTTCCCGGGCTCGAACATTGAAGGTACCAAAACCAATAAGCGTGGTGTCTTCACCCCGAGCAGCGGCTGCGGATATCTGGTCGGTAATCGCGTTGATCACTTCACTGGCTTTGTCTCGGGTCAGTCCGGTTTTGTCGGCAATGGCCGCAGCAAGCTCTGGTTTACGCATTGGATACTCCTATTTGTATTCGTTCTGATTGTTGTGATTGACCGCAAGCGCTGGCTCTCGGTTGATGCAATCTATAGTGGCTTTGGCCCGAATGTGCAAACTCTGATCGGTACCGATATGTGCGCAGTGGCGTCATTTGCGGGGTTTGTCTCATTAACCGGAGACAGACTTGGCGATAATTCGGCACTGGTTACAGGATGTAACAAATGGCGATTCGCCATTCAAAGAGTCTGAGCAATTTTTGAATAACACAAAAATAAAAGGTTGTTGACGTTATGAATGACTTCCGGAAAACCTTATCCCGCCTTCGTGGTCTGTTAATTGCCGCTGGCGCCGGCGTATTGTTAAGCGGCTGTGGTGCAGTCAATCACATGATATACAAAACCACCGGTGATGTGATGCAAGGGTTTTCCCGGAATCACACCGTACCCTACCTGATGGAATCTGACGATCTCGCGATGGGTTGCTCCATGAGCGAGGCTACGGCACCCCTGCTGATGTCCTTTGGCCGGGTGACCAGTGAGCCGGATCAGCTTGCTGTGATGCTGTATCTCTCCTCGGGAAGTTGTGCCGAAGAGCAGGCGCGGGAACACGGTCTGACCGCGTCCCGAGCCATGCATTCCATGAATGCCGGTGAGGCTCAGGATGCACTGATCCAGCAGAAGCGTGCGCATGCCCTGGCGGCGCAGCGTTACCTCAAGGGTTGGCAGCACCATAACGCGCACTACGGCGATCCGGATGCCAGCGAATGCCCCAAATTCAAAGACGAGATGGACGAGTTCATCTATCTGGCCGGACTGTTATCCGGTATGCAGGCGCTGAACGCGCAGATTCAGTCGTCCTCATCCATTGGTGTTCCTTTCAATACGGGATCTGTAGTGGGTCGGGCTACCCAGTGCCTGGATAACAAGAAATGGTGGGGCGCGCCGATGGGCCTGCGGGCCACCGTGTGGGCAATGATCCCCGGCACCATGCCGGAGGGCGAAGACGCCTTTGAGCGCCTGGCTATTGCCGAAGATCAGGGTGCCGCCGCCGGTGTTCGGCTTGGCCATGTTTTTCACGCCCTCGCGGCGGTCAACAAAAATGATGAGGCGTTGGTGAAGTCCATTATCCGCGACCATGCCAATTCACTGGACAATGACGAGCCTAGTGAAGACTGGCGTTTTGTTGATGCTATGGCCAGCAACATGCTGGTGGGCATTTCTGATCGTTTGTGGGTTGAGAACACCGGTTCCCGAACCCCGATGGGTCAGTTTGGCAGCTTTTGGGATGACGAACGCGCGCCGGTAGAAACCATGGATCTGGACGATCTGCTGTAACTCACGGAATCTCAGAGTAGGTTGTTATGACAAACGGTGGCTTTCAACGTACCGGGCTGGAATGGCTTTCTTCCTTGCCGGCCTGTCTTTTGTTACTGGCGGTGGTGTTGTTTTCCACCAGCAGCGACATACATAACCAGATGCTGCGCGGCGGTGAACAGCTGTGGAGTGGTTATTACAAGCTGCGCATGGACATGGCACAGCCGGAGTGCAATCCGAACCGTGATATTGATGCTGCAGTTGCGGACGAGCTTGCCAAGGCACCGCCTGCGGATGACCCCATGGCGGCGCTACTGGGCGCTCATGAAAAAGATCCGGAGGACGTCCGGCGCGCCATCGAGCGCTCGGTGCGGGAGTGCCAGTCGGACCACGCCAGCTTTGCTTTGTCGCAGGACCAGCTGACGCCGGGGGTAAAAGCCTATAGGGCGGTGGAACTGTTTGTCGCCGACATGATCGCCTTTGGCCTTTCTGCGCAGCGCTACATTCTGGTCATACTGGTGATGTTGTGCGCTGTCACCGCAACGTTGACCCGCCACCACATCGCCATGCGGGCGATGGAAACCCGGCTTGATTACACCGTCTCCTACACCTTACAAACCATTGCCAACGCAATGCTGCTGGGGTCCAGTGCCGTATTCCGGCAGTCGAGTCTAGGCAGCAGTACCGCAATTTCGGCCGAAGAGTTGTTGCTTCATAACTTCTGGATTGTCGGTTTTGCCTGTCTCACGCTCGCCAGTTTTTATCGACTGTTCCGTGTGCCGGGTAATCTCGCTCCCGGCGGCCGTTTGGGACAAGCTTTCCTGGCGGTGCCTTTGTACACCGTTATGTGCCTGATCTCGGGTACTTATTTTGGGTTGATCGGGCATTCCTCAGGCATCGGTATCTATCTTGGCAAGATGATGGAACTGTCCGATATGTTCCTCAATGTCGGGCTCTATGTCTGGGCTGGCATGATGCTCAAGCAAACGCGCTTGGCAACGCTGGTGTTTAACGTGTTCAGGCCTTGGCGGATGCCGCCCGAGATGCTGGCGGTGGTGGCGGTGCTGGTGGCTGCGGTGCCCACGGCTTACACTGGTGCATCAGGGATTTTTGTGATTGCTGCAGGTGCGGTTATATACAGCGAACTGCGTGCCGCGGGTGCCCGCCGCCACCTGGCATTGGCGGCAACCGCCATGTCGGGTTCCCTGGGGGTGGTGTTGCGGCCTTGCCTGCTGGTGGTGGTGATTGCGTACCTGAACCGGGAGGTCACCACCGACGAGCTGTTCGGTTGGGGTATCTGGGTGTTCATCCTGACGGCAACCATGTTTGGTCTGGTTGCCATGACCGTCAATCGCCAGGGTAAGTTTGATCTGGCACCGACAGCGCAGGCCTTACCGGCTTCTCTCAAGGCGTTGCGGCCGCTGTTGCCTTATGCCCTGGTGATGGTGGGTGTTGTGCTGCTCTACCGCATTGCGCTAGACGTGACCATGGATGAGTTCTCCGCGCCGCGACTGCTGCCGGTGATCATGCTGTCTATCCTGGTGTACGAGCATTTCAGCCTGAAAAGACGCCATGCCCGGACCTCCGACGAGGTGCCCCATCAGGGCCTTGAGGGTAGCGTGCGAAATGCGACCAACGACACCACCGCTGAAATCGGTGCCTTGCTGTTGTTGCTGGGTCTGTCCGTCAGTATCGGTGGGGTGATTGAGCGCTCTCACATCATGGAAGCTTTTCCTCAGGCGTTCGACAGTGCCTGGTCAGCAATGCTGTTGATGGTGGTGATTCTGGTGATTCTCGGCATGATTATGGATGCCTTCGGTGCTGTCATACTGGTAACTGCAACGGTGGCGACTATCGCCTATGCCAGCGGCATTCACCCTATCCATTTCTGGATGGTGACCCTGGTGGCGTTCGAACTGGGTTATCTGAGTCCGCCGGTGGCACTGAATCATCTGCTGACCCGACAGGTGGTGGGTGAGGCGGAAGTGCTGGCTGCGCAACAGGAGGGTGGCACCTTCTACCAGCGTTATGAGCGGATTATCATGCCGTTGATTGCCATGGGTATTTCGCTGGTGCTGGTGGCCTTCGTGCCGCTGTTGTTCTACGCCACCTGATCCTTGGGGCATCCGCCCCTTCGGTTTCAGGCAACAAAAAAAGCGCCGTGCTTTCGCAGGGCGCTTTTTTTATGCCGGGGAAGCTCAGCCGAGTTTCGGGCCGGCCTCAACGATGGCATCCGCCACGTCGAACTTCTTGAAGTTTTCCACGAACTGAGCGATCAGCTCGGCGGCCTTGCCGTCGTAGTATTCCGGGCTGGTCCAGGTATTACGTGGATTCAGCAGCTCGTTGTCGACGCCTGGAATGTGCTTGGGCACGTTCAGGTTCAGCGCGTCGAGGTGCTCGGTGTCCACATCGTCCAGATCACCGTTCTGGATGGCGGCAATGATGGCCCGGGTGGTCGGAATACTGAAACGCTGACCTTCACCATAGGGACCACCGGTCCAACCGGTGTTGACCAGGAATACCTTGCTGCCGAACTCGTCAATGCGCTTCATCAGCAGCTCGGCGTAAACGCCGGCCGGACGCGGGAAGAAGGGCGCACCGAAACAGGTGGAGAAGGTCGACTTCAGTTTGGACGAAGAGCCCATCTCGGTCGAACCGACCAGTGCCGTATAACCACTGAGGAAGTGGTAAGCGGCCGCTTCACGGCTCAGAACCGAGACTGGCGGCAGAACACCCGTCATGTCGCAGGTCAGGAAGATGATGTGTGAGGGCTCACCGGCGCGGTTTTCCAGAACCCGCTTTTCAACGTGCTCCAGTGGGTAGGCGCAGCGTGAGTTCTCAGTCAGCGATACGTCGGTGTAATCCGGCTCGCGGCTTTCCGGATCAATCATCACGTTTTCGACGATGGCGCCAAAACGGATGGCGTCCCAGATGATCGGCTCGTTCTTTTTGCTCAGGTCGATGCACTTGGCGTAGCAACCGCCCTCAATATTGAACACGGTACCCGGGCCCCAGCCATGCTCGTCGTCACCAATCAGGAAGCGGTGCGGGTCCGCAGAAAGGGTGGTTTTACCGGTGCCAGACAGGCCGAAGAACAGGCAAGTTTCGCCGTTCTCGCTGACGTTGGCGGAGCAGTGCATCGGCAGCACGTCTTTCTCGGGCAGCAGGAAGTTCTGCACAGAGAACATGGCTTTTTTCATCTCGCCGGCGTAGTGCATGCCCGCCAGCAACACCTTGCGCTTGGCAAAGTTGATGATCACACAGCCATTGGAGTTGGTGCCGTCACGCTCGGGCACGCACTCAAAATTGGCCGCATTGAGGATCTGCCACTCTTGCTTGTCGGCCGGATTAAACGAGTCAGGGCGAATAAACAGGTTGCGACCGAACAGGTTCTGCCAGGCGGTTTCGGTGGTCATCTTGACTGGCAGGTAATGCTCGGGATCAGAACCGACGTGAACCTGGGAGGCAAAACTGTCTTTTTCAGCAATGTAAGCTTCAACCCGGTCCCAGAGTGCGTCGAACTTGTCGGCATCAAACGGGCGGTTGATCGGGCCCCACTGGATATCGTCTGCGGTGCTGGCTTCTTCGACAATAAAGCGGTCCATGGGAGACCGGCCGGTGCGTTCGCCGGTGGTGACCACCAGAGAGCCGTTGGCTGCCAGTTGCCCTTCGTTCCTTGCCAGTGCCACTTCAACCAGTCTTGCAGTACTCAGATCATTATAAGTGTTGCTCACTTCGACCTCGCCCTCGGGATGTCTTAGTGACTGCTCAGGCCGCCCCAAGGAGAATTGGCGGAAATCTGAACAATCGGATCAATTCAGGCGCGCTATTATGCCAGACGCGCCGGGAAAAAACGACTGCCCTGGAAGCCGCGCCAGTTCAGGCTTCCAGGCAAATTAAAAGAGCTGTTAGTGTAGCGTATGACCGGTGAAAAGGTGATCAATGTCATTTCTATCGAACCGATAGTTTGCGTGACAGAACTGGCAGTCCATATTGATGCTGCCTTGCTCGTCGAGAATACTGTAGCACTCATCCTGGCCGATAGCTTCCAGTGCGGCCAGCGTGCGTTCCTCGGAGCAGCTGCAGCGGAAGGCAACCGGCTCGGCGTCGAACAAGCGCACGGTTTCTTCGTTGAACAACCGGTGCAACAGGGTTTCGCTGTCCAGGGTCAGCAGTTCATCGGCTTCGACGGTTTTTGCCAGATGATTGACCCGGTTCCACAAGTCGTCATCTTCTTCGGTCTGGCCGGGCATGCGCTGTAACATCAAGCCGGCGGCGGTATCTTCATTGGCAAACAGAAACAGACTGGTGGCGATCTGTTCTGAGCGCTCGAAATACTCTTCCAGACAACCGCTCAGTGTGTCAGCTTCCCGGGGTACGACGCCCTGATAGCGTTGGCCCTGGTCCGGGGTGATGGTGATGGCCATGCGGCCCTTGCCGAGCAGCTCGTCCAGAGTTTCACCGGTGACCGCTTCGTTATCATGGCGGGCCAGGCCGCGAATGTGACGATCATGGCTGCATTCTGCCATCAGGGTGCTCAGGGCGCCTTCACCTGCGGCCTGCAGTGACAGGGTGCCTTTGAACTTGAGGCTGCTGCTCATCAATACGCTGGCCACCAGAGATTCGCCAAGCAGGCGACGGACCGATTCCGGGTAGGGCGCTTGATTGGCGATGTCGCGAAAGCTGTCACCCAGCTGAACCCAGGCACCCCGGACCTGACTGTGCTCAAAAATAAATCCTTGGAACTGATCTCGGGATGCCATGGTGTCTCCTGAAGCTGTCTGTGTTTGCAATGAGGATCGCCCGTTTGTGATGACGTTCGGGCGTACAGGGTTTTGTCTGTTTCGGCTTCAGATTCCGTTCTGATCGCGGAACCGCTGAATATTGCGGCGGTCTTTTTTACTGGGTCGTCTTGCTGGCGGCAGTTGGGCGGTCTGCATGGTTTTGCGTTGCCAGGCAAGATCTTCCCGTTTTTTCACGCTGTCTTCGGTTTCATGGTAGAGCTTTTGGGCCTCGGGGGCGCCCCGGCGCCGATCGCTGACTTCGTCGACGATTACGATCTTTTCCTGCCAGCCCAGTCGCAGGGTTACTTTGGCGCCGGCTTCTACGATCTTGCCCGGTTTGGTGCGCTGGCTGTTGTAATGAACCTTGCCGCCTTCGATGGCGTCTTTGGCCAGCCCCCGGGTCTTGTAAAAGCGGGCCGCCCAGAGCCATTTGTCGAGCCGGATCTTGTGTTCGTCCGCGTTAGTCGCCGCCATATCTCCTCACCTGATGGGTATGTCTTAATCTGACGCCACCCAATTATACCCGCCCCATCATTATGATGGCAGAGGTCGATGGGACTGCAGCGATGGCAGTACCTCATCGAAATGGTGAATCCCGGGGATTTCCGGGTGATGGGAGCTCGGTGCCTGCTGGCTGTCTGGTGCGAGAATCGCAAGGCACTGGCCCATGCCGGCGCGGCGGGCACTTTCCAGCACCGGGAAACTGTCGTCGACCATCAGGGTGTGGTCCTGGCGGTAGCGGATTTTGCGGCCCAGGTCTCGCCAGAAGTCATGATCTTCTTTCGGTTTGCCCAGTTCGTGGCTGGAAATAATGGCGTCCACGTGTTTGTCCAGGCCGGTCCGGTTGAGCTTGAGGGCAAGGGGGTCAGGGTGGCAATTGGTGACGATAACTGAGCGCAAGCCAGCCCGGCGCAGGCCGGCCAGAAAGTCTGGCACGTGGGGTCGGTACCCGATCCGGTCACTCACTTCTGCTTTTAACCGATTGATATCGACAGAGAGTTTTTCACTCCAGTAATCGGTGCAGTACCAGTTCAGTGAGCCCCGTTCGGCCATGATCATGGCGACAAGGGATTCTTTGGCCTGTTGCGGATTCAGGTCGTACTGCTCGGCATAACGCTTCGGCAGGTGTTCAAGCCAGAAGTGTGAGTCGAAGTGCAGATCCAGCAGTGTTCCGTCCATGTCCAGGAACACCGTATCGAGGATTGACCAGTTCACCATAAACAAAACAGCCCGAAGAATTTTCTTCAGGCTGCCTCAGATTCCGGCGTCTGGCAAGCCGGGATTGTAACGATCTGATATGGAATCAGTTGCTGGATTGCTCGACCGGTTCAGGCTTGCGGCCAGTGCGTGAGCAGCCCAGGCAGCGCACGAAAGTAGCCTTGGCCGGGCCAACAACCAGGACTTCGCCGGCTTCACCGGCGTTGCCGCCAAGCGCAGAAAAAGGCAGAGATACCAGGTAAACCGCGCTGCCAACAATCGTGGTGGCCAGCAGGGCTGGGCGCAGGAGAATGGCGTCTGCCGTCATGGCCAGTGCGGAGGGGCTTTCATCGACCGCTCTGGCATGACCGAGGGAAGAAAATGCCAGAAGGCAGGCGGCAACGGTGGTTACCAGAGTACGGGAAATATTACGGGTCATGATGATTCTCTCCTGAACGTATCGGCCCGGTTTGCCTGAGTTTTAAACTCGGGGATGTCTGCAAGAACCGGTAATGTGTCGGTCCATTGTAACCTTCGGGCATTAATTCTCTGTTAACTATGAATCATATTGCCCGAATTTCAAACGCTTTTTCGTTGAAAAGTGTCCGTTGCACAGACGCCCTCCCGGTGACTAGCGCTGGCAGCTGGTGCAGTAGACGGTAGACCGGTTGTTCATCCGGATTTCTTTCAGCGGTAAGGTGCATTGCGGGCAGTCATCGCCGCCATGGCCGTAGACCAGCAAAGACTGGGCAAAATACCCGGGCTTGCCGTCGCTGTTGACGAAGTCTCGCAAGGTGGTGCCGCCCATCAGAATGGCGGCACTGAGGGTTTCGCGAATGGCTTCGGCCAGTCTGTGATAACGGTCCAGGCTGATGCGACTGGCTTTGCGTTTTGGGTGAATACCGGCCTTGAACAGTGCTTCGTTGGCGTAGATGTTGCCGACACCAACCACCACATGGTTATCCATAATGAAGGACTTGATCGGGGTTTGTCGCCCCCGAGATTGGCGAAACAGCAGCGCGCCGCCAAACTCTTCGGATAACGGCTCAGGCCCCAGAGCCCGAATAAGCGGGTGGCTGGTGCTGTCGTTAGTCCACAGCCAGCAACCAAATCGGCGAGGATCGTTGAAGCGCAGAGTGCGCCCATTGCCCAGCGTGAGCTCGACATGATCGTGGGTCATGGCGGGGCTGTTATCGGTGATCACTCGAAGGCTGCCTGACATGCCGAGGTGGACGATGACGGTGCCAGCATCCAGGTTCAGGAACAGATATTTGGCCCGGCGTTCCACGGAGCGTATAACCTGGCCCTGTATAAGGTCTGGCAGGTTCTCAGGCACTGGCCAGCGTAATCGCCCATTGCGAATCAGTGCCTTGGTGATGATTTCGCCTTCACAGTGGGGTGCAATGCCTTGTCGGGTAGTTTCTACTTCCGGTAATTCGGGCAAGGGACCTCCGCTGCCAGACGGGTTTCAGGGCTGATAGTGTAAACAGTAACAAAAAAGCCGCCAATGACTGTTGTTGATGCGTACATCTGTACGCTAAAGTTGAGATATACGTTCCCTTCGAGTGTTTGCGATCAACCCTGCAGTGTCGCCCTTCGAAGTTGATTGATTTTTGAGGATAAATTATGTGGTTTAACGGTCTCCTTGACCTGTCGGTGTGGCAGTTGATTGCCACCGCGCTGGTGTTCACCCATATCACCATCGTCAGTGTAACGCTGTATCTGCATCGCCATTCTGCTCACAATGCGTTGGACTTGCATCCAGTGCTCAAGCATTTTTTCCGTTTCTGGTTGTGGTTAACCACCGCCCAGAACACCAAAGAATGGACGGCGATCCACCGTAAACACCACGCCAAGTGTGAGACCGAAGAAGATCCTCACAGCCCGGTGGTTCTGGGCATCCGCAAGGTGCTGTTCGAGGGTGCTGAACTCTATGCTGAAGCAGCAACGCCGGAGACCCTTGAGCGCTACGGTCAGCGCACGCCGGAAGATTGGGTCGAGCGCAACGTATACAGCCGCTATCCAATGCTGGGCATTGGTTTGTTGGCGGTGACCAACCTGCTGTTGTTTGGTGTTCACGGTATCTGGATCTGGGCGGTTCAGATGATGTGGATTCCCGTCTGGGCGGCAGGCGTGGTAAACGGTATCGGCCACTGGATGGGCTACCGCAACTTTGAGTGTGCGGATAATGCTCGCAACATTTCACCACTGGGCATCCTGATCGGCGGTGAAGAGTTGCACAACAATCACCACACCTACCCGAACTCTGCCAAGTTGTCCCGGCGTTGGTTTGAGGTTGATATCGGGTGGGGCTATATCCGGTTGTTCCAGTTATTTGGCATGGCCAAGCCAAAAGGTTATCGTCCCATCGCCCATTATGTTCCGGGCAAGAAAGACGTCGATGTTGAAACCGTGCAAGCGATTACCAACAGCCGCTTTGACATCATGCGCCAGTACCGCAAGCGGGTGGTAGAGCCAGTGTTGCTGCAGCAGCGAACGCTGATGGACGACGAGATCCGGCCCCGTTACCGCAAACTGAAGAAGTTGCTGTCGCGCGAAGTATCGCTGATCAAGCCTCGGGAAAAGGAACATCTGGATTCGGTGTTGGAGCGCAACGAGATGCTGCGCTTGATCTATCAGAAAAGCGAGGAGCTGCAATTGCTTTGGCGCCAGCGTGGCCTTAAACCTCAGGATAAGCTGCAGGCATTGATGCAGTGGTGCAAAGAGGCGGAAGCCAGTGGCGTTCGTTATCTGGAAGAGTTTGCTGACCATCTGCGAGCCTACTCGTTGCGGCCCATGGCCTGAGTAGGCGAGTTAGATAGCGAGACGTGAAAAGGCCGGATGATCAACATCATCCGGCCTTTTTCGTTCTGGGATTGGGCTATTCCGTTTCCGGGTCAACCCGGTAAAGGTTGTAGGTTACCTGGCCTGCGGTTTTCTGTCGGTGCAGTTGCCAGCTCTGCGGCACGGTCGGCGTGACCAGTTCGCTTTCGTGCTCAACATACACCCAGCCACCGGGCCGGACCCAGTGTCCGGCCTCCAGCAGCGGAAACAGGCGCTCCAGCCAGTTTTGGCGAAAGGGTGGGTCCATAAAAACGATATCGAAAGCGGTCTTCGGGCCTGCATTCAGGTAACTGGCGACGTCCTGGCAAATGACATCGGCCTTGTCTGATTTCAGGAGTCGTAAGTTGTCCCGGAGAGATTGCGCCAGGGCCGGCGTGTGATCAACCAGAGTGGCCTGGGCCGCGTCACGCGACAGCGCTTCCAGACCCAGTGCGCCGGACCCTGCGAACAGGTCCAGGCAACGGCTGCCAGCTGTGTGAAAGTTCAACCAGTTAAACAGGGTCTCGCGAATACGCGCCGGGCTGGGACGAACGCCGCCCGCATCCGGAAAACGCAATACCCGGCTGCGCCAGTCGCCACCAATAATACGCAATTCACCACTGCTGCCCAGATGGCCGGTTTTGGCTGTCGTTCGCCCGGATTTATGCGGGGGCGGTCTGCGTGGCGCCATGGTTCTACTCCGGAATGCTCAACGTGTTAACGGTCGGGTCTTTATGTTACCGGAAACCCGGTAGCGGAGGATAATCAGTCAGCCCCTCACTTAGCGCGACCAGTCTGCTAGAATGTGCGCTTTCTGTTAGCCCGCCCTTTTTCAGACAGATGGTAAGACTATGACGGCAGAGTGGATTTCAATCGGCCTGTTGGCCCTTCTTGTTCTGGTTTTTGTGCTGGATATTGCCAGCAACCGTAACCGGATACCGCGGCCCAAGCCGGTGCCCCAGCGCAAACCGGATGTTGCGGAAGGTCCGGCACCGATCAAGCCTGAGCAAGCACCGGCCGAACCTGAAGCGGAACTAACGGCTGAGGCGCCGGAGGCACGTGCCGCTGCCCCAGTTGTTGCCGAGCCCGAGACAGTTCCAGAGCCGGACGCTGAGCCTGAGCCGAGCCCGGAACCGCAAGTCAGCGTATTCGAGCGCATCAAGCAAGGCCTGGGGAAAACCCGTGCTGGCTTGACCGGAGGTCTGGCCGATCTGTTCTCGGTCGGCAAAAAGATCGATGAGGATCTGCTGGAAGAAATCGAAACGACCTTGCTGATGGCCGATGTCGGGGTAACAGCCACCTCGGAAATTATCGAAGCACTGACCGACAAACTGGAACGCAACCATTTGAAGGATGGGGCGGCCCTGCGCAAGGCGCTGAAAGATGAGCTGCATGGCCTGCTCAAACCAGTCACCAGACCGCTGGATATCAGTACCGACAAAAAGCCCTATGTGATCCTGATGGTGGGGGTAAACGGGGTTGGAAAAACCACGACCATTGGCAAGCTGACCCGCAAGTTCCAGAGCGAAGGCAAGTCGGTCATGCTGGCCGCGGGCGATACGTTCCGGGCGGCGGCGGTCGAGCAGTTGCAGGTGTGGGGTGAGCGCAATAACGTTCCGGTGGTGGCCCAACATACCGGCGCAGACAGTGCGTCGGTGATATTTGACGCGATTCAGTCGGCTCAGGCCCGGGGCACCGACGTACTGATTGCCGATACTGCCGGCCGCTTGCAGAACAAAGACAACCTGATGAACGAGTTGACGAAGGTTGTCCGGGTGATGAAGAAGCTGGACGAATCAGCGCCCCATGAAGTGATGCTGGTGCTGGATGCCGGTACTGGCCAGAACGCTTTGAGCCAGGCTCAGGTGTTTCAGCAGGCAGTGGGTGTCAGCGGTATTACGCTGACGAAACTGGACGGCACGGCAAAAGGCGGTATTGTGTTTGCCATCGCTCGTCAGCTGCAGCTGCCTATCCGGTTTATTGGTGTGGGTGAGCAGGCCGAAGACCTGCGCAGTTTTGACGCGGAAACCTTTGTTGACGCCCTGTTCGACGACTGAAGTACCGGCAACGGAGCCCTCGCCCCCGATGATCGAGTTTCGCCAGGTTACCAAGCGCTACGACAGCGACCACACCGCTCTGCGCCAGGTGAATTTTCACCTGGACCGGGGCGAGCTGGCCTTTCTTACCGGGCACTCCGGGGCCGGCAAAAGTACCTTGCTGAAACTGATTATGGTCATGGAGCGGCCGACCGCCGGCGAAGTGGTGGTGGGTGGTCAACAGCTCAACAGCTTACCCAAACGCCAGATTCCCTACATTCGCCGGCATATTGGTGTGGTTTTCCAGAATCACCAGCTGCTGTTTGACCGTTCGGTGTATGACAACGTTGCCATGCCGCTGGAAGTGATGGGGGCGTCGCCCAACGACATCGGTCGGCGTGTGCGGGCTGCCCTGGATAAGGTCGGTTTGCTGAGCAAAGAGAAAATGAATCCGATGCAGCTGTCGGGTGGTGAGCAACAGCGTGTGGGTATTGCACGGGCCGTGGTCAACAAGCCGCCGGTCCTGCTGGCGGATGAGCCGACGGGTAACCTTGATCCTGCGCTGTCGGCAGACATCATGAAGCTGTTTACCGAGTTCAGTCAGGTTGGCGTAACCGTTCTGATTGCGACGCACGATATCGCGCTGATTAATGAAATGGGGCGTCGTCAGTTGACGCTGGACCACGGTCGTCTGGTGAGCAGTCGCAGTGCTGCCGCAGCCGGAGGTGTCCGTGGCTACTGACCCTCGCCAAAAGCCGGACAATCGCCGGGGTGCGGCTAACCGGGCCAAGTCGCCGTTGAATGCACAGGCACGCAGTTATCTGGATCATCATCGTAAGGTCGCCCGGGATTCCGCCCGTCGATTGTGGCGAACACCGGTTGCCAGCCTGATGACCTGGGCGGTGATGGGGGTTGCTCTGGCATTGCCGCTGGCCCTGCTGCTGTTGCTCAACAGCTTGCAAGGCGTGAGTGCAGGTTGGGAGAGCAGTGCCCGGATTACCGCTTACCTGGCGATGGACGTGTCGCTGGAGCAGGCGCGTGCCGCCGCTGAAGAAGTGGATACCGATGGCCGGGTATTGTCGGTGCAGTTGGTGGAACGGGATCAGGCGCTTGCGGAGTTCCGCGCATCATCCGGCCTGAGCGATGCGCTGGATTTTCTGGATGAGAATCCGCTGCCTCATACTTTGCTCATTACCCCTCAGGATAGCGCCCGCTCTGCCGAGGGTGTGCGGGCATTGGTCGCCTTTGTCGAGGGTATGGAGGGGATCGACCGGGTTCAGGTGGATCTGGGTTGGCTGCAGCGCCTGAACGCCATGACGGATATTCTGGCCAGAGCGGTCTGGGCGCTGGCCTTGTTACTGGGTGGCGCGGTCATACTGGTAATCGGCAACACGGTGCGCCTGGCCATTGAGAACCGTCGGGATGAAATCCTGGTGGCCAAGCTGGTGGGTGGTACTGATGCCTTCGTAAGACGCCCTTTCCTGTACACTGGCGCCTGGTTTGGTCTTGGCGGCGGCGTCGTCGCCTGGTTGCTGATCCAGGTGTCGTTGTGGTGGCTGAATGGTCCGATTGAGCGCCTGGCGGGCCTCTATCGCAGTGAGTTCGCTCTGCAGGGCCCGGGCTTTGACGGTGCGATGGCATTGATTATCATCGCAATGCTGTTAGGCTGGCTTGGCGCCTGGCTCGCGGTGAAGCGTCATCTGGATGACATAGAACCGGGAGATATTGCCGGAGGGTGATCCGGATATCGGGAAAACCGTATTGAAGATACAGCTTGTCTTGGCGTAGTTTGAGTATTCTTGTGAGTGTCAGAAAAGCAAAAGCGAATTCTCAGTTTGTTGATTTTTAACGTTTTACTGAGAGTTCAAGGAACTTAACAGGCTCTTGGCGGTCTAATTGTTAGTTGCTATATTTGACGGCTGTCAGGTTCGGAGGTTGATGTATGGGTATGAGTTTACAGCTGGTTGACAGACTGGTTCCGGGTGCGAATCTTGAGTCTTACATTCAGGCCGCAAGTCGTATTCCAGTGCTCTCAGTGGATGAAGAGCGCGAGCTGTCCGAACGGCTTTACTATGAGGGCGATGTTGAGGCTGCCCGTCACTTGGTGCTGTCTCACCTGCGCTTTGTGATTCATATTGCCCGCAGTTACTCCGGTTATGGCCTGGCTCAGGCGGATTTGATCCAGGAAGGTAACGTGGGCCTGATGAAGGCGGTCAAGCGTTTCAATCCGGAATACGGCGTGCGCCTGGTGTCGTTCGCGGTGCACTGGATCAAGGCGGAGATTCACGAATTCATTCTGCGCAACTGGCGCATTGTGAAAGTGGCGACCACCAAAGCCCAGCGTAAGCTGTTCTTCAATCTGCGCAGCCAGAAGAAGAAGCTGGCGTGGTTGAGCCATGATGAGCTTAATGCGGTGGCGAAGGATCTGGGTGTCGAGCCCAAGGTGGTCCGTGAGATGGAAGGCCGGTTGTCGTCGCACGATGCGTCGTTCGATGGGCCGACCAATGATGATGAAGACAGTGCTTATCAGGCTCCGGCCTATTATCTGGAAGATCGTCGGGGTGATCCGGCGGTGCAGTTGGAGAATTCAGACTGGTCTGAGGATTCCAATGGTCGGCTGATGCAGGCTTTGGAAACGCTGGATGAGCGCAGTCAGGATATCTTGCGTGAGCGCTGGTTGACCGACGGTAAGTCGACGTTGCATGAGTTGGCGGATAAGTACGGCATTTCAGCTGAGCGTATTCGTCAGTTGGAGAAGAATGCGATGAAGAAGATCAAGGCGCAGATGACCGAGGCGGCTTGACCCGCATCTGAGCGATGAATCTAAAACGCCACCACCGTTCGCGGTTGGTGGCGTTTTTGTTTGTATAATGGTTCAACTTTCAAGACATCAAACATCCGGGCTGAAGCGTGTGGGCAGCCTGTTCCAAAACACGCTGTGGATACGTCCTTGTACGCTCTGCTCCGCCATCCATGGCTCCGCAAGGTTTTGGAACAGGCTGCCCACACGCTTCTTCTGACTTTGGAGTGGGATTCTAAAAATGACTGACAAGTTTCCTCATATTGCCTTTCTTGGCATTGGCCTGATGGGCACACCGATGAGCCGGAATCTGCTGCGCGCAGGTTACCCCATGACCCTGTGGAACCGGACGGCTAGCAAGTGCGAGCCGTTTGCCGGGCAGGCAACCATTGCCGGTTCGCCGGCCGAAGCGGTGGCTGAAGCCGACCTGGTGATCACCATGCTGGAGAACGGCACGGTGGTAGAGGACGTGATGGTGGCTCAGGGCGCCCTGGCCGCCCTTAAAACAGGTGCGCTGGTGGTTGATATGAGCTCGGTGCAGCCTTCGCTGGCGCGGCGTCACGCCCAGCTGGCGGCGGCGCAAGGGGCCGGGTATGTCGATGCGCCTGTGTCGGGTGGCACCCTGGGGGCGACGGAGGCTCGGTTGAGTATTATGGCCGGTGGCTCCGAGGGTGACGTGGCGCGGGCGTTGCCGGTGTTCGCTGCGCTGGGTAAGTGTACCCGCATCGGGCCTGTGGGGGCCGGGCAGTTGGCGAAGCTGGCCAATCAGGCGATTGTCGGGATCACCATCGGTGCGGTGTCTGAGGCGTTGCTGCTGGCGGCCAAGGGCGGTGCGGATCCTGCGGCGGTGCGGGAGGCGTTGATGGGCGGATTTGCCGGTAGTCGGATTCTGGAGTTGCATGGGCAGCGGATGATTGACCGGGATTTTACGCCGGGCGCGCCGGCGCGGATTCAGTTGAAGGATATGCGGATGATCCTGGATGAGGCCCGGGCCGAGGGTTTGACGCTGCCGTTGGCGCAGCAGGTGCACAATGAATATCTGTCGCTGGTGGCGAATGGCCACAGCGATGTTGATCACAGCGGGCTGTTGCTGGAGCTTGAGCACGTGAATGGTACGTTGCTGGGTTCGGTGGGCCGCGGGCCGATGACTTAGGGGGAGGTTATGCCGCGTTTTGCTGCAAATTTGTCGATGTTGTTCACCGAGGTGCCGTTTCTGGAGCGCTTTGCCCGGGCCCGGGCGGCGGGGTTCAAAGCGGTAGAGTATCTGTTTCCCTATGACTGGCCGGCAGAGCAGATAGCCGCGGAGCTGAAAGCCAACGATCTTACCCAGGTGCTGTTCAATCTGCCGCCCGGAGACTGGCAGGCCGGGGAGCGGGGTATAGCCTGTTTACCGGATCGGGTGGAGGAGTTTCGCGCCGGTGTTGATCAGGGTATCGCCTATGCCAAAGTGTTGGGCAATACACAGTTAAACTGCCTGGCGGGGCTGAGGCCGGCAGAGTTGGATTATGAACTGGCCTGGCAGACCCTGGTGGCGAATGTTCAGTATGCCGCTGAGCGTTTTGTCGAGGCAGGCCTGACTTTGTGCCTGGAAGCGATCAATTCTCGGGTGGATATGCCGGGATTTATGCTGGATACCACCGGCAAGGTGATGGCGGTGATTGAAGACGTCGATGCCGATAATGTGTGGTTGCAGTACGATGTCTATCATATGCAGGTCATGGAGGGGGACTTGATCCGCTCCCTGGAGTGCCTGCTGCCGTGGATCGGACACATTCAGTTTGCCGATAATCCGGGGCGGCATGAGCCGGGTACAGGCGAGATTAACTTTTCGAATGTTTTCGCCGCACTTGATCGGCTGGGTTATCAGGGCTGGGCGAGCGCGGAATACCGGCCTTCAGGGGCGACGGAAGATTCGTTGGCCTGGTTCCATAACGGGGGGTGACCGTCGTCATTGGCGACACCCTCTTACAAGATGGTAACTGGCTCGGTTTCAGAGTTCTTCGTACCCTAGTTGGTAATGTAATTCGCTATCAGGAGGAGTACCGGTGAAAGCGCTGGTAATCGAAGACGATCGGGATGTGGCAAATTATCTGCTGAAGGGACTGGGAGAATCCGACTTCGTGGTGGACCATGCCGCTGACGGCAAGGAAGGCATGATGATGGCGGCCAGTGAGGACTACGACATCATGATCGTGGACCGTATGCTGCCTGGTATGGACGGATTGTCGATTATCAAAACGGTGCGGGCGACCGGTAACCAGACGCCAATCCTGATCCTCAGTGCCCTGGGTGATGTGGATGATCGGGTTGAGGGTTTGCGTGGTGGCGGAGACGATTATCTGACCAAGCCGTTCTCGTTTACCGAGCTGCTCGCGAGAATCGAGTCACTGATTCGTCGTAACCGGCAGGCCGCGGAAACAGAAACGGTTCTGAAGGTAGCAGATCTGGAAATGGATCTTTTGGCCCGAACGGTCAAGCGGGCCGGTCAGAGTATTGATGTGCAGCCACGGGAATTCCGGTTGCTGGAATACCTGATGCGCAACGCCGGTCAGGTGGTTACCCGGACCATGCTGCTGGAGAAAGTGTGGGACTACCACTTTGACCCGCAGACCAACGTGATTGATGTGCACATCAGCCGCCTGCGCGCCAAAATCGACAAGGAATTCGATACCCCCTTGCTGCAAACCGTGCGGGGTGCGGGATACATGTTACGTGAAACTGCTTAGTCAGCTCAGAACATCTTCTTTTCAGCTGGCTCTGCTGTACATGGTGGTGTTCGCCACATCAGTATTTTTACTGTTGGCGTTCATCTACTGGCGTACGGCAGGGTTCATGACTGCCCAGACCGATGAGACGATCGAAGCAGAAATCGCCGGGCTGGCGGAGCAATACCGGGGGCGGGGCGTTAACGGATTAATCACCATTATCCGTGAACGCGTTGCTCGCGATCCCAATGCCAAATCCATCTACCTGCTCACCACCGATGACTTTCTCAAACTGGCCGGCAATATCGAAACCTGGCCGGAAGGCAGTCGTTCGTCCGACACCGGTTGGATCAACTTTACCCTGAACCCGTCCGTAGGTTGGCAAGGCCCGGAAAGGTTGGCTCGTGCCCGCATTTTTGAAGTGCAAGGCGGCCTCAAGCTTCTGGTGGGTCGGGACGTAGATGAACTTACCAATCTCAAGCGGGTGATTGAAACGGCAATCAACTGGGGCATGGGTATAACCCTGGCGCTGGCGTTGTTGGGCGGCTTCTTGATGAGTCGTGGCACCACTCGCCGCATCGAAGTTATCAACAACACCTCCCGGCGAATCATGAACGGTCACTTGTCGTTGCGCATACCGACCCGCGGTACCGATGACGACTTTGATCAGCTCGCAGAAAACCTGAATCAGATGCTGGATAGGATTGTGTATTTGATGGAAGGTATCCGGCACGTCTCAGACAGTATCGCCCACGACCTGCGCACCCCGTTGACCCGGCTGCGCAACCAGCTGGAAAGCACCCTGATTGCCGTTGATAACGACGAAGCCCGCGATCAGGTAGGCCGTGCGGTGTCAGAGGCCGATCAGCTGCTGGCCACTTTCAACGCCCTGTTGCGTATTGCCCGCCTGGAGACCCGGGGCAATTCCGCAGACATGAAAGTGATTTCGCTGGATGAATTGGTCAGTGATGCCTGCGAACTCTATGAGGCCCTGGCCGAAGACAAAGAACAGGCATTCTCCCAGTCCCTGGAGCAGGGCGTGATGATTGAAGGCGATCGCGACCTGCTGTTCCAAATGGTAAGTAACCTGATTGATAACGCCATCAAGTACACACTGGAGCAAGGTGCCATCCAGGTGGTGGTGAAGCGGGAGGCGAGCGTGGCCATCTTTGCGGTGCAGGATTCCGGGATCGGTATTCCGGATGACGAAAAGGGTCAGGTGTTTCAGCGATTTTATCGGGTCGGCAAGAGTCGCTCGTTACCGGGCAATGGCCTGGGCTTGAGCCTGGTCAGTGCGGTCGCAGAAATACATCAAGGTGAGATTTTGCTGAGCGATACCCGGGAAGGCGATACCCCACCGGGATTGACAGTCACCGTGCGGATGCCGGCCTTCACAGGCATCCGCAAACGGATCAAGGCGGCGCAGTCTGATCAGGCCGACGACGCCCTGGAAGACAAGCGTGACGCCTCGGAAATCAGCAACGCCTGAACCCTACTGACTGCTACGGATCCGGTTGATCCTGCTGACGACCGGGCTGAACAGGGCGTCTGCACGCGCTTCTACCTGCCCGGCGATGTGTTCGAACTGGGAGCGACGGCGATCAACTTTGGCTTGAATGCTGTCCCACTCGCCTTCCAGATGCTTCTGCTCGGCCATCACGAAGGCCGCCAGATTGTGGCGGTTGAGCTTGCTGGTGATGCCCAGGGTATCCAGACGAAAGCCCAGGTTATCGACGCCCTCGAGGGCAAGGTTCAGCAGTTTCTTGGTGTTCATGTGCGTCTCCATCAGGAACATGTGGTAACAATTGCCTCGTAAACTATCCCCTGTCACTAGAGTGTACAACCTAATATTGACTGTCCCGGTCGCCAAAAGTTGCCTTGCAAAAAGGTAATTGCTTGGCCACTGCCGGGTAATGCTCAATGTGGAGAATGGGTACTGTAGATGTTGAGGCAAGCGGAAACCTGCTTGCTTCTTCCTCCAGCACAGCGCTAGCCTTATACCCCGTGACCCACGGGGTTTTTTTTGCCTCGAATTTTCTGATCAGCCCGGAATAGCAGACCGATGAACAAGAACCCAGGTTCAACCAGCGCCAGCGCGCGTTACATAACAGCGGATGGTGAACGCGCCTTGCGCGAGGAGTTGCAGTACCTGTGGAAGGTTAAGCGACCGGAGGTAACCCAGGCCGTCCGGGAAGCGGCTGCGCAGGGCGACCGCTCAGAAAACGCCGAAACGGCGAAGAAACCCCTAAAATCATACTATTACTCCTATCTTATTGATATTAAATGATCCTAAAATAGTATCAATAACATTTTGATGTACTATTTTTGCGTTGTTTCGTCAGACAGTACCCGCAGGGCGCTTTCAGCGAGCTTTACGTTATCGAGCCAACGAGCCACTATTTCTTTTGCAGAAAGCTTGTGCCAGTTGAAGTGGCCATGGAGGTAGAGTTGAGAAAAAAGTGCTTCGAATGGCGACGTTTCTATGCTGACTGGTAGCGTCCATACTCTTTCCAGCTCTGATCCTTTATTTTCTATATACTGAATAAAATTGCCGACTGATTTGGTGAAGTAGTGTTTAGCAATATAATGAGGAGCAGAATCTTTATGTATAAAAGCAGCAGTATTTCTAGCCTTTACTCGAAATGTGTAGAATAGGTTTTGAGGTTGATAATGTTCTGCCAAATGATCGAGCAGCGCCCGAAGCGGGTTTGAGTTATCGATTGGGACTCGATATTCTTCACTCACTTCCATCACTAATCCAAAAAGCTTGTTTGTTTGTATATCTTTAATGGTCTGTTTTATGCTGCTGACTGACTCCAGTGATACGGCTTCTGTTTGTACCTTTTGATATAAAATAGTGCTGATATCTGAGCCTTTTACTTCGATTCCACTATCTAAAGTAAGTGCGTTCAAGTACAAGCCTCGCGCTATTGACTCTGGATTATTGTATTTAATATGTCGTCCTGATCGCCGGTCATATGAGATGCGATTATAGTCACCGTATAATAGTTCGCTGGCTCGTTCGACATTGTCTGGCAAGTCTCTTATGAAGGTAAGAGCTTTTTTTTCGATTAAAGAGAGCAGTAGTTTTTGGTCTAAGCTTTTAATACCTGTTATCAACAACTCACAAGGGTTATCAGTAAGAAAGCCGCCTTTTTGATTCGAAGAGGTGATGCAAAGTAATGCAAGTGCCTCTTCAGTATTTATATTTTCAATGTAGGGCCATGCTCTGAAGTTTTCCTCTTTGTAGTTTTCTAGAATGGCTCTTGCATCATTGAGCGCACGTTCCTTTCTGTCAGAGATACAGGTTCCGCAAATAATTATTTGATCGCTCTGAGTTCGGTTTATATAAGATGTTCTTGTTTTAACGGGAGCTTTGTTATTGCAGTCACTGCAGAAAAAATTGTTTGAGTTTGGTCCAAAGCTTGATCTCTGAGCAAGATAAGATATGCTCCTGCTGCCTTTTGGTTTGTAGTTTTCATCTATGGATTTAATGGAAAATGTAAACCCGGAATGCGAGGATGTATCAGTGGTCCAGTAATCGTTGAGCGCCTCTATTTCAATATCAGATACATCTTTTGGATAACAGATCATATTACCTCCTTAACAAGATGTTTTCATTAGTTAGGATGTTTAAGTGATTGTTAATTAAAAGATTTAAATTTTAATATTCGAATTATAAAAATATTTTTCTACCTTTAACTGGAGTTATGGGTTGAATAAGGTTGTCCTTATTTTTTGAAAAATAGTTTATTCTTATTTGTTTTAGTCGGAGATTTGAAAAAATCAAGAGACTCTGAATAAGTCTCAAAATTAGCGATAATACGGGCACCGTCAACCGCATAGGATCCAGTGTCGCTATGGATCAGATCACCTTCTCCGAGGCCGAGTACCAGACCAAGAATCGCAAAACCCGCCGCGAAACGTTTCTGAAACGACTTGAGAAACTGATTCCTTAGAAGCAGTTGGAGAATAAGGCAGCCTGTCATTATCCCAAGAGCCAGACTGGGCGAGCGCCCTATTTGTTTGCCACCATACTCGGAGTTCACTGCATGCAGCTGCTTTATATCCACGGCGACTCGGCCATAGAAGATGCATTGCACGAGATTGAACCCATGCGTTAGTTCGCCGGACTGAAGCTGGATCGTCTGCCGGACGAAACCAAAATCGTTAAGTTCCGCCATTTCTTGGCGCACCATGGCCTCGGCACGGTGCTGTTCGGAGAAGTGAGCAAGCACCTGGAGAGAAATGGCCTGATGCTGCGCGAAGACAGCATTGTGGACGTCGTTATCATTTCTGCGCCCAGCTCCACCAAAAATGTAAAGTGCGAGAGAGATCCGGAAATGCATCAGACCAAGATAGGGAGTCAGTGGCAGTTCGGTACTGATAACACTCTCGGGTTGATTCACAGAATCGACACTATGGCGGCTAACGTCCTCGACATCGTGCTCGCCGGAAACCTGTTGCACGTTGACCAGCAACGAGTCTTCGATGATGACGGTCATCCTAGGATTCAAAAGCGAGATAAGCATCCGTTCCGATGCACTACACAGGTCTTCGGTTACGGCGCAGGCCGTTATCGCAGTCTGGCTAAAAACACCAGTCGACTGCGCTTGGTGGCCGCGTTCAGCACCCTGCTGGTTGGCGGAAAATACCTGCTGGCGTAGGGCCAGTGCGCCTGTTTTCCGCCAAAACGGCGGGCAGCGGGCAAAAAAAGAACAATTAGAGGTGATGGTAAGACCCTCCTTGGATTAAATTTAATCGTAATCGATAAGGTGCGATAGTTCAATAAAGTCTTTAATGTCAAATAGTTATAGGTATTTGACATGCGAATCAGATCTTTTTCCCCGTGGCCCTGCATCTACGTGCGCCTCAATAGGTGGAATTTTTGAGTGATGCAGAATCACAGTAGTTTTTTGAGCTAGGATTCTTTCGACCTGAGCCAAGTATTTCTGGTCACGCTCAAATAACGGTGGTTTTTTGTCCGAGGGCGATGAGTACATTCAGCAGATCAGCGAAAGTGTCACCGTCTCGCTGCACGGTCAGGAACTGAATCCGGAGTCCTACGCTATCTGTAAGGCTGACATGCTGATCAAAGGGCAGGAAGTCAGCAACATCAAGCTAGGCAATACGCTGTCAGATGACCAGCTGGCTGCCAACAAGTTTGACCTGATGCTCAGTAACCCACCTTTTGGGGTGGAGTGGAAGAAGGTTCAGAAGCAGGTCACTGACGAGCACAAACATCGTGGTTTTGATGGTCGCTTCGGGCCTGGTCTGCCTCGTGTGTCCGATGGCTCCCTACTGTTCCTGATGCACCTGGTTAGCAAGATGCGGGATGCCCGTGAAGGTGGCTCCCGAATCGGCATCATTCTCAATGGTAGTCCGCTGTTTACGGGTGGTGCCGGCAGTGGCGAATCTGAAATCCGACGCTATCTGCTGCAGAACGATATGGTCGAAGCCATCGTGGCCCTGCCCACGGATATGTTCTACAACACCGGCATCTCCACTTATGTGTGGGTACTCTCCAACAATAAGCCGGCTGAACGCAAAGGCAAGGTCCAGCTGATCGATGCTACTGACCGGGCGACCAAGATGCGTAAGTCCCTCGGCAGTAAGCGCCAGTTTGTCAGCGAGTCCGACCAGGACGAGATCGTGCGGATGTATGGGGACTTTCAGGAAACCAAAAAGAGCAAAATTTTCCCCATTGAAGCCTTCGGTTACCGTCGCATTACCGTCGAACGTCCGCTGCAGCTGAACTTTCAAACCTCGGAAGAACGCATTGAGCGGATTGCGGACGAAAAAGCCATTCAGAAAATGGATCAGGAAGACCACGACAAGATCCTCGCTGCCTGTCGCGCCATGGATGCCGAGACGGTCTACCGGAATCGTAAGCAGTTCCAGAAGGCTTTGAAGGCCTCACTCACTGACCATCAGGTGTACCTGAGTGCGCCACAACTGAAAGCCCTGATCAATGCACTGACTGAGCGCGATCCAGAAGCGGAAATTTGCACAGACAGCAAAGGCAATCCAGAAGCTGACACTGGCCTTCGGGACTATGAGAACGTCCCCCTCACAGAGTCTGTGTATGACTACTTTGACCGGGAAGTGAAACCCCATGTGCCAGACGCCTGGATCGATGAGTCCAAGCGGGACGAAAAGGATGGCGAAGTGGGCATTGTTGGCTTCGAGATTCCGTTCAACCGGCACTTTTATGAATTCATGCCGCCCCGGCCACTGGTGGCGATTGATGCTGATTTGAAGCAGTGCACCGATCGCATCAAGAAAATGATTGAGGAGCTGTCGGCATGAGTTTCCCCGAATATTCAGATTACAAAGACTCGGGGGTCGAATGGCTGGGTATAATCCCGCGCCATTGGCGCATAGATAAGTTTCGCTACGTCTTCACCGAGAGTGACGAAAAGATCGAGGGCAACGTAGTAGGCGAAATGTTGTCGGTCTCTGGCTACCGTGGCATTGAGGTTAAAAACTATGATGATGAAAACAAGCGACGAACAGAGGAGGAGCTTCAGGGGTATAGGGTTGTTCGCCCCGGCCAGCTTGTCGTAAATACCATGTGGCTGAACTATGCTGGCCTGGGTGTTTCAGACTATGAAGGCCACGTCAGTCCTGCTTATAGAAGTTACTGGATCGCAATAGATGTAGATCTTCGATTCATCCATCATCTGATGAGAAGCTCGATTTACGTGCAAGGCTACACTCAGCTACTCACAGGTATCAGGCCAAATTCTTTGCAAATGAGCAGAGACGACCTCATGGGCTTTCCGGTGGTGCTGGCTCCCAGAGCAGAACAAATCCAAATCGCCCGTTTCCTAGACCATGAAACCGCCAAAATCGACGCCCTAATCCGCGAGCAGGAGCGCCTGATAGAGCTTCTTCAGGAAAATCGCCAGGCGTCGATTTCCCATGCGGTGACCAAGGGGCTGGATCCGGATGTGCCGATGAAGGACTCTGGGGTGGAGTGGCTTGGGGAGGTGCCGGCGCATTGGAGAGTTGTTCAAGTGCGTCATCTCCTTAGAAAGATTGAGCAAGGTAAAAGTCCTGAATGCGAATCGAGGGCTGCGGTGGGAGATGAGTGGGGCGTTCTTAAAACAGGTTGCGTGAACGGAGGAATTTATCGTTCATCTGAACACAAAGCATTGCCAGCCCATATCAACCCGCACTCTGAATACGAAGTGAAAGAAGGTGACTTGCTCATGTCCCGCGCTAGTGGATCGAAAGATCTCATCGGCGCGGTGGCATATGTCGAAAAAACACCTTCCAGGTTACTGCTTTCCGACAAGGTTTTTCGCTTGAAGCTGGAACCGGGAGTACATTCGCAACATTTCGCGCTGTTGATGGGGGCACAACACGTTCGAGCTCAAATTGAGCTCGCAATTAATGGCGCAGAAGGCTTGGCAAACAACATAACAAAAGAGTCGATCAAAAGCTTCGTGGTGGCTCTCCCCGCATACGAAGAACAGCAGGACATATTCAAATACTTATCCATACAAACTCATAAGTTTTCTGAGCTTTCGGAGCAGCTTTTAGCGGCACTTTCTGTACTGAAAGAGCGTCGTGCGGCTCTGATCTCGTTCGCTGTCACCGGAAAAATCGACGTCCGAAACTGGCAGCCACCGACCGATGAAAGTGCCTTTGATGAAGAGGTACGCCAGACCGGCATGGAGGCCACCGCATGAGCCATGGACGTGGAATTCGCTTGTTCTTGGTTGATGGTACTCCGAATGGCTTGCTAACCGCCGAGATCATGAATTGGACCGGCCATGCTTTAACTGGGCCGCGCACGAAACTGACCGAGTTGGTACAACGACCAGAATGCGGTCGAACAGGCGTCTATTTCCTGGTGGGCCCGGATCCTGACAATGCTATGCGTCCTTTGGTCTACATCGGCGAATCCGATGACGTGGCCAAACGCCTGAAACAGCACAACCGTCCGGAGCCCCAGGGCGGCAAGGATTTCTGGGAACGGGTGTGCCTGATCACCAGCAAAGATCAGAATCTCACCAAAGCTCATGTGAAATACCTGGAAAGCCAGCTCATCACCATTGCCAAGCAATCCGGACGCTGTGGTCTGGTCAACGGTACCGCCCACGATTACACCGTGCTCCCTGAGTCCGATCAGGCGGACATGGCGTTCTTCATCGAGCAAATCCGCATCATCCTTCCGGTTTTGGGTTTCGACTTCCTCCGAGAGCCTGCTGCGCTGCACACCAAATCGCCATCGTCCGACGAAGACACACTGTTTGAGATGGAATTGCCGAAATACGGCGTTAAAGCGCAGGCACGGGAAATTGATGGCAGTTTTGTCGTCCTTCAGGGATCTGAAGCCCGTCCCAAATGGACAGCCAAGGCTAACGGTTATGGCAACCTGTACGATCAGTTGGTGAAGGATGGAGTGCTGGCAGACGAGGCCAACGGGAAACGGTTGTTCGCTCAGGACTATGAGTTTAACAGTCCAAGTGCCGCTGCAGCTATTGTATCTGGCCGAAATGCCAATGGCCGAATCAGCTGGATGGTCAGGGGTAGCCAGACAACCTACGGGGACTGGCAAAGCTCACTCGTTGAGGCTCAGGACTCGCCAGAACTCACGGATTGAACCCACAAAGATCTGGAATAAGGCAGTACCTCATGACATCAATAATCAGACTGGCTGGCGTCGCTGTTTTGGGTAGCTTTGCTCTCGCGGGTTGCCAAACTACCGGTGTTACCCAGAAGCTTCATACCGAAATGTATCCCCCGCTTGGATGGCCAATCAGCGCGGAAATCGGTGAAACCGTGTTAGAGCGCACCCGAGGCATTGGTTCTCCAGGGTTTAAGCTTGAAGACCTGGAGTTTGAGCAGGGCGGATATCGGTTCTTCTTGCCAGGCGACCACTATCAAATCGGTTATGAATCGCCCGAGGGTGAGAGTATTGCCTATGGTTACGGCAACCTGAAGCCTCTCAACGAGGGCATCTCCATCTCTGGAGCAAATTACCAGCTTGTGGCGGGCCCAACGGATACCGGTTGCACCCTCAAAGTTTCCAATCTGAACTTAATGAACGAGGACGGCAAACTCATCACAAACTGGGTATCGAACGATCGGGGGGAGCAACCGGAAGAGAAAGCCATCTCCATCGGTGGTCGGACGATTCTGAGCGGCTCCATCCTCGGGGGCGCACAAGCCATCTTTGCTGTCGAAGTGCCAGAAGATCAGTGTACCAAGCGCTACAAGTTCGCGAATTATGGGCAAACCTTTCGGCAGGAGCTGATTTACCTTGGGCGCTCTGGTGACGAGTTGTCGTTCAAGTATCGCGAATACTCTGGGAGTCTAGCTCGACCTGCCTTTTCTGCGGACTTGAAGTATGACCTCTCTGAAAGCCAAACCATCGGTTATCGTGGTGCTCGCATAGAGGTCATTGAAGCGGGCAACCAGCTTATTCGATACCGAGTAAACAGCCACATTAAAGGCATTTGAGCACGAATCGGCCAAAAAACGATTTGAAGGATACAAGGAGTAGTCATGGCTGACAGCCGAGAGAGAGCGTTCCAGAACGACATCATTGCTGCCTTGAGTGACCAGGGCTGGCTGGTTGGCAAGGCGTCGGATTACGACAAGGCAAATGCCCTATATCCGGAAGACCTGATCAGTTACTTCCAAGAAGCCTGGCCAGACCGCTGGGAGAAGTTCTGTAAAGGCAATCCTCAGAACCCGGAAAAGGTACTCATCCAGAAAACCGTTCGGGAGCTGGAGAAAAAGGGCACCCTAGATGTACTGCGCCATGGCTTCAAAGTGCCGGGTGTGAAGGTCGACCTGTGCAGCTTCAAGCCGGATCACGGCATGAATCCAGACACAGAGCGTCGATACAACGCTAACCGGTTACGTGTGGTCGAGGAAGTCTCCTATTCGCCTCATGCCCGCACCGGTGATTACAATCCACGGCTGGACCTGGTGCTCTTCGTGAATGGGATTCCGACGGCGACTCTAGAGCTCAAAAGCGAGTTCAAGCAAACCGTCGAACATGCCAAGCGCCAGTATAAAAAGGATCGCCCGGTAAAGGATCCGGTAACACGGAGGCCGGAGCCATTATTGATGTTCAAGCGTGGGGCATTGGTCCATTTTGCGGTCAGCCAAGACGAAGCCGCTATGACCACTAGGCTGAACGGCAAGGACACGTTTTTCCTTCCGTTTAACCGTGGCACCGCAGACGGTGGGGCCGGGAACCCTCGGGCGGAGGATGAAGGCAGCTATGCCACGGCTTACTTGTGGGAGCAGTTGTTCCAGAAAGACGCCTGGCTCAAGGTCCTCGGCCGCTTCCTGCACCTCGAGAAGAAAACCGAAGAAGACTTCCACGGAAACCGGAAGACCAAGGAAACGCTGATCTTCCCCCGGTACCACCAGTGGGATGTGGTCAACCAGCTGATACAGGCCACCCGGGATGAAGGCGCCGGTAAGCGCTATCTCATCCAGCACAGCGCGGGCTCCGGTAAATCCAACTCCATCGCTTGGTCAGCTCATCAACTGGCCCAGCTCTACGATAATGAGGGCAACAAGCTGTTCAGCTCGGTCATCGTCGTGACCGATAGAACGGTGCTGGATAGCCAGCTTCAGGACACGATCTACCAGTTTGAGCACGCCCAGGGCGTCGTGCGTCCCATCAATCGTGATTTGGGCAACCAGAGTAAATCGGAGCAGCTGGCCGAAGCTCTGGCCGAGCAGACCCGGATCATCATCGTTACCATCCAGACCTTCCCGGCGTTGTTCGATGCGCTGGAGAAGTACCCCAAGCTGGCGTCGGGTCGGTACGCCGTGATTGCGGACGAGGCGCACTCGTCACAAACCGGCTCGTCGGCCACCAAGCTGAAAGCCATCCTGGGTGGCGAATTGCCCGAAGGGGAAGAAGTCAGCGCGGAAGAGCTGCTGGATGCCGCCGTGTCTGCCCGTAAACCGAGTCAGCAGATCAGCTACTACGCCTTTACGGCGACCCCCAAGTCCAAGACCATCGAGTTGTTCGGTCGTGAACCCGATCCATCACAGCCCCGGAGCGAATCGAACAAACCTGAGCCCTTCCATGTGTATTCCATGCGCCAGGCCATCGAAGAGGGGTTCATCATCGACGTCCTGCGGCGCTACACCACCTATGCCGTGGCCTGGAAGCTCGCCCACCCGGACGCAGAGGATGACGAGGTAGATTCCAAGAAGGCCAGAACCACCCTGGCGAAGTGGGTGCGCCTGCACCCCTACAACATCAGCCAGAAGGTTGAGGTGATCGTCGAGCACTTTCGGGAGAACGTCCGGCACCTTCTGGATGGCCAGGCCAAAGCAATGGTGGTCACCAGCAGTCGGCAAGAGGCTGTCCGGTACCAGCTGGCCATGCAGCAATATATCCAAGACAAAGGCTACGAGGACGTTCACCCACTGGTGGCTTTCTCAGGCAGCCTGCCACCCGATGAGGTGATTCCGGAAGAAGTCACCGAAACCAGCAGCCTTTTGAACCCAGGCCTGAATGGCCGGGACCACGCCAAGGCGTTCGACACGGACGAGTACAACGTGATGCTGGTGGCCAACAAATTCCAGACTGGATTCGACCAACCAAAGCTCTGCGCCATGTACGTGGACAAGAAACTGAAAGGTGTTGAGTGTGTCCAGACACTCTCTCGGCTAAACCGGCTGTTCCCGGGCAAGGAAACCTTCATCCTGGATTTCATCAATGATGCTCAGGACATCCTCGATTCGTTCCTGCCTTACTATAACAAGGCAGAGCTGACCGGAGTTTCAGACGCCCAAGTCGTTTATGACATTCAGGAAGCGCTGGATGCCGAGCAGGTGTACCACTGGGACGAGGTGGAAGCCTTTGCACGAGCCTTCTTCGATCCAAAAGCAGAAGCCTCCAAGCTCAGCTACTACTGCCAGCCAGCGCGGGAGCGATTCAACAAACGGTACAAGCTGCTTCGTGACGAGCGAGCCGAAGCACGGGCCGCCCGCAAACAGGCGGAAACTGCCGGCAACACCATCGGCCTTAAACAAGCTGACACAACGCTGAAAGCAATCGGAGAAGGCTTAGACCAGCTGGACTTGTTCAAGAAGAACCTTGGCAGCTTTGTTCGCGCCTACGAGTTTCTGTCCCAGATCGTGTTTTTCGAGGATGCAGAGCTGGAGCAGCTGTGTGTCTTTGCCAAGCATCTGTTACCCCTGCTTCGCCAGGAAATTCTCGATGAGGACGACATCGATATTTCAGAGCTGGAGCTGAGTCATTATCGGATCACCAAGCGCAAAGAGCACGAACTCCGGCTAGAAGGTGAGGACGATCCGGATGGACTGGACCCGATTACCGGTGTCGGTACTGGGAAGCCCCATGATCCTGAGAAGAAACGCCTGTCTGAGGTCATCGAGAAGCTGAATGACATCTTCGGCGCCGAAGTCAGCGATAAGGACCAGCTGCACTTTGCCAACGGGATTGCTGACCGGGTTCGCCGAGATGAGGCGGTCATGGCGCAGGTAGACAGCCATTCTACGGATCAGGTGATGCACGGGCTGTTTCCGAAGCGGCTTACGGATCTCGTACTGGACTCGATGACAGATCATGAGAAGTTATCGATGGAAATTCTGGAGAATGAGGGCAATCAGAAGGCTTTTGCACTTTTGATACTGCGACTGTTAACGGAGCAGCGCCGAGATATTGTAAGAGGTAATTCCTGATCCTTAATTTTGAGGAAACGATTCAATACACGAGATTGGTCTCTCTAGAGTAGTCTCCAAAGAACTCTCCTTGAATGAACAAGAGAGTTTTAGCATAAGCTGTTAGAGGCACTGCTGACAGGATGATTTCCCATCCTGATGGACAAAGGGTGGGTTGATCCTGGGGTGTTGTGCCCAAAACAAGCCCCAGAACGATGTTGCCTTAGTTTTCGATAAGGAGTTAATAGATGATTCTTGCACCGATTGGATACCTTAGTCCCGCGCACCTATCTGAAAAGGATCGAAGTCTCGCCAATCTCTTTGGCCAAGGGGGCAGTT
Source organism: Marinobacter excellens HL-55 (assembly GCA_001314845.1). Lineage (GTDB taxonomy): Bacteria > Pseudomonadota > Gammaproteobacteria > Pseudomonadales > Oleiphilaceae > Marinobacter > Marinobacter excellens_B. The sequence goes on from LJZQ01000029.1 coordinate 41,132, forward strand.
CTATCAGCTACGCTCCAACTCAGGAATGCTCAATCTTCTTTTCTTTTCTCGCACTTGATCTGATTGTACTCATTGAAAACGTGGGTGATCGAAAACATCTACTTGACGAACTCAGCCTCATCCGGAAAGCTGGATTCTCCAACCAATTTTGCAAGATCATTTATGATGCATTTTCAGCTGGGCTCAAATATGTTCTGTTTCATGAGTACGGACCTGAAGACCCCAAATATTCGATTCTGTCACATGAGTATCATGTTCTCGGAAGCTGATTCATGTTCAGTCGTATTCTTGACAACAGATAGGTTAGGAGATTGGCATTGGTCAGTGGCTCAATGATTGGTTCACTGGAAGCCTGGGCTAGGCAGCTGAAAGAAGAAACTGCTTCTAGAAGGACGGCATGCGCGGCCCTCAACGAGCACTTCCATGGTTTTTATTCCAAAGAGCTTCTCGCAAAGACATCTTTCGTTGTTGTAGACCGCATACCACCCCCTCCTCTAATGGATACACTTCCGCAAGTGAGCAGGCTCGACTTCTCCAAATTTTCCGGCCTTACTCTTGGGGATACCTATTACGTTGTGCGATCAGAAGCGCAGAATCTGCCGCTACACTTCCATGAACTGGTACATGTTCTTCAGTGGAAGCTGCTGACTGCGCGTGGATTCTTAACTCGATATTTAAATGAAGTCATCGAACATGGTTATCATGACGCACCTCTTGAAATTATGGCATATGACCTCGGTCATCAATTCGAAGTGGGCTGCCTGCCTTTTGATGTTGAAAGCACGGTAAGACAAAAGCTCTCAGATATAATAAAGTCCTAACAATTAATGGTAGTGCTGATATGGATAAGGAAACCTTCCGAAAAATGAATCGATCAGTAAATGATATGATTCAGCGTGAATCAGATATCCAGAACGGTGAATATTACAAAATGGCTCTGGATGACCTAAAAAGAAATAACATCGATAGAGATCTAATGGCATATTGTGAATCTAGATGTGATTTTGATAGACGAAAAGCAGCAGCCCTATATGTGCGTGAAGCAGCCAAAAAATATAGGAAAACCTACGAACCCTATGGAGAACAAGAGTCTAGCGATGATTGGTCAGACGATTATGCAGCGAGCGATTCCTATACGATTAGGAAGCGTGAGAGGCAACGTGCACTGAGAGAGGCTGAAGAACTCCGGAAAAGCAATGACGAGTTGCGGCGCCGCCGGTTAATGAATGCCCGTTATCGGGATGAGTCACACAAGTCGCAAACTGATAAAAACATCAACGTTAATGCCTCAGATAGCGTAGATGAAGTAGATTCTACAATTTTGGAACACAATAAAAATTTCCGTCCGGCCCAGTCGGATCAAGAAATATTAGAAAAGTATCTGAAACCATGGGTCGGTGCCATAATATTTTACACCATTGGTGTGATTATGTTTTCGAGCTTTGGAGAGGACCTGCGGAATTTATTGTCGATCTCAACAGGGATCGGTGGATGGTTCATGTTTACTGCTGCCCGTGGTGCTTTAGTATCCTCATACTATGAGAGCAAGGGGTTTGCCAAAAAACCAGCTAACTATCTCCAGAAAATGTTTTTAGTCTCATTCTTTGTCACAGTGTTCTTGCTTAGCATTCCATCACTTTAATTTAATGTATGATTTTTCAATAACCACGTAATTTCATATTTGTATTTCGTTTTATGTAATAAGATTTTTAGAAATCAGCCAGATTGATGGTTTTTTCAACCGGATGAATAATTGGATAGTGAAACATAACCGGGATTGTAGGCTGAGGCTAAGTTTTCAGTAGATTGCGCATAATCGGCGTTACGTTAAGGTACATGTTGCGTACCCAAAATTTGTGAGTTTTGTTGGATTGAGCTCCAGCTCAGTAACTGTGAGTATTTGCTTCGGTCGCAAAGCGAACATTCGGGTTTGGCAATACCGCAGAACTTTGCGGCAACAGTGACTTGTTAGGCAATAACCGCACTGAGCGTACCCCAGAGCGTTACCAGCTTATCCCAGACGGAAATTACACCAACCAACCCGGCGATAGCAGCAACAAATGTGAGCCAAAATATGCGCCGCTGTAAACCGAACATAGCCGCGATATTCTCTATTTCTAACTGTTCACCGATCGACTTGTCCAGCAACTCGGCTTCATCACAGAGCTGCGCGATTTGAGCTTCTACGTAACGGCTGGCGTTCTTTTCAAACCTTGTCGGCTCTTCACGATCTCGGACTTCAAGTTCCCCGATGCCCTCCAAGGATCGCTGGAACCACCACTTGTTGCGTTCAAACTCCGAGCGAACATGTCTCACTTTGGAATGAGCGCTACGCAAAGCCAAAGCTGTCTGGCTAAACGAAGACAATACCCGCTTCCGGCGTCTCAGCCTCATAAGCACCTTAAATCTGAGAGCTTCAATAGTTGCCCGAGCCTCTTTTAAAAAGCCACGAATATGTTAGTGGCCAATTAAAATGACCCACTACTGGCCATTAATTTTGACCCACCCCCGGTGGCCGTCAGGCCACAGAACCAGCTACTGTCCCCGGCTTTTA
>LJZQ01000030.1 GCA_001314845.1 Marinobacter excellens HL-55
AGAAAGCTATCGACTGAAACAGAAATCTACAAGCTAGACTATGAAAGGTGGGTCAATTTTATTGGCCAAAGGTGGGTCAAAATAAATGGCCATTGACACAGCACCTTGGGTCGCGGCGCAGACGTCAGCTAATGCTGCTGAAATCCCAGACGTTTTCGATAGCGTTTGAGCAGAAACTCAGTGTCGTGGTCCCAGGGGTGAAAGTTCGGTTTGAAATAATCGGCGAATTCAGGAATGATCTGTCTGAACATCCCAGTCCGGCCCCAGAGTTGGCTGATGCCTGACAACCAATCCCTTCCACTGAATAGTTTACCATCCTGGCGCAGTAGCTCGGCAACAAACGCATGGATGGCGACCATGATCAACATTGTCGCAAGCATCATCGTGCCCATTCGGATGGCATAGCTAACGGCGCCCTCACCGTAAACGAGTTTATAAGTATCAAATGCGACTGCTTTGTGTTCGTTCTCTTCTACGCAATGCCACATCCAGAGATTGCGCATGGATTCGTCGATAGACTCGACTATGTCCTCTCGACGTAATAGCTGAGCCGACAGAATGCCGGTGAAATGCTCAAGAGCGACGGTCGCCGCCAGCCGAACTCTCTTGTTGCTAAGCCCCGGGAGGTCAGCTACCGCCAAAAAGTTTTTGGTCCAATTTTCGAGGGCTTCTAGATCGTAACCGTTTTCCACTGCGCCCCGATTAAACTTCTCATGTTCTTTGGCGTGCATTGCCTCTTGGCCGATAAAAGCACTGATATCTTTCTGCAGTTGGGGATCATTGACGGCCTCACGAACGGCTCGGACGCTGGCAACAAAAAAGCGTTCACCGTCGGGGAATAACGCCGACATCCCGTTGAAAACGTGTGTCATGAAAGCATCGCCATTCACCCAGTATCTGGGGACCTCCTCGAACTCAAAATCTTGTCTACGGACTGGAAATGCGGAAGTCATTTTTGTTTTGGCCATAATCGGATCCTCTCAAACCAAGTGTTGAAATTAGTTATAGAGAAACCATGGCGATGCAGACTTGCCAGTTTGGGACAACTGGTTATCCAAATAGGTATAAAGTGGCAAGATCGTTGGCGAGAATTATGAGGACTGTTACCTAAATCGCGCTATAGGGTATGTCGATTGGCATATGGTTTAATATGCCGATCGGCCGATTACCTTGTTAGCGGATTTATCTAGGATGTGAAGCGTGTTCTGCCTTCGAAGAAATATTGTTTCACATACAAATGAGGTGACTTCATATGAGTAAGTTGACCATTGATCGTAAACGTTCAGGTCTTGTCTTTGCTATGGCTGTGGCCTTTTCAGCGAATGTAGATGCGGACATTGCTGAATCAGACGTCCTTGCAGCGCAGAAAACATGGGGTGATGCGGTCGTTATGTTATCTGAACATTACGCAGAGGGCGGTATTGAAAAGGCGCGAGAGACGGCAATCCGGGTGATAGGTTCGGCCTATGGCTATGATACGGGACCGGTGTTGTTTAAACCGACTCTTGCATCAATCCCACAAAATATTCGCCTTACAGCCGAGGGGGCATTGGCATACTTCGTTGGGCATAATGAGAATTTTCCAGATGACAGTGGATTTGGTATCAAAGGCTGGACCGCAGTTGAGTTTGAAAACGCCGCAATTCATTTATCGGGTCCGGTAGCAATGTCAATGGGCAACGTTCACTTCACCCATAAGGATGGTTCGGTGACAACGGTAGACAAGTCGTTTGGCTATCAACTTGATGAGTCGGGTAACTTGCGAATTGTTCTGCACCACTCTTCATTGCCATATGGCAGATAATTTAACTTTGGGTTACATCCTGGAAATCAATTCCGGGATGTAACGCAGCTTTCATGATTGCCACGGTCCGTGGGGCGACAGGTCTGTTACTTCACCCAAAGCCTTGAGCCTCAGATAGAAGCGGCGCGTTTCCAATAGGTTCCAAACGCGTAGCACTACCTCCAGACGGTCGAAGGGTTTAGTGAGAAAATCAGAGGCACCTAGAGAGAGTGCCTCGTATCTAGCTTGTTTTGTGATATCCGCAGTAAGAACAACAACTGGTATCCAATCGCCCTGCGTTCGTAGATCATCGAGTAAGCGAAGTACTTCGAAGCCGTCAACATCCGGCATTCTTAAGTCCAGCAAAATGATATCGGGTCGAAAACCTTGGATGAGTGAAGAAACCTTCAAAGCATCAAAAGATGAAATCACCTGTTCAAAGCCTTCCTCTGCAAACAGCTCTTCTAATAATTCAAGGTTTGCTTCTTCATCATCAATTATAAGTAGCTTGGCGTGGCGAATATCATCTAGTATCTCCGACATTGATGTATCTCCTTTAACAGAAGCCGGATTTGCTGAGGTGTAGCCGGGTGTGGCAGCCAGCGAATATGCTCGCCATCTGCCTTTTGCGGAGGGGCCGATGTTATGAATAGCTGACTTCTAAATATCAAACCGGGTGGCTTATCCAGTCGAGCGGGTTCGATGTCTGTCACCAGAAGGGAGAAACCTGGTGTAAGTAGATTTGGCCAGCTGCGATCAGACGCATGAATAATTCGCGCATGGAAACGTGCCGCTAGCGTCTCAAAAATTAACAAGAGCTTAGTGTTTTCAATGGCAAGGATCCAAGTGGTATCTGGATGCTTGTCGGCTTTTAACAATTTAGACTTTTCATTTGGCTCGTGAAAAGCATCGGCATACTGGCCTCGCAGGGCACTGTTAGCTGCTGGTAACGTGAGGACAAATTCACAGCCTTTTTTAATGGGCCGATGCTCGATGGTTCCGCTCATTTGACTTGCCAGAGAGAGGCTGATGGCCAGCCCCAACCCAAGACCCTCGGTATTACTGTCAAGGCGGTTAAAGGGGTAAAACAGTTCTTTCTCAAGACCGGGCGCTATGCCCGGCCCACAATCATGAACGACGATTTCGACGTTTTTACCATTATAACCACTAAAAAGTCGCCAACCAACTGACACGGTCGTATTCTTCGGCGTGAATTTGACCGCATTATCCAAAAGATTAATCAGAATCTGGAGCAAACACTTAGAATTGGCCAAGACATGGCTGTCATAGTCAGTTGTGATATGGAGTTGCACATGTTTTCTCATTGCCGCTTGGGATACGAAATCTACGGCTGTCGTGACAGCTTCCTTTAGCGAGACAGGAGTAACCACTGTTGAAGCGTCCATGTTCTCGGAACGAGAGAGGTCCAAAAGATCATTTACCAAGGCAAGAAGGTGGCTTGCGCTTCGCCTAATCACGTTGATATGGTGTTGTTGGTTAGTGGTCAGCCTGCTGTTATCTAATAAATCACCAAAACCAATAATTGCGTTGAGGGGAGTTCTCAGTTCGTGGCTTGTGCGCGAGAGGAAGTCGGTTTTGACCTGGTATGCATTTTCTGCAAGCGTCTTGGCATATTCGAGTTCCTGTAGTCTTCTATCCAACATAAAACCCGTGTGTACAACTAGTTGGTCAAGGTCCGCAAGCTCATCCTGATAGCCTCCTTGGTGTTTTATCGGAGGTATCCCACTACCAATTTTGATGGCGTTGTCTCGGATGCAGCGAATGCGGTTGATAAGGTCTCTTGCAAATACTTGAGATAGCATGACAGATAGGGCCACTGCTGCCAAAAGTGTGCTGAAGATCGCCCACTGGCTGTTTTCGCGAGCTTGATTTAAGTTATTCTGTAAAGCGTGAATAATTTGGTTCTCACGAGTTTCCATTTCTTCGATGCTTTGGCGCAAACGATCTAGTAGATCTTTGTTATCTAGGGAGTATGTTCGAATAAGAGTGTTGTCGATTTCCATATCTGGGTTCTTGAGTTGAGCCAGATTAGCCAGTTTTACAGCGACGAGCGCTGTAATATTAGCGAGATTCTCACGCTGAGCGGGGTCTTTAACGTCCACTTCGAGTTGCCTTAGCGATTTTTTTAATGCATCTTCGGCTCTTTGGTACGGTGCCAGAAACGTCTCGTCTTTTGTAAGTAAATAGCCTCTCACGCCACTAGCCGCTTCTGCCAACGCGGCATGTGCCGAGTGGATCTGCCCGAGTACTTTTAGACCTTGCTGCAGTTCATCCTCTGCCTGGCGATTAAACGCCAGAACCTTCGCCATAATGACTAGCACGATAGCTGCTACCAGCAGAGGTAGGATCAGCGAGATAAAGCTGCGGCGTCTCAAGCTCCAACTTTGCCAAGGTTTCATGATATTCAGTCCCTTTTTCAACAACCAGAGTTCCCTAACTTCAATTCAACAGCTAAAGCAGCAGCGTGTGTTCGGTCTTCAAGCTGGAGCTTTTTGAGTATCCGCTCTACATGGGTTTTGACCGTTCCTGGTGAAATTCCCAGAGTTGCAGCGATTCGGGCATTGCTCATTCCGCGGGGTAACAGGCTCATTACTTCTTTTTCACGGGGTGACAACAACGACAATTGCGTTTGTTTGTGCTTAATTTTGATATTAGTTTCGGTGTGGATAGAGAGTATCTGACCACTGAGCATGCTGGCGATAACCTTAATCAGCTGTTGCTCGCGGTCTCCTGGGGGGAATTGCGACTCAAAACCCGCCAGAGCAAGTAAACCGATCACTGAACCCTGCAGGGCAACAGGAATGATCCATTCAAAACCCGGGTTAATTGAATAAAAAAGCCAAACATTTTTGGGCGATCTTCGGATGTAAGGCTTACAAGGCCATTTTAGAAAGGGGGCTAAGTTGGCTTTTATCGATTGTCTTGATGCCGTAATTGTCGCTCCCCCGACTGAGGATAGGATACGCAACCTTCCAGAGCGATATGCAAACAGAGCGGCATGGGGAGCTCCAAACTGATCGGCTATCGCTTCTAAAATTTTCATGTAATTTTGATCGTCTGGAGACTGCAGTATTTCAGCGCAGACTCCAAGACACGAAAGTTGTCGCTCAGACAGTCCTGTCGCTCTGTATGCAGCTCGTAAATCTGATGCATTCAAATTCAACTCAGACATTTAACATTCCTCTGGAACCATTGTCTGTGCAGAGAGCGATCAGTACTCAATGGATGATCACCCTCCTAAGAATTCACCGCCGATATCAGGGCAAAATGTGGTTGAAATTTAGGGCATTTTAGTCTTTCAATGCTTTACTTTCACCTGCTCTTTATTGCTTCCAGTACTTTTAGAATCAGATTGATCAGGGCCTGTTGCTCCGTTTCTCCACTAATGTTGTCGTTTGGCCCCTGGCAACATCACCTCACAATATCTTCGATAAAAGCGTGATTTCTGGAAGACGCCAGATGTTCCTGCATTTGGTGAATCACGATGGCATTGTCCATGGCATTTTGGTCAATGCTGTCGTGATCCAAGATGACATACCATCATGTATAAGGCATGGTGTGGTTTAAATTATAATTACAAAAGAGGTTTACAATGTTTCGTTTGTCAGCGCTTCTGTGTTGTTCGATTTTTCTGGTAGCGTGTGGTGGCGATGGAAGTTCAGCGTCTCCTGAGGCTGAGCCCACGGCGCCTGTATCTGGTTCACCCTCTGATCCTGCTTCGGATGACACTCAACCAACGTTAGGGCCGTTGGTCGAGGGGCGTTCTTTTGCTACCGACACCCGTGATACAGATCGTGATGGTATTGACGGATTAGATCCAATCATCTCAGATGCCCCGCCCACCTGCGCCCGCCCGGGCTTTAATTTTGATTCAGGACCTGATTGCACCGCTGCCGGTACCGAAGGCTATTACAGTTTGTCGGGCGACACATGGATTGATGCTCAGGTTTTCGTACCACCTCATCGAGAAGGTGAGACGCTGCCGGTGATCCTTCACAGTCATGGGTGGGGTGGTAGCAAAAAATCTGTATTGGACGCGATCCCCGACTGCGACGAACCTCAAGCTTATGATTGTCCAATTGGCGAGGGTTCGGGACTGTTAGCCATGTTTGGGCAATTGGATGCGCTGCTGAGCGATCTTTATCGGAAAGGGTACATCATCGTGTCTTTTAGCCAGCGTGGCTGGGGCGACAGCGAAGGGGATATCATGGTGATGAATTCTTACCATGAAACTCGCGATGCGCAAGCGGTCATAGACTGGATTGCCAGGCAAGGGCGGCAGGGTCAGCTGCCTATTGCCGTTGACAGTAGCGGCAACTTCACCCTTGGATTGATGGGCGGTTCTTACGGCGGAGGATTTCAGTTGCCCCTTGCTGCGATAGACCCCCGCGTCGATACCATTGTCCCGGTGGGTACTTGGCATTCGTTAGAGCAAGCGATTCTGCCCAATGGGGGAGTGAAGGGCGGTTGGGGCAACTTGCTGTGCCTTCTTTCGACTGGCCGATCAAGGCACCCTTTTCTTGAAAATGCCTGCTTGGCGTTGACAGCACCTTTCATTAGACAAGCGGCTGTGCTGGAGCCGTCAGGTAATTTATTGGAGTTTGTCAGGCAGAACGGTCTTAGCTTATTGGCGGACTTGGAGCTTGCGCAAGCACCATTTCTTGAGGGTATGGAGCCATTCACTCTTCGTCCGATCGATGCCTTACTGATACAGGGCACTCGAGATGTTCTCTTCAACATGCAGGCATCTGCCGATAATTACCGCTATCTGAAGATGGCAGGTGGGGATGTGAGAATGATGACCAATCAGTCGGGCCATATGAATCCGTTGGCAAACCAGGCTGATGGCTCGACGAGTTGTGGCGCCGTGGATATGTTCAGCTCGATTCGCCGCTGGCTCGATGTGAAGTTGCGGGGTGCCAACGAGTCCGTGCTTGATGAAGTGCCGGAGATATGTCTGTCGTTAGACGATGAGCGAGGTGTCATCGTGGACACCATTCCCGGTGAGTCTGTGGTAACCGATCAGCTTATATCAGTGGACCAGGTTTGGCGGCCATTTGATATAAGAATCGGGAATCTCCAGGGTGCTCAGGAGTGTCAAACGGTTTATGAAGTTCCCGCCGATACGACGCAGGTGTTGGCAGGCATCCCGGGGCTCCGAGATTTTAGTGTGCAAGGAGGGATTATTGGTGGAGGAGGGGCTGCCTACCTTGGTTTATGCCTCGAACGTGGCGGGCAAACATTTTTGATTGACGATATGTTGACGACCTTTGCACCCCAGTTTCAATCATTCTCGGAGCTCGTTGGGGTAGGCGAGGTTCTGAAGGCCGGGGATCGCGTCGGTGTCATGGCATTCAAGGCGCAAGAGCAGATGAACTTTCTGACAACGGCGACGCTTGGGCAGGTAACTGAGTTATTGGTCGACACGGTCGTACCCGGAACGGGTCTTGATGATACGTTGTTGGGAGACTTGCTGAACCCGCTGCAGGGAATTCTGTCTGCGGTTAATGCCAACGCATATTCCGTTCGAGGAGAGGTGAAGTTGCCGGTATTCCCCGCGGGCCTGGTGAGCTACCAGATTGGTTCCGAGCCGCCTTTTCTGGAAGCCGAAGGCGCGTTTAATCAGTTTCGATTGCAGTGAAGGCGTACCCAGGACTGCGCGCTGCAGACATCCGTCAGCGGCGCGCAGTCTCGAACTGATGTGCTCACCGTTGTGTCTCGGGTGCCAACGGTACGGGCTTCTGTTGTGATGTTAACAGCGCTGAAAAAACGAACTCGTATATACCGGGTGAACGGCTTTCGCGTGCTCCGGCAATATTTAGGATGTGGATGTTTTTGGCCGTTATGAATTGATTGATCAGGGTGGCAGCCCTCGCTACCCCGATTTCATTCATGTCGATCAGACAATATGGTTTCTTTAATTTTATACAAAAAGCGAGCGTCGCTTCCGTTCCGCCTTCCGGCACACTCCGAAAAAAAATAACGGTCCCGTCACTGTCAACGACGTTCGTTTTCGTGCGTTGACGATAGCCCCCAGTGATCTCTCTGAGTGGATAACGTGAAGCCAGAGGGCCGTCCTCTGCGAGTCGACCTTTAGGGCAGGCTCCACCGACTGCGATACCGAGGGTCATCCCAGCATCAAGCGCGGCGCGGTCCGCTCCTGTCTGACCTCCCGACACAATCTGATGGAGTTGAACGGGCATTGTAAGGTCCTCTATATGGGCTTGAGGTGGCAATCACCCGTTCGGATACCTTACCTGGGATTCGATTCTCAAGCCTTCTTGCTTTCGTTCCACTCAAAGCGGTTTTGGCACCTTAGATTGCCTCTTTTTCGTTGTGAGATTGATCTAAACCACCTCGATTTGCCCATTTTTTTCAGAAAGGGGCGGAAAAAACACCCCCTTTCTGTGAAACATCGCCTTTGACATCTGGGAATATTGGTTTTGACAGCATCTAAATTTCTGCTGAAAAGGGGCAAAGTTTCCTAAAAGACCCGACTTTCCCCCGCCATAGTGCTGATCACACCAAAGGGTGTTAAAAGTTTAAGTGTCAATGTAAATCGAGGCAGAGACTATGAATCAGGAACTCAGCACTCCCCGCGTTTCGGAGGACCTAGATTTTAGGACAGCAGTAGCGGTTATCCGGCCATCTGAGCGACCTACGTTGTTTTGGCCACGCTAGTCGCCGCGATGGAGCGACAGGGTACCGAATGGCATGTTCGATACTGGCTGTACGTCGCTGCGGCCATTACTGAACAGAGGCTGATTTTCTTCGAGCGCAAATAGTGATCTATCCGCCTGAATGTTCACTTTGCGACCATGTGCAGCTGAGAATCTAATAAATTTCATGTGCCACATTGGCATACAAAGTTGTTTTAGGAAATAAAGTGTGCCAATATGGCACACATAGATTGAGTCCGTCGAATCACTTTTAACAAGGAAGCGGGTTTTCTTGGGCTCCAGTCGAGCCTATCCCACCGTCGGTGAAGAGTATGATGAACACACAAGGTAAAGACACTCGCTTGGTCGCCCGTGTCGATGAAGAAACGCAGAGGCTTATTGCTCACGCAGCAGAGTTAACGGGCCGCAGCTTGAGTCAGTTCCTGATCTACGCTGCAAAGAAGGAAGCACAAGAGGCCGAACGTCAGGCGCTACAAATTCAGGTTTCCCGGCAAAGTGCTGATCTTATGCTGGGGCTGCTGGATAACCCTGAACCGATTAACTCAAAGCTTCGGGAAGCTGCACTTAACCACAGGAAGTTGGCTGGTGACTTTAAGAACCGAAGAAATCAGTAAAAAACACAATCGAGGAAAATTTGATTGCGGTAAGCCTGCGCTCAACGAGTTCTTAAAGAAAATTGCCCGGCAAAGTAGCCAGAAGATGGCGACACGGACTTATGTACTGATTGAAGATGAGGTCGACCCGACGGAGATCCTGGGTTATTACACTCTTCTTCCAAGCACCATTGCCTTCCCCCAGGGGCATCCCCTGCAAAAGCGGTTTCCATCAGATCCGCCGGTATACCGTTTGGCACGGCTTGCGGTTGATAACTCTGAGAAAGGGTACGGATTAGGAGCATACCTACTGATCGATTGCTTGAGACGGGTTGTTGATGCGTCGATTTCAGTTGGGGGTATCGGCTGTGCGGTAGATGCCAAAGACGACGACTCAAAAAGATTCTACGAAAAGTTCGGATTTGTCGCTATTGATGCCGTTGAGGGTGACGCTTTAGCTCTTTGGCTGCCTTTTAAACAATGTCTAGAAGCAGTCGAACTCTCACAAACAAGTGAACAGTAGTTGGGTCCTGCACCATTACTGCCGACCTTTCTCAAAAGAGGCGGAAGTTCTTTTCTGAGGGAAACGTATGTCTGTCCGCCTGAACGTTCGCTTTGGGGTTCTACCCCGTTTCCACGGACGGTTTTAAAACGGCGAACAGCTTCCTGTCCTGAGCAGCAACTCTACGTCGCATTCTGGGATTATGGAACCGCTCAATGTAATCGAAGACATCAGCTCGTGCTTCATTTTGAGTTCGGTATCGCCGGTGGTGAATTCGCTCACGCTTGAGCATTCCGAAGAACCCCTCGCAGGCAGCATTATCACCACAATGACCGACCGCGCTCATGCTGCTCACCAGGCGGTTGCTGCCGAGATAGCGCTGGTAATCTCCGCTGGTGAATTGACTTCCTCGATCTGAATGCAATATCACCGGAACTTCCCCCTGCCGCTGCCAAACAGCCATCTCAACGGCTCTGATCACCATATGCCGATCCTGTCGGTGATGCATCGACCAGCCAACGATCAGCTTGCTGAACAGGTCGAGAACCACGCAGAGAAAGAGCTTTCCTTCCTGCGTCGGTATCTCCGTTATATCCGTCACCCATTTGGTGTCCGGCTCCAGGGCGGAGAAGTCCCGCTCCAGGTGATTCCGGATACCCGGTGGCCGATACGATTGACGTCCCAGGCGTCCACGCTTCTTGCGCGGCCAGCCCTGGATGCCGTGTTTGGCCATCAATCGCGCTACGCGGTTCAAGCTGGTTGAAGCTCCCTCGGCAACCAGGTCCTCGTGCATACGGGGTGAGCCGATCATGCCACCGCTGTCGTCATGGATCTCTCTGATGCGTGACAGCAAGTGCTGATTCGCCTTGGCCCTGGCAGACTCAGGGCGAGATACCCAAGCGTAATAACCGCTGGCCGACACCTTCAGGCATCGGCACATAAGACGTATTGGGAAATGATTGCGACAACGTTGAATCGCCTGATACCTCAGGACGACTCCTTTGCGAAGAACACTGCCGCTTCGCGCAAAAAATCACGCTCCTTCTTCACACGGGCCAGTTCTCGCTTGAGGCGGGCAACTTCCTCGTCTCTGGGAGAACCTGAACCCTTGAAGGTCTTGTCTGTCTCCTCATCCGCTTCTCTACGCCAACGCGACAGAAGATTCGGATTGATGCCGATCTCCAAGGCTATCTGCCGACAACTCACACCGGGTTGACGGGTTAAAGCGATGGCCTCGCGTTTGAACTCTGGGCTATATTTTCTGCGTTTGGACATGAACACTCCTTTGGCACAGTGTGCCTCTTTTTAGAAGTGTCCGCAGTAACGGGGTAGAACCCGTACCAAATTGTCAAGATGTGAGCACCGTAAGCCTACGTTAATTTGGCAGTACCCGTGCTTTTATTTCGGCTCGCTTGACAGCAGTTCGAATACATGGCCCGGCAAATTCTGGTTAATCTCATCCCGGGCGCGCTGTTGTAATAAACCAGGTTCAGCCGCAGTTATCTTCACCGGCCAGCGCTTCTTCGCTATCACAGTATCATTATGTTGCAGAATCAGTTCGTAGGAACCACGCAACCAGAACCAGCTTTGCTGTTCACTCACTGGCGCCAGATCGGCAAACCCTCGTAATACATACTCAGACTCTGCCGCGGTCTTCACTCCCAATTTCGTCAGGGCGCGTTGTAGCTCGGCTTTCACCGATGGATCATCGGCCTGAACCGCGATCGGCAGGGTGCTCAACGCATTGCGAATTAGGGAATCCACGGCTGCCTGGTCGTACTGACCGGTAACGCCCTGACCGTCGGCTACAATCATCAGGTTCTGGTTGAGCTGATCTCGCTGGATCTGGGTATCGCGGGCACGTTTCAATGCGTTGAGGGCTGATATCGGATTGTTAGCTGTGACACCGGCGTAACTAATCAGATCCTTGATCTCGCGGTCAGCCGCCAATATGGACTGGCGGAAGCGGCTGGCGGCAGGCTGTTTGGCCAGCACCGCCAGGGCGTGAACCCGTCCTGGATTATTGTTATCATCCCAGTATTCTACAACCCGCGCACCTTGTAGCACCTGACGGGTCTCAGTGCTCACAGCACGGGTAACCCTCTGTTCGTTGGTAATCTGCAACTGCCCCTGTCCGGCGTTCATCTGAGCACTGCTGAAGTCTGTCGAACGTTCCTGAACGCTCACTTCAAATATCTTGGCCAGGTTACTGATAGCCCGATCCGATGCCCTTTGCCGGTCATCGGCTGACCCCGTCGCCGAAAGATGCGTGGCCGCCGGATAGGCCGATTCAGGGTTGTTCAGCCACTCCGGTCTATCAGGTGTGGAGCTACAGGCAGTAATAGCCAGAACAGTTACCACAACCAGAAAACTGGCCAGGGTTTTTGGCTGAATCAAAAATGAACTGAATGCAGGTTTATTGTTCATTAGGCTGTCCTTCAATAGGTTCCAGGCCCTCATAGGGCGGATAACTGAGCAGGCGATTATTCAGACTGGTTACCAGCGCCACACCGTAATGGCGTGAGCCAAGCTTGTTTAGCGCTGGCAACTCGACGTTCTTGGCTACAATCCCGACTGAGGCATCCAGGGGCGTTACCAGCCGCGCCACCTGGATCGACGAGGGCAGCATATTCCAGCTACGCACATCGGCCTGTTCGGAGATCAAACCGGCAATATTGGCCAGGAAACCACCCAGTTCCCCGCTTTCTCTCGCTTTTCTTACCATCTGGTACTTGGTAACTGCACGCACTGTCGCCGCCGCCATGGTTTTTGCACTCTGATCCGCAAGGTCTTCACGCGCCCGTTGTTCGATCATTTCGATCACTTCTGTGCGTTTGAGGTCTCCGGCTCCGATAGAAAGCTGCCGGGCCTGGTAACGCGATTGCGGATAATGGGGCATAACGACGCTGATCTGCGCCTCCAGATTCGAATCAAACACCGAAAGGCGGGTTTCGGTTTTATTGGACACCACGCCGTCGTGGTAGAACACAATCCATTCGCCTTCGTGAGCCCCAGGCAATGAGGCCTCGCGGCCAAATTCACTGACGTATCGCTGATACTCTTCATCGTTAAGGTTTTCATTGTTTCGGCGCAGGCTGACATTCAACAGGCTGGTAGCCAGGGCCTCAGGAACCTTTTCTTCACGAGCCCTGATGATCTGGTAAGCCCGGCGATAGCTGATCATGGCGTCATCCAGTTCACCGTTCATTTCATAAATCAGCCCTGCCAGAAAGCGCACGCTTGCCAGTTGCCCGCTGACAGACTCCGTGTCTCCCAGCTGACTCATGGTGACATCCGCCTGCAGCATTTCGACCCGCGCGCCATCCAGGTCGCCACTGAACAGATAACCCATGGCCAGCATGGCATGCACCAGCACCTGTTCACTTGGCGTTCCGCCATAGCTGCGAAGCGTCTCGTTGGTGGTCAGGGCACCAAAGTTTTCGGAAAGACTGACCGCCTTCAGGGACTTCATGATCGTCTTGGCCTGCTCAAGATCCTGTCGGCTTCCGGCCAGATCTCCGGTGTAGAACTTCAGCAGGCCCCGATTCAGCAGATACTGGCTTCTGTCACGATCTGGTGGATCAATCTTTTCCAGTTTCCCCAGGGTCTTTTCAGGGCCCAACGTCGGCAGCTCTGCCGAAAGCTGATTGATCTGCCAGGATGTACATCCCTGCAAATACAACAGGCACAGCACCACCATTGGTGTCGCCAGAAACCGGAGCAAATACATCTCGCCAATCACGGTCTATTTGTCATCCTGCTATTTGTCATCCCGAAGCAGACTAATAGCGGATGGACGGGTTTTTAATCAGCTTTTTGATTTTCTTCTGACCCAGCCAGACCTTGCGGTTATCGGCCATGCTGATCAGGGTAAGGTCGACCTGATAGAAGCGAACCTGTTGTTTGCCCTCGGCATCAATGATGGTGTTGATCTGTCCGGTCAGCATGAAATCCGCGCCCAGTTCCTGGCCTGCGGCGTTGCGGGTATCGTCCCGGGCATTCAGATCCTGATCGAGGCGCTCATCACGGATTTCGCCACGCTCATCTTTCGACGCGACAAAATCCACGCGCCCGGAATTGACCAGTTCCCGCTCCATATCTGCAACAAAAGTTTTCAGATTAATGTGCTCATGGCTCAGGTTACGAACCGTGCCCACAATTACCGCAGGGCGCCGACCGGTTCGGGTGGTAAAATCAGTGCTCCAGGGCCGAGACAGGGCATCCTGAATCATCTCCTGGGCCACCAGCCGTGAATCGCTGTCATTCCAGGCGCCACTGAGGTCAATCGTGGTGTCGCTGTCTACCCGCTTAACTGATGTACTACAGCCGCTGAACAGCAGGGCTGCCAAAATAACTACCCAGATTTTCATTACTCTTGTCCTTGCACGAATCGCTCGAAATTGACGTTGGTATTGCTGGTGTAGAACGCCTTGAAGTTCTCAGACAGTTTGCTAGCTGTCCTGATTGAGTCGTCCAGCGCCTCCATATCCATTTCCGCGAAGGAATAGACATTGCCAGTGTTGCTGTCTTTCCAGCGCGCCTTAATTTTGACGCCGTTCAGGGCTGTTCTGGTTGAACTTATCAGGGTCTGTTCGATACTGCTGGCGGATGAGTCTCCTGCGCTGGACGAATAGTCACTCAGGGTGCTATCGACATAGCTGGAGACTACACGCGCAACTTCTGCTCGGGCCCTGCTGTCTGCCGTAGAGGTTTGTAACGACTGGTCGTTCAGGGGCGGTGCATAGGCAACTCCCTGGATATAGCGACCGTCGTTGTCAACAGCTTGGGTGCCTTTATTGACCCAGTCAGGGGCACCTGCTACTCCCATGTCACTTTCAATGGTTCCTCTGCTGCTGCAAGCAGCTAGACCAGCCAGAACGGTGAGGATCGTGGCAGTCGATAGTGAACGCTTCAACATATGAGTTTTACTCCTGTTGCTTGTGCCTTAAAAACTTAGCATTCAGAATAACCTAAGTTCCGGTTCCAATCATCAAAGCTTGCGTAGCGGCGGTTACTCATTAGAGCTGCATAGACTGCGATAGGGTCACGCCGAGCTAGGCGTAACAATTATCGTGGCGTGGCTCAAATTTCTTTTGATGACAACGAACGATAAACCCATTGATCCAGTGCTTTTATGTCGGGTGGAAGAAATCTGTCCTCAGACCAGGGCTGATAATGTGTTAGCTGTGTAGTTTGAATGAGCACGTGGCCTGAGCGCAGAGTCTGCTGCGTCAGAGTATCGTTGGAGTCAATGTCGGCAAGTAGGAAATTACTGTTTTCTTACCATTATTCAAAGTCTTAAGAGGGTATAACCTGATAGGTAATATCTGCGACTGTAAAAGACTCCGGTGCAAAGTCATTAGATGGCCGTCGTCTTTGCAGGTGAGGGATCCGGAACTTGGTCCGGGAGATCGAATTTGCTGTGGGTAATGGGCTACTGAGGCCAAGAGGTCGTATCGTTAGTCTCGGACCGAATTGACAGGGGGCTGTTTGGAACAGGCGACACGACAGGGCAAATTTCAGGCTGACTCTTTGCCAAATGATCCCTACACCTGGCGGGAGATCCTGTCACTGGCGTTGAAGCATAGGCCTCGGTTGGTCAAGGCTAATTTTCTGGCGATCCTGGCGACCTTGGTCAGTGTGCCGGTTCCACTGTTGCTTCCGGTGCTGGTGGATGAGGTATTGCTGGATGAGGCAGGGCCGGTATTGCCTGTCATGCGAGCGGTATTGCCTGAGTCCTGGCACCTGCCAGCGGTTTACATCGGCGTCATGGTCCTCGCGGCCTTCCTGCTCAGACTGTTGGCTCTCGGGTTTAACGTGCTGCAGTCCCGAGAGTTCTCCAAGATTTCCAAAGACGTAGTGTTTCGCATTCGGTCTCGACTGCTTGGGCAATTGCGCTCAGTCGCCATGTCGGAATTCGAGACACGGGGTTCAGGTGGTATCACCAGCCACTTCATCACCGATCTGGATACCATCGACCAGTTTCTGGGAGCCACCATCAGCCGCGTTATCGTGGCGAGCCTGACGGTGACCGGTACCGCCTTTGTATTGGTGTGGGTGCACTGGCAGCTTGGGCTGCTGATTCTGCTTTTCAATCCCCTCGTTATCTTTGCAACCATGCTGATCAGTAAGCGGGTGAAAGAGCTGAAGCGTCGGGAAAACAGCGCTTATGAGGAGTTTCAGGGAGATCTGACAGAAACCCTGGACGGGATCCATCAGCTCCGGGCCGCCAATCGCGAGCAGCATTACTTGCAGCAGTTGGTCAGCCGCGCCCGCACCGTGCGCGATCACGCCACTCAGTTCGAGTGGCGCAGCGATGCCGCTACTCGCGCCAGCTTTGCGCTATTTCAGTTTGGAGTGGACGCATTTCGTGCTGCTGCGATGGTGACGGTCCTGTTTAGTGACTTGAGCATTGGCATGATGTTCGCCGTCTTTGGTTATCTCTGGTTCATGCTGACCCCCGTTCAGGAAATACTCAACATACAGTACGCATGGTTTGCAGCAAACGCGGCACTGGTACGTGTTAATCGTTTGTTGGAGCTAAAGCAGGAGCCACGTTATCCGGCGCTGGAAAATCCTTTCAAGGGCAAGCATACGGTGGGCCTGTCCCTGCGCAACGTTCACTTCAGTTACGGTGATGAACAGGTGCTCAGAGGCATCAACCTTGATCTGGCGCCGGGGGAGAAGGTTGCCCTTGTCGGAACCAGTGGCAGTGGTAAGTCCACTCTGGTGCAGGTGATCCTTGGTATCTACGCCCCGCAGAAAGGGGACATATTGATTGATGGGGTGCCGGTTCAGCGGATCGGCTTTCCAAACCTCAGAGAGCACATCGCCACGGTTCTGCAGCACCCCGCGCTATTCAACGATAGCGTACGTCAGAATCTTACGCTGGGCCGGGAAAAGCCTGATGATCAACTCTGGGAGGCGCTGAGGATTGCTCAACTAGATCGCACCGTTGCTGCGATGCCCGAGCTTCTGGATACCATGATAGGTCGACAGGGGGTTCGGTTGTCCGGTGGCCAGCGTCAGAGGTTGGCCATCGCCCGAATGGTTTTGGCAGATCCTTCGGTGGTGATACTGGACGAGGCAACGTCAGCTCTGGATGCCGAAACCGAGTTTGAGTTGCATAGGGATCTTGAGGCATTTCTGAGTAAGCGCACCACGCTGATTATCGCCCATCGGCTCAGCGCCGTTAAGCGAGCGGATCGGGCATGTGTTTTCGACGATGGGCAGATTATAGAGGAGGGTCGGCACGCCGATCTGATTGCCAGAGAAGGTCTTTATGCGCAGTTGTACGGCCAGGTGCAGGTTTGATCCGGTCGCCAGAGCCAGGTGCATGGTCCGGGTTCGGTTTGTTATAGAGTTCAAAAGGTTTGCTTTGGGGGAGAATGCGGTCGTTTGTCAGTGACGCATCCAGTGCGTCAAAAAAACGGCATTTTTGAGCCTCAAAAAATGACGCTATTCGCATCATCGTTTGAAGATATTTTATAGAATTTCACAAAATCGACGATAAACTGGTGCGAATTAGATATGAAACGCGTCATCAAAATGTCAAAGGCATGGACAGCCGCGTTTTTCTTCGGGATTCTACTCGCCGGTTGCGGCGGTGGAGGCTCTGCTGGATCTGCGAGCACAACCACTGGATCGGATTCAGGCGCCTCGGGAGTGCAGGCGGATTCGCAGCGTTCAGCTGTTCTGAGCTGGTCTGCCCCCGCCACTCGGGTGAATGGCACCGGTATCGACATGGGTGAACTGGACCGATACGTTATTCGGTACGGTCAGGACATTGAGGATTTGTCTGGTGAGGTGGTGATTGACGGGGCCGCGAGCGATGCGGAGATGTCCTACACCGTTAGTAATCTGGACGCCGGAACCTGGTATTTCACTATCCAGGTACAGGATACTGAGGGCCTCGTCAGTGAACCCTCCGAGCCAGTCAGCAAGACAATTCGCAGCTGACTGCAGGCTTGATCGCGTTGCTAGCCCATCGGATCTGCGATGGGCAATTTCAGTGTGAAAGTGGTGCCGTCTCCGGGCTTTGAGTCGACGGTAATCGCTCCCCGGTGTTTTTCAACCACGGTTTTTACAAACGACAGGCCCAGCCCGGTGCCCTGGCTCCCCGCCAGCTCACTGCGTTTTTGCCGGTGGTATCGGTCAAACAGCATCGGCAGCTCGTCCGTGTCAATTCCGCTCCCTTCATCTGCGATAGCCAGGCACGCCAGATGGCCAGCTCGATAGACCTGAACATTGATGGCTGAGCCCTCGGGGCTGTATTGAACGGCGTTGGTCATCAGGTTGATCACCGCCCGCTCCAGCAACTCGGCGTTACCCTTAAGCCACAGATCTTCCGTACCCGATACGAGCAGACTGATCTGCTTTTCCTGAGCCTGCTCACACACGCTGTCACGGGCGTTCTCCACAATCGCCAGAAACTCGCATTCGTAAAACCGGGTTTCGGTGAGCTGCTCGGCGCGCGCCAGTTGCACGAATTCTTCGGCCAGGTGATAGCTGCGCCGGGCCAATCGGCCCAACTGTTCCAGCTGGCTTTCATCGATGTGGCTCGGATCTCTTTTCAATTGCTCGATCAGGGCCAGTTGTGAGACCAGCGGAGAGCGCACGTCATGGGAGATAAAGTCGATCGCTTCGCGGTGTTGTCGCTGCTGTTCGCGGAGCTCTGAAATGTCGGAAATATTGGCAATGATCCCGGACTGCTCGCTGTCTGGCAGGGCGAAGGGTGCCAGGTGAATCAGGAAGTCTTTGTTGTGGATTTTCAGATCTACGGTCCTGCTCTGCCGTAAGGTCAGGGTTTCGGAGACGGTTTCATGCCAGGGCACGGATTCACGAGGGTCGTGGCCTTCCAGTAGGCGGGTGAGTGGCAGGCCGCTGAGGCTGGGCATGGGCTCTTTGAACCAGGCTTCAATGTGGCGATTGGCAAACCGGATCACGCCAAGTTCGTCCGTAACTATGATGCCGTCCGGCATGTGTTCAAAGCTGTGGCGGATAAATGCCTGCATTTGGCCGAGACGTTCTGTGGCGGTACGAACCCTCTCGATGCGCTTGGAAATGTTTTCCTGGATACCGGGTTTGGTTTTTTGCTGGCGAGTATCTTCAAGCTTGAGCTTTTGCAGGTAGAGCTGAATTACTTCCCGGCTCAGATCGTCGGGCAGGGTCAGGCCGAGCAGATAATTTGAGCCGCCACGAGCGAGGCTTACCCAGCTTTGACTGCCTTGGTGCACCCAGTGCCCGGGATTGCTGAGTTCCGGAGCGTCGCTAAGGGCCATGCCTTTGACCAGCAGCAGGTCCGGCCCCTCTGCAAGTAGCCAGCCCTGGGGCTGCAGTAAAGAACACAGATGTTCCATCAGCTGCATCGGGTGACGGCGAGATGGCTCTGGCAAAGACAGTTGGGGTGTTCTGGCCATGTCGTCCAGTTGACGGTTTAGGAAGCGGTTGGTCATGGCCAGGCGCAGGCCGCTTGCAACCGGGAAGGCAATCATCGGCAGCAGAACAGCGTTGGCGGCCGATAGATGAACATGGAAGCTGCGCAGTGCAACAAAATAGGTGCACAACACCAGAATAAAGCTGCTCGCGCATGCTCCGAAAGTGGCGGCAGGTTTTAGCCGGGGCAAGGTATTGGCCAGGATCAGCAGAATGCCAAGAGCCAGGGTAAGGGATAGCCACTGGGGTGCTCGAGAAATTAACAGCGATTGGCGACTGGCAGAGTAGACGTTGGCATGAAATTCCACTCCGCTCATGGGGCGGCTGAGCCCGGAGAAAGGTGTACTTAGTACGTCGCGAAAGCCGGCTGCCGTGGCGCCGATGAATACGGTTTTGCCGGCAAACAGTTCCGGAGCGGCAGGTTGATGCAGAACATCCGCATAAGCATAAGCGGGCAGGGTATCTGCGCCCCCGGCTAAGGGTACCAGTCTGAACTCACTGCGGACATTGGTGTAGGCCGGCGCGTCCTGTTGGGTGATTGATGGCCCTGGTTGCTCCTGAGCAGCCACCGCCAGCGCCGGCCATCGGTAATGGCCAAGGCTGTTGTAAAGGTACAGGCCGCGAGCAACACCGTCCTCATCCAGTTCTACGTGGGCATGCCCCAGAGCCAGGGCCGCAGCCTCCAGCGGTGCTGATGGCAGTTGTTCACTGATCAGTAGCTGGTTGGTGGCGGGGGAGTAGTGAATGGGTAGCACCACGCGGCCGTGGCGCGCCATAGCGTCTGCAAGATTCTGGTCACTGAGTGTTGGTTCGGGAAACAGGATATCGAAGACAATGGTTTGGGCGCCGGCTTCGGTCAGCCGATCGATCAGCCGGGCGTGAAGGCTTCTATCCCAGGGCCAGTGGCCGAGCACATCAAGGCTGTGTTCATCGATGGTGACCAGGGCCACATTGTTATCAACGGGTGCCGGCCAGGCCGTAATGGCTTTGTCGTAGAGCCAGGAGTCGACTCGCCATGGCAGGGTGGTGGTCTGGATAAGCAAAAGTATGCCGGTGAGCAGAAGGCCCAGAGACCAGGGTGTTGTTTTTAATGATAACCAATCCCTTCTCATGGGCCGTAATGTTCAATCTTGTGGTGAAGTGGCTTAATCCAGGTACAGTTCCCTCCCGGGTCCCCACCGGCTCGCCAGCGGACCATCAGAAAGAGCTTTGACGCGCACAAAATACCTTCTTCCGGGAATCAGACGCAAGGCTGCCGTGGTCTCTGCAACATTTGCTTCTTTGATGATGTTGTTGAAGGCAGGCTCTTCAGCCAGCTGCAGCCGGTAGTCATTGGCGGTGTCCACCTTTTCCCAGAACACCCGCACCTGATTGTCGATGTAGTTAATGCTGATGATCCGGACTGGAGGCAAGGTGCCGTTTACCACCAGCGTTCTGGTTGGCGATGTCGCCACCGAGTTGCCGCCGGCTTCGGTCACTACCCTCCAAAAATACTGACCGGGGCTCAGAGGCCGGGACGGTAAGGCGCGATTGTCTGGCGCCCACTCGCTGGAGGTAATCAGACGCTGGAATGCTTCGTCTTCGGCGATTTCTACCCGGGCGACTTCGTTGGTGCCTTTCAGTTGCCAGTGGAATTCGGGCATGTCGTCGTTTACGCCTTGGCCCTCTTCGGGTGAGATGAGATCGGGTGTCCGCGCCCGCAGGTCTACCTCGATTGAGGCAATGGCGGGCATGCCGGTGATGCCTTGCGGGTCGAGGGATGCAAGGTGGATTTCATAGCGGCCATTGTCCAGTTGGCTGATATCGAAGCGGGCCTCTGCGGTGTCTCGGCTCTGTAGCCAGGCGCCACTGTCGTCTGCGAAAATATCGACCCGGTATCGGTCAGCGCCGTTTTGCTGCCAGCTGAGTTCCGCCGGCAGTTGCTTGAGCACCGGTGCGATCGGGTTCAGGACTGGTGCAGGCGGCAGTTGACGAATGTTCATCGGTGCGGTGCTTGTGGTGGACACACTGGCACCATACCCTGCAGGAATTCGGCGGGTCTTTCCGGGTTGGCCAAAGTCGACCACGCCTTCGGTGACCTGAACGCTGCTGCCGCTGCCGGACGCCTGCATGGAAAAGACAGTACCGCGCACCGCCGCAACCGCTGAAGGTGTCTCGATCTCAAAACGGGCGCCGTCCTCCATCACAGGTTTGACGCGAGTATGCACTTCGCCCCGCTGAAGTCTGAGCCTGGTGTCGGCCATGCCGGCTTTGCCATATTGGGTAAGGCGATTGAAGATCAGGCGCGAGTTTGGCGCCATGCGTAACTCAGAGCCATCCGCGAGGATAATGGTCGCTGTGCCGGCTGCTGAGATGGCTTCATCACCAACCCGGATAATCGAATTGTCGGTCAACGGTGTTTTCTGGCCATTGCTGCCAGACACATGGATCACGTTGCCGGCCACAGAGGTGGCTTTAGCCGGCTCTGGTTGCCGTTTAAGCCAGCCCAGCGGGATGCGAACCTGGTCACCGACAGACAAGTTGGCGTTCCCGGCCAGGTTGTTGTATTGGGTAAGCTGGTTGAGGCTGACCCGGTCGGTCAACAACGTCTGGGTGACTTCCGTGAGGGTCTCGCCGGAGCGCAATGTGTACACCCACTCAGGGGCGCCAGTGGTTTGCTGAGCCTGAGTTGGCGCCGAGCCTCGGGTTATCGACAGGTCAGCCGCGACAGCGCCCGATAACAGGCTGAGAGCGAGCAGCAAGAACAGGCTTAAGGCGCCATGGCGTTTGACATCAAGCATTGGCGGCACGGTCGTCGTTGATTTGAGGTTCGTCACTGGTTTTGATGGTTTCCAGGCGATAGCCTCGTTGGTAGATGGTTTTGATCCGAAATCCGTTTTCCGGGTTGACGCCCAATCGGCGTCGCAGCCGGCTCATGTGGGTATCGACGGTTCGGGTATTGATGTCCCGGGCCAGCCCCCAAACGCGCTCCAGCAGCATTTCACGGGTCAGCAAGCGGCCCTGATTCTGGAACAGGAACAAGGTCAGATCAAAGTCTTTGTCTGTGAGGGTTAATGGCTTACCGTGCAGCAGGATGGCGCGTTGATGGGTGTTCACTTCGAACGGGCCGTAAACCAGGACTTCTTTTTCACTGTCCGGATTGCTGCGGCGCGCCAGGGCGTTAATTCTGGCAATCAGCTCAGCGGCCCGGGCGGGTTTTGCCAGGTAGTCATCGGCACCGGCATCGAGCGCACGTACGATATCGGTCTCGCTGTCCCGTTGGGTCAGAAAAACCGCCGGTATCGCCCAGTTAAGTTGGGCGCGAATGCTCTCAAGCACTTCAATGCCGGTCATGTCCGGAATTTGCCAATCCAGGATGATCAGATCATAACTCCGGTGCAGCACGGCGCCGAGAAACGCTTGCCCGGTAGGAAAGCTGTCACAGTGGTGACCTTTCTCGGACAGAATGGACTGAATGTGTTGCGCCTGTTCATGTTCATCTTCAAGCAGAGCAATGCGCATTAATTCTGGCCCTCGGTGATGTTGACCGGTTTGGTTTGCTTGTGGGCAAGGTGGATACGGACCACGTTGCAGTATCGGGTGATTATCCCAAAAAATGAGCTTACATTCAGTAGTGTTATGTAGACTTCCGTAACGGCAACGCAGGCTTGCCGTCATTGTCATTTAACGTTTGTCGGCAGCTGGGGAAATTACTGCAGCCCCAGAACCAGCCCTTTTTACTTTGCCGCCGGACCAGTGGCGAGAAACAGTGCGGACAGGGGATCGGTTTTTGATCAGTCCCGTCCTGGGGTTGTGTGTCTTCCAGCGGGCGTGTGCCCTTGCAGTCGGGGTATCGGGTACACGCAAAAAATCGCCCGAACTTACCTTCCCGCGCTACCATCACCGACCGGCACTTTGGGCAATGAATACGGTCTTTACCGGGATTGACACTGGTGCTGTCACCAAGGGCAGAATCTGACGTGGGTGTCAGCGGACTGCGGTTGATGAGCCCCTGGATCTCTGCCTTTAACGTTTCGATAAACTGCCTGGGGTTATCCTCGCCCCGCCGAATGCCTTCCAGTGTCGCCTCCCAGACGGCGGTGCGGTCCGGCGTGCGGACGGTGTCGGGCAAAGCCGCTATCAGGGATTTGCCCTTGTCCGTGGCCCGGATGTAGCGCTTGTCCCGGTACAGATAATCCCGCTTGAACAGCACGTCGATGATGGCGGCGCGGGTGGCCTCGGTGCCCAGCCCATCGGTGTCCCGCAGGGTTTTGCGCAGCTCCGGTGCGGACACAAAGCGGGCAATGTTGGTCATCGCAGACAGTAAAGTTGCGTCGGTAAAATGTTGCGGTGGTTGAGTTTTGCGCTCTTTCACGGTCGCACTGCTGCAGAGCACCGGCTCGTGTTTATCGAGTCTGGGCAGCGGTGGTTTTTCTGGCTCGTTATTGCCCTCTTTGAGTTTGAGCTCCAGCGCTTTCCAGCCGGGCGTCAGAATGGCGGTTTCGGTGGCCCTGAACAGGTGCTCCTGTACCTTTACCGTGAGTTTGCCCTCACGGTGCACGGCATCGCCGGCAAACTGCATCAGGTAATAGCGGCTGATCAGACCGTAGATCTTTTCCTCAGCGGCGGTCAGCTTGCCGCTGGGGCTGGGGCGTACGGTGGGGATAATTGCGTGGTGCGCATCGACCTGTTTGTCGTTCCAGGCTGCAGAACGGCGATGGGTGTCTAGCTGGCCAGTAAAGCTGGCGAGCTCGGTGGACACCCGGGCTATGGCTCTGATCACCTGTTCCCGTTGGTGGTAATGTTCTTCCGGCAAGTAGCGGCAATCAGAGCGAGGGTAGGTGATCAGTTGGTGTCGTTCGTAAAGGTTCTGGGCGGTGTCGAGCACGTCTTTTGCCCCCATCCTGAACAGCCGGCCCGCTTCAATCTGCAGTGCAGACAGCGATAATGGCAGTGGCGGCGGCTCTGGCCGATCCCGAAACCGGGATTCGGTGACGGTGCCGGGGCGACCGTTCACATCCTGGGCAATCTGCTCTGCGATATCGCGATCGAGCAGGCGATTCTCTTCATCCAGATAATCTTGAAACGAGTCGCCGGGCAGCCATCGGGCGGTAAAGGGCCTTTGGTCAGCCTCGCCTTCACTGGCTTGAAAATGCCCCTCTATGCGGAACCACGGCTTGGCCTGGAAATCTTCGATGGTGTTGTCCCGCTCCACCACGAGGCCTAGCACCGGGGTTTGCACTCGGCCCACGGAATAGACCCCTTGCTCACCCTGCTGTTGATAAGTGAGCGTGTAAAACCGGGTGAGGTTGATGCCGTAGAGCCAGTCTGCCCGCTGCCGGGCGAGCGCGGAGTGGGACAGGCGCCGGAAGTCCTTGTTGTCTTTCGGCGTTTGAATGGCTCGGGCGACAGACTTGGGGGTCAGGTCGTTGATCAGTATGCGTTCGACCGGTGCTTTGGTGCCGACGAATTTCAGCACTTCGTCCACCAGCAGTTGGCCTTCGCGGTCGGGGTCGCCGGCATGGGTGATCAGGTCAGCCTGGCGGATCAGGGATTCGAGTACGTTGAGTTGTTGTTTTACGCTGTCTTTTGGGGTGAGCTGCCATGGCTCTGGGAACATGGGCAGGTCTTCGTGGCGCCACTTTTTCCAGGCCGGGTTGTAGCGGGCGGGCTCGGCCGGTTCAAGCAGGTGGCCGATGCACCAGCTGACGGTGACGGCGTCTTTACCCTGACCACAACGGATCCAGCCCTGGCCCTTTTGATGGGGCGTTGGCAGGGCGGCGACAATGGCTCTGGCCAGGCTGGGTTTTTCGGCTATGTACAGGTGCATGGGTGCTGGGTGTTCGTTGAGTGGCTGGGGAATGTGGCTCTTTGCTGGTTTTGTGTCAAGGGGCTGTTCGGGGTCCGCGGCTTTGTGTAGTAGACTTGTTTTAACGGGGGAGGCGGCTGTGAAGGAGGCCTTCCCAAAAGACGCCGTGGACCCATCCATGGGGGCTTGGTGTTGCCATCCTTGGCAACACACACTTTTGGGAAGGCCTCCTTCACATCCGCTTTCGAACGCCGTGCAAATCGCCGCGATTTTTGCGGGCGATTATTCAGGAATCGGAGCAGAGCTGTCATGAAGATTCAGAGTGCTATTGAAACGAAATTAAAAAATGCTTTCGATGCACAGGTGCTGACAGTGGAGAACGAGAGCCACATGCATTCTGTGCCGCCGAATTCGGAAACCCATTTCAAGGTGACGCTGGTGTCGCCGGGTTTTTCCGGTCAGATGAAGGTTAAGCGGCATCAGGCGATTTACGCGGTGTTGGCAGAGGAGCTGGCTGGGCCGGTGCATGCGTTGTCGCTGCATTTGTATACGCCGGAAGAGTGGGTGGCCAGTGGGCAGGCGTCGCCCGAGTCTCCGAATTGCATGGGCGGCTCGAAGGGGGATGCGTCTATGGCGGCCAAATTGAAACAGGGAGCGAGTTCATGAGTCAGTTTTTTCAGGTTCATCCGGATAACCCGCAGAAGCGACTTATCAATCAGGCGGTTGAGATTCTTCGCAAGGGTGGGGTGATTGCCTATCCGACGGATTCCGGTTACGCCCTGGGGTGTCACCTGGGTGACAAGCCGGCGGCGGATAAGATCAAGCGGATTCGTAAACTGGATGACAAGCACAACTTCACTCTGGTGTGCCGGGATTTGTCGGATATTGGTGTATACGCCAAGGTAGATAACACCCAGTATCGGTTATTGAAAACGTTTACGCCTGGGCCTTACACCTTCATTTTGCCTGCCACCAGTGAGGTGCCTCGCCGGTTAATGCATCCCAAGCGCCGGTCGATTGGGGTTCGGGTGCCGGACAACCAGATTGTTCGGGATTTACTGGGGGAGCTGGGCGAGCCGATCATGAGCAGCACGCTGATTCTGCCGGGCGATACCGAGCCGATGACGGACCCTTATGATATCCGGGACACGCTGGAGCATGAGCTGGATCTGATTATTGACGGCGGCTTCTGTGGCATGGAGGCAACCACGGTGGTTGATTTTACCGGAGATGCGCCTGAGGTGACTCGGGTGGGTCAGGGTGATCCGACACCGTTTCAGATTTAGTGCCCGCTTCGGGCGGGCTCTTGTGTCAGGCCCGGGCGTTCAGGCTGAAGGCGTAGCGCTGGGCATTGATGCTTTCAGGCTGGCCAGAGCCGGCTGAGCGCCGCAGATTGTCGTAGCGGTGGATAACGTCCTGCAGTCCGTTGAATTGCTGGTTTTCGCTGACCAGTGAATCCAGCAACGAGTTATTGACGCCATAGGCCTGGTTCAGTTTCAGCGCGTTATCCATAAAGTGCAGGGTTGGCTCGGTCACGCTCAGGCGGCTGAAGGCTTCTCTGAAGCCGCGGTTGTTGTTCAGATCGTTCTCGATTTTTTCCCGCAGTTCTTCCGGTAATTTTCCATCGACCACGGCGTTGCCGCCCTCGCCCTTACCCACGCTGAGCGCCGTGGCCGGGTGCAAATTGTACTCGGCAAGTTTGTGCCGGAGTGTTTCCCTCACAAAAGACAGGTCTTGGGCCACGGTCTGCTTGTACTGACCCAGCGGCAGTTGCCGCGTTTTCAGGCTGCCGACATCTCCCTCTGGTTGCCCGGATGGCGTAAATCGGTCGTCGCCGGGGCTACCGGAGGCTTCCGGAAGTTTTGCTTTTGCGGGTTGGCTTGCGTTCTGATCCGCGGCCGGGGGCTGGCGATTGTCCATGGCTTGCTGAAAGCGAGTGCTGGCCTGTATCAGTGATGTCAGCAAAGACATGGTGTGTCCCCCCTGGGCGGAAAAGATCTGCCGGATAGTGACAAAAAAAGAGTCTTACCAGTTACAAAGCAGGTTTCGGGCCAGATCGGTGGGTAAGAGGAAAAGTCCCGCTGAAGTGATGAAATGTAAAATCTTTCAACGGTTGTCATTGTCAGGGCGGTGTACTGATCTGTGTCATTAAAAGATTGATCAATGTCTATAAAGTTATGCGCCAGATTGCCGTCATAATCTTGGTTGCAAAGCTGCTCTTCCGTCGCCGGGGTACCATGAAAAAACACTACTCGATTCGTTTCCTGCTGATGGCAGCTTTGGCTGTCGCATTTTCTGTGATTCTCGCGTTCACGGTTATCTACAGTGCCCAGTCCCAGCGGGCGCACCTGGAGGAGTACAGCCACAAATACGTGGATGGCCTGGCAAAATCTTATTTTGACGGACTGAACACCATGATGGTGACAGGCACCATCAATAACCGGGAAGTGCTGCGCGATCGGGCCCGGGCTTCTGAGGATGTGCTGGATATCCGGGTGGTGCGCAGTGATCAGTTGAACGCCATGTACGGCGCAGGCAATGCAGACGAGCAGCGGCGGCAACCTGAGGACTTGCGGGCACTGGGTGGCGAGCGTATCGAGCAGTATTCGGAGAATGATCAGGGCCGGGTCTACACGCTTATCGAACCGGTGATTGCTCAGTCCGACTACCAGGGCGTCAATTGCCTGGGTTGTCACCAGGCTCAGGAAGGCGAAATCCTTGGCGCCATTCGGGTGGACTATTCACTCGCCCAGAGCGACTCCCGTCTGCAGCAGCAGTTGCTGGTCGGTGGTGGTGTGCAGGTGTTGATCTTTGTCGTCATTTTCTTCCTGACCGCCTTGGTGCTTGGCAAGCTGGTGTTCTCCCGGTTGCGTCGTCTGCACGATCGCATGGATGAGATTTCCCGTAATTCCGACTTGTCGATTGAACTGGACGTCTCCCGTAATGATGAGATCGGCTCATTGTCCCGGGCGTTCAACCGCATGGTGTCGAAGATCCGTGACAGCATGCACACGGTCATGGATAACGCCGCCCAGGTGGAGCAGGCGGCCCGCGCCATCGCCAGCAAGGCTGAAACCACAGAGCGCGAAGTGCTGGCCCAGCGAGATAACACCGACCAGGTGGCTAGTGCCACCACCGAAATGGCCGCCTCGGCGGTGCAGGTTCGGGAAAATGCAGTCACCACGGCCCGCAAATCGGCGGACACCGCCAAGGCGGCGGAAACGGGTGAGCAGTTGGCGCACAACGCGGTGCAGGGCATTGAGTTGTTGAATTCCGAAGTGCAGAACGGTGCACAACGTATCGAGCAACTGGATCAGCGCACCACCGAAATGGCGAAGCGTCTGGAGCTGATTTCTGAAATCGCCGATCAGACCAACCTGCTGGCGCTGAACGCAGCCATCGAAGCTGCACGGGCTGGTGAGCAGGGGCGCGGGTTTTCAGTGGTGGCCGATGAGGTGAGGGCGCTTGCTTCCCGCACCCAGGTGTCGACAGAAGAAATCCGCCAAACCATTGCCGGGCTCAAGAATGAGGTTGTGGAGTGCGTGGGCACCATGCGCCATGCCTCTGAAATGGCCCAGCATCAGGTGGACGCCATTCTCAAGGTAGAAACTGAACTGCAGACCATTGCCACCGCAGTGCGAGAGATTACCGGTCTGAATGAAGAGATGGAAAGCGCGGCGAACGAGCAAAGCGATGTGTCAGAGTCTATCAATCACAACGTCATTGAAATCAGTCGATCGGCGGAGCAAACCTCTAGCGATGCCCAGGAAACGGCCCGGATCGCGGGGGACCTTTTGGCCATGGCGGAAACGCTGCGCAAGACCATCGAGCAATTCCGATTATCACAAAACGGCTGAAGGCCGAGCCGTCGCAACCGGGACACTAGCCCCGGTGATCAGACACAAACGGATTGGTGGCCTTTTCCTGCCCGAAGGTAGACATGGGCCCGTGGCCACAGATGAAACTGACGTCGTCTCCCAGCGGGAACAGCTTTTCGCGGATGGAGCGGATCAAGGTGGCGTGGTCGCCTTTCGGAAAGTCTGTGCGACCGATGGAGCCGTTGAACAGCACATCGCCCACCTGCGCCAGCTTTGATTCCCGGTGGAAGAACACCACGTGGCCCGGGGTGTGACCGGGGCAATGCAGTACTTCCAGAGTCTGATTGCCAACCGTCACCGTGTCGCCATCCTCCAGCCAGCGGTCCGGTGCGAAGATTTCCGGCGTCGGGAAGCCAAACATCTGCGCCTGCATGGGCAACCCCTGAATCCAGAAGTTATCCTCTTTGTGCGGCCCTTCAATGGGAATGCCGGCCGTCCGGGCCAGCTCGGCGGTGCCGCCAACGTGGTCAAGGTGGGCGTGGGTCAGCAGAATCTTCTCAACCGTGACGCCCTCGGCCGCAATCGCCGAACGAATTCGGTCAAGATCACCGCCGGGGTCAATCACCGCTGCCTTTTGGGTGTCGTCACACCAGATCAGGGTGCAGTTCTGTTCAAAGGGGGTGACCGGTACAATGCGGTATTTCAGGGACATATTCGGCCTCGGGTAGAAAATTTTGCGTTATGGTAATGGTAATTGGCCCGGCACTCGAGTTTTCAAGCTGGTGATGTGTGCAGAACGGTTTACAAACGCCGTCGCACTGGCGGAAGATCTTGGTTTTGTTCCGCTGGCGCAGACTTTCCGGGCCATTGGAAAATTCATGGAGCAGGAGATGATTCTGGATGAGTGATGTACAGGCGAGCCCAAACGCCTTCACCTTTGGTATTCGCCGTCTGGTGTTGGTGGATTCCGCCGGCTTTTGCTACGTGGAAATTCCAGTGGACAATCATGGCCTGATTCTGGGCCCGGGCAACCTGGGTAAGTCCAGCTTGCTGAACTCCCTGCGCCTGTTTTTGCTGCCGGAGAACAACTTCAAGAACAGTCGCAAGAAATTCGCCTTCCGCAATGCCAGTGCCGGCAGCTTTTACACCAACGAGGAAAGCTACCAGCATTATTTCCCCAGCCAGTTCAGTTTTCTGATTGTGGAAGCCGAGAACCCCGCCGGTGTGCATTGCCAGATTCTTTATCGCGACAACGCCAGCCAGCTCAGTTACGGCCGCGCCTTTGTGCCGGCGAGCTATGACCAGCTACGGCCGTTGTTCTGGAACGGCGATGATGAAGACGGCATCGGCCAAGCGGTGCCGGAGTTGTCGTTCAGCCGGTTGTCGGAGTCGTTAAAAAAGCTGTCCAAAGAGACTCGCTTTGTTAACGATCCCGCCAAGCTGAAAACCATGCTCTACAACAGTGAGCTGATGAACGCTGACGCCGTGCGCTATTCCGTACTGCCGTTAGGGGAGTCTGATGAGCGCCGGGTGCAGTCCCTGCGCACGTTGATTTTGCTGTTGTTTGAAATGAAGGCCGATGATCAGGCCATGGCCAACGCGGTGGCCAGTATTATCGAAGCCGACAAGAAGTTCGCCGACGACGCTTTTGACTTCAATATCGATGAGTTCCTGAACCGCCATGAGCAGCTGAAAGAACAGCAGGCGCAACTCAACCGGATCGAAAAAGAGCGTCCCCGGTTTGAAAAGCTAAATGGCGATTACCAGAAGTACCAGACCTTACTGTGCAGCCAGCACGATTTTGCCGCGTTCCGTGATGGCCTGGCGAACGCTCTGCAAGACATTGCCCGCCAGCGGCGGGATGCGGTGGATGCGTATAACGAACAGAACGATATCCTCAAGCACGTGGTGCAATCCCTGAAAAAGCTGGAACAAGACACCAGCAGCCTGAACGGTGAAATCCGCGCCGCTGATCGCAACCTGAAGCGAGCGGAACAGGATCAGAAGAACGGTGAACTATTAACCGCTCAGTACGGCGACATGACGCTGCAGGAAATCGCCGACATTTTGCAGGAAGATCGCGAAGGCAAACAAAGCCACCTTAACGCCCTGAAAAGCGCTGCCCAGGCCGAGATCCGGCTGGCCCAGCTGGACAAGAATCGCCAGGACCTTGAGCGCAGGTTGGCGGGATTGGCGGAGCGGGAAAGCAAACAGCAATGGCAGCTGCAAAACCAGCTGGATGAAGCCGTTGCGGCGCCGCTTCGAGCGCTCGACCCCCGTTTGATGATGGCCAGCCCGGGCCAGCCCCTGGACGGCGACAGCAAAGCCACCATTACCGCCTTCGCCCGGCTGTTTACCCCCTCGTCGGCCGGCTTTGACTGGTTTGATATTGAATACGCCGGTCAGCCTGCCCGTCAGGAAGACTTCGCTGAGCTGCGCGGGCGCCTGCAGGGCGAGCTCAATGGCCTTGAGAAAGAGCGTGCTGAGCTGGTGGACACGGCTGACAGAGAGCAGGATCGCCCGCGCCTGATTGATCGCACCGAAAAGGAAGTGCGGGCCATTGAGAAAGAGCAGGATACCCTGGCCCGTTTTCCGGGCGCGGCCACCGTGCTGCGCGATGCCACCGAAGAAAAAGCGACGGCGGAAGAAGCCCTGGCCAAGCTGACAGAACAGGCCCGCATTGAGCAGGAAAAACTGGATGCGGTTCAGCAGAAAGTCGCAAAAGCACGGGCCCATAAAGAGCGGGTAGAAGAGCGTGAAACAGAGCTGGCGCGGTTGGGCCGGAGCGTGGGCACCGTCGAGCATCGCTTCCAGCACCTGAAAGCCCTGACTTCAGAGCAGCCGATGGCGGTTGATCAGATTTCTGCTTCGGCCTTTGAAGAACTCCAGAAGCAACTGGACGACATGGAGGATCTGCGCCGCAGCATTCTCGATCACCTGCGCCAGTTTGTGTATCAGGGCGTGTATGAAGACGCCGACGGTGAGCTGCAAAAAGACAGCCCCGCGTCTTCGGTAATTCGCGACACCTTCAAAAACCTGGCAGATCTCTTTGCCGGCCTTGTTGAGCGTTGGCAGGTGCACCATGAGCAGATCGAAATCCATAACGAAACCGTGGCCAGTTACCGCCAGGCGCTCACCTCCAACCACGAGTTCATCAGTCGGTTTGAGTCTCAGCTGAATCGGGAGCTGGACGGCGTCCAGATCAACGACCTGGTGGAAATCCGGGTGGATATCCACACCGATCCCAAGTTCCGCAATCTGGTTGAAGAAGCCACCAACATCGACCCCTACGGAAACCAGCTGCAATCTGATGCTTTTTACGATCGGTTACGGGTGTTTGTGGCGGATTTCTTCGGGGAGCAGGGCGGCAGCAATCGCCTGACCATGGACAAGGTGATCGCCGGCATCTCCTACCGTACCAGTAAAGAAGGTGCCGCCAGCCTGGACAAGAAAGGCCAGTCTACCTCCACCACCGCGCTGATCAATCTGGAGCTGGTCTATCGATTACTCAACCGGGTGCTTTACCCGGGCATTCAGTTGTCGTTTCCAATGGTATTGGATGAGCTGGCCAGCGTGGATGTCAGCCAGATGCCGTCGTTGCTGCAGCGTTTGCGCAAACAGGGCTTTAACTTGTTCTCTGCGGCCACCCACAGCGCCAGTGCCGAAGTTATCTACCTGATTGGTCGCCATCTGGAAGTCGGGCAAATGCGCACAGCGCGGCCTTACAGTCCCCAGCGCACCCTGGTGTTCTGGGGTGGCGCGGAAGGCTTTACCGGTGGCCAACACCTGGGCCACTGGGCCGATCACACCCAGAACAGCCTGCTGGAGCTGGCGGATGAGTAAGCGCTTCAGCACGCTCGACACCACGCGCCTGCTGTTCGAACACCCGAAAATTCTGTTCCGGCTGATCGAGCGCATGGACCGGAACGAGGCCCGTTACCTGCGTGAAAGCGATCTGGTGGCGGAAGTGATGGACTACACCCGCGCCCTCGGCAACGCCGAACGGGAGCGGGTGCGCCTGGCCATGAACACCGACAACCTGTTCCGCAGCGGTTTGGTGATCGACATTATCAAAGCCGAAGGCGAACGCAGGTTGGTGCTGCAGGATGCTCTGATTAACCTGATGCGCGCTTGTAATGCGTCGCTCTATCAGGAGCTTACCGACGCCCGATTGCGGGGCCACCTGGTGACCCTGCGCGACGTGCGCAATCGGCTGGAGCTGAGCACCTTCAGCGAGGCCGATCCGGATTTTACCGAGCTGCGGGATGACCTGAATGAACGGGTCAGTCAACTGATCGGTCTGCTGCGCCAGAACGTGCTGCGCATGCAGACGATCAGTGCCCAGCTGGCGGAATTGTCGGGCGATGCCAGCCGGGCGCCGGAAAAGTATCTGGAGTTCCGTCATAACCTGTTTGAGCAAATCGTTACTCTGTATGACCGCCACATCAAACCGACCCTGGTGTTCCTGAATCCGGACACCCGCCTGCCAGATGGCAGCAACCTGTTTGAAACACTGGAGGCGATGGTGCGCTTGTTGGAAAACAATGGCGACCATAACCTGGCTGACCAACTGTTCCGCTCGGCCCTTAGCCTGAATGCTTTGTACAAGCCGATTCAGGCCGTGGCGCAAGAGGTGGAACACTTTCTGCGAAAAACCCGCCGGGGCATGGTGCAGTACAATGCCATGGAGCATTTCTACAGCAAACTGCGGGAACTCAAAGGCGAAACCGAAACCCTGAGCCTGCGCCGCAAGTGGCTGGAAGGCGGCGACTTTGCCCGCAGTACTGGCTTTCTGGTGGGCCTGCGGGGCCAGCAGCGGCCCAAGCATTATGCCTTCGGTGCGTCGGCCAGCTATTACCAGCTGTTATTCAGCGAGCTGGATTTGCGCCTGGCCGATCTGCGCCGTAAAGACCAGGTGCCGACGCTGCAAGAGGTGGCAGGTGCTGGCCGCAACACCCGAATCGACGTGCAGCGTATCAACCAGCTTTATCAATGGCTGGAAACCCTGGAGCTTCGGCCGACGACTGATCTGGTGCGAGAACTCCATGGCCGGCTGGAAGGCTTTATCCCCGGTTATCGCTTTCCGGACCTGTTGGCCGCTCTAAACCGATTGGTGAACACGCCACCGGAGGGATTTCAGGTGATCACCACCAACCGCTTCCGCACCCTTGAGGCCGATCAGACAGCCGATACCGATATCAGCGCCGAGCAGTTCGTGTACCGGAAACGTCGACTGGAAACCGAGACAGAGACACACCATGACTGAACATACCCTCACGCCCGCTGATCAAACGAGCAGCCCATTCGACAACATACTGCCAGCCCAGAGCGCTGCCATTTACCGGGAGTTTCAGGCGGGGCGGGTGATTGTCCGTGACCTATGGGACGCCAACCGCTCAGAGTTGATGGCCAACCCTCTGTACAACCTGCTCTATAACCACTTATCGCACTTCCGAACCTTCTACGAGCATCTGGGCAGTGAGCTGGTGTTCAACGAGAACGGTGCTTTTTTTTTCTTGAAAGAAAGCAGTGACGACGA
Source organism: Marinobacter excellens HL-55 (assembly GCA_001314845.1). Taxonomy (GTDB): domain Bacteria; phylum Pseudomonadota; class Gammaproteobacteria; order Pseudomonadales; family Oleiphilaceae; genus Marinobacter; species Marinobacter excellens_B. The sequence continues at coordinate 34,160 of LJZQ01000030.1, forward strand.
AAGTGAAGAGCACGACGAAAACGCCTTCCGGGTACAGGTGATACTACTACTGATTGGCCGCTATTTTGCCCGCAGCGGCCGTGACCTCGACTACCTTGGCCGGCCAGACGCCGGTTTGAACGAGCAGGATTTGGCGGCGATGACCGCCGATGAGGAGTATCAGGACATCCTCCGGGCTGCTCGGTTCGAGAAAGGCCTGGCCGATGCCCTGGATTATCTGGACAAGCGCAACCTGATGTTCCGGGCTGGCGCCGGGCACTACTTTCTCAGTACCGCCGGTATGTATTTTCTGGAACAGCTGGTGCAGGAGTACGAGCAGGCCTGAGTGAGCCCGTGTAGACTCAAGTTTTCACGCTGCAGGAGCATTCCATGGCAGAGCCCGCACTGTTCAGAACCCACCGGCGCCGGGGCATACTCTGGCTGGCGATCATTGCCCTGGGTGTGGCCGCACTGGTCGCATTTCGACTGCAACCGCTGCCGGTTGAAGAGCGTTTGGTTCGCTTGCATGCGCAAGAGGCCTTCGGGGCGCGCTCCGAACTGCTGACCGAACCACTGCCGGTGCAGGCGCTGCTGCTGGACTATCGAGACGATGTTCTGCTGTTGCTGAAAGCTCAGGCTGCGCTGCAGGTGTTCCCGGAGCATACCCGCCTGCTGATGGAGCTGTTTGGTGAGGAAGCGGAGTTTCAGGAGGCGCTGCGAGCTCACGGCGAATATCTGATCCCGCCGGTGATGCACTTCTACCAGAACCCGGTTAGATCAATCGAGATGATGAACCGGGTGGCGGGCACCCGCCAGACCCTTAGCCCGGAAGAGCGCGCCTGGTACGCCATCAACTTTGCAAACATAGAAGGCCATGACTTTACCGGGCAGTTTCTGGTGGGGCCGGATGGCAGCATTGAATGGATCTGGACCGAGCGCGTCACCGAGGGCCTCACCCAGTTCTTTACCAGCGGTATCCGCACCCTGGAATCCCGTTACCGCACCGACCAGCCGATCCGCGCTCGCGATCTCGGCTGGGCTGCCGTGGATGCCATCGTCATCGGCAGTGCCGTGAAATTTCTGAAAGCGGGCCGGGCGGCGGCAACCACCGCGCGGGCATCGACCGTTACCGCGCGCTCAGCCGCCTATTCCTCCCGCCTGGCCCGGGCCGGGCGCATGGCATCGGTGATGGTCAGTCATGCCCGTTGGCCAGCGGTGGCTGCACTGGCCTATGTCGCTGTTCGGCACCCCGTGGTGCTAAACGACCTGTTCGCCGGAGCGGCCAACGTACTGGGCATTCCGCCCTGGATGATACAGGTACCGGGCTGGTTCCTTATTCTGCTGCCTTTTTTGCTGCTGTTGCGCTGGATGACCCGTGTTTGCCTGTGGTTTATCCCCTCCAGGCGTTCCCGCGTTTTGCAGTAACACCCCGGGGTCAGACCCAAAGACATTTGATGAGGCGAAATGTCCGCGGGTCTGCCCCCAAAGTTACCAGGCTAACCAAATCGTATGCCTGGCACCTTTGCCCGGGCGCAGAGCTCTGACCACAACGGGCTCAACTGAGAAGCCGGCGCGGCGCAGTCTTTCGGTAAACGCGTGTTCGGGCCCGGCAGACCAATAGGCCAGGATGCCGTCCGGGCTCAGGGATTTCTGGGCGGCGGCGATGCCTTCCGGTGAATAGATCCAGTTGTTTTCCTTGCGGGTAAGACCCTCCGGGCCGTTGTCGACATCCAGCAGGATGGCATCCCAGTTGCCGTCACCTTCTCTCAGCAATTCCGCCACATCGCCGATGTGTACCCGGGCTCGTGGATCCTTCAATGGGTAGCCGGAGGCCGCGCCCAGTGGGCCGCGATTCCAGTCTTCAACTTCCGGAACCAGTTCTGCCACCGTTACCTGCGCGGTATCGCCGAGAGAGGACAGCGCCGCCGCCAGGGTAAAGCCCATGCCCAGTCCGCCGATCAATACCCGGGGCTCGGGCAGGTCAGCGATACGCTCGCAGGCGAGGGTGGCCAGTGCATCTTCCGAACCGTGCAAGCGGCTGTTCATCAACTCACCGGGGGCGCCGGCGATCTTGATGGAGAATTCGTCGTTACGTTGCAGCAGGCGCAACCGGGTGCCGTTACCGGGAATGGTTGCGGTGCCAATTTCATCGAAGCGGGCCATGTGGGGTTCCGGATGGTGGGGTCAGGCCGCATTCTACCTCGATGCCGCGATCGCTTTCAGCCAAAACGCCCCTTGAATAATCGCTGCTAGACTGCAGTAAGTAGCAGATCACGCTGTTTATTAAAATTCAGATCAACAGAGGCAGACGTTATGACAGACCAACCGGTCATGCTGATCACCGGAGCATCTTCAGGCATCGGTGCCGAAACCGCCCGGGCCGCGGCCCGCCAGGGTTACCGACTGGTGTTGGCGGCACGCTCCGAGGACAAACTGAAAGGGCTGCAGCAGGAGCTGGGCGGTAGCGATAAGGTATTGACGGTTCAGTGTGATGTGCAAGAAGCCGCAGATCAGAAACGCATGGTGGATCAGGCCCTGAAGACCTTTGGTCGGATTGATGCCGTGTTTGCCAATGCTGGCCGGGGTGGTGAGCCTGGCGGATTCAGCGGCGCCGATCCGGAGGTCTGGAAGGATATGATTCTGACCAACGTTCTGGGTGTCGGCCTGACCATTCAACACTGCCTGCCGGCGCTGCGCGAGAGCAAAGGTCACCTGTTGCTGACCGGCTCGGCAGCGGGACGCGTCACCATTCCCGGTTCCATGTACAGCGCCACCAAGTGGGCGGTGTCCGCCATTGGTTACGGTGTGCGTGAGGAGCTGCGCGGTTCTGGCATCCGCGTAACGCTGATTGAACCGGGGATGGTGGATACGCCGTTCTTTGACGAGCGCCCGGCCCACGCGCTGAAGCCCGAAGATATCGCCAATGCGGTGATGTATGCCGTCGCTCAGCCCGCTCATGTCGATGTGAACGAAATCCTGGTACGGCCGACGCCGGCTGCGGAGTGAAGGCTGGCTCAGAACGACTGGAGGTTAGGGTGGAATCAACGCAAAGGGTGGCTCTGGTAACCGGCGGGGCAAAGGGGATCGGCCGGGGTATCGTGCTGCACCTTGCCGCAGCTGGCTGGAAGGTGGTCTTCTGTGATACCGACCAGGCCGCAGGCGAGCAACTGGTGACCAAACACGCCGTGCCGCACCTTCGGCACACCCGGGGCGCCATCGTGAACATGGCCTCCACCCGGGCACTGCAGTCAGAGCCGGACACCGAAGCCTATGCCGCCACCAAAGGCGGCATAGTCGCGCTGACCCATGCCCTTGCGGTGAGCCTGGGGCCGAACATCCGGGTCAACTGCATCAGCCCCGGCTGGATTGATACCCGGGCCTGGCAGGGCGGCTCGGATGAGGTAGAAGCACTTTCGCAGGCCGATCATCATCAGCACCCCGCCGGCCGGGTAGGAACCCCGGAAGATATAGCTGCGCTGGTGGCCTACCTGATTTCACCGCAAGCCTCGTTCATCACCGGCCAGAATGTTGTGGCCGATGGCGGCATGGTGCGTAAGATGATTTATGAGGAGTGAGGGAGTGCGCCATTGTCACGCACGTGAATATCCCGCTGAGGGAAGGGAATCTCGATGCCTGCCTCGTGCAGGGTGCGTGTAATGGCGGTGTTGATCTCGTGAGACAGGGGCATGATGTCCAGGGGGTCTTTCACAAACACCCGTAGCTCGAAATCAACACGGCTATCTCCCAGGCTGACGCAGAATACCGCTGGCGAGGGATCATCCACGACCCGCTCATTGTTGAGAGCTACCTCGGTAAGCAGTTTCTGCACTTGATCCATGTCCGAACCGTAGGCAACGCCCACTTGCAGCACAACCCGCGTGATCGAATCCGACAGTGTCCAGTTAGTCAGATCCTGGGTTACGAAGGTCTTGTTGGGAATGATCTGCTCCTTGCGGTCCCAGTCAACCAGCGTAGTGGCACGAATGCGGATACGTGACACTGTCCCGGTAATGCCACCGATAGTGACCGTATCGCCGACGCGGATGGGGCGCTCAAACAGCAGAATGATGCCAGACACAAAGTTGGCAACGATTTCCTGAAGACCAAAACCCAGACCGACCCCGAGGGCTGCCACCAGCCACTGCAGTTTGGACCATTGCACGCCTATTACACCGAGGAAAACCACCACACCGACTAACACCAGGGTATAGGTGGTGAGCGTCGTAATGGCGTAGCCGGTACCCGGCTCCAGATTCATTCGGCTAAGCGCCATCACTTCCAGAGTGCCTGGCAGGTTTCTGACGGCAAGCACCGTACCAATGCCGACAAACAGCGCAAGCAGAAGGTCGCCGAGCGTTATGGGCAGTGGGTCGCCGCCGTCGAGGTCTGTGGCGATAGTCCATAGCGTGATGTTGTCGAACAGTTGCAGGGCCGGAATCAGGCTGGCCCAGAGCAGCCACAGCCCGGTAATGGCAATGACGGCAACCAGAATGCGCAATAGTGAGGTGCTCTGCTGACTGATGTCCTTGAGATCCATTTTTGGCATATCCAGGGTCTGTGGCACGCCTTCGCCCGAGGATTCTGCGGCTTCCCTGGTTTCGGCCAGCTTGCGTTCCGCCTCACGGTTTTCACGCAGTCGCACCAGCGTGAGGCGGCGCTCCCTGACTGACAGTGCCCTGAGACCGATGTAGAACAGCATGGCGTTGAAGGCTATCCAGCAGATACTAACGAACAGATTTTGCTCGAGTTCCAGAGCGGTGTAGTGGTATCCGAGTAGCGATGCCATCACCAATAGCACAGGGGTGGCAATGGCCAGGACATGTAGCGCTAACAGGTGCTTGCTCTCTGGCCGATCGGCCCTGACCGCGCTCAGGGTCCGATGCGCGAACGTCGCAAGCGCGATGGATACCGCAGTGAAGAGCAGGCGCCCGAGACTGCCCACAAATTGGGATCCGTCAGGTGTTCCGGTGGTAGGCATGATCACCGTGATCGGGATGATTACCGCCAGCAGAAACGGCAGTTCCCGGCGAAGAGCGCGCAGCGAGTCAATATGCCAGTGGAAATGCGTGTCTCCCAATCCGCCCTTGCGGGCCACGTTATAGATGAATGCCAGCAGAAGGGTGACTAGTGCCGCAGTGCTCATGCCCTCGGACAGAGCGGCGAAAAAATCGTTCCCCTCCATCAGCAAAAGTGCCGCTATTGCAAGCACCAGCACGCCTGGTAGTGCCAGTAAGGCGCTGTTGGTGATCGCATATACAGTATGTTCAATGCGATCATGGCGAACATTCCCAACGTGTCGACTATTGGTCTCGAGATTGCGCTTCACGGCACTTCGCTTGAACAGCAGAAGTGCCAAAAGAATAGTAAGAAAGGCTATGGCCCCGCCACGTTCCTGAATCGAATAGCCAATCGCATCGTTGAGCGGATCAAGCTGAAACTGACTGGCAAACCAGGCCACTGCTTCAACGAGTTCTGTGAGAGTGTTTGCGCCTACGATCGGTGCACTGGGCAGCCAGAACAGGCGTTGCTGAAGCAGGGTTTTGTACGCCTCTATGCGCTCCTGCAGTGCCGACACCGTGTTGAAATATTCGTTCAGAGCCTGGATGTGTTCGGTGACGGCTTTGTGTAACTGGCGGATTAGGCTTGCTCTCTGGCTTCTGAGCTGATCACGTGCATCATCGCCGGGATCGATGATGGCTTCGAACTCTTCCAGTCGAAGCTGTTCCTCGCGCGTTGTCGATAAGTGGTTTTCAATATCACGAATCAGATCCTCCGCAATACCCTGCCGTTGGAGCCGTTCAAGCCGCTGCTGAAGGAGATTGGCGTAGTTGCCGGTAAGGTTAAGTCCGGCTTTTTCCAGGCGAAGCTCAAAACTGTTGTATTCGTCTTGAAGTCGATTAAGAAGTGATTCCGCATAGGAGAGCCGATCACGGGTGGATTCAACGGCGATCAGGCGTTGGTCGAGAGAAGCTCTCAGGGCCTGGATCTGTTGGCGGATATCCGCTGTTTCGGTGTCAGGAAGCGGAATTTGGGGTGGTCCCGGGGTATCTGCTTCCAGCTCGGGCTGGACCGCAGGCCTTGCTTGTTCGGGTTCTGCTTTCTCCTCTTCGGTGGCCGCCTCGACGTCTGCCTCGCTTGATTGGTTGCCACTTGCTTCGTCATCTGGCTGGGCATGGGCCGGTATTGCGGCAAAGCACAAGATAATCACCGATAACAGACAAAGTGTCTGAAAGCTCCAGTGCGAGCGTGGCCTGTGGCAGTTCATCACGTCGCACTCCTTGCGTCGTTTGGTGAGCAGGGTCTTGTCCGTTTGCACTTTATAGTAGCACCGCAGAACTTCCACGAGCTATGAAAAAGAATACAGCGAATGTGGCAGGCGACAGCTTTGAAATTGATTGGCTGGTAGTAAGGTTCGGTAGATATCGATCGATGAAGAATTGACTCTGAAATATGGAAACCGGGCGTTATTTTGCTTTGTGGGGCTGGGGCTGATCAATTATGGTGCCCCCGGCAGGTATCGAAGTTACACTTAAAGCATTGAAATATAAGCTATATAAATTTCTTTTTGTGACTTTGTGCCCCCAAAAATACCCCCAGTTCCAGCTGTGCCACTGGGGGTGATTCCTTTTCCCGAGTCTGTCCGCTTCCGGCTAAATGTTGGCATGCTATCGTTATTTGGGTTCTTTCTAAGGTTTTTGCTCGGAGAATGAACTCAGAGCCATTGCATCCAGTGTCAACTAGTTAGCGTGCTCAACTTGTCCGCATGGATACGCTTCCATAAATGCTGAGATAGCTAGGAAGGCTTTATGCTCGTGTAGGTCCTTAGGGTTATCTTTCATGCATTCAACAGTGATTCGTGTGGTCTGTCCATTTTTTATTGACCACTACAATGACCTCGCAGGACTGCGGCCTCAACCGGACGCCTCGATTAGCCCGCTGCTAAACAGAAAGCGGACATCAGCCTGTACCTCATTATGCCAACCTACGAATGGCCAGGAAAGATGAGCATTGTTCCGAAAATTGGAACATATCCTTCCAGCACCTAAGCCCTTACGTTGTGGTAATGTTTGCGCGTCTAATAATAATTCGCAAATGCGAAATTGATAGATTGTAACCGTTGCCCCAACATAAGGAGTTATTCATGCGCCACCGTTCTTCCCTGATTGCTTCGGCTATTGCGATAGCTGGCGCCAGCTCCACAATCCAGGTTCAGGCTGATCCGGTGGAGCTTGGCGAGATTGTGGTTTCTGCAACGGGCCATAAACAGGAGACTCTCCAGGCTCCTGCTTCCATCGGGGTTATTGACCGGTCAGACATTGAAAGCCACTCTTACCGTGATATTACGGATGTTATTCAGGACCTGCCCGGTGTCGTGGTATCCGGTGGAGGCTCGCGCAAAGACATCTCCATTCGTGGTCTCCCTGCCAAATATACACTTTTGATGGTTGATGGGCGGAAAGTATCCGGTCGGGAATCTCAGCCAAATGGAAGCAGTGGTCTTGAGCAGGGTTGGCTGCCCCCTCTGGAAACCATCGAA
>LJZQ01000054.1 GCA_001314845.1 Marinobacter excellens HL-55
GGCGGACGGAACGCGCGGATTTCAGCAGCGACCTGGCCAACCTGTTGCTTGTCGATACCGCGAATCACAACTTCCGTATTGGACGGAGTTTCAGCGGTAACACCCTCGGGCAGCTCATATTCAACCGGGTGAGAAAAACCCAGTGTCAGATTGAGCTTTTTACCTTGCGCTTGTGCACGATAACCTACGCCCGTCAGCTGAAGCTTACGCTCCCAGCCTGTGGTTACGCCGGAAACCATGTTGTTAATCAGCGCACGAGTAGTACCAGCAAGAGCGCGGGACTGTTTCGCACCGTCACGGGCTGCAAAGCGAAGAGTACCCTCTTCCTGCTTTACCTCAACCGCTTGGTGAATGGTGAATTGAAGCGCTCCCTTGGAGCCCTTCACATTAATTTCCTGTCCGTTCAGCTTAACCTCAACACCGGAAGGCAGCACGACAGGATTATTGGCAACCCTGGACATGTGATTCTCCTAGAATACGGTGCAGATGACTTCGCCACCCACGCCTGCAGCACGTGCGGCACGGTCTGTCATAACGCCCTTGGACGTTGAGACAATCGCGACTCCCAGACCACCGGAAACTTTCGGCAGCTCCCCAGCGCCTTTGTACTGGCGCAGACTCGGGCGACTAACCCGTTTGATCTGTTCGATAACCGGCTTACCACCAAAATACTTCAAAGTAATGGTCAGCTCTGGCTTCGCGTCAGCTGAAACAGAAAAATCTGCTACGTAACCTTCATCCTTCAGGACCTGGGCTACGGAGATCTTCATCTTAGAAGATGGCATGGCCACATCGGCCTTCTGTGCCATCTGTGCATTACGGATACGAGTAAACATATCCGCAAGCGTATCTTGCATACTCATTGGTATGAGGCTCCTGATCTTTTTAGTTGTGCAGCGGCGCGCCGCACCGCTTACCAACAGGCCCCTGACCGAAGTCAGGCGACCTATCTTACCAGCTAGCTTTGGTCAGGCCAGGGACGTCACCGCGCATGCCGTATTCACGGAGTTTAATCCGTGAAAGCTCGAACTTGCGCAGAACACCGTGGGGCCGACCAGTCACCTGGCAACGATTCCGAAGACGTGAAGGACTCGCATCACGAGGAAGCTGTTGAAGCTTCATCTGTGCGTTCCAACGATCTTCTTCGCTGGTATTCGTGTTTTTAATAATCGCCTTGAGCTCAGCACGCTTGGCCGCAAATTTTGCTACGGTCTTTTCGCGCTTAAGCTCACGGTTTTTCATGGAAACCTTCGCCATGTCACTCGTTCCTTATTTCTTGAACGGAAAGCCAAAGGCTTTCAACAGTTCGCGACCTTCGTCGTCGGTACCGGCAGTGGTGGTGATAGTGATATCCAGCCCGCGGATCTTGTCGACTTTGTCGTACTCGATCTCAGGGAAGATGATCTGCTCACGAACACCCATGCTGTAGTTACCGCGACCGTCGAAGGATTTCGGGTTCAGACCGCGGAAGTCACGAATACGGGGAACCGCAATGTGCACCAGACGATCAAAGAAATCCCACATACGCTCACCGCGCAGGGTCACTTTACAACCAATTGGCCAACCTTCGCGGATTTTAAAGCCCGCTACCGATTTCTTAGCCTTAGTGACAACGGCTTTTTGACCAGCCAGACGCTCAAGATCTGCGACGGCATTTTCAATCAACTTTTTGTCACCAACTGCTTCACCAACACCCATGTTCAGGGTGATTTTCTCGATACGCGGTACCTGCATCACGTTCTTGTAGCCGAACTCTTGCTGCAGGGCGGGTACCACTTCCTTCGAATACTGCTCTTTCATATTAAGCATCGTAACCACCACCGCTTACTGGTTATCGACAGCTTCTTTCGTGGACTTGAAGATCCGCGACTTGGTGCCGTCATCCTTGATCTGGATGCCAACACGATCGGCTTTGCCGGTCTGCGGATTAAAAATAGCCACGTTGGAAGCCTGGATAGGCGCTTCTTTTTCGACGATGCCACCTGGGGTGCCCAGCATCGGGTTCGGCTTGGTGTGTTTCTTCATCATGTTGATGCCAGAAACAATCACTCGGCCATCGTCCTGAACCTTCAGGACTTTACCACGTTTGCCTTTGTCTTTCCCCGTAGTGACGATTACTTCGTCATCTCGTTTGATCTTTTTCATAACCGGCCTCTGGTCCTTTAAAGTACTTCGGGTGCCAGTGAGATAATCTTCATGAACTTTTCATTACGCAGCTCACGGGTAACCGGTCCGAAGATACGGGTACCAATGGGCGCGTCCTGATTGTTCAGAAGTACCGCCGCGTTACCGTCAAAACGAATCAAAGATCCGTCTGGACGACGCACACCCTTACGGGTACGTACTACAACAGCCTTGAGGACCTGGCCTTTCTTCACCTTACCGCGGGGGATGGCTTCCTTAACGGTCACCTTGATAATATCCCCAACGCTCGCGTAACGCCGGTGAGATCCGCCCAGGACCTTGATGCACATAACCTGCCGTGCACCACTGTTATCCGCGACTTCAAGCATTGTTTGAGTCTGAATCATGGTTGTTCTCCGGGCGAATTACACCTTGGACGCGCGTTCGGTGACTTCCACCAGGGCCCAGCTTTTGGTCTTGGAGACCGGTCGGGTTTCCTGGATGGTTACGATGTCGCCGATGTTGCACTGATTGCTTTCATCGTGCGCATGGATCTTGGTGGAGCGCTTCATGTACTTACCGTACAGAGGATGTTTCACCTGACGCTCTACCAGGACCACGATGGACTTGTCCATCTTGTTGCTCACGACCTTGCCGCTCAGAGTTCTGGCAGTTTGGGTAGCTTCGGTCATGTCACTGTCCTGCCTTTTCATTCATTACCGTTTTAACGCGCGCAATGTCACGTTTCACC
>LJZQ01000031.1 GCA_001314845.1 Marinobacter excellens HL-55
TAAAAGCCGGGGACAGTAGCTGGTTCTGTGGCCTGACGGCCACCGGGGGTGGGTCAAAATTAATGGCCAGTAGTGGGTCATTTTAATTGGCCACTAACAACGGCGAAGAGAGTGACCCAAATTTAGGTATTCTGAGAGCCATAGGGGCTTACTTGAAGGACGAGCTGAACCTGGCCAGGTGAGTGAAAAAGGTCTCTCGGGACGGAGGGGGATGACACAGTTTGGCGCTGATCCAAGACCGTTAATGGTAAAGAACTGGAGCCGCGGAGTGCATTATATATTGCCGAACCCAGGCACGGGCCTGGTCGGCCGGTAACGACTCCGTTGCAAAAATCAGTGCCGACCAGACCAGGGCCAGCAATACCGTCTGAAGCGGAACGCTGCCGTCTCCTGGCAGTGCCTGATCGTCTGCCAGTATAGAACTGATTTCCTGCATAAGATCCTGAGACTGTCGAACCTTAAACGTTGGCTCCGGCCCAGAGAGGGAATCCACTGAAACGGATTCGAGAAAAATTGTGTCCACCGCGCGAGCGCACTCTGTGCGGTATGGCTCGTGGGACGAAGTGTCGATGATTCGGCTCAGGGTCTCGCAAAGGGCCAGGGTAACTTCAAGTCCAGAAAGTGTATTCCCGGTGCTACCCCTTAGGTGATTACGCTGGCGAAATTGCTCTATCCGCTTCGATATTAACGTGCCGTATCGAGCAATGTCGTCGACCATGTCTACGCCGCTATCATCGAAAGGTTTGGATATCAGGCTCATGGGTGGCCCTTAGATCACTCTGGCAATTTGAACGGCGGAACTGGAGCCCGAGCTTACAAGCCTAACCCACAAACGGAGTGTGCTGCCTGGTTCCACTGATTGCCTCTGTTTGGCGTCATCCCGATGATGAACTTCATCAAGCCGGCATTGTTCGAAGCACGCAAGTATGGCTTTCTCTGAATCACGATGCGCCTGGGGTTTCAGCCCTTGAATCTGCTCCTGATAATGTTGATCGACAAACGTTTCTACGGCTTCAATGGTCGCGTAAACCGCCTGTTTTCCAAAAATTGCGGGAAGAAACCCAGTTAAAAAGCCTGCAAGTCGCCAAAGTGGCAACATAAAGCTGGGCCGATAACAGTGCTGTAATTGTTCGAAAAAACGAAGGTGTTCGCTCTCCCCGGCTAGATGCTCACGAGCAAAAGTTAGCAGTTCACCCCTGGGGCGAGTAGCAAGAATGCCTCGATAGATCCAGACCGCGCCAGTCTCGCCAGCATGGCTGCAACGCAGTTCCTGCTCAAACTGCTTGCTCACTCCGGATTCGGTCAGCTGATTCATATGTTTCAAGTCGATCTGCAATTCAGGCATGTCGCGATTCTCGTTAACCAACACCAAGATATTACGAGCGAAATGATTAATGGTTCTCAGTGAGCTGGTATAGCAGCGGCAGATTACGGCCGCCAAGCCATTGCATGAGTTGTTGGCAAATTGTGCAACTCATTTGCATCCATGGGCTTACCCAAAAGAAACCCCTGAACCGCGGTGCATCCCAGTTCGGTTAGTGTTTTTAGTTGCTCTTTGGTTTCAACACCTTCCGCAATCACTCTCAGGCCCAATGACTTTGCAAGAGCAATGATACTTTTACAAACAATGTCGCCGTTCGAAAGCACTCCGAGCTGATTCACAAAACTTTTGTCTACTTTGAGTGCATCAAGCGGTAACTGGTGTAGCTGGTTCAGGTTTGAGTAACAGGTGCCAAAATCATCGATATGGAAGGTGATACCCAAAGCCTTCAGGGCCATCATATTCTTTGTGGCTTGGGGTATGTCGGCAACCAGACTGCTTTCGGTTATCTCAAACACGATCGACTGTCCGGAAATTTTCTGCGATCTTAATGATTGCTCGACCCATTCAGGGAATCCCGGTCTCAAAAGGTCGGAGGCAGATAGGTTGATCGCCACAGTAAGGACATCTACACCCAGCGAACGGGTCAGGTCCGGTAGTTGCTGCCAGGCGCGCTTGATCACCCAGGTTGTTATGTCTTGAATCAAACCGGTGCCTTCAGCAATTGGTATGAACTCGTCTGGGCCGATCTTCCCGATAACCGGGTCATTCCAGCGAAGCAGGGCTTCAACACCACAAATCGAGCCACTGGCCAGGCAGTATTTTGGTTGATAAAACAGGCTGAGAGAATCATTGTGAATTGCCCCCCGGAGTCTAGACTCCACTATTGCCGAGCGTTGCTGTTCGGCAATATCCTCCGAGGAAAACATGGTCACAGCGGCTGGTTGTCCAGCCGCGCGCTTGGGCCGCGCAAGATCCGCTTTGATTAAGAGTTGCTCGGGATTTTCTCCGTCTTTGGGATAAAGACTTATTCCGACTGAGGGGGCAATGCTTCTTCCACCTGCCTGCAAAGGCTGTGAAAAAGCTTTTTGTAGATTATTAACTCCGTCTTGAAAGGAAATAGACTGAGCAGCCTTTGGCGAATCGACGGGCAAGAGGCCGCAGTAACGGCCGTCTCCCAAGTCTCCCGAGATCTTCGCATCCTTGAAAACTGCACGAATGTTATCTGCAAGCTGTTTGTTAAGTTTACTTTGCTCTTCCCTGGACAGATCCAGAGCTGAAAGAGCGTAGTCATCTATACCGATGACCACCATGGCGGCTGCATTCATGCGGGTAAGTAAGGTTCGACTTTGCTCCAGAAAAAAACGCCGACCGGGCAACTTGGAACAGGGGTCAAACAGTGTTTGTTGCAACAGGTGTTCGCGCCAGCTTTCGAGTCGGGAACCTTCATTGAGCTCCCGCTCTGCAAGTCTTGCGAACTCAAGTAAACTGGCTAGTTGTTCCTTGGAAAACTCCCTGGGCCGAGTATCCAGGATACAGAGCGTTCCCAGCGCATGGCCGTTTACACTTCTCAGAACAGCGCCAGCGTAAAAACGCATCTGTTGGTCTGTCACCAAGGGGTTATCGCAGAACCTGGGGTCAAGACTCAAATCATTGACCACCATGAACTCATCTTCGCGAATAGCATGATGACAAATTGCAATTTCTCTGGGGGTGCTACAAGCCGCCATGCCCACTCTGGATTTAAACCACTGACGCTTACGGTCGACGAGACTGATCAGCGAGGTGGGTACGCGAAAAAAAGTCGCTGCTAGCTTGGTTATCCGATCAAACCTCTCCTCGTCAGGTGAATCGACAAGGTTCAAGTCATGCAACTCGAAGAGCCGTTGATCTTCCTCGGAAGATAAAATCATGTGTTTTTCCATCGAACAACCGTTGCGAGCAAAAGGTTAAAATGTCAGGCCAAAAATCAGAATCATGTTCATTAATTCGAATCGGTATACGAAAGGTTTGAGGCTCAGGAGGGCTTTCATGTATGAATTTATGACATTTAACAAATAGGAATAAGTACTGATATGTGATGGAATAGATTTTTGAGGCATCTTATTGATCAAGGGTGGTCGAGCACGTGGGTAACAAGGACTGCACAAGACCTCGACAAAACTGAGACCCGGGAATGAACGAATTCGAACTGAACGAAACCCAAAGGCTGGCCATCTATCTGGTGCAGCGTGAGGTGCTGGAACGAGCGATCCGGGGCGATGGCCTGGTCGCCAGCATGGAGGTACTTTGCCGGGGAATAGAACAGATTCTGGAAGCGCAGGGTGGCCTCTGCTCTATTCTGCTGCTTGAGGAACAACACCTCCGGCACTGCGCAGCCCCAAGCTTGCCGCAACCCTATTGTAAAGCGATTGACGGAGTGACTATTGGGGAACGGACTGGCTCCTGCGGCACAGCGCTCTTTCGCCGGGAGCAGGTGGTAGTCACTGATATAGCAACCGATCCGCTCTGGGAGGACTACCGGGAACTTGCTCTGGCTCACGGTCTTGGGGCTTGCTGGTCGAATCCCATTATCGCCTCCGACCAGACAGTTCTGGCCAGTTTCGCAATTTATTATCCCGAGCCCCGTTCGCCCTCTGATTTTCATCGGTTCCTGATTGAGGCGTTTTCTGCACTCGGGCTTTTAGTTATTGATCATTACCGTTTGGCAGAACAACAGACCAGACTCTCTGGCGAATTGCAGACGATCAACGCCAGACTGACCACGATCATGCAGGTCATTCCTGATGAGGCTTTTGTGCTGGACCATACCGGCCGCTATGTTGATTTTTTCGGCAACTCGTCTCAACTGCCAGTGCCGCCAGAGACACTTTCAACTCAGTCTGTCAGCTCTCTGTTCGAGCCGCAGCTCGCCGAGCAGATAATGCGCGTCATTGAGACGACACTGGCGACGAAGCAAATGCAGGTTCTTGAGTATGAGATTTACGCCGAAGGCAGGCGTATCGTCTTCGAGGGCAGAACTGCAGTCCTGACGGATAGTCGTCACGACGCTCATCGAAGTCACTCCGGGGATCAGTATGTGTTATGGATGGCTCGGGACATCACAGCGCGCAAACAAGCTGAAGACGAAGCAACACGACTGGCATTGTTTGATGTACTGACGGGGCTTCCCAATCGACGCCATGCGCAGGAAGAACTGGAGCAACTGCTGGAAGCAGTCGGCCGGAATCATACACTGGGTGCGGTTATTTTTTTGGACATCGATGACTTCAAAAGAATCAATGACTCTCTGGGTCATGATCAGGGTGATTCTCTATTGAAGCAGGTTGCTGACCGGCTTGAGAGCTCCACCCGTCGTTCGGAGATGGTTGCCCGGTTAGGTGGCGACGAGTTTGTTGTTCTGTTGAGGGAGCCTTTGACCGACGCAGACGCGTTGGTTGAGTCTGTGTCAGCCACGGCACGGCGGATACTGGGTTGTTTCAAAGAGCCACTGGCAGCACAGGGACATGCTTATAACGTCAGCACCAGCCTTGGTATAGCGCTTATCGACCAACCGGGACTGAAAACGGAAGACCTGCTCCGTAAGGCTGACGCAGCCATGTATGCTGCCAAACGCCTCGGTGGTAACCGGTTTACTTTCTTCGAAGAATCTCTTCAGCAGGAGGCAAATCGGCGCTTGGAGCTTGAGCGGCGTATGGTGCAGGCTATAAAAGATTTACATTTTTCGGCGTGGTTTCAGCCTCAGGTGCGGCCTGACGGTGCGCCTTTCGGCGCAGAGGTTCTGCTACGCTGGCTCGACCCTGAAGAGGGAGCTATCCCACCGGACGAATTCATTCCGATAGCGGAACGGTCCGGGCTTATCCATCAGCTTCAGGATATTGTGCTGGAGCAAAGTTGCCAGATGCTGTCCTGCCTGCAGGAAAAAAATCTTTTGCCCCCGGAGTTCAGGTTGGCAATCAATATCAGTCCAGTTCAGTTTAAAGAGCGGACACTTACCGAACGCCTCAGTTTTTTCATTGGTCGTTATGGCTTGAACCCAGAGCGGTTCACCCTGGAAATCACCGAAGGTCTTTTGATGGATCAACAGCAGGAGGCTCACCAACAGATGCAGTGCCTGCGACAGCAGGGATTCCAGTTTGCCATCGATGATTTCGGAACCGGTTACTCATCATTGGCCTACCTGCATCGCCTGCCTGTGGATCAACTAAAAATCGACAAAAGCTTCGTTCGGGAGTTGGAAGAGGAAGACACAGGCGAGGCCATTGTCGATTCTGTGATTGCGCTTTCGAAAAACCTTAACTTTGAGGTGGTTGCCGAGGGCGTCGAAACCAGGTTCCAGTCAGATATTCTTTGTGCAAAGGCTTTGAGCAGTTTGCAGGGCTTTTTCTACGCCCGGCCTATGCCGGGCGTAGAGCTCGTCGACTACCTTAAAAAGGCTTTGCGAAGCGCAGGGTGAAAGTGCAGGGTTTAGTGCTCCCGTCGTGAGAACCGTCACTAATAAAAATGGAATCCTAAAAGCCGCTCAGATCACTTGTCTCTCAGTACCGCATTCTCTACCGGATCAACATAACAACCCGCTGCTTGCCGCCAACCCTGCATTCTCCGACTGAGGGCCTCAGCCGGGATGCAATGCGCCATAATTAGTTCCAAAAAAGAGAACGTTATCATCTTTATGATCTATTTTAACTTTCTGTTTCTTTGCTGGATGATGGGTTAGAACGCCTAATCGGAAGGAACAGAGCATGCCTAACAACCCTGAAACAGCAAAGAGCCATCTTTTAATCGACGGCGAGTTTTCAGCTGAAGAGGCCCAGATGATTCTGATGGCACTGATCGAAAACAAAATACAATTTCACCAGCAAGAGAACTTGAGCCAGCAAGAACGATTCGGAAGCACCAGTAGGCGCAGTGACCGTCGTATTGGTCAGTTGCTACAGACTAAGGCGGACCTAACAGCCGTTATTAATGATGCGAAGGCATCAGATGAGCGGCTTGCCGTTAAATGCAACATTGAGATCACTCGTTTACCCCGATAGTTGCGGCCACTGACGACATGGTTTTCCGAGGCTTCCTTATATGTTTGATTCTGATTTAGTTCAGCCCTTTTTCCTGATTCTGATCCCCGTTTTCTACCTGGTCGGGGCGATCACAACTGCTGTTTTTCCTTCTCAGTCACATACCAGCGGAGGGACATGGGCCTTTGGTTTTGCCTTTGCTTCGGCCATTGTTTCCTCAATCGGCGGCTGGTGGTGGCCCGGTACCGCGACTTGGTTGAATCTGGCGCCTCTGGCACAGGTGATGGTATTGCTGGTCACCTTGTTGGGATTGATTCTAGCTCGTTTTGCCAAACAGTATCTGGAGGGTGAACCCGGCCAGTCGCGTTTCATGATCTGGCTGCATCTGACATTGACCAGCGTTGCACTGATCACCACCACGAATCACTTGCTGATTTTTCTGGGCAGCTGGATCGCCATCAGCACCAGCTTGCATCAGTTGTTAATGTTTTATCCGGAACGCCCCAGAGCGGCGCTGGCCGCCCACAAGAAATTCATTTTCGCGAGACTGGCCGAGCTTTGCCTTATTGCGGCTTTTACACTGCTTTATGCCAGCTACGACACTCTCTTCATCAGCCAAATCCTCACCATGGCCGCAGAAGCGACCAATCTGCCGCCTGAAGCGAAAATAGCTGCTTTACTGATGGCGGTAGCTGCGCTCTTGAAATGCGCCCAGTTGCCCTTTCACGGCTGGCTGATTCAGGTTGTGGAAGCGCCTACGCCTGTCTCGGCCCTGCTGCACGCTGGCGTGGTCAACCTCGGCGGCTTTTTAATGATTCTGATGGCGCCGCTGATCTCCCAGGTGTCGTCAGCTCAGTGGCTTCTGCTCGTGATCGCAGGGCCCACTGCGGTATTCGCCAGCCTGGTCATGATGACCCGGATTTCCATCAAGGTAAGACTGGCATGGTCCACCTGTGCCCAGATGGGATGGATGCTGGTCGAGTGCGCACTAGGACTTTATGAGCTGGCGCTTTTACATCTGGTTGCGCATTCCGCCTACAAGGCGCATGCGTTTTTGAATGCAGGCAATACGGTTGAGTCAACCCTGAAAAAGCGACTTGTTGCTATCAGTAATCCTGGTTGGAGGGAGGTGTTGCCGGCGGCCTTTCTGGCTCTGATTCTTAGCGTGGCGAGCATCTTGGTATCAAACTCGTCAGGGCCAGCGCAGGTTGTATCCTGGGTTGTTCCGGGGATTGCATTGACTATATTGCTGTCAGAAATGTTTGCCGTAAAAGGAGGTGTTGCCTTCATGATCCGTGCCGTGGTTTTGGGTGCGGCGTTCTGGACGGTTTACTGGGTCCAGAAAACAGCCTCCTATTTGCTGCTGACCCCTCCGGATAATCATGCGAGCCTTTTAGCGATCAGTTTTACTGGCCTGCTCCTGACCATGCTCATAATCGGCTATTTTCTGGTGCGCTATCGCCGTCATTCACCCTTGGGCATCCGCTTCCATCGCTTTCTGTTTGCAGCTGCCTATCTCGATGAGTGGGCAACGCGTTTGACCCTTAAAATCTGGCCCGTCAAATTGCCCAATGTGGTGCAGCCACGCAGTGTTGTACCCATTGCCCCACCTGCTCGTTCCAAGGAGTCAGTCTGATGCCAGCGTCCAGCCCTTTACTCTCTGCTGAAAAAAACGGTTCTCAAACTGATTGGTATAAGTTCACAACAGAGGCATGTGGCCGTATCGCGCCAACCTGGCCACTTGATCAGATCAACGCGATAAACCCATTTTGGGAAATGCGCGATCAGTCGGTTACGCAGGTCGCTGCTCGCATGGCCGCACTGAACGGCACATGTTATTTAAATCAGGATGCGTTGGTCAGAGGCCCTGCACAAGACAGCACGGTACATTCGGTCAGCATGCCGGACCACTGGCGTAATTTGAGTGCCCAGCTTGATCGTCATCGGGATACGGCTCATCAGGTTGGTTGGCAGGAAGAAATTGTGCACCAGATCAGCCAGTTTTGCGGCGATTACTTCCAGCGTCTGGATTCAGGTGAATTCGAAGCCAGCGCCCAGCATCTCTATCTCAGCTGGCTTGAAATGACTCGCTCTGATCGTGGCATTGCCATTGTGATGGGCGAACCCTCGTTACCGAGCCAGTTCCGTGTTTTACCGGATCAGCTTGATAATCTGATAGCCGACGCTTTTGATGCACTCGCCGTGTGTGGGGAGCATGTGGCAGAGTATGCCCACGCACTTTTACTGGATATCAACGGTTGGTCATCCTGGGCTGCTCACCTGCGTTGGCAGGCAAGACTAAAGGATCGCGAGGACGATCTTTTACCGGGGCTCCTTGCGATTCGTCTGGCTTGGGAACTGGCGCTATGGCGGCATGTCCAGCAGATTGGTGGCTCCATTTTCGCTGAGCTCAAACAACGATGGGTCAGCCAATGGCAGGCTTGGCCTTCGATGTTGGAGGCCCACGAACGCTCCCAGGCTATCGGGTGGCAGTTGCAGCAACAGGCGGAATTCGCCTATCAGCAAAAGATGGCTGATAAACTGCTTGCTGCGCCAGCCGACGAAGTAACCGTCGACCAATCACCGAAGCTGCAGGCAGCCTTTTGCATCGATGTGCGCTCGGAGGTCTTTCGCCGCGCACTGGAAGCTCAGGACCCCAATATCCAGACGCTGGGATTTGCGGGCTTCTTCGGGCTGCCGATTGCGTATCAGCCCCGGGGCACAGAATTCCGCCGCCCCCAACTGCCAGGACTGCTCGCGCCTTCGCTCGAAGTCACTGAAACAGAATCGTCTGCAGGAGTTTGTCGCCACACGATGGCCAGCCATTCTCACTGGACGAAATTCACTAGCTCAGCGCCAGCAAGCTTCAGCTTTATCGAAAGCTTTGGCATTGCCAGCCTGGGCCGGCTAGTAAAAAACACCTTTCTGGGCGATAAAGCCAGGCACCCTGTGAACGGGCTTCACAAGGGATCAGCCGAATTTGAGATACGGCGGAACGGGGTTTTACTGAGCACACAGGAAAAAGCCGAGCTGGTGGCAGGCATTCTCCGGGCTATGTCCCTGACCCGTCAGTTTGCAGCTACCGTGCTTTTAGTAGGTCATGGCAGCAGCACTCGCAACAATCCGCACGCGACCGGTCTGGACTGCGGTGCCTGCGGCGGACAAACAGGCTCGGTGAATGCGCGTGTGCTCGCCTACCTGCTTAACGACTCTGGCGTGCGCGAAGCCTTGGCAGATCAGGGGCTCTTAATACCGCAAGAAACCCGGTTTATTGGTGCGCTGCATGACACGACGACAGACGAAGTGTTTTGCGCCGGGGAGGTCCCGCAGGAAATACTGGAGTTTCTTCGACGCGCGGGGCAACAAGCGCGTCGCGAGCGTGCCGGTCGCCTGGGGCTCGACACCGTCGCTGATCTTGACGGGGCCATCAAACGGCGCAGTCAGGATTGGTCGGAAGTGCGCCCCGAATGGGGGCTGGCGGGCAATGCCAGCCTGATAGTGGCCCCGCGTTCACGAACGCGGCATCTGAATCTGGAGGGGCGCAGTTTCCTGCATGATTACCGCTGGTGCGATGATGACGGCTTCCGGATTCTGGAACTGATTATGACCGCGCCGATGCTGGTGACCCACTGGATTAACTTTCAGTACTACGCCTCGGTGACGGACAACGTTCGTTATGGCAGCGGTAACAAAGTTCTGCACAATGTCGTTGGTGGTCATCTTGGGGTTTTTGAAGGCAACGGGGGCGATTTACGAATCGGCCTGCCGCTGCAGTCGGTTCACGATGGGCAAAAGTGGGTTCATGAACCCCTTCGGCTGAACGTTTACCTGGCAGCGCCCAGAGAAGCCATTGCCGACGTTGCCAACCGACACCCGGCGGTGCGGGAGCTTATCGATAATGACTGGTTATACCTGTTCCGGCTGGATGATGAGCAGGGCACTATCGAACGCTTCTATCACAAGCAGTGGGTGACCGAGGCAGGGGCGGCCAGCCTGTAATGCAGCAGAAAAAGCAGCAAGGGTATTTTTGATGACAATCTGGAATGGTCGTGCGGCTATCCTGCTGACTCAGCACCAGAAATTACCGGCTGTATCTCCTGCGTTGGCGAGCCTCGGCATTCATGTTACTGGCTCTCAGGTGATTGATACAGACACACTGGGCACTTTTACTCGAGACATCGACAGAGTTGCCAGCCAGAGAGAAACAGCTTTGAAAAAGGCAACCATTGCGGCAAATCAGAAGACTGGCTGCCTTGGTCTTGGAAGCGAAGGTGCGTTCGGAGGCGGTTTTTTTTGTATAAATCTTGAAATAGTTTGTCTATTCGACCCTAAACATCAGCTCGTTCTTTATGGCGAATATTCGGCGCCCTTCGGTCTTGAACAGTCTCTCATTGGTTCAAAACAGGAGCTATTGGAAATCCTGGATCGATGCCCCGTTGGACAGGGTCTGGTCATGAGGCCGGAACGAAACGACCACCCGGAAATGCACAAGGGATTGTCTGATCGTGAGCACATCATCGAAACCTATGAACGAATGAAGCGGCAATCAGCGTCAGGCCAGATTTTTGTCGAGTATGATCTGCGGGCTCACCAATCAGTCAATCGCATGGCCAACATCCGTAAAGCCGCGGAGAATCTTGGTGAAAAGATGCAAAGTTTTTGTCCTGGCTGTCAGAGTGCTGGGTTCTGGATGACCGCTATCGAGCCCGGCCTTCGCTGCCGGGACTGTGATGCGCCAACGGATCGTCCGAAGGCCGCTGTTTGGTCTTGCCCAGCGTGCAATTATCAAGAAGCTCGCCCTGTAAAATCAGAGACTACAGGCCCCGAGTTTTGCCCATACTGTAATCCGTGAGCGTTATGCCTGACACGATTAAATTAGATGCTTCGCAACCCGCTGATCTTGAACACGCTGCTGCTATTCTGAGGGCTGGCAATCTTGTCGCAATGCCGACTGAGACCGTCTACGGTCTGGCGGCTGATGCCAGTAATATCGAGGCCGTTCGCAGAGTTTTCGAAGCAAAGCAACGGCCTGTTGGGCACCCACTGATTGTGCATGTTGCAGATCCTGAGCGGATAGCGCTTTGGGTTGAAAAGGTGCCAGACACGGCGCGGCGACTTATCGAAAAATACTGGCCGGGGCCTCTCACCCTGTTACTGCCAAAGAAAGGGGATGTTAGCGATTTCATCACTGGCAGCCATCCGGGTGTAGCAGTTCGCATGCCGGCACACCCAGCAACCCTGAAAACTATGGGGTTGCTTGGCAGAGATCTTGTCGCGCCGTCAGCAAATCCATATGGCAGAATCAGTCCGACCTCTGCGGAGCATGTTCTGTCGGGCCTGTCTGGCAAAATTGAGGCCGTTCTCGATGGCGGTGATTGTTCGGTGGGAATCGAATCTACCATTCTTGACCTGACCGGTGGGAAACACGTAATAGCCAGGCCAGGGCAGATAGCAGGGAGTGATATCGAAGATTTCCTCGGGTTTAAACTTTCTCCAAACCTTACATCTCAGCATGCTGTACCGGGTAGCGTAAAACGACACTATCAGCCAGTTACGCACACCGTTGGTTTAGCGGCCCATCGGTTTTCCGAATTGTTGCCCAGACTAGTACCGGATGGCGAGAGGGTGGGTGTCATCTGGTGGCAATCGCCTCCGGGCGATCGTGCATCCGAATCTATCAGGCTCGGAGCTACGGTCGACGAATACGGACGAATGCTCTACACCGCTATGCATTCGATGGACCGGGCAAACGTTGACCGGATTGTGATCGAATTGCCACCCCAAGAGCCTAGATGGTCAGCTATCTGTGACCGGTTGGCGCGGGCTTGCAACGAACAATTCCATGGGGATTTAGAGGGTTCGAGTCGCTGACCCCGGAGGGCACTATTCTGGCTCGGTTTAGAGTGATGTGGATCGGGTTAATGCCTAACTTCTGGTTTGGACTGTCCGCAATTGGACACGTCATCCGCTCGTAGCGGGGAACACCCCCTTACTTAGTCGGTTGAGATCATCGATTTCCGATGGCTGGCCGGAACGTTCCGGTCGATCACCAGTACATCGCCGTCACGGATTTCAGCCCTATTTTGCCGGACACCGCCCTACCAGATCCGTGAGGCTCAGAGAGGTAACTTTGAGAAAGACCCGGTTGCCATAAAAGCACTCTTGCGCAGGCCGATGCCCGCTTACCGAGCTTGGGCTCTCACGCTTTTGCCATTTCATGCTTGAAGCGGCCGTCGATCAGGCGGAATACGTTTCTGATTTGCTGGAACTGCAATCAATGAAGAGGAAGATTGAGGACTGCGTGGCGTCCCGTGGCGATCTGAAGCCTGCCGCCAAGTGGGTTCTTTATCAGGCTTTCATTCAGGGTTCGATTTCCCGCGCAGATGCGCTGGGTCTGACCGCTGAGCATGAGGAGCGGACAGCGCGGCGTTTGCTCAAAAAACTGCGCGACGAAGGGTTGCTGATTGATGTCGACCCAAGGGACAGTCGTTCACCTTTGCTCTGGGCTGTGCCAGAACGCGCGGAAACGAAGTATTTTCCCAAGCTATCGCCACAGTAAGTAGGGTCAAACGTGAGGGGAGTAGAGAAGTGCGTGAAGCTTTTCCGGTTGGAATGATGGTGAGCCGAGGGAGGATTGACTCACAACGCTTTGGGCGCGTTGCTCGGGGCTTCGCCCCAGCTTCGCTGCGCTGCGGCGCCCAAACTGCTGGCGCAGTTTGTCGAACCGGAGGTTCTGCATCTACCCTTGAGCAAACCAGAGTTCCATAAAAAAGCCCACGCAAGGTGGGCTTTTTTATGGAATATGGCGCGCCCGAGAGGATTCGAACCTCTGACCTCTGCCTCCGGAGGGCAGCGCTCTATCCAGCTGAGCTACGGGCGCATTCGAAACTGATGATTGCTCGTCAATTTCGAGTGCGCAATCTTACGTGCGCCGGGGGCTTCTGTCCAGCCCTGCGGAGCAAGTCGATTTCAGCGGATGGGCAGGCGCTGGTCCGGGGTTATGCTGACCAGATCTTTATCGGTACTGAAGGTCGCTTCGCCGTCCTGTACTGACACCTGAAACGTCATTGATCGCTCAACCAGGCCTGCCAATGCGGCGGTGCTCTCGGCGGGCAGGTCGACGATGGTCAGGTTGCCAAATCGTTCCAGCTTGCTATGGTGTTTGTCCCACCACACAGGCACGGCGCGGCCGCCATGGGTGTAAAGAATGACCTGTTGTGAGCGATTGCAGGATTTGCGTATCCGATCCTCATCGGGCAGGCCCAGATCTATCCAGAGCTCGATTTCGTCTGACAGGGATTTCTGCCAGAGCTCCGGTTCGTCATCGGTGCTCAGGCCTCGACAAAACTCCAACGTGTCTTTGGCGTTCAGGGCGAACGCCAGTAGCCGGATCATCATGCGCTCGTCGTTTTCCGACGGGTGGCGGGCAATGGTCAGGTGGTGGTCAGCATAATAGTGCCTGTCCATATCCGCGATATGGAGTGTGGCTTTGAAGATCGTGGCTTTCAGTGCCATTGAGCGTCCTGTGTTTTCGTGAGCAGGGCATTAGTGTAGAGCAATTTTGATGTGGCAGGGCATAGCGGCATGGTGATGTTGCGGGGATTTCTGGTTCTGGTGGTGTTTTTTCTGCTGGGCGAGGCGGTTCGGGTGTTCGCGGGAATGCCCGTGAGCGGCGGCGTATTGGGTATGGTAATGGCCACCGTAACGCTGATGGTGCGTGGGCGCGTTAGCACGGAGCTGGCGACGGCCAGCCAGGGGTTGATCTCGATATTGGTGCTGTTGATTACGCCGGGTGTGGTGGGCGTGTTTTTTATCGCGGATCAGTTTTCCGGGCACTGGGCCACGGTGTTGGTGGCTCTGGTCATTGGCACCTTATTGAGCGTGTTCACTACCTTGCTGCTGATGAAGAAGATGGCCGCGCTTGGCAAGGAGGGCGGCAGCCATGACCGATCAGCCTGAGATTGTTACTTCATTGATGTCGGTATGGACCGCCAGCCCGCTACTCTCCGTGGCACTGACTCTGGGTGCCTTTATTGTAGCCCAATGGTTGTTCGTCCGTTTTAAGCGGCCGCTCTGGATGCCCCCGGTGATGATCGCGGCGCTGCTGCTGGCGGCGGTTGTTGCCCTGACCGGTCTGGGATTTGAGCGTTACGAGCAGGGCGCGCGCTGGTTAACGGTGCTGTTGGGCCCGGCAACGGTGGCCCTGGGCATTCCGTTGTATCAACAGATGCATCACATTCGGGCGCTTTGGCGGCCGATTCTGGTCACCCTGCCATTAGCGGCTACTTTGGCTGCGGCCTATGCCCTGGGTATTGCCTGGTTGATGGGTGCCACGCCTGAGGTGCTGGCATCCCTGGCGCCCAAATCCGTCACTGCGCCTATTGCGATGGGCATTACCGAGGAGTTGGGCGGTTCGGTCTCGCTGACGCTGGGCGGCCTGTTGATCACCGGTGTGCTGGCATCGCTGTTTGTGGACTGGTGTACGCGGTGGCTCAAGATTACCGATGACCGGGTTGTCGGCTTCGCACTCGGGTTGAATGGTCACGCTATTGGCACCGCCAGAGCTTTCGAGATCAGCCACACAGCGGGTGCCTTTGCCTCTTTGGGCATGGGGCTGACCGGGGTGTTTACGGCGCTGTTCTTGCCGTTGGCATTTCTGCTGTTCTGATACAAAACTTTGCGTAAATTCTGCGCAAGTGGTTGCAATTCGTTTTCTGAATGATAATAATTACCACTAACATTTCATTGTTAGTGAGAGCCTCCTATGTACGTGTGCCTTTGCGTTGGCGTGACAGACAGAGAAATCCGCAAAGCAGCGGATGACGGCATTAGCTCCATGCGCCAATTGGGTAAAGAGCTGGGTGTCGGCCGGCAATGCGGCCGCTGCGCCTGCACGGCCCGGGAAATTCTCAGAGAAGCCCGCTCCCCGGATTACATGGCGCTCGCTAATATGCTGGCTCAACCGGCCTGAACCCCCCTCTTTTTGGGTGACCAGCAGACCGGCGATTGAGTCTGTCTCGCATCCGACATTTTTTATCGCTGCCAAACCGGCTATCCTGTTTAACTGACGAAGAAACAAATCAAGGATTCCGGTTATGAAAGGCGATAAGAAAGTTATTCAGTTCCTCAATAAAGTGCTGGCCAATGAGCTGACGGCAATCAATCAGTACTTCCTGCATTCGCGCATGTACAAGGATTGGGGCATTACCAAGCTGGCCGCCAAAGAGTATGAAGAGTCCATTGACGAAATGAAGCATGCTGATCAGCTGATCGAACGCATTCTGTTTCTCGAAGGGCTGCCCAACCTGCAAGACCTGAACAAGCTGATGATTGGTGAGAACGTCCAGGAGATGATCGAGTGCGATCTGAAACTGGAGCACCTCGCTCACACGGACCTGAAAGACGCCGTTATCTATTGCGAACAGGTACAGGACTTCACCAGCCGCGAACTGTTCCGCAGTATCCTCGATAGCGAAGAAGAGCACATCGACTGGCTCGAAACCCAACTGGAAATGATTTCCCAGATGGGCATCCAGAACTATATCCAGCTTCAATCCTCTGCCGCGGAGTAAACACGGACAATGGACCTGTCATGTTTCAAGGCCTATGATCTTCGCGGTCGGGTGCCTGATCAGTTAAATCCCATGCTCGCCGAGAAAATCGGCCGGGCTTACGTGGCCATTACCGGCGCGAAAAAAGTCATCGTGGGTTATGACATCCGGCTTTCCAGCCCGGAAATCAGTGACGCACTCAGCTCTGGCCTGATGGCGGCAGGTGCCGATGTTTATGATATCGGCCTGTGCGGGACCGAACAGGTCTATTTTGCCACCAGCCACTATGGCATGGACGGTGGCATCATGGTTACCGCCAGCCATAACCCTAAAGACCACAATGGCATGAAAATGGTGGGCCCCGAGTCCCGGCCAATCAGCTCCGATAACGGCTTGAATGATATCCGCGACCGGGTTCTTGAGCCTTTCGCGGACGCCCCTGAGCAAGGCCGACACGAGACCCTGGAGGTGATGAGCGCCTACATCGACCATTTGTTGGGTTATGTCGATGCCGCTAGTCTCAAGCCCCTGACCATCGTGTGTAACGCCGGCAATGGTGGTGCAGGCCTGGTGATTGATGAGATTGAGCAGCACCTGCCGTTTGAGTTCATCAAACTTCACCACGAGGCTGACGGCCATTTCCCCAACGGCGTGCCTAATCCGATCCTGCAGGAAAATCGCAAGGTAACCGCTGATGCGGTCATCGAGCACGGCGCGGCTATGGGCATTGCCTGGGACGGTGACTACGACCGCTGCTTCTTCTTTGATGAAAACGGCCGCTTTATTGAAGGCTATTATATTGTCGGCCTGCTGGCGGACCAGTTCCTGAGAAAAACCGGCGGCGGCAAGGTTATCCACGATCCGAGGTTGATCTGGAACACCATAGAGCTGGTCGAAGCTGCCGGTGGCCAAGCCATTGAAAGCAAAACTGGCCACGCCTTCATCAAGCAGAGAATGCGCGATGAAGACGCGGTCTACGGCGGCGAAATGAGTGCCCACCACTACTTCCGTGATTTCGCTTACTGCGACAGTGGCATGATCCCCTGGCTGTTAATCGCGGAGCGACTGTGCCAGTCCGGCCAGACCCTGTCGTCGTTAATCGACGCCAGAATCGAAGCCTATCCGGCCAGCGGCGAGATCAACCGCACCATCAACGATCCCCCCAAAGTGATCGCTGCTATCGAAGCCAAATATACTGTTGGCGCCAAAAGCGTCAGTTACGTCGATGGCCTGAGCGTGGAATTCGACAACTGGCGCTTCAACCTGCGGATGTCCAACACCGAACCGGTGGTTCGCCTGAACGTAGAGTCGAGGGGTGACATACCGTTGATGGAAGAAAAAACTGAAGAGTTGTTAGCGGAAATGGAAAGACTCAATATCCAATAGGTTTAAAGAAAACACGTTCCGCCAACGGGCCAAGATATGGGGTAGACCTTCAGAAACAATCAGGAAATCCACGATTTCCGTTTCGGAAGGTCTACCCCATACCTTGGCCTTACTCCCAAACCTCAAAGCCAGTTGTTCAGCATAATCCCGATACCAAACCGCTCAGTCCGTTCGTTGTAGTCAATCAGACTCTCGCCGTATCCGTTGTAATATTGGAAAAAGCCCTTCAGCGTATCGCCCATAGGAAAGCTATAGCCAAATTCCACTGATGACTTGTTGTCCGACCGCAGATTGTTCAACAGCTTCAGAGAAAACGTCCTGTCCTCGCTCAGCTTGTAAACGGCGTGGTAACTGGCATGGCCGAGATACCGGCTGATATCGGCGTTGTCATCGTCACTGCCGCTCTCTGGCAGGCGGTACCAGGGCGTCACCATAAACAACCAGCGGTCGTAGCTGTATGCGGCGGTACCCATAATCCGGTTCCAGCTGCGAGACCGAGGTTCAGACTGGCCATTGGACTGATGATTAAATCCCAGGGAAACCGCGCTCAACGTGCCGGGTCCCAGATCCCAATTCAGGCGCTGGCGGACGAAAATTTCGGGCTCGTAGTTGGTCTCACGGAACGGCGCTGAATCTTTGGTGTTGTAAACCTGCCAGAAAGATTTCTGGGTATAGCCGAACCAGAGCGTGGTGTCGTCATCGAAAACCCCGGTCAGAAGAGGCACCTTGAAACTGATTTGGTACTTTGCCTCTTCATGCTCCAGTCCATAGTCGTATCCTGACCGGCCCAATCTGGGGCTGGAGGGCATTGAATTGGGGTCGTCCACATAGGTGATCGGTAAAATGTAGTTGGGTCGATGGGACAGGAAACTTCCAGAGAACGAGAAAATGGCCCTCTCTGCTGCCAGGTAGTTGTCGACCAGTGCCGCCATTACGCCGGTGTCTGTATCATCTTCGAGCGCATCGGTGATCAGCTCTTCCCGGGTGGCATCGTCCGCGGCAAGCGCTTCAGCGTTTCGCTCGGCACGGGCTGCAGAGTCTTCATCCGCGCTCGCCTGTGCTTCTGTCGGGTCGTGTTGGGCATCGTAACAAGCCAGGCGTTGAATACCGTCACTAACCAGCGCGCAGTCAACCGATTCCGTGTTGCCGGTTTTAGGTTCCTGGGCGGTCGCGAGTGAGCTTGCACCCACCAAGAATGTCACGACAAATCCCGAAGGCCAGCGTGTATATCGAATCATGGAAGACCCTCAAGATGTGGCAGTTATGCTGAGCCAGGTGTGGGTGATACCGTATGCCCAAACCCCAAGGAGCGTTATCGCCAGCAGTATTACCACAATTTTGTGGCGTATACTGCGTTGATCGCTGGCTGTGACAACCCAGCGCAAATACATCAGGCCGATAAAGCTGATGAAGACGCCAAGGCTCGCGGCGGCCGGAATCATTAACCAAACCGCATTCATGGGCTCTCCTGCGCCAGAATGACGGCTGAACCAGACCATTGAGATCAACAGAACGGCGAGACTGGAAAACTCGAGAATCAATAATGGTTTGCGCAGATGGTTTAGGCTGTTTTCGGGCATGGGGCTCCCTGATCTGGCGATTGATAATAGGAAAAGATCTGGTTAGCGGGTATGGTAACCGCAATTGCCATTAGAACGGTCATAGCCTACGAAACTGTCACTAATATGGTTGAAATCAAATTCTGTGTCTGGTGTTTGGTTTTTTTGCGGGGGCTCAATCGCTATAATGATGCGACCAAAAGATTATAACGCTCAAATGCGAGGTGCATTGTGAAGATGAAGAGAGTCCTGGCTGTTGTTTTGCTTGGTTTTGGCCTGGCTGCCGGTGCCGCACTGGCTAGTGTTGAAGACGAGATTCGTAGCCGTATTCAGCCGATTGGTAACGTGTGTCTGCAGGGCGAAGAATGCGGTGAAGCGGCGGCGGCCAGCGAAACCGCCAGTTCTGGCCCGCGCTCTGGTGGCGAAGTATATGATGCTGCCTGCATGGCCTGCCACACTACGGGCGCAGCTGGTGCTCCGGTGATTGGCAACGCTGATCAGTGGGCTTCGCGTATCGATAAAGGCATGGAGACCTTGACCGACCACGCCATTAATGGCTTTAACGCCATGCCGGCTAAAGGTGGCTGCTCCAGTTGCTCCGATGAAGAGATCGTCGCGGCGATCGAACATATCATCGCGCAAAGCCAGTAATAAAGCAGTTGCATAAAAAGGCCCCGATGCGTCGGGGCCTTTTTTGTTTTACAGGCCCAGATCGCCCAGCAATGCACTGAGCGTGGCTTTGCCCCTCTTCTGGTTGGCCTCTTTGTCCTGATCGCCCATCCCGTGCCACGTTACATCCTCTTCCGGTAATTCATCCAGAAACCGGCTGGGAATGGTTTCCAGTTTTTCGCCGTACTGCTTTCGGGATGCCGCGTAGGTCAGTGACAAGGTTTCCCGGGCCCGGGTAATGCCCACGTACATCAATCGGCGCTCTTCTTCGATATTGCCTTCTTCAATGCTGTTGCGGTGCGGCAGAATTTCTTCCTCCAGGCCCATGATGAACACGTGGGGGAACTCCAGGCCCTTGGAGGCGTGGAGCGTCAGTAGCTGAACCTTGTCGCTGTCGTCCTCTTCTTCGCGCTGCTCCATCATATCCCGCAGGATCAGTTTGGCGATGGTGTCTTCAATACCCAGCTCATCCGCAGTGCCTTTGCCGTCGTCCAGCATGCGCTGGATCGATTCCACCAGATACCAGATGTTCTCCATCCGCCGTTCAGCCTGTTTCGGGCTGCCGGAATGCTGGTGCAGGTATTCGTCGTATTCGATATCGGTGAACAGCTGCTTGATGACCGGCACCGGGTCTTCGGTAAACAATCGCTCACAGGTTTTGTCGACCCAGTGGGCGAAGCGGCGCAAGCGGTCCAGGCCCTTCTCGGTTACGTGGGTTTCGGCGCCCATATCGCTTAGTGCCCGGAACAAACTAACATTGCGCGAGCGGGCATAGTGGCTCAGCTGTTCCAGAGTGCGCGGGCCGATTTCACGGCGAGGCACATTCACCACCCGCAAAAACGCAGCGTCATCATCCGGATTGATCATCAGGCGCAGGTAAGACATGGCGTCTTTGATCTCACTCTTGGAAAAGAACGACTGACCGCCGGAGATCCGGTAGGGGATCTGATAGGCCTGCAGTTTCATTTCCAGCAGCCGGGCCTGGTGGTTGCCCCGGTAAAGCACGGCAAAGTCTTTGAAGTCGAGGCCGTTCTTGAGCTTCTGGTCGAGAATCTCGGTGGCCACCCGCTCGGTCTCGGCGTCTTCGTTGCGGCAGCGGATGATGCGAATTTCCTCACCGATGGTGTGGTCACTCCACAGGGCTTTCTCGAACACGTGGGGGTTGTTGGCGATGACCGTGTTGGCACAGCGCAGAATACGGCTGGTGGAACGGTAGTTCTGTTCCAGCTTGACGATCTTCAGGCTGGGGAAATCCTCTTTAAGCTGTGCCAGGTTTTCTGGTCGTGCGCCGCGCCAGGCGTAGATCGACTGGTCATCATCGCCCACCACCGTGAAGGCGGCGCGCTCGGCAACCAGCTGTTTGACCAGCTCGTACTGGCACACGTTAGTGTCCTGGTACTCGTCCACCAGCAGATACCGGATTTTCTTGCGCCACTTGGTCAGTACCTCCGGATTGTCCCGGAACAGCTGCACCGGTAGCAGAATCAGGTCATCAAAGTCGACCGCGTTGTACGCTTTCAGGTATTCCTTGTAGTGCTTGTAAACAATAGCGATGCGTTGCTCGCGCTCGTCGGCCGCCTTGCTGTATGCCTCAGACGGGCTGCGCATGGCGTTTTTCCAGGACGAGATAGTCATCTGCACGTCGCTCAGCTCGTCGCCAGCGTCAGCACTGGCTTCGCGCATCATCAAATCTTGCAGTAACGCTTTGGCGTCTTCGGCATCAAAAATAGAAAAGCCGGGGTGGTAGCCCAGGTGCGTGTGTTCCTCCCGGATAATATTAAGACCCAGGTTATGGAAAGTGGATACGATCAGGCCCCGGGCTTTGCCCCGGTCGACAATCTTGCTGACTCGCTCCTTCATTTCCCGGGCGGCCTTGTTAGTGAAGGTCAGGGCGGCGATGTGGCGGCCGGGAATGCCCTTTTCTTCAATCAGATGGGCTATTTTTCGGGTAATAACGCTGGTTTTGCCACTGCCAGCACCGGCCAGCACTAACAGGGGGCCGTCGGCGTAGCGGACTGCTTCACGTTGTCTGGGATTGAGTTTGTTCACAGTTTAGAGGCCAGCCAAGGAAACTTTCGGGGTATTTGTGCGTGTGGCTATTCTACACCAGCCGGTCTTTCTGTACCTTGGCGTTGTATCAGCTATGCTTCCTAGAATGGACTTTGCTGTTGACTGACACATGGATCTTGCTCGATGACACTGCCTTTGGACACTAGGCCTGATCGCCTCCGCCTGTTGGTGCTGACCCCGGAGTATGCAGACTTTCTGTGGCTCGGTGCATTGCTGGACGACGATCCTGAAATCAGTCCAGACGCCATCTGGTGCCCGGATCTGGTGGATTGTGACGATCTTATCCGCAACGCCAGTTTTGATGTCATCGTTTGGGACTGTATTTTTCACGGCGGGGATGAATCGGCATTCCTCCAGTACCTCGCCGTGTCCAGTGAGGACAAGCCGGTGCTGGCGCTGAGCGCTGAGCCTTGCGGCGAGCGCGGGGCGATGCTGACTCTTGATGGGGCCTCAGACTATCTGTGCCGGCAAACGCTTGACCGTTGGAGCTTTCGCCGGGCGGTCAAGTACCTCTGGTACCGGGAGCAGTTGTCGGAGTCAGCCCATGGCCAGCTTGGCCGGGAAGTGGCGACCGGCTTTATTAACCGGGATCTGTTTTTTGATCGTTTGCAGCAGGCGCTGTTACGGGCGGAGCGTGCCGGGCATCGATTGGCGTTGCTGCACCTCAATGTGGACGACTTCCGCACCATCAACGAATCCTTCGGCTACCAGAGAAGCGATCAGTTAATGTATCGGCTGGCGGATCGCCTGCGCCAGAAGCTGCGCAGGGTGGATTCCCTGATGCGCATTGGCGGTGACGAACTGGCCATCATTGTTGAAAAAGTGGAAGACTCCCTCGATATCACCCAGATCATCCGCAAAGTGGCGGTCGCACTGGACGAGCCGCTAACGCTCGATGGCCAGAGTGTTGTGGTCAGTGCCAGCCTGGGTGTCGCCACATACCCGGAGGCCGGTGACAGCCCTGAAGAACTGCTTCGGCGTGCCAACCGCGCCATGTTTGAAGCCAAGCGTGATACGGGCACCAGCTTCCGGTTTTACGACCGGCAGCTGCATATTTCCGCCGGCTACCAGCTACGGCTTGAGGCCGATCTGCGCAACGCGCTGCGGGGTAAAGAGCTGGAACTCTTCTATCAGCCGCGCATAGACCTTGCGACCGAGGAAGTGCGCGGCGTTGAGTGTCTCCTGCGCTGGCATCACCCCGAGCGGGGGCTGGTGGGGCCGGACGAATTTATCCCGGTGGCTGAGCGCAGCGGGCTGATTGTACCCATTGGTTACTGGGTGATAGAGCAAGCCTGCAAACGCCTTCAGGAAAGTGGCGAGCTGGGGTTTGCCGGGTTGGTATTTGCGGTCAACCTGTCGTTCCGTCAGTTTCACGACCGCAAAATGACCGAGACAATCTTCAGGATTATTTTTAACGCCAATGTTGATACCAGTCTGCTTGAGCTGGAGCTGACTGAGAGTGCGATGATGCACGATCCGGAATACGCCCAGCGCTGCCTGCGAGAGCTGAGTCAACTGGGTATCAGTTTTGCGCTGGATGATTTCGGTACCGGCTTTTCGTCCCTGAGCAACCTGCAGCATTTGCCAATTTCACTGGTCAAGATCGACAAATCCTTTGTCCAGGATCTGGGCAAGTCTGCCGACGCCGAACATATTATCCGGGCCATTATCAGCTTGGCCCACAGCCTTCAGATCAGTGTCGTGGCAGAAGGCGTGGAAACCGAAAGCCAGCTGGAGTTCCTGCGCCAGCAACACTGCGATGAAATCCAGGGCTATTACTTTGCCCGCCCCATGCCCTGGGACGACCTTGTTCAATTCCTGAACCGCCGCAATCAGTCTGCTTGCCTGCAGCAGTAAGCCGCTGTACCTTTGCGCATTAATTCCGAACGCGAAACCATACAGAGGTTGCATGAACAGTATCTCCCGGCGCATTGCCGATGAACTTGGCGTACGCGAGCAACAGGTTAATGCCACCGTGGCCCTGCTGGATGAAGGTTCCACGGTTCCGTTTATTGCCCGTTACCGGAAAGAGGTCACCGGCTCGCTGGACGACAGTCAGCTGCGAACGCTGGAAGAACGCCTGCGTTACCTGCGCGAGCTGGAAGACCGTCGTGGCACCATCCTCAATAGCATTGAGGAGCAGGGCAAATTGACCGATGAGCTGCGCGCAGCCATCGATGCGGCCGACACCAAGAATCGCCTGGAAGATCTTTACCTGCCCTACAAGCCCAAGCGCCGCACCAAGGCCCAGATTGCCCGGGAAGCGGGCCTGGAGCCGCTGGCGAACGCGTTGTTTGATGATCCGGCGCTTGATCCGGAGGCCACCGCTGCGGGCTACCTGAATCCGGAGGCGGGTGTAGAGGACACCAAAGCGGCACTGGACGGCGCGCGCTACATCCTGATGGAACGTTTTGCCGAAGACGCTGAATTGCTGGGGTCTCTCCGAGACTTTATCTGGCAGCAAGGCCAGCTGAAAGTCACCGTGGTGGACGGCAAAGAAACCGAAGGCGCCAAGTTCCGGGACTATTTTGATCACGTCGAACCCCTGAAGAAAGTACCGTCACACCGGGCCCTGGCGATTCTGCGCGGTCGTAACGAAGGCGTTCTGGCTTACACCCTGGTCTTGGGCGATGAGGACGAAAACCGTCGTCAGCCGCATCCGGCTGAACAACGGATCGCCGCTCGCTGGAATATTCGTGATAACGGCCGGGCCGCAGACAAGTGGCTGTCCGATGTAGTGCGCTGGACCTGGCGCGTCAAGCTGTCGACACAGATAGAAACCGACCTGATGGCGCAGGTGCGTGAAGCCGCAGAAGCGGAAGCCATTAACGTGTTTGCCGCCAATCTGAAAGACTTGCTGTTGCTGGCTCCGGCAGGTCCCCGACCAACCCTTGGCCTGGACCCCGGCCTCCGGACCGGCGTTAAAGTGGCCGTTATTGATGGCACCGGGCAGGTGGCAGACCATGGCGCGATCTACCCCCATGCACCCAAAAATCAGTGGGATCAATCCATTGAGCAGATGGCTGCCTGGTGCCGCAAGTATAAGATTGAGTTGGTGGCCATCGGCAACGGCACCGCGTCACGGGAAACCGAAAAGCTGGTGGGCGATCTGAGCAAGCGCTACCCCGAGCTCAAGCTGGCCCGGATTGTGGTCAGCGAATCGGGGGCATCTATCTATTCAGCCTCCGAGTTTGCCTCCCGGGAATTGCCGGATCTGGATGTCACCATTCGCGGCGCGGTATCGATTGCCCGCCGCTTGCAGGATCCCCTGGCCGAGCTGGTCAAGATTGAACCCAAGTCCATCGGCGTCGGCCAGTACCAGCACGATGTGTCTCAGGTGCAGTTGTCGCGCAGCCTGGACGCGGTGGTGGAAGACTGCGTAAACGGTGTGGGTGTGGATCTTAATACCGCGTCGGTACCGTTGTTGGCGAGAGTGTCTGGCCTGAACCAGAGCATTGCCCAGAACATCGTCGATTTCCGTAGCCAGAACGGCATGTTCAAAAATCGCAAACAGTTGCTGAAGGTGGCCCGGCTGGGTGAGCGCACCTTTGAGCAGGCTGCGGGCTTTTTGCGGATTGCCGGTGGTGAGAATCCACTGGACCGGTCATCGGTGCATCCAGAAGCTTATGGCGTGGTGGAAGCCATCGCCAAACGTAACAATCGGAACATCGACAACATCGTGGGTGACTCGGCCTTTTTACGCGGCCTCAACCCCCAGGATTACGTTACCGAACAGTTTGGTTTGCCCACCATCAAAGACATTCTCTCCGAGCTGGAAAAGCCGGGCCGTGATCCCAGGCCGGAGTTCCGGTTTGCCAGCTTTGAGGAAGGTGTGGAAACCCTGAAGGATTTGAAACCCGGCATGGTGCTGGAGGGCTCGGTCACCAACGTCACCAATTTCGGTGCCTTTGTCGACATCGGCGTGCACCAGGATGGTCTGGTACACATTTCGGCGCTGTCCCATACTTTCGTCAAAGATCCGCGCGAAGTAGTCAAAGCGGGTGATATTGTTAAGGTGAAAGTCATGGAAGTGGACATTCCCCGTAAACGGATTGCCCTGACCATGCGTATGGATGATCAGCCAGGAGCTGAAACCTCTGCCAAACCGGCACGGGGAGGCGACAAAGCCAGCAGCCAATCGGCGGGTCGTAAGCCTCAGCGCGGCCCGTCTGAGCAAGGCACCATGGCTGGCGCTCTGGCGCAGGCGCTGGCTTCAGCCCGTAAAGACGGTCGTTGATACCACTTCATTGATCCAATGGCGGCTGCCCCTCACAAGGGGGTGGCCGCTTCAACAGGAGCTCACCATGGCTGAATCCCGCCACTCCCTGTTTTACCAGTTTGCCGCCACCGATTGGGATGGCTTTCTCAAAGGTGTTGAAAAAGAAGGCCTGCGGGTGGATGCCAACGGGTTTGTTGCGCAAACCCCACATCCGGTGGCTCTGGGCTCGGCCCTGACCCATCCTCGCATCACCACCGATTATTCGGAAGCCCTGTTGGAGCTGATCACCCCGGTGTTCAACTCCACCGAAGCGATGCTGGCATCGTTACGGGATACCCACCGGTTTGTGCAGCATCACCTTGGCGATGAGGTGTTCTGGGCCGCGAGCATGCCTTGTGAGATCGATGGTGATCAAAGCATTCCCATTGCCCACTATGGCAGCTCCAATATTGGTCAGCTCAAACATGTTTACCGGCAGGGATTGGCGGTGCGTTATGGTCGGATCATGCAGAGCATTGCCGGCGCCCACTACAATCTGTCGTTGCCAGACAGTTTCTGGAGTAAGTGGCAGCAGGTGACCGGAAATCAGGAGTCGCTGAAGGATTTTAAATCAGACCAATACTTCTGGCTGATTCGTAACTTCCGTCGGCGCAGTTGGCTTTTGATGTTGCTGTTCGGTGCGTCACCGGCGCTGGATGCCAGTTTCGTTGCCAATGTAAAACACGATCTTGGCCGGTTTAATGACAATACTTGGTACGGCAAGCACGCCACGTCGCTGAGAATGGGCGATCTGGGCTATCACAACAATGCTCAGGCCTCCCTGAACATCTGCTTTAACGAGCTCAGCACCTATACCGGAACTCTGGACAAGGCCATCCACACCAATTGGCCTGCCTATGAAGCCATTGGCACCCGTCGTGACGACGGTGAGTTCATCCAGATCAACACCAACGTGCTGCAGATCGAGAACGAGTATTACAGTGCGGTGCGCCCCAAGCGGACCACCGGGCCAGGCGAGAAGCCGATACAGGCGCTGGATGCCCGGGGCGTGGAATATATTGAAGTGCGTTGCCTGGATCTTGATCCGTTCTCACCTGTGGGTGTTAACCAGGCCCAGATCGACTTTCTCGACCTGTTTTTGCTGGACTGCCTGCTGACCGATTCGCCGCGCATCGGCGATGACGAATGTCAGCGCCTGGACGACAACTACAAAGACGTGGTGGCGTCCGGTCGCTGGCAGGAGCTGAGCCTTTGTCAGGGCGGCCAGCGGGTACCCGTTGGTCCGGCTGCCCGGGAATTGCTCGAGCGACTGCAGCCACTGGCGGAATTGCTCGATAGTTGGGGCGAGAGCGACACCTATTGCGCGGCGCTGGCAACACAGTGTGACAAGCTGAAGGGGGCTGACTGGTCAGTGCCTTCCGCTCAGGTGCTGGACGCCATGAGCAGTGCGGGCCTTGGCCACAGAGACTGGATTACGGAAATATCCCGTCAGCATCAGAAAAACCTCCGAAACGAAGGGCTGGCGTCGGATGTCCTGGCGGATTACCAGGCCATGACCGAGAACTCCCTGGCCGAGCAAAAAAAGCAGGAGGAGGCCGATACCCGCCCATTCAGCGAATTCCTTGAAGAGTATCTGCGCGCCTGACCGGTTGTCGCGTCACAGCCGGAAGCGGACATGCCGCACAGAAACCGGATTACGGTTTGCGGCTTTTGTTACCTGCTGTTACGTTTGTTAACAACAGGTAAGAGGATGGCGTCATGGCTAGAGATATCAAGCTCGGATGGGATGTAGAAGCGCTCAATAAAGCCTATCGTCAGGGGTACATGGCAGGCACCATGGGCATGGAGAAAACCCGCTGTCCTTATCGGGGGGATGTCATCATCGCCGCCTGGGAGGCTGGCTGGGACGACGCCGGGCAGGTCGTTCATGAACAGCAGAAGGCTGACGACCTGTTTTCCCGCATTGCCTGAGTTCGTTCCGGGTCTACCGCTGTACCACAAACTCCGTAAATAGCACGCCGGCGATGTGCTCTCCGGTTTGCTGTTCTTCCAGCACGGCATTGATTCTTGCTGCTGCCTCTTCTCTGAGTGCTTGCTGCCCCTGTTGGCTGGTTAGCACGTCCACGTCAACTTGTTCGCCAAACAGCATGACCAGTTCGTGCCGCAGTCTGGGCATATGGGCCTCAAGTGCCGGTCTCGTGGACTCCCGGTCTGCGCGAAGCGTGACCGACGCTTTCAGGTAGATCACTTTGGTACCGGGCTCGCCGACATGGGTTACAAAGGCAGGCTCCATCTCGATGTAATCGGTGATGCCGCGCTCTTCGGGTTCTTCCTCTGCCAGTGCGGGCCCGGCCATCAGTGCATACAGGGCGAGCAACAGCACGGGCAAGATATTTCGTTGAAAGGTCATAGGCGCTATGTTCTTCATAGGTTAGGATTGGCGTCAACAGTTTACATGATGATTCCGGGGTGTTGATTTGACAAGCAGATGGGTGTTTGGTCTTGTATTTTTGATGTGCGCCGCCTTGCTGGCCGTGGCGTTCTACATGGAACATGTGATGGGTCTGGAACCATGCCCGCTGTGCTGGTTGCAGCGTTTCGGTTTCATGGGCGCGGGCCTGGTCAGTCTGCTTGGCTTTCTGCACGGTCCGCAGGGCTTCGGAAACCGAATTTACGGATTCTTGCTTGTGGTCACGGCCGGAGCCGGTCTTGGTGTTGCAGGACGACAGCTTTGGTTGCAGAACTTACCGGCCGATCAGGTGCCGGCCTGTGGCCCGTCGGTGGATTATTTGCTGGATGTGCTGCCCTGGGTTGAGGTTTTACAAACAGCCTTGAAGGGCACAGGGGATTGCGCAGAGGTGATGTGGCGTTTTCTGGGTCTGAGTATTCCCGGCTGGACCGCGGTGTTCTTTGTGCTGGTGATCGTGGTTGGCCTGGTCATGATGTTTCGGCGGTATAAGCCGAAAAACTGGCTGCAGGGCTGAAACGGTTGCGGGTTGCTATCGCCTTGGGGTAACTTGATCTGGTCATGACAATATTCAGATGCGTGGCCACTTACCGGGCGGACTGACTTAGGGGAGATCAACGCCATGTTGGACAATTGCAGGAACGCCAGGGAGCGTTGGGGTGGCGTCAGCGAGCTGATCGACCGCTGGTTGAAAGAGCGTCAGGAACTGTTGGTTCGCTACTGTGAATTATCGGGTGAAAACGATTTCTCGCAAACCGAAGCACTTAAGGAAAAGTGTGTTCGCCTCTGCGAGGTGCTGGTGGATTACGTGTCGGCCGGTCACTTTGAAGTGTATGAACAACTGATTCAGGAAGCGAGGGAATTCAATGATGGTGGCCTGGAGTTGGCGGCCAAAGTTTATCCCCGTATCGAGGAGACGACCGAAGTTGCCCTCAACTTCAATGATCGTCTGGACGGTCGCATCCTGAGTGAAGAAGAGCTCAAAGATCTGTTCGGCGAGCTGTCCAGGCTTGGTGAGGTTCTGGAAAGCCGGTTTGAAATGGAAGATTTTCTGATCGAGCATTTGCACAACGCCCACGCGGAAAAAATGGCCTCCGCCTGATCCGTTCAGTTCCTGGTGGTCCCGTATAAAAAACCGACCTGATTACTCAGGTCGGTTTTTTTTGTTTGGCCCAAACAGCTTATTCGCTGTCTGGATTGACTGCCAGCAGTTCCACATCAAAAATCAGGGTTTCGTTGGGGCCGATGGCCTGGTTGCCGCCGGGGCCATAGGCCAGATCTGACGGGATGTAGAGCTTGTAGCGAGCGCCTTCATTCATCAGTTGCAGGCCTTCGGTCCAGCCAGGGATCACCTGGTTCAGGCCAAACGTCACCGGCTGGCCGCGCTCTCGGGAGCTGTCAAACACTTCACCATTGATCAGTTCTCCGGTGTAGTGCACCTGCACGCGGTCTTGAGCGGTCGGGTTGGCGCCTTCGCCTTCTTCGATTACCTCATACTGAAGGCCGGATTCAGTGGTTTCGACACCCTCCCGTTCAGCGTTCTCTGCCAAGAAGGCTTCACCGGCTTCCTGGTTCTGACTGGCCAAGCCCTCTTGCTGCTGCTCCTGTTCTGCCTGAAGCTCCTGCTGGTAGGTCATCAGGGCTTCCTGAACTTCTTCGCGGGTCAGGCGCTTGCCTTGCTCATCGCCAGCGTGGCCATGCTGAATGCCCTGCAGGAACTGATCCATTTGCAGATCCGGCAGATCGTTGCCCATGCGCTCACCCAGGACCAGGCCCATGCCGTAGCTGACTCTCTCAGACGTGGTGTCGAGTGCCGGATCGTTGGCGGGCTCCTGAGCAGTGGAGCAGCCGGCAATAAGGCCGGTTATGGCAACGGCTAACAGCGTTTTCTTCATGTTTTCATCCTTCGCACGTGTAACAGAGCCGTACGGCTCCTATGGATTAGGCAAAAATGGAAAGGTAACGGGTTCAGCGGCAGGATGCCACTGAAACTGTGTTAAGACTGTGATCGCGTTGGCTCAGGTACCGTTATCACCGGGCGATGGGCTCAAAGAGAACGGCGCACGATAGGGCGACTGCCAGTCATTATCGGGGTCCGCGCGGCGTTCGTTACGCACATTTTTGCCCGGGCGCTCTATCGCCAGGGCGTTCCATGGCCCCTGTGGCGGGGGCTGGTCGGCGTAATGCCAGTTGCCTTCGGTGTCTTGCCACTTGAACACGATTTCCGGCCCTTCGGTCGGGATGGGGGCCGGCAGCAAATCTTCGAACGGTGGTATTTCAGTGGGTTTTTCCACTTTCTCAATCGCTGGCTCAGAGACCGCTGCGGGGTCGCCGAGGCCAAAGAAAATCAGCAGCACCAGCAGGCCAAGGGCAGGGAAGGCGAGGCGGATCAGCCATTTCATCATCATGGCATAGGCTCACTGTCAGTGGCTGTGGCCAACAGGATGGCAAGCGTTTTCAGTGATGCGGTGGTCTCGGCCTCAGAGTTCCGAAGCGGCGCTGCAGCGAGTAGGTTCTGCAGAATGGCGGTGTTGCGATCAAGCATGGTGCCAGTCCCCGGGTTACTGGAGTTCAGGTGTTGCCAAGCCAAAGCCAGTTCGCTCTTCTCGGCCTGTAATTCCGCTTTTGCCAGCGCTTCCCGAAGCTCACGACAAGCATTATGATTCCGGGGAATGGATTTGCGTGCCGAACGAATGCTGCCGGTTACACGGGCGCGCCACTCTGTTACCTTAGCGCCCTCAACGCCAGTGAACGTATGTCCATTCGCGCCTAGCCAACCGGCACACAGTATGCGGGTTACGCTCCAGCCTTGTGCCTGCAGGTCCAGACAGATCTCGGCCAGCTCGGGTTTTCGCCAGCAGGCCAGAGCATAACGCCACAAAGGATTGTCTGGTTCCATGGTTGCCGGCAGAGCCAACGGTTCTGTCTGCGGAACGGTCATGGTGGGGCGCTTCCCTGGCTGAAATCCATGGATAAAGTACGTCTATGTTAACGATAACCGATCTCAGTTTACAACGAGGCGGCGTCTGGTTACTAGAGAACGTCAGTCTCACGGTTCAACCCGGCCAGCGAGTGGCGATTGTCGGGGCCAATGGTGCCGGTAAATCCAGCCTGTTTCAGCTCTTGTTGGGCCAGCTTGCGCCGGAACAGGGCGCGGTGTCTTTGCCCGGCGGTTGCCGGATTGCACATATGGCACAGGAAGTAGCCGCCAGTTCCCGTTCGGCCCGGGATTTTGTACTGGATGGTGATTTCGAGCTCCGGCGCATGGAGCGTGAACTCGCAGACGCCGAAGCCCGGAGTGATGACCATGCCATTGCCAGGCTGCACGGCGAACTGGATATCCATGAGGCCTGGTCGGCGTCCCGGCGGGCAGAAGCCTTGCTGCGAGGGCTCGGGTTTGTCGACAGCGATGCCGAACGGCCGGTGTCAGCGTTCTCCGGGGGCTGGCGTATTCGCCTGAATCTTGCCCAGGCCCTGATGCGCCCGTCAGATCTTTTGCTGCTGGATGAGCCCACCAACCACCTGGATCTCGATGCCTGTCTGTGGCTGGAAAACTGGCTGCGCAAATACCCGGGTACTTTGCTGTTTATCTCTCACGATCGCGATTTCATGGATCGGGTGGCGACCCATCTGGTGCACTTTGATCAGAAGAAACTGGCACTCTATACCGGTAACTACTCCGCCTTCGAAGTGCAGCGCAGCGAGCGCCTGGCCCAGCAGCAATCCAGCTTTGAACGCCAACAGGCTCGTATTGCCGAAATTCAGCGCTTTATTGACCGGTTCAAGGCCAAGGCCACCAAAGCCCGTCAGGCCCAGAGCCGGGTCAAGGCGCTGGAACGCATGGAGCGGATCGCCCCTGCCCATGTCGATTCTCCGTTCAGTTTCGAGTTTCCCGTTGCCGATAAAGTCTCCAATCCGCTGCTCTCTATTCGCAACGGCGCGGCGGGCCACGGCGAGACCATCATTCTCAATAACATCAACATCACGCTGTTGCCTGGCTCACGTATTGGTCTGCTCGGGCCGAATGGCGCCGGCAAGTCGACTTTTATGGATGCCCTGAGGGGCACCGGCACATTGCTGGCG
Source organism: Marinobacter excellens HL-55 (assembly GCA_001314845.1). GTDB lineage: Bacteria > Pseudomonadota > Gammaproteobacteria > Pseudomonadales > Oleiphilaceae > Marinobacter > Marinobacter excellens_B. Next base: position 32,341 of record LJZQ01000031.1, read on the forward strand.
GGTGAACGGACTTGCGGCGAACACCTGGCGATCGGCTATTTCGCCCAGCACCAGCTGGAGTCACTGGATCTGGATGCCAGCCCGTTTCTGCACTTGCAACGCCTGGCGCCCGGGGCTTCTGAGCAGAAAGTCCGGAATTTTCTGGGTGGTTTTGATTTCCATGGCGACGAAGCGCTCAGCCCGATCCGGTCGTTCTCCGGGGGGGAGAAAGCCCGTGTTGCGCTGGCGGTCATAGCCTGGCAAAAACCCAACCTGCTGTTACTGGATGAGCCCACCAACCACCTGGATCTGGAAATGCGTCAGGCGCTGACCATGGCGCTTCAGAACTTTGACGGTGCCCTGGTGGTGGTGTCTCACGATCGCCATCTTCTGCGCAACACGGTGGATGAGTTCTGGCTGGTGTCGGACGGCACAGTTCGGGAATACGATGGCGATCTGGAAGATTACGAACGTTGGCTGGCGGATCGTCGAAAAGACGACGACGAACCCCCGAGGCGCCAGGTAGAAGGTGATTCTGGCTCCGACAAAGCCGCCAGTGGTAGCGCGGCCCTGACGGCGGATGAACGCAAGGCCAGGAAACGACAGGAGGCAGAAGTTCGCCAGAAACTGAGCCCGTGGCGGAAAAAGCAGGGTGCGCTGGAATTGCGCATGGAAAAACTCCAGCAGGCACTGGGCAAGGTGGAAGCGTCTCTCGGCGATCCCGACGTTTATGATGACAGCGCGAAGGTTCGCCTGAAAGAATTGCTGGGCCAACAGACTGAGCTGAAGCGAGAGCTGGAAGACGTCGAGTCCCAGTGGCTGGACGTCAGCGAAACGGTGGAGAGCCTGGAGGCGGAGCTCTCCGGTTGATGGTCAGGCTGGCCGGCTGCCGATTTCCAGCTTGAAATCCTGCCGTGCCAGATAGTCCCTTTCGTTTTCCAGATCGGCCAGGGTTAACGGCCGGTTATCCAGCCAGCCCTCTGGGAACTCCATGACCAGCTTGTTCTCGTGCCCGTGCAGGACAAATGCTGGTGGCTCCTCCAGGTTGCGAGGGTGCTGCATCAGCACCGCCAGGCGCAACAGCACACACAGGTAACGAAGCCTGGGCTTGTCTTCCGGTTCGATGCCTTCAAACACCGTTGCCGAAAACTTGCGCCGGTGGCCCCGGACCAGCGTCGCCAGATCTTTCTGGAATTGCTGGGTGAAGCCGGGAAGATCGGAATAGCGCAGAAGGTAGGCGCCATGTTTGTGGTACTGGCTGTGGGAGATGGTCAGGCCGATTTCATGCAATCGACACGCCCAGCGCAGAACGTCTTCGTCTGCGGCGGTGTGCAGGCCCCAGTGATCTGCAACCTGCGCCCAGGCAGTAATAGCGGTCTGCTCAACTGCTGCGCCGTGGGTCTGATCCACATGGTAGCGTTCTTGCAGGGCTGCGATGGTGCGCTCACGGACGTCCTCATGCTGAATGCGCCCGACGATGTCGTACAGCAGTCCTTCCCGTAGGGCGCCATCGGCAAAGGTCATGTCCTTGATGTCCAGGGAGCGGAAAGCCGCGAGCAGAATCGCAAAGCCGGCGGGGAAAATGCTTTGCCGATCCTGACGCACGCCCAACTCGGATAATTTCTCAACCTTGCCCATGTCGATCAAGCGCTTGCGTAACTCTTCCATGGCATCACGGGTGATGGTGCCGTCGGTAATTTTCAGGTTGGCCAGCACACTGAAGATGGCCTTGATTGAGCCGGACGATCCAACCGCGCTCTGCCAGCCCACCGACCGGTAATGTTGGCGGATATTGAGCAGTTCCTGTTCGGCATGGGTGATGGCCCGGTCCATTTGCCGACGAGACACCTTGCCGTCCGGGAAATACCGGTTACGGAACGACACACAGCCCATGTGCAAGCTTTCAAGCTCCTGAGGCTCAAAGCGCTGGCCAATAATGAATTCGGTACTGCCGCCGCCGATGTCGATGACCAAACGTTTGCCTTCATCATCAGACAGGGTGTGGGAAACGCCAAGGTAGATCAGGCGAGCCTCTTCCCGGCCGGCAATGATTTCAACCGGGTATCCGAGCACCTCCTCCGCCTTGGTAATGAAATCGTAAGCGTTACGAGCGACCCGAAGGGCATTGGTGCCGACAATCTGCACGCCTTCTGGCGGAATGCCCTGAAGCCGCTGCGCAAAACGGCTGAGGCATTCCAGAGCGCGTTCCTGGGCTGCGTCGGTCAGGCGATTGTACTGATCCAGGCCTGCGCCAAGCTGGACTTTTTCGCCCATCTTTTCGATCGCACGAATTTCGCCATGAACCAGACGGGCCACGACCATGTGGAAACTGTTGGAGCCCATATCGATGGCCGCCAGCATATCCGGGGAAGGTATAGCGTTCTCGGCAGTAGATGCGGCCGTCACGTTGGTTGGCGTCCTGTGTGGTGTGAACTTGTGAGTGACATTGCGGCTACTATAAAAGAAAGCCCCACGGGCTGTCAGTAACCGCCTGCGGTCATTACGGATGCGGATGAGTATCCGGGCAACAATAACCCGCTTCACATTGAGGCGGGCAATCGCGTAAAGTAATGGCCTAACGAAATCCGGGTAGGCGGCAAAGCGCATACAGCTTACACCGCTTGCTACAGTCAACAGCGACTCTGCTGTGGCCGGCACGCACGGCCGTAGAGCGCCTGAATCAGGAAAAAGTAATGAGCGGAAATATCGTTAATGTTACCGACGCATCCTTCGAACAGGACGTACTCAAGTCTGACGTTCCGGTGCTGGTGGACTACTGGGCTGAGTGGTGTGGCCCTTGCAAGATGATTGCACCGGTCCTGGAAGAAATTGCCGATGAATACGACGGCAAGCTCAAGGTCTGCAAGCTGAACATCGATGAAAATGAACAGACCCCGCCCAAGTTCAACATCCGTGGCATCCCGACTCTTATGCTGTTCAAGAACGGCAACGTCGACGCTACCAAGGTGGGCGCCCTGTCCAAGTCACAGCTTGCGGCCTTCCTCGACAGCAACCTCTGATCAGGTTACTGCCAAAAAACCGCCCTTGGGTCGAACTCAACGGGCGGTTTTTTTATGGTCAGGATCGGCGCTATAGCTGGCACCTGATGGCCATAACTCCCAGGCCTGGGAGCGATCAAGGTCCGACTCTTTTTGCTCAACCCAGTGTTCCGTGTCTCCGGTGATTTCCTTTTTCCAGAAGGGAGCCGACGTTTTCAGCGCATCCATAATAAATTCGCAGGCCGCGAAGGCGTCGCCGCGATGAGCGCTGCAAACGCCGACAAACACAATCTGGTCCGACAGCGCCAGCCGACCAACCCGATGGATCACCCGGGCCTGACGGACATCCCAGCGTTGGGATGCAGACTCAATCAAGCCCTGGATTACCTGTTCGGTCATGCCCGGATAGTGTTCCAGGAATAACCCGGTTACCCCGGACAGGTCCCCGGAATCCCGAACCAGGCCAGAAAAGGTCGCCACCGCTCCGGTGCCGGAACCGCTGCCCCGAAGCGCCTCATATTCCGCACCGACATCAAAATCTTCCGTCTGGATAGAGACCATTTCAACCTCCGGTCACCGGTGGAAAGAATGCCACTTCATCACCCGCCTTCACCGGTGTTGACGGCTTGGCCATGGCCTGATTGACCGCCACCATGACGGGCTGATCACCCTGCAGTTGGGCCCAGCGGCCACCCCGGGCGGCCAGCTGAGACAGCAAGGTCTCAACCGTCTGGCCGGGTATTGCAGGCAGCTCAAGGCTGTCGGTATCAAGCTCCTCGCGGAGCCGGGCAAAAAATCGGACAGTCAGGTTTTGGTCAGTCATGATCAGCTCAACAGTTCAGGATATGAGTAGTACATCACCGGGTCTCCGATCTGGATGGTAGTGTTTTCCGGCACCACCGCCAGGCCTGAGCTCCAGCAGGCAGAACTCAGCACGCCTGAGCTCTGGTTCGGGGCAGCTGCCACCTTGATGTCGGCGCCGTTACCTGTCTTGCGGGCGCGCACAAACTCCCGCCGGATCGATGGCGACGTGATGGAGAAATCTGCGGGCAGGCATTCGCCGATTGGCAGTGCGTCTGATCGCCCCTGGCGTTTGCGGATGTAGGGCATCACGATGATCATGAATGAGACCAGCACAGAGGCCGGATTTCCAGGCAGTCCCAACACCGGTGTGCCATCAATCTCACCAAACGCGAGCGGTTTGCCAGGCTTTATAGCCATCCGCCACAAAGACAACTTGCCGGATTCCTCAAGAACCGCGCGCACGTGATCTTCTTCGCCCACCGACACGCCGCCACTGGTGATGATCAGATCTGCTTTGGTTGCCGCTTCTCGCAGAGTCTGGCGAGTGATCTCGCGAGTATCCCGAACCGTGTCGCACAACACGACCTCGCAACCGGCCTGGGCCAGAAGCCCGAGCAGAGTGTAGCGATTACTGTTATAGATCTGGCCAGGTGCCAGCGGCTCGCCGGGCTGAACCAGTTCATCGCCAGTGCTCAGGATGGCCACCCGCAAACGTTCCAACACGGGCACATGCTGAACACCCATCGAGGCCAGAAGTCCCATTTCCTGGGGGCGGATATAAGTACCGCGGGCCAGGGCCAGGTCACCCTGGGTAAGGTCCTGGCCGCGCTGGCGGGTATTTTGCCCCTGCGCGACCTCGGTCATGATCACAATCTCGTCGCCGGAACGCTCTACCCGTTCCTGCATGACTACCGCATCGGCACCCGGGGGGATTTCCGATCCGGTAAATATCCGTACCGCTGTGCCAGGCTGAAGTCGTTTCGGTGCGGTGCCGGCTGGCAGTCGGTCAGAGACCGTCAGCGCCCGCCCGGGCACGACGTCAGAGTGCAGCACTGCGTAGCCATCAACCGCGCTGTTATCGGCCGGGGGAACATCCGCCGGTACGCACTGGTTTTCGGCCAAAGTACGGCCCAGACTTTCGCCCAGCGGAACGGCGCGGGTTTGGGTCACTGGGTTGGCGCGACTCAAGATATGGCCAAGAGCGTCGTCAACGGAAATCAGGTCAGAGCCTGCCATGGTACCTCCTGGTTATCGTTCAGCACGCTTGCCGATGACTTCCTGAAGTCGGTTGAAAGCGCGATCCGGCTTCCTGAACACCAGGGCTGAAAAATTGCAGGGTTCATGCCGGCTGTCCAGTTGGCTTTTCAGAATGCCGTTCCAGCCGGTTCTGCAGGCCCCGGTGGAACCCGGCAGACAAAAGATCACGGTATTGTTGGCCATACCGCCAAACGATCGGGACTGAATTGTGGATGAGCCGATTTCCAAAGCCGACAGCCGGCGGAATTCTTCGCCAAAGCCGTCAATGGCTTTGTCCAGCAGCGGCGCAACCGCTTCTGGGGTGCTGTCGCGCTCGAGAAAGCCGGTGCCGCCGGTGATGATGACAGCGTGGATTTCCGGGTCAGCAATCCATTGCGACATCAACGCACGGATGAGGTAGACGTCGTCAGGAAGAATCCGGCGGGACACCAGACGGTGACCTGCGTCGGTAGCACTTTCTTCAAGAAACTGACCCGAGGTATCCTGTTCCACGCCACGTGTGTCAGATACGGTCAGAATGGCAATGTTCAGAGGTTTGAATTCACTGCTCATAGCTTGGCTCCGTTGTACTGCATTCAAAAGTTGTTATTGATATTAACGTCAGTATCCGTATACGTGCGGTATATGGGAAGGGGGTAACCCATCAGAGGGAGTTGTATGCGGCTGCAGGGTCAGATCAAGATCATGAAACTGGTTTAATTTTGGCCAGAGGTCTTGACAGGTGCCTTCAAGGTGGTCGATTATGCGGACTGCCCGGCGAACAGTTGTTCCCACTCTCTGGCTCCAGCATATAAAACCGGCTTTCATCTGCACCGGTCGCTCCATCTAGCCAGCACCTTGTTTCAGCTTTTTTGATCAACACGTTCAGGGGCACCCCTGTCATATCAACCGTCGTTTACTTCCATTCCTGATAAATCCTACAAATTATGAATCTTACTGAACTCAAGCAGAAATCTGTGCCCGAATTGCTCGAAATCGCGCAAGAAATGGGCCTCGACAACCTCGCCCGTTCGCGCAAACAGGATGTTATCTTCAGCATCCTGAAGAAGCACGCCAAGAGCGGGGAAGACATCTACGGTGATGGTGTACTGGAGATTCTGCAGGATGGTTTCGGCTTCCTTCGGTCTGCCGACGCCTCCTACCTGGCTGGCCCTGACGATATTTACGTGTCCCCCAGCCAGATTCGCCGCTTCAACCTTCGTACTGGCGATACTGTCTCCGGCAAGATCCGGCCTCCGAAAGACGGCGAGCGTTACTTTGCTCTGCTGAAAGTTAACGAGATTAACTTTGATAAGCCGGACAACGCCCGTAACAAGATTCTGTTCGAAAACCTGACGCCACTGTTCCCGGACGAGCGCCTTATGCTCGAAGCCGGTAACGGCAGCACCGAGGATTTGACCTCTCGGGTACTCGACCTGGTGTCGCCGATCGGTAAAGGCCAGCGTGGCCTGATCGTCTCCCCACCCAAGGCTGGTAAAACGTTGCTGATGCAGGGTATCGCCCAGTCCATCGTGCGCAACAACCCGGAATGCCATTTGATTGTTTTGCTGATTGACGAGCGTCCGGAAGAAGTGACCGAGATGCAGCGCACCGTGCGCGGCGAAGTTATCGCCTCCACCTTTGACGAGCCGCCGGCCCGTCACGTTCAGGTGGCGGATATGGTCATCGAGAAAGCCAAGCGCCTGGTTGAGCACAAAAAGGATGTCATCATCCTGCTGGACTCTATTACCCGTCTGGCTCGTGCCTACAACACGGTTATCCCGTCCTCAGGCAAGGTACTTACCGGTGGTGTCGACGCCCACGCTCTTGAGAAGCCGAAGCGCTTTTTCGGCGCAGCGCGTAACGTCGAGGAAGGTGGCAGTCTGACCATCCTGGCGACCGCGCTGGTGGATACCGGTTCGAAAATGGACGAGGTTATCTACGAAGAGTTCAAAGGCACCGGTAACATGGAAATCCACCTGGATCGCAAGATCGCTGAAAAGCGCGTCTACCCGGCCATCAACATCCGTCGTTCCGGCACCCGCCGTGAAGACCTGCTGATGACGGAAGCAGACATCCAGCGCGTGTGGATCCTGCGCAAACTGCTGCACTCCATGGACGACGACACAGCGTCACTGGAGTTCCTGCTGGACAAGCTGCGCGACACCAAGACCAATGACGAATTTTTCCAGTCTATGAAGCGTCGCTGATACTGGACTCGGGATGCGGCCCGCTCTGCGCGTTTAGCTGCGGATTCGGGCCAGTACCGGGGAAGCCCTCCCCGGACACGCCGTGAATACTTCCCTGTAGGCTCGGTCTTGCCATCCCTGGCAAGACACGGTC
>LJZQ01000032.1 GCA_001314845.1 Marinobacter excellens HL-55
AATCAGCAAGCCGTCATACGCTTGATTGACGCCACGTCAGACTTGGCAATCAGCTTGGTGCCACGCAGCTGACGCTTACGCTTTGGGCTCTTCTTGGTCAGGATATGACTGGTGAAGGACTGCTTGTGCTTGAAGCCAGTGGCGGTTTTCTTGAACCGCTTGGTAGCTCCGCTTTTGGTTTTCATCTTAGGCATTTTTAAAACTCCGCATTCTATTTTTAAGTAAAACAATTGTGTCCCTGAACGACAAATCCCCCGCCAAAGCGGGGGACCCATCAGAGGATCAGGTTCACTTCTTTTTGCGGGGAGCCACAATCATGGTCATCTGCCGGCCTTCCATTTTCGGCCGCATCTCAACCGTCGCGATTTCTTCAAGATCCTTTTCGATCCGCTCCATGAGCTTCATACCGATTTCCTGGTGTGCCATCTCACGGCCACGGAACCGAATCGTAATCTTGCCGCGGTCCCCGTTTTCAAGGAAACGTACCAGGTTGCGTAGTTTTACCTGGTAATCCCCTTCTTCAGTTCCTGGACGGAACTTAAGCTCTTTGACTTGCGTCTGCTTCTGTTTCTTCTTGGCAGCGGCCTTCGCTTTTTTCTCGTCGAAGATTTTCTTGCCGTAATCCATTATCTTACAGACGATCGGATCGGAATCCGTAACCTGCACCAGATCAAGGGTGGCTTCTTCTGCCATTCGAATGGCTTCCTCGATCGATACAACCCCAACCTGATTGCCTTCGGCATCGATCAGGCGGACTTCAGTTGCGTCAATATTCTCATTGATAGGCGCTTTTGGAGTACGCCCACCCCGATTCGTTCGCTGTTTAATAATCAGATCTCCGTTTTGGTTCTGCCTTTGCGTTGAATGTCATCAGCCAACAGCTGTTCAAACGCTTCAAGCGATAGGGCCCCTAAGTCTTCACCTTTGCGAGTACGTACAGCAACCGCATTGTTCTCGACTTCTTTGTCGCCAACGACGACAAGATAGGGAACCTTGTTAAGAGTATGCTCGCGGATTTTAAAGCCGATCTTCTCGTTTCTCAAGTCAGCATTAACCCGATATCCCAAAGAATCCCATTTTTTGGCCAGATTCTGACAATAATCACGCTGATTATCGGTAATATTCAGCACCGCAATCTGTGTTGGCGCCAGCCATGTGGGGAATGCACCTTCGTATTCTTCAATCAGTATACCGATAAACCGTTCAAAAGACCCGAGAACCGCCCGATGCAGCATAACCGGCGTTTTCCGCTCGGAATTATCCGCCACATATTGGGCGCCCAAGCGGCCCGGCATCGAAAAATCGACCTGAATGGTACCACATTGCCATACCCGGCCGAGACAATCCTTCAGCGAAAACTCAATTTTAGGCCCGTAGAAGGCCCCTTCGCCTGGCAGCAATTCCCAGTCAACACCTTCCCGGTTCAGAGCTTCTTCCAGAGCCGCCTCGGCTTTGTCCCAGACTTCATCGGATCCGACACGCTTTTCCGGACGGGTCGAAAGCTTGTACAGAATTTCGGTAAAGCCAAAGTCTGCATACACCTCATGCAGCATGTTCATGAACGCTGACACTTCCTCCTGGATGGCGTCTTCCTCACAGAAAATGTGGGCGTCATCCTGGGTAAACCCGCGCACCCGCATCAGACCGTGCAGCGCGCCGGAGGCCTCGTTGCGGTGGCATGAGCCAAACTCCGCCAGGCGCAGCGGCAGGTCCTTGTAGCTCTTCAAACCCTGATTGAACACCTGCACGTGGCAAGGGCAGTTCATGGGCTTGATAGCGTAATCGTGCTTCTCAGACTCCGTGGTGAACATGCCATCTTTGAACTTGTCCCAATGCCCGGACTTTTCCCACAGGGTACGGGACACCACTTGCGGTGTTTTTATTTCCTTGTAGCCATGCTGATGTTGCTTGGCCCGCATGTACTGCTCAATTTCCTGATACAGCGACCAGCCATCCGGATGCCAGAACACCATACCCGGGGCTTCTTCCTGCATATGGAACAGGCCTAACTTCTTGCCGATCTTGCGGTGATCCCGCTTCTCAGCTTCCTCCAGGCGGTTAAGGTAGGCCTTGAGCTCTTTCTTGTTGCCCCAGGCTGTACCGTAAATGCGCTGCAACTGTTCGTTGTTCTGATCACCACGCCAGAACGCACCTGCCACCTTGGTCAGCTTGAACGCTTTCAACTTGCCCGTGCTGGGCACGTGGGGGCCACGGCAAAGGTCGATGAAATCACCCTGACTGTAAAATGAGAGATCCTCTTCACCGGGAATGTCCTCGATGATACGAACCTTGTACTCCTCGCCCATCTTTTCAAACAGCTTGACAGCCTCACCCCGAGACATAATAGAGCGGGATACCTGCAAGTCCTGCTTGGCCAGCTCTTCCATTCGCTTTTCAATGCGCACCAGGTCTTCGTTGGTGAACGGGCGCGCATACTTGAAGTCGTAGTAGAAGCCGTTTTCGATCACCGGCCCGATGGTTACCTGGGCTCCGGGGAACAGATCCTGCACCGCCATCGCCATCAAGTGGGCGGTGGAGTGACGAATCACGTCTACGCCTTCGTCATCGCGTTCGGTCACAATGGCCAGATCAACATCGTTCTCGATCAGGTGACTGGTATCCACAAGTTTGCCATTCACTTTCCCAGCCAGAGCGGCCTTGGCGAGGCCGGCGCCAATATCGGCGGCAACGTCGTGAACGGTAACGGATTCTGTAAAACTGCGATGGCTGCCATCCGGCAAGGTAATGACGGGCATAAAACGCTCCTGGTGGTTTCTCAGCGGTGATCTATACCAAAGATCACATGGTGGCCGGCGTCCGCGATACAAACCGAGGGCCGATTTGCAGGCGAGTTTACCAGAAAAAAACCCGGCAACAATGCCGGGTTTTCCGAGACCAGCAACCTGGTTCAGGCTTGCTGTGGCTGAGCTTCCTCTCTGGCCTTGCGTTTAAGTTGCCCAAAGGCTATCGCGGCCAGTAAGAGCAAAGCCGGGATAAACATCAGTTCGCGAGGTGGGCGATCCAGCGTTGCCTGCACCGCCTCTATGTTCCAGCCGAATTCAATACCGGCCTCTTCCGCCGGGCTGTCGAAATCGACAAAGTCCACCGCCAGGGCATCACCAGCATCCGAAACCTCCAGACCGACCGCGGCCATCCGCGCCTGTGCCGATTCGCCCTCAGGTATCTCGAATTGGACGTAAGTAGTCGTATCCGTGCCATCCATGCCCATGCCTGAGACTCGGAAAACAGTGGCCCTGTCTGCTGGAGCCGTTTCAACATACTCCATAATTTCAGCACCCTGCCGCTCTTCATAAGGCGGATAGACCATGTCCCACCAGAACCCGGGCCGGAACAGGGTAAACGTAATCACCACCAGAAGCAGACTCTCCCACTTGTAGCTCTTGGTGAACCAATATCCCTGGGTTGCCGCAGAGAACACCAGCATGGCGGTCACTGCGCTCGCAATGGTGATCAAAAGATCCAGCCATCCGGTCAGTCCGATCAACAACAACTGGGTATTGAAGATAAACATGAACGGCAAGATGGCGGTTCGAATATCATAGGCAAACCCCTGAATACCCGTGCGTATCGGATCTGCCCCGGAAATAGCCGCCGCCGCGTAGGCGGCCAGACCAACGGGCGGCGTGTCATCCGCCAATATCCCGAAATAGAACACGAACAAATGCACAGCAATCAGAGGAACCAGCAGGCCATTCTGAGCACCCAGAGTTACGATCACCGGCGCCATCAATGTAGACACTACGATGTAATTGGCCGTGGTAGGCAAGCCCATCCCCAGAATCAGGCTAATCAACGCGGTAAAGATCAGCATCAACAGCAGATTACCGCCCGAGAGAAACTCGACAAACTCCGTCATCACCAGACCAATACCCGTCAACGTTACTGTGCCAACAACTATGCCGGCGGTCGCCGTTGCCACACCAATACCGACCATATTGCGGGCGCCGGTGGCCAACGAATGGGCAAGATCAACAAAGCCGCCGGTAAACTCAGCGAACAGGCCGCTGTGTTTACGGAAGAACGCCTTCAAAGGCCGCTGGGTAACCACAATAAAGATCATAAACAAGGTCGCCCAAAATGCAGACAACTGGGGCGAGAAACGCTCTACAGTCAAACACCAGACCAAAACCACCACGGGCAGCAAGTAATAGAGCCCGGTTTTGACGGTGGGGCCAACTTCCGGCAATTCGCCCATATCAGCTTCGGGGTCATCCGCCGCAAGTTCAGGAAAACGGGTCGCGTAACCAACAAGCCCCACATACGCAGCAATCAGGAGGGGGCCAAGCACCCAGGGTGCCGCTTCGCCCATGACCGACTTGGTCCAGCCGATTCCGTAGTAAACCACGAAGGTCAGAATGATCAACCCGAGCAGAAGCACGACCCAATTCAGCATGCGCTGGACTAGTGTCGGCCGGTTCAGACGGACAACGCCCTCCATCTTCAGCTTGCAGGCCTCCAGATGGACGATGTAAATCAATGCCACGTACGAAATCAGCGCCGGCAATATCGCGTGTTTGATGACTTCAAGATACGAAATACCAACGTACTCAACCATCAGGAAAGCCGCAGCCCCCATGATGGGCGGCGTAAGCTGACCATTGGTTGAGGCGGCCACTTCAACGGCACCCGCCTTGGTCGCGGGAAACCCGACTCGCTTCATCAGCGGAATGGTAAAGGTGCCGGTGGTGACCACGTTGGCAATGGAAGAGCCAGAAATCACGCCACTCAAGCCACTGGACACAACGGCCGCCTTGGCAGGCCCACCACGCATGTGGCCGAGCATGGCATAGGCGACCTTGATGAAATAGTTGCCAGCTCCGGCCCGCTCAAGCAACGCACCGAACAGAACAAACAGGAAGACAAAACTGGTGGAGACACCCAGAGCGACACCAAACACACCTTCCGTACCCAACCACTGGTGTGACGCCAGCTTGTTCAGACTGACGCCCTTGTGGGCAATAACATCCGGCATATAGGGACCGGCCAGCGAATAGGTGATGAAAACAGCGGCAACAATGGCCAGCGGAAGCCCCAGCGCCCGGCGCGTAGCTTCAAGCAGCAGTATAAGGCCACCGATTGCAACCCAGAGATCCACGGTAATCGGGGCCCCTGGGCGTGTTGAAAGTTCGTTATAAAAAACATAAAGATAAGAGGCTGAAAACGCACCAGCCAATGCCAGCACCCAGTCATAGACGGGCACTTTGTTGGCGTGTACGCTCTTGATCATGGGGAACGCAGAGAACGCCAAAAATACCGCGAAGGCGAGGTGTATAGAGCGCGCTTCGGTCGAATTGAAAATACCAAAATTGAGAATAAACGGCAGCGGCGATGCGATCCAGAGCTGGAATAGAGACCAGCAAAGGGGTATTACAAAAAGGATAACAGACGCGGGTCCGGTAAGCGCCCTGCCCCCGGTTTCGGTCTGAAGAACCTGATTGACCTTGGCGGCATCAGCACCCGCCCCGGCAACGGGGTCGTTCTTTGCCATAGGATGTTCCTGTGATGGGATAAAGCCAGACTGGAATCAACAGAGCGGGCCGGACGCCCGCTCTGTTGCATGCCGGTCAGATCAATTGATCAGACCAGCCTCACGATAGTACTTCGCAGCACCAGGGTGCAGAGGCGCACTCAGGGCATCCGAAACCATTTCCTCTTTTTTGAGGTTACCAAACGCCGGGTGCAAACGCTTGAAGCTGTCGAAGTTCTCAAATACAGCCTTGACCACCGCGTAGACCACGTCATCAGGTACATCGGTAGAGGAGACAAAAGTTGCCGCCACACCAAAGGTGGTCACGTCCTCATCCGAACCACGGTACATTCCACCCGGAATAACCGCTTTCCGGTAGTACGGATTGTCATCAATCAGCTTTTTGGACGCCGTGTTGTCTACGTTGACCAGTACGCTGTCACAAGAGGTCGTTGCTTCCTTGATGGCACCGGAGGGGTGGCCAACTGTGTAGAGGAAAGCATCAATATTGCCATCGCACAGCGCCTGTGATTGCTCTGCAGCTTTAATTTCAGCCGCCAACGAGAACTTATCCAGGGTCCAGCCCATCTCATCCATCAGGACCTCAGCAGTAGCTCGCTGACCTGAGCCCGGATTGCCTACGGAAACCCGCTTGCCTTCGAGGTCTTCAAAATTCTTGATACCAGAGCCCTTACTGGCTACGACCGTGAATGGCTCAGGGTGCAGAGAAAAGACGGCCCGGAGTTTTTCATTCTTGCCACTGTCTTCGAACTGGCTGCTTCCATTGTAAGCATGGAACTGCCAGTCGGATTGAGCAACGGCCAGATCAAGCTCACCGGCACGAATCGCATTCAGGTTGTAAACAGAACCACCGGTGCTCTCCACGGAGCAACGAATGCCGTGTTCTTTACGGTCCATGTTAACCAGGCGACAAATAGCGCCACCTGCCGGATAGTAAACGCCGGTCACACCGCCGGTGCCGATCGTCACGAACCGCTGTTCCTGAGCCGAAACGGCCGTCGATGCAGCTCCAAGGCTAACGGCAGCTGCAACAGCAAAAACGGACGCTCTGAGTTTCAGTGTCATGTGTGCTCTTCCTTCTTTTCTTAGTCGTTATAATCGATTGCCCAATCCAGAGTGCGGGCAAACATCCTGCTCGCTTTAGAACATAGACCACTTCAGGCCAGAAATAAAGAAAGCGTTAGCTCACTAACCGTCTGAGCTGACAACAAAAAAGCCCGCTTTCGCGGGCTTTTTTGTTGTACCAGGCTTCTACTTAGAAGCTCTTGCCTTTGCCAGCATCTTGTCAGGACGCAGCAAGAACCTGGCCAATGCCGGTAACAGCCAGATGGCTCCCACCATGTTCCAAAGGAACATGAAGAACAACAGGAAGCCCATGTCTGCCTGGAACTTGATTGGCGAGAAGATCCAGGTCACCACACCAAGGCCCAGGGTTACACCGGTGAAAATAACCGCCTTACCAGTCGAACGGAGCGTCTCGTAATAAGCGTCCTGCAAGGTTTTACCTTCGAGCAGGAATTTCTCCAGCTTGCTGTAGATGTAGATGCCATAGTCGACACCGATACCCACGCCCAGCGCAATGACTGGCAACGTTGCCACCTTGATGCCAATACCAGAGACCGCCATGATGGCTTCGCACAGAATCGACGTCAGGCCAAGTGGAATCACGATACAGGCTACCGCACGAATGGAACGGAAAGTCAGGAAACACAGCAAACTGACCACAGCGTAAACCAGCATCAGCATCAGATTCTTGGCGTTCGAGATAACCTCGTTGGTAGCCGCCTCAATGCCCGCATTGCCGGCAGCCAACAAGAAAGTATGTTCCTCATTGCTATAATCACTGGAGAACTCCTCAACCCGATCGACCACGGTCTGCAGAGTTTCCGCTTTATGGTCTTCCAGGAACACCAGTACCGGCGTCAGGTCGCAGGTGGTGTTGATCAGTCCAGCCGGTGCCTCACGAATAGACGCATTGATGATGGTCTGGTTACGGGAAATCTCAAACCACTTCCAGCTGCCCTCGTTGAGGGCCTTGGTGACCATCTTTGAGACGTCAGCCAATGACGCGGAGCTCTGGACACCCGGGGTGTTCTGCAACTCCCACTGCAGGCTATCCATGGCACGCAGCACATTGTACTGAGTGCATTGCTCTTCCTGCGTTTTCACCATGACCACCAGCACGTCAGCACTGGTCGAGTAATTATTGATGATGTAGGAGTTGTCGAGGTTATAGCGAGAGTCTGCACGTAGCTCTGGAGCACCTTCGTCTAGGTCGCCGACTTTCAGGTCCTGCTTGTAGTAGAGCCCCAGGCCCAGACCAATCACTGCAATCAGCAGAGAAATCGGTGCCACACCAGGATGCGAGAAGTAGGACATGACACGCCACTTGCGATCCTGCTTTTCGCCATGGTTTTGTACGTGCTTGACGCCGCCCTTGGAGATGCCGATGTACGACATGATCAGAACGTGCAGGACCAGGTTCGTCAGGATAACGAACGCAACGCCCAGACCAGCCGCAATGGCCAGATCACGAATAACGTCGATTTCGATAAACACCAGTGTCAGGAAACCGAAGGCGTCCGAGATCAGGGCCAGCATGCCCGGGATGTAAAGAGCGCGGAAAGCCAATCGTGCCGCCGTTACGGCATCGAAACCTTTGGAGGCCTCTACGGCCATGGCGTTAACTATCTGGACACCGTGACTGATGCCAATGGCAAACACCAGGAACGGCACCAGCACGGAATAGGGGTCAAGGCCATAACCCAGCAGACGAAGCGTACCAAGCTGCAGGAACACCGCGACAATCGAAGTGAAGACCGGCACAAGCGTTCCAGCGATACAACGGGAATACCAGAACAACAACAGCGTGGTCAGCAGGATGGTAATGCCGGCGAACCAGGCAATAGAGGCAATACCCTCAATCAGATCACCGACCTTTTTAGCGAAACCGACGATGTGAATGCTAACGTCCGGATTCTGGGCCTGGTACTTGTCTCGAATCTTTTCTTCCAGTTGCCGGGAAAACTCACCGTAGTCCAGCGCTTCGCCCGTTTCCGGATTTTTCTCGTAAAGAGGTGCATAAACGATGGTAGAACGGAAGTTGTCTGATATCAGGCGCCCTACTTCTGGCGAACGAAGGACGTTTTGACGTAACGCCTCCAAACTCTCGCGGGATCCGTCATAGCCATCAGGAATAACGGTGCCACCCTGAAAGCCCTGCTCGGTCACTTCAACCCAGCGCACGTTTGAGGTCCAGAGCGATTTCAGGCCGGAACGATCAACACCACTCAGGTAGAACACTTCATCAGTGATCTGCTTCAGTGTTTCCATGTACTCGGCAGTGAAGATATCGCCGTCCTCAACGGCAACCGCAATTCGGACAAAGTTGCCCAGATTGTCCAGGTCATCACGATGCTCAAGCATGTTAACGATGAACGGATGCTCCAGTGGAATCATCCGTTCAAAACTGGCATCCGGCTGAATTTTGATGGCGTTATAGCCCAGAAACAGAGTGAGAATAAAAAAACCAACCAGGATCAGTGCCCGGTTGTTGAAGATAAGCCGCTCAAGGAACGGCTCCGCCTTTGGCGTCGTCAGGTAATGTTCACCCCTGTCGTGCATCGGGTTAGACATTAAAAAGCCCCTCTATCCATTAATCTGTTGATGCCACACCAGGGCGTTAGTTCGGATTCCGGCCGCGAGCATCGGCGAATTTGACGCCGCCCTCACCCACCAGAAGAAGATTGGTACCAGATACCGGAACCACAGCCATCAGGCCTTCCCGATCATTCCGGAAATGCACCCGGAAGCTTTCACCGCCGTTGGTGCTCATCAGTACTGCGCCGCCGTTGCCAACCAGAGTAATCCGGCCGTCGTCAGCCACTACGCCGTTGTTCAATGTCGCCCCACCCTCATTCGGCACAACCGTCCAGCTGCGGCCGAGATCGGTAGACCGGAAAGTGTTACCTCTAAGGCCGAAGGCGATGACCTCGTTTACCTGGCCGGTACCCATCACGCCAAACAATGAGCCTGTGTAGGGGCTTTCGCGACGCTCCCAGCTGTCACCACCATCCACTGACACGTGGATCTGACCGGCTTCACCCACCACTACAAGGCCGCCACCGGTTACCTGGCCAATGCTGTTAAGGTGAAAGCTCTGAGGGTTATCCAGTTTGGGAGCCCAGTCCTGCCAGGTTTCACCGCCATCCTGAGTTCTCAGGATCATGCCGTAGGCACCAACCACAAAACCGTGGCTGTCGTCTTCAAACCAGACATCGAGAAACGGGTTGACCGGCCCGACATCCAAATCCGCCTGCATGTTTTCCAGCGTAAACAGAAGGTCATCCAGAGCCCATTCGAGATCGGCTTTCTCATCATCCGGAGCCTGCTCAATCTGCTCTTCCATGGCAGCAATCTGTTCTTCTTTGCTTTCCATAGCCAATTCGGACGCTTGAATGCCGTTCAGCTGCAAAGTCCAGTTCTCGCCACCGTCAGAGGAGTGCAACACCACCCCACTGTGACCCACTGCCCAGCCATGCTGTTCCGTGCCGAAATCGACAGAGTTAAGAGTCAGCGCAACCGGCACCGCGCCCTGCACCCAGGTCTCTCCATCATCATCCGAGAAGATAATGTGGCCACGCTCACCAACGGCGACGATGCGCTCGCCGGCCCGCGTCGCATCATTGAGCAACGATTCGGGAGCCAGCAGCGTCGCACGCGCGGGGGTTTCAAGAATATCCGGCAGCGCAAATGCCGCGGGCGCTGCCAGCGCCATGGAGACACCCATACAGGCGGTCCCCAGAGTCTCGCACATGAACCTATTAGCCATTCAAATTGCCTTTCCGTTGATTGTGTCTTTTACGCTTCGCCCCTGGCCTGATGGAAACACAAACAAACCGGCAGCCATCAGGCCGCCGGTGTCCGCAAAACCACTGCCACTATCATGGATAAGAGGGTGCGCCAGAAACTCAGCGCACACTCCGCCGACGCAGCGAGGCCGGTGAAAAATAACGTACGTTAGGTACGTCGTCAGTAAACACCCGAGTTCCAGACTCCTCAGTATCCAGACCCAACACGTGATAACGCCGTGCCTGAAGGTCGTGGTATACATCAAGGACTGTCCAGACGCCCGGCAATTCGTAATAGTTCTTTGGAATACCCATGGTCACACGCCAAAGTTCGCCCCGGCCGTCGTACTGGTCAAGCAATACCGTATTCCAGCTGTCGGCATCCACATAGAAACGACGCTTACCATAGATGTGCCGCTCGCCCTGCTTGAGATTAGCCTCAACCACATGCACCCGGTGCAACTCCCAGCGCGTCAGATCTGGATTAAGATGAGACATACCCAGGATCTCTGAATAGGGCGTGCCCTTTTCACCAATGCGATAATTGTTGTACGGGATATAGATTTCTCTTATCCCTTCATAATTCCAGTTATAGCGATCCATTGCACCGTTGAAGATGTCGGTGTCATCAGCTGTACGCAGGTTGTCAGCTGCAGCGATCGGAGAGTCATACCCAAGGTTGGGTGCACGACGAACACGGCGCTGGCCAGCGTTGTAACCCCAGCCATTCCGAGGGTTAATAATCTGGTTCAGGGTCTCGTGGATCAGGATCGCACCACCGGCAAGGCGTGGTGGAGACTGAGTGAACGAGAGATAGTAGAAAATAATGTTATCGAGATCGCTTTCTCCGCCTTCCGGATTGTAAAAATTGAAGAAGGCTTCCTGCTGGGACGTCACCAGACCGTAATCACCGTTGGTCTGAACCGCCACTTCACTGGAACGACGGGTAACCGAGACACCGCGCCAGCGGGTCAGATGATTCCAGACAACCTGCCAGGCTTTTTCTTCATCCGTGCCGTGCAGAATCGGGAATGGGTAGCCACCAAACGCGCCACTGATACCCTCCGCCTGTCCTTCGATCTGGGCATTGACGGCATTATTGCGGGTGTTTTCTGCTACCCAGTCCGGAATGGCATGGGTACGCCGGGACTGGTACACGGGAATGCGAAAGGTGGTGGGATAGGTTTCGAGCATGGCCCGGACGCCATCGGTCAGGTGCTCGCGGTATTGCTCCGCATTGGCAGCAGTAATCGTAAACAACACCTCATCATCCGGAAAGGGATTAATGTGATGCTGACCGCTGCCCTGATAGCCAGCTGGCGCCTCGGTTAACCCCCCGGTCCAGGCTGGAATGGTACCAGCTTCGTTACCGGCCTTAATGGAACCGAAAGGCGTCAGATCCTGACCAAGACGATTGGCCTCAGCAGAAGAAACCGCCGCCTGTAATGGAGCCGCTGCAAACGAAAGCGCAAGCAGCCCGCCAAATAATGCGTTCTTGTTGTATCTCATTGTGCAACCTTAAATCCGTCTGGAAGCCCTTTGAGGGCTTTATTGTTATGGTCTGATGCTATCGCAGACTTTCAACCAGATTAGCCGATTGCGCAACATTGTCTATCAACCGAAAGTGCGATTTTGTATCCAGCGGTGACGACGGCGTAACAATCACCGCAGGATACGGACCCGGCGTCAGCCGGCCAGGCTTTTGTGAACAACCTCGTAGACGTCGCGGGACAGCTCACTTTTATCACGAATACGCTCAAGAGCGGCTTTCATTTGATCGCTGTAGAGCGGCGCAAACTTCCTCCAGCGCGTCAGCGGAGACACCAACCGTGCAGCAATCTGGGGGTTACTGTCGTCCAGTCGGCACACCTGCTCAGAGAGGAACTGATAACCGCTTCCGTCCGGATTGTGGAAGGCCGCCAGGTTCTGGCCGGCAAACACACCCACCACGGACCGCACCTTGTTCGGATTTTTCCAGTCGAACGCCGGATGCTGCAGCAACTGCTGAATCTGGGGCAACTGCCCGGCCTGATCGCTGGAAGCCTGCACCGAGAACCACAATTCGACCACCTGGGGATCATCACTGAACCGCTGATAGAAATCGGCTAACGCGCGGTCGCGCTCAGCTGCAAAGCCGGAGTTCACTAACGCCCTCAGCGCCCCAAGACGATCGGTCATGTTGTCGGCGATTTCGAGCTGCTCAAGGGCCAACGTCAGAGCCTGCTCATCATCAATATGCAGCAGCCATCCCAACGCAATATTGCGCAGGCTTCGACGGGCGATCGCTTCAGAAGACAACTGATAGTCGCCCCGGTCGAGGTTGCGCTGATGGCAGGCCAGAAGCTCATCCCGCAGGGCGTGAGCCAGACACTTCAGCACCTGCTCACGGGCAGCATGAATGGCGGGCACATCAGCCTGATCCGACAGCTCAACCAGATAGGCCTCCGATGGCAACAACAGCATTTTGGCCACCAGCGCCTGATCCAGCTCAGAATCGTTCAGAAGGTGGCGATAGGCCTCAATCAGGCGAGGCTCAACGCTGTCATCCTTTGCCGCCCCCAACAGCGACTGAATCACGTCCACCGCCAGCCGCTGACCGGCATCCCAACGGTTAAAGCCGTCGGGATCGTGGCTCATCAGGAACAGGAGCTGCTCTCGGGTCCAGGGATAGCGCACCCGAACCGGAGCCGAAAAGTCTCGAAGCAACGATGGCACCGGGCGCTCAGTCAAGCCATGAAACTCAATACAGTGCTCAGATTCCGTGAGCTCGAGCACCCGATCCACTGGGCCTCTCTGCTCTTCTGCGCTCAGATTGAGTGGCAAAGACTCACCAGCGGTGTTCAGCAGCCCCACCGCAAACGGAATATGCTGCGGCTTTTTGTGGGTCTGACCTGGCGTATCGGGGATCGCCTGTTTGATCGTCAGCCGGTAGACGCCGTTCGCCTCATCGTAATCATCCGCCACGGTCACAATCGGTGTACCGGCCTGCTCATACCACAGCCGGAACTGGGCCAGGTCTCGGCCAGAAGCGTCCTCCATCGCGCGGACGAAGTCGTCGGTGGTGACCGCCTGACCGTCGTGGCGCTCAAAATATAGATCACTGCCCTTGCGGAACATCTCTGAGCCCAGCAGGTTATGGAGCATACGCACCACTTCTGCACCCTTCTCATAAATGGTCAGAGTGTAAAAATTGGTGATTTCCATATAGGACGCGGGTCGAATCGGGTGTGCCATAGGGCCCGCGTCTTCGGCAAACTGCGCGGTGCGCAGCAGGGTCACGTCTTCAATCCGCTTGACCGTAGGCGATCCCATATCGGCGGAAAACTGCGAATCGCGGAAGACGGTAAAGCCTTCTTTCAGGCTGAGCTGGAACCAGTCCCGGCAGGTTACCCGGTTGCCGGACCAGTTATGGAAGTACTCATGGGCAACGATGGCTTCAATGCGCTGGAAGGCAGCATCGGTGGCGGTATCCTGGCTGGCCAGTACACACGAGGAGTTGAATATGTTCAGACCCTTGTTTTCCATGGCACCCATGTTGAAGTCGTCGACCGCCACAATCATGAAGATATCCAGATCGTATTCCCGGCCGTAGACCTCTTCATCCCAGCGCATGGAGCGCTTAAGCGCATCCATCGCATACTCGCATTTATCCGAGTTGCGGGGCTCCACGTACATGCGCAGATCGATGTTCCGGCCAGAGCAGGTGGTAAAGGTATCTTTTTTCTCCAACAAGTCACCCGCCACCAGGGCGAAGAGATAGGCGGGCTTGGGGAAGGGATCTTCCCAGGTAACAAAATGCCGGCCATCGTCCAGATCACCCTGCTCAACGGGGTTGCCATTGGACAACAATACCGGATATGCGCCTTTATCCGCTTCAACTCGGGTGCGGAAGCGCGCCATCACATCCGGGCGATCCGGGTAATAGGTGATGCAGCGGAAACCTTCGGCCTCACATTGCGTGCAGAACATACCGGAGGACTTGTACAACCCCTCAAGGCGCGTGTTGTTCTGGGGCTCGATCCAGGTGACCACCACTAGCTGGAATTCTGCAGGCACGTCCGGGATCGCCAGTTTATCGCCATCATCCTGGTAGGCGTCCGCGGACAGCACTGAGCCATTCAGTTCCAGCGATTCAAGTTTCAGGCTGTCGCCGTTCAACTCCAGCGGCCCGCCCGCAGCGGCCTCAGGATTGCGGCGCATGGTCAAGGTGCTGTGCACCCGAGCACCGTCCTCGAACAACTCAAAACGCAGATCCACCTGATCAACAAGATAGGCAGGCACCTGATAATCACTGAGGTAGATTGTTTGTGGCTGGTTGGTACGCATTCACACTCTCCATACAGAGATGGCTGGCCAAACCGATAGATTAGAGGCCAGGCAAAAGACTTTTGGGCTCAATCAAGAACCCGGAACCGGACTTCGTAACCGGTAAATTTACGAATATTGAGGACGCCGGTATCCAGCATCAGGTACTGGCCCTTGATACCCTCAAGCAGCCCTTCCACCTCCGGTATCTTATCCAGATTGTGGGTCTTCACTTTCGCCGGCCAGACCTGCACCGGATAGCCCAGGCTCAGCGCCGCCTCATCCACCACCTGGATGCTGCTTTCGCCATGCTGCTGTTTCAATTGCGCAAGATCTTCGTCAATCAGAGACAGCAATTTTCTCCGCTCGTCTTGCAGGTCCAGTTCCGGCACATCGCCTTTGAGCATGGCTCGCCAGTTTGTACGATCTGCCACATGTTGCTTACAGACAACTTCGACCAAGCCCGACAGGTAACGGCTGGAGACACGAAGCATCGGAATAGCATCCACCGCACCCTGGTCAATCCAGCGCGTTGGTACCTGAGAACCCCGGGTAATGCCCACTTTCAAGCCACTGGAGTTAGCCAGATAGACTACATGCTCTACCATGCAATTGCGCTCGCCCCACTCCGGCTCGCGGCAGGTCCCCAGGTGAAAGTGACACTTCTCGGGGCTCATGATGCAGCTGTCACAGGCCGCAAGCTTCCGGAAGCAGGGGTAGCAGAAGCCCTGGCTAAAACTCTTTTTGGTGGTTCGGTCGCAATTGATACAGCGGATCACGCCCTCGAAGTCGAGGCGCAGTGTACGACCAATCAGCTCATTCAGAGGCACAGCCGTGTCGCCCACTTTAAGCTCGTAAGCAACGGGGTTTCCGGCTTCCGCCGGCATTTTTCTCAACCGGCCGGTAACGTCAATGGGTGCGCTCAAACCTTGACCTCAACAAACTGGTCCGGGTCTACATCTTTCTTGCCGCTGGTAAATTTAACCGAGGGATCGCAGGCGGTACCGGCTTTTTCACCACGATCCAGATAGCCAACCCGCTGCTCTTCCGGGATGTTATGCTTGTTCTCATAGTAGATCACCGCTTCCAGACTAATTGCCCGCTGTTCTCGGGTCAGAGCCCGGCCATCCGGCCACTTACCCAACTCAATGGATTGCTTGAGATTCCGATACACCGTCGGATCCAACCGCTCAATCAATTCGTCGTAGGTCATGACGCCTCCTGAAAAATGATTCATGAAAAACCAGCAAATCCGTTTGACAGACGCAAATGATAACAATTATCATTGCATCACCAAATGACGAAAGGTCGTTTCATTTGGTCTCTCTCATCAGGAGCTATAAGCTCTTTTTCAGCCCCGCCATTGTGCGGGGCTTTTTTTGTCCGGCTACCTGACTCTGCGTGGCGGCGGAATGATGGCCGCCAGCGCCAGGCCAGCAACAAAACCGCCCAGATGTGCCTCGTTAGCCATGCGGCCTATCCCGATCATTTCCGGAAGGGGCGTAAAGCCAATGATCATCCACACCAGCGCGAATGTCACCAGCGCCGGCGGAAACTGAAACCGCGGCCAGCGGCGCTGGCTCAGCCAGCAATAACCCAGGATGCCGTAAACAACCCCGGACAAGCCACCGAATAACGGACCCGACACCAGGTATTGCAGTCCGTTAGAGGCCAGACTGGTCACCAAAAACAGGATAATCAGGCGTATGCGGCCATCCATCCACTCAATCTGACTGCCCAGAAACCACAGCATCACCGAATTGAAGATGATATGGGTCCAGCTGAAGTGCAGAAAGTCCGGTGTGATCAGCCGCCAGATCTGGCCGCTGGCCAGAGTGGCCGACAGTGCGTCCAGGCGACCGCTCAACGAACTGAAGGTATCCCAAGGAAACTGCCTTGGGTCGACGATC
The DNA here is from genome assembly GCA_001314845.1 of Marinobacter excellens HL-55. GTDB lineage: Bacteria > Pseudomonadota > Gammaproteobacteria > Pseudomonadales > Oleiphilaceae > Marinobacter > Marinobacter excellens_B. The sequence continues at coordinate 16,575 of LJZQ01000032.1, forward strand.
ATCATTGCAGCTGCTACGGAGTTCTGTCCCATCGCGGTAAACCACACCATGACCAGAGCAATCGCGATAACGGCAATGACAAAAGGTGCGTGTTTTGGCGCTGGTTGCCAACGCCCGCCCGGGGTGATCGGGGAAGATATCTGCTGATCCAAGTTGACCTCGCTGATGGTTAACGCGCGACGCTGTCTTCGCTGGTGGGATAATCCGGCTGCTCTGGCCGGTCCACATCCACCCAGACAAATTTGTCGGCCGAAAGTGCCTTCTCGTCATCAAGACGATACGCCGCTAACTTACCGTACTTCACCGCGCTGTAGTCGATACACGCTACGTTTGGCTTCAATGGCGCGGGCTCACCTTCCATCCAGTAGTGCCCGACAAAGACCGGCGGTGCATCCTGTGAATAGGTGATTAGTTGCCTGAGCTCGTGATCCTGAAGCTCCATACGCGCCACTTCTGGCGGCAGTGGGTCAGGCTGGAAAACCACATCGGCGTAGTTCCGTGGATTGTCCGCCCAGAACTTGGTGCGGAAAAACTCGCGCACGTAGCCGTCACGGCCGGTGATTTTTACACCCTCGGGCAACCGAAGATCGGTACCCCGCAACAAGGTGTCCATCACCTGGCCTGCGAAAGATTCAATAGCCGCTGAGGCGTGCAGAAAATCTTCATCAATGCAGGCGCCACCCTGATTCGACCGAAACTTGTCAATCAACTCCTGATCCCAACAAGCATGCACCGCCCTGAAGTGATCCTCCTCGATGAACAACGGAATGGTGTAAAACCACTCCAGAAACTCGTTCCACTCGTAGGGATACGCATCAAACTGCTCAAGGGTTTCCTTGATCAGACGATCGTGGCGGGCATTGTGCTCACGCAGAAACTGCTTGCCACTGCCCGGCCTGGCCCGGGTACAGTAACCCAACGCGTTATATTCATGATTACCCATCACAATCTGGGCAGAGCCGTGCTCAACCATGTCCCGGACCAGATGCAAGGATTCTCGGATTCGCGGGCCACGGTCAATGATATCGCCGATAAAAACAGCCTGGCGGCGCGGGTGCTGATAGATGCCGTTTTGCTTGCGATAGCCCATCTGGTCCAGCAGTCGCTCCAGGGTGTGGGCACAACCGTGAATATCACCAATAATGTCGTAACCGCGGCTCGCGGCTGAAGTGTTTACCGCCATAATCAACTCGCTGCTATTTCGCTTGCCCAACCCAGCTTGTCACGGCAGGTGGCATAGAAATTGTGATTAGTCGGGTGGATCAGACGAATCTTGAAAGGCTTCTTGGTGATGCGGATGATGTCTCCGGGCGCACAGGCGATGTTGGTTTGACCATCGAAACTGATTTGCGGGTAGGTCTCGTTGGTATCCCCGATCACCAGCTTGATTTCACTTTTGCCATCCACCACGATCGGCCGACTGCTCAGCGTGTGGGGGAACATGGGCACCAGCACGATGGCATCCAGTTTCGGATGCATGATCGGACCACCGGCAGAGAGGGAATAGGCTGTAGAGCCTGTTGGCGTGGCTACAATCAAGCCATCAGACCGCTGACTGTAAACAAAGTGACCGTCAATATACAGATCAAAGCCGATCATCCGGGTGGACTTACCGGGGTGCAGCACCACATCGTTCAGCGCCGAGCCAAAGCCCAACGGCTGTCCGTTACGTTCCACATGGCCATCCAGCAGAAAGCGGGATTCTTCAATGTAATCGCCTTCCAGCACCTGAGCCAGGCGCTCTTCCAGGTCCGACGGCGAGATATCCGTGAGAAAACCAAGTCGACCACGGTTGACCCCAAGAATGGGAATCTTGGATTTCGCCAGTTCCCGGGCGGCGCCCAACAAACTGCCGTCCCCGCCCACCACGATAACCAGATCGCAAATCTCGCCAAGGAGTTTTTTGCTGGCCACCTGCAACCCGTGGCCCGGTATCATAGTCGCGGTTTCTTCTTCGATGATGACCTGATAGTTATTGGCAGTCAGGTATTGTTTCAACTGCCGCAACGATTCGACGACCTTGACGCTGCCCATGCGCCCGATAATGCCGATATTCCTGAACTGGTCCATGAAGTATCCCGTGGTGTCTGAATGAGACAGGAAAGGCCTGAGCCAACCCTGATCCGTGGAAACAGAACCACAGTTTAACGAAACTCAGGCAGATACTGAAAAAAGATCGGCGTCAGGCTTTATGCTGGTCACAACGATCGTCCACTCCGGACTGGTATTCCGCCGGTTGGGTGACCCGCATGATCGGCTCCCCACAGGCTTTTCCTTCATCATCCAGGTGACTGCAGACCGGATGCTCGTAATGAGCCAGCCATTCCTTGTACCCAGGCTCATTCATGCCGCAGCGCTCAGCGGCATAGGCCAGGGGATTACCAAAGTAGGTTTCGATATCGCTGTAAGGCAGGGTGATATGACCAACGCCGGGATGGTAGGCAACCAGAAAGACAACTTGACTGCGCAACTGCTCAAGCAGCGAATCCTCGGCGGGCTCGCGATGCCGCAGGTCATGATTCTCCTGCTCCAGCGCTACGATTTTATCGTCTCGAAGCTCCAACTCACGTTGCTTGCGCTCAAGCTGCTCGCGCAACAACACGGTTTCTGCGTTGACGTTGGATTCCTGGCGTTGGCGATCGTCGCCTTCGGCCATTTTCTCCTGCATCGACAAATACTGCTCATTACGCTGTGACAACCGGGTTTTAAGCTGCTCGTTACTCAGCCTTACCCGCTCATGCCGCTGCTCGAGGGCCGCCATATCACTGCGCAACGCCTGCATTTCGAGACGATGCTCGCGCTGGATATCGGCCAGTGAATCTCGGTGCACGCTTTGCAGCGTCTTGATTCTTAGCCGCTGCTCCCGCAGCACCTGGGCCAGACGCGCGCGGTCGCGGCCATCATCGTCAGCGTTCTCGTCGGGGCTGGATGCGGTCAGAACCGGAATATTTTCTTCTTCCGGTTCGATTTTCTGAAAATGCAGTGAGTTGGCGACTACTGCCTTGCGGATGACTTGAAAGTGGTTGCTGCCCGGGGTCATATCCGGGTCCCAGAGTTCCTGTGCGACGGCAGGATCGGGGCACTGACTGCGGCACACCAGACGAATCGGACCACCCCCCATGTCCGGGCCCTTGGCGCCCTGCTCTGCCAGCGCTTCGATGGGAAGATTCCAACTGCTATCTGCCCGGCCCTCTTCATCGAACCAAATCCGGAAAAACACCAGCGAACGCACGTTCAGCTCTGGGCTGAGATTGACCAGAATCGCTCGCACATCGGTCTCCGCCAGATCAGACAATCCGACATAGCCATCCAGAAACGCGCCAAATTCAGACAAACGCATCTGCCGGGCAACCTGACTGCCCTCCATAAAGAAAACCGCCGAGTAACCGTCGGCTGCCTGGCCGGCATTAACCATCCACCTTCTCCATGCTCCGGTAAGATCCTGTCACAGGACGCCTGGATGGGCGAAAGGTTCCGTCTTTCGCCCATCCATCAACCCTCTAGTCTAGCCAGACCTCAACCGAAGCACAGCGAAATACTGCAACGTTTTGTGATCAGATCTCCGCAGCCAGGCGGCTACCCTGGTTAATGGCCCGCTTTGCGTCCAGCTCGGCGGCCACGTCTGCACCGCCAATCAAATGCACTGCCACACCCGCAGACTCAAGGCCTGCCTGCAGTTCCCGTAACGGCTCCTGACCGGCACACACGATAATGGTATCCACCGGCAGCAGCTTGTCTTCGCCGTGTTCAGCGCCTTTCGGAGTGATGGTGATGTGCAGCCCCTCATCATCAATTTTCCGATAACTGACACCGGGAACCATCTGAACCTGACGATTTTTCAAAGACGTACGGTGGATCCAGCCGGTGGTTTTACCCAGATTCTTACCTACTTTGGACGCTTTGCGCTGCAGCAGGTAAACCTCACGGGCCGGCTCCGGAACTTCCGGTGTCATACCCTGGATACCACCGCGATGCTGAACTGTCAGATCCACACCCCATTCTTTCATAAAGTGGTCCGTGTTCAGGGCCGGCGATTCGCCCTTGTGAACAATAAATTCTGACACATCGAAGCCGATACCACCGGCGCCAATCACGGCAACTCTCTGGCCCACCGGTTTGCGTTCGAGCAGGGCATCCAGGTAGCCGATCACTTTCGGGTGATCGATGCCTTCAATATCCGGCATACGCGGTTCAACACCGGTGGCCAGAACCACGTCGTCAAAGCCGCCGGCTTTCAGATCATCCGCAGATACACGGGTATTCAGGCGCACATCAACTCCGTGCTTTTCGAGCATCACCCGGTAATAGCGCAGGGTTTCATAGAATTCTTCCTTGCCGGGGATACGCTTGGCGACGTTGAACTGGCCGCCCAGTTCACTGCCCGCGTCAAACATCGTCACTTTATGGCCACGCTCAGCGGCAACTGACGCAAACGCCAGGCCTGCGGGGCCCGCGCCTACCACCGCGATCGATTTTGGCGCTGCCGTTTTCACGTAGGCCAGCTCGGTCTCATTGCAGGCCCGCGGGTTGACCAGACACGTCGTCAACTTGCCACTGAAGGTATGGTCCAGACACGCCTGGTTGCAACCGATGCAGGTATTGATCTCTTCGGCACGATCTTCTGCCGCCTTGAGCATCAGATCCGAATCCGCCAGGAAGGGCCGCGCCATAGACACCATGTCGGCATCGCCATCGGCCAGAATCTTCTCGGCAACCTCCGGCATGTTAATGCGGTTAGTGGTCACCAGCGGGATGCTGACCTCACCTTTCAGACGAGCTGTCACTTTGCTGAAGGCGCCACGGGGCACCGAGGTAGCGATGGTCGGCACACGGGCTTCGTGCCAGCCGATACCCGTGTTGATAATGGTCGCCCCAGCCTTTTCGATTTCCTTGGCCAGGAGCACCACTTCTTCCCAGGTGCTGCCATCTTCGATCAGGTCCAGCATGGACAGCCGATAGACGATAATAAAGTTCTCACCCACCCGCTCACGTACCCGGCGAACCACTTCGATGGGCAGACGGATACGGTTTTCGTAGCTGCCACCCCATTGATCGGTGCGGTGGTTGGTGTGCTTAACGATGAACTGGTTAATGAAGTAACCTTCCGACCCCATGATCTCGACACCGTCGTAGCCGGCACGCTGGGCCAGCGCGGCGCAATTCACGTAATCGTCGATCTGCTTCTGGATACCGGCCTCGTCCAACTCTTTGGGCTTGAACGGGTTGATCGGTGCCTGAACGGCAGACGGAGCGACCAATTCGGGAGAGTATGCGTAGCGGCCGGCGTGCAAGATCTGCATGCAGATCTTGCCGTTGGCTTCGTGCACGGCCTGCGTGATGACCTTGTGCTTGTCAGACTCTTCCTCGGTGCTCATCTTGGCCGCGTGCTGGAATACCGCACCCTCCGTGTTGGGCCCTATGCCACCGGTGACGATGAGACCAACACCGCCCAGAGCACGCTCAGCGTAAAAAGCGGCCAGGCGCTCAAAACCATTCTTCACTTCTTCCAGACCGGTATGCATAGAACCCATCAGCGATCGGTTGCGCAAAATGGTAAAACCCAGGTCCAGTGGCTCGAGCAGGTGCGGGTACTTGTTGGCGCCGGTGGTTTTGGTCATCGGTGTTCTCCTCATCGTATTATCAGGCGGGTAACTCGGGGCTCCCGTTGTTATGGCAATCACCCTACCCAGCATCCGGCAAACCAACAATATCCACAAATAACATTTTATTATCTTTTGGGCACACGCATAATAAAGCCATGAGTAAAACCAACACCCCAAACCAGAATGCGCTCGGCGATATCAGTCTACTCTATGCCTCTGTGCTCCTGCGGGCCACAGAGGCTGAAGGCGGTGATATCCGCAAACTGAAAACACAGTTCCACCTGAGCGACACGGCCCTGGCCTCACCAGATGCCAGAATCAGCATTCCCAGATTCATGCGCCTGGGCCACGCGGCCATTACTCTGACCAACAACCCGGCCCTGGGCTTACGAATGGGCGCGCTCACTCGCCCGGTGGATGCGGGGCTCGCCGGGCTAGCTGCCGAAACCGCGCCCACGGTCGGCCAGGCGCTGGCCACACTCATCCGTTATGGGCTATTAAGCAGCCGGAACTCCCGAGGCGAATCAACGCTTTGCACGGAACAGCGCAGCGTAAGGTTCTACTCCATCCAACCCTACAACCGTTACAACTACTTTGTCGTGGACTCTATTCTGGCAGCCTGGACACAACTGGTGCGCCACATTACGGGTCGCTACGACGTCCTCGAACAGGTGCGAATTGAATACCCGTCGATCGGGCTGGATGATGTGTTTGAGAGCTGGTTCCGATGCCCTGTTGAATTCGGGGCGGCCGAAAATTCGATACGCCTCAAGGCGAGCCCATGGCTTCAGAGGCCATTCCAGGCCCATGAAGGCATGCACGAGAAATTAACCGGTAGCTGCGAACAGGAACTGAAACAAATACACAAAGGCTGGAGCATTGCTGATCGCGCCAGATACCTCATGACGCCGCTGCTGAGAGGCGAAACGCCCACGCTGGAGGCCCTGGCTACCCGATTAGGAACAACCCCCTGGACGCTGCAAAGACAACTGGCCAGTGATGGCACAGGTTTTCGGCAACTGCTGGATGACACCCGGAAGCAACTGGCTGAGGATTATCTGCAAGAAACCAACAGTTCGCTGTCTGAAATCGCATGGCTGCTCGGATTTGCCAATCCGCCGGCATTTCACAAGGCTTATCAGCGCTGGCATGGCGTAAGCCCTGGGGAACGCAGAAAACACATCAAGAAAGTTTAACAACTGAGGGAGTGATGGTGCTTACGAAGATATCGGGCACTGCAAAGGGGGGGGGGGGGAGAAAATGGCGGAGCGGACGGGACTCGAACCCGCGACCCCCGGCGTGACAGGCCGGTATTCTAACCAACTGAACTACCGCTCCGCGCGGGTTGTCTGCTGAGCAGCCTTGCGGATACTCGGTGACAACGAGGGCGCATTATAAAGAGCCGCCCAACTATGTCAACGATTTCCCCGAACTTTTTTAAATTCTCTGTTCGGGGGTCGCAATCGTCACATCGCATCAACCATGGCATCTTTGCCCTGGGCTGTTTTCCGGTACTCAATCGGGGTCATGTTCGACCACCGTTTGAAGGCGCGATAGAAGGTGCTCGGCTCAGAGAATCCCGTAAGGTAAACAATCTCATCAATGGATTCGTCGGTCGTTGCCAATAACTGGCGGGCCAGACGGTATCGGAAATCTGCCAGCACCTGATTGAAGCTGGTTTCCGCCTCAGTCAGCCGGGTGCGCAGGGTTCGTGGCTTGATACCAAGCCTTTCAGCCACGGCATCCAGGGTTACCTCGCCGCTATCGAGCAACTCGGCAATAATACGCTCAACCTGCCCCACAATGTCCTTCTTTTCCAGTCGAGCGACCTGCTCACTGGCAAAACGCTCATGCAGGGCCAGCAATTCAGGCTCAGCATGAGGCGATGCGTGGGACAACATCTCCACCGGAAAGTACAGACGGTTTTCCTCAGCGCCAAACACCACGTCACAGCCCAGCAACTCCCGAGCATGCGCCTGGCCCTGCTCTCGTTGGTGTTCAAACTCAATACGGGACGGATAGAAGCTGCCATCAGTGATGGATTTGAAGAAGGTAATCAATCCCTGCACAAAGCACTCGTTGAAGTGACGAAGCCGACGGATCTCGTCCGATGCGGCATCAAGCACCATGCAGGCTTCATCCCCTTCGATGAAAAAATCAGTGTTGGCCGCATCGCTTAACAAACGCTGATAATTTTGCGCTCGACGTAACCCTTCTCCGAAGTTGGGGCTACTGAGGAAAAGATATTCCAGAACCTGGCCCTTGTAAGCCGGCAACAGCGGACCGAGATGCAACCCGATGTCCGGGTCACCAGACACATCTTCCACCGCCTGCCAGAAAAACACCTGGGCACTGTGAGGCGTCCTGAGCTGATCGGTGAATACATATTTCTCGTCAACGCCGAGGCGGTTAAAAATGGCGTCTGTATCGACACCCTTCTTTTTCATCGCCTCATAAATCAGGCGCAACATCACGCCCGCATCACGTAATTCCTGCATAGTATCCCGCTTATTATTTATTGGTTACTACTATGACCCGTCGGACGGTGCCAATGGCTCAATAGGTCAATGCCCGAACTGGCCGGGTTTGCCAGACTGCGAGGTCTCCAAAACTTTCGTCGTACATTAGAGCATATCAGGCCACATACGCACAGTTGTACCAGAATGTAGAGTAATTCTTTTACTGCGTCACTGATTCACGAGAAACTTTCCGGCCTTGTTGGCCGGCTCAGGAGACAGTCATCATGAAACAGCCACTGGTGTATCGCAGCCAGGCACCCTCGCTGCTGCCACTTTTTTCCCGAGCTCTGTTACCGAAATCCAGGAAGCCGGATGACCACACCACCCTGCCAGACCTGCAAGTCGATCTACTTGGCGTGGCCACCAACACACCCACCCTGGCCCGCTATGCTCGCGTCTGCGGTTTTTCGTCTGGCACAAAGCTGCCCATAACCTGGCCCCATATTCTCGCGTTTCCACTGCACCTGAAACTGCTGACCGACAGCCAATTTCCGCTTCCATTACTGGGTCTGGTGCACCTGCGCAACACAATCACCCAGCACCGACCCATCGCTACCGGAGAGAATCTGGACATACGGGTGGCACTGGGCAATCAGCAGCGCACCAGCCGCGGCATTGAATTCGACCTGATCACGCAAGCGCGCTCGGCCGGCCAGTTAATTTGGGAAGAAACCAGCACCAACCTGTTCCGGATGCCCGGAGATCATGCTGACAAACCAAAGTCGGCACCGCCCGCACTGGAGCACTACGCCTGCTCGGAGACGATTACCGCCCCCGAAAACCTGGGACGCCAGTACGCCAGAGTCTCCGGCGACCGAAATCCGATTCACATGCACGCGCTAAGCGCGAAAGCGTTTGGATTTCCGCGGGCGATCGCCCATGGTATGTGGAGTAAAGCCAAGGCCCTGGCCGTGCTGGAGCGAGAAACAAAGTGGACAGCGGGGCCGGTTCGCGTGACTTGTCAATTCAAAAAGCCGCTGTTTCTGCCGGCCACGGCACAGCTGAACTGGCAAACAAGCGACCAGGACTGGGACTATCAACTACTCAATAAAAAGGGCGACGCGCCGCATCTGAGCGGACGCATCGAGTGGCTATGAGGCAGGCGTGTTATTCGACCGCACAGGGCTCGGCTTCAGCCCCTGCAACCGGCAGAGTAAAGTAGAAGCAGGCACCGCCCTGCTCCGGGCGTTCGTAGCCAATCTCGCCGCCCTGAGCCTGAATCAGCGAGCGGCAGGTGGCCAAACCAATGCCCATGCCGTCGTCCTTGGTGGTATAGAACGGGTGAAAAAGCTTTTCGACGGCGTCTTCCGGCACACCGACACCATGGTCGAGCACCTGGATGCGAACGCAGTTCTCACCGCAGCGGCGAGCACTGACCTCTACCGGTATCGACAAGTCCGCGCTGCGGGTTGCCTCAAGGGCGTTGCGAATCAGGTTCAGGGCAACCTGCTGCACCTGGATCGGATCTGCCAACACGTCCGGCAGATCTTCTTCAAAACACACACTGATGCCGCCGTCATTGTTTCGCATATCCACTTCGGCGAACTGGCGGGTATCTTCCAGCAATCCTGGCACAGACACGACCTCTTTGCCGGTCGCCGGCTTTTTCATAAACCGGCGTATGCGACGAATAATTTCGCTGGCCCGGTGTGACTGCGCTTCAATTTTGTCCAGAGTTTCCTGCAACAACCCGAGGTCTGGCTGCTCTTTCGCCATCATCCGCTTGGAGACCCGGGCATAGTTGGTGATGGCCGTTAACGGTTGATTGATCTCGTGAGCGAAGCCGGCCGCCATCTCACCCATCGTTGTCAGACGAGAAGTATGAGCCAGTTGATCACGCTGCTCCTGAACCAGAGTTCGGGCATCATCCAGCGCCTGCTCATTGCTCAGTTCAACCGTAATATCGCGAAACACGACCACGGCGCCGTGCAGCTCTCCATCATCCAGCTTCGGTGTTGACCGATACTCTGCCGGGAAACCACTGCCATCAGCCCGCAGCATGCGGATATCACGCTGCCCCTCAGCAACGCCCTGGCGACAGGTTGCCATCACCGGGAGGCTGTCCTGGCACTCGGCAGCCGTTGAAAAGTGCAGCTCGAAGAAACTTTTACCGATCAGATCCTCCGCCGGACACCCCATAATCATGGCCGCAGCAGGATTGGCGAACTCGATGATGCCCTGCTCGTCCAACCCGTATATGCCTTCACTGATAGAATTCAGGATACGCGCCTGATCGCCCTGAAGCTCACGATTACGCGCTTGCAGCTCGCGCTCGAGGCGGATCACCTGAGCATGGGTTTTAACCCGGACAATCACTTCCTGGGATTGAAACGGTTTGGAAATGTAATCAGCACCGCCAAGGCTGAAACCTTTCACCTTGGCCTGCAGATCATCAAGTGCAGACAAGAAAACCACTGCGCAATCGGAGGTTTCCGGATCGGCCTTAAGGCGCTCACACACTTCATAGCCGTCCATTTCCGGCATCATGATATCGAGCAGGATGACTTCCGGATGGTGGCGATGGGCAAGGTCCAGCGCTTTTTCGCCTTCATTGGCGATCAGTAGCCGGTAGCCTTTGTCTTTCAGGGTCTCGTAGAGGACCTTCAGGTTCTGCGGATTATCATCCACCAGCAGAACCGTCACCTCGGAGTTCTCAGTGACAACTTCAGTCATAGAAACATGGCCGGTTAAAAACGTCGTCGTATCATGACGACGTAGACAGACCTAGTCGATAAGTTCCTTTACGGACAGAACCATGCGAACCAGATGTGCCAATGAATGGGTGCCCATCTTGTGCATGACCCTGGAACGGTGGATTTCGACCGTACGCTGGCTGATTTCCAGCTCGATCGCAATCACCTTATTGGCCTGACCGGCAATCATACGATCCATGATTTCCCGCTCCCGGGGCGTCAGGCTTTTGACCCGGCGGACGATCTCCTGCTTTTCATCCAGAGATTTACGTTGTTCGCGGTCCTGTTCGAGGGCCGCTTCAATCTTTTCCAGCAGAGCCTCTTCCCGGTAGGGCTTCTGGATAAAGTCCACCGCGCCCTCTTTCATGGCGTCGACCGCCATCGGTACATCACCATGACCGGTCACGAAGATAATGGGTAAAATCGAATGCTTGTCGTTCAGCTTCTTCTGCAGCTCCATGCCGTCCATACCCGGCATACGGATATCCAACACGATGCAGCCTGCCATCTTGTCGGAATAATCCGCAAGAAACGCGTTGGCGCTCTCGTAGGGCTTCACTGGCTTGCTGTCGGATTTGAGCAGCAACTCGAGTGAGTCGCGGACGGCTTCGTCGTCCTCTACTACATACACAGTTTGCTGGATATCAGTCATCGATCGGTACTCTCCTGTCCGTTTTATTATAGGGCCGGTCAGTGGATGGATGGATCTTTATGATCCTCCCGGGCGTGTTCCTGGCGTTCGTGTTCCCGCATGGTTTCGAGTCGTTGCTGAATAATGCCAAAAACACTCTGCCTGGGGTACCTGCCTTTGTCATCGGCTTTGCCCGCAGGCTTGCCCAACAACAATGTGATGGCCTCTTCCACCTGAGCAACCGGATACACAGCAAACGTGCCCGCTCTGGCCGCTTTCACCACCTCACTGTCGAGCATCAGGTTCTGCACGTTGGTGGCCGGAATAATAACGCCCTGAGAGCCAGTCAATCCGCCCTTCAGCTCGCAAGTGGCGTAAAAGCCCTCAACCTTCTCATTTACACCACCGATCGGCTGCACTTCACCAAACTGATTCACTGAACCGGTGATCGCCAGATCCTGCCGCACCGGAATACCGGACAACGCAGACACCAGCGCACACAGCTCAGCCAGCGACGCACTGTCGCCGTCCACCTCGCCGTAGTTTTGCTCGAACGTCAGGCTGGCCGACAGATGCATTGGATCGGTGACGGCAAAATGTGACGCCAGCCAGGAGCTGAGTATCATCACACCCTTGGAGTGGATGTTGCCCCCAAGCTTCACATCACGCTCAATATCCATCACCCCGCCATCACCATAGTAGCAGGTTGCCGTGACACGGTTAGACAAGCCAAACTCGAACCCGCCAGTCGACAGCACAGACAGGGCATTTACCTGGCCCACGCAGGTGCCGGTGGTTGAAACCAGTGTAGAACCGTCCCGAACAGAATCATAGAAATGGTCCCGAATACGACTGCTGCGGTATCGGGCGCTCTCAAGAGCCCGCTCCACATGCACATCGGAAATCAGTTTTGCCCCGGCCTGCCTGGCCCAGAAATCGGATTCTCTCAGTAGATTGGCAATGTCCGCTGCATGCAGGGACAACCGGTCCTGATGCTCAGCCATTCTGGCGCTGTGCTCGATTATACGAGCCACTGCCTTGTTGGAGCAGTGCAACAGCTTTTTCTCAACCACCAGACTGGCGATAAACTTGGCATAAAGCAGCTGACTTTCTTCCGTGCGGTACATTTCATTCTCGAAATCGGCCGTTACCCGGAACAATTCGGCAAACTCGGAATCGTACTCCTGCAGCAGCATCCAGGTTTCACGGTCACCAAACAGTACAATCTTGACGTCCAGCGGCACTGCCTCCGGCTCGATGGAAATAGTGCCCGAAAGGGTCAGTTCACGCTCCAGCGAATTGATCTGCAAGGATCGCGAGCGCAGGGCGCGCTTCAAACCATCCCAAACGAACGGCTGTTCAAGCACTTTGATCGCGTCCATCAGCAGGTAGCCGCCATTAGCCTTGTGCAGACTACCTGGGCGAATCAGGGAAAAATCGGTGAACACCGTACCTTTAAAGGTGACGTTCTCAACGTAGCCGAACAGGTTGTGATAAGTGGGGTTGTCTTCCACTACCACCGGCACTTCGTTGGTTTTCTGGTGCACCAGCACATTGACCAGATAGCGCCGCGGCGTTTTCTTGTCGAGGGACGCATAGGCAATAGCGGCCCGCTCCTCATCGTCTTCCAGAAAGATATCCAGGTTATCAACCAGGTCTTTCCGGACTGCCTCAAGGTAAGCCACCACATCAGGCAGCTCACGGTATTTCTCTTTCAGCTCATCAACCTGATGCCCCGAAATACCTTCCAGCGTCTCCTGATTCAATGCATGCTGTTTCTCTGCATACTCCAGTTCCCAGTCAGCCAGTTTACGAAGGGCCTGACGGAGCTTCTTTTCCAGCTTGTTGACCGAATCTTCAAACTTGTCACGCTGTTCGTCAGTCAGCGCCTGAAAGCTCTCTGCGGTGTGCGGCTCATCACCGTTCATCGCCACCAAACGGTAACCGCCCGGGGTGGTGATGTTCAGGCTCACTTTTTTCCGCTTGGCCTGGGCAGCGACCTTTTCCAACTCATCTTCCTGTTTTTTGCCGTATTCGTCCTTGAGCTTTTCTGAGCGCTCCAGAAAGCTGTCGCTGTCGAAGGTCTGGGGGATCATCTTGACCAGCCGCGCCATCAGCTTTTCCATATCCTGTTTGAGCTGAGTGCCCAATCCGGCGGGAAGCTTTAGCAAGGTCGGATTGCGGGGCTCTTCGAAGTTAGCGACGTAACACCAGTCGTGGCTTGCCTGATCAGTGTCAACGTGATGTTCCAGATACCGAAGCATCATGGTGCGCTTGCCCAACCCGTTTCGTCCGACCGCGTAGACGTTATAGCCACCATGAGGCATGGCCAGGGCGAATCGCACCGCCTCCTGGGCACGATTCTGGCCAACAATTTCGGCCAGCGGCTCCAGTTGCCGGGTGGTTTTAAATGGCAGGTCTTTCAGAACGCAGGATTTGTAGAGCTGGTGCAGTGGCAGTGACTTCAAGATTACTTCCCGTTGTGTTCGGTTTTGTATGGTAACTATCGCAGGCATTGTAGTGTTTGAGCATCAGCCTGTCGCGTACCACTTCTGGTTTTATCAGATCAGGCTTGCGGCGTTGCGTTTGCCAACCAAGTCACAAAATCGCCCTTGATCATTTTTCAAGCAAGCCGCCAATTACTACACTTTTAGGTCTGGATGGATTCCGGACATAACAAATACAATACGCGTGATGGTCGATAACATGACGAATGACTCCGCAGATCGCCGCATCAAGGATCGTTTTCCGGCGTCCTGCCTTAAGGTACAGCTTCGCGAAAAAGGCTTTCTCAGCCGCGGAAAGCAATCGGTGGCGGTCACCTGCCTCGATCTTAACCGTTACGGAATGGCTGTACTCTGCCCTCGCCCGGTCGACATTGGCGCACGTTTGATTCTCGACTTTGAGGGCAAGTACATCAACGAATCGCGGGTTGACGCCCGCGTGATGTCATGCCAACGCTTCCAGGCGGGGTTTCGTATCAGCCTTCAGTTTGGCTACTGCCTGGACAAAAAAGGTTACTCGCGCACTGTTGATAATGCCCTGTCCCGGATCGAAGGCTTATACAACCGATTTGCCAGTTGATCAAATCAAGCCAGCGTCCAGGCTGGCCGCCACGTACATGCCCAGCTCACGGCATTGCTCTTCAAACTCTGTTGTATACTCGCCCCGGCAAACCAGAGGGTCCTGGATAAGCTTCCAGCGCAATCCTGTGGCTATGCTTTCGATGGCACGCCGGGTACCGGTGCCGTCATGACCGGCGCGGACATAGAAGGTAAAGGGCAGGCCCTGAGTTTTTTCCAGGCAGGGGTAGTAGCTTCGATCGAACATAGCTTATACGAATATGGAATATGCAGTTTTCGTTGCTGAGTGCGTGAGTTGATCTGAAATAATGGACTTTAGAATATTAAGTCGACAACATAGTTCCAACAACAAATTTCGTAGGGTTGCCGCAGGATCAATCCCGGCCAGCCAGCAACATTTTTTGGATCTAGCGGCACCTTCCGATTGCCTATTAGCGATGTACACTGACGCCGACCACCAATGGCAATGACATCACAAGTTTACCGCAGTTTTGCTGCCATAAATTGGCCGCCCCGGTCGCAAAGCGAACATTTAGTAACAATGCGGGATGTCGAGTCCATAAACTGTAGTAGTTGTATTATGTTGCGCGCTTTTCCCTGAACAGGGGCAAAAATACCTTCACCACCCGCGCCACATATTGATTTAACTCTCTCCGAGGCGGCACTTCATCCAGATTCATCATTGCAGACATATGCAATTCCCCATTGAGTGCGCCCGTAAACAAGCCGGCGTGAAATTCCGGGTCTTGCACACCCTGCTCAGCCAAATAGGCTCGCAGAATTTCTCGAATCCGCTGCGGACCGTTTTCATAGAATAGCCGGGATACTCTTGGGTAGTTCGGTGACTCGCCAATTACGGACCTGAACATCGCGCAAGCTTCAGGGTCTACCAGTAAACCGATGAAGTGCTGGCCGAAGAGATTGAGGTCCGTTTCCAGGTCACCGCTGAATTCAATGGGCGCTTCGTCCGAGAACTGGTGTTGATTCATTTTCCAGCGCAACACCGCGCTAAACAGGTCGTCCTTGTTCTTGAAATGCGAATAAAGGGTCTGTTTAGACACCCCTGCGCGCTTTGCAATCGCATCCATTGAAGTGGTCTTCAGGCCCTGCGCCATAAAAAGATCTCCGGCGGCTTCCAGAATTTGCCAACTTTTTTCAGGGTCTTTGGGACGCCCTGGTCTCGGACCGCCGGTAACGGAAGACGACTTCGATTTTTCTACCATAGCGCTTCATCCAATTAAAATACTAGACCGTACAGTTTGCTATTTATTACATCTCCTATGATAATGGACCAATCAGTTTGATAATTCCAGTCGGCCACAGTCAGTGCAGAGGAACAACGATAATGAAAGCCGCTTTAATACCGATTCACCCTATCCAAGCTCTCTTATTGATTACGCTGGCGTCTTTTCCTGCCATGGCCCTGGCTGGCTCAACGGGTGTCAAAGAGCCGGAACCCGTCAGCCAGACCGAGGCATCGATTAACGCTGAGGGTTTGCCGGTCGAGACGATCAAGCTGCGTCAGGAGACTGGTTACGAGAGAGAGTCTGTCTATGTTGGACCGGTGGAAGCCGGTCGTCGCGCCTCATTAGGGTTCGAGATCAGCGGAGGTCTCATTGGTCTGCAAGTGGATGAGGGAGACCGAGTGAAAGTGGGCGATTTGCTCGCAGAACTGGATACTCAGCGTCTGGATGCGGCGCGCGTGGAAGCAACTGCATCGCTTGAAGAAGCACGCGTTTCGCTAGCGCTGACTGAGGCCACCTTGGGCCGGGTAGAGTCTGCACTGGCTATTCGGGGGGTGTCACAGCAAGAGTTGGATGAAGCCCGGCAGGCTCGGGATACCGCATTAGCCACTCTCACACGCTTTAAGGCAGCTCTAAAACGCATCGAAGTCGACCTTTCAAAATCACGCCTGCGCGCGCCTTTCAGCGGTATTATCGTCAAGCGTTGGGTAGATGAAGGCCAAGTGATTGCAACCGGCACCCCGGTTCTGGATTTACAGGAGGAAGGTACCCACGAAGTGCGCATTGCGCTAGCCAACGAGCTCGCGGACCGTATGGCGATCGGTCAGAGCGTTGACCTTGAGATACAGGGGCAAACCCAGATTGCCAAAGTAAAAGCCGTTCTGCCTGTACGGGATCGACGCGGCCGCACGGTGGATGTGCTGTTCAACCTGGACACCTCAGCGCACGTCCGTCCGGGCGACTTGGCCGAGCTTCGACTGACACTACGCACTGACACCAGTGGCAGCTGGGTACCGCTTTCGGCGCTAACAGAGACCGTTCGTGGCCTGTGGAGCGTCTATACCCTGGACGATCAGGGCCAGGCGCAGCGTCAGGTCGTCGACATTCTTTATCAGGACGGGGAACAGGCTTACGTGCGTGGGCACATCGTCGATGGTCTGACAATCGTCGCTGATGGTGTTCACCGCATCGTACCCGGTCAGAGGCTCCAGGCGCTGCCCAACGTGCAAACCGCTCAACAGGGAGACTGATGATGGCCTCCCCCTTGCCTCATACCCTGCTGTTCAGAAATCGCTATCTGCTATGGCTTTGCATTGTTATTTTGTTGGTTGCGGGCACATCCGCGCTGATAAATTTACCGCGTCTGGAAGACCCACGCATAACCAATCGCAATCCCACGGTACTGACCTTCTTCCCTGGCGCCTCAGCCGAACGCGTGGAATCGCTTGTCAGCAAGGTCATTGAAGATGAGCTGCGGGAACTTTATGAAATCAAAGATCTGGAGTCGGTCTCCCGCGCTGGTGCCTCGATCGTGTCCGTTGAACTTCAGGACTGGACCGACGCCTCGAACAACGAACAGATTTTCTCCAAAATTCGTGATGCACTAGAGGATGCATCCAGGCAATTTCCGCCCGGTGTCAGCAAACCCGAATTCGACGACAAGCGTGGCGCAACTGCTTTCACTATGGTTGTGGCCTTGTCATTGCCGAGTGACGCCACCGAGCAATTAACCATCCTCAATCGCCTCTCGGCTGAACTCGCCGACCGCCTGCGCAGTCTGCCAGGGACCGAGATTGTGAGACGTTACGGCGACCCTCAGGAAGAAATTCTTGTGACGCTGGATATGCCGCAACTTAACGCAATGGGACTCACCGCCGGTGATATCGCCCAGCGGATCCAGGCGGCCGATTCCAAACAGGCAGCCGGCGCCCTGCACTCATCCAATCGCTCGTTGCTGATTGAAGTCGATGGAGCGCTGGAAAGCCTGCGACGCATTTCAGATATCCCGGTTTATGAAGATGCAGAAGGTGCGTCGCTGCACCTCCGTGATATCGCACGAATTGAAAAGACCAGTCGCGATCCTGCCAGTGAAATCGCCTTTACCGAAGCAGACCAGCGCAGCATTTTCGTGGCCGCACGTATGACCGACAACCTACGGGTGGATGTCTGGAATCAGAGCGCTACAGAAGTGGTGCACATGTTCAAAGAGGAATTCGGTGCCTCCGCCGATATCCATACTCTGTTTGTGCAGAATGACTATACCGAGGAACGCTTGAGTAACCTGGGCGGCAACCTGTTGGCCGGCATGTTGGTGGTCATGTTGGTGGTGCTGGTGTCGATGGGCTGGCGCCCGTCCCTGGTTGTCGGTCTAGCCCTGCCGCTATCCATGGCTGGCGCGATTTTCTCGCTCAGTTTTTTCGGCGAGGAAATTCACCAGATGACCATGTTTGGCATGATCATCGCCATTGGTCTGTTGATCGATAATGCCATCGTGGTTACAGATGAAGTGCGCAAGAATATCCGTGAACGCGGTCTTTCCTCGATGGCAGGGCTGTCAAAAGCTGTGAAGCATCTGAAGGTACCGCTGTTCGCCTCAACGCTGACCACCATCATCGGTTTCATGCCGGTGTTTCTGTTACCGGGCAATATTGGTGACTTTATCGGACCTATTGCCATCTCGGTGGTTATGGCGCTTGTTTTTTCTTTCGTTATTTCGATCACTCTGATCGCAGCCCTGGCGGCAATCTGGACCGGTCCGCCACAGGCAAGCCAAAGCGCCGAGGCGCAGATCCCAGAGAGCCGGCAATCCAGATGGTGGCAGGCCGGGGTAAAGTTGCCGCGCTTGTCGAGCGGTTATCGACGCACCCTCAGTTGGGGGCTGCGGCACCCCTGGATGGCAATCGGTCTGTCGCTGATTCTGCCAATATTGGGCCTGGCCCTGGCCTCGCAGCTGCCGAATGTGTTCTTTCCCAGTGCCGATCGCGATCACTTCGAAGTTCAGGTGTGGCTACCAGAGGAGAGTGCCATCACCGTCACGCAACGCACTGCACAGGAAATGAACCGTTTGATCAATCAGCAAGCCGGAGTAGCTCGCACCCACTGGATGGTCGGGGGGTCCACACCATCTGTGTACTACAACCAGATAATGAACAAGGACAATTTTGCCAGCTATGCGCAGGCCATTGTGTTTGCGGACAATGCGGCCGACGCAAACGCGCTGATCCCAAAGTTGCAGGCACGCCTTGATGAACAGTTCCCGGAAGCCCGAACGGTGGTGCGCGCCTTCGCCCAGGGACCGCCAAGCTCTGCCCCCGTGTCCTTTCGTATAGTCGGGCCCAACCCTGATGTTTTGAGGGAGTTGGGAGAAAGCGTGCGCTTGGCTCTGGAAAAACAGTCCGGTGTCACTCACGCATTCGCTTCCATTGAGGGCGGTAAAGCCAAACTTTGGCTGAAAGCCGATGAAGACCAGGCACGCCTGGCCGGGCTGACGCTGGATGATATTGCCCGACAATTTGAGTCACAGCTTGAGGGTCTGACCGGCGGCACCGTCCTTGAGGGTCTGGAATCTCTGCCCGTCCGCGTGCGGGTTGATGACCATACTCGCAGCCAGATGAGCCGGATTGCCTCGCTGCGCATCAATTCTCCAACGCTGGAACAATGGATACCAGCCGCGGCGTTGGGTGATTTCGAGCTGACCCCGGAGCTAACCGCCATCACTCGACGCAATGGCGAGCGAGTGAACACGGTGGAGGCTTTCCTGCATCCGAATGTCGCACCACTGTCGGTCACTCAAAATGTCCTGGAGTCTTTGGAGCTTGGCGGGCTGGATTTACCTCATGGTTACCGGCTGGAGGTCGCCGGCGATGCCGATGCGCAAAAAGAAGCCGTTGGCAATTTGGTGACCTATGCGCCGGTATTGATGATAGTGATGATCGCAACGTTGATTCTCGCCTTCCGCAGCCTGGCGCTCGCTGGTTTGATCGGTGCAGTGGCCGTGCTGTCCGCGGGCCTTGGCTTTTTTTCGTTGTACTTGTCTGGCTTTCCGCTGGGCTTCAACCCGATTATCGGCACCGCTGGTCTGATAGGCGTGGCTATCAACGGTTCCATTGTCGTGTTGGCTGCGCTGCGGGCTAACCCCGTTGCCGCCACCGGCGATGTTGAAGCCATGGTTGGAGAGACACTGGGCAGCGCGCGTCATATTCTGTCGACGACTTTGACCACCGTCGCCGGGTTCACGCCGCTATTACTGAATGGTGGCTCTTTCTGGCCGCCTCTGGCAGTGGTCATCGCCGGAGGAGTAGGCTTTTCGGTGATTCTGTCGCTGTTTTTTACACCCGCGGTGTATGCCCTTATTCAACGAGGTGCGACCAGAGCTCCTGAAACGCCTGCCGAGCCAGCTCAGATTGGAGGTCAGCCCTCATGAAATCAGCAGCCCTGAAAAACCTTCTGACTCTTTTAACGCTGAATCTGTTCCTCGCTGCCTGCACCAGCTTGCCCAGCGAGCCACCCTCTCCCCAGATACCCGAGGCTGATCGCTGGCTATCACCGGAGGCGAACACGACGACGGTGCAGGCGCGTTGGTGGGATCTGTTTGAGGATCCGCTTTTGTCCGGTTTGATTCGCGACGCAGCAACGCAGAACCATGATATTCGTCTGGCAAAAGCGCGCCTGAAGGAAGTGCAAGCCGCTTATCGCCTGGAAACGGCCGACGGACTGCCATCGATCCAAGGCTCAGGCTCAGCGGTGCGCCAGTCCGCAAGTGAGAATGGTGCCAGCTTCATTCCGCCCGGCACAAGCGATGAACAGAATGTTTTTGGCATCGACTTTGGCGCGTCCTGGGAATTGGACTTTTTCGGCGCCCAGCGGGCCAGAGCGGAAGCTGCCCTGGCGCGCATCGAACGTCAGGAGTATCAGCAACAGGATGTGCTGCGCCTGGTGTTTGCCGAGGTCGCCCGCAACTACCTGCTGGTTCGCAGCGAGCAGAAGCGCCTGGCCGTTCTTGAGCGCAATGTCGCCCTACAGTTGGACACGCTGGAAATTGTGCAAGCACGTGCCGAAATCGGGCTGTCGCGGCAACTGGACGTAACCCGTGCAAAGGCCCAGTTAGAGCAGACACGTGCTCTGATTCCAGAAAGCCGCAGGCAGCAACAGCAGGCGGCCTATCAGTTGGCCCTGCTTACTGACCGGTCACGTGAAGCACTGACCGAGCAATTAATGACCACCCAGCCACTGCCAAGCGAGCCGGATGTTGTGCCCGTGGGACTTCCCTCCGAGCTTCTGCAGCGGCGGCCGGACATTCGCTCCGCTGAAGCACAATTGCGCGCCACCTTTGCGGATTGGCAGTCCGCACAGCGGGATCTATACCCTAGCTTCTCTCTGACCGGTTCAGCCGGACTGGAGTCCCTGACGATTGGAGAACTCCTGAAAGGCTCATCTGGCACCTGGGCCATCGGTGCGGTCCTTCGATGGCCGATCTTCCAGCAGGGTCGCCTGCGGGCGACGATCGATGTTCAGGAAGCCCGCAAACAGCAGGCCCTGATTCAGTATGAACGGACAGTTCTCAGTGCTTTTCAGGAGGTTGGCAGCACCCTCATCAGCTACGGTGAAAGTCTGGCTATCCGGGCTCGACTGCAGAGTGCAGTGGAAGCGGCTCAAGAGTCGGCGGAACTGGCTGAAGGCCTTTATCAGCAGGGGCTCAGCAGCTTCATTGAGGTGCTTGATGCCAACCTGAGGCTGACGCAATCCGAAGACGAACTGGTACGTGCCGAGACGCGAGCGCTAGTGGAATTGATCAACCTGTATCAGTCCCTGGGTGGGGGATGGGAGCAAGAAACAGTGGTGGCCGACGGAAGAACGTGAGTCATAATTTGAATAATCTGCTGCTGTGGGCGGCGCTGGAGTGAGGAAAAACGATGATTTCAAGCAAAACACCCCCGATCCTTTTTGTTCCCGGTGCTTTGAACGGAGGCTCGGTGTGGCTTGATAATTTCATGGCCTATTTTGAGCAGCGAGGGTTCGAAGTTGACAGTCTGGACTTCCCCGGCCGTAGCTCGACTGGATTAAGTCGACAGAAGCTAGCCCTGAGCGATTATCGTAAACACCTGGCTGCGAAAATCCGGAGCTTTGCTACTCCGCCGATACTTATCGCACACTCTCTGGGCGGACTGATCGCGCAGCAGGCTATGTATGATGCGCAGGTTTCTGCAGTGGCTTTGCTTTCTCCGGTACCGCCAGATGGATTGCTGCGCAGTATGGTGTCTCTTACCCGTCGGTCCCCGTTGAGCGCTCTTAAAATGATTGCCGCAATCGCTGACGCCCGGGTAACCCGACACGCCGCTGCGCCGTCTGGCATGTTCTCAGAGACATCGGACCCGGAGGGCATGGCTGAGATGACCGCAAACCTTCGCAGCGAATCCATGCTCGCATTGACCCAGGCGCTTTATCAGCGGTTGCCTGGGCAAAAAGCGCAGGTACCAATCCATTTTTGGGGAGCGACGGGCGATTTCATAATTCCTGCTGCTGAGGTACAGCGCGCGGCAAAGTTATACGATGCGCCGGTTACCATCTACGAAGGGATGAGCCACGCATTCCAGGTCGAAAGAGACTGGCAGCAAATTGCCTCTGACATCTTTACGTGGCTCGAAACAAGTTTTAACTGGAAGACCTGACGCCATGGGAATATCTGTCAAAACATCAACTCGCGGAAAACTCTAATCAGCCTTGTAACCAAAACAGGGACGTTTACATCCATTAAACGCCTACAATTTGCTCTGTAGGTGATGCTCGATAAACTCGCTTTGATTAGCTAGAACGAGCGGGATAGAAAGCCCAGATTCGAATGTTCGCTTTTGTTTGGCGACTGGAGGAGCTTGATCGAAACCCGAGGGTGATCATCGACCGGGGCTGGCAGCGTCTGCGGCATCCATAGGAACAAAGGACGCAAGTTACGCAGCTAGATCTCAATACTCTCAGCTATTTCCAAAGCATCCTCGACCTCGACACCAAGGTATCGCACGGTGCTCGACATATTTGTGTGTCCCAACAGCAACTGGACGGCTCGAAGATTCTTTGTCTTCTTGTAGATTAATGTCGCTTTGCTGCGTCTCATTGAGTGGGTTGCGTAGACTGAAGGATCAAGTCCAATACTGGTGTCAATGGCCATTTATTTTGACCCACCTTTGGCCAATAAAATTGACCCACCTTTCATAGTCTAGCTTGTAGATTTCTGTTTCAGTCGATAGCTTTCT
>LJZQ01000033.1 GCA_001314845.1 Marinobacter excellens HL-55
GTTAATCCAAAGCTGCAACGCAATAGTCGCAAACGACGAAAACTACGCACTAGCAGCGTAAGCTGCTAGTCGTCCTGACCGGGTCGCCCGTAGCCCGGAGCTACATCTCAGGACGTCATCGCTTACGGGATGCTCCGTTATCCAGAGTTCACTGGTTAGCGGCTAAGATTTAAAGAACTCGCCTCCTGCACCCTGGCCTTCGGGTCGCTTGAGGTTAAATCAATAGAAGGACATAAACATGTAGATCTCAAGGCATAGTGCTGGCGGACGCGGGTTCAATTCCCGCCGTCTCCACCAACTTAAACGAGAAAAGCCCCTGATTTTAGGGGCTTTTCTCGTTTCAGACGCAGAAACTAAACGCCACTTCACCCACCCGTCATGCACTTTACTTTCAATCAGAGTAAGGTTTTCTCTCATCCTTCAATCACGGGCACGCGACACTCATCATGAACCAACCCGATGATCCAGCCAGCCTGAGCGATCTACTCGAGCGCCTGCGGGAGCGAACGGAAGGCCTCGACGAAGTTTCAGTCGGCGACATCGTGTCTGCCGTTGGCGAACGCTCTTTCGGGCCGCTTGTGCTTATTGCTGGTGTAGTCACGCTGACCCCGCTGATTGGCGATATCCCCGGTGTACCCACGTTGATGGGGCTCATGGTGATGCTTACTCTGGGGCAACTGGTTTTGCATCGGAACACCGTATGGATTCCCTCAAAATTATCCCGGCGGACGGTCTCAAGAGAAAAACTGACCAACGGCCTCCGCTGGATGGATAAACCGGCACGGTTTCTGGATCGCTGGACAAAGCAGCGGATGGCTTGGCTGGTTTCTGGCCCCGGGCAATATCTTATGGCCATTGCCTGCATGTCAGTAGCCGCTGCAATGCCTTTGATGGAGGTTATTCCATTCAGTGCCAATGGCGGGGGGCTGGCACTGACAGCATTCGGGCTGTCGATTATTGCCCGCGACGGCTTGTTGGCCATTCTGGCTATGCTGGTAACTGGAAGTACAGCCTGGTTTCTACTCTCCAATATTCCGTGGTAGCTAACTCTGTAGAGTTTCGTCACCATTTGAAACAAAGCTACTGAATCCTGCTCTACCGCAAAGCTGCTACTATTACTGCATATTCTCAGTTTCCGGTCTGACAATCGTCTGCCGGAGCAAACTGTATGATAGCCTCGAGAAAGCTCCTGCCACCCGGGGGCTTTTGCATTTAGAAGGATCAGGTTCTATGTCCAGCAAAGCAAAGCAGTCCCAGAAACTCCTGCTTTTCAGTCTGTTCGGGACGCGGCTTTTTGGCATCGGCACACTGAAAATCCGTGAGATTCTGCCATTCCAGCGGCTCACCAAACTGCCTCACAGCCATCACGCGGTCATCGGAACGGCGACGTTTCGTCATTCCGCGGTGCCGGTTATTGATATGGCGGCGGCGGTGGGCTACCCGGCCTTGTCAAAGGAAGAGCGGGATAACGCGTCCATTATTATTACCGATATCCAGCGACAGGAAATCGGGTTTCTGGTTCGCAGTGTTCAGCAGATTATCGAAACCGACTGGAAGAGCGTAATGCCGCCGCCGAAGGCTTTGGGCGCCAACGCCTTTATCACCGGCCTGCTTGATCTGGATGGCGACATCATTCAATTGCTGGATGTGGAATTGCTGCTGGCCAAGGTCTACCCGGAGTCTCTGGATGCACAGAATGTGGTGCTGTCAGACCTACAGAGTGAAACCCTGAAATCCCTGAACATTCTGTTGGTGGACGACTCTCAGGTGGCTCGCAAACAACTGTGCGATGTTTTGGACAGCAAAGACATCACCTATCATGTCACCACCAACGGTGACGACGCCCTGCAGGTGTTACTGAGCCAGGATGAACGGGGCACCCCGATTGACATACTGGTCAGTGATATCGAGATGCCTGGCCTGGATGGCTACGAGCTGACCTTCAACGTGCGGGACAACACCGGCCTGAAGCAGCCTTACATCATCCTGCACACCTCACTGAACAGTGAGATGAGCCTGGCCTACGCCAACCAGGTGGGGGCCAATGAGGCATTGACCAAGTTTGATGCCGAAGAATTGATGCAGGCCATGCTCAAGGGCGCTGCCCAGGCCGGTTAAAGCCTGCAGGTGAGTTCGCTCAATTCTTCATCGAAGACCCGGCGATTCTCGCTGTAATCCACCGGCACCTCCACCAGGTGCACACCGCCTGCAGCCAGGGCGCCCGCCAGTGTTGGCTGCAGATCTTCCGCCCGCTCAATCCGGTGCCCCTCAGCACCGTATGCGCGGGCGTAGGTAACAAAATCCGGATTGCCGTAATCCAGCCCGAAGTCGGTAAAGCCCTCTTGCCCCTGCTTCCACTTGATCATGCCGTAGGCGTTGTCATTGATGATCAACACCACCAGGTTGAGCTTCAGTCGAACGGCGGTTTCCAGTTCCTGACTGTTCATCATGAAACCGCCATCGCCACAAACCGCCATTACCTTGAGATCCGGGTACAGCATGGCCGCCATCATGGCACTGGGCAGGCCCGCACCCATGGAGGCCAGGGCATTATCCAATAACACGGTGTTGTTGTCGTATGCCGGGTAGTTGCGGGCAAACCAGAGTTTGTACATGCCGTTGTCTAGGGCAATGATGCCATCGTCCGGCATAACCTGCCGCACGTCATGGACAATGCGCTGGGGAATCACCGGGAACCGGTTATCTTCGGCCCGCTCCTGCAGGTGCGCATCCACCGCCTGCTTCACTTCCATCAGCCCGGCAAAGTCGTGATTGGCGCACTGGCCGCAATGCTCGGCCAGGTATTCCACACTGTTGGCAATATCACCCACCACCTCGTGCTGGGGAAAATAGACCGGGTCCACGTCGGCACCGCTGAAGTTTACATGGATGACTTTTTTACCGCCGGGGGTCATAAAGAAGGGTGGTTTTTCGACCACGTCGTGGCCAACGTTGATCACAAGATCGGCACGATCAATGGCGCAATGGACAAAATCACCGGAAGACAGCGCTGCGTTGCCCAGGTAACCCGGATGGCGTTCATCAACCACACCTTTACCCATCTGCGTTGTGAAAAACGGAATACCGGTCACGTTGATCAAATGCAGCAGCGCCTGAGACACCCGCTTACGGTTAGCGCCGGCGCCAATCATGATCAGTGGGTGGCGGGCTTCGCGTAGCATGTCGCAGGCCATTTCCAGACTTTTCTGACTGGCCGACGGCCGGCGGGCATCACTGGGCGCAAAAATATGGGTATCGGAGGCAGGCGTCTCGGCCGCTATGTCTTCCGGCAGTTCCAGATGCACAGCGCCGGGGCGCTCTTCGGAAGCCAGCCGAAAGGCCTCGCGAACTTTCGCTGGTATGGTATTGGCATTACTGATCTGCCGGGTGTATTTGGTGAGCGGGCGCATCAGATCCACCACATCCAGAATCTGGAACAGGCCCTGCTTCGACGATTTGATCGGCTTCTGGCCGGAGATCATCATCATGGGCATACCGCCCAGCTGAGCATAGGCCGCTGCGGTAACGAGGTTGGTGGCGCCAGGGCCCAGGGTGGAGAGGCAAACGCCAACCTGGCCGGTCAGGCGGCCGTAGGTGGCGGCCATAAACCCGGCGGCCTGCTCATGGCGGTTGAGTATCAACTGAATGCTGGAATTACGAAGAGCTTCGATGAACGCCAGATTTTCTTCACCCGGCACCGCGAAGATGTATTTAACGCCTTCGTTCTCCAGCGCCCGGATAAACAGCTCTGCTCCGTTCGGAACCGTTCGTTGCTCGTTGGCCATAACCATCCTTTTGATCAGTGAGTTCCTGAATCAGTCGGTTCTGGGTGGCTCTGCCTGCAACACATCTGCCGGCAGCCGGTCTTCACCCCAACTGCGATACACGCCATCTGTTACGCGGCGAAGTTCGTCATCGTTCACTTCTGCCGGCTCACCCCGCTCCAACGGATCGTAATGATAAATGTAAAGCCGCGACGTGAACTGCTCGACGGGCAGTGACGACTCACCGAAACGCTCCCCGGAGCCAGACGTGCTTACCTGCACACCATCACCCCAGTTCTGGCCGCTGTCATTGTTGGGATTGAAGAAGTACACCCGCATCTCGTTATCCGGCCCCAGGGCAACTCTGAGAATGGTAATGGCATGCCAACCGATAAAACGAGCGGCGCTGTCGGTCACGGCGATGCCTGCCGGCTGTGGGTGTATCAGCGGCTGATTGCCGTTGTAATAAGGATGATAGCTGGCGTAAAAATGCCGGATGAAACCGTCCAGGTCGGCCAGCTTGCCGGTGGCGACGTCCACATTAATGGCGAAGCCACGGCCAGCAGACCAACCGTGGAACTCGGGGTTCACCCATTTATGGGGATCACCTTCACGGCCTATGCACAAGCGTCCCATTTCGGCGTAGATACGGTCGAGGTGCGGCACCACCACCAGGGAAACCGGATCAAGATCCAGAGTCACTTCCGAGGCGACACCTCCGGCACTGTGGGCAGAAGAGACCGGTTTACCCTCAAAGTGCATCACAATTTCGTTATCTCGCGCCGCCCACGCCACCATCTGCAGCAAATAATCCGGATCGTTGTATGCCCACATGGACAGCGCACGGGCTGACTGACAAGTCGGGTTATTGCCCTGCCCCACGCCCAACGGCTGGCCCAGCATGTTCAGCACACCCTGCATCAGCCAGGCTGCCGGCGCAGGCTCATAGCCATTAGCAAACTGCAGACGCTCCCGGGCCTCAGGGCAAAGTGACAACCGAACCTGACGCCAGAGAGCCGGCGCCACCGGAGGTTGGTACAAAATACCTCGCTCCAGAAGCAGAGCCAGACCATACAGGCCCTGTGCTGTTTCCGGGAAAATTGATTCCTCAATCAAGGTTCGCACCAGCTCGCTGTAACAAAGCAGGCAATCCCGGCCCGTGCTGGACAGTCCCAGAGTGTCAGTCAACAGAGAGTTGCGATCGTCCAGAATAAAACGCACGAAGGTGGCATGGTAAGGCGATACCAGACCAGTATCGTGCATGGAGCGAGCGAAGCCGGTGGCCTCGTTCTGCAACGCGGCACTGTCCATAGACTCTAATCGCTGCACATAAACCAACGTACCCGGATCTTCACTGCAGGCCCGCGTTGGGCCATACAAGCTGGAAATAAGTCGATCTGCACCCCGGCCGGCGCCGCCCAGATCGGCGTCAGGGTCTGCCCGGCAAATGGCAATCTGGGTGATCATTCGGCGGGCGTCCGTCACCCGGATGGGCCGCTGCTCAAGAATGCGCCAGATCTCTTCGATCAGGCTATCGATGACGTGCTCATAACCGATGTGGGTGGCTACATGCTGAACCAGTGCCTGGCTGATCAACGCCAGCTTGCCCTGCTCCCGCTCTACCTCGCCGGTCATGCCAAACAGCAGTCCCAGGTTAATGGCCAATACTTGAGTCAGGTAATGACGAGCCTGTTCCGCCGACACACTTGGATGCAGGTAATCCCCCCGGGCCACGGCCAATAACCGAAGCTCACTGAATGCCTCGATCACCACAGTATCTGCGTTCGGGCTTTGCAGCGAGTAGGTGGTCAGGGAGGGTAGAAGGATGCCAGGCTCCGCCCAGTCAGTGCCGTCGTATACTCCGGCCTCTTCCAGTCGACGAGCTCGGGCGTCGATGGCCTGACAACCACCCGGCTGCAAAAGCACCCGCCGGGCAGTGTCAAACAACTTGGGGAGCTTGCCGGCCTTGGCAAACTGCCGGCTTTCTTCCAGAGCGGCGATGGACTCGTCCAGTTTCTGCAACAGCTTGTCAAAGTTGACGACTGACGGCTGACGGCTGGCAGGTTGGCGTTCACTCAAACGAGGCTCCTCAGGGCCTGCATCAAACCCTTTTTTATTAATGCATGCCTCGATTATACATAAAAATCGAGTTCTTCCTGATGTTTGAGCAAGTCCCGCAAAACGTAGGGGTCTTCGCCAAAGAAGTAAATCAAGCCCCAGTGGGTACCAAAGGCGGTACGTTTGGTGACGGTTTCCTCAACCGGCGGCGTCAGTTCGTGAGACTCAAAGTAGTCGTGATTCTCGGTCTCTTCCGGGATCTCCAGACGGCTGACCACGCGACGACGGGGGTATACACCGAAGCAGCCAGCGTAGCCCTTGGCATCCACCACCTCTTTCGGGAAAAAGGCTTTGATTTCCTCTTCAGTGGTTTTCGGATCAAACGCCATGATCAGACCCTGATAGGCGTTGAATCCGTAGGCGCGTTCCAACAGCTCAAACACTTTGAAGCCGGGTGGACGATAAGCCACCTCACCGAAGTACATGGTACCGTCGCTGGTGACAAAGTATTCCGGATGAACAAAGCCGAACTCGATATCAAACGTTTTGATCAGCTTCTCGATCTGCGCGGTGATTTCGGCACGGTATTTCTCAAGATCCGGCGTCGCCGGCACGAACACCGAGTAGCCCAGGGTCACGTACTCGGAAATGTTCAGAAAGCAGATTTTGCCATTGTGAATCCAGGCCTCGACTGCAAACTCCCAGCCGTCCAGATGGGACTCCATCAGTACCGGAAATTCCTCATCAGGAATGGTGTCAACTTCATCCGGGGTTCGAATCACCCGGTGGCCAAGGCAGCCGGCTTTGTCGAAAGCTTTCAAGTGGATGGGGTCATTGGGATCGCCATCCAGCTTCAGCAAGGTCTGGTTCACTCGCTTGAGAAAACGGACCACGTCTTCGCGGTCGTGGGCTTCTTCAAATATGCCCACACGAATACCGCCGAGCTGGGCACGACGCTTCATCAGCGCTTTGTCACGCAGCAGCATGGCCTGGCCAAAAAGCCGCGGATTGCCCATCAACACCGAGTTGATGGCACCAGCCCATTCGACGGTTTCTTCAAACAGTGGGATGGCGACGTCCACGCCCATTTCCTGAAGGGTTTGAGCAATCTCAAAAGAGCGGTCGTTCAGGCGCTCGAAGTTCCAGGGCAAGTACGGAATGTTGTGTTCTGTGCAGTAGGGTTCAGCCCAGTCCGGCGCGACAACCACGTATTTGCGGTCAAACTTGTCGGCCGCTTCTATGGCGTTGAGGCTCCAGCCCAGGAGGGCAATATACCCTTTGTCGGGATTGTAGTTCTGTTCAGTCACAGGCGCTCTCCACGTTAAGGGTTAGCCCTCTACCCTGAACCTATTGACTGTAAATCGCAACTTTCTCCACCCGGTCACCCTAACGAAAAACGGGCGCCGGCATTTAGCCTGGCGCCCGCAAAGAAGCACTTAATTTACGCCGAACATTCCGATCAGTTCAGCCGCAAGGTCGACAACGTTCGTTCACGCACACGGTTAAGCAGTGCTTCGTCCTCTACCAATGTCTGGCCATAAGAAGGCACCAGCACCCGCATGCGCTCCTGCCACTGATCCGTTTTAATCTTCTCTGGGAAACAGCGCTCAATCACATCCAACATGGCATTGGCGGCCGTGGAAGCCCCGGGAGACGCGCCCAACAGAGCCGCAAGGGTGCCATCTTTGGCCGCAACAATCTCAGTACCAAATTCCAGCTTGCCGCCGCCGTCAGTCGTCTGTTTGATAATCTGAACCCGCTGGCCAGCCATCTGAAGTTTCCAGTCTTCTTCCCGAGCATCAGGGAAAAAGTTACGTAAAGCCTCGACTCGATCGCTGTGCGACTGGAACACTTCGCCGATAAGATAACGTGTTAAATCCATATTACTTTTGCTCACTGACAGCATCGGGCGCAGGTTGGCTGCGCGCACCGAACCGAACAGGTCAAACATGGATCCCTGCTTGAGGAACCGGGTTGTAAAACCCGCAAAGGGTCCGAACAGCAACGCCGGCTCACCGTTAATGATTCGTGTATCCAGGTGTGG
Organism: Marinobacter excellens HL-55; assembly: GCA_001314845.1. Classification (GTDB taxonomy): domain Bacteria; phylum Pseudomonadota; class Gammaproteobacteria; order Pseudomonadales; family Oleiphilaceae; genus Marinobacter; species Marinobacter excellens_B. Next base: position 7,867 of record LJZQ01000033.1, read on the forward strand.
TACCGACATCGGCGGCGCACCGATGGGTGCCTTACCATACACTTTGGAGTCATGCTGCTTGACTACGTCCGGCTTCTGACAGACAAGCCATTGGCCACTGACCGGGAAACCGCCGTAGCCTTTAGCCTCTTGGACGCCCGATTTCTGAAGCATGGGCAGAGCACCGCCACCGGCACCGAGGAACACAAAACCGGCTTCGAGCTTGGTCAGCTCTCCGGTTTTCTGGTTTTTAACGCGCAATTTCCAGCGCCCATTATCGCGCTGGTCGATGTAATGCACCGGACTGCTCAGCATCAGCTCAAAATTGGGCTGGGTTTCCAGCCACTTGACCATGCTGCGGGTCAGCGAGCCGAAATCCACATCAGAACCATGCTTGATACGAGTGGCCGCAACCCGCTGCATGGGGTCGCGCTGGTTGACCACCAACGGCATCCACTCGGCCAGGTCTTCCGGGCTCTCGGTGTATTCCATTTCCCGGAACAGGTGGTGGGCTTTCAGGCGTTCGAATCTACGTTTGAGGAAGGCGACGTCTTTCTCGCCCCAGACAAAGCTCTGGTGCGGCGTGCGGTTAATGAAGGTGGAAGGTTCTGGCAATATGCCCTGCTCAACGAGGTACGACCAGAACTGCAGAGACACTTCGTATTGCGCGTTGATTTGCAGCGCCCGGGCAATTTCAACGTCGCCATCGTCGGTTTCTGGCGTGTAATTAAGCTCGCAGTAGCCTGCGTGACCAGTCCCTGCGTTGTTCCATCCATCGGTGCTTTCATGGGCAACGTGATCTAAACGCTCCACCATCACGATGTCCAGGGACGGGTCCAGCTGCCTGAGCATCATGCCGAGAGTCGCGCTCATGACGCCCCCTCCGACCAGCACTACATCTGCCTGTCTAACGGCCATTGGTCTTCACCTTAGCTAGTGTTGAACCTGATGCCACTCCACGATCAGCGAAAGTGGCCTGTCGGAAGCCGGCCGAGGCGCGAGGTAGGCGGCGCTGCCGTATGCTTCCGGTCTGAATTTTTGGGCGCATTATCCCGGTTTTTGCCGGAATAATAAATTGCGATTGTCAATCGGTGCGTGCCAACATGACTATTAAAGTGTGTCGCAATTTTCCCCCGTTTTGTCAACAATATCAGCGCCACTTTAGTCTGATACCCTCGTTTAGAGAGTGCGGATCATTGCCGGCCCGTTAAAATCCGTGAAATTCGGGGCTGACCAAAATCGCCGACTTGCGGTATCTTGTGCGCCACACTTCTCCTTGACCCGAAATTGATGTGCGGGTTTGACTAACGATTCATCAAGGTGTCCTTATGTTGATGGCAACTGGTGCCATTCTTGCAGGCCTCGTATTACTGGTCTGGAGCGCTGACAAGTTCGTCGAAGGCGCCGCGGCAACGGCCAAGCACCTGGGCATGCCAACGCTGCTGATCGGCATGGTCATTATTGGCTTTGGCACCTCCGCTCCTGAACTGGCGGTGTCTGCGATGGCTGCTTTAGATGGCAATCCAGGTCTGGCACTGGGCAACGGCTACGGTTCCAACATCACCAACATCGCCCTGATTGTGGGCCTGACAGCCATCATTGCTCCGATCGCCATGCACTCCCAGGTCATCCGTAAGGAACTGCCACTGCTGGTGGTACTGACGCTGATTGCCGGCGCATTGTTGATTAACGGCCAACTATCCCGGCTGGATGGCTGGATACTGCTGGCGGTATTTGCGGCAGTTATGGGCTGGTCCATCTATCAGGGCATCAAAGGCAAGGATGACTCGCTGGCCACTCAGGCAGATGCCGAACTGATTGCCCATCCTATGCCCATGAAACATGCCATCATCTGGCTGGTGATCGGGCTGATCCTGCTGATTGTTAGTTCCCGCCTTCTGGTCTGGGGAGCGGTGACCATCGCACAGAGTCTTGGCGTCAGCGACTTGATCATCGGCCTCACCATCGTCGCCATCGGAACCTCATTACCCGAGCTCGCCTCTGCCATTGCCGCGGTCAGAAAAAACGAGCACGACCTGATTCTGGGTAACATTTTGGGGTCGGGCATTTTCAACACCCTGGCGGTGGTGGGTCTGGCAGCCACGATTCAGCCGCTGACGGTCGCGCCAGAGGTACTTTATCGTGACTGGACACTGATGCTCGCGCTGACTCTGGGCCTGCTGCTGATGGGGTTTGGCGTCTCCGGCAAACGCAAACTGATATCCCGGGGCAATGGTCTGTTTTTGCTGGTGGTCTATATCGCCTATACAGGCTACCTGTTCTCAACGGTCGTTGCCGCCAACGCAGCGGGCTGAGGCTATTGGCGGAGTAGTCAGAACTACTCCGCCTGGCCATCCCCCAAAAGATCCTCCAGGCTCTGGCGTACCTCCTGCATCACCTCCGCCAGATCTTCTTTACGCCGGCCTGACATGTCGATCGGAGCGCCCACCCGGACATCCACCGGCTGGCCCAGATTAATCCGCAGGCTGCGGGCCGGCAACACCTGACTGATACCTCGAATGGCTACCGGAACAATCACCGCCTCGGTGTCCAGCGCCAGATGAAAACACCCTTTTTTGAACGGCAGTAAACCGCCATCAGCCGACCGGGTACCCTCGGGCGCCGCCCAGAGCACGATTCCGCTTTCCATCATTTTCCGGGCTCTGTCCAGATCCTTCAGTGCACCTGCACGATTCGACCGGTCAATCGCCGGGAATTCTGCCGCCCGCATAGCGGCACCCAATAACGGAATGCTGAACAACTCTTTCTTGGCCAGCATGCGAATAGACCCCGGCAAGGAGACGAAGCTGACCGGTATATCGTAATGACTGGCATGAGTGCTCATGATGATATAGCGCCTGCCATCACCAAAATCGGGTACGGCCCCGCGCACGCTCAGGTTTGCCCGGACCATTTTCAGTAGGGTGGCCGACCATTCACGGCAATATTTGTCGACAATCGGCCGATTAAGGCGTCCAAACACCGCCCGCAGCAAAATCAGCAACGAATAGATCGCAGTCAGTCCTGCCGAGCCCAACAAGACCCCCACACCGCGCAGCAGCGTGGCGGACTCAGTCAGAGGGCTCAAATTGAGTCGTTTCATACAAGCCTGCCTTGTCATTGCATGCGAGCCAGCCGGGCTCGGTTTCAATCGCTTCGGCGGATTATATCGGCTCGATCGAACGCTGAATAACCAACAAAAGTATTGCTCAATCTTTGACCACCACCTATAAGTAATAAGGATATAACCCGCATTCCAGCCGGAGAACGGAGCACCGTCCGATGACAATCCCAATAAGGAGACGGAACATGAGACAAGAACAAGCCCTGGACAGTGGCGCAACCAGACCTGCCCTGGAAAACCCAACACGTCGGAGCCTCTTGCTCGGCAGTGCCGGTGCCATGGCCGCAGTCAGCCTGCTGGGCTTCACGCCCTTGGCGAAAGCCAGTGAGCCAAAATCGTTGCCCGATTTTGCCGCCTGGAAAGATCGCAACGCACTGATTGTGTACACCGCTAACACCATGGAAACACAGCGAGGCGCTATCGGTAACGGGGTAATCACCCCTACTGACCGGTTGTTTGTTCGCAACAACCTGCCGGCGCCTCCGGCAACCATCGCGGACAATCCGGATAACTGGGAGGTGCGGGTCGAAGGTGTTAAAAATCCCCGTACGCTGAGCGTTGGCGAACTGAAATCCATGGGCGTTACCACCGTGGCCTCGTTACTGCAATGCTCCGGCAACGGCAGAGCATTCTTCCCACACGGCGCCAGTGGCACTCCCTGGTCAGTTGGCGCCGCAGGCTGTGTGATGTGGACCGGCGTTCCCTTGAAGGACGTCGTCGATGCCTTGGGCGGCCCTGCGGATGGCGCTCGCTATATCACCGGCACCGGTGGTGAATCCATTCCCGACGGCCTCGACCCAAAGAGCATCATGGTGGAACGGTCGGTGCCCACCCGCGCTCTCGACACGGCGCTGCTGGCCTGGGAAATGAACGACACGCCACTGACCCACACCCACGGCGGCCCATTGCGACTCGTTGTGCCAGGCTACTATGGGGTTAATAACGTCAAGTACGTCAAACACATTGCCTTCACTGAGAACCAGACCGACGCCAAAATTCAGGCCTCAGGCTATCGAGTGCGTGAGGTGGGCAAACCGGGTTCACCAGACCAGCCCTCCATGTGGGAAATGAACGTGAAATCCTGGGTGACTGCGCCGCTTGAAGCCGGTCACAGTGGCCGCAACATGATCTACGGCGTAGCATTTGGCGGCACCGTTGCGCTGGAGAAAGTGGATGTCTCCATCGATGGAGGTAAAACCTGGAAACAGGGCCGCTTCCTGGGCCCGGATCTTGGACCCTACGCCTGGCGGCCTTTCGTGATGGCTGCGGATTTGTCATCCGGCGAGCATCGGATCGTCAGCCGGGCGACCGACGTTGACGGCAATACCCAACCCGAAGGCCGGATTGAAAACGAACGTGGCTATGGCCACAACGGCTGGAGTGACCACGGAGTTTCGGTCACCGTCAGTTGATCAGCTGCAGGGTGGGCGGAGGACATCGCCCACCCTGGCTACAAACGGACAATCAAAAACATGAGAACAACTGCAGTACTGGTATCCATCGCCATAATGGGCCTGAGCGCGCTTGCGCATGCCGATAATACCGAACTTGGAAAAGAAGTGTTCACCCAGGTTGCACAACCTTCCTGTACCATCTGTCATGCTTTGTCAGATGCAGGATCTGCCGGGGCCATCGGGCCGGATCTGGACGAACTCAAACCCTCAAGGGATCAGGTAATCAACGCAGTCACCCAAGGCGTCGGGGTGATGCCGGCGTTCGAAACCTCACTGTCTGCGGAGCAGATCGAAGCTCTGGCCGACTACATTCTCTCAGTAACCACCAACGCCAACTGACCCAAGGGGGCCTTGCGCCCCCCAGTCAGTTTTTCAGGCGCTTTCCTCAAAAACCATCGCAATCGAATTCAGGCAGTAGCGCTGCCCGGTCGGTGGCGGTCCGTCGGGAAAAACATGGCCCAGGTGACTGTCGCATCGCGGGCAGCGAACCTCAGTGCGAGTCATGCCCAGCGTGCTGTCCTCCAGATAGCGGATGTGCTCCGGGTCATAGGGCTGAAAAAAACTTGGCCAGCCGGTACCCGAATCAAACTTGTCTGCGGAATTAAACAATGGCAGATCACACAGCCGACAGTGATAAACACCTGCCTTCTTGTTATCCAGCAGAGTGCCGCAAAACGGCGCTTCGGTACCGTGATCCAGCAACACCCGCTTTTCTTCCGCCGTCAGCGACTGGGTTTTATCATCCATTTGGGATTTGGTGAGCGGGGTCAAGTCGTAGCCTGCGGCCGATATACTCATGATCGTCTCCTCATAGGGTTCGTGTCAGGACGGGTCAGGGTCGTCCTGACTGAACTCTGGCTTTAGCCGATCCGGCCAGGTGCTGGTCAGCTTTTCCATCTTCGGGGCGGCCACCGCCATGATGTAAGGCTGCCACGGGTTACGGGCGGCAAAGTTCTGGTGATTAGCTTCCGCAGGGTAAAACGCAGACAGCGGCTCCAACTGGGTAACGATCGGGTCCGGGTAAACACCGGCGGCATCAAGCTGGCCAATGTAGGCTTCTACCATCTGTTTCTGAGCGTCTGTCTCGAAAAATACCGCCGACCGGTACTGAGTGCCGATATCGTTGCCCTGTCGGTTCAGCTGAGTCGGATCGTGGGCGACAGAAAAGAACACTCTGAGCAGTTCACCCAGACTGATTTTGGCCGGATCGTAATGCACGTCTACCACCTCGGCGTGGCCCGTGGTGCCACTGCAGACAGCCTGATAGTTCGCGGTGTCGGCAGCGCCACCGGCATAGCCCGACTCAACCGAGATCACACCGTCCAGCGCCACCAATACAGCCTCTACGCACCAGAAACACCCGCCTGCCAGAACAATCCGTGACTCTGCTTGGGTTTCGGGCAGATCCCGCTCCGGAGCCGGAAAACGGCTGCGGGGTACCGACAGACCGGGGACGTTGCATGCATCACTCATGGGACAGCTCCACAGGGTTTGTTTGTTTCGAGTGTGGCCGCTTTACCACACAATGCCAACCATTGGCTCTGATTCGTTATACGCCCGGCCATCACAAAAAGACTGCACCGAGCAAAGCACTGGCCGGCGCAAGGCCCCATACCGGCATCCGCAAGACCGCCAACGCCAGCCAAAACAGCAGTGCAAAGGCAACGTCACCGGCACCGTGCACCGCCGACGTCCAGACTGGGTCATACAGCGCCGCCAGCAGCAGGCCCACCACGCCGGCATTCACGCCGACCAGCGCGGCCCGTGCCGCCTTGTGCTCACGAATCCATCGCCACAGCGGCAGGCCCGCCAGCACCAACAAGCTGCCAGGCAAGAACACCGCCACCACAGCTACCACTGCACCCAGCCACCCACCCTCAGCACTGCCCAGAAACGCTGAAAACGTAAACAAGGGACCAGGCACGGCCTGGGCCACACCATAACCCGCCAAAAAGGTATCGGCAGTCATAGCGCCGGACACCACGAAGCCTTCCTGCAGCCACGGTAACACCACGTGACCGCCCCCAAAAACCAGGGCGCCGGCGCGGTAGAGCTCTGCCCCGATCCAGGCCAGCGACCCCGTTGCCTGGGGCATGAACGACAACGCCAGCAGTATCGCAAAAAGCACCGCGAACAATATTGATTTGCCCGACTGAAGCGGCACCTTTAAGGAGTCGTTGCCATTGCTGGATTTCAGCTTCAACCCTATACCTGCCATGGCCGCCATCGCCAGCACAAAAACCTGCATCCAGACAGCGCCTGCGAGCAAGAGCGCCATTGCCACCACCACCGCGATCACGATGCGCGGCCGGTCAGGGCACAACGACTGCCCCATCTGCCACACTGCCTGCGCCACAACCGCAACCACGAATAGCTTCAGACCACTGATCGCCCCCCCGGAGCCGGCATCAGGCCAGAGCGTCAGGCCAAACGCAAACAGCGCCATCAGAATGGCCGACGGCAAGGTAAAACCGGCCCAGGCCGCCAAGGCTCCGGCGTAATGACCACGCAAGAACCCAATGGTCAGTCCTGCCTGGCTCGACGCCGGCCCCGGCAGCAACTGACATAAAGCCACCACTTCACCATAGGCGCTTTCCGACAGCCATTTCCGGCGCTTGACGAACTCATCGTGAAAGTACGCCAAATGGGCAGCAGGACCGCCAAACGAGGTCAGCCCCAGCCGGAGAAATATCAGGAACAGCTGCCAGTGGCTGCTCGACTGGGCTTGATCAGAATCGGTCATTACGTTTTATCCTGTTGAGTCACCGGCATGACAGTAAAACATGAACCTTGTGTCTGGACAGTTGCACAACCTTGGCGACCAGCCATAATAATAGGGGCCAGGTATAAGGCCCTGCTCGGCATCAGGGACCCAATAATGACGGCAAAAGTCCGCACACCAGAAGATCGGGATGAACTTCTCCAGTACCGGCTGAGCCTTCGCCTCGGCCCGGTTCATGCCCGACAGCGCCTGGGCATCGAGCAAGAGGCCGAAGCCCGGGTGTTCGGCCGCGACAAACGTTCCTTTCATCTGGAAAACCTGACCAACGCACCCGGCCTGATTCGCTTTTGCCTGCAAGCCGTTGGTTTGTTCCATAGGGCCCGGGCGAACAGCCGCACACTCACCACAGCTCATAATACGTTTACTCTGGCAGACCTGCCTGAGGCTTTTGATGGCTTTCGGGTACTGCACCTGACCGACCTTCATGTCGACATGGACGAGCACAACCTGCAGGCCGTGATCGAACAGATTCAACCTCTGGACTACGATCTTTGTGTACTCACCGGCGACTACCGCCAACTCACCTGGGGGCCTGTCGATGATGCCCTGGACGGCATGGCCCGGCTGCGCAACGCCATCAAGGGCGAGGCCTATGCGGTGCTTGGAAATCACGACAGCGTTCGTATGGTACCGGCGCTGGAAGATATGGGCTACCGCTTGCTGATGAACGAGATGGTGCCTCTGAAACGCGGGCGAAGCACTGTGTACCTGGCCGGCGTGGACGACGCTCACTACTACAAGGTGCACAACCTGCACCGGGCCGGCGATGACATTCCCACTGGCGGCATCAGCCTGCTGTTAAGCCACACCCCGGAAATTTGGCGCGAAGCCGCCCACGCCGGATACGACGTTTTTTTGTGCGGCCACACACACGGAGGCCAGATCTGCCTGCCCGGCGGCATCCCCATCACTCTGGATTCAGACTGCCCGCGACGCCTGGGCCGCGGCTACTGGCAAGTCAATGGCATGCAGGGCTATACCTCACCCGGCTCGGGCACCTCTGTGCTTAACGTTCGCCTGAACTGCCCACCCGAAGTAACCCTTCATACCTTGTCCCGCGGGCCGCAATAAATTTCGTCAGTGCGGTTGTTTACGGATACCAAGCCGGTACAGCACCGGCGAAAACAATCGGTTGCTCAGTGCAAACAGCAGTGCGACTGCAACAGCTTCCCACAGCAGCAACGGCAGCCAGAACCAGGCCATCATCATCGGCAGCAGAGATTCCGGCAACTGGTCCAGCCATAACGCCCGGGAACTGGACTCAAGCCCCAGCCGCCGCTTGATAAAACTGCTGATCAGGTCCCCCAGCAGCGCCAGCAAACCGAACAACGCCCCGAACAACCAGCCCAGGCCAACCCAGGCTGCGAACAGCAGGCAGGCCACTGTGCCCGATATCAATCCGCGCCAGGTCTTGCTGGGGCCGAACACCGGGCGGGCATCTCGCCAGACCCGACCGCCATCCACCGGTCGGTTACCAGTCTGATGCAACAGCCTCGCGACGACCACCGGCGAGCCGTTGGCCAGAACCAGCATGACAAACAGTTCCAGGGACAGCAGCAAGTATGACTCCTCCGGTCCTGCCGGCTCAGGTCAGCCCGCCACGGGTGAGCTTGAGCGGGTCCATCAGTTTTTCCAGGCGTTGGCGGCTCAGGCCACTGCGTTCTTCAGCCACCTCAATCACCGGGCGACCGGTACGGTAGGCTTCTTTGGCAATATCCGCCGCCAGGGTGTAGCCAATCTCCGGATTCAACGCCGTCACCAGTACCGGGTTACGCCCAACACCGGCATTCAGATTTTCCGCATTCACGGTAAAGCCTTTCATCGCTTTGTCCGCAAGAATGGAGGAAGCCCCGGTTAACAACCGGATCATGTCCAGCAGATTGCCGCCCACCAGCGGCAGCATCACATTGAGCTGGAAGTTGCCGGACTGGCCGGCAATGGCCACCGCATTGTCCAGCCCCATCACCTGCGCACCCACCATGGCAACCGATTCCGGGATAACCGGGTTCACCTTGCCCGGCATAATGCTGCTGCCTGGCTGCAATGCCGGCAGGCTGATCTCTGCCAGCCCGTGAATCGGCCCGCTGTTCATCCAGCGCAGATCATTGGCGATTTTGGTGAGCACCACCGCCACGCCCCGCAGCTGGGCCGACAGCGCCACAGGGGCATCCACGGCACTTTGGCCGACAAATTTGTGCTCCATAGAACGGAATGGGTAGCCTGTATTACTGCGCAGGAACTTGATAAACTGACCAGAAAATTCAGACGCTGCATTAACCCCCGTCCCTACTGCAGTGCCGCCCTGGGGCACATCCGCCAGTTCATCCATCACCTGCTCAAGGCGTTTCTCGGCCACGGCCAGTTGCTCACGCCAGGTTCGTAATTCCTGGCCAAGGGTCACCGGCATGGCGTCCATCAGGTGGGTACGGCCGGTTTTAACCTGGGTGCTCAGTTCGGCTTCCCGCTCGTAAATCACGCCGCGAAGGTGTGACAAAGCCGGCAACAGCTGTTCTTTCACCGCCAGCAACGAGCTGACATGAATAGCGGTTGGGATCACATCGTTGGAGCTCTGGCTCATATTGACATGGTCATTCGGGTGCACATCGACGCCCTGAGCCCCGGCGATGGCCGCGATCACCTCGTTCACATTCATGTTGGTGCTGGTGCCAGAGCCGGTCTGGTACCGATCCACGGGAAACTGGTCCGAATGCTCACCCTGGATCAGCCGGTCACAGGCATCGGTAATGGCGTCCCGCAGGCCGGCTTCCAACAATCCCAGAGACGCATTGGCCTGGGCTGAAGCCCGCTTGATCTGCGCCACGGCTACGATGAACTCTGCCGGCATCGGCTGGCCACTGACCGGAAAGTTGTCAATGGCCCTCTGGGTTTGCGCGCCCCACAGGGCGTTCGCGGGCACCTTCACCTCACCCAGGCTGTCCTTTTCCGTTCTGAACTCGCTCATTGCGCCCTCCTTTTTGCTTGCCAGGCGGGACACTAGGCCCCTCGTTCCTGCGATCTTAGCCTGACATGGTCGCAAATGCCGGTCACTTGCTCAAAGTTGAGAATCAGTGTGTGTACGGTGTTGGTATAGGTATCGTGCAGGTGAAACTTGTAACGGCGCTGTTTCTCCCCTTGCAGGAAGGCATCGTACTCCCGCACAAGCTCCCGCACGGCGCCACCGGCCAGGCAAACCGTCACTTCGTGATTGGTGAGCGCATGTTCTGTTTGACTCATGACTTTCTCCCGAAACAAGGAATGGTTCAGGATTAAGTGTAGTCGGAAAGCAGGAGAACGAGAGTCAGTTCAGTGGTGGGGCGAGACTCGCCAGCAATGCCCGCAATCGATTGGGCTTTACCGGTTTATTGAGCATTGGCAGGTACTGTGCGCGCATCAGCGTGCGGATATCATCACTTCGGTCAGCCGTGATAATAGCCGCTGGCACGTCCCGCCCCAGGGCGCGGCGAACCGCGTATACGGCCTCACAACCTGTTGCGTTATCATCCAGATGATAGTCTGCAAGGATCACATCAGGTTGCAGACCGGCTGTCAGCATAGCCAGCGCTGATGCCTCGCCATCAGCAGGGAACACGGCGCAACCCCAACGTTCCAGCACCGCGGCCATACTCTCCAGTACCGCCGGTTCGTTGTCGATTACCAACACAGCCAATCCATCGAAGTCTCCCGAGACACTGCCAGTGGCCGTAGATTGGTGCGGCAATATGTCGGGAATCCGATGCTCGAGCGGGATGGACACTTCAAATCTCGACCCCCTGCCGGGCCGGGAGGCAACCCGGATGCCGTAACCGAGCACCCGTACCATTCGCTCCACAATCGCAAGCCCCAGCCCTACACCCTGTCGACCGCCAGTGCCCTGGGGAAGAAGCTGATGGAACTCGGTGAAGATATCCCGCAACTTGTGAGCCTCAATACCCACTCCGGTATCCCAGATTTCAATGCTCAGCCGATCACGGCGTTGTCGCACAGACAGCATGACTCCGCCTTCTCGGGTGTAACGGAATGCATTGCTTAGCAGATTACGGACGATGCGCGCCAACATTCTGGGGTCTGTTCTGACCGATACTGGCCGGACTCTGAGCCGGAACTGCAGCCCTTCACTGGCAGCAACCGCCTCGAATTCCTCGCCCAACCCCCTGAGCATGGCTTCCAGGTTCAGATAGGTCAGATCCGGCTTCATTGCCTGCTGGTCAAGCTTGGAGATATCCAGCAAATCCGCAAGCAGGTCCTCTGCACCTTCCAGAGCCCGATGTACCTGGTGAACCATGCGGTTCTCCGCCTCAGGTAACTGGCTGTCCTGCAATGCAGAAATCATCAGGCGGGCAGCATTCAGGGGTTGCAGCAGGTCATGGCTGGCGGCAGCCATGTACTTGTCTTTACTGCGATTGGCTTCTTTGGCCGCGTTCACGGCCACCTTCAGCTCCTGCTCGACCTTCTCCCGTTCTTCGATCTGGTAACGCAGATCCACATTGGCGTTCTGGAGTGCTTCGGTGCGTTCTTCCACCCGCTTTTCCAGCTCCGCATTGAGCTGCTCCAGTTTCTGCCGCGCCTGCACCCGCTCGGTAATGTCGGCAACAAACGTCTCCACTACCTCTGGCCCAAGGTCGGGTCTGCGCAACATGGTCAGCGCCACATGTACCGGCTTCTGGTCAGCCCGCCGGAGCCGGGTTTCTCTGGCGCTCAGGCTGCCATAGTCCAGCAATTCCTGTCGTATCTGATCGAACTCCGCAGCGCTGCAAAACAGTTGCTCGCGCAAGCGAATCACTTTGGTCTGCAACTGCTGCGGATTGTCATAACCACAGATGCGGGCCATTGCCGGGTTGCAGGCCAGAAAACCACCCCGGAGATTGGCCTGAAAAATGCCATGCAGGGCGTTTTCAAACAGCCATTTATAGCGGTTACGCTCCTGCTCCAGTTCCTCAAGGCGATCCTGAAGAGCGGGGTAGTAGTTCTTTCTCACCGACTGGCTGCTCAGGCCGAGCAAATCCCCGATGTTATAACCAGCGCCTGCAGGATCAGAGGGCTTCTTCATAGACCACCTGAACATCCCGAAGCGACGACTTCCTTGGGTTGGTCAGTATGCAGGGATCCTTTAATGCATAGCCGGATAGGTAGGGGATATCCGATGTGGTGACGCCGAGCTCCTTGAGCCGCGCCTCGAGACCCACTGTCTTCTTGAGTTCAACTATCCGGATCATCAGTCGTTTTTTCACCTGAGCTCCAGTCATGCCACGGGTATCAATATTCATGGCTTCGGCAACACGACGGAATCGATCCTCCGCGGATGGAAAATTGTAGGCCACCACATGCTCCAGCAGGAGCGCATTACAGAGCCCATGGGGCAAATCCAGAAAGCCACCCAGGCTATGGGACATGGCGTGTACCGCTCCCAGAATGGCATTGGAAAACGCGAGCCCCGCCTGCATGGAAGCCAGCATGATCCGCTCACGCAGTACGGGGTTTGACGGGTTGGCCACCAGTGCTTCCAAGTTGCCGTTGATCAGCCGAATCGCCTCCAGTGCATGGGTATCGGTCAGCGGGCCGCTACCGGTGGAGACAAATGCCTCAATGGCATGCACCAGAGCATCCACTCCGGTACAGGCGGTGAGGTAGGCGTCCATGGTTTCGGTCACTTCCGGGTCGATCAGCGAGACATCCGGCACCACCGCTTTACTGATGATGGAAAACTTGAAGCGCCGGTTCGGGTCGGAAATGATGGCAAATTGGGAAACATCTGCGGAGGTGCCAGCGGTGGTGGGAATCAGGATCAACGGTGGAGAGGGGTTACGGATGGTATCCACGCCCTCGAACTCCAGAATATTCCGGCCATGACTGGCGACAATGCCGATACCCTTGGCACAGTCCATGGGACTTCCCCCGCCAATGGCGACAATGACATCGCATTCGCTGGCCCGGTAAAGCTCGGCGCCAGTCATGACCTCATCGACTTTGGGGTTAGGCGAAACGGCAGTAAAGGTGGTACAGCGCAACCCCGCCTCCACCAAAAGGGTTTCAATTTCCGCAACCCAGCCAGCCGCGACAACTCCGGGGTCAGACACCAGAAACACATGGCGTGCACCAAAATTACTGGCAAAGTTGGCCACTGACCGGCGAGAACCGGCACCAAACACAATCTCGGGAGAAACAAACTTGCGCAGCGCGGAAATATCGTAGCTCATGACGCTCAGAGACAACCGTTTGTTGTTATAGGAATGGTTGAGAGTTTAACTCAGTTTGTGCGCTGGTTCATTGTCCTTTTGGCGAAGGCACAGGCTGCCCGGGGCCAAGATTCTGATAAAACCGATGCAGGGACTCCAGCATGTGGGCCTGGTTCTCTGCCTGCCGGAATCCATGGCCTTCGTTCTCATACCAATGCAGCTCCACCGGCTGACCATGGGACTGAAGCACCGAGACCATCAACCGGGTCTGTTCCGGAACCACCACCTCATCCTTTCCACCCTGGAAAAAGATCACCGGGCAATGAATGCGCTCTGCCTGTTTTGCGGGTGTGCGCTCTTGCCACCGGCCGGGATGCGCTTGCGGATCCCCCAGCAGCCAATCCAGGTAGCCTGACTCAAACCGATGAGTTGCCGCACGGAGGCGCATGGGTTCTGTGACACCGAACAAACTGCCAACCGCCGTAAAACGGTCAGTTTGAACGGCCGCCATCAGCGCTGTATAGCCACCGGAGCTCCGGCCCTGGATAAACACCCTGGTAGCACTGACCAGCCCGTTCGTAGCCAGATAGTCTGCACATCGTTCCATGTCTTTCACGTCTGCCACACCCCACTGGCAGGCCAGCTGAAGACGAAAGTCGCGGCCAGCACCGGTGCTGCCGGTGTAGTTCACTTCAGCAACCGCGAATCCACGCTGGCACCAGAATTGAACCTGGGGGTTATATACCGCGTAAGCGGCAGACGTTGGCCCGCCATGGGCAACCATAATCACCGGCGGGGCTTCGCAAGGCGACCCTGTAGGAAGGTAAATAAAGCCCTGAACCGGCAGAGCCCCAGACTCGTCACCCGGAACCATGAAAGAGGCCGGCACCACCGGTTCAAAGGATGAGAGTGCTGGAGACTGGCCGCCAGCCATCACGGTCACAGAACCGGAATCTGCACATACCCTCAAAACACTGTCATGTCGGTCAGCAGCCCGCCCTACGCACACCAAGCCATTCGCCAGCGGGTTCAGATCCCGAAAATCCGTCCAGGACTCAGCCACCCTTCGGCGTTGGTTGTCCTGCGACAGCCATAGTTCACCGATGCCGTTACGGTATTGAACCCGTGCCCAGCCACCATCGCGCAACGGGCAGCCGTGCCGCTCCCCCAGTTGCCAGGGTGCGTTGGCATGATCATAAGCGGCCACCGTGTCTTCAGACCAAAGATCTCGGCCGTTATGACGTGCTACCTGCCATGGTTGCCACCAGCCTCGGTGGTCTGAGATTACCCACAGGTTCTCACACTCAAACTGGGGCTGCTGAACCGATCCGGGCTCCGGGGGTTCCTGCTCTATCACCTCAGTAATCGTGCCCTCACTGTTCACAGCGGCCACCCATAGGGTTGACCGCAACCAGGGCATATCGGGCAATTGCCAACTGCACCAGGCCAGGCGCGTGCCACGCTGGCTGACCGCCGGCGCACCATAGAAGTCCAACCCCTGGTGCAATACCTGAACCCGGCCGGCGGCGTCCAATGCCACCAGAGCCTGGCCGCCCCCCTGCTCTCTGACCGCCAAGACCCGGTCATGTTGCGGATCAGCCACCAGGCCACCCCAGACACTGTTGCCCTCCCGCACCAGAAGCGATCGTTCGCCGGTCGTTCGGTCAAGCTGCCAAATCTGCTGATCAGCCGCCACCCAAACAATACGCCCCGGCAACACTGCGTAGGCGCCACCGCCATAACCATTAAGACGGCTCTGAATACTGCCCGGCCCTGTGTCGACCCGGCTGACACCCAAACAATCCGCTTGCCAGAGGCCAACGGCGCCAGTCTCGGGCTGCGTAGCCAGCCAGAAAACCTCAGCGCCGCAAACCCTCAGCTGCGCATACTGCGAGAAACCAGCACAGGCTTCGAAAGCGGAGATCGGCTCAACCACGGTAGAGCAGCTTGGAGTTCCGGGCATTGCGGTAAATCAGGTCGTCCAGACCCGCCGTGGCGTGATCGGCAGCCGTGCGGGCGGCCAGGATACGATCATGATGGGGCGACTTGGAGCAGACCGGGTCGGCGTTATCAGCATTACCGGTCAGCAAATAGGCCTGGCACCGGCAGCCGCCAAAATCCTTGTCTTTTTCATCGCAGGATCGACAGGGTTCTGGCATCCAGCTGTCGCCCCGGTAGTGATTGAAGCCAGGGCTGTGATACCAGATGTCGTTCAGGGACTGGCTTTGCACATTGGGAAAATCGATCGGTAACAGGCGGGCACTGTGGCAAGGCAAGGCGGTGCCGTCCGGCGCCACGGTCAGGAACAGGTTGCCCCAACCATTCATGCAGGCCTTCGGGCGCTCCTCGTAGTAATCCGGAGTCACGAAGATCACTTTCATGGGACGACCACGGTTACGGAGATCGTCCCGGTAGCCATTCACCTCCTGTTCTGCCTGAACCAGTTGGGCTTTGGAGGGCATCAACCCTTCCCGATTTTTGAACGCCCAGCCATAGTACTGGCAGGTGGCCAACTCCACGTAATCCGCATCCAGGTTTTCGCACAGGGCCAGTATGTCGTTCATCTGGTGGATGTTGTGGCGGTGGATGACGAAGTTGAGCACCATCGGGTAGCCCGCTGCCTTGACCGCCCTGGCCATAGCCAGTTTCTGCTCGAAGGCTTTGCGAGAGCCGGCCACGGCATTGTTCAGTTCCGGGTCTGAGGCCTGAAAGCTGACCTGAATATGGTCCAGCCCCGCCTCGGCAAATGCCTGAACTTTCCCTTCGGTCAGGCCAAGGCCCGACGTGATCAAATTGGTGTAATAGCCCAGCTCCCGGGCTCCGGCGATCAGTTCCGGCAGGTCCTGGCGCACCAGCGGTTCGCCGCCCGAGAATCCCAACTGGGCGGCCCCCATAGCCCGCCCCTGGCGCAACACATCCAGCCACTGCTCGGTGTTAAGTTCGTGCTCCTGGCTGGCGTAATCCAGCGGGTTGGAACAATAGGGGCATTGCAGTGGGCAGCGGTAGGTCAGCTCCGCCAGTAACCAAAGGGGTGGCCCAACCTGTCCTGCGGGTGCCGTCATGACAGTTCAATCCACTGATGCTGCACGGCTTCTGCCAGGAATGCCTCCACATCGGCAGCCAGGGGGCCTGCATCCGGGAACTGCTGCTCCAGGGTGCGAATAATCTCGTGCACCGGGCGAACCCCGTCCACTTCGGCCAGGATGGCACCGGCGCTGCCATTGAGCTTGACCATACCTTCCGGATACAACAGCACATGGCTTTGCTGAACCGGTTCCCACTGGAACCGGAAACCACGGCGGAGTTTAGGTGTTTTCTCCAGGGTCATGGTAACGCTCCTTACAGGCCCCGATGCCAAACCGGCTGATCGGTGACCGTATGGTACGGCGGTGTCTGGTGAACGTAAGCCATGGTCAGGGCATCCAGCAACGACCACAGAATGTCCAGTTTGAACTGCAGAATCTCGAACGCCCGCTGCTGTTGGGCCTCCGTGGTGAAATGGTCCAGGGTAATGGCCAGGCCATGCTCCACATCCCGTCGCGCCTCCGATAAACGCTTACGGAAATATCGGTAGCCATTTTCCTCAATCCACGGGTAATGCTGCGGCCAGCTATCCAGCCGGGATTGATGGATTTCCGGCGCAAAAAGCTCGGTCAGTGACGAGCAGGCGGCCTCTTGCCAGGTTGCCCGGCGAGCGAAGTTGAAATAGGCATCCACTGCAAAACGCACACCTGGGAGAACGTGGCGCTCGTCGATCACTTCTTGCCGGCTCAGGCCCACGGCTTCGGCGAGCGTCAGCCAGGCCTCGATGCCACCCACATCTCCCTCATGACCATCGTGGTCCAGAATGCGCTGCAGCCACAGGCGGCGCACCGAGGCATCCGGGCAGTTCGACATGATGGCGGCGTCTTTCTGGGGAATCCGCACCTGGTAGTAGTAGCGGTTGGCCACCCACCCTCTAATCTGCTCCGGCGTGCACTGACCGCTGTACATGGCTCGATGATAGGGGTGGTGAATATGGTAATAGGCGCCTTTCTCTCTGAGGGCCTGTTCGAAGTCCTGCCGGTTCATGGCGGTGTTGGCTTTAGCGTTCATGGCTGCCCCGTCAGTTCAAAATGCATTCCATCCCGGGCTACTTCAATGCCGTGTGCGCTCAGCTCTGCCCGCTCCGGTGAGTCTTCGTCCAGAATCGGATTGGTGTTGTTGATGTGAATCAGCACTTTGCGAGTAGCCGGCATGCTGTCCAGCAGTTCAATCATCCCGCCCGGCCCTGACTGAGCCAGATGCCCCATGGCCTGGCCGGTTTTGGTGCCGACTTCCTGACGGATCATCTCGTCGTCGTGCCAGACGGTGCCGTCGACCAGAAGCACGTCCGCCTGCTGCATCCAGCTGCGGATACGGGCATCAGGTTGCCCCAGGCCGGGCGCATAAAGCACGGTTTGCCCGGTGCGAGTGTCGCGAATAAAGAGACCGATATTGTCACCCGGATGAGGGTTATCTCGGCGCGGGGAGTACGGCGGCGCATTGCTGAGTAACGGAAGGGCAGTAAACTCCAACGCCGGAGCGCAAGGCAGACTGAACGGCTGCAACTCATCCGCCGGAATCTCGCGCCAGTTCAACCCACCGTTCCAGTGTCTTAGCATGGTGAATAATGGGAAACCGGAACTCAGGTCGTCGTGCACCTGGCGGGTACACCACACATCCATCGGAAGCCCTTCGCGCAGGGACAGCAGGCCAGTGGTGTGGTCCACCTGACTGTCCATCAGCACCACCGCAGCGATACCCGTATCCCGAAGTGAGCGGGCCGGCTGCATGGCCGGGAAAGCCGCAAGTTGCGCGCGGATATCCGGTGAGGCATTGAACAGAATCCAACGTTCGCCATCCTCGGAGATAGCAATCGACGATTGGGTGCGGGCATGAGCATTTAGCGTTCCAGCACGAAAGCCGGCGCAATTCCGACAGTTGCAGTTCCATTGGGGAAAACCGCCGCCAGCGGCAGAACCCAGAATATGCAGGTGCATCAGCATCTCTCCCGAGTGGGAACGACCAGCCAGAGGGCTGGCCGGCCAGGGCTCACCGGTTGGCGAAGTACATGGTCACTTCAAAACCGATCCGCAGGTCTTCATAAGCTGGCTTGGTCCACATGATGCTCACCTCTTGTCGTGATTGTTAGTGCGTTGCATGGTGGTGCGACCGGGCTTTTGCCAGATGCACTCACTCATCGTAATCACAGACGCGGGCACCCCATATGGTACTTTGGAACTGTTTTCCGCCGGCTGAAAGTAGCAGTGGATTGCCCCCGAGGTTGAATTGAGCCTGCTCTCCAGCGCCCTAGCATGGGAGAAGGACAATAATAACTTCAGGAGACCACCATGGCCGGGCGAATTCTGCTCTCACTGCTGCTTTGCTGTTTCGCTGCCACACCGGTAAGGGCAGAGCTCTCAGACGACACTCGGCAAGTCATTCAGGAACTGTTTCCGTCCGCCACGGTGATTGAAGACCAGTTGGCAGATTTCCCGGTGTATCCGGTCTATCAGCTGCAGGAACTGCTCGGCTACGCCTACCTTTCAACAGACTTCAGCAAGCTACCCGGCTTTGCCGGCAAACCGATTACCATGATGATCGGTCTGGATACTCGGGGCCGGTTTACCGGAGTCAGAGTGCTGCACCACCACGAGCCTGTGTTTCTGCACGGCTTGGGCGAGGAGTCCCTGTACGAATTTGTTGATCAGTACGAGGGGCGCGCACTCACGGAGCAGATTGTGGTCAGCTCCTCTGGCCGATCAGGCCGAACCTCAAGCGGCAATGTGGTGTATTTCGATGGTGTCAGCAAGGCCACCGTTTCGGTTCTGATCATCAACGACTCGGTACTGTCCTCAGCCCTTCAGGTGGCCCGCAACAAACTTGAGGGGTTCGCACAAGCCGCGCCCACCCGGGCTCGCGAGGACATCTACGAATCGCTCAACTGGGCGCAGTTACTCGAGCGGGGCTACGTTACCCGGATTAAGGTCACAGCCGATGAGGTGGAGCAGCAACTAGGGCGCCCGCTATCAGATTATCCGGGAAACCTTGAACCCGACCATGGCGAATCTTTCTCGGAACTCTATCTGGCCTACATGAACTCCCCCATGGTTGGCCGCAACCTGCTGGGCGATGAGCGATACCAGGCCTTTCGGGAGCGGCTCGGCGACAATGGCAAGGTAATGCTGGTGATGTCACGGGGTAGCTACCCACACATCGGCCCCGATTTCGTGCCCGGCAGCACACCAGACCGGTTCGGCCTGAGTCAGAACCAGCTTTCTATCGAGATGCGTGATCTGAACTGGCTGGAAACGGGCCAACGCTTTGCGGCTGCGGGCGTTCCGGACATGACAGCCATCAATCTGTTCCGGGTCGGCGGCAATGCCGGCTTCAATCCCGGGGCAGAATCCACCCTCACCCTGAATGCGGTGCTACCCCGCAATCACCTGATTTCGGATACCGCCCGTTTCGAGCTGCCTGTCGCATTCCCCGAAGAGCTTTTTGAAACTGTGGACATCGCTGCCGGGCCGGACCAGACCCGGGAACCGATGTGGGTGGGGCTGTGGAAAGAGCGCTGGTGGCAAATCACCTTGCTGGTGCTGAGCCTCACTCTGCTGACGATCTTCTTCGCCCGTCAGAAAACCCTGACCCGACATCCGAAGCTGGTTCACCGCTTTCGCTGGGGGTTCTTGTTCTTCACCCTGTTTTTTATCGGTTTCTATGCCCAGGGCCAGCTGTCGGTGGTGAATATCTACACCTTGCTGTTGGCCATCAAGGATGGCTTCAGCCTGAACATGTTCCTGCTGGACCCGGTGATCTTTATCCTCTGGACCTACACGTTCGTAACCCTGTTCATCTGGGGTCGGGGGCTGTTCTGCGGTTGGCTGTGCCCGTTCGGCGTATTGCAGGAGATGGCCTCCTGGCTGGGCCAGAAACTCCGATTCCGGCAGATCAAGGTGCCTGAACGCTGGCACCGGAAGCTGATTCTGATCAAATACCCGGTGCTGCTGGCCATCGTCATTGCATCGTTTTATTCGCTGACCCTGGCCGAGCAGCTGTCGGAGGTGGAGCCCTTCAAAACCAGCATCACGCTGTTCTTCATGCGCTACTGGCTCTTTGTCGTCTATGCGGTGGCACTGCTGGCGGTGGGGATGTTTATCCACAAGTTCTACTGCCGTTACCTGTGCCCCCTCGGGGCGGGCCTGGCGGTATTGGGAAAATTCCGGATTTTCAGCTGGCTGGAGCGGGTTGACCGTTGCGGACAGCCCTGCCAGCACTGCAAGAATGCCTGCGGCATCAACGCCATTCGCAAGGATGGCCGGATAGATTACGACGAGTGCATCCAGTGCCTGGAATGCGTGGTGATCCTCCGTGACCAGAACCAGTGCGTGGATGCGATTGTGCGCAACAAGCAGCAACAAAAGCAGGCACGGATTCTGGCCACGGACGCCGCCGGGGCCTGAATCAGCCCGCCACGGGGATAACGATACGACCGCGGATTTTGCCGTCCATCAAACGGCCGGCGGCATCGATGGCGTCATCGAAGGCCACTTCGGTGATCATGCTGTCCAGCAGCGCCGGAGAAAGATCCTGCGCCAACCGCTTCCAGGCATGTAAACGATCTGCCTTCGGCGCCATCACACTGTCGATGCCGCACAGGGTAACGCCGCGCAGGATGAACGGTGCCACGGTGGACGGGAAGTCCATACCGGCGGCCAGGCCGCAGGCCGCGACCACACCCTGGTATTTCATACCGGCGCAGACATTCGCCAGTACCTGACCACCAGCCACATCTATTGCCCCGGCCCAGGTCTCGCGTGCGAGGGGTTTACCGGGTTCACTCAGCTCTGCGCGATCCATGATCTGTTTGGCGCCCAGCGACTTCAGATAAGCCTCTTCTTCCTTTCGGCCAGTCACAGCGGTCACGGAGTAACCCAGCTTAGCCAGAATAGCCACCGCCACACTGCCAACACCACCGGTGGCACCGGTCACCAGAATGTCGCCAGACTCCGGCGTTACGCCATGCTTTTCCAGGGCAAGGACGCACAGCATCGCCGTATAACCGGCGGTACCAATCGCCATCGCCTGCCGAGCCGTGAACGGAGCCTGCAACGGGATCAGCCAGTCACCAGAAAGCCGAGCCTTCTGGGCCAGCCCACCCCAGTGTTTCTCACCGACACCCCAGCCGTTCAGGACCACTTCGTCACCGGCTTTGAATTCCGGATTGGACGACTCAGTGACCACACCGGCCAAATCGATGCCCGGCACCATCGGATAGGTTTTGGCGATAGGAGCCCGGCCGGTAATGGCCAGGGCGTCCTTATAGTTCAGAGTGCTGTACGCGACATCAATGGTAACGTCGCCTTCCGGCAACTGCGCTTCATCAATGGATTTGAGGGACACCTGCTGGTCGCCCCGGCTACCTTCTATCAGAATACCTTTGAACATATGCCCTCCTGGAGTCAGTCACTGAGGCAAACGCCAGACGCCCGACGATACCCCAGCAGAAAACAATTTACGAAGTCGCCCTCACTGTAGCGTAAACGGCTGTAAAAATAGAGGTATAAAAAAGGCCCTGGGAAGGGCCTAAGGAGAGTGTAGAAAGATCCCGCGCTCCGCGAAGGAGCTACCTGACAAATGCCAGGCCAACAATGTGCACCGTCCCTGTGCGGTCACACGAAACGGGGCCCGTGTGGATGGGCCCCAACTGCCACTTGCAGATCAGAAGAACCCGAGGGGGTTGGTGTCGTAGCTGGTCAACATACACTTGGTCTGCTGGTAGTGCTCCAGCGCCATCTTGTGGGTTTCGCGGCCAACACCGGATTTCTTGTAACCACCGAACGCGGCGTGAGCCGGGTACGCGTGGTAACAGTTCATCCATACCCGACCGGCCTGAATGTTACGGCCCATCCGGTAAGCCAGGTTGGTGTCGCGGGTCCAGACGCCGGCACCCAGGCCAAACTCGGTGTCGTTGGCGATCGCCAGGGCTTCTTCCTCAGTCTTGAAGGTGGTCACACCGACCACTGGCCCGAAGATTTCTTCCTGGAATACGCGCATCTTGTTGTCGCCCTTGAACAGGGTCGGCTGGATGTAGAAACCGTTGTTGAACTCGCCTTCCAGATGCTCACGGTCACCACCGGTCAGCACAACCGCGCCTTCCTGACGGCCGATTTCCATGTACGACATGATCTTGTCGAACTGTTCCTTGGACGCCTGGGCACCCACCTGAACGTCGGTATCCAGCGGGTTGCCGCGCTTGATGGCCTTGGTGCGTTCAACCACTTTCTGCATGAACTCTTCAAACATGTCTTCCTGAACCAGTGCCCGTGACGGGCAGGTGCACACTTCACCCTGGTTGAAGAACGCCAACACCAAACCTTCCACGCACTTGTCGATGAACTCCGGCTCGGCCTTCATCACGTCAGAGAAGTAGATGTTCGGGGACTTGCCGCCCAGCTCAACGGTAGACGGGATGATATTTTCAGCCGCGCACTTGAGGATGTGCGAGCCAACCGGGGTGGAGCCGGTAAAGGCAATCTTGGCAATGCGCTTGCTGGTGGCCAGGGCCTGGCCGGCTTCGATGCCGTAGCCGTTAACAATATTGAGTACGCCCGGCGGCAGCAGGTCGCCGATGATTTCCATCAGCACCAGGATACTGGCAGGAGTCTGTTCGGCAGGCTTGAGCACGGTACAGTTACCGGCGGCCAAACAAGGGCCCAGCTTCCAGGCGGCCATCAGCAGCGGGAAGTTCCAGGGAATGATCTGACCAACGACACCCAGCGGCTCATGGAAGTGGTATGCCACGGTGTTGTGGTCGATTTCACCCATGTGGCCTTCCTGGGCGCGCAGGCAGCCGGCGAAGTAACGGAAGTGATCCGCCGCCAGGGGAATGTCGGCGTTCAAGGTTTCCCGAACGGCCTTGCCGTTGTCCCAGGTTTCCGCCACCGCGAGTTTCTCGAGGTTGGCCTCAATGCGGTCAGCGATTTTCAGCAGGATGTTGGAACGCTCGGTGGGAGAAGTCTTGCCCCAGGCCGGCGCTGCTTTGTGGGCGGCGTCCAGCGCCAGCTCGATGTCTTCAGCGGTGGAGCGAGGAATCTCACAGAAAGCCTCGCCGGTCACCGGCGTGATGTTCTCAAAGTACTGGCCCTTAACCGGCGCTACCCATTCACCGCCAATGTAATTCTCATAGCGGGATTTAAAAGAAACAACGGAGCCGTCCTTTCCTGGTTGTGCGTAGATCATGATATCGACCTCTTTGTTGTGTTTGTCGCATGGCAACGCGGCCTTTCGCGTTTACTCATTCAATGTAGACCCCATGCCGGATTCCGTGAATGCGTCGTTGGGGGCGAAAAACTCGTTCCTTGGTAGTAGGTGGCTCCGCACCAAAACAGGGCAGATGCACGATAGCGAATCACTACATTTCCTAACACAAGAAGAATAACCCGTAAAAACGGATAGTTAGGTTTTGGCACAAACTCTGCAAAGTACGATTTACGCAACGAGAAGTCGGTGATTGAAGCCACCATCGAAGCGCAACAATCTGACCAATGGTCAACTAGGGTTCCGGTCTGTACGCCATTAAAACAGATGCCTGGTCCGAGAGTTGACGACCTTTTCCAAGGTTACACGGCGGGACAAAAGCCCGGGAGAATCGTTCAGTGACTGACGTCTCTCGTTTTTTGACACCCGACCCAGAAGGAAAAGGTTATGCTCGAAACAGCAGCCCCCCTCTACGACGATCTGATTCCCGGCGGATCCCACTGGTCGTTCATCATGCGTCGCGGCCACGTGCTGCGGCTGATTGACGAAACCGGCGGTGCCAACGTCGGCATGTTGATGTACAACCCCGAGAATCCCCTCGAACGCTATAACATGCCGGATACCCTGAAAAACCAGCACACGTTTCTGCTCACCAAAGGCCATGTGCTGCTGTCCGATATGGGACGGGTATTTGCGTCCATCATTCGCGATGATCTGGGCTGGCACGACACCGTCAGTGGCACCTGCAACGCCGATCTGGTGGAACAGCGCTGGGGCAGAAAAACCTATCAGGAAGCTCATAACCATTATCACCGCAATGGCTTCACCAGCTTTCTGAACGAACTGGCCAAGTATGGCCTGGGCAAGAAAGACCTGACCGCCAACCTGAACTGGTTCAGCAAGATAAAGACCGACGACGAGGGCAACATGGCGTTTGTCAGCGACCACTCACACGCCGGCGCCACCATCGATCTGCGCTTTGAGATGGATACCCTGGTGGTCCTACACACCTGTCCGCACCCAATGAACCCTGCTAGGGAGTATCCGCGCAACCCGGTGCGCTACCAGCTGTTCAAGGCCGCACCGGTGACCGATGCCGACCCGTGCAAGACCTCGTCGCCGGAGGCCACCCGCGCCTTCGCCAATAACGCCCTGTATCACCTGTTCCAGTAACGGAGGCCGGACATGATCAAGCAAAGTGCATTGAAGCCCGAACACGCCGCCTTCCGCGAAACCGTACCGGCAGGCGAATACTTTCTGAAAGTGGTCAAGGCCGGTGAAACCGTCCGGATTCTGGACCTGGAAGGCAACCAGGCCGCCGATACCCTGTTCTACAACGCCCACAACCCGACCGAACGCTACAGCGCCGTGGACACTCTCCGGGAGCAAGGCAACGTTTACCTGACCGCCGGTTCAAAGCTGATATCCTCGGAAAACAACGTGATGCTGGAGATCACCGCCGACACCTGCGGCCGCCACGACACCCTGGGCGGTGCCTGCGCGGCGGAGAGCAACACCACCCGCTATGCCCTTGAGAAAAAGTGCATGCACGCCTGCCGGGACAGCTGGCTGGTGGCCGTCACCGAGCACGATGAGCTGGGCCTGACCAAGCGGGACATTACCCACAACATCAACTTCTTTATGAACGTTCCGGTGACCGCCGACGGCGGCCTGACCTTTGCCGATGGCATTTCCGATGCTGGCAAATACGTGGAGCTGGAAGCGAAGATGGACGTGCTGGTGATGATTTCCAACTGCCCGCAGTTGAACAATCCCTGCAACGGCTGGAACCCGACACCGATCGAGGTGCTGGTATGGAGCTGAGCGGTAAATTCAACAAGGTCCTGATTGCTAATCGCGGAGCCATCGCCTGCCGGGTGATCCGTACCCTGCGCGACATGGGCATCATCTCAGTGGCGGTCTATGCCGAAGCCGATGCCGACTCTCTGCATGTACGCCAGGCCGACGAATCGTACTCGCTGGGCGAAGGCTCGGCCGCAACCACCTATCTCGACCAGAACAAATTGTTCGACATCGTTCGCGAAAGCGGCGCCGGCGCCATTCACCCCGGCTACGGCTTCCTCAGCGAGAACGCCGACTTTGCCCGCCGCTGCGAGGCCGAAGGTGTGATGTTCCTTGGCCCGACACCGGAACAGATGGAGCAGTTTGGCCTCAAGCACACCGCCCGCGCCCTGGCCGAGTGTGCCGGCGTACCCCTGCTGCCCGGCACCGGGCTGCTGACCGGTCTGGATGATGCCCTGCAGACCGCCGAAGCCATTGGCTACCCGGTGATGCTGAAAAGCACCGCCGGCGGGGGTGGTATTGGCATGTCCCGGTGCTTCGGCCCGGACGACTTGAGTAGAAGTTTCGAGTCGGTACAGCGCCTGAGCCAGAACAACTTCAGCAACAGCGGCGTGTTTCTGGAAAAATTCGTGGAACACGCCCGTCACATCGAAGTGCAGCTGTTCGGCGACGGTGCCGGCCACGTATTGGCTCTGGGCGAGCGGGACTGCTCCGCCCAACGCCGCAACCAGAAGGTGATCGAGGAAGTCCCCGCGCCGGGACTGACTGACGACGTGCGCACCCGCATGCACGCCACCGCCCGTCAGCTTGGGGAAAGCATCAACTATCGCAGTGCCGGCACCGTGGAATTCATTTACGACCCGAACACCTGCGAGTTCTACTTCCTGGAAGTGAACACCCGCTTACAAGTGGAGCACGGCGTCACCGAGCAGGTGTATGGCGTCGATATTGTGCAGTGGATGGTGCAACTCGGTGCTGGCACCCTGCCCGAGCTGGCAACACTCGGCGCTGATCTGACCCCCTCCGGACACGCCATTCAGGTGCGCGTGTATGCCGAAGACCCCAACAAGGATTTCCAGCCCAGCGCAGGCCTGCTAACCAATGTCGCCTGGCCGGACGATAACGGCCTGAGGATTGATACCTGGGTACAACCGGGCACCGAAGTGTCGCCGCTGTTCGATCCCATGCTGGCCAAAGTCATTGTCCATGAACCGGATCGGGAAACCGCTCGCCAGCGCCTGACGAAGGCACTCGACGGCAGCCAACTGTATGGCCTAGAAACCAACCTCAAGTACGTGCGCCAGGTGCTGGACGACCCGCGCTTCGTCGAAGGCCGCGTGTTCACCCGTACTCTCAACGAATTCGATTACCAGCCGGCCACGGTGGATGTCATCAGTGGTGGCACCATGACCACCATACAAGATTACCCCGGCCGAATCGGCTACTGGGAAATTGGCGTGCCACCGTCGGGGCCCTTTGACAGCTATTCGTTCAGGCTGGGCAATCGCTTGCTGGGCAACTCGGAAGCAGCACCAGGGCTTGAGATTACTTTGAAAGGCCCCGTACTCAACTTCAATCGTGCCACCCAGATCGTGCTGACCGGCGCACCACTCGATGCCCGCCTGAACGACGAGCCCGTCGATTTCTGGCAGGTGATCGACGTGCCCGCCGGTGCCACCCTGAAACTGGGCGGCACCACTGGCGACGGCGCTCGCGCCTACGCGCTGTTCCGGGGTGGTCTGGACTGCCCGCACTACCTAACCTCCTGCAGCACCTTTACGCTGGGACAATTCGGTGGCCACTGTGGCCGAGCCCTGCGTGCCGGGGATGTGCTGACACTGAATGAAGCGCAGCCCGTCGAAGCGGCTATGCTGCCCGCCGATCTGAAACCCACCATCGGCAAAACCTGGAAGCTGCACGTCACCTATGGCCCCCACGGCGCACCGGATTACTTCACCGGCCAGGACATCGACACTTTTTTTGCCAGCGAATGGGAGATTCATTACAACTCCAGCCGCACCGGTGTGCGCCTGATCGGGCCAAAACCGGAATGGGCCCGCAGCGATGGCGGCGAAGCCGGCATGCACCCGTCCAACATTCACGATAACGCCTACGCCGTCGGTACCGTCGATTTTACCGGCGACATGCCAGTCATTCTCGGGCCGGATGGCCCCAGCCTGGGCGGTTTTGTCTGCCCGGTGACGGTGATCAGCGCCGACTTGTGGAAGCTGGGCCAGTTCAAGGCCGGTGACAAAGTCCAGTTCGTGCCCGTCAGTCAGGATCAGGCCGTGGCCCTGCGGGAAGCTCTGGACGAATCCGTGGCCACGCTGACAGCAGCGACTGCCCGCATCACCCCCATCAAGCCGGAAACTCCGATTCTCGATGCCTTGAGCACCGATGACCACGAAACCGGAGTGGTGTATCGGGCCGCCGGTGACAACTACGTGCTGGTGGAATACGGCCCCATGGAGCTGGATATCCACCTGCGCTTTCGCGCTCACGCGCTGATGCTCTGGCTGCGCGAACAGAACCATGACGCCATTCTGGAGCTGACGCCGGGCATTCGCTCCCTGCAGGTACATTACGACAGCCAGAAACTGAACCAGCGTGTGCTGCTGGACCTGCTGATCAGCGCTGAAAAGGCGCTGGAGCAACAGCCAGAGTGGGATGTGCCCGCGCGCATCGTGCATCTGCCCCTGTCCTGGGACGACGAAGCCTGCCAGACCGCCATCACCAAATACATGCAATCGGTCCGCAAAGATGCGCCCTGGTGCCCCAGCAATCTGGAATTCATCCGCCGCATCAACGGGCTGGACAGCATCGACGAAGTGAAAAAGACGCTCTTTGAGGCGAGCTACCTGGTGATGGGCCTGGGCGATGTCTACCTCGGCGCGCCGGTGGCCACCCCACTCGATCCCCGCCATCGGCTTGTCACCACCAAATACAACCCGGCCCGCACCTGGACCGCGGAAAACTCTGTGGGCATCGGTGGCGCCTACCTGTGCATCTACGGCATGGAAGGCCCGGGCGGCTACCAGTTTGTCGGCCGAACCCTGCAGATGTGGAATCGCTACCGCACCACCGATTATTTCGAGCCGGGTAAGCCCTGGCTGCTGCGGTTCTTTGATCAGGTGCGCTTCTACGAAGTCAGCGCCGAGGAACTGCAGCAGATCCGCCGGGATTTCCCCAACGGCGACTACCCGATCCGCATCGACGAAACCCGCTTCAACCTCAAAGATTACGAGCAGTTTCTGACGGACAACAACGATGAGATCCAGACCTTCACGAACAAACGAAAGCAGGCGTTTGACGAAGAGCTGCAACGCTGGATCGAATCCGGCCAGATCAACTTCAGCTCCGAAGCGCCCATGGAAGACACCGGCGAGGATGACATCGCTAACCTGCCGGCAGGCCAGCACGCGGTGGAAAGCCATGTGGCGGGCAACCTCTGGGAATGCCTGGTCAAACCCGGCGACCTGATCGAGGCCCAGCGCCCAGTAGCGGTGATCGAATCCATGAAGATGGAAATCGAGTTACTGAGCCCGGTAGCCGGCCGCGTGGTGGACGTGCGCCGGGAAGCGGGTCAGGCGGTGTCACCGGGTACGCCGGTGGTGATCGTGGAAGAAATTACCGAGTAATGGCAACAACGCAAAAAAGAGCACTTTGACCAACACGGGCAACGCCCGAGGAGAGACACCATGAAAACATCTGACTTCAGCAAACGTCTGGCGGCCGGTCTGTTAACGGCCTCTCTGTCTATGGGCGCAATGGCCCAGGAGAAGGATTCCTTCAGCATCGCCTGGACCATCTACGCTGGCTGGGTGCCCTGGCAGTACGCCGAAGACTACGGAATCATGAAGAAGTGGGCCGACAAGTACGATATCGAGGTGGATATCGTGCAGGTGAATGATTACATCGAATCGATCAACCAGTTCACCGCCGGCCAGTTTGACGGCGTGGTGGCCACCAGCATGGACGGCCTGTCGATTCCTGCGGCTTCCGGCATCGATACCACCGCGCTGATCGTGGGCGATTATTCCAACGCCAACGATGGCCTGGTGTCTAAAGACGCGACGTCCATTGAGGAATTGAAAGGCGAAACCGTGCACCTGGTTGAGCTGTCGGTTTCCCATTACCTGCTGGTGCGGGCACTGGACAGCGTTGGCCTGGAGGAGCGGGACATCAATGTGGTGAACATCTCCGACGCCGACCTGGTCTCTGCCTTCCAGACCGACGACGTGCGCCATGTGGCCACCTGGAACCCGCTGCTGACGGAAGTGTCCGCCATGCCGGGCG
>LJZQ01000034.1 GCA_001314845.1 Marinobacter excellens HL-55
CGCCCAACTCATCCCAACCTGCGCTCCCTGCTATAGGGTTGCCGAAGCGCTTCCCTTAGAACCAGGTGGATAAGAGCAGGGATGGGTCAATCGCGGAGATTACAAATGTACGCAGTTATTGTTAGCGGTGGTAAACAGCACCGTGTGAAAGAAGGCGAAACTCTGAAGCTGGAAAAGCTCGAAGTTGAAACCGGCGGCTCCTTTGAGTTTGATCGCGTTCTGCTGGTAGTTAATGGCGACGACGTAAAAGTTGGCGCTCCTGTAGTTGATGGTGCCAAGGTGACTGCTGAAGTGGTTAGCCACGGTCGTCACGACAAGATCAATATCATCAAGTTCCGTCGTCGTAAGCATTCCATGAAGCGTCAGGGCCACCGTCAGTGGTTTACTGAAGTCAAGATCACGGGTATTCAGGGCTAAGCTCTGACATTAACCCCTAATTAAGGAGGCCGGTCATGGCTCACAAAAAAGCAGCAGGTAGTACCCGTAACGGTCGCGATTCCGAGTCGAAACGACTTGGCGTCAAGCGCTACGGCGGCGAGACTGTTTCTGCAGGTAGCATCATCGTTCGTCAGCGTGGCACTCGTTTCCACCCTGGCAACAACGTTGGCCTGGGCAAGGACCACACCCTTTTTGCGAAAGCAGAAGGTCAGGTGAAGTTCGAAGTCAAAGGCCCGCAGAACCGTAAGTTCGTGAGCATCGTTCCAGCTGCGTAAGCAGCGGCGATCCGGTTCTGTCGAACCTTGGGTTCGCCTGATATGCTGATCTGATCAGCCCTCAGGTGAATCCGGAGCCCCGCAAAGCTTCCTTGAGGCTGCGGGGCTTTTTAGTTTATGCAAAGGCGTCAGGCGTATGAAATTTGTAGACGAAGCCACCATCATTGTTGAAGCGGGAAAAGGCGGCCACGGCTGTCTGAGTTTTCGGCGGGAAAAATATATACCCAAGGGTGGTCCCGACGGCGGTGACGGCGGGGATGGCGGTTCCGTCTACCTGGAAGCGGACAGTGGCCTGAATACGCTGGTTGATTACCGCTTTCAGCGCAAACACAAAGCCCCGAATGGCGAGCCTGGGTCTGGCCGTAACTGCACAGGCATCAAAGGCGATGATCTGATTTTGCCAGTGCCGGTTGGAACGACCGTGGTGGATATGGATACCCACGAAGTGCTGGGTGATCTGACCAAAGAGGGCCAGCGTCTGAAGGTGGCGCAGGGTGGCTTCCACGGCTTGGGCAATACCCGCTTCAAGTCTTCCGTTAATCGTGCGCCGCGCCAGACCAGTAAAGGCTCCGAGGGCGAAGCTCGCAACCTGCGTCTTGAGTTGAAGGTGCTGGCGGATGTGGGCTTGTTGGGCATGCCCAATGCCGGTAAATCGACCTTTATTCGGTCGGTATCGGCAGCGCAACCGAAAGTCGCTGACTATCCGTTTACCACCCTGGTGCCGAACCTCGGCGTGGTGAGTGTGCAGGCGCATCAGAGCTTTGTGATTGCCGATATTCCCGGCCTGATTGAAGGTGCCGCTGAGGGCGCCGGCCTGGGCATTCGTTTTCTCAAGCATCTTGTTCGTACCCGTTTGCTATTGCATCTGGTGGATGTGGCGCCCTACGACGGCTCATCCCCGGTGGCGGCGGTAAAAGCCATCGCCTATGAGCTGGAAAAGTTCAGCGAAACGCTGGCGAGCCGTCCGCGCTGGCTGGTTTTGAACAAAGTGGATATGGTTCCTGAGGAAGACCGGGACAGTCTCTGCCAGGCCATTGTTGATGAGCTTGGCTGGGACGGTCCGGTGTTCCGTATTTCCGCTCTCACGGGCGAGGGTACCAAGCCTCTGACCCAAGCCGTCATGCGCTGGATTGAAGAGCAGGCGGAGGAAGAGGCCGAGAATCCCGATGTGGCTGAGCGGGAAGCCGCTCGCCGTCGCCGTATGGATGAAGAGGCCAGGGCAAAAATCGAGGCCGACCGCCAGGCGCGCAGAGCCGCCCGCGAAGAAGACGATGACGACGACTTCGATGACGACGATTACGACGTTGAAGTGGTCTACGCGCCCGAATAATCCCAACCTGAAGAGACTGTGCAGCTACCATGAGTGAACGCCTCCAGCTCCGTAAGGCCCGCCGTCTGGTCATCAAGATTGGCAGTGCCTTGCTCACCAACGACGGTAAAGGGCTGGATGTGGCAGCCTTGGGGCTGTGGGTTGACCAGATTGCCGAGCTGATCAGTGACGGTGTTGAAGTGGTGGTGGTGTCTTCCGGTTCGGTGGCTGAAGGCATGAGTCGTCTCGGCTGGAATGCTCGCCCCCAGCATCTGCACGAATTGCAGGCGGCCGCGGCCGTTGGCCAGATGGGCCTGGTGCAAACCTGGGAGGCTCAGTTCAAGCGCCATGACATACACACCGCTCAGATCTTGCTGACTCACGATGATCTTTCGGATCGCAAGCGCTATCTGAACGGGCGCAGCACGCTGCGAACGCTTCTGGATTACGGCGTAGTGCCGATCGTGAACGAAAACGACACCGTGGTCACCGACGAAATCCGTTTCGGCGATAACGACACTCTGGGTGCGCTGGTTGCTAACCTGATTGAGGCCGATGGCCTCATTATTCTCACGGACCAGTTGGGGTTGTTCAACAAAGACCCCCGTAAACATGTGGATGCTCAGTTGGTAACTGAGCGTAAGGCCGACGATCGTGACCTGGACGCCATGGCCGGTGGTGGTGCCGGTGCGCTTGGTCGTGGCGGCATGTTGACGAAGCTGCGGGCGGCCAGGCTGGCGGCTCGCTCCGGAGCCTTTACGGTGATTGTGGGTGGTCGCATAGAGCATGCGATTGCCCGGTTGCGTCAGGGTGACGTGATTGGCACTTTGCTGCTGCCAGAGCAGGGCCGAATGGCGGCTCGCAAGCAATGGATTGCCAGCCACCTGCAAACGCGAGGCACTCTTAGCCTGGATGAGGGCGCAGTCAAAGTCCTTCGTCAGGGCGGCAGAAGCTTGTTGCCGGTAGGTGTGAAGTCGATTGCCGGTCAGTTCCGGCGGGGCGAGATGGTCTCTTGCGTCGATCCTGATGGCAAAGAGATTGCCCGTGGGTTGGTCAATTATGATGCCGACGAAGCCAGGGCGATTGCCGGCCGTTCAAGTGACCGTATTGCCGATGTGCTGGGTTATGTCTCCGATGAGGAAATGATTCATCGGGATAATCTGGTGGTGGTCTGATTGGTCGGGCATGTCTGAATATCAGGCACAAAAAAACCGGCTTGCGAGCCGGTTTTTTTATGAGCGCGAAGTATCAGGCAGCTTTCAGGGCCTTGACCTTGGCGTTCAGGCGGCTCTTGTGACGAGCAACCTTGCTTTTGGCAAAAATGCCTTTGTTGACCATGCTGTCCAGAATTGGCTGGGCCTCCTTAAGGGCAGACTGAGCTTCTTCATAGTTGCCAGCTGCGATCTTGGCCTGAATTTTCTTCATGTAAGTACGTGCCATAGAACGAAGGCTTGCGTTGTGCTTGCGGTTCTTCTCGTTCTGACGAGCGCGCTTTTTGGCTTGCGGGGAATTTGCCACCGTAAAACTCCTGAAATTCGTTGCTATAAAGACGGAATATGTTTACATCGCGTGCGCGCCAAAACCAGCGCGTCGGAATAAATGACGCGGAACTATGCCGCCGAATGCTGGAAATGTCAAGGCCGCGGCCGTACTAATCCCCGAGCTGCCGGGCCCTGTGATACACTCCGGCATCGCGCCACCGGGCCTGTTGCGCCGCGCCGGATTGCCCTGTGGATTACCGAAATGCCGTACCGGCCTGCACCCTGAATTCTGGATTCTTGAAACATGTCTTCGGAACCACAAGTTACCGGGCAACCGTCCACCCCGAAAGAGCCCCCCAAGGCGCCGGGACTTTTACGCTCATCTGGGCTGGTCGGCATTATGACCATGCTGTCCCGGGTGCTGGGACTGGTTCGGGATATGGTGATTGCCCGCTATTTTGGAGCCGGCACGGCGGCGGATGCCTTTTTCGTGGCCTTCAAGATTCCCAATTTCCTGCGCCGGTTGTTTGCTGAGGGCGCGTTCTCTCAAGCATTCGTGCCGGTGCTGTCGTCCTATCGTGCAAATCACGACATTTCTGAGGTTAAGCGTCTCGTCGATGCCGTGGCTGGATCGCTGGGGCTGGTATTGTTGGCGGTAACGCTTGTGGCCATGCTGGGTGCGCCGGTGCTGACCACCATCTTCGCGCCCGGTTTTTTGGGCGACGACGTGAAGTTCGCTCTGGCCAGCGATATGCTGAGAATAACCTTTCCCTACCTGCTGTTGATCTCTCTTACCGCCTTTGCCGGCGGTATTCTGAATAGCTACGATCGTTTCGCAGTGCCTGCATTTACACCGGTGCTCTTGAATCTGTCCATGATTGCCGCCGCGATCTTCCTTGCGCCCTTGATGGAAGAGCCCGTGATGGCGCTGGCCTGGGGGGTGTTTATCGCCGGTGCCCTGCAGCTGTTCTTCCAGTTGCCGTTCCTGATGCGCCTTGGTCTTTTGCCTCGGCCACGAGTCGATTACCGGCATGAAGGTGTCAGCCGAATACTGAAACTGATGGCGCCGGCTCTGTTCGGGGTGTCGGTGAGTCAGATCAATCTGTTGCTGGATACCGTACTGGCATCGTTTCTGCAAACTGGCAGTGTGTCTTGGCTGTATTACTCGGATCGCCTGGCGGAACTGCCTTTGGGCGTATTTGGTATCGCTATCGCCACTGTGATTTTGCCCAGTCTGTCCAGAAAACATGCGGCATCCTCGCCCGATCAGTTTGCTGCCACGCTGGACTGGGCGGTGAGGGCTGTCTTGCTGATCGGTTTGCCAGCAGCGGTGGCGTTGGCTCTGCTCGCCGAGCCGCTGATTGCCACGTTGTTCCATTACGGCGAGGTGACCGATCGTGACGTGGTCATGTCGGCCCAGAGTCTGCGCGCTTACTCCGCCGGCTTGCTGGCGTTCATGTTGATCAAGGTGCTGGCGCCGGGATTCTTTGCCCGTGAGGACACCAAAACACCGGTGAAAATCGGCATTATCGCGATGATTGCCAACATGGCGTTTAATCTTGCGCTGATTGTACCCCTGGCTCATGCGGGCCTGGCGCTGGCCACCTCTATCTCGGCCTGGCTGAATGGTTACCTGCTCTGGCGCGGTCTGAGAAAGGATGGTGTATGGAAGAGTCAATCCGGCTGGCCGAAATTCCTGGTGCAATTGGCTGTCGCCAATGCGGCTCTTGCTGGGGTCATCCTCTGGCTGAATGCGCCGGTGGCTGACTGGCTGATGGCGGGAGGCGTCCAGCGAGCCACTGACATGACGGTTCTCGTCGTAGCCGGAGTAAGTGCCTACTTTGCGGCGCTGGTGCTATCCGGGGTCCGTCTGCGGCAGTTCCGCCAAAAGTAAGCGGGCTCATGATTTCTACCGCACCCCGTACTGGGGTATAATCGCGCGTTTTCTCACCAGCGCATTGCCTTAGGCACGTGCGCGCAAAGCCAGCTGGCAAGTTAAGGTTCGCAGTACATGCGTCTGATTCGAGGCCTGACCAATCTTAAGCGCCTGTCCGGGCAAGCGGGTTCGCCGCTGGCGGACGGCTGTGTGGCCACCATCGGCAATTTTGATGGGGTGCATCTTGGTCATAAAACCATCATTGAACAGGTCAAAGAGAAATCTTTGTTGCTGGGCGTACCCTCGGTGGTGATGATTTTCGAGCCTCAGCCCCGGGAGTTTTTTCAGGGTAAAGAAGCGCCACCCAGGCTGATGCCGTTCCGCCAAAAATTTGAAGCGCTGCTGGCGGAGGGTATCGATATCGTGCTGTGCATTCGTTTTGACGATACCTTCCGCAGCTATTCCGCGATGGACTTTGTTGACGATGTGTTGATCAGCGGGCTTGCCGTCCGCCATCTGGTGGTAGGTGACGACTTCCGGTTTGGCTGCGATCGTGCGGGCGATTTCCGGCTATTGGAGCAGGTTGGGCAAGAGCACGACTTTTCCGTTGAGAACACCCGGACAGTGACGGTCGATGGCGAGCGTGTCAGCAGCACCCGGGTTCGTAATGTGCTGAATGTGAACGGACTTGAGGAAGCTGAACGGCTACTGGGGCATCCTTACCGGATTCACGGTCGAGTCGTTTACGGCCGCCAGTTGGGGCGACAGATTGGCGCGCCTACCGCCAATATCCTGCTGGACCAGATGCCCGCTTTGCGTGGCGTTTATGTGGTCAGAGCTCGGCCAGAGGGTGGTGACTGGCTGGACGGGATTGCCAACATCGGCCTGCGGCCCACGGTAGACGGCAAGCGCCCGTCGCTGGAAGTGCACCTGTTTGACTTTGCTGGCACACTTTACGGTCAGCACCTGGACGTAGTGTTCCGCCACGGCCTGCGGGACGAAGTGAAATTCGATTCTGTTGACGAGTTACGGCAACAGATTGCCCGGGATTTTGAGCATGCCCGGGCCTGGCTGGCGGACAACCCCGCCGCGCCAATCCACTGATTTAACTGACCAACCAGAGAGTACGCACACACCCATGAGCGACTACAAGCATACCCTGAATCTGCCGGACACCGCCTTCGCCATGCGCGGCAACCTGGCCAAGCGTGAGCCGGACATGCTCAAGCATTGGCAGGACCTCGACGTGTACGGCAACCTGCGCAAGCAGCGCGAAGGCCGGGAAAAGTTCATCCTGCACGATGGCCCTCCCTACGCCAACGGCGGCATTCACATCGGGCATGCGGTCAACAAGATTCTGAAAGACATGATCGTCAAATCCCGTGGCTTTATGGGCTACGATGCACCTTATGTGCCGGGTTGGGACTGTCATGGCCTGCCCATCGAGCACAAGGTCGAGCAGGAAATCGGCAAGGCCGGCGCGAAGGTAGATTACAAAACCTTCCGTCAGGCTTGTCGCGATTACGCCACCAAGCAGATCGAAGGCCAGAAAGCCGACTTCATCCGCCTGGGCGTCATGGGTGAATGGGACAAGCCCTACCTGACCATGGATCCGAAAGTCGAAGCGGGCATTGTGCGGGCGCTCGGTAAAATCGTGGCCAAAGGGCATCTGGTGCGTGGATACAAACCGGTGTACTGGAGTGTGGTTGGTCAGTCCGCACTGGCAGAAGCCGAGGTTGAATACCAGGACAAAACTTCTACCCAGATCGACGTGCGTTTCACCGCCGTGGATCAGGGCGCCGTGTTGAAAGCCTTTGGCACAAGCGATGGTGAGGGCGATGTGTCTGTGGTGATCTGGACCACCACCCCCTGGACCATTCCCGCCAACCAGGCCGTGTCCATCGGTGCCGATCTTGAATACGCGCTGGTGCAGCTGGATGCCGGCAATGGCCCCGAGCGCATGATCCTGGCCACCGACATGGTGGAGGGCATCATGGCTCGCTGGGGTGTAGAAGACTATAAAGTGCTGGCCAACGTGGCCGGCGCAGCGCTGGAAAACCAGCTGCTGCACCATCCGGTGTACGACAAACAGGTGCCGGTGCTGCTCGGCGATCACGTATCTCTGGATGCCGGTACCGGCGCTGTACACACTGCGCCCGACCACGGCATGGAAGACTTTGAAGTAGGCAAAGCCTACGGCATCGGCACCATCAACCTGGTAAAAGCCGATGGTACCTACACCGAAGCCGCTGGCGAGTTTGCCGGCGTACACGTCTACAAGGCCGACGAGCCGGTCTGCTCAGCGCTGGAGCGTGAAGGCAAGCTGGTCAAAGCAGAGAAGTTCCGCCACAGCTATCCACATTGCTGGCGCACCAAAACCCCGCTGATCTACCGTGCGACTCCGCAGTGGTTCATCAGCATGGACAAGCTCAACCTGCGCGCCGATGCCCTTGAGGCCATCAAAGGTGTTCGTTGGGTGCCGAGCTGGGGTCAGAATCGCATCGAAGCCATGTTCCAGCAGAGTCCGGACTGGTGTATCTCCCGTCAGCGTACCTGGGGCGTGCCGATCACCCTGTTTATCCATAAGGAAACCCAGGATCTGCATCCCAATACTCAGGCATTCATCGAGAAAGTGGCCCAGGCCGTCGAAACCGGTGGTATCGACGCCTGGTACGACATCGACCAGAACGAGCTGCTGGGTGCAGATGCCGATCAGTACGAAAAAGTGCTCGACACCCTGGACGTCTGGTTCGACTCCGGCGTAACCCACGATTCCGTGCTGCGCCCGCGTGCGGAGCTGGGCCAGTTCCCGGCCGATCTTTACCTGGAAGGTTCGGATCAGCATCGCGGCTGGTTCCAGTCGTCCCTTAAAACCTCAATCGCCATGAATGGTGTGGCCCCATACAAGCAGGTGCTTACTCACGGTTTCACCGTGGACGGCAAGGGCCACAAGATGTCAAAGTCCATGGGCAACGTCATCGCACCTCAGGAAGTGATGAACGAGCTGGGCGCCGACATTCTGCGCTTGTGGGTCTCTGCCACTGACTACAGCGGCGAGATGACCGTCTCCAAAGACATCCTGCGCCAGACCGCCGACGGCTATCGCCGTATCCGCAACACCGCGCGCTTCCTGCTCAGCAACCTGACCGGGTTTGAGCCGGAGCAGCACATGGTGGCGCCGGAAGACATGATTGCCCTGGATCGCTGGATGGTCGACCGTGCTTTGCAGTTGCAGGAAGAACTCCATGAGGATTACCAAAACTACGCGTTCCTGCGCATCTACCAGAAGGTGTACAGCTTCTGTGAGGCCACTCTGGGTGGCTTCTATCTGGACATCATCAAGGATCGCCAGTACACCACCCAGGCCGATAGCCTGGCGCGTCGATCCTGCCAGACCGCGCTCTATCACGTAGCGGAAGCCCTGGTGCGCTGGATTGCGCCGATCCTCAGTTTCACTGCCGACGAAATCTGGCAGCACCTGCCGGGCAAGCGAGGCGACACCGTGTTTTACGAAACCTGGTACGACGGCTTGACCGCCTTGCCAGAAGAGTTCGAGCTGGGCCGCGATTACTGGCGTGAAATCTACGCGGTGAAAGAAGCCGTTAACAAGTGCCTGGAAGAAGCCCGTGCGCGAGGCGAAATCAAAGGCTCCCTGAGTGCAGAAGTTACGTTGTACTGTGAGGGTGGTCTGGCCGAGCGCTTGCAGCAGCTGGGCGAAGAGCTGCGCTTTGTGCTGATTACCTCCGAGGCCACGGTAAAGCCGGTGAGCGAAGCCGTGGGCATGGAGCAGACCAACGTAGAAGGCCTGCTGGTGAAAGTCGTCCCGGCCAGCCACGGAAAGTGCGAGCGCTGCTGGCACCACCGCGAAGACGTCGGGCAGCATGACGGCCATAGCGACCTGTGCGGTCGCTGCGTAACCAACGTGGATGGTGCGGGCGAATCCCGCGCCTACGCCTGATGGACGCTGTTATGACGCGGGGTAGTGAAGGCAGCAAGATGAAGTGGTTGTGGCTGGCGGTACTGGTGATCGTACTGGATCTTGGTACCAAGGCCATCGCCACCGCCATCCTGACCTACGGCAACCCTGTACCGGTTATGCCCAGCTTCAATTTCACGCTGCTGCACAATACCGGTGCGGCGTTCAGCTTTCTGGCGGATGCTGCCGGCTGGCAGCGCTGGTTCTTCGTCACCCTGGCACTGGTGGTCAGCGTTGTTTTGATCGGCTGGTTAAGAAAACTCAAGGCCCATGAAACCTGGATCGCCATTGCCATCGTACTCATCCTCGGTGGTGCTATTGGCAACGTATACGACCGGGTGGTGCATGGCTACGTGGTGGATTTCCTGCATTTCTACTGGCAGGACTGGCACTTCCCAGCCTTCAATCTGGCCGACACTGCTATCACGATCGGCGCTGCCATGATGATCATCGACGCATTTCGCAAACCCGCTGATGACAGCGGGGATGCCAACCGGAGCAACTGATTGTTATGAAAGAACTGCCAATTGACAAGGGCACCCGGGTAAAACTCCACTTTTCCCTGAAATTTGAAGACGGTGAAACCGTAGACTCCACCTTCGATAAAGAACCGGCCAGCCTGGAAATCGGTGACGAAAACCTGCCGGACAACTTTGAGGCCTACTTGATCGGCCTGAAAGCGGGCGATCATAAAACGTTTGAAGTACCGCCAGAAAAAGCCTTCGGCCAGCGTAATCCCAATAATCTTCAGACCTTCAAGCGCCGCGAATTCAGTGCGGATATGGTTCTGGAGAAGGGCGTTGTCATCTCCTTTGCCGATGCCAGGCAGCAAGAGTTGCCCGGCGTGATCAATCGCGTTGAGGGCGATGAGGTGGAAGTGGACTTCAACCACCCGCTGGCAGGGCGTACACTGACGTTTGAAGTGCAGATTATTGATGTGGAGCCGGCTGGCCCTACGCATTGAATGGCATGCAAACAGCTCTGAACTGCTGACGCAGAATTAGTGAGGTGTGGGGTAGAGCTTTCAGGGACTGTCTGCAGCAGGGATGCTGCAGTCAAGCTTACAGGGACGTATTCACAGCGTGTCCCTGAAAGTTCTACCCCACAGCACGCGGGCGATAAACTCCACCAGGCGACATTCTCAAAGGCAAAGTTATGCAAATCCGACTCGCTAATCCTCGTGGCTTCTGCGCCGGTGTAGACCGCGCCATCGAAATCGTAAACCGTGCGCTGGACGTCTTCGGCGCACCCATCTACGTGCGCCACGAAGTCGTCCACAATAAATTTGTGGTCGACAACCTGCGCAACCGGGGTGCGATTTTTGTTGATGAGTTGGACGAAGTCCCAGACGATACACTGGTGATCTTCAGCGCTCACGGCGTATCCCAGGCCGTGCAGAGCGAAGCCGCGCGCCGTGGTTTGAAAGTGTTTGACGCCACCTGCCCATTGGTCACCAAAGTGCACATGGAAGTCATGCGTTACAGCCGCGACGGCCGCGAGTGCATCCTCATCGGCCACCATGGCCACCCCGAAGTTGAAGGCACCATGGGCCAGTATGACCACAGCAACGGCGGCGACATCTACCTGGTGGAAGACGAAGCCGACGTACAGAAGCTGGAAGTTAAAGACCCAAGCCAGTTGGCTTATGTCACCCAGACCACCCTCTCCATGGACGACACAGCCCGGGTGATTGACGCCCTGCGCGCCAAGTTCCCGAAAATCGAAGGCCCCCGCAAAGACGACATCTGCTACGCTACCCAGAACCGCCAGGATGCCGTCAAACAACTGGCCGGTGACTGCGACCTGATGCTGGTAGTGGGCTCTCCCAATAGCTCCAACTCCAACCGACTACGCGAGCTGGCCGAACGCATGGGCACCCCCGCCTATCTGATCGACGAAGCCGCCCAGATTGATCCGCAATGGCTGGATGGCAAAAAAGCCATCGGCGTGACCGCCGGAGCCTCTGCTCCGGAAGTTCTGGTGGCCGATGTGATCAGCCGCTTGAAAGCGCTGGGTGGTGAGGAACCGCAAGAGGTGTCCGGTCGGGAGGAGAATATTGTGTTTTCCATGCCCAAAGAATTGCGGATTGACGCCGTTAATGTGTGACAGATAACATCTGAATCGCCTCTCCGTTACCTCCCTCACCAAAGCCCCTGGCTTTGTGATCCACTCCTCGTTTTGTCGACTCGGTAACCGTTCATCTCCGATGGGTTGCCGCTTGTCTGTTCTTGGGTGTGTGCAGATCCGATTAAAATTATTTTATATAAGTGAACAACGATAAGGACGAGTAGCGTGAAGTACTACAGTCATGGTTTCACTCTGATTGAACTGGTAATCACAATGGCGGTGCTGGGCATATTGCTGGCCTTTGGCATCCCGGCGTTCAATGGAGTTATTGAGAATAATCGTGTAACAACTCAGGCGAACTCGCTGCTTGGCGCAGTGAATTATGCGCGAAGTGAGGCCGTGAAAAGGGGCGAGATAGTCTCATTGCAAAGCGAAGTAGGCGGCTTCGGCAATGGTTGGTGTGTCATTCTCGGGCCTCTCGATGGCTGTCAGAACGCTCGGGACAATGATCTCCTGGTGCGGGAGTTCGGGGCAATCCGAGCGGTGATCGTTGATGCCGGCGGCACGAACGGCGTCAGCTTTGACAACCGTGGGTACCGTGTAGCGCCCGCCGGCAACGTTGTCATCGGCATGCAGTCAGATAACTGCCAGGCAAATGCGGATGGCCGAAGAGAATTAACGGTATCAACGGCTGGCCGGGCCTCGTTGACTCGTGAGGAGTGTGAGTGATGCCGCATCAACTAAAAAGACTTGGTAATGCCGGGTCGGCCGGCCTGACTGAATTCGCTCGGTCGTCGGGCATTGCGTTGATTGAAGTGCTCGTGGCGGTGCTGATTCTTGCCGTCGGCCTGCTTGGCATGGCTGCCATGCAAGGCGTCTCTACCCAAATGACGAACGGCGCTGAACAGCGTACCCAGGCGATTCTTCTGTCGGCAGACATGATGGATCGTGTTCGTTCCAATCGCTCAAACAGACTTGCTTACGACGGAATTGATGTAGATCCAACCGTCACGACGTGTGCTACTGATTTCACGCAGAACAATGCGTCGACGGTCAGTCAGAACGATATCGCGGAGTGGAGCAACCTGGTGGTGTGCTTGTTGCCGGAGGGAACGGCGACAGTCACTGTTAATAATGCTTCGGGAGAGGTTGTAGTCACGATTGACTGGGTTCGCAGTGATCCGGACGGCACCCCCGTGACTCTCAGGACGGTGATCTAATGATGAATTCGAACGAATCAATGCGTTTCGTGCTTCCATCAACTACGCCAAGAAGTGTAAGCGGCCTTTCCCTGATTGAGCTGATGATTGCGACAGTGTTGGGATTGATCCTCACGCTGGGTGTGGTTCAGGTGTACATCGGCAGTAGTCAGACGCACAGGCTGACAGATGCGATTGCCCACGCGCAGGAGAATTTGCGCTTTGTCACCACGATCATCGAGCGGGATGTGCGTGGCGCGGGTGGTCTGGCCTGTCTTCAGTCATTCGAAGACGTTGATGTAAAGATGAACGGTGACCGTCCGGTTCCGATCGGCGCCGGGCTGCTCGGTTGGGAGTTCGCAGGAACGGGAATCGGTGATGAGCACACCCCAGAATCGGAGCTTGGCACAGGCTCGAACGGCTGGAGCGAGGGCTCGGGAGACGGTGTTTTTCCTGCAGATCTTGCAGGCTCGGTGGTGGCAGGGTCAGACGTCTTGATGGTGAACGCCCTGAGCACCATACCGGTTACGGTGGATAGCAATCCACCTCCCCCGCCCACTGGTAGTATCGGCCTGAATGCGGCATCGGGCATTCCTCAGGGGC
Organism: Marinobacter excellens HL-55; assembly: GCA_001314845.1. Taxonomy (GTDB): domain Bacteria; phylum Pseudomonadota; class Gammaproteobacteria; order Pseudomonadales; family Oleiphilaceae; genus Marinobacter; species Marinobacter excellens_B. The sequence continues at coordinate 13,225 of LJZQ01000034.1, forward strand.
GAATAGTCCTGGCGGTCGATGATAACTGCAGCGGTGGTGAAATGTTCCAGAAGGCCAACCAAGACACCGCGGACTCAGTGACAATCGCGGGTGTCGGCGCGGACCCCGGAAATAGGCCCGCGAGCAGGTTTGAATTATCGTATGGGGAGAATGCTCGCATTGCTACTCATGACACCTTTGCGTATTACGTCGGAATAGGCACCAGTGGTGAGCCATCCTTGATGCGCCAGCGCCTCGATGCCGAACCAGAACCCGCAGAGGAACTGGTGGAAGGTGTCGAGACCATGCAGGTTCTCTATGGCATTTCGACCGGCGTGCAGAAGCGAGCCGACACATACGTAACCGCAGCCGATGTCACTGACTGGGGCGAAGTCATGAGTGTGCGGTTGTCGTTCCTCGTTCGGAGCCCGGAAGACGCTAATAACGAGAATCAGATCCGCCGTTTCAATATGTTGGGTACCGAGTTGGTGACAGAAAATGATCGCCGCGCCCGGCTTATATCCACCATTACTGTCGGTATTCGCAACCGTCTGGAGTGATGACGATGATGTTCCAGTTTTCAGGTTTAAAAACAGATCAAGGCAGCGCTCTGATCATATCGCTGATCATGCTGCTGCTGTTGTCTTTGATCACTCTGGGTGGCATGCAGTCAACCATTCTGCAAGAGCGTATGGCGTCTAATCTTCACGACCGAAATATTGCGTTTCAGGCCAGCGAGCGGGCGTTGAGGGAAGGCGAGAACTGGCTGGCGGATAACGCCGGCTTGGCACTCACCAATGACCGCCTGGTAGGCCCGCAAACCTGGGATGGCAGCGGTAACGATGTGGTTACGGTGAACACCAATGACCCACAGCTTTCAGGCGAACCAGTCTATCACGCGGGCTGGGTTGCAGATTTTTGTCCGGGGCTGCAGGCGGGTGGTCCCTGTTTCGAGCGTTTTGCGGTGACATCCCGCGCTCAGGGCGGCACAGCACAGTCGATTGTGATTCTGCAATCCATGTTCATGCCACAACCTCTGTAACAGATTACTTCCGATATCATCGGACACAGGTAGGTTTCCATGCTCAAGCTAAAAGCAATAAATTCAAAGTTTTCAAAAGTCAGGGTGGCAGCGCTGTCCTGTTTGTTCAGTGTGTTCACGGTTCAGTCGGCGATAGCGGGACCGGTCGACATTTCTGAGGTGCCTGCGTACCTGGGTGGAACGGTTGCTCCGAACATCATGTTTATCATTGATGACTCGGGTTCGATGCAGTTCGAGTTGCCAGAGAGTCAATTTACTTCCGTTGTCCGCTATTTGTTTCCTCCTGTAGCGACCATGTATGGCGGTGGTATTTACGATCAGCGAATATTCGATTTTGATGATGATAATCCAAGAAATCGCTTGTTTCGCTCTCCTCAGGGAAATGCTTTTTTTTACAATCCTGCAAAAACATACGAACCTTGGTTCAGAGGCGACAGGAGTCAATGGGACGATGCTAGCCCGACTGCCGCTCCCCGCGTTCCGGGAAGATCAGAGTCGGGGACGGTGAATCTGACGGTCAGCCAACAGCACAATCAGTGGATCAGGTCGGCTAACAATAGTCTGTTCCAGAGCACGGCAAATCTAACATATTGGCCTATTACTTTTTACATGAAAAAGGAGGGGGCTGAACAATTTGCTAAGGGCAGTTACGTAAAGTATCAGGTGCGGAATGGTCGCGGTTATCGAACCGACTTACAGACCGGAAACGAAGTTGAAATTTCGACATTTGAGTTTGGCGAAGTTTCGCGCTCCGTCACAGAAGAGGTGCAGAATTTCGCTAACTGGTTCTCCTACTACCGCTCAAGGACCTTGGCCGCGAGATCGGGGATCGGCAACGCATTTTCTCAGCAGGGTGAAGGGTTGAGAGTTGGTTACGGCCGATTGAATAAAGGTTCCTCAAGCATTGACGGTGTCAGCACGAGCGTCATTTCTAAAGGAGTCAGGGCTTTTGCTGGTGACGACCGAGAAGATTTTTTCGAACGGCTGTATACGGATGGCGTTCCTGCTTCGGGAACACCCTTACGCCTGGCCCTGAAGCGCGCAGGTGAATATTATGAGCGAAGCGATAACAGGGGGCCATGGGGTGCCGATCCGGGGAACAATGACTCAGACGGTCATCTGGAATGTCGCCAGTCATTTACGATCCTGATGACAGATGGATACTGGAGTGGAGGTTCTCCAGGTGTAGGTGATGTGGATGGCAAAAATGGACCAGCGATTGATAGTTATGCAGGCTACCGCCCTGAATCCCCTTTTGAAGATGATCGCAGTGACACTCTTGCCGATGTGGCGATGTATTTCTGGAACCGAGACCTTCGTCCTGATCTACCGAATGATGTGCCCACCACAGGTATCAATCCTGCTTTCTGGCAACATATGGTTACATTTGGAGTTGGTCTTGGCGTTACTGGGATTATCGAAGACCCCAAAACCGTTTTCGACGCAATCGGTGATGAGGACGTGGACATTGAGTGGGCTGACCCTTTCTCAAGTGAAGCTGCAAAGGTCGACGATCTCCTTCACGCCGCTGTGAACAGTCGTGGTGGTTTCTTTAATGCTGCAGACCCGGATACATTTGCGACAGAGTTATCGGGTGTATTGACCACTATCGTTAGCCGGGTTGAAAACTCCGCTACAGCTGCTGCAGCAAGTTCTGCCGTTTTACGGCAAGATTCTTTGGCATTCTCGGCGGGCTTCAGAAGCACTGATTGGAGTGGTGCTCTTCAGGCTACCGAAATTCTAAAGGGCGGTGCCAGAGGGAAACTTATCTGGGACGCAGAGTTTGAGTTAGAAGCGAAAGGTGCCAATTCACGTGGTCTGTTTACCATGGCTGACGGCCAAGCGGTTGAGTTGAAACTGTTAAACAACCTCAGTGAAGCGCAGAAAGATGCTCTCAACACGGCGCCAGCTGGAACTGTTGATAATCTGGGGCAGAGCCGAATTGATTGGTTGCGCGGCGCGTCGCCTGGGGTCGGTAATTTCAGAAACAGGGTTTTTCAGCCGGAGGGCGGTGGCCCATCAAGGCTTAGGTTGTTGGGTGACATTATTGGCTCTAATCCCCAATACGCGGGCCCTGTGAATTATGGGTATCGCAGACTTCCAGGTACCGAGGGTTCATCCTATGGTAACTACCGTTCAAGTTCCGACTATTTGGCGCGGCCGAATGTTGTATACGTTGGGGCGAACGATGGTTTTCTGCATGCATTTGACGCTCTTACCGGCGAAGAGCTCTTTGGCTACATGCCAGGGGAATTGCTTGAGCCTGGTGATAATGACAGCGCTAGAATCAACGACGTGATGGAGCGCGATTACTCCCATAGATTCTACATGAATGGCACGCCTACAATCAGCGACGCATACATCAATGGAAGCTGGAGAACCATCCTCGTTGGTGCTATGGGTGTTGGAGGTAGAACCGTCTTTGCACTGGATATCTCGGATCCTGAAAATTTCTCAGCCAGTGATGTGCTTTGGGAGTTCACAGACCCAGATCTGGGCCGAGGTGTTGATTCACCCCAAGTGGTTCGCTTGCCGTCTGGTGAATGGGCTGCGGTGTTTGGCAATGGTTATAACTCTGATTCCAACGAGTCTGGAGTCTTCGTGGTCGATCTTGAAGATGGCAGTTTGATTGACAAGGTCATGACGGGCACTGGCAGCACTGCAAACCCTAACGGCATGGCAACGCCTGTGGTGTTGTTGGACCAGGCAACTGGTATTACAACCCGAGCATATGCTGGCGACCTGAGAGGCAATCTGTGGCGGGTTGATCTGAACAACTTCAATGATACAAAGTTGTTCACAGCAACCAGCCCGAACGGCAGCCCACAACCGATCACGGTGGCGCCGCAGATTGCGGAAAAGCCAAATGGTGATATTGGGGAGCTCGTGGTTGTGTTTGGAACCGGTTCGTACTTCCGAGTGCCCGATAGCATAGATAATCAGGTGCAGTCGCTTTACGGTATTTACGATGATGGTTCTAATGCAAATCTGGCACGACGGGATTTGCTGGAGCAGGAAATCACCAGTCAGCGTTCCTCAAATTTTGACGTGGAGTCAGAGGGGGTTACCACAACGGAGGCACTGGATATCCGGGTGGTCAGCGATAACGTACCGGGAGCGGGAGATGATGGCTGGTTGCTCGATCTTGATACCAGTGGTGGTGAAAGAGTGATTAGTCGGGCGGCCTTCCCATCCGGCTTCCCGGTCAAGCGGGTCCGGTTCAGTACGCTGATCCCTGACAACAACGTTTGCGGTGGCGGTCGTGAGGGCTACCTGATGGACATTGATCTATTGAGCGGTGGCCAGACTGACGATGCCGTGTTTGACCTTAACCGGGACGGTAAATTTGATACCGGCGATTCGGCAGGATCTGATATCGTCAATGGTATTCGTGGTGTCGTGAGTGGTGAGCAAATTCAGGTTGTGCTCGACAATACCACTGATTTGTTCATCGATTCGGTAATCGTTGATCTTCCGCCCGATTATACTGGGCCCAGACAGCCTGATCAGCCTGGCCAAGGCGATGATGATTCTGATGGCGGTACCGGGGATCTGGATGAGCCCCCTTGCACAGGTCCATTGTGTGGTGCTGCCGAAGGCTACAACTTTGGCAGACAGAACTGGGAAGAGCTGCGTTAAGTCTGAGCGATGTCAATGGTTACCGGTCCACTGTGCCGGTTACCATTGTGCATATTGAACAGTAACCAGAGAGAAGGAATGCCTCGTGGCACGAAGCGAGAAAGGTTTTACGCTGATTGAGTTGATGATCGTGGTCGTCATTATCGGGATCATTGCTGCAGTCGCGATACCCAGTTATCAAAGAAACGTTGAGTCAACGCGTCGAACCACGGCCCAGGGCGATCTGTTAGAGTTGGCCCAGTTTATGGAACGAAGATACACCAACGGTTACGACTATCGTGATGCCGGTGGAAACGCTCCGACGTTGCCGTTCACCACTATGCCCCGTCAGGGGACTGGCACCTTTTACAACTATGCGTTTGTTGGCAACGTACAGCGCAGTGAGTACACCCTTCGAGCTACTCCCGCGGGATCACAGGCGGGGGACGATTGCGGCTGGCTCCAGATTAACGAGGCAGGCACGCGCACCAGCGAATCAGGGGACGCGTGGTGTTGGCAGTAGATTGTCTCAACAACTGATCGGTGTGCCGTCGTGTTTTTCTTTCACACCGTCATTGTTTCTGTCTTGGGCGAACCTGATTCGTCCTGACCGGCTTATAATGAGCTGTTGTCTGAGTGTGGGCTCATCGTTTCTTGCGCACCAGGTGACATTCCCCATTGTGCCTCGTGATGTTCCCAATGAGCTGAACTGGAAATATCTGCGGTTGCTGGGGGCTGGCTGGAAATGGCCGTTTCCCGAACCATGAAAAACATGAACCAGAAAGTCGCTGTTATTGAGGGCTTTTTGATTGTCTGGATCAAGAAAGATGGATATCGGGCTGTTCCAGTCAGATGTACATTTGCCATCAGAACCCAATGGGCAAATGGTTACGATCTGGGCGTGGTTAATTGCAGAGGTTCTGGCGAGGTGGAATGTCCGCATCAATCCTTTGATTTCCGACTGACTGCGCTGTCGATCGACGAGGTTCCCGATTGAGTGAGTGGAAGCAGCAACGATAGTTACGAGCAGTGCGATACAGATCACCAACTCGATCAAAGTGAAGCCACGGCTTCGGCGGAGTGATAGCATGACAGACATCCTTGTGTGGGCGTAATCGCCGCTGAATACAGAACATCCTGTTCTGTTTTTGTTTTCGGGAATATATCAGTCTGAAAAGCGCCATTCTGTGAACCAATTACTCCATTCCCAACTTCTTCAACCGATACCGCAACGCCCGAAAAGTGATCCCCAGCCGCTTCGCCGCCGCCGTCTTGTTCCACCGTGTAGCCTCAAGCGCTTTCTCAATAGCCTGTCGCTCGATGCTCTCCAGGTAGCCTTCAAGATCTATCTCCCCCTCGGGTACGGCAGCCGGTTGCGCATCGCCGTTTTCCAGTGCAGCGGGTACAGAGCCACCGGGCAAGGTGCCACCGCCAAGGTGTAAGTCGCCAGCGTCAATCAGGTCTTCATCACAGAGCGTAAACGCACGCTCCAGAATGTTTTCCAGCTCTCGCACGTTGCCAGGAAAGTCATAGTCCTGAAGGCGCGTGATGGCTGCGTCGGTCAGCCTGGCTGGGTCGCATTCGTACTCTTGAGCAATTCTTCGAAGAATATGATCAGCCAATAACGGAATGTCACTTGCCCGTTCCCGCAGTGGCGGCACTGCCAGTTCAATCACGTTGATCCGGTAGAAAAGATCCTGACGGAAGCTGCCTTCCTGCACCAGTTCCGGCAGGTTTTTGTGGGTGGCGCTGAGCACCCGGATGTCGACCGGGATTTCTTTGGTATCGCCCACCGGACGAACAGCTTTCTCCTGAATCGCTCTCAGCAGTTTTACCTGCATGGCCAGGGGTAGGTCGGCCACTTCGTCCAGGAACAGCGTGCCACCGTCGGCACTGCGGAACAGGCCGTCCTTGTTCTCCACGGCGCCGGTAAAGCTGCCTTTTTTATGGCCGAAGAATTCGCTTTCCATCAATTCTGAGGGTATGGCGCCACAGTTAACGGCGATAAAGGGGCCTTCAGCTCTCGGGCCCTGCAGGTGGATCATCCGGGCGACGAGTTCTTTACCGCTGCCCGATTCGCCACTGATAAAGACCGGTGCCTGGCTGCGGGCCAGTTTGCGGGTTTGGTTGCGGAGCTTGCGGAGTTCCGGCGATTCACCCAGCAGCAGGCCGGGATCGTCGGTTTCGGCGGCATTTTGGCTGTCAGGCTTTGATAATTTCAGGGCGCTGTTTACCAATTCCCGTAGTCTGGGCAGTTCTACCGGTTTGGATACGAAATCAAAGGCGCCGGCTTTAAGCGATTCGATGGCGGTATCCATGCTTCCATAGGCAGTAATCACTGCTACCGGGGTGCAAGGCGCGTTTTGCTGAATCCAATGCACCAGCTCGATGCCGTTGCCATCGGGCAGGTTCATGTCGGTCAGGCACAGCTGCGGTTGGTGCTGTTCCAGAAGTGCTTTAGCTGTGTTCAGATCCGGTGCTGTATAGGTGGTGATGCCCATGCGGGTCAGGGTAATTTCCAGCAAATCCCGGATATCCGGCTCGTCATCAACAATCAGCGCTGTTTGAGTAGTCATTATCAGTCTTCGGTTCCTTGTTGAATTGCAAACGCCCGATGGCCAGTGTTGTGGTTATATCATTCGCCCGGGGTGAGCGAAGGTAATGCGAAAGCGACAGCCCAATTTTTTGTCGTCAACCAACGACAGATGCGCCTGGTTGGCTTCGCACAGTTCCCTGGCCAGATACAGGCCGAGCCCGGTGCCACTCTTGTCGGTGGTAAAAAATGGCTCGAATACTGAATTACGGTTTTCCGGTGTGATGCCTGGGCCAAAATCCCGTACGTCAACGTAGGCTCTTTCGCCATCTGCCGTGGCGCCTACAACTAATTGTATCTTGTTTTGCCCGGTCTGCTGTTTGCTGTAGCGCAAACCATTGTCACACAAGTTGACCATGACCTGTTCAATCTGGCTTTTGTCGAATCTGGCCGGGGGAATATTCTCCTCGGCCAGCAGTTCGATGACCGCTTCCGTGCCATCATCCTGAGTTTGCTGGAACTCACTCTGGAATTCTGCCAACCAGCCTTTCACGTCCACCTGTTCGGAATTGGCCGCCCTGCGTCTGGACAGATCAAGCACGTTTTCGATAATGCCGTTTACCCTTTTTGAATGCCGGCGAATGATGTCGAGCATCTTCCGGTCCCCCTGATCTAGATTGGGGGATTCTTCCATCAGCTGGGCGGCGTGGCTGATCGCCCCGAGCGGATTGCGAATTTCGTGGGCGATGCCGGCAGTCAGTCGGCCCAGTGAGGCCAGCTTCATCTGCTGGGCCTGCTGGGTCACTTTGCTCATGTCTTCGATGAACACCAGTATCTGATCGCCTCGTTCTTGATCCAGTTGGGTGAAGTTTGCCTGCAGTAAAGGCGATGTTGAGGACGCCTGAAATGGCTCGATGCGCATACCCGGGCTTTTTAACCAGGATTCCAGACCACGCTTGAGCGGTCTGGGCAGGATTCGGGGTTGGTAGGCCGGAGCTGCCTCATCAACGGCCGCTCCGAAAAGCAATTCCTCTGCGGCGGCGTTGGCCAGCCGGACCTGGCCAAACCGGTCCAGCACCAGGATGCCGGTGCGCATCCGCTGGATAATTTGCTGGTTGATCTGCTCCAGTTCAACGATGCTTTTGGCTCGGCTGGATGCCAGCGCCTCGCTGCGAATCATCCGACGGGAAATGCCTTGCAGGATAAACGCCGCGGCAAAGTAGAGAATGCCCAACGAACCGGCGCGTACGATGTCATCCGCCGATTCATTGATGGCGAGGACTGCCCAGCCGGAAATTCCGAGGGAGCATATGGCGGCCAGGGCCGCGTAAAAGGTGCCCATGCGGCTGGGCGTGAGAATGTTGCCGGCAGCGACTGACACGATAACAAGGTTGGCCAGGCCATTGGTAATGCCAGTGCTCGCGAGTAGCAAGCCGTGCATGATCAGTATGTCGAGTAGGATGGACAGCGTGATATGCCGCTGTCGGGGCTGAAAACCGGCCAACATGATCAGAGCAATAAAGGCATTAATGGCAAGATACGATGCGACCCCGGCCTGATAATAGTCCAGCCAACGAAATTTAGTGTCTGCGGTGAAGGGATCAACAAACAACAAGCCCACTAACATCAGACTGATGACCAGACGGTAGTGATTGTAGATACGGAACAAGCGGGCCTGCTGGCGCTGGGCTGGCTGGTCCAACCCGGCGTAGGGAGACGATGCTGTTGATGAGTCTGCTGCCATGAGTCTGTTTATCTGCCGTGTGTCAGGAGAAATCCCCGTGCTTGCGGGGTTATAATAGCCTTTTAACGGCAACAAGTTACAGGAGCCTTGCGCATGACGGTACAGGGTACAACCTCTGCAGAAACAGCCTCCGCCCGCAAACTGCGGGTGGTTATGGCCCAACTGGATTTTCTGGTGGGGGATATTCCCGGTAATACCGAGTTGATCATTGAGGCAACCCGCAAAGCCGAAGAGCAGCATCAGGCCGACCTTGTCGTGTTTCCGGAGCTGTGCCTGACCGGCTACCCTCCGGAGGATCTGTTGCTCCGCCCAAGCCTTGATCTGCGGATAGATGAGGCATTGCAGCGCCTGCGGCAGGCGGATTTGTCGCCGGCCATCGTGATTGGCGCTCCGCTCCGCTCTAAGGGTTTGCTTTATAACGCGGCCGTAGTGATTGAGGGCGGGCAAACTCTGGGGGTTTACTTCAAACGTTGCCCACCCAACTATCAGGTATTCGATGAACGACGGTATTTTGCTGAAGGCAGCGACAGCCTGGTTCTGGATATCAGGGGTGTACCAGTCGGTATAACGGTGTGTGAGGATCTTTGGAAAGATGGTCCGCTTGAAGATGCTGCGGCCGCTGGGGCGCAGCTTATCCTCAATCTCAACGCATCGCCTTACGACATCGACAAGCAGGCTCGCCGCAAGGCCCTGCTGGAGCGCAAGTCATCGGAAAACCGGGTCAGCGTTGTGTATGTGAACCTGGTCGGCGGTCAGGATGAGCTGGTGTTCGACGGCGGTTCCATGGTGTATGACCACTCCGGCACTCTGGCGATGGAGATTCCCCAGTTTGTCGATGGTCTGTTCCCGGTGGATTTCCTGTGCGAGCATCACTGCCAGCCGGTATCTGCACTCCTGCCTCCCGAGCCCTCGCTGGAAGCCAATGTCTACAATGCCCTGGTAACGGGCGTGCGGGACTATGTCAACAAGAATGGCTTCAAATCAGTGGTCTTGGGTCTGTCTGGCGGTATCGATTCCGCCGTTACTCTGGCGGTGGCGGTCGATGCGCTGGGCAAAGAGCGGGTGAGGGCGGTGATGATGCCGTTTCGCTACACCTCCAGTGCCAGTCTCGAAGACGCACAAGCTCAGGCTTCAGCGCTTGATGTCCACTATGACGTGTTCTCTATCGAGCCCATGTACGACACTTACATGGCCACGCTCGCCCAGCCGTTTGAAGGAACCCAGCCCGATACTACCGAAGAAAATCTGCAGGCGCGCTTGCGAGGCGTGTTGTTGATGGCGCTGTCCAACAAGTTCGGATCGCTGGTGTTGACCACGGGCAATAAGAGCGAAATGGCCGTCGGCTATTCCACCTTGTACGGCGATATGGCTGGTGGTTTTGATGTGCTCAAAGACGTGCCGAAAACACTGGTATTCCGTTTGGCATGGTACCGCAACACGCTGTCGCCGGTGATTCCCGAGCGAGTGATCACCCGGCCGCCATCGGCAGAGCTGGCGCCGGACCAGAAAGACGAAGACAGCCTGCCAGGCTACGACATCCTTGACCAGATCCTGCATTTGTATGTTGAACGGGATTACAGCGCTGAGGCGATTGTTGCCGAAGGATTTGATCGGGCCGATGTGGAGCGGGTTACCCGGCTGGTCGATATTAATGAATACAAGCGCCGGCAGGCGCCTATTGGCGTCAGGATTACCGAGCGCGGCTTTGGAAAGGATCGTCGTTATCCGATCACTAACGGTTGGAAGATCGGCCACTGAAGGGCCAGTCTGAACACAAAAAAGGCCGGATGATCACTTCATCCGGCCTTTTTTGTCAGCGGTTTACTCGTCGCCGATCAGACCAAAAGTCACTACATTGGTCAGCGATCGGTTCTGACGCTGTAGCCGGTCAGACTGGAACTCGCCATTTTCGTCAAACGCTGCGCTGTTCGGAAAGTTCTGGCGCAGGGTGGCAATGGCGTCGCTGGAACCTTTTTTGATGTCCATGAAGCGGAAGGTGTCGGCCAGTAAAATCAGAGCTTCTTCGACGGCGGGTGAGGATGGATAGTTCTCGACGACATAGCGAGCCCGGCTATTAGCCGCAATGTAGGCCTCACGTTTGATGTAGTAGCGTGCTGCATGCAGTTCCAGCTCGGCCATCCGGTTGCGCACGGCGATCATGCGCTGGCGGGCATCCGGTGCGTACTCACTGTCTGGAAAGCGGTTCAGTAGCTGGGAGAAATCCCGGAAGGCCTGTAACTGCTCACCCGGGTTGCGAGAGGCGACATCAATGGCGAAATACCGGGCCGCGAGGCCAATATCGAGGTTATAAGAAGCCAGGCCACGCATATACAGCGCATAGTCCAGATTTTCACTCTGTGGATTCAGTCGCATGAATCGGTCAGCGGCCGCTCGGGAGCCTTCAAGGTCCAGGTTCTGATAACGGGCGTAGATCAGATCGAGCTGAGCTTGCTCGGCGTAGCGTCCGAAAGGGTAATAGGTTTCCAGGGCGTCCAGATTCTGCTCGGCTTCATTGAAGTTGCCCGAGTTCATGGCCTGGCGGGCATTCTCATAATAGGTTTCTTCCGGCAGCACTTCCGCTTCTTTCTGGGAGGCGCAGCCAGCGGCGAACGCGATGATTGTGGAAAGTAGCAGTAATCGGACAACTGATCTCATGCCGGAATCCCGTATAATGGTCAAACTTTGAATCGATGGGCCATTGTAAAGGGTAAGGCTGCCTATGTGCAGTGTTAACCGGATGTTCGTGGCACAATCTGACCGAAACGTAACATCGCCACCGCTGGGGTGGCATGGGTTGCTCTCATGAAACTGGCGAAACGAGGCTGAATGTCTTCCGATAACCGAATAACTGGCCGTTACAAGATTCCCCCCGAACTCAGCGACAAGCGTCTGGACCAGGCTGCTGCGGAGCTGATTCCCGAACACTCCCGCTCACGGCTGCAGTCCTGGATCAAGAGCGGTGCTCTGACGGTTAACGGAGCAATCCGCAAACCCAGGGACAAGGTGATGCTGGATGACGTGCTGGATCTGGACGCAGAGCCGGAAGTGCAGGTGACCTGGCAGGCCGAGCCCATCACACTGGACATCGTTTACCAGGATGAGCACTTACTGGTTATCAACAAGCCGGCAGGCCTGGTGGTGCACCCTGCCGCTGGGCATGCCGACGGTACATTGGTCAACGCTCTGCTTAACGTCGCCCCGGAAGTGGAGAACCTGCCACGGGCGGGCATTGTTCACCGGCTGGATAAAGACACCTCGGGCATTATGGTTGTCGCGCGTAGCCTGATTGCCCACACATCCTTGGTGGATCAATTGCAAACACGCACCATGGGCCGGGAGTACGAAGCGGTGGTGGTCGGCTCGTTGACCGGTGGTGCTACCATCGAAGCCCCCATCGGCAGGCATCCACAGGATCGCAAGCGCATGGCGGTGGTTTCCTCTGGCAAACCAGCCGTCACCCATTATCGCCTGATTGAACGGTTTGCGGCCCACACCCATATCCACTGCAAACTTGAAAGTGGCCGAACCCATCAGATCCGCGTTCACATGACCCACGTGCGCCACCCGCTGGTGGGCGATCCTGTTTACGGTGGTCGCCTACGCCTGCCGAAAGGCACTACTGAGGAGCTTCGCCAGGCATTGGCGGCTTTTCATCGCCAGGCGCTGCACGCACGAAAATTGACTTTGCAGCATCCGGAAACCGGAGAAACCCTGAGCTGGGAAGTGCCATTACCAGAAGACATGGTCCAACTGATCGAAGCCCTGAGAAAGCACGTCAAAGACCTGGAAGACAATGATTTCTGACCAGGACGTTCTCAGGCCTGACTGGCAAGCGCCCAGCCACATCAAGGCGTTAAGCGCCACCCGCAAAGGCGGTGCAAGCCAGTCACCCTGGTGCAGTCTGAATCTCGGCAGTCATGTGGACGATAACCCCGAACAGGTCGCTGAGAACCGTCAGCGACTGGCCGATTTAGCCGGACTGTCAGCCGGCAACATCGGCTGGCTGAATCAGATTCACGGCACAGGCGTTGTGGAATTGACTCCAACCAACGTAAATGTCGTAACCACCGCTGACGCCAGTTATACCCGTCACCCGGGTATCGCCTGCGCCATCCTCACCGCCGACTGCCTGCCCGTCATCCTCACCGATGCCGAAGGCTCGGTAGTTGGCGCGGCCCACGCCGGCTGGCGCAGCCTGTGTGGCGGTGTGCTCGAAAATTTGATCACCGCCATGGCCGTGCCTCCATCCAATCTGCGAGCCTGGCTGGGCCCCGCCATCGGCCCCGACAACTTCGAAGTAGGCCCGGAAGTCCGGGAGGCTTTTGTGGAACAAAACTCGGAAGCGATCAAAGCGTTCACCCAAACGGGCGCCCGCCCCGGCCATTTCATGGCGGACATTTACCAATTGGCGACCCAGCGCCTGAACAAAGCCGGCGTATTGTCTGTTTCTGGTGGCGGCCTCTGCACGGTTAACGACAAAGACAGATTTTATTCTTACCGAAGAGATGGTCAGACTGGGCGTATGGCAACGCTGGTGTGGGTGGCGCCGCGATAACTGATTTCCCCGAATAGAGCGAATCCGACTTCAGCTCCAACTGATCGGGGGCCGAGGCGAGAAACGTTGTCCAGAACTGTCTGCAGCAGGGATGCTGCAGCCAAGCCTACAGGGGTGAGGCCGAGCGTATATGAAGCGTAGCTTCATGCGACAGCCGAACGACTGCAATCTATGATTGCAGGCTGGACCCCGAAGGGGGATTTACGGCGTGTTCTGGACAGCGTTTCTTGCCTCGGACCTTTCCCCAGTGTCCACGTCCACAACTGACGCCCGTCAAATTTCTGACGATTTCACCGTTGGCCAGCTTGAAGTCCCTCAACATGCCCCTACATTGAATAACAAAGCAATCAGAATACCCGCGCCATCCAGGCAAGCCCGGTATTCAAAGAAATTCGGGGAACAGAAAACATGAGAATCGACAAACTCACCAGCAAGCTGCAAAGCGCACTGGCCGACGCGCAATCCATTGCAGTCGGCAAAGACCATAACTTCATCGAGCCCGTCCACCTGATGCAAGCCTTGCTCGACCAGCAAGGCGGCTCCATCAAGCCGCTACTTAAGCAGGTGGGCGTAGAGCCCGGCCGCGTGCGCCAGGCCATCGCCAAAGAAATCGAAAACCTGCCCGAAGTACAGGGCAACGCGGGCGACGTCTCCATGTCCAACGACATGGGCCGCCTGTTTAATATCTCTGACAAGTTGGCCCAAAAGCGGGGCGACCAGTTTATCTCCAGCGAACTTATCCTGCTGGCCGCCGTTGAAGACCGCGGCTCTCTGGGCCGGGTGCTCAGAGAACAGGGCGTCGACAAAGCAGCACTGGAAAAATCCATTGATGACGTCCGTGGCGGCGAAAGCGTTAACGACGCCGGCGCCGAGGAAAATCGCCAGGCCTTGTCGAAATACACCGTCGACCTCACCGAAAGAGCCGCTGCCGGCAAGCTCGACCCGGTCATCGGTCGTGACGATGAAATTCGCCGCACCATCCAGGTGCTTCAGCGTCGCCGCAAGAACAACCCGGTATTGATCGGTGAGCCTGGCGTTGGCAAAACCGCCATTGTCGAAGGCCTTGCCCAGCGCATCGTGAACGGCGAAGTACCAGACAGCCTGAAAGATAAAAAAGTGCTCTCGTTGGATATGGGGTCTCTGATTGCTGGCGCCAAATTCCGAGGTGAGTTTGAAGAACGCCTGAAAGCGGTGCTCAACGAGTTGTCCAAACAGGAAGGTCAGATCATCCTGTTCATCGACGAAATTCACACCATGGTCGGCGCCGGCAAAGCCGAAGGTTCCATGGATGCGGGCAATATGCTCAAGCCTGCTCTGGCCCGCGGTGAATTGCACTGTGTGGGGGCTACCACGCTGAACGAGTACCGCGAAAACATCGAGAAAGACGCGGCTCTGGAGCGCCGGTTCCAGAAAGTGCTGGTGTCCGAGCCTAACGAGGAAGACACCATTGCCATTCTCCGTGGCCTCAAAGAACGCTATGAAGTGCACCACGGTGTTGAGGTGACCGACGGCGCCATCATCGCCGCCGCCAAATTATCACATCGTTACATCACTGATCGGCAGCTGCCCGACAAGGCCATTGATCTGGTCGACGAAGCGGCCAGCCAGATCCGTATGGAAATGGACTCCAAGCCAGAGGCACTGGATCGTCTGGAGCGCCGGTTGATCCAGCTGAAGATCGAGCGGGAAGCGCTGAAAAAGGAAACGGATCCGGCTTCGAAGAAGCGCTTGGAAGAACTCTCGGCGGTGATTGGCAATGTCGAGCATGAATACGCCGACCTTGAAGAAATCTGGAATACTGAAAAAGCGGCGTTGCACGGTTCCCAGAAGATCAAAAGTAAGCTGGAACAGGCGCGTATTGATCTGGAGAATGCTCGCCGGGCCGGCGATCTGGGCCGAATGTCTGAGCTCCAGTACGGCACTATTCCTGAGCTGGAACGCCAGCTGGATATGGCCAGCCAGGCTGAAATGATGGAAATGAAGCTGCTGCGTAACCGGGTGACCGATGAGGAAATCGCCGAGATCGTATCCAAGTGGACCGGCATTCCCGTGTCGAAAATGCTCGAAGGAGAGCGCGACAAACTGATGCGGATGGAGGAGGCCCTGCACGGCCGTGTCATTGGTCAGCATGAGGCGGTTGAAGCCGTATCCAATGCGGTTCGCCGTTCCCGTGCCGGGTTGTCGGATCCCAATCGTCCCAATGGCTCGTTCCTGTTCCTGGGCCCCACCGGGGTAGGTAAAACCGAGTTGTGTAAGGCTCTGGCATCATTTCTCTTCGATACCGAAGAGGCCATGGTGCGAATCGACATGTCCGAGTTTATGGAGAAGCACTCCGTGGCTCGCCTGATTGGTGCGCCTCCGGGTTATGTTGGATACGAAGAGGGCGGTTATCTGACCGAGGCAGTGCGACGTCGACCCTACTCCGTGCTGTTGCTGGATGAAGTGGAAAAAGCCCATCCGGACGTGTTCAACATTTTGTTGCAGGTACTCGATGACGGCCGTCTCACGGACGGGCAGGGCCGCACCGTAGACTTCCGAAATACCGTGATTGTGATGACCTCCAATCTGGGCTCTCACATCATTCAGGAGAAAGCCGGGGAAGAGAATTACGAAGATATGAAATCCGCGGTGTTGGAGGTTGTCGGCACCCACTTCCGGCCGGAGTTTATTAACCGGGTGGATGAAGTGGTGGTTTTCCATCCGCTGGCGCAAGACCAGATCCAGGGCATTGCCCGCATCCAGATCGAGAACCTGGCGCGGCGCCTGAAGGATCAGGATATGAAGCTGGAACTGGACGATGAGGTCATGCAGTTGCTGGCGGAAGTAGGTTACGACCCAGTCTACGGCGCCCGCCCTCTCAAGCGTGCGATTCAGCGGATGATCGAAAACCCGCTGGCGCAGAAACTGTTGCAGGGTGAGTTTGTCTCGGGTGACACCATTTCGGCCAGGGTACACGGCAGTCAGCTGGCGTTCGCCAAGGCTTGAACTGCGCGGCTACAAGTCGCCGGTAAAAGAGGGGCCGGATAGCTACTGCTATCTGGCCCTTTTCTCGTTCTGGGTATCGATGCTTAGCGCTGTTCCGGAACCGCAGTGTCGGGTCCGCAATTTTCGTCTGCAATTTCTTCGAACCGGCGACGTTGCTCGTCAATTTCTTCAGGGCTCAGATAGCGCTGCTCGCCATTGTCCTCAACGCGGATTCTTGCGTTGCTGCTGATTGTTCTCAGGTTGGACTGGGCTGTTTCGCAGTTGGCCTCCCTCTGTTTGCGACGCGCTTCCTCAACGGCGCTTTCCTCGCGACGCTGCTGCTGTGCCTGTTGCTGCTCTTCCAGCTCGTTAAGCTGATCTTGTGGACTTTGCCGTTGGTTGTCCGAATTGCGGCTGGTGCCTGAGCGCACATTGACCTGCTCGGAATTTTTGCCCGTCGGCTTGCGGTCACCAAAGTGGGTGACGCCACTCTCATCAGTCCACTTATAGACAGAGGCGGCATCTGCCAAGCCAGGCGCCGCTGCCACCAACATTGTCAGCATCAGGATTCTTCGATTCATGTTTCTACCCGCTTTTGTCTACTACCTGAAGATATCATGCCATCGGAACGGCTGATTTTCTCCTGCCTGGTTCAAAACTCTCGCACCTTTATTTTTGCCAGTATGGCAGAGTGTTGAGGAAATTGGTCGTAATTAAGCCACAGCGCCTATTGACAGTGAGTTTCCCGCTGTCAGAATTACCGATTGCCTGAAGACTGGGGTCAATACGGCAGGCAATCCCGAGCGAGTATCCCCCGTTAATCACCACACTGAGTTCGCCGCACGCTGGCGGGCGATGGTTGTTGCTTACGTGCAACCCGTTGATTGGTCGTTCTCCGCAACCCTCAGGAGGGCGGCTGGCCAGGAGACAACCTCTTATAAATAGTGTGGAGGAGTATGCCGGTTCCGCTTTCATAAGAAGCAGAGTAACCGTGAATCCAGGCAACCGGGGCGTAACCCGGCTCATTCACTCGTAGAAGAGGGTAGAAAATCGTGGAGTTATTGTCTGGCGCCGAAATGCTGATCCGCTCCCTCAAGGATGAAGGGATCGAATACATATACGGCTATCCGGGTGGTGCAGCCCTTCATATTTATGATGCGCTGTTCAGGCAGGATGATGTCAAACATATTCTGGTGCGGCACGAGCAGGCGGCGGTCCACATGGCCGACGGCTATGCCCGGGCAACCGGAAAACCAGGTACCGTTCTGGTGACCTCTGGCCCTGGTGCCACCAACACCATTACCGGCATTGCCACCGCCTTTATGGACTCCATTCCTATGGTGGTTCTGTGCGGTCAGGTCGCTTCCACCTTGATTGGTGAAGATGCCTTCCAGGAAACCGACATGCTGGGCGTTTCCCGGCCGGTGGTGAAGCACAACCTGAGCGTGCGCCATCCGGAAGAAATTCCTGAGGTGATTCGCAAGGCCTACTACATCGCAGCGACTGGCCGCCCTGGCCCGGTTGTGGTCGATATCCCCAAGGATATGACCGCACCGAACGAGCGCTTTGAGTATTCCTATCCGAAGAAGGTCAAGCTGCGCTCCTATAACCCGGCTGTTCGCGGTCACGCTGGCCAGATCAAAAAAGCTGTCGATATGCTGATGGCGGCCAAGCGTCCGGTTATTTACGCCGGCGGTGGCGTTATTCTGGGCAAGGCGTCCAGCCAGCTGACAGAGCTGACCCGCACGCTGGGCTTTCCGATCACCAACACGTTGATGGGTATTGGTTGTTATCCCGCGACCGACAAGCAGCATATCGGTTGGCTGGGCATGCACGGCACCTATGAAGCCAACATGGTCATGCATCATTCAGACCTGATTCTCTGTGTCGGTGCACGCTTTGACGATCGGGTAACCAACGCCACCGAGAAGTTCTGTCCTGGCGCGCGGATTATCCACATCGACATTGATCCAGCGTCGATTTCCAAGACCATTGATGCCGACGTACCCATTGTTGGGCCGGTCGATGCAGTCTTGAAAGAAATGATCTCGCTGGTCAAGGAGAGCAAGGAAAAGCCGGATGCAGATGCACTGGCGTCCTGGTGGAAGCAGATCGAAGAGTGGCGCGCGTTCCACGGGATGCGCTACGAGACCAGTCCGGATGTGATCAAACCGCAAGAAGTGGTCGAGATGCTTTGGCGTCTTACCAACGGCGATGCGTTTGTCACCACGGATGTGGGCCAGCACCAGATGTTCACGGCGCAGTACTACAAGTTCGACAAGCCCAATCGCTGGATCAACTCCGGTGGTCTGGGCACCATGGGCTTCGGTCTGCCGGCGGCCATGGGCGTCAAATTGACCCATCCGGATCACGAAGTCTTGTGCTTTACCGGTGAAGGCAGCATCCAGATGAACATTCAGGAGTTGTCCACCTGTAAGCAATACGACCTGCCGGTGAAGATTATCAATCTGAACAACCAGGCGCTGGGCATGGTCAAGCAGTGGCAGGACATGAACTATGAGTCCCGTCACGCGGAATCCTACATGGAATCCTTGCCGGACTTCATCAAGCTGGCAGAAGCCTATGGCCACGTTGGCGTGCGCATTGATCGCAAAGAAGACCTCGAGCCCAAGCTCAAGGAAGTTCTGGCGATGAAAGACAAGCTGGTGTTTGTCGATATCTATGTTGACCGCTTTGAGCATGTGTACCCGATGCAGGTTGCCCGTGGTTCCATGAAAGATATGTGGCTCAGCAAAACGGAGAGGGTGTGATCATGCGTCGAATCATTTCTGTTTTGCTGGAAAACGAGCCTGGCGCGCTGTCACGGGTGGTTGGGCTGTTCTCTCAGCGCAATTACAATATCGAGACACTGACGGTTGCGCCGACCGAGGACGAAACGCTGTCGCGTTTGACCGTGACCACGACCGGTTCAGACAAGGTCATTGAGCAGATTACCAAGCAGCTGAACAAGCTGATTGAGGTGGTCAAGCTGGTGGATCTGACCGAAGGTGCTCACATCGAGCGTGAGCTGATGCTGGTTAAGCTCAAAGCTACCGGTTCTCAGCGTGCGGAGATCAAGCGCACGGTGGATATTTTCCGAGGCCAGATTGTGGACGTGACCAGTTCCGTCTACACCGTGCAGTTGGCCGGGAACAGTGAAAAACTCGATGGCTTTATACAGGCGGTCGGTACCTCTGGAATTCTGGAGGTGGTGCGCACCGGTGTATCGGGTATCGCGCGAGGCGAAAAGGTGCTCAGCCTCTGACGGCTGTCATAAAAAATTTGAACATCATGGCCTTGTCGGGCCATTAATTAATAGTAGAGGTTTCTCATGCAGGTTTATTACGATAAGGATTGTGATCTTTCCATCATCCAGGGCAAGAAAGTCGCCATCCTCGGTTTTGGTTCACAGGGCCACGCCCACGCGTGCAACCTGAAAGATTCCGGTGTTGATGTGGTTGTCGGTCTGCGTCCGGGTTCTTCTTCCATTGCCAAGGCCGAAGCCTATGGCCTGAAGACCAGTGATGTAGCGTCTGCTGTCGCTGGCGCCGACGTTGTCATGGTGCTGACGCCGGACGAGTTTCAGGCTCAGTTGTACCGTGACGAAATCGAACCGAGTCTGAAACAGGGTGCTACTCTGGCGTTTGCTCACGGTTTCGCGATCCACTACAACCAGATCGTGCCGCGTAAAGATCTCGACGTCATCATGATTGCACCGAAGGCCCCAGGCCACACCGTGCGCACCGAGTTCACCAAGGGTGGCGGTATTCCTGATCTGATCGCGATCTTCCAGGACGCCTCCGGCAATGCCAAGAACCTGGCCCTGTCATACGCCAGCGGTGTGGGTGGCGGTCGTACCGGTATTATTGAAACGACCTTCAAAGACGAAACCGAAACCGACCTGTTCGGCGAACAGGCCGTTCTGTGTGGTGGTGCGGTTGAGCTGGTGAAAGCCGGTTTTGAAACTCTGGTTGAAGGTGGTTACGCGCCGGAAATGGCCTACTTCGAGTGTCTGCACGAGCTCAAGCTGATCGTTGACCTGATGTACGAAGGCGGTATCGCCAACATGAACTACTCGATCTCTAACAACGCCGAGTACGGTGAATACGTAACCGGCCCTGAAGTGATCAACGAGCAGTCCCGTGAAGCCATGCGTAACGCACTGAAGCGTATCCAGAGCGGTGAATATGCCAAGATGTTCATCTCGGAAGGCGCGCTGAACTACCCGTCGATGACCGCCCGTCGTCGTCAGAATGCGTCCCATGAAATCGAGGTTGTGGGTGAAAAGCTTCGCTCCATGATGCCATGGATCTCCGCGAACAAGATCGTGGATAAAGATAAGAACTGATCGGGAATTCCCGTTAGGTTTGAAAGCGCGGCCCTTGTGGCCGCGTTTTTCGTATATACTCCGCTCAAACGCTTTCCGGAGTTTGTGGAATGACTGAAGAGAAAAAAACAGACGCAAAGCCTGAATCAAAGAATTCACCGGAGCTGGAAATTGCGGCCGGTGAAGTGGTTGAGGAGGAGCTGGTCGAGGGCGCCAAGGTGCGCCGTAAAGGCATCTATTTATTGCCTAACGCACTGACAACGGCCTCTCTGTTTTCCGGGTTCTATGCCATCGTCTCCGCGGCGAATGGTGTTTTTGATAACGCTGCGATCGCAATATTTGTGTCAATGATTCTTGACGGGCTGGACGGTCGCGTCGCCCGGATGACCAACACTCAAAGCAAGTTTGGTGAAGAGTATGACAGCCTGGCGGACATGGTTGCTTTTGGTGTCGCTCCCGGCATGGTCGCGTTTTTTTGGGCGCTGAACGGCCTCGATAAAGTCGGTTGGGCGATCACGTTTATCTATGTGGCTGGTGCGGCCCTGCGCCTTGCCCGCTTCAATACTCAAATTGGGTCGGTCGACAAGAAGGTCTTCGTGGGCTTGCCAAGCCCTGCTGCAGCGGCCTGTGTTGCGGGTTTGGTCTGGTGCTTCCATCTTTATGAGCCGGCTACCTGGCTTACCCTGCTGTCTATCATTGTTGTGGGTGGTTCAGGTGTGCTGATGGTCAGCAACGTTCTGTACCGTAGTTTCAAGGATCTCGACATGCGCGGTCGGGTGCCGTTTGCAGCTATCCTGTTGGTGGTGCTGATCCTTGTGGTGATCGCCTTGGATCCTGCTACCGTATTGTTTACAGCGTTCCTGATCTACGCGTTGTCCGGACCGGTGCGAGCCTTGTTCAGGTATAAAACAAAGCGCACCTGACAGGTCAATGGTTCCCGTCCGGTTGTTGCCGGACGGGAATTTCTCCAGGAATTGCCGGTCAATCAATCAACCGCGTCCTCTGGAGTTGCCCCATGCTCATCAAACAGCGCCCATCCTGGGTCCTGCCTGAATCCGAAGTCACCCCGAAATCTATTTATCTCAATCGTCGGAAGTTTATGACGGGCGCGATTGCGTCTGCCGCGACACTTGCGGTCCCGGGCTTGTTGCACGCAAGCGACACATCGTCTGACCTCAAAGCACTGGACTATCGAGCGGCGCCGGAGTATTCAACGGATGAGAAGAAGACTCCGCTGGATGACGTGACTGCCTACAACAACTTCTACGAATTTGGTACCGGCAAGGGCGACCCTGCAAAGTATGCGGGAGAGATGTCGGTCGACCCCTGGTCAGTTGAAGTGGAGGGCGAGTGTGAGCGCCCTGGTCGTTATGCGCTGGAAGACCTGTTGAAGCCTCATGACTATGAAGAGCGTATCTATCGGCTTCGTTGTGTCGAGGCTTGGTCGATGGTGATTCCCTGGGTGGGTGTCCCGTTGGCAGCCGTGATCAAGCAATTGCAGCCAAACTCTCGAGCCAAGTACGTCTACTTCGAAACCTTACACGATCCCAAGCAAATGCGTGCTCAGCGCTCATTGTTCAGTACCGTTGAGTGGCCTTACCGTGAAGGCCTCCGCATGGATGAGGCTATGAACGAGTTGTCGTTCCTCGCCGTTGGACTGTACGGAGAAGCCTTACCAAATCAGAATGGCGCTCCAATACGTCTCGTTGTCCCCTGGAAGTACGGCTTTAAAAGTATCAAATCGATTGTGCGCATCCGTTTCACGGAGGAGCAGCCAAAGACCAGCTGGGAAATGCTCGCGCCGAGTGAGTACGGCTTCTACGCGAATGTGAATCCCGAAGTGGATCATCCGCGGTGGAGTCAGAAAAGGGAGCGGCGGTTGCCGTCCGGCATTCTGCGGCCAAACTGGATCGAAACCAGCAAATTTAACGGATACGGAGAACAGGTGGCTCAACTATACAAGGGTATGGATTTGTCCAGGTTCTATTGATGGCAGCCGTTAAGCATCAAACCATGATTTTGGTTGTCAGTAAGTTGCTGCTGTTTTTGGCTGCGTTATTGCCGCTGGGTTTTATAGTCACAGATGTGCTTGCCGGACGTATTGGCCCGGACCCAGGTCAGGCGATCACCGAGCGCTTGGGTTTGGCGGCTTTTCAGTTTCTGTTGCTGACTCTGGTAGTCACACCGTTGAGGCAAATCACAGGTTGGAGTGGCTGGCTGCGTTTGCGTCGAATGCTGGGCCTGTTCGTGTTCTTCTATGCTTGCCTGCATATCTTGGCATTTTTGCAGCTACTTGTGGGGTGGGGCGATCTTTGGGCAACCTTTACCCAGCGTCCTTATATCATTGCGGGCGCGAGCGCGTTCTTGTTAATGGTTCCTTTGGCAGCGACGTCGACCAAAGCCATGATGAAGCGGGTTGGCCGGGGGTGGAAGCCGCTGCATCGTCTTATCTATCCGGCGGCGGTATTGGTTTGGGTGCATTTTCTCTGGCAGGCAAGAAGTGACATCACCGAGATGGTGATTTACGGATCAGTGCTATTCGTGTTGCTACTATTAAGAGTCTATTGGTTTGGGTTAACTACCCTTATTCCGCTTCGTCGCCGCTAAAGCTGTGTAAAAGTCAGTCAATCTGACGGAAGATTGAGCAGGGGAGTAGGTGGAAACCGAAGCGTCTGGGTTTTTTTCGGATCGGCCGTTGACTCCTCGGCTGAGGTCTGTAGAATGCGCATCTCGCTTGAGGGGCAGGCCGCTGAAACGGCTCGGAACTTGAGCGATAACTGCTTGAAAAATT
>LJZQ01000055.1 GCA_001314845.1 Marinobacter excellens HL-55
AAAAGCGGGGGACAGTAGCTGGTTCTATGGCCTGACGGCCACTCGGAGGTGGGTCAAAATTAATGGCCAGTAGTGGGTCACTTTAATTGGCCACTAACAGTGCTGTAACCATTTACGAAATCAAACCACCGGGGGCCCGCTGAAGCGGGCTTGATACTGCAATAATTTTCCAGACTCACTCTTCTACTATTGGAACCCTCACGTTTCACCATCTCGCTTCCGATGACCTCTCGATTTTTTAGCCAACCAAACCTCAGTGTGTCTAACAGCAACGCCACCACCGAACTGAGCTTTCAGGTTAAAGAATCGGTTTTTTTGTTTGTAATTTCTGAAGAGATAAATCGACCGACGAAAACATTACTTGAGGGGAACAATGGCTTTTCCAGCAAAAAAAGCCAGAGATGTAACGGCGAAACCCACGACTAAGCGTGGGCAGCGTCGTTACGAGTTACGTCATGATAAAAAAATTACTCTGCGGTCCAAAACACGTAGTCTGCAGTGTAACCGCTAACGAACCTGCGGCCCTCAGACATTTTTGTACAACCGGTTGCCGGCGCAGCTCCACCCACAAGATTGATGCGTTGGATGTACGCAATGTCACTCATCATGCCGTCTGGCCCAACAGATGTTGCTTTTACCAGTTGGAAAGGGATGTTCCCTGCACCCGCTGGAGCTGTTGCAAGCTGCTTACCTGTCACTTTGGAACCATCCAGAGCTTCCCAAGTGGCTGGGGGGCCGTAGTATGAACCAATTTGATTTCCGCTGTCGTCCACGAGATTTGCACTAGGTCCGGCAAATTTCCAGGCATAGTCACCTGATTCATTTTGCGCACACAGCCACGTCACGGTGCCATTAACTACACTGCCGACCATGGCACGCTCATGACCAGTTGGAACCTCGATTTCCTTTGGCAACTCCATCATATTGGTCTGACTCTTATCACCGTTGATAGATGTAAGTGTTCCGCAGCCTGAAAGCAGTGCCGCGCCGACCATCGCCGTAACCAAAGTCTTTCCTGAAAAATTTGCGCTCATCATATCCCGCTCCTGAAACATTATGACTTGAATTTAGTGTTACGCCCCGCCAATTACGGAAGTTTCAGAAAAATCGAAAAAATTTGTGAATTGTGAATAGTGGAACTTTCAGTACTGACTGAAAAACGATGTGAGCCTTGGAGCGGTCAGCGGAGTATATATTATATGATATCGCGGGCAGCGATTGCGCTGAATAGGTCCAATACCCGTGATAGGTCGAATTTGTCCACTACAACTAATTGTCGGCTCGCAAAAACGTATTGGTGGTGCGATGGCTTCGAAAAACTTCGAAGAAGAGATTTATTCACTCCCCCGACTTTCTGAATACCAGGACCAGGGGCTGATTCGCGCAGCAGGCTTTCGCTGGCTCGGACTCCTGTCCGGTTTGGTTTTCGTGCCTGCATTAATCGCAAGCCAACACAGTGATGGTGATTTTCTGCGAGATGCTCCATTCGCGCTTGTCGCGGCAATATTATTTTTAGCAGCGTCGATTGTTGTCGTTATTGCTTCAGCCCAACATCTCTCTAAACTGCAGCACCTGCATTTGCAGAGATATGTTGAGCGTTTAAATGCGGAGCCTACCCACAAGCTGCTCGAGGCTTTTTCAAAACGATATCGATACACAGAGACCGAGGTCGCAGCTATCGTCGGTATTCTGGATCGAAGGCAGCCCGGCTGGAGGGATTGATACCCCATAGTGAAAAGCTGAAGGCTAAAATCCAAACGAATAACAACCACATAGTCTTGCAAAATTTTCAAAACCGCCAAGTAAATGTCGACATGTTGAAAAGAGTTGCCCCCTCAAGCCTACACATAGAGGACCATGCAATGCCCGTTCAACTCCATCAGATTGTGTCGGGAGGTCAGACAGGAGCGGACCGCGCCGCGCTTGATGCTGGGATGGCCCTCGGTATCGCAATCGGTGGAGCCTGTCCTAAAGGTCGACTCGCAGAGGACGGCCCTCTGGCTTCACGTTATCCACTCAGAGAGATCACTGGGGGCTATCGTCAACGCACGAAAA
>LJZQ01000035.1 GCA_001314845.1 Marinobacter excellens HL-55
CCCGGCGGATTCCGGTATTGATCCTTACAGCATTCTGGTGACACCCATCCAGGAGGATGGCCAGGAGTACTCGCCACCCGGCTACCAGCGGCCGTTTGAAGATCAGGTTGAGCTGATTGTGAGTTTTCCGGCTGATAGTGGGATTGAGCCGTTGTATCTGGTTTTTCAGAAGCGGGCTGGCGGCGCTGGAGAGGGTGAATCAGACAAAATGAGCATGCTCAGTGCTGATGATTTGATGGAGGTTGAACCCGCCTCATCAGAACTGATTGAAGCGATTTCAAGGAAGCGTTATGTCGTAATTGCTCAACCTGGTTCTGAGGAGCTTAGAATGTTGGATTACTTCGGAGCGGAGGCATCAGTAGGAGGCGTTGATAATACCCACATTCTTCTTCGTGAAAACCCAAGTAAAGCAGCCGTACTTGAGGAGTTCCTGCACGGCACGCAAGCCAAGCTTGGCATCACTGATCGCTTGGGAACCAGTGGACTTGGAAGTGCCGAAACACATGTCAAAGATTTTATGATCAATCACAAGAAAATGCTGAACCTTAGTAATGAAGACGTTCAGATATTACAAATACTCAGAGATAAAGGATTGTGATTGTGGGGATACAAATGAACGTTACCGAAAAGTTTGAACTAGCGGATGGTATTACAATCTTGGCATGCTCTGGCTATGATCCAACGCTTGATGTGATTGGCATGAAGCTGAGCCTGGTGCGTGAGGATGAGGTTCGGCAGACTCTGACCATATCGGGTGAGAATAAAATGCTTAATCAGAAGTTTAAAATAGATCAAAAAGCATTGGAAACAAACGATAAGGTCCTACTGTCAAGCGAGGAAGCGCAAAGTGGTCAATGGCAATTAATTGGCAGTCAATGAGCCGGGCCATGCGCTCCCATACAACTTACAGATATGAATAGGGAAGAGTTCCTCTCATTGTTAAGGGATATATTCGACGTATCGAAGAGCCGTTATGTCCACGATGAACTCATAGACCTATTTGAGAAGTTATCCAAGCATCCAAACGGTTCTGACCTGATTTTTTATCCGGAAAATTCCGAGGATTCAACGCCAGAGCGTATTGTCGAAATTGTTGAGCAATGGCGAGCTCGGAACGGGTTGCCTGGTTTTAAATCTGCAGAATGATGTTGCCGATTTATCTGGTGATGTTTGGAACGATAAGAAGATATTGTTTAAAACAGTGCTGACAAGAATATTTGCAGGGAACGCATGAACACGGAACAGGATACCGATTACCAATACCGCGAGCGGGTGCTAGAGCCCCGCCCGGAAAAAGAGCTTCGCTTTCGGAACGGACGAATTCCGGGATATTTTTCGATATTTCTCGGCGGCTTGAGCCTGGCGGCGGTGCTCGCCTACCTGTTCCCCTCCTACCTGACCACCACCGATCTTCGTGTTGCGTATGATGCTGAAGCACTTCAAGATGTCTTGAAGTACGGCATGTGGTTCTCCCTGTTTTTTGGCATCACCACCTTTGTGCTTGATCGGCGCAAACGGCTTGGCGCTGCGGGCATTGCCATGACGCTGATCGCGTTTGCCCTGGGGGGCTACAATGTTCCTGTTGGGCCGGTGGAGCCGAAACCGCTGTCGCTTGGTGTGGACTGGCTGATTCTGGCCTTTCTGGGTTCCACTATTGTCTTCACCAGCCTGGAGAAGCTCTTTCCGAAGTATCGGGAACAGGTCATCTTGCGGGATGAATGGGGCCTGGATTTCTTTTACTTCTGCCTTAATCACTTGCTGATCTCAGCGATTCTGCTGTTTGGCAATTTCCTGGTGACACACTTCGAGTGGGTGGCCAGCGATAGCCTGCAGGCGGCGATCCAGAGCACGCCGTTATGGCTGCAGGTTGTACTGCTGATTCTGGTTGCCGATTTCGTGCTGTACTGGGAACACCGGGTATTCCATGAAGTCCGTCGGCTGTGGCCGTTTCATGCGGTCCATCATTCGGTGGAAACCATGGACTGGCTGGCAGGCTCCCGCGCGCATGTGGTTCAGATTTTTATTGAGCGGGGGTTGGTTATGCTGGCACTGTATCTGCTCGGGGCCAGCAAGGACGCGCTGGATATCTATGTGACGTTCGCAGCGCTGCAGGCCATCATTATCCACAGCAATCTTAACGTGCCCTGGGGGCCGCTTAAGTACCTGTTGGTAACGCCGCAGTTTCACCACTGGCACCACAGTTCGGAGAGGCCGGCCATTGATACCAATTACTCGGCACACACGGTGCTCTTTGACCGGCTGTTTGGCACATACCATTTCCCGAAGGCGCACTGGCCGGCGGAGTATGGTACTACCCAGAAACTGCCGGGTTCCTACCTGGGGCAGCTGTTCTATCCGTTCCGCAGGCGCTGACCGACAGTTGCCGTCAGGGTGATGCAATGGGATGATGCGCGGGTTGTGTGCTGCCCGCGCATTTACCCATCATTTAAAACCGGCAGGATGTCATGGTCAACCGAACCTCCACCCGACTGAACAAATACATCAGCGAGAGCGGGATGTGTTCCCGGCGGGATGCCGACCGGTACATCGAACAGGGTAATGTCCACATCAACGGTCGGCGGGCCCAGGTGGGGGATCAGGTGCTGCCCGGCGATACCGTTAAGGTGAACGGCCAGGTGGTGGAGCCCCGGGATGAGCAGGATCTGGTCTTCATCGCCTTGAACAAGCCGGTGGGTGTGGTCAGCACCACTGACAGCGCGGAGAAAGACAACATCCAGCGCTTTGTCGGTCACAGCGAGCGCATTTTCCCCATTGGCCGCCTGGACAAAGATTCCCAGGGTCTCATCTTTATGACCAGCAACGGCGATCTGGTGAACAAGATCCTGCGGGCCGGCAACAACCATGAGAAAGAATATCTGGTGACGGTCGACAAACCGGTTACCCGAGAGTTTGTTGAGGGCATGAGCAGTGGTGTGCCGATTCTGGGCACGATGACCAAGCGTTGTCCGGTGGAGCAGGTGTCCCGGTTTGTTTTCCGCATTACGCTGGTGCAGGGCCTGAATCGCCAGATCCGGCGCATGGCCGAGTATTTCGGCTATGAGGTGACCAAGCTGGAGCGGGTTCGGATTATGAATGTCAGCCTTCGGGGATTGCCCGTGGGGGCCTGGCGTGATCTGACTGAACAGGAACTGCAAACCCTGTTTGACGCCATTCGCGATTCGTCATCTGAAGCCGCAGAGGCGCCTTCCAGCAAGCCCAGGAACAAACCCGGTAACCAGAAGAGCCCACGCCAGGGTGCTGGCGCTAAACCTTCGAAAACCGGGGGCAAACCGGCAGCGGGTCGTGGCGGCAAGGTGCCCGGTAAAGCTCCCGCAAAAGGGCGAAGCAAAGGTGCCGGATCTGGTCCGGGCAAGGGGCCAGGCCGGCCAGTCGGTAAGCCTGGTAATGGTCCGAAATCAGGTGGCCGCAAGACCGGGCCAAAGGGCAAACCGTCCAAACCGAGAAAGCCTTCTATCAAGCGATAGCATCGTCTATATATAGGCGCCTGTTTCACCGGTAAATGGTTGCCGGTAAATAGGTCCTCTCCCTTACGGCAGAATGGGCCCACAGGCGCTATGCTTACCGGCTTTAACCCCTTGCCGGATTTGCCAGAATGCTTGAGACGTTTTTCTCCACTTACATCAGCAGTACCATTCGCTTTTTGTTCCTGCTGGCGCCGTTCTTTGTGGTCACCATGTTCCTGGCGCTGACCCGGGGCCTGCCGGCGGCGGAGAAGGCCTCAATCATTCGCCGGGCCTGTATCTCCGCGTTTATTCTGGGTGTTGTGCTGTTCTTTGCCGGTCCGCTGCTATTCAGCGCCATCGGCATTACCTTGAATTCGTTCCGGATTGGTGCCGGCAGCTTGCTGTTCCTGACCGCGATCAGCCTGGTCACCAGTGGCACCCGCAACCACGCCACCGGTTTGCCGGAGGAGGATCGTGACGACATTGCCGTGGTACCCCTGGCGATTCCCGTGATGATTGGCCCGGCCACCATTGGTGCCATCCTGGTGTACGGCGCCGAGTTGAAAGCCGTTCACGAAGTGGCCGGTGGTCTGCTCGGGCTGGTGTCCGGTTTGTTGATTCTGGCGGTGTTGCTGCGCTTGTCGGGTTACCTTGAGCGGGCCATGGGTAAAACCGGTCTGAACATCATGTCAAAAATCAGCGGCCTGATTCTGGCGGCCATGGCGGCGGAAATCGTGCTCACTGGCATCGCCGGCTTTATTGCCAGTACTCAGGCGGCCTGACAAAATGCGGGTTCACGTGAGCACGCAGGATGACTATGCCCGCCAACACCATTGACCACAATCGCGCCCGTTACAACTTTGACGGTATCGATTCTGTCTGGTTGTTCGGTTATGGCTCTTTGATCTACAAGGTGGACTTTCCCTATCTTGAGCAGCGCCCTGCGTCGATTCGCGACTGGGCACGGCGCT
Organism: Marinobacter excellens HL-55; assembly: GCA_001314845.1. Taxonomy (GTDB): domain Bacteria; phylum Pseudomonadota; class Gammaproteobacteria; order Pseudomonadales; family Oleiphilaceae; genus Marinobacter; species Marinobacter excellens_B. The sequence continues at coordinate 4,436 of LJZQ01000035.1, forward strand.
TCTGGCAGGGCTCCCATGACCACCGGGGCACACCGGAATCGCCAGGCCGGGTGGTGACCTTGATCGAACAGCCCGGTGCCGTGTGCAAGGGCATGGCCTATCGGGTATCGCCCAAGGTGTTCGAGTACCTGGATGTGCGGGAGAAAAACGGCTATTTGCGTTTCAGTACCACCATGACCTTTGATAACGGCAGCCATGCAGAAGGCTTGGTGTACATCGCCACCGAGGACAACGAGGCGTTTCTGGGTGAGGCACCGGAAGCGGATATTGCCCGCCAGATTGCATTGGCGTCTGGCCCCAGCGGAGCCAATTCAGAGTACCTTCTGCGTCTGGCGGAATCGCTCAGGGCACTGGGGGATGATTGCTGTCATACCTTTGCTATTGAATCCCATCTTCAAAATGTTGCCTCAACCGACCGCTTTGACCGCTGAACGTCAACCGGCGTAAAGCTTTTGCAAAGCCCGCCCCCATGCGCTGACAAACCTGTTCCATAAGGTAACCTGACACAAAGGCTGCGCGGATTGTTTCCTCGTAGCACGTTGCCAGTCGGTTAGTGAATGGGAGAGTCATCATGAAACGACTTCTTGTCAGCAGTGTATTAGTGGTCGCCTTGGGCTTTGCCGGTATTGCCAGCGCAGATGGCTACCGTGGTCACGGCCATCCGCCGGGTATTCACAAGCAGCTCGAGCGGGGTAAGGCATTGCCGGCGGGCCACCAGAAGAAATTCTTGCGATCGGAATGGCGCCAGAGCAAACACGATCATCGCTACAACAAGAACTACCGGGACAAGCACCAGAAATTCCATTACGGCCGCTATGACCGTAAAAACAAGCACCGTGGCAGATACCGCAACACCTATCCGGACCAGAATCACTACAACCGGTATCGTAATGGTTACCGGGGGACGTTCAACCATCATGACCGGTTGGCGCCGGAGTACCGTGCCGCCCGGATCATTCGTGATACTCAGAAACTTATTGAGCAGTCCCGCCGCTAGTGTGAGGGGCCAGTCTGGTCGGCGCCTCTTCCCGGGCTGCAGGGTTAAAGCCCCGCGCCGGTGAGCGGCGCCGGTGGAGTAGGCCGATCAGCACCAGCGGCACCACAATCATCAGACTGCCGGCCAGGAACCACAGGTCCGGCACCTCACCAAACCAGATCCAGCCAATGGCGACCGCCCAGATCAGCCCGGTGTATTCGGCGCTGGTGACTTGGTTGGCGTCTACCTGCTTGTAGGCCAGCAAGACGGTGATGTTGTAGCCCAGAATGAACAGGGCGGAGCCGGCAGCGCTGAACAGGATCTCCGGGTTCCAGCTGGCGCCTTCCCACCACGCCAGAGCTGCGGCAGCCGGCACGATCAATACGTAATTCAGAAACAGTTTGTGCACGGTGCTTTGTTCTTTGGGCAGCTGGCGCACCATCACGGCATTGATGGCCAGGGCAAAAGCAGAGCCCAGTGCAGCGATCACGGCCCAGTTGAATTCCACCGGGCGCAGGATAACGATGATGCCGGTGAACCCGCTGAAGACAGCGACAACGCTCAAAGGCGTGAGTTTTTCCCGGAACAGGAACACCGACAGCACCATGACGAGTATGGGTGCGGCATAGAAGATGGCGTTGGCCGTGGCCAGGTGCAAGTTGGTGAGGGCGATGACCATGCACACGATGCCGGCCAGGTGAATGTGGGCGCGCAGGGCGTGGATTTTTAGGCCGCTGAACAGGTGTTGGCGATCGAGTTTTTTGGCCAGGGGCAGCAGGAAGGCCAGGGTCAGGAGGCAGCGCAGGAAAGCGAACTGGAAGATCGGGGCGTTCGGTTCCAGGAGCTTGATGAAGACGTCTGAGATCAGGGCCATGGCGTTGCCGATGATCAGCAGAAGGATCGCGCTGTTGACGGTTTTGCCTGACACTGTTTGTTTACCTCTCTAACACTGACTTTCGATCTTTGGAGCTAGAGGCGCTCGGGGGGATTGCTTCCGAAAACCGCTGTGAATACGTCCCTGTACGCTTGTCTCCGCCATCCATGGCTCCGATCATTTTCGGAAGCAATCCCCCCGATCACCTCCTTGAGCTGTGAGTGGGAGTCTATCTGTGCTTAACTATCCGATAAAATGATGATTATTAACCACGCATTAGAAAATTAGATACTAAGCCCATGAAGCTACCTCCACTAAAAGCCCTCCCGGTATTCGAAGCCGCTGCTCGCCTTAACAGCTTTTCGGCTGCCGCCGAAGAAATGTCCATCACGCAAAGTGCGGTCAGCCACCAGATCAAACAACTGGAAACCTATCTGGGGGAACGGCTGTTCTGGCGTTCGGGTCGGAAAGTGATGTTGACGGATGAGGGGCGGCAGTATTTTGATGCCATTGGTTCTGCGTTATTGCAGATCGAGCGGGCCAGTGGACAGTTGTTGGGGCATGAGGAGTCGCGGTTGCGGTTGTCGGTGTTCAGTTCGTTTGCGGTGCGCTGGCTGGCGCCAAGGTTGCCGGATTTGCAGCGCTTGCATCCGCAGATTGATCTGGCTCTGGAGATGAGCAGCGAGAATCCGGTGTTGTCGGATCGGGTGGCGGATTGTTTTATTACGATTCACCGGGATTCGCGGGCCTACAGTTACGATCTGCTGTATGAGGAGCGGTTGTTTCCGGTGTGCAGTCAGGATTATTGGCAGCGTATACGGCGTGAGTTGGGGCGGGATACGGAGCCAGAGCGGCGGGATGAGCAGCCGGTGGCGCCGGCACAGATAGCCCGGTTTCCGTTGCTGTCGACTCACAGTATTTATGACAGACAGGGCGGTGACTGGGAGGCCTGGTATCGGGAGGCCGGTATGAAGCTGCCTGCGTCCAGTCGGCTGCTGCATTCCAGCCATATGCTGTTGTCGCTGGAGGCAGCGCGTTTCCATCAGGGCATCGCGCTGACCAACGATTACATGCTCAGTACCCGTAAGGATTCCGAGGATTTTGTTCGGCTGCCGGCGCATTCGGTGGTGACGGGTGACAAGTTTTACTTTGCCTGGAAGACCAGCCGTCGGCAGGAGCGCGGTATTCAGTTACTGCGGCGGTGGTTGGTGGATGAGGCGATTCGTGGAGGATTGAGGGGCGAGTAATCGCCCCTCAATTAGTAGCGTTCTTTTCAGCCTTTCGAGGGTCTTTCGACGACTTTGCGTTTGCCCTTGGCGGCTTTGGCCAGGGCTTTCAGGCCGTCCGCGTCGAAGGCATCCACGCGGATGACGTCGTAGAGAGCGGTCAGCGCTTCTTCCAGCTTCGGACACTCATCCGCGGTGACAATGCCCTGGGCACAGGCCCAGTCCACCAGTTCTTTGCGTTGGTGGCCCATGAGCAAGGCAATGCCATCCAGCTCGTCTTCGTCCCGGCTGCGAATGGCTTCATGCAGGCGTTGGCGCATGCCGGCGGTCTCATTGGCGAGTTTGTAGGCATTCAGCACGCGCCCCAGCGGATCGTCCGGGTCCAGGTTCACGAAGGTGCCGCGACTGATGCGTTGGCGCACTGGGGTATCATCCACAATCGTGGCTGATACCCGCGCGCCCAGTCTGTCATCCGGGCCGTTCAGGCCGGTCGCGCCGAGTGGGAACACGATGAGTCGCAGCGGCCAGCGCAGCGCGGCCACGGGGAAGTTGATGATGGCTTCACGCATGGAATCCTGCAGGTCGTGCAGGCAGGTTTGCAGACTCCATTCTACCAGATCCCGCTGGTCTTCCGGGTAGCCCTCTTCGTGCCACTGTTTGATCACTGCGGTGGCGTAATACAGATGCACCAGGCAGTCGGCCATCCGGCCAGACAATCGCTGGCGGGCTTTCAAGCCGCCGCCGACGGTCAACAGGGTAACATCCGTCATCATCGCAAAGGCGGCCGAGAAGCGGCCCAGCTGGCGGTAATATTGTTGAATCTCACCGTGCCGGGGTGCCGCTTCCAGTCGGCCCTTGCTCAGGCCCAGCACAAATGAGCGCAGGGCGTTGCGGGTGGTGTGGGCCAGATGCCGGTAGAAGATGCCGTCGAATTTCTTGGCGGCTTTGTCCTGATCTTCCATGCCTGCTGCTTCGATTTCTTCGACAATAAACGGATGGCAGCGGATGGCGCCCTGGCCGAAGATCATCAGGCTGCGGGTCAGTATGTTGGCGCCTTCCACAGTGATGCCGATGGGTACGGCCTGATAGGCGCGGGCCAGGAAGTTGCGGGGCCCGGTGATGACACCGCGGCCGGCCACCACATCCATGGCGTGGTTGATCACTTCGCGCATCAGGTCGGTGTTGCGGTACTTCAAGACAGCCGAGGGCACCGCCGGGCGAACGCCACGGTCGAGCATGCCAACGGTCAGCAGGCGCGCGGCATCCATCATGTAGGTGTAGCCGGCGATGGGCTCCAGGGCCTCCTGCACGCCTTCAAACTGACTGATGGTTCGGCCGAACTGCTCCCGGGTGTAGGCGTAGGATCCGGTAGCCAGGCTTGCCAGTTTGCCGGCGCCGGTGCCGAGTGCCGGGAGGGAGATGGAACGGCCGATCGACAGGCATTCCAGCAGCATGGTCCAGCCTTTGCCGAGCATGTCCTGGCCGCCGATCACCTGGTCCATGGGGATGAAGACTTCGGTGCCCCAGGTCGGTCCGTTCATGAACACGGTGTTCATGGGCAAGTGTCGGGTACCGGCGTTGACGCCGTCGGTGTCACGGGGTACCAGCACACAGGTGACGCCAATGTCGTCCTGCTCACCCAGCAAATGTTCCGGGTCATAAACCTTTATGGCCAGGCCAATCAGGGTGGCGACGGGTGCCAGGGTGATGTAACGCTTGTTCCAGGTGACCTTCAGGCCCATCACTTCTTTGCCATTCCACTCGCCCTTGCAGACAATGCCTTTATCCGGAATGGCTCCGGCGTCGGAGCCGGCGACTGGCGAGGTCAGGGCAAAGCAGGGGATTTCTTCACCACCGGCCAGGCGCGGTAGGTAGTGCTGCTTTTGCTTGTCGGTGCCGTAGTGCATCAGCAGCTCGCCGGGGCCGAGGGAGTTGGGCACCATGACGGTCACCGCCGCAGAGACACTGCGGGTGGAGATCTTCATCACGATTTCAGAATGGGCGGTGTTGGAAAAACCCAGGCCGCCATCCTCTTTGGGGATCACCAGGCCGAAGAAGCCTTTGCTGCGGATGAACTTCCACACCTTGTCGGGCAGGTCGTAGTGCTCGTGTGTAATCTGCCAGTCGTCCAGCATTTTGCACAGCTCTTCCACCGGGCCGTCCAGAAACGCTTGTTCTTCGCTGGTCAGGTGCGCTGGGGCGGCTTCCAGCAGCTTGTCCCATTCCGGCTGGCCAGAGAACAGTTCGCCATCCCAGTCGACCGATCCGGATTTCAGGGCTTCCTGCTCAGTATCGGAAAGCTTGGGTAAGCGCCCGCGAACCCAGCCCAGCAAGGGGCGACTGAATTTGTCCAGGCGCAGATCGCCGGGCAGTGTGACCAGGAGCGCCAGCGCCAGCAGGACACCGCCAATCAGAAAACTGAGCAGGTGCCAGTCGTCCTGAACGACGCCAATCAGGGTTGCAACGGACATCACGATGGCAGCGGTTTTGCCGCCGATGCTGAAATAAATCAGTACCAGGGCACTGAGTAAGAGAAGCAGAACGCTCACAGGCAGACCTCCATATCACTGGCTGAAACAGGCAGATGTGTTCTTAACCATCGGCCAAAGCTTGCGCACTTGCAAGCAAAACACCGGCTTGAGCCTGGCGCGCAATACACTATTTAATGAATTATTTACAAATCCTTTCAAAACAAATAAATCCATTCCATTTATTAATCGTAATTTTGACACTGAACAAATATCTGGAGTGTTGTATGAGCGGTCCGTTGACGGTTGCAAAGCGTCTGGCGCTGGGATTCGGATTGATCGTGTCTTTGATGGTACTGATCAGTGTTGTTGGTAACCATCAGGTGGGATTTATCGACCGAACCCTGAACTTGGTTAATGATGGCGCCGCCCTGAAGCAGCGCTACGCCATTAACTTCCGGGGCAGCGTTCACGATCGGGCTATTTCCATCCGGGACGCGGTGCTGGTCAGCAGCGACGCTGAGCGCCGCCGACACCTCCGGGATATTGATGGGCTGGCGGCCATGTATCGGGAAAATGCCGAGAATATGGCGCAGCTGTTTCGCGACCAGGGCGCAAGCGATGAGGAGCGGCGGCTGTTGCGGGCGATCGAGTCGATTGAACGCCAGACCCTCGAATTGACCGATGAGTTGATGGTTCTCGCCGGCGGTAACAACCGGGAAGCGTCCCGTCAGTTTCTGCTAACACAGGTATCGCCGGCCTACAGCGAATGGCTCGCGAGTGTGAATGCGTTTATCGATTACCAGGAAGGCTCGATTGCCGCTGATCTGGATGACGTGCGCACCGCCACCAGTGGCTTTAATGTCACGATTCTGGCCATTACTGGATTTGCAGTGCTGTTCAGTGTGGTGATCGCACTGGTTATTATCCGCAAACTCAAGCGGATTCTCGGCGCGGAGCCGGAGGCAGTGGCCGGCGTTATCCGGAAGCTGGCGGACGGACATCTGGATCAAAGCCTTGAAACCCGCTACCCGGACAGCGTGATGGGCGCGTTGGTGGATACCATTGAACGCCTGACCGGTATTATTCGCGAAGTTCGCTCGGCGTCCGAGGAACTGTCTTCGGCCTCCAATCAACTGGAAAGCACCTCCGACAACAACAGCCAGCAGATCCGGATGCAGGCCGCGGAAGCGGAACAGATGGCAACGGCGGTTAATCAGATGGCGGCGACCGTCAATGAAGTCGCTGGTTTTGCCTCTAATGCAGCCACCGCCACCCGTAAAGCGGATGCCGAGGTAGAGACTGGCAATCAGGTTGTGAAGGAAACCGCCGCATCAATCACGGAGCTGGCAGACAAGCTCGAAGAAGCGGCCGCCTCTGTGAACCGGGTTTCCGAGGACAGCAGTAACATTGAGAAAATCATCGAAGTGATCAGCGGCATTGCCGAGCAGACCAATCTGCTGGCCCTGAATGCCGCCATCGAAGCGGCGCGGGCCGGCACTCACGGCCGTGGCTTTGCCGTGGTGGCAGATGAGGTGCGTTCGCTGGCCTCCCGTACCCAGGACTCCACCCGTGAAATCCAGGACATGATCGGCCGCTTGCAGACCGGCGCCGGTGAAGCGGCCAGCGAAATGGAACGCAGCCGCGAACGGGCCCGGGTGACGGTTGAGAAGACTGCAGAAGCCGAGACGGCTCTGATTAAAATTCGAGAGGAAGTTGCCTCAATCAATGATATGAATGCCCAGATTGCCAGTGCGGCAGAAGAGCAGAGCGCCGTTGCCGAAGAGGTCAATCGCAACATTGCCAGGATTCACGACGCCACGCTGGAAACTTCAGCCGGATCTGAGCAGGTTGCTTCCTCTAGCCGTGATCTTGCGGTACTGGCGGGTCAGCTGCGTTCCAGAGTTAGTGTTTTTCAGCTCAAAAACTGAGCCCGATAATCAGTAGCGCGAGGGTAGACAGCAATACGGCAACGTTGACGCCCAGAATCTGATTCAGAATAGTTGGCCTGGTCAGTGCACCCGGCAGTTTCAGGCTGACCCAGAGTGCTGCGGGTAGTGTGAGCAGTGTCAGCAGGCTCCAGGGTGGTAAAAAGCCAGTGAATGCGGCGGCTAAAATCAGTGGGTAACTGGCAAGCAACAGGCAACACACGAGTTTGGCGGCGGCTGTCGTGCCCAAGGTGATGACCAGATGCCGCCGGCCAATTATGCGATCCGCCTCGGCATCTGGAATCTGATTGATCAGTAAAAGTTCACTGACCAGTAACAGCGCCACGGTGGCGCAGATGATCGAGGTGCCGTCCAGCTTGGCGCCCAGAGCAATCAGGGTGCCCAGCACCATGATCGGGCCAAACCCGATGCCGGGGGCCAGCAGGCACAGCCAGGGCGACCGGGTAATCCAGCGCGTGTAAGTTATTACCAGCACCACACCCGCCGCGCCCAGAACAAACATGGGCAACCCACGCAGCCAAAGAAAGTACACGCCGATAGCCACCACCAGGCCCAGAGTGCCAAGACTTGCCCACAGCACCCGATTGGCTGCGGAAGGTACGTCTGGCAGGGCACCACTGCCGCCCGAAAATGGCGTTCGCTGGGTGATCATATCGAGGCCAGAGGTAAAGTCTTCGTATTCGTTCAGCAGATTGACCGCGGCATGGGCCAGTATGGCTCCGACAAACACCAGAACGGTGTCCAGTAGCACTGGTGACTGCCCCTGTTGCCAGGCGATGGCGAAACCAAGCCCAACACACAGCGGGGCGAGAACCAGGAAGTTAGGGCGGGAGGCGCGAATGACCGCAACCGCTTCAGACATGGATAACCCTTCCTTGTGATTATGTGACCGTTCAGATGTAGCCAGCGGCGAAGACGAGCCCAAGCACGATCGGCATGACCAGCAGGCTGCCGAGATTGCTCAATAATACCAGTGATGCCACTTTCTGAGGCTCCTGTTGATATTGTTCCGCCACCATGTAGTTGAGCACGGCCGGTGGCAGCGCGGCAAACACCCAAAGGCTGGCGACTTGCAGGCCAGGCAGCTCGAGCAGGGCAATCATCGGCCAGGCCAGCAACAGGCCGCTGACCGGGCAGGCGATGGCGCCGATCATGCCCAGCTTCCAATCACTGAAATCCACGTCCAGCATGCGCACGCCCAGCGCAAACAGCATCAGCGGAATACACACGCCACCCAGCATATTCAGGGTTTCCAGCAGCCAGCCGGGCAGGGCAACGCCACTGAAATTGACCGCCAGGCCGGCGATGCTGGCGAACACGATGGGCAATCGCAGGCGCCGAAGGATAGATGTGTGCGGGTCCAGCATGTACAGTCCCACGGAAAAGTGCAGCAGCATCTCCACGATGAACAACACGATGGCGGCCGGTAATGCGGCCTCGCCAAAGGCCAGTACCAGCACCGGAATGCCCATGTTGCCCGAATTGTTGAACATCATGGGTGGCAAGAAGGTTTTCAGGTTCAGGTTCAGAGCCCGGGCCACCGGATACAAAATGATGCCAGAGCCCAGCACCACCACGGCGGCGGCCAATGCCAGGCCACCGTACTCCTGCAGAGGGGCCTGCTGGTCGGCCAGCACCGCAAATACCAGCATGGGCACAAACAATTCCATGTTCAGAACGTTCAGGCCCTGAATGTCTGGTGTTCGGTATCGGCCGTACAGGGCACCACAGCCGGCGATCAGAAACACCGGTAGCATCGTGGACAGAATCTGGGTGATCATAAAAGGTTCCGAAGCGAGCCTGTCTGAAAACCGACAGGTTCGCAAGCCGTTATCAATACAGCAACTAGCCGTTGGTCTTGTTGAGGGAGAATGCCTGTGGCCACAGATTTTGACCAGCTAATCGTGCGGGAACAGACCTGCTCCGTGAAATTTGATGCCCGCCAGGCGGTGTTCGGGCGCGATGATGTTATTCCGGTCTGGGTTGCCGATATGGATTTTGCGGCACCGGAGGCGGTGACCAACGCACTCGTAGCGCGGGCAGAGCACCCGGTGTATGGCTACACTTTGTTCCCGGACAGCTTGTACCAAGCGATGATGGATTGGTTTGCCCGGCGCCATGGCTGGTCCATCGAGCGTGACTGGATCCTGATGGCACCCGGCGTGGTGCCCTCCCTCCATGCTGCCTGCATGGCCTATGCGGAGCATGGTGAGGGCGTGATTATTCAGCCACCGGTGTATCCGCCTTTTTTCAGTTCGGTTCGCGACAGCGGTCGACAGGTGATCGAGAATCCGCTGGTTCAGGATCCCCGGACTGGCCAGTACCGGATGGATCTGGAGCGCCTGGAACACTTTGCGGCGCGGCCGGATGCCCGCATCCTGATGCTCTGTTCCCCTCACAATCCGGTGGGCCGGGTATGGTCAGAGGCCGAGTTGCGCGGGGTATTGGACATTGCTCGCAAGCACCGGCTGGTGGTGGTTTCTGATGAGATTCACTGCGATCTGACCTTTCCCGACAAGCAACCGCATACCATGCTGGCGAAGTTGGCCGGACCTGACGATGCGCTGGTAACCGCAGTGGCTCCGAGCAAAACCTTCAATATGCCCGGTCTGGGTCTGTCTGCTTTGGTCATTGCCGATCCTGACCGACGAAAGGCCATCAAGGCGGTGTTTGATTCGATGCACCTGCCCCAGTGCAATCCGTTCAGTGTGGCGGGTTTTGAGGCTGGTTATCGCCAGGGCGCGGGCTGGCTGGACGAACTGATGCAATACCTGCAGGGCAATCGGGACTACGTGATGCAGGCAGTCGCCACTCGTTTACCAGGTATTGGTGTTGCTGCACCGGAAGGCACTTATCTGATGTGGCTGGACTGCCGCGCACTGGCGCTTGACAGTGCGGGGCTGAAACATCTGTTCGTTCAGAGCGCGCGGGTTGGTATGAACCCGGGGGTCTCTTTTGGAGAGCCCGGAACCGGGTTTATGCGGCTCAACATTGGTTGCCCCCGATCCGTGCTTGAGCAGGTGATAGCCCGGATCGAGGAGGCCCTGGCCGGGTTATAGAACTGGCTGCCGGGACTGCTGAATGGAGCAGTGATCTTCGACCAGTCTCCATACAGGTGGTTGCTTGACGCCGGGCATGTCACCTTTGGTCTGTTCCAGCGCTTCCCAGACGTTGCCACCATGGCTCGACATATCGCCTTCGTCATAGGTCTCTGCGAACAGCCATTGCTCCGGCCGTTCGCACACCTCGACATTCTCACCAGCCTCGGTCAGGCCCTGTTCTGCCTCGGCCGCGTCAAAGGGGGCAGGGTGCTGCTCAGTGTCGCTGCAATCGGGTTTTGAGTGCAGGCGCTTCCAGTCAAAACTGATGCCGGGTTCCTTGCCTTGATGCACTTCCCGAGACTCAAACCAGCTGTCGTTGTGGTACACCAATGCACCGGCCGGGTAATACTGGGATTCTGCCCATTGGTGATCTTCCGCCTCACAGTCCTGGGCAGATGCTAGTGCCGGCAACCCGAGTGCAAGAATGACCAACAACAGGCCAGAAAGTATGTGGGCTGGCCATTGAGTGGTGTTCTTCATGAAAATCTCCTCTGTGTGCCTGGCTCAGGATTTAATACGTGGCTTTTCGGCGACCGGTTCGTGTTGCCAGGATCAGGCCGGCCAGAATAAGCAGGCCGCCAATCACATGGAACACTCCCAGCGATTCGCCAAGAAAGATGCCTGCCAGCATGGATGCAAAGACCGGCGTCAGGTACATAAATATCGCCGCTCTGGCAGGACCGATCTGATGTACGCCGTGGTTCCAAAATGCGTAAGCAAGGATACCGGGGAAAACGGCAAAATACAGCAGCGGCATGGCCGTACCCCGGGTTAGTTCGAAACCTCCGGAGAACATCATTACATCCACCAGATAAAACGGCAGGATCACCAGGGTGCCCATCAGGATTTGGGTGGTCAGAAAGGTGAGTGCGGGCAAGGGCACGGCCTGGCGCCTCAACAAAACTGAGAACAAGCCCCAGCTGAATACCGCCGCCACCATGATCAGGTCGCCGGGCTGGGCCTCAAGGCCCGTGAGTACCGAGATATCGCCCCGGGCAACCACCGTTAGTATACCGATAATGGCCAGCGCGATACCCAGTGCCTGAATGGGCCGGGTGCGATCACCCAACAGAGCCCAGGCCAGCAGGGCCACAAAAATAGGAATGGTGGCGTTGATCAGGGCAATGTTGGTGGCTGTTGTGGTGATGGCGGCGTAGTACAGCAGGGAGTTGAACGCAGCGACGCTGAACGTGGCCAATGCCAGCATGGAGCCAAAGCGATCACGGATCACCTGGCGATGGCGCCACATGCCGGGCAACCCGATCGGCAGTAAAATCGCCAGTGCGATCACCCAGCGCCAGAATGACATCGATAAGGGTGGGATTGAATCGACCGTGGCGCGGGCAAGCACCGCGTTGCCGGCCCAGAACAGCGGCGTGAGCACCAGGCCAATGTAGGCCATCGCGGGGATACGGGATAGTAGTCCGGTGTTTACCGCAGACACGGGCGCTCCTGTGCGTTAGATGCAATCAGATAAAGCGCCCAGCATACTACTCTCCCGGAACTTCTGCTTCCGTACCAATGTGGTAGGCGGCAAAACCGGCCATCACCACCTGATCAACGGCCATGCCGATGATCCGGCCGTTCGAGGTAGAGCGGATGGGGTGCTGTTCATTGGTAATCGGGTCTGCCACATAACCCAGCACCTCACCTTCTGAGACGTTGGCACCCAGATCAATCTCGCTAAACAGAATGCCGCCATGCTCGGCCCGCACCCAGGTGGAGTCGTAATAGACCGGTTCCGGATCGCCCCAGACAAACATCCGCGAGATCATGCCGTGCTTTTCCATCAGACTGTTCAGGCTGTTCACGCCGGCGTCAATCTGATGTTCCTGAATCCGCAGGGATTCGCCCGCCTCCATGGTGACCGCCCGGATGCCGGCATCAACGGCCGATGTGCGCAACATGCCGAGCGAGCCAGTGCTGTGAACCACCGCCATGCGGTCAAAGCCCCGGGTAAACTCCGCAACGTCAGGATTGTTCATATCAGCCCGAAGCTGCGGCAAGTTGGTCCGTTTGAGTGATCCAGTGTGGATGTCAACCAGCATGTCACAGTGACGAATCACGTTTTCAAACAGTGAGTAAGCCACGCGGTCGGCCAGATTGCCCTCCTTGCGCCCCGGGAAATAGCGATTCAGATCCCGGCGATCCGGAAGGTAACGGCTACCCTGTTGAAACCCGGTCAGATTAACAATCGGGACGCCGATCACCCGTCCGCTGAGTTTCTCGGGATCAAGGTCATACATGGCGCGCCGGACAATCTCGATGCCGTTGAGCTCATCGCCATGGATGGCGCCGGTCAGGCACAGAGTTGGGCCTGTGTTAACACCGTTAACCACCAGTACCGGCGTAATCTGCGACAGGCCGGCAATCTGGATCTGTGGTGACCAGGCCAGGCGTGTGGATGTGCCCGGCAGCACCTCCTTGCCCAGTAAGGTAAAGCTTTCCGCAGGTACGGGCTCTTCAGGCTCGTCGACCAACGGCTCGCTGGGTGCCTCCTCTCCCGCAACCGATGGCTGCTCCAGAGATACTTCTTCTGAAAATTCAGAGGTGGGAACCTCCTCAGGTTCCGGCTCGGGCAGCGGCGCTATTTCTTTAAGGTCGATATTGGGTGCAATCTTGCGTGCGATTGGCACAACCACCTGCTCGGCGTCTGGCGCTGGCGATTGATCTCCAGCTGCCGATGGCTCGGGAACGCTGTTGGTTGCTGGCTCCTCCGTGGCCCGGCTGCGGCGAGGCTCGGAGCGAATGACATCCTCGACATTTTCATCCTCGGCTAGCTGAGCAACCATCGGAACTGACGAAGAGCTACCGGAACTGGCCATGGCAACCATCGGCAAAGCAGCCGCGAGCGCTAGCATCGGGAAATGTCGGAGTGTGGTTCGAATAAGCCTTCGCAACAGCATAAGTCCTCTAGTACCTGACCAGTGCCCAAGGATAGGGCCCTGTGGGGTTCATGAATACCGCTGTGACAGAGGTTTAATGCCACTTTCATGATCACGGGCGCACAACTTGCAGCCCGATGTGGTGAAATGTAATAACACTGCTATCTTGCAGAGATATGACTGTTATACGTTCTACGGGGAGTGAACTAAATGGATCTTTTGCGAATTCTTATAGCGATTTTGTTACCGCCGTTGGGTGTCTTTTTACAGGTGGGTATTGGCAAGCACTTCTGGATTAACATTGTGCTGACGCTGCTGGGCTACATTCCGGGCATTGTTCACGCCGTTTGGGTGATTGCCAAAAAATAGCCCGGCCGTTCAGTCCAGGCGTATCGGGTGCCAGAGCTCACCCTTGTGAGCGGCTCTGTGCTCGGCCTCCAGCTTCAACAAGTGGGCTAGCGCTGACCTTGCCGCCAGGCCATGAATAGCGGCTGGCACATCGTCGTACGCCTTGGCAGTCAGGTCTTTCAGGCTGACCGGTGCCAGCGCCTCCAGGGCTCTGGCGATCTTGTGTTCCCGCGACAGGCGGTGAGTAATCAGATAATCAATGACCGCCTCCGGTTGCCCCATCAGAAAACCGTGGGCCGGCGCGATAAACCGAATCGATTCGTCGAGCAGGTCGTACAGAGATTCCACGTAAGCTTTCATATCGCCGTCCGGTGGATTAATCACCACCGTCGACCCCTGCATAATGTGATCACCTGAGAACAACAGCTCCTGGTCCGTCAGCAGGTAACACAGATGGTTTGAGGCATGTCCGGGGGTGTGAATTACCTTCAGGATGCCCGCCTCGGTGACAATCAGATCGCCATGTTCCGGCTCATCATCTGCCCTGAAAGATTTGTCCTGCCCGGCGCCTTCCGGCGCGGGCCAGCCAAACACCCGGCACCCGGTGCGTTCTTTCAGAGCTGATACCGCCGGTGAATGATCCAGATGGGTATGGGTTACCAACACCTGGTCTACCACCCCGCCAGTCACCTCCAGTATGCGCTCGATGTGCGCTTCATTTGCCGGCCCCGGATCAATCACCGTAAACCGCTCAAACCCCAGAATATAAGTATTGGTCCCCGGCCCGGTCATCATCCCCGGATTCGGCGCCGTCAGCCGGACCACCCCCGCGGCGACCTCAACCGCCTCACCGGGTATGATCTCCGCACTGACCGACCCCTCGGCCTCCGGGTCCAGCTTGACCGCCTCATCGTAGGCAGGCGCATTGGGTTCCAGCAGCACCGGCTTACCCTTGCGAACCGCCGGCCAGGGATCGGTCGGAAACGCCTCTGGCGGATTGGCGTGGGCATAACGCATCAGCTCAGCTGTGGTACTGAAATCACACAACACCCGCAACGTACGAATCGTCGGCAACCCCAACAACCGCTGCCCGGCGCGATGCTCCTCCAGCGCCTTTGCCGGTGATATCCACACGTAATCAATGGTCTCTTCACCGTCATGGCTGGCCGCTTGCCCCTGTGGCGCCACCGCCACAAAAAACCGGGTATCAAACCGCCGCGGCGGTCCCGGCGGCGTCACCCAATGGCTCAGATACGCCAACCGATCCAGCGGCACCACCAGCCCGTGCTTCGCACACAACTGCGCCAGCGACACCTCATCCCGAAACAACGCCTCACGCTCACCAAGCACCGGATGCTCCGCCCCGATGAGCTGACCGCCGCCATCCTGAGCCAACAGAATCCCCGCCTCCTCAAAACACTCCCGCACTGCCGCCAGCATATAGTCGGCACCGCCTTCGTCCAGACTCATGGTCTGACTGATGTCCCCGTCTTCCACACCCACCGCATGGGGCTGTGCCGCCGACTCCTGCTCGTTCACCGCTCCGCCGGGAAAAACAAAGTAACCGGGCAGGAAAATAGCCTCCCAGGTGCGTTGCAGCAGAAGCACTTCAATGCCGTCTGAGGTATCTCGGGTCAAAGCCAGGGTGGCTGCAGGACGAATATCCATAAATCACTCTTGTTATTAAGTCTCAAAGGGTGCGCGCAGGAAGTATCGGCGGGGATTGGGGCTGAGCTTTCCAAAACTGTGCGCAGCCATGGATGGCGGAGCCCAAGCGTCACATGGATGTGCCGAAGGAGCGTGTTTTGGAAAGCTCAGCCCCAATCCCCGCAAACTCCGAAACTAAAAGCGCAGGGACAAGAAGCAAGATACCCGATAGCAACACAAGATGAGAAGTCACAACTGAAAGCGTATCATCCGGCCCAGACCAAACTTGAACTCGATCAGGACACCCCCGTGGCAAGAATCAAACTCGAATTCCCGGACAACGCCTTCTGCTTCGAAACCAGAATGCCCGTCAGAATCACCGACATCAACGGCGCCAACCACCTGGGTAACGACGCCCTGATCTCCATGCTCTCCGAAGCCAGAGCCCAATTCCTCGTCGAATACGGCATCGAAGAAGCCGACCAGAACGGCATGGGCATCATCGTCACCGACCTGGCCACCATGTATCAGGGCGAATCCTTCTACCCAGACATGCTCCGGTTCGAAGTCGGCCTGCTGGACTTCAACAAATACGGCGGTGACTTCGTCTTCCGTGTCACCAAAGCCGAAACCGGTCAGTCCGTCGCCATGGCCAAATACGGCTTTGTCTTCTTCAACTACCAGACCCGCGAAGTCACCCCCATGCCAGAAAGCTTTCGGGCACGGTTTTCTGACTAATTTTCCGGATAGTTCCGACTGGGGCCGCCTTTCCCGACACCCCGGAACAGAGCGGCCTTGGCCATCATATGGGCACTGACCGGCGCCGTGGCGAACAGAAACACCGTCACGATCGCCTCATGCACAGACACCGTGCCCTTTTGAAAACTGAAATACAGTAATGAGCCAATCAGCAAACACCCGAGCCCCAGGGTGCTGGCCTTGGTGGGGCCGTGCAGCCGCATGAAAAAATCCTGCAGCCGGGCCAGTCCGATCGAACCAATCAGGGCAAACAGCGCGCCGGTCACCAACAGCAATGAAATGAGCAACTCGAGTAAAAACGGCATGGATGAGGGCGTCATTCGATCACATCCCCCCGCAGCAGATACTTGGTCATGGCTACTGTACCGACAAAGCCCATCAGGGCAATCAGCATGGCTGCTTCAAACAGAATGCCCAGCGACAACCGGATATCGAACAGCACGATCAGAGCGATGCTGTTGATCATCAAGGTGTCCAGAGCCAGGATGCGGTCGACAATGTCCGGCCCGATCGCCAGCCGGTAAAGATTCAGTATGATCGCCACCGCAAACACAGTGATGGCCAGATTAACCGCCCATTCAATCATCAAAAATCTCCTTTAACGGCAGCTCATAACGGCTGTGGATATCTCTGATCAGCGCCGCCTCGTCCTCCAGATGCAGGCAGTGAATCAGCAAGGTTCGGCCCTCGCGGTCATAGTGGGCACTGACCGTGCCCGGGGTCAGGGAAATGGTGCTGGCCAGCATGGTGACGGCAAAGTCATCGGTCAGTGTCAGGGGATAGGTGAAGAAACCGGGCTGCAGTTGCCGGGAATGGAACAGAATACGCCGTGCGACAATCAGATTGGATTTCAGAATATCCACCAGTAACCGGCCGAGGTAGAGCATCAATTTGCCTGGATACTTGATTCTGGAACGCTCTGGCCAAAACGGCTGGGTAACCCGGGAAATGACCACGGCCAGTGCCGAGCCAAGGAGCAGATGGGCAAAGCTGAACGCATTCATCAGCAGCCATAACAGCAACAGAAAGCCGGCGAACAGGGGGTGTGGCAACCAGCGCTGTATCCAGGTCATGGAGTGAGCCCTCCCTTCGCCAATGCCGTTTCACCCAGCACCGCTTCAACGTACGCAGAGGGCTGGTAAAGCTGGCTGGCCGTTGCGCTCATGTAGTCCATGACCGGTGCCGCAAACAGGGCCAGGGCCGCACTGATGCCGATCAGAACCGATACTGTGGCAACCCGGGCCGGATCAAGCCGACGCCGCTGGCGGCCGGTGTAGGGTTCCGGCTTCCAGAACCAGCCTGAGCCGGCCCGGCTGAGCGCGGCAATCATGAACAGGCCCGCCACCAGGGTGATGCCCCAAAGCCAGAGATACTGTGGATGGTCGATGGCGTTCTGCAGTAACCAGGCTTTACTGACAAATCCTGAAAATGGCGGCAACCCGGCCATACTGACAGCCGATACAAGAAACAGCGTGCCCAGCACCCAGCGACTGGTCAAAGGCGCGGTCACGGACAACAGATCGTAGCCCTCCGCCCGTTGCCGGCCGATCAGGTCAGCCAGCAGGAAGAACACTGCGGCCAGGCAGGTGCTGTGCAACAGGTAGAACAGACTGGCCGCCAGAATTGTAGCCTCGGCCATGGCAAAGCTGGCCATCAGCAGCCCGCTCGACAGAATCACCATATAGGCTGCCATGGTACGCAGGCTGGCGGCACCCAGTATGCCGACGGCGCCCAGGCCCAGGGTGATCAGAGCCAGCGGCCAGAGCCACAGGAAAACGTCGGCATTGAGCGGTTGCACTGAATCCAGCCCGAACACAATCAACAGCACCCGCACCATGGCGTAAAAGCCCACCTTGGTCATGATCGCAAACAATGCGGCTACTGGAGCGCTGGAGGCGGAATAGGCCCGCGGCAACCAGAACAGCAACGGCAGAATCGCAGCTTTGATGCCGAACACCACCATTAAAAGCAGGGCCGCGCCTCTGAGTAAGGTTTGATCGTCCGGGCTGGCCGCGGCAATCCGAATCGCCAGATCGGCCATGTTCAAGGTACCGGTCAGGCCATAGAGAATGCCCAGCGCCAGCAAAAACAGCGCAGAGCCCAGCAGATTGATCACCACATAATGCAGGCCTGCCCGGCTGCGCGCGCGGCCCCCGCCATGCAGCAACAGGGCATAAGACGCCAACAGCAGAATCTCGAAGAACACAAACAGGTTGAACAGGTCGCCGGTCAGGAAAGCGCCGTTGATGCCCATCAGCTGGAACTGAAACAAGGCATGAAAATGCGGGCCTTCGCGATCACTGCCGCGGCTTGCATAGAGCACACAGAACAGCGCCAGCAAGGCCGCGAGCAGCAACATCATGGCACTGAGCCGGTCCAGCACCAGCACGATGCCAAACGGTGGCTGCCAGTTGCCCAACCAGTAAGTGTGGAAGTCCACCTGCGCCGCAATTACCGCCCACACTCCCAGTGCTACCAAGGCACTGGTGGACAGAATGCTCCAGACCCGCTGGCGACCGATGCTGGCACGGTGGTTCAGCAGTAGCCACCCGGCAGCCAGCATCGGAATCACCACCGGCAGGATCATCAGGTGCGTCATGGCCGGTCCTCGTTCGGGTTTTCACCGTCAACGTGGTCGCTGCGCAGTTCGACCGCGGCTTTCAATGACAGCACCACCACAAACGCGGTCATGGCAAAGCTGATCACAATGGCGGTAAGCACCAGTGCCTGTGGCAAGGGATCCGCGCTAGTGGGTGTCAAACCAACGATGGCGGGCGCGCCGGAGGTCAGGCGCCCCATGCTGAACAGGAACAGATTCACGGCGTGGGACAGCAAGGTCAGACCCAGCACGACCGAAAAGGTCCTTGCTCGCAGGATAAGAAACACGCCGCAGCTGGTCAGAATGCCAAGGGCCACCGAAAACATCAGCTCCATCAGCCTATCTCCTTACCGGGGCCGGCAATGGTCATCAGTTTGCCCAGATTGGCCAGGATCAGCAGGGTGGCACCGACCACGGTGGTGTACACGCCCAGATCAAACAGCAGGGCACTGGCCAGCTCGAACTCGCCGATCAATGGCCAGTCCATGTGGGCAAAGGTGGTGGTCAGGAAAGGATAACCGAACACCCAGCTGGCCATCCCGGTCAGCAGGGCGATCAATAGCCCGGCTCCGATCAGCGATCGGAATTGCGTGCGCATGCGCTCATGAGCCCAGACCAGGCCGCCGGCCATGTATTGCAGCGTGAGCGCGACCGCCGTCACCAGCCCGGCAATAAATCCTCCCCCGGGCATGTTGTGGCCCCGCAGGAAAATATACGCAGACACCAGCAGCGCGATGGGTAACGCCATGTGCGCCACCATCTGCAGGAACACCGGATGAGGCTCGGCTACCCAGTGGGAGTGGCCGGATTCTGCAACCCGTTGTTTGAGATTCAGTTTCTGGGTGAAGGCAAAGACAGCGACCGCCGCGATGCCCAACACGGTAATCTCTCCAAGCGTATCAAAGCCCCGGAAGTCCACCAGAATGACATTCACCACGTTGGTGCCGCCGCCACCCGGCACGCTGTTGGCCATGAAAAAGTCAGAAATCGAGTTGGCCGGGCGAGTCAGTACCGCGTAGGTAAAGGTCGCCACTCCGCTGCCCGCGACCACCGCCACAAACAGATCCCGCAATACCCGTGGCAGTCGGGATTCCCTGGGAGACGTCTGGGGCAGAAACGACAGCGCCAGCATCATGATCACCACGGCCATCACTTCAACCGATAACTGGGTCAATGCCAGATCGGGTGCCGAGAACCAGGCAAAAATCAGAGTGACAAACAGGCCGGTGACCGACAGCAGCAACAAGGCGGGCAGCCGGTAGCGATGGAACAGCACCACCCCGATGGCCGAAAGGCACAGAATGCTGACGCCAAACACCACCAGCGGGTCAAGCGCCGACAGCGGCACCGGGCCCTGCCATTGCTCCAGCCCGGTCAGATTCCAGGCGACCAGGGCGACGGTGGTCATCAGTATCAGTGCCAGATAGCGCTGCAAAGAGCCGTTTTCCAGCTGGTACACCAGGGTTTGTGAAAACCGGATGGTGCGCTGCATCAGCGTTTCGAAAATATCTTTGGCGTCAACTTCCGGCAAACGGGCGTGAATGGCAAACAACGGTTTGCGGGCCGTATAGACTGCCAGGCCGGCCAGCATCGCCAGCAGGCTCATCATGGCCGGGGTGTGGGCTTCAGCCAGCGCACTAAAATCATACAGCGGCAAGTGTGAGGGAGTCGCTGCCAGCACCGCGATATGCACCAGGTGATCATAGATCGCCTGCGGCATGAGCCCGACGGCCAGGGAGAGCGAAGCCAGAATTGCCAAGGGGATCAGAGCGTATATCGGTTTCTTTTTGAGCGGCCACACGGGCAGATCCCTGGGCAGACCGTTGAGAAAGATGTTGTGGAAAATGCGCACTGAGTAGGCCACTGAGAACAGTCCTGCCACCGTTACCCACATTGGAATCACCACGTCGGCCCATGGGGGTGCGGTCACCAGCAGGCTTTCTGAGAACAGCATTTTTTTGCTCAGGTAGCCGCTCATCAATGGCAGCCCGGCCATCGCCGCAGCGGGTATCACGGTGACGATCATCAGCGCCGGCATCCAGCGCCAAAGACCGTTGATCAGCTGCATGTCCCGGCTGCCGGTGGCCTGATCCACATAGCCCGCCATCATGAACAGCGGCGCCTTGAACAATGCATGGCACACAAGATGAAACAGCGCGGCGGCCATGGCCATTTCGCTGCCCATGCCGATCAGCATAGTGATCAGGCCCAGATGGGAAATGGTGGAATACGCCAGCAACCCCTTGATGTCGTGCATGAACATGGCCACAAAGGCGCCCACCATCAGGGTGACCATGCCGGTCACGGTGATAAGGCCGAACCAGAGTTCGGTGTCGCCCAGGGCCGGATGCAACCGTGCCATCAGGAACAGACCGGCTTTCACCATGGTGGCGGAATGCAGATAGGCCGACACCGGCGTAGGGGCGGCCATGGCATGGGGTAACCACAGGTGAAAGGGCGCCTGCGCCGACTTGGTGAAGGCGCCCAGCAGCACCAGGCTCAGCATCAAGGGGTACAGGCTGTGATTGTGCAGCGTCTCGCCCTGAGCCAGGATGTCTGAAAGCTGGAAACTGCCGGCCATATTGCCGAGTAACAGGATACCCGCCAGCAGCGCCAGGCCACCGCCACCGGTAATCACCAGCGACATCCGTGCACCCCGGCGAGCGCCCCGGCTGGACCAGTTAAAGCCAATCAGCAGGAAAGACATCAGACTGGTCAGCTCCCAGAACACCAGCATGAATAGCAGGTTCTCAGAGAGCACAATGCCGAGCATGGCCGTCATGAACAGTTGGATCAGAATGAAAAAGCGTGGGGCCGAGGCTTTGCCGTCAAAGTAATAGCGGGCGTACAGGATGATCAGGCAACCGATACCGGTGATCAGGGTGGCAAACAGCCAGCTCAGGCCATCCAGTCGGAACGACAGATCCAGCCCGAGCTGGGGAATCCACTGCACGGTGGTGACCATTGGATCGTTGGTGGTCACATTGGGCCAGTAAACGGCCAGCAGCAGGAACCCGGTCAGTGGCGCCAGGGCGGCAAGCGCGGTATGAATGCGAATGCCTGCATCAGGAGCATTACGGCTCAGTAGCCAGGAGGCAAGGGCTCCCAGTACGGGCAACAGAATAATGAGTCCTGGTACCATAATAGGGTCGGTAGCCCGGAGAGTTTATGAGTGGTTGTTGAGCCCGGGAATCGTTCTATCCGGGGTGCAATGCCAAACACAGCGTAGCAAAGACCCGCCAAAATATGCATTGTTAAACGTCAACTTACAGTGTTTTTTTCCGGAGATGGTTCACACCCTGACGGTACAGGCTGTAGGCCAGTACACCGGCCGCCAGATTGCCCACCAGTGCGCCAGACATCAGCCCGGGCAGGCCACTGACCTGAGCTCCCAGCCAGAGCAGAGGCAAGTAGCAGGCAAACAGCCGCAAGGTGCTGATCAGCAGTGCCCGCATGGGCAGTCCCAGCGCGTTGTTGACCGATACCATCAGCATGCACACGCCCAAACCACTGTAACTCAGGGGTACTCTGAGCAGATAGCTGACCAGAATGTCCTGAACGTCACCGTCTTTGGTAAACAGTGTAGACACCAGCCCGGAGGCTGCCAGCCAGATCAGCCCTAACACCAGTTGCCAGATCACAATAAAACGTACCGCGATGCGTACCAGCCGGCGGATGTTTTCCAGTTCGCCGGCGCCGAGCATACGGCCAATCATGGGGGGCATAGACATGGTCAGGGCCAGTACCACCACGATGGAGAAGAACTCCAGTCGGGTTCCCAGCCCCCAGGCAGCGACGGCGGCGGAGCCAAAACCGGCCACCAGGGCCGTTGCCAGCATGGCGGAGAGCGGCGGCATGAGCTGGCTGACCATGGCCGGCGCCATGATGCTGCCCAGTTGCTGAATGGCCTTGGCCAGTTGCAGTTGCATCAGGTCAAAGCGCAACCATTGGCGCCGAACCAGAGCCGGGTAGACCACAAGCGCCCCCAGGCCAAAGGCGGTAATGGTGGCCCAGGCGGCACCGGGGAGGCCCCAGCCAAAGATAAAAATGTAGAGGTAATCAAGGCCGATATTGAGCAGACTGGTGGCGATCATCATGTAGCCTGGCAATTTGGTGTCGCCGTTGGAGCGGCAGACGGCATAGCCAAAGTAGAGCAGGGCGCCGAGCCAGGCGGAGATCAGCCAGGGTACCCAGTATTCCCGGATGACGGGGCGCAGTGCCTGTTCGGCACCGAGAAAATTGAGGATGGGGGTTTGCAGGAGCCACACGGAGACGCACAGGATCAGGGCGAGGCTGGCGCCTATGGCAACCACGAGGCCGCCCAGGCGTTGAGCCCGCAAGTTGTCGCCCTGGCCAAGGGTGCGGGAGATGATGGCGGTGGTGGCAATGCCAAGGCCGACGTACATGCCACTGACGAGTTGTTGCATGGGCACGGTGAAGCCGAGGGCCGCGAGTGGGTCCCTGCCCAGTTGGCCGACGAAGGCGCTGTCGGTGAGCTGGAAGGTCATCAGGGAGAGCACGCCGAACAGCATGGGCCAGGTCATGTGGTAGAGCTGGCGGGCCAGGCTTGGGCTGTTTGGTTGGTTCTGCACTTGGGGGTTGATGCCTTGGGCTTTGGAATCTGGGCGTGGATTCTAACAGGTCTGGCTTAGGAGTAAGCAGATGGGCAGGATTGTGTTTCTGAAACACGCTGTGAATACGTCCCTGTACGCTCTGCTCCGCCATCCATGGCTCCGCAAGGTTTCAGAAACACAATCCCGCCCATCTGCCCCGACACCAGCGTTGTGCCGGCGCCTCATTAAAAAGCGAAGCTACGTTGAGTGAGTTACTGGCGAAGCCTGATCAGAGCACCTTCAACGCCGCTTCATAATCCGGCTCGTTTTTGATTTCGTTGACCAGCTCGCTGTGCAGCACCTTGTCGCTCTCGTCCAGTACCACCACGGCCCGTGCGCAGAGGCCAGCCAGGGGGCCGTCTTGGATGGCGACGCCGTAGTCTTGCTGGAAGCTGTAGTTACGGAAGGTGGAGAGGGTTTCAACGTTGTCCAGGCCTTCGGCTCCGCAGAAGCGGGCGGCGGCGAAGGGCAGGTCGGCGGAGACGACCAGTACGACGGTGTTGTCGAGGCTGCCGGCTTTTTCGTTGAATTTACGAGTGCTGGCGGCGCAGACGCCGGTGTCGATGCTGGGGATGATGTTAAGAATCTTGCGTTTGCCGGCCCAGCTGTCGAGTTTTACTTCTTCGAGGCCGCTGTTGGTGAGGGTGAACGGGGCGGCGTTTTCACCGACCTGAGGGAATTTGCCGCTGACGTCGATGGGGTTGCCGTCCAGGGTGACGTTGCTCATGGTGTGCTCCTTGTCTTGTGGTTTTTGAATCTCTGCAATCTACTCTGTGTAGCTTACTTTGGATGAGTTTTCATCCCCTTTCCGTAATCCGTGCATAGCTTTCTAGGGGGATCGCTTTCCAAAACACGCTGTGAATACGTCCCTGTAAGCTCTGCTCCGCCATCCATGGCTCCGCAAGGTTTTGGAAAGCGATCCCCCTAGAAAGCTCCGTAGCCTTTTCCGGGAGTCTTTGGGTGCATGATGTTGTGGCTAGTGGGAGACGCCTTGGGCCTCAAAACCCGGTGCTGGATATCGCTGCACTAGAAACAGGTAACCAATCAGGCCGAGCCCTGCGCAGATAGCTATGATCGTGGCCATAACCAGTGGGGTGCCGTCGTGGAGGATGCCGACGAGGGCGCCCGCGGCGGCGGCTGCGGCCATTTGGACGAAGCCGAGGAGGGCGGAGGCGGAGCCGGCCATGGTGGGGTGGTTGGCTAACGCTCCAGCCATGGTTTGAGGGAGGACCATGCCGGTGCCGGCCATGAACAGGGCTTGTGGTAGCACCACGGACCAGGGGCTGTAGACGTGATGATAGGCGAGTAATGCCATGATGGCGCCGGCGGTGAGGGTGGTGACCAGGCCGTAGAGGAGGATCTGGTCTGGCAGGTAACGCCTTGCAAGGCGGATGGAGGCCATGTTGCCGAGCAGGTAGCCACCGGCGGTGATGGCGGTGTACAGGCCGAAGTGTTCGGGGGCGACGCCCAAGACGTCGATTAGCACGAAGGCGGAGCCGGACAGGAAGGCAAACAGGCCCCCATAGATGGCCGCACTGGTGAGGGTGTAGCCGATGAACGTCATGTCGGTGCTAATGCGGCGGTAGTTGCGCATGAGGTGGCAGAATCGGAATGGCTGGCGGTTTTCCGGGCGCAGGGGTTCTGGGATGCCGAAGGCGATGACGGCCACCATGATTAAGGCGTAGCCCGCCATGACGATGAAGATCCAGTGCCAGTCCATGGTGGCCACAATTAAGCCGCCGAACGTGGGTGCCACGGCCGGTGCCAAAGCCATCATGCCCGCGAGCAGGGCGAGGATTTTAGCTGCGTCTCTGGACGTGTATACGTCGCGAACAATGGCGCGAGCCAGAACCGGGCCAGCGGAACCGCCGAGTGCTTGCAGGAATCGGAACAACTGCAATGTTTCGATGTTGCTGGCCAGCGCGCAACCAATGCTGGCGAGGGCGAAAAGCAGCATGCCGCCAATCATGACCGGTTTACGTCCAAACCGATCAGCCAAAGGTCCACAAACGAGCTGCGCAAGGGCAAAACCAATCAGATAGATACTCAGCGTGAACTGAACCTGATCTGTGCCGGCATTAAAATCAGCCCCAATCTGCGGCAGCGCAGGCAGGTACATATCAATCGCCATTGGCCCCAGAGCGACCGCTGCGGCTAATAAAATTGTTGTCCAGATACTGGTGAGTGCGAGCATTAAGATTCTGACGGCCAGGATGATGGTTGCGAGGCAGGTGTGGGGGTGTCCTTCTGAAACTGTGCGGAGCCATGGATGGCGGAGCCCAAGCGTCACAAGGACGTGCCGAAGGAGCGTGTTTCGGAAGGACACCCCCACACCTGCCGACCTGCAGCGAAAGTGAAGTCTAGGACTATGTGCTCAGGAAAATAACAGGTCAGACTTTCATGCAATACATGAACAAAATTGATTGATTAATCGTGCAAGCCGTTCATCGTGGCGGCCACGGAGTTCACCTGGTTGCGAACCCATCGGTGGGCAGGGTCTGTCTGGTGGCGGCGGTGCCAGAGCATCAAAAGGGTGAAGGGGTTGAACTGGAATGGCAGGGGCACGTAGGCAAAGTCGCGCATTAGCTGGGTGCTCATGCGCTCAGGCGCAGACGCGAGTAGTGTGGTACCGCGCAGAAACTCGGGCAGGCCGGAGAAGTTGGAGACCGTCACCACGCTGCGCCTTTTCAGACCTCGTGCTTCCATGGTGCTGTCGAGGCCCGGCTTTTCGCCGGTGGCGAACAGCACGGTGATGTGGTCGGCGTTCATGTAATCCTTCAGGTCAGCTGGCGCGTTACGGTGGTTCTGGTCGTAGAACACCACCATCCGGTCGGCCATCAAGCCCCGCTGCATGATGTCCGTGGTTTCCGGCGCGAACGGACTGATCACCAGATCACAGGCCTCTTTGCGCAACAGGTCGGGATTGGGAATGCCGGACGGAATCACTTGCAGGTGAATGCCCGGTGCCTGCTCCCGTAGCATTTTGACCAATCCCGGCAGCAACAAATCCCGCTGGTAGTCGTTGGCCGCGATGGTGAAGGTGAACTCTGCCGTCGCCGGCTCAAACGGCGGCCCCGAGGGCAGGGTGCGTAAGTCGTCCAGTAGCTGGCGAATATGCGGCCCGGTGCGCAAGGCATAGTCCGTGGGCACAATGCCCCGCCCGGATTTTACAAACAGGGGGTCGCCGAAGGCCTGGCGCAAACGCTCCAGAGTATGGCTTACCGCCGACTGGGTCACTCCCAACCGAACGGCCGCACGCGACACCCCGCCCTCGTCCAGAACGGCAACGAAGGTGGCGAGAGATCTCAGGTCCAGATTCAACATATCAACGGGCTTCATGGTTGGCAGTTTAGGCGAGCGTAAGGGCCAAGTCATCAGGGAGCCGGGCCTGGTTAAGCGGTTTTGCCACTAAAGTCCGGTTGGTCTAAATTGAGTAATCGTTCAATATTGAGGCACACTCCGCCGAAACAGGAGCAAACATGAAAACCACTCTGGCGTTTGATGTTGTCGGTGGGTGACATCAAAAGTTTCAAACCCGACCCCGCCGTCTACACCTACGCCCGCCGCGCCACCGGCGCCTGGGACAATCCACTGTGCCTGGTGTCCAGCAACGCCTGGGATGTGATCGGTGCCAGAGCGGCCGGGTTGATGGCGATTTGGGTAAAGCGGGATGAAAACAGGGTTTTCGAAGACTGGGGCATAGAGCCGTCAGCAGTAATCCAAAGCCTTTCTCAACTTCCCGAGAGTCTCAAGGCTCTTAATACCTGAAAGCAGCTTTCAATAGGCATATCAAGCAGTCAGCGAAGGCAGGGGTTGGGGAGGGGTTCCAAAACAATCAGGAAAACCACGTTTTCCGTTTTGGAACC
>LJZQ01000036.1 GCA_001314845.1 Marinobacter excellens HL-55
GGACGTCAGCGGCCTGACCGATGGCGAGCTGACCATCGATGCGGTTGCGACCGACAACAACGGCGAAACCGTCACGGCCCAGGACACGGCGGATCTGGACACCATCCCTCCCACGCTGACGGTGGATGCGCCGGACAGCAACGACACCACGCCTACCATTACCGGTACCTCCGATGAAATCAGTGCGACGGTGACCGTGGTGGTGACTGATGCGAATGGTGTTGAGCAAACCCTGACTTCAATCGTTTTAGCTGATGGCACCTGGACTGCTGATGTTGAACAGGAGCTCGCTGAAGGTGTTTATCAAATCGATGCGTCGGTCAGCGATGAGGCGGGAAATATTGCAAACGCCGATACCAGTGGTGAGATTGACCTAACGCCGCCGACGCTTGCTTTTGACGATTTGCCCACAAATACAAACGACACCACGCCGGAGATCACTGGGACTTCCGATGAGATTGGGGCAGTGGTTACGGTTAAAGTTACTGATGCTAAAGGTGACGAACAAGCAGTGACCGGCATTGTGCAAGGTGATGGTTCTTGGACAGTCAGTCTGGACAGACCATTATCCGTTGGTGATTACGTTGCAGAGGCTACGGTGGCAGATGCCGTAGGTAATGTTGCCAATGCGCAGGCAGCAGCACCAGGTGTCATTGTCCCCTCGGTTTCGATCTCTGAATTCGAGTTCAAACAAGAAGTAGGAGTTGAAGTTACCGAACTGATTTGGGACGGGGGTATTTCAAACGCCCAGTTTGGCGTTACCTCTACGGTGAATAATACCACTAGCGGGCCTGGTGCTAACCTGAGTTCAAATCAGGTTACACGCACTCAGGATCTTTCGATTACAAGCATCGACGGGAGTAACAATACGGCTCTAATGGCTGTAGGCGACACATATCAGGTGTCATATACTCAAGTCTCTTGGTGGGGTGGTCGAACAACTGTAACAACAGAAATGGAAGTTACCCGCTCCGACTACTTTGCAGTAACTGGTGATGAAAAAGATATTCTCGTGTTACGGGGTCAGGTAAATGGGTCAGAAGTCTATCTGGTTGTCGACTCTGATGGCGTCATTCCCAGTTCAACAAATTATCTGATTAATGACCAATTCGACACAGATGTCGGCTTCCGTGAGTTCATCATTGATGGCAATGCTGCGGAAAACTCCTTCGTCGAGTTGTTTATCATGGATGAGAATGGCGTAGAGTCCTCGATTGGAACAACAACGGCAAACGCCGATGGTGAATGGGCTTTCGACGTGGGATCACTGGTTGGTCGATCAGGAGAGCTCAAGGTGGAGTCTGTAGATGGATTTGGAAACGAATCAACAGACATCAAATCGTTCCTGTTTGGTGAAACTAATAGTGCTAACGCGCTGGAAGGCACTGCCGATGCAGATCTTGTTGTTGGCGGGCTTGAAAGCGATGAGCTAAGAGGCGGCGATGGCGATGATATTTTGTACGGCGAGGCCGGCAATGATGTGTTAATTGGTGGCGCTGGAAACGACATTTTGGTCGGTGGCGCTGGAGCAGACGTCTTCCGCTGGGAGCTCGGTGACCAGGGCACCACAACAACGCCTGCACAGGATTTGATTCGAGATTTCACTGAAGGTAACTACACAGGCACTGGTGAAGCCGATCGTCTGGACCTCGCAGACCTCTTGCAAGGCGAAAACGAGACAAATCTGCTCAACTACATCATCGCGGAAGAAAACGGAAACGGAGACACCGTCCTGTACGTCAATAGCCAAGGTAGTCTGAGTGGCGAGACGGCTAACGCTGATCAAGTGATTACTCTGGAGAGCGTCAGTATGGATGGCCAGACGTCTGATCAGTTCATTCAGGCATTGCTGAATAATGGACAGCTGAATATCGACTCTTAAAGCCCATAATACCCCGACGAGAGTCGGGTTTTTGGAAACACCCCGCCAAAATTGATGTGGCGGGGTGTTTTTTTATGGTTTCAGTCTTTGTGGCGGAACCCATCTACCCCGCATTGAAGCGCCTGATTTTTCTGATCAATGGCAGGCTCATCAATAAATACCTTCATGCCGACTGAATGTGCAACGCTGCAGATTCGCTGTATGAAGAGTTCCTCTTTGCCGTTGTTCATTATGTCCGTTGTGAGGTTAGGGTCCAGATGGATAAAGGACAAACCCAGTGACGGCAGCAAATCCGATGAGAGAAATTCCGCAGAGGCATCAACGAGGCCCACTTTGGCGCCGAGTTCACCAACCATTTTCGCAAAGGCTGCAAATTGGGCCGGGCTGGTAATGGCAGTGGATTCTCGAATCGCTAATGTCAGGCGGCGGCCCTGATCAGGATAGCGTTTTAGTTGCTCGGTCATATTTGACAGAAAGCTAACGCTTGAGACGGTATCTTGGGACAATCTTACCGAAAGCTGTCTGTCTTGATCGGTTTCTAACAGCGCGAGTGCTTCCGAGAAAAGTCTTTGATCGAACGCTTCCTCAATGCCAAATCTGCGAGCCCAGGGCCGGAAATGCTGGGCAGGGATGTTCCAGTTCGGAGTTGCGATGGTCAGAGTCAGCTCTTCCAGCGCTATGTCACCAGATGACGTCTTGACTTGATCAACGGCGAGGCCTAGGTTTCCTGAATTAAGTGCACCGGTCAGAACGGCACGCCATTGATCTGCGGAGAAACCATAACCCGAGTCTCTGGATTTCGAAATGACCGAGTTCTGTTCAGGCCATTCCATTTCGGCTTGGGCTAAAAGGCCATCTACATGTGTCATAACGGCCTCCCTCTGATCGTCTCCTTGTACATTGGTTGCCGCGATGATAATGGGCACCCGTTGGCCTTCGCTAGGTAATCGGTTTTCCCACAAGGTTCGCAGGGCTTCGCTTAATTCTGTAACCAATGTTTTCAGATCAGCTTTTCCGCTGATAAGAAGAGCAAAGTCGGATCCGTTTAGCCTGGCAGCAACAACGGGTTGGGCGAGATCCAAAGAGTCCTTGAGTTGAATGAGGCTGTTAGCAACTCCACACAGTATCTGGTCAGTTTGTTTGCGGCCCAGGCGCTGGTTTAGTTCAATAAGGTCCATTACTCGGAACATTAATAGCCTGTGTTCCTGCTCTGCCGAGCCCTCATCAAGGAGTGTTTGCAATGATTGCATGAAAACCGAACGGTTCGCGAGCCCCGTGACCGCGTCATATTGAAGTGACTTTCGGAGCGCTTCTACATGTTGTCTTTCGGTTACCAGGAGCTGCTTCACATTGCGTGACAGGAGGTTCATCGACTGAACGACTCGTTTCAGCTCTTCAGTGTTCGGTTCTTTAGCCTCGATAAACTGTTGTCGGCCGATGGATTCTGCTTGTCGCACAACGTTTTCCAAAGGGCGGGTGATGGTTCTTACCAGATAGCGTGCAGCAATGGCGACAAGGATCAGTAAAGCTATCAGCCAAAGCATGGTTCGTATGATGTTGTTCCATAGAAGGGTATAAGCGCTTTCCGTATCGCTGGCAACGCGCAACAGCCCATATTCTCCCCAGCCGTCCATCACCCTGGCCGTTGCCTCTGGTGAAGATAAGGGCAGCAGAGTCGTAAACCAACTGGGTACTGTTTTGCTTTCTGCAGGTCTGGCCGACTCATAAATAATAGGTTCACCGGTTAAAGGCTGCAGCGATATATGTTTGAAATGACCCAAATCGAACTGCGTTGCGATGAACGTTTCGATCAGGGCCTCATCTTTTTCCGTTTGTGAAATCGTCAGTGCAAGCGCATTCGCCGTGTCGGTATTTTTCAACACGAGCTGCTCCTCCACGTAGGAGCGTATGCTAAGGCTGCTAAATACAAAGCTCCCTAAAAAAGCGCTAACCAGCAATATAGATATGAGTAGCCAAAGCTGTTTGCTTAAAGTCATAAGATCACCTTGCTGCTAATTATTCCTTCGGCAAGCGCCTCTCGCCTGAAGTTCAATCTTTGTTCCATGTGATTCCTTCCGTATTCATCCGCTCGATTACATCTCTCCAGCGAGACAGGCGTTGGGTTGGAGATGCTGCCGAAGAACGTTGGTTGCCCACCCATAAGCCGTCACTATTGAAACTGAAGACCGGGAGTAAGTCTGGTCTTTCGCTTGCGGGGTGGATGTCTCGGGTTAGGCTATCGAGAATCAGTGGCTCTGATTGGGGGGTTTCATAGTAGGCAAGAACCATGTGTGGCCGTGATATAGGGGATGAAGCGCCACCGATTTTTGCACGGACGTAGATTAACCGTAGGCGTGCATTCGGGATGCCTAAGTGGAGAAGACTGACATATTTGCCGATTGCGTAGTCTTCACAGTCCCCTTTGCCGCGGGTCAGGGTTTCGAGGGGGGTAGCCCAGTAGTCGCTTTTGTCCCAGTTGTCGATGTCTTCAACATACGTGACGTTGCGATGGAAAAAATGGTTTGCGGCTTGGAGACGCTCACCTACGCTAAGCTCATGAGCTTTATCTAATAAGATTTCCCACTCGCGGAGAACGGGCGTGTGTGCATCGCCGGTCAAGGATGCTGCGGATTGCATCAAAGTGTCGAAGCTGATGTCTAGCGGCGCCTGTTTGTTGGCAATGATAGCGGCTGATGTGAGCACTGAAAGGGTGGCCACTGAGGCAATGCCAGAGATTCGGAGAGCACTGCCCAACACAGATAGGCGCAGACAGATGTTCGCGCAGAATGACCCAGAGACCTGCATTTTGTGGACTTGTTGCAAACGCCAGCACCTCAGAACAAACGCCAGTACTAAGGCTAAACAAATTGCCCGAATGATCAAAGCGATTGCCTGTAAGTTTGTGTGAGTCAGGGTTTTCGTCAGCCCGTCTCAGCCCGTCTCAGCCCTTCTCAGCCTTTCTGGCCCTGGCAGCGTGCAGCTTCTTGTAGCTCTCGATCATCTTCAGGTGCCGGTCCAGGCCGCGCAGGTCCATGCCGGTTTCTTCCAGTCCGTAGAAACGGACCGTGCCGTTGATGGAACCGACTACAGCATCCATGACCTCGTCACCGAACATACGGCGGAAGTTGTAGAGGTAGTCTTCCAGCTCCAGTTCGTCATCCAGCGTGGCTTCGAGTGCCGCATTCATGGCCTGGTAGAACAGGCCACGTTCCACCGTGTTGTCGTTGAACTGCCGGAACGTCTCGACCAGTTCCTGGGCCTCTTCCAGCTCGCCCAACGCCAGGTAGATCAGCAGTTTCAGCTCCAGGATGGTGAGCTGGCCCCACACGGTGTTCTCATCAAACTCGATACCGATCAGGGTGACGATGGTCATGTACACGTCCAGCTCGGCTTCTTCAAGTCGCTCCACCAGGTCAGTCAGCTCGTCTTCATTCAGGCGGTGCAGGTTGAGGATGTCTTCCCGGAATTCCAGTGCCATGTTGGTGTTGTCCCACACCAGGTCTTCCACCGGGTACACCTCGGAATAGCCTGGCACCAGGATGCGGCAGACTGGAGCACCCAGATCCTCGAACACCGCCATGTAGCATTCTTTGCCCATGTGTTCGAGAATGCT
Organism: Marinobacter excellens HL-55; assembly: GCA_001314845.1. GTDB lineage: Bacteria > Pseudomonadota > Gammaproteobacteria > Pseudomonadales > Oleiphilaceae > Marinobacter > Marinobacter excellens_B. The sequence goes on from LJZQ01000036.1 coordinate 5,496, forward strand.
GAACAGGCTTGCGGCTTCTTCCTGATTGGTGCCGGAGAAATCCCATTCCACAAATTCGTAATCGGATCTGGCACTGAAGAAGCGCCAGGACACCACGCCGCCGGAGTCGATAAAGTGCTCAACGTAGTTGTTGGGCTCGGTCACTGCCATGGAGTTGAAGGTGGGCGCGGGCAGGTCATTCAGGCCTTCAAAGCTGCGGCCCTGCAGCAGTTCGGTCAGGCTCCGTTCCAGCGCTACGTGGAAGCTCGGGTGAGCGCCGAAGGAGGCAAACACACCGCCAGTTTTCGGGTTCATCAGGGTCACGCACATCACCGGGAACTGACCACCCAGGGAGGCGTCTTTTACCAGCACCGGAAACCCCTGTTCTTCCAGCGCCTTTATGCCTTCGACAATCTCCGGGTACTTGGCCAGCACGCTCTCTGGCACATCCGGCAGGGCGATTTCGTTTTCTATGATCTCTTTCTTCACCGCCCGTTCGAAGATTTCCGACAGGCACTGCACCTGGGCTTCCTGCAGGGTGTTGCCGGCGCTCATGCCGTTGCTCAGGTACAGGTTTTCGATCAGGTTGGAGGGGAAGTAAACTGTCTCCCCGTCGGACTGCCGCACATAGGGAATGCTGCAGATACCGCGCTCCGGCGTGCCGGAGTTGGTGTCGAACAGGTGGGTGCCCAGCAGTTCGCCGTCCGGGTTGAAAATCTCCAGGCAGTAGTCGTCCAGGATGGCCTCGGGCAACTCGCCTTCCGGGCCGGGCTGAAACCATTTTTCGTTCGGATAATGCACAAACTCGCTGTTGGCGATGTCCTGGCCGAAGTACTGATCGTTGTAAAAGAAGTTGCAGTTAAGCCGCTCGATGAACTCACCCAGGGCCGAACACAGGGCGGCTTCCTTGGTGGCACCCTTGCCGTTGGTGAAGCACATGTGGGCGGCGGTATCGCGCACGTGCAGGGACCACACGTGGGGCACAATGTTGCGCCAGGAGGCAATTTCGATTTTCATGCCCAGGTCTGCCAATATGCCGCTCATATTGGCAATGGTGGTTTCCAGGGGCAGGTCTTTGCCTTCGATGTAAGTATTCGCTTCGCCTTCCGGCTTCACCGTAAGCAGTGCCTGGGCGTCTTCGTCCAGGTTTTCGACGACTTCAATCTGGAAATCCGGGCCGGTTTGCACCACCTTTTTGACCGTGCAGCGGTCGATGGAGCGGATGATGCCTTGGCGGTCCTTGTCGGAAATGTCTTCCGGCAGCTCCACCTGAATTTTGAAAATCTGCTTGTAGCGGTTTTCCGGGTCTACAATGTTGTTTTGCGACAGCCGGATGTTATCCGTAGGAATGTCGCGGGCGTTGCAGTAAACCTTTACAAAGTAGGCTGCGCACATGGCGGAGGACGCCAAGAAGTAGTCAAACGGGCCGGGTGCCGAGCCATCGCCCTTGTAGCGGACGGGCTGGTCTGAGACGACGGTGAAATCGTCAAATTTGGCCTCAAGCCTCAGGTTGTCGAGATAATTGACTTTGATTTCCATGGGCAGCTTACCGGATGCAGAATATGAACAGTTTACGCGGAATAAACGAGGTGATCCCCGATGCGCGGGATGGTCTCACAAAAACCGAAAGGACGATACTTTACGTCCTCAGCGAAACCCAGAAGGAGCTGGGTGGTCGCAACGTGCCCACGGTGATGCTCTATGGCCGGGTGCTGGAGTACGTGAACATCAGCGAGCAGGAGCTGCACCTGTATCTGGACCGGCTTGGGGTCAAGGGTGATGGCCGTTAAGGGCGGTGGCTGCTGAAGCCCCTTGGGTCCAGCCGGTAATAGCCGCACAGGGCTTTGTAGACATCCGGCTGTGCTTCAAGAAGGTGTTCCGGCTGTTGAAAGAAGGTTTCGGTCAGTACCGCAAAAAACTCTGCTGGCTCGGTTGCGCCATACGGGTCCAGCCAGGGCTTGTGGTGGTGTGCCAGGCGGTTTTGCAGGTGATCCCAGGCTTTGGTCATGGTTTCCTGCCAGTTCCGGGCCTGTTCGCCGTAAAGCGGGGGTGCGCCATCGGCAGTGCCGTCCAGATAGTCCAACTGGTGGGCGAATTCGTGAAGGATCACATTATGGGGGCTGTTCGGTTCGGCGATCGCGCTCTCGCACTCGCTCCAGGCCAGTACCACCTGACCACGGGAAGACGCCTCACCCGCACGGATCTGGTTGCTGTGGCTGACCACCAGGCCGTCACTTTCCGTGCCCCGGGCCCGGTACACGTCCGGATACACCAGAATACTCTGCACATCGTCGTAGTCTGAAAACGGCCGTTCCAGAATCAGCAGGCAGGCATGGCCTGCGATGGTCACGCGGACGTTGTCGTCAACCTGAAGACCATCGCAGCCATAGTAGTCCTTCTCTGAAACAAACAGCTGCACCAAGCGCTCAAGGCGCTTTCTTTGCTCTGTGTTGAGCCGCTTATACGCGGGAACCTGCCCTTTCACAATGTTACGCCAGGGCTTTGGGAAGGGTTGCTGAAGTTCCCGTTGGCGCCGCCAGTTGCGGTAGAAAAACAGATAAAACACGCTGCCGGCAATCAGGACTGCGGCAAAAGCGGCAAAGACGACGGGTGCGGACATTGGAGACTTCCCTGCAAATGTCCGATCAGTCTAACTCAGCGGCTAGCGAACCACGAAAACTGAGATGTCGCTGTGTTTGACGATTTCTGCACCATTGGATCGCAACAAGTGGAGTTTATCGCCCAGTCCTGGAGTGTGGGACGCCATGACCACGAGATCGGAGCCTGTGTCTTTGATCGCCTTCAAGAGTTTTTTGTCCAGCTCTACGGCGGTATCTACCGATTCCAGAACTTCTGCGCTGGTCTGAATGCCATGGGCCTTGCCCTGTTCTGCCGCAAACTCCGTTAGCTTGTCGGTCAGTTCCTGGGGGTTGTGGGCCGCGGCGCCGGGCGTGCTGTTGGTGACGGTGACATAGCAAAGGCTGGCGTTGTAATGCTTGGCCATGTCGATGGCGGTGCTCAGGGTTTTGGGTATCTTGTCCATGTGTGCGAGATCCACAGGAACGAGGATTTTGTGGTACATGGTTCAGTCTCCGTTGCTCAGAATTTGAACTTGTATCTTTAAGTCTGGACCATGAAACGACAGTTCGCCAAATCAGAGGCGGATTAATGGTCATTGAGTTTGTGCAGTTGCAGGTCTTTTTCCAGCCGGTAGGTGTCAAAGTCTTTGGCCAAAAATAGATGGCCCTTGTAGTGCTGCAACGCTTCCGCTGCCAGCTGGTTGATGTGGGGTGTGCCGCCGGGGGCAGACTGATAGCGGGAACTGAAATGGGTAAGCACCAGGTTGGGTAGCTCTGCGCTCTGAGCAAATTTGGCCACCTGTTGGGCTGAGCTGTGTTGCGGCCAGGGACCAACCCGGTCTGCTATGTCCTGGGTGTAGGTGGCTTCATGGATCAGTACGTGAGTGCCAGCGCAGGCGTCCTTTAATAGTGCCGGGGTGTCGTTGTCACCACCCACAATGATCTTGCGGGCAGTTCTTGGAATGTGGGTGTAGTCGTCGCTTCTGAGCAGGCGCCCGTTGTCCAGCATAACGTCTTTGCCTTTCTGGAGGTCGCCCCAATCGGGGCCTGGCTCTATCCCGTCTGCAACCAGTTTCTCCTGTTTTAACTGGCGCTCCAGGTTCCGCTCGGTAAACACATAAGCCCGGCAGGGTACCCGGTGCGAGAGCGCCACGTTAGTGACCGCTATCTGGTCGTCTTGCCAATGGAAATTCGGTACTTCCGAGTCGATAAAGTTGATCGGGAAACTGAGGCTGGAGTCGCTGTTTTCAATGACTGCGCTGACAAAGCGCCGAACCTGCACAGGCGCGATGATATCCAGTGGCTCGTTGCGGCCCAGCATCGAGGCGCTGGTAAGCAGACCTGGCAAGCCGAAGATATGGTCGCCGTGAATGTGGGTAATAAAAATGGCGCGCAGCTGCATCACCGAATAACGGGTGCGCATCAGCTGGTGCTGAGTGCCTTCACCGCAGTCAATCAGGTACCAGGGTTTGGGGCCGGAGCAGCACAAGGCCAGTCCGGTGACGTTACGTGACCGGGTGGGTGTTCCGGCGGATGTGCCAAGGAAAGTGAATTCCATCGTGCCTCGTTTCGCGGTAATGTGCGCCCTAATGATACGAAACCTTGTTCTGCGATGATACGGAATCAGCCATGTCTGACCTGAAAGATCCCCGCGTTCTTTTCGCTGCCGAGCGCACGTTGCTTGCGTGGAATCGCACCAGTCTTGGGTTGACCGCGTTCGGCTTTCTGGTAGAGCGGGCCGGCCTGTTGCTGGCGGCGTTGACACCGGAAACCGCCAATGGCGTTAATCTGGTGATGATGTACTGGCTGGGGCTGTTGTTCATCCTGCTGGGCGCCGCCACCGCATTATACGCTACCCGCCAGTTTGGGGCGGTGCTGAAAACCCTGAGCCCGGAAGAGTTCCCTAATGGTTACAACGCCCGCTGGGGCATGACGATCAACCTGATCGTGGCTTTCCTCAGTCTGGCGCTGGCGGCGGCCTTGATCGTCAGTCAGCACTAACGCGTTACTGGATAAAACAGAAACTAAAAGGAGTCACACCTTGTCTGAACTAGCCAACTACGAAAGCTTCAAGATCGACGTTAAAGACCAGATCGCACACGTTCAGTTCAGCCGGCCAGAGGCCATGAACACGATGAACAAGGCGTTCTGGCTGGAGCTGCCTCGTTGCATGCAAGACATTGAAGCCAACACCGATGCCCGGGTTATCGTGATCTCGTCTACCGGCAAGCACTTTTCGGCGGGCATGGATCTGGGTGTGTTTTCTGATCCCAAATCCGTGCCCATGAGCGGCGATCCCGGCCGAATGGCCGAGAACCTTCGGCGCGTCGTATTGCAGTTGCAAGACACCCTGACGTCACTGGAGAAAGTGCGTTTACCGGTATTAGCGGCCGTCCACGGTGGCTGTATTGGCGGTGCTCTGGATCTGGTGTGTGCGGCCGACAGCCGTTACTGCACGGCCGATGCTTATTTTACCATCAAGGAAACCGAGCTAGGCATGACCGCCGACGTGGGCACCCTGCAGCGCCTGCCCAAGTTGATGCCTCAGGGCGTGGTGCGCGAACTGGCGTACACGGGCCGAAAATTCGGTGCCGAAGAAGCGCAGCGCCTGGGCTTTGTGAACACGGTTTACGACAGTCAGGAGGCTATGCTTGAGGGCGTTATGGCCATTGCGGCACAGATTGCCGCCCACGCGCCGCTGGCAGTGACCGGCTGCAAGGAAATGCTCAACTACAGCCGCGATCACAGCGTGGAAGACAGTTTGAGGTATATGGCCACCTGGCAGGCGGGCATGTTCCGCCCGACCGACATGATGAAAACCTTCCAGGCCAAAGCCCAGAAGCAGACGCCTGTCTACGATGACCTGTTCCCGGTCAAGGACCTGTTCTCCAACTGATTCATGCGTGACCGCCGGGGTTCCTCAATCTCTACACCTGCCGCCCTGTTGTTCCAGGGCGGTATTGGTGTGGTCGGTCTGCTGGCGATCTGGCTGCTTGATATTCCCGTGTTATCGGGTGGGCTTGGCCTGACAGAGGCGATGCTGTTTGGCGTCGTTGGCGCGCTTGCCACTTACGTCTCCTTACTGTTGCTGACCCGCAACTCCTGGCTATTCCCCGATGACCTGAGCAGTCAGATGCAGGCCCTTTATAACTTCGCAGTCAGCTTCCGATGGCCCGTGCTGGTTACCCTGTCGATACTGGCTGGGGTGGGTGAGGAGCTGCTTTTCCGCGGGGGGATACAGGGCTGGTTACTGCAATACACCGGCCCCTGGACGGCGGTATTGGCTGCTTCGGTGCTGTTTGGCCTGGTGCACTATGTGTCGTTTACCTATTTTCTGGTGGCCACCGGTCTTGGCCTGGTGCTCGGCACGGCCTACCAGCTCAGCGGCAGCCTTGAACTGGTCATGGTGTGGCATGCAGTTTATGACATGATGGCACTGTATTGCCTGCTCAGGTACCCGCACTGGTTTGGCGTTAAGACCTGAACTCCGGGTCTTTGGAGGATGAACCAAGTATTCGGTTGTTAACCAGTGCTCGGGTCAGGCGTTCCAAAGCCTCGCCGCTATGGCGCCAAAAGTGCCAGTACAGAGGCACCTCCAGGGATTGCCCTGGGGCGAGACTGACCAGTTCTCCGGATTGCAGTTCCCGGGTTGCCTGTATCTCCGGGATCATGCCGTAACCCAGTCCTGCACAGGCGAGCTTTACGAACCCCTCAGATGACGGGCACAGATGATGGGGGAATGCTCCATCGTATCCACATTGTGCAAGAAAACGGTGCTGGAGCAGGTCGTCTGGCCCGAAGACAATCGCCGGAGCCTGACTCAGGCTTTGGGGATTGATTCCGTCCGGAAAGTAACGGAGGGCGTAGTCGGGCGTTGCCAGGGGGAGATAGTGCATGGTGCCCAGCGCAACGCATCGGGCGCCGGCAAGGGGTTGCGCGCTGCTGCAAAGGCAAGCGGCGACATCGCCCTCCCGCATTCGCCGAAGGCCAATATCCTGATCTTCAATAACGAGATCCAGCAGCAATTCGTCCTCAGTGCATACATCGCCGATGATCTGGGCCCACCAGGTCGCCAGGCTGTCCGCATTCAGTGCGATTCGTAATCGGCTGGCTCTTTCAGTCAAAGCGGGCAAGGTTCTGGCCAAATCTCTTTCGAGCAGCTGTACCTGTTGAACGTGATTGAGCAGCCGCCGACCGGCGGGGGTTGGAGCAAGCACCGGGCTGCGTACCAACACCGGCTGGCCCAGCCTGATCTCCAGTGTGCGAATTCGCTGGGAAACGGCGGACTGAGTGAGCCCCAAGGTGTCTCCGGCACGCTCAAATCCGCCACACTCAACCACGGTTGCTAAGGCTTCCAGCAGCTTGTAATCAATCATAAGTAGAATTAATGCGCTATTAGTATGATGAATTTCAAGTATATCCGTTTGCGGGTAGTCTGGCCTCCTTATTCTCTGGAGTTACCGACGTGTTTGAGAGTTATCTGACCGGTTTGTTGGTATGTGGCGCCATTATCGTCGCAATAGGCGCACAGAACGCCTATGTGCTGAGCCAGGCGATCCGCCGGGAGCATCATTGGTGGTCTGCGGGTGTCTGTATGACCTCCGATATCCTGCTATTCACCCTGGGCATGTTTGGTGTGTCGGCGGCGTTAATGGCAATGCCCCAGGCGCTTGAAGTGTTGCGTTGGTTTGGTGTTGTCTTTCTGGGTTGGTTGGCGATTCAGGCGTTCGCTCGGGCCGGGCGTGGCAGGGCTGCGCTTGTAGCTGGAGCGGAAACTCGCAGGAGTCTGAAAGGGGTTTTGTTGACCACCCTGGCGGTCACTCTGCTTAACCCCCAGGTGTACCTGGATACCCTGTTGCTGATTCCGGCGGTGGGTGCCCAGCAGTCGAGTGCGCCCAGCTTCGTGGCGGGTGCGAGCAGTGCCTCTGTTATCTGGTTTGGTGCCTTGGCTTGGCTAGGCTCCTCCCTGGCGCCGGTGCTTTCGCGCCCCAGTGCCTGGAGGATGATTGATGGAGTTATCGGCTTGATGATGCTCGCCATCGCGCTGCAACTGGCTTTTGCTGGCCTATAACATTCAAACGATCGTATGAATTTGGGTTGAAACCTCTGGCTGCCTGTAACAATATAGCAGGCTACCCATTCATGCGATTTTCCAGGAATCCCTATGAACTCTGCCGTTCGCCGCTGGTTTGCCAGCGCTGGTGCCATGCGCCGCTTATTGAGCACGTTCGCGCCCTACCTTGGTGCGGGTATCAAAGTGACCGAGATTGCAGACGATTTTTCATCGGCTACGGTCGAAATGCGCCAGCATTGGTACAATACCAATTACGTAGGCACCCATTTTGGCGGTTCGCTCTACAGTATGGTGGACCCCATGTACATGTTGTTGCTGATGCGCAGACTGGGTAACGATTATGTAGTTTGGGACAAAGCCGCCAGTATCGACTTTATCCGGCCCGGCAAAGGTCGCGTACAGGCTCGTTTTGAGTTGACCGATGAACGTCTGGATGAAATCCGCGATGCCACCGCCGATGGCGACAAGTATTTGCCGGAGTGGCACGTCGACATTGTTGATGAGAGTGGTGAGATTGTGGCGCGAGTTCACAAAACGCTGTACGTCCGCAGAAAGCAAAAAACCGCTGCGTAAATCGGTGGGTGACAGAGTTCGCGTCGTCGGTTTTTCTGCCTATACTCACGTCAGTACTATAAAAAGTGCTTCAACAATAATTACTCTGACGGAGTCACTTTGACCATCTTCAAGCGCAATGTTTGGGCGTTGTTCTGGCTGGTTGTTGCAGTTGGTGTGCTTGTAATGTCTTTCATTCTGACGGGCATGTGGCAGGCCACGCTGCGGGCCCAGGAATCCCACCATCAGTCTCGCGTTGCATTAATCAGTCAATCTGTCACCAATGTGTTGCGCACCCAGGAGTTGATTCTGGAGGTGGCCGCAGCGGAGCTGGTGCGACAGGATCTCATCAATTCGGTCCCCGAGGTGCTTCCGTTTCTGGATAATATCATGGAGGCCAGTCCCGCACTTGCGGGGTTCGGGATGGCACTGCCCGATGGTCAACTGGTCAAGGTTACATCCACCGTAGATGTCAGTCTGATGCCGAATCTTCTGGAGCAGGAGGCATCCCGGGATGGGTTTCAGAGAGCTCTGGATTCAGATCGGTTAGTTGTTGGCCGAACCTATTATCTCCCGGCCGTTTCTGCCTGGATTATCCCCGCCCGCAAAGCGGTCAGGGATAGTAACGGCAATGTTATTGCAGTGATGTCTGCCGGCATTCAGGCGGATGGCGAAGAGGGCGTGTTCGGTCGAAACCTGCACACCGGCCCTGATGACTCTGTGATGATTTTCAGAGAGTACGATGGCTATCTGCAGTTTATGTCCAGCCAAAGCGTTACCCCGGATATGTACGCAAATCGTCAACGGACACCTCAGCAACGTCACGCGGACAGGCAAAGTCTGCTGGGTGCCAACAGTGCCTCAATCGAAGAGTTGATGGCGCGAACGGAACCCATTGTTTATTACAGCGAGAGGGACGGCGGTACCTTCATAGGTGGCGCTTGGTATTCTCCGGACTACGAGCTCTGGATTGTCTCTGAATCCAATATTCGTTCGGTTTGGCGGGCGTTTCTTGAACGCGGCGTTGTGCTGTTGACGGTGTTTTTTGCGTTGTTCTTCCTGTTGTTCTACCTGGTCCGCCAGATTGAGAGAGCTGAGCACAAACGCCGTGCCGCGTTGATGTATCAGTCCAGACATGATGACCTGACCTCACTGCTTAACCGGGTAGGCCTGATCGATCAGATTCAGCAGCTGGTTAATCGCAATGAGGGTTTTGGCGTGGTGCTGCTGGACATTGATAATTTTCGCGGCATCAATGACCGCTTTGGCCAGGAACATGGCGACAAGGTGCTGAGTGAGTTTGCCCGATGCTTGCGCAAACTTGCCAGCGACCAGTATGGCGCATCGCGCTTGGGTGGTGACGAATTTGCGGTGATCAGCAACATCCGGGAACCCGAAAACCTATTGGTGTTCTGTAACGACCTGCTGGAGAAACTGGCTCGGGAAATGGCGTCTGGCCCGCTCAGAATGCAGTTGGGCGCAAGTGTTGGTGCCGCCGTGTTCCCTGCCCATGGCGATTCTTTTAACAGCATCATACGTAGTGCGCATTTGGCGCTTTATCAGGCCAAGAGAACCCGTAACGACGTCTGTCTTTATCAGAATAATTTTGAAGCTGGCTACCTGCGGCGGGTTCATATTGAACAGCGACTGCGTGGTGCCATGCATGAAATGAAGTTATACATGGCTTATCAGCCACAACTGGACGCGAGTGGTCGGGTGGTTGGTGTTGAGGCTCTGGCGCGCTGGGATGATGAAGAGTTAGGCTACGTGCCGCCAAACGAGTTTGTGGAGGTGGCTGAATCCTCGGGCTTGATGGTTGAGCTGGGAAATTACGTGCTGGACCGGAGCCTGTGGGATTTCCGCAACATTCTTGATGAGGTACGGGAGCCCCTGGAGTTGTCGGTTAATATATCCACCATGCAGTTTATGCAGTTGGGGTTTGCGGATCGGGTATTATCGGCGTTGAAAAAACACGGTGTACATCCACATTACCTGACTCTGGAAATAACAGAAACTGTATTCATGTCGGGATTTGAGCAGGTTATACCCCTTCTTGAGGAACTTCGCGATGCCGGTATCAGCTTGTCGATGGACGATTTCGGTACCGGTTACTCGTCGCTGAGTTTGTTGCGTAAACTGCCAATTGACGAACTCAAGATCGATAAGAGCTTTGTCGATAATATCATTGCGGATGAGCCAGCCCGGAACATGGTCGAGAGTATCATTGCCATCGGCAAGAACCATCGCATGCGCCTGGTGGCTGAGGGTGTGGAAGACAAAGATCAGTTCGCCACACTGATCGAGATGGGTTGTGGTCGTTTTCAGGGCTATTTTTTCAGCCGCCCGGTGCTGGTGGAAGAAGTTGGTGCCGTGGTCAGGCGGTGTAACACAACGATTGCCACCTGAACGTCAACAGCGCCCCGAGGCGTGTTTCAGTCGTTGCGCTTACTCTGGCTGACCTGTTCGAGAAAGTCCCGGATATCGTCGAAGGCCTGTTCGGCTTCTGGCAGCAAGGGCGAGAATATATGCCATACGTGGACCATATTCTGCCAGGTGTGCACTTCCACCGGTGATCCCTCTGCCTTGGCTTTGGCGGCATAGCGTGTGGCGTTGTCCAGCAGCATTTCCGTTGTACTGGCATGAATCAGCGTAGGTGGCAGATCATTCAGGTTGCCGCGCAGCGGAGACGCGGCTGGATTCGTTGGTGAAATCCGGAACGCGGCCAGGGTGCCCCACCACAATACCGGCAATGGAATCTTGGACAGGCCGCCGAAGACCGGGCCCAGCAATGCGTCGGTCCGGATGTTGTCCCGGTTGCTGGGCGCGGTCAGGGTAAGATCGGTAGACGGCGACAGGGCGACGGCGGCATCCGCTTGGCGCACACCGTTATCGCGTATCCAGGCGAGCAGGGACAGCGTGTGGCTACCGCCTGCAGAATCGCCCGCAACCACCATGAACTCTGCTTTCTCCTCACCCTCCGGACCGTGGTCCAGCAGCCAGGTATAGGCCTGGCGGCAGTCGCGGATGCCGTCCATAAATCGGTGTTCAGGCATTAAACGGTAATCGAGCGCAAATACAGCAGCGTTGGCCAGATGAGAGAACCGATCGGTGATGGCGCGGTGGCTGCGCGGGCTACCGGCCGCCCAGGCACCCCCATGGATGTAAAGCACCCGGCGACGGGTATCGGCACCCGGAGCAATCACCCATTCCCCCCGGGGTTGATCGTTGTGGCGGATGTCGGATGTGACGTCAACGCCCTCGCCAAGACTGTCCAGATGATTCCTCAGGGCAATCAGCCGAGCTTTGCCTTTGAGACCTTTAGAGGCGCGCCCCATGTCTTTAATACGGGCCATTACCTCATCGTGGGCGGGATTGGGCGCCACCTCACGGACTGCCCAGTCGCCGCCGTCAAAATGGGAAAGATCGTGCACCCGGAACAGCAAAAAGGTGGTGGCAACGATGAGCGCAATAACCGCGAGCAGAATCCAGAGCATGGGTTTTCCTTTTGGGGCCCCGTAAAAAGGGAACTATGCTGAAGCTATATTCGTACCATGGCAGAGCATACAGAGGAAAGTCATCTTGCAAATAGCCTATCGGGCCCGGGATATCACCGAGGCACACATTATTGCCGGCATGTTGGGCGCCAACGGCATCGAGGCCTATGTGGGCGGGCACTACCTGCAGGGCGCGATGGGTGAAATCGGTGCCGCCGGCTTCAGCAATGTGCATGTGGACGATGAGGATGTCTACCGGGCCAGACTTTTAATTGATGAATACGAATCCGATCGGGTAGTGGCGCAAGGGCCTGAGGAGCGGGACAAGCCGGATCACTATGCCCGCTGGTTTATTGTGGTATTGATAGCGTTGATCTGGCTGCTTTGGCAATTCTGATCTGACCGGGCAGTTTTTTGACTCTATCCCATCTGAACTGGCGTTTGGTGTCTCATTTTTGTTATGTTGTAACACTTTTGAGGCCGCTCCGATGCCAGATCCTGTTCGTCCCATTCCCACCAACCTGATTCTTGGTTTCCTTGGTGTTGGTAAAACCACTGCAATCCTCGATTTGCTCCGGCAGAAACCGGAGGGTGAAGTGTGGGCCGTGCTGGTCAATGAATTTGGCGAAGTGGGCATTGACGGCGCTATACTCGAGACCGAAGGTGCCGTGGTCCGGGAAATTCCGGGTGGCTGCATGTGCTGTGTTGCCGGTTTGCCTATGCAGATTGGCCTGAATCAGCTGATTGCCCGGGCCAAGCCAGATCGCTTGCTGATCGAGCCCACCGGTCTTGGCCATCCGTCTCAGATTCTGGAGACCTTGACCGGGGAACATTACCAGAGTGTGTTGACCCTTGGCCCGGTAATCACTCTGGTGGACCCCCGTAAACTTGAGAACCCGCGGGTGCTCGAGAATGTCCAGTTTCGGGACCAGGTGGCGGCGGCCGACATTCTGGTGGCGAACAAGACTGACCTGTGCACGGATGAGCAACTTAAGGCATTCGATCAGTGGGCCGCCCAGCTGGCGCCGGCAGGGCGGGCGGTTTACCACATCGCTCATGGCCACCTCAGCGTCAACTGGGTGGATGGCGAGACTGCCCTGCCGGAGGTTTCTGATCCTCATGCGCATCATCACCATCATGGTAAGGACACCAGCACACCGCCACCGTCGATTGAGGACAACCCCTGGCAATTGGTCGCCAACCGGGGACAGGGGCACAGCAGCATCGGCTGGCGGATCCATCCCGGGTTGATGCTGGACGAAAACGCCGTGTTGGCGATGGCGATGGATGATCGGTTGTTGCGATTCAAGGCGGTAATCCACACCATTGAGGGTTGGCGAGTGTTGAACGTTGTGGATGGCTCGGTGTCTATACTGCCCGGCGAGCCCCGTGAGCTCTCCCGAGTTGAACTTATTACAGCCGAGGCACTGGATGCCTCGGAAATGGACCAGCTCCTGCGGGCCTCAGCAGGGCTGAGTGATCAGGACTGAAACATGAGAATCCGTATTACCCATCAGCGAATCACGCTGTTTTTGCAGCTTATTCTGTTACTGGAGGCAGTGTTTGCCGTTTGGGGGCAGCGCTGGTTTACGGCGTTTCTGACCAGCATGATCATTGTGATCACGCTGTTCCCCATACTGTTTGAACGGCGGTTCCGTATCCACATTCCCCCCGAGTTGCAGCTAGCGGCCATTGGTTTTGTGTTTGCGTCACTGTTTCTTGGCGAGATCAGGGACTACTACACCCGATTCTGGTGGTGGGATATGGCGCTGCATACCATGTCTGGCTTCCTGCTCGGGATTCTCGGTTTCCTGCTGGTTCACATCATGAACGAGACCGAGAAGATTCATGTGCACATGAAGCCCGGGTTTGTGGCGTTCTTTGCCTTCATGTTTGCGCTTGGCGTGGGAGCCTTATGGGAGATTTTTGAGTTCACGATGGACAGTCTGTTCGGAATGAACATGCAGAAGCCCATGTTGGGTGACCCGTCGGGGCTGACCGACACCATGTGGGACTTGATTGTTGATGCCTTGGGCGCGTTGATTATTTCGATACTCGGTTGGAGGTATCTGAAGAATCCTGAGCGCACCTCATTTCTGGAGCGCTGGATTGATTCCTTTATCGAACGCAATCCACGGTTTTTCAAGAAGTGAGAGAAAGCCCGGCACACGCCGGGCTTTCAGGTTTTAGTGACCGTAGATGCGCATGGTGGTGTCCTGCACCACCAGGTTGTCTAGCATCACAGAGCCGATAGATGTTCCGCCGACCAACACCTGATCGATCGACATATCCGCTGCGAAGGTGTTCAGGTCGATGGCCAGGGCGTCGCCACCACCACCCAGACGGGCGGCTTTGTATACGTCCATGTCGATGGTCGCGCCCAGGGTCAGCACGTTGGCGCTGCCAGGGGTGCCGTCGAGCTTGGTGCCCATGTAATCCGCGCCGGTCATTTTCAGGCCGCGAATGCCCAAAGCCAGGAAATCGACGTCAACGTTCAGCTCGGAGATACCCACCTGGGTGTTCAGGTTGAGTGTGTCTGTTGCGGTGTCGACGATGATGCCTACCTTGGTAAATGCACCGACCATATTGAAGTTGCTGGCCAGCACGGTGGAGTCGGTTTGTCCTTCCAGTGTCCAGTCACCGGTGCTGATGCCGAAGTCGATTGGCGCAGCGGTGATCGGGAAAATGTTGATGAGTGCGTCACCGTCGTCGGCAATATCAATATCGATCTTGATGTTGTCGATCAGGTTGCTGGTCTGGCCAAACAGGGCATCACGGAAGTCGGTAATTTCTTCAAAAAGATCGGTCCGGTTGGCACCACCAATCTCGATGTCTCTGATAGACAGAGAGCCCTCATCGGTATAACGGAACTCACCGATGTCCAGGCGGGTTTCCAACTCAATGGTGACACCGGCCTGGCCAGTGATGTTGCCCATATGAGTGTCGTCGAGAGGTTTCATGTCGGCTTGTGCCGCAAACGGCAGTCCTGCCATGGCCAGCACTAGCGCAGTTCTTTTCAGGCTTTTCATTGTTTAGTTCCTTTTTTTGGTTTTGTTCTTCGACTGCTTGACCCCGGCAGGCGGGTGCCTGCCGGGGTCTTTGTTATCCGGCGATGCCGGAATTCCTTACTGCGGGGTCAAATCCAGTTCAATGGTGTTGCCAGAGCCAGTGAGGAACTGGTTGAGCAGGCCAGTGAGCAGACCGCAGTTCTCAAGGGCAGGCAGGTCGTAGACTCCGCTAACCGTTCCGCCGGTGGCGGGTGAGAAGTTTTCGCCGTCTGCAGATGCCAGGTCGATGTTGACCGGGTCACGAGTCATACACTCGGAACCCCCACCGACTCGAAGCGGCAAGCCGAATACCTTGATCGCCACCTTAGGGACCTTCACAAACAGCTGTGAGTTGGCACTCAGTTTGCCGTTGATCAGGGTGCCCGTGGTGATCTCAGCCGGCACGAACTCAACGTTGGCTGAGGCGTTCAGTCGGCTGAACAGCAGTTTGATGGAGAAGTTGCCAGAGGTCGGATCAATCGCCAGGTCAGCTTCGAAAGTGCCTGCGGCAAGATCCAGCAAGGTGGCAATGGAGCCGTTCAGAGGCAGCGTACCGCCGGAGGCCTTGATGAAGGTTGAACCTTCCAGGCCAAGCAGAAGCTCAAGCTCTGAGCCGGCCTGCTCAAAGGCTTCAGCCGATACCGGCACGCTGATTTCCGGGTTCTCCGGATCGCTTGAGCGAATCACAAGACTGGCGTTACTCACGCCCACCGCATTAGCGGTGTAGCTCAGCTCAATGGTGCAGCTTGCGTTGGCAGCAACCGTCGTGCAGTTGTTGGCCAGCGTGAAGTCCGCGGCGCCAGCACCGCTGAGGGCAACGCTATCAATCAGTAGAGTTTCGTTACCGGTGTTGTTGATGGTGACGTCTGCAGATGCACTCTGGCCCAGCTCAATGCGGCCAAGATCGACAGACTCGGGATTAACACCGATTTCCGGTGTCGGGGCTAATACGCCGCGGCCGGTCAATGCGACATCCACCGCCGGGTTATCGGCGTCGGTAGATTCAATGGTCAGGGTAGCGCTCCGTGTGCCGTCCGTGCTCGGCGCGAAGGTGACGTTAACGTCACAGGATTCGTTGGGTGCCAGGGTTCCGCATTGGTTGTCCAGCAGGAAGGCGTCGGCATCGGTACCGCTGATGACCGCGTTGCTGATACCCAGGGCGGCGCTGCCGGTGTTGGTGACAGACACGGTTTCCTGAGCGCTCAGACCGGCCTGAACATTACCAAAGGTCACTTCTTCGCGATTTACGCTGATGCGCGGCGTTTCCACGGCTTCACCATCGACCGTGATGGTTTGCAGCAGGTTGTTCTGGCCTGGCAGCTGAACACAGTCGGTCAGAATCTCACCAATCGGTGCCGGTGCAATGGCGCCGTTCGGGGTGCGCGCGGTCAGATCGAGGGTCAGCGCGCCTATGCGAATTTCGGCCTCACCGATATCGTCTTCGGTAAAGAGCACTTCTGGTGCCATACCAGTGGCGGGCACGTTAAATTCGCCGCTCACATCAGGTATCAGGGTTGCTGGAATGGCAAGATCGACGATCTGATCCAGAGTGCGATTGGTGGTTATGACCGTATTGAAGCTGGTTGCGGTACCTTCAACTGTCTCAGAGCCGACCAGCTTCAGGCCGGTACGGGCGTTGTCGTTGACCACGGTAATGGCGGTGACTTCAAACTGTGGGGTGGGCTCGCCCACTGTGGCAACCGAAGGAATATCGGCGCTGATCTGTGCCCGAATCGGTTGGGTTCCGATCAGTGGGAACGGGCATTCGAACGCCAGTTCGATCGATACCTGCTCTGCGGAGGCATGGCTGGCGCCGCCGGCCATCAGGGCTACTGCCGCAATGGCAGGTCCGATCTTGCGAACGCTCGTGTTGAGGTTCCTGAGTTTCATGAGTTCGTCCTCTGTCTAACTTTCGTTGTTGTAATTGGGGTTGCAGACAACACCGATGACGGACAGCTCAACCGGACTTGCAAAGATCCCTTTGCCACACGCATGGCGCGCATGAATGCAGGATCATTTAACGGGGAAGGGCCGCCGCGGGTCATTGCTTGCCGCGGCAGCGTTTTTGTCTAAAGCGGAGAGGGACGGGGTTGATTGTTCAAAGCGTGAACCGGGTCAAGTTCAAGGCTGAACGGTGTTCACTTTTTTGCACGGGCCTGACGACGAACATCGCCCGGGGTTTTGCCGGTCCAGGAGCGGTAGGCTTTGGTGAAACCGGCTTGATCGCTGAACCCAAGTTTTTCAGAAATGGATTCGAGGGGAACGTTGGTGTCTTTCAGGTACAGCGTGGCGAAGTTTTCTCGGATTTCATTGCGAAGTTCACGAAAAGAAGTTCCCGCGCTGGCCAGATGTTGCCTGAGGGTTCTGGGGCTGACATCCAGGCGCCGTGCAATGTTCTCTGTGGTGCATGGCCGGCCTGGCTGGCTCATAATCAGTTCCCGGACCTGCATGGCGGTTTGGTCGGCATCCGGGGTCTTCTGCTGACCGTCGTAGCGTGTTCGTGCAACCAGAAACTCAAGGCTGGCATCATCCTGGCGGATGGGTATGCCCGTCAAAGGCATGACCACCTGACTGACCCCCGCGTTGAATTCAAACTCACAGCCCGGTGCCAGAACTTTCCAGTCTTCCTCGCGGGCGTTGGTTGGAAAGTCGAACTGAAAAGTAAAGTGGCTGCACACCTGACTGGATACCCGATGAATGCTACCCATGTAGATCTTGGTCAGGCACGGCGTTAGCGTGCCCAGGCCCCACGTATCGACCAGCCGGATACGAAAGCTGGAGCCGATGGAGTCCAGCTGCATGTCCATCAGGGGCAGGCCCACCCGGAGGTACTGGACAATCATACTGACCAGGCGTTTGGGGTTTTCCTGCCCCAAAACGGCAAAACCCAGTAAGCCGTGGCTTGGCAGGTCCAGCTGCTGGCCAAATTCAAAAGCGGCGCGCTCGTCGGTCATTAGCCAGTCGGCTTTGCTCAGGATGGTCAGTACCTGAGTCATGGACAGGCTGGCTTCCGGGCTTTTCAGCATGTCTTCGGTAACGCCGGTTTGCTCGAGAATGGTGTGGCGCTTCACACCACGGCTTTCCATAAACTGGACAAATCGCAGGGCATAGCGGGCCGACAGAATCGGTACCTCACGGGCAAGATTGTTCAACGTATCCATGTTTCGGTCCCTGAGCCGGCGTGTCCGGCGTTTCGTCATGTGTCGTTCGGTTGTTATTATTCCAGCCTTCTGCGGGCGTGGATGGGTGCGAGTATAGGCAGCGAGTCAGTTCGCCTTTCTGGCAGCCGATCACAAATTGACCGGATGGCCGGATATGACAATGAAACTTTCGACAGGTAGGGCAGAGCCAAGATGGTAGCTGGTGATCACGAACAGCCCCGGTGCCCGGTGTGTGAAACCGGCATTCTGCAGCCGTTTCGCACGGTTGCAGGTATACGCTACCTGCGCTGCGGGCAATGCCAGGCAACGGTCATGGCGCCTGAATGCCGGCTGACGCCAGATGAAGAACGTGCCGTATACGCGCTGCACAACAATGAACCTGAGGATGGGGGCTATCGCCGGTTTCTGTCCAAGTTGTCTGAGCCTCTATTGACCAAGCTGACGAGTGGCGCACAGGGGCTGGATTTTGGCTGCGGTCCGGGGCCGGCACTTGCCGGCATGATGCAGGAGGCCGGCTACGAGATGGCGCTGTACGATCCGTTCTTCCATCCCACAATGTCGGCCCTCGAACGACAATATGACTTCATCACGTGCACTGAGGTGGTGGAGCATCTGTACCGGCCAGCCGAAGTGTTCAGGCAACTGGATTCGCTGCTCAAGCCGGGCGGCTGGCTGGGTATTATGACGTGCTTCCAGACGGATGATGATCGTTTTGATCACTGGCACTATCGGCGAGACCCCACTCACGTGGTGTTCTATCGGGAACTGACATTGGCCTGGCTAGCGGACCATTACGGTTGGCAATTTGAAGTGCCTTGCAAAGATGTGGTGCTGTTTCGTAAGGAAGGCTAGCGTTCTGGCTTGTTAGCGGGGCAATCCGGCACCGACGGGCATGCAGTGCTGCTACGTTCTGTTATACCCGAAGATGGCTCTGGTGCCTGATCAAATCGCTCAGGGTTCAGGTTTGCAGCACAGGCCATGGCTTTGCTGGCCTGCTTGGGGCAAGAAAGGGTGCTCAGTGCGTAAGCAAGATTATTCCAGCCCTCTGAAAACTCAGGGAAGCGGTTAACGGCACGCAGGAAATGGGATACGGCACCGGCGAAATCGCCCTGGTCGTAGGCTAGATTGCCCAGGGCCATAATTGGGGCGGGCTGGCTTGGCCACTGTTGTTCGGCGCTCAGGTAAGCCTGGCGTGCGGCCCTTGTGTGGCCGGTGCTCTCAAGGTCGTGGGCCGCACGCAGATAGGGCAGTGTCTCGGCGGTTGCCGGTAGCTCGTCAGGCGGCAGGATGACCATCGCCCAGCGGCTGGCACGATCCCAGGTGGCGTGGAAGGTCTTGTAGGGCATCCGGTAATGGCGACGGGTGTCTGTGTTCAGGATCAGAACTTCTTCATCGCTGTCGTAGCCCACCACCACCGCAAAGTGCCATTGCGGCCACCAGTTGAATCTCAGGTTCTGCATGATGAGTACCGGGTTGCCGGCGGCTACTTCGCTCAGTACGGTCTCTATATTGGTCTGTAATGGGTACACCACCATGTCATGAGCGCGGGCGCCGGCGACCATTTCAACTTGCAGAGAGCCTTGTCGGCCGGGTAGATACACCAGTTCTTTCAGGATTTCCGGATTGGTGGCCAGGCCCTGGCTATTCAGCATGGTGGCCAGTGAAGCCGGGCCACACTGGTACTTTTCCTGTGGGTAGAAGGGCACGCTATCCAGAAGTGCCTGGTTTAGTACGTTGTTGTCTTGATGCGCCGGTACTTTTGCCGAATTGTGGTCTGGCCAGGGTGGGGTGCTAGCGCAGCCAACAAGCAGGAACAGCCCCAGAAGGGCTGCAAACCTGCTGATCAGGCCCGCGCTTGCAAGCAGGGTAGGTTGGGTCAACGAATGCAATTGACGAACGAGAAGACGTTGGTGGCACACAGCATGTCGGTGATGATAAAGACCAGCAAGAACAGCACGATCACACCGACCACGCCTTCACCGGTGGGGGCTTCCGCCAGTTGTTGTTCAAAGTCTGCAAGCTCGGCGGGGGTCAGATTCTGGATTCGCTCAGCCACCTGGTCTTCGCTGACGCCAAGCTTGGAGAGCTTGTCTTTGACTTCCTGAGTTTCCAGCATGTTCAGTAGTTGTTGGCGGTCAAGGTCAACCTGTTGCTGCTGAATCAATTCTCCGGTGCCCACCATGCCTGCGTGTGCAGAGACAGAGAACGTGGTTGCAAAGGCCAGCAATACGGCCATGATCAACGAAAGCTGCCTAACATGGGAACGGATGCTGTTCATTTCAGGTTCCTTAATGGTTTGTCTCAAAAAAATAGATTGGAACATGTACCGATTCAACATACAAAACGTTCACGCTTTGGCGCCAGCATCAGAACGTCGACAGTCCTGTCGCCTCCATTATCCGATACTGCCAGTACCGGAGCCGGGACGGTTCTGCCCAGGCCGAGTAGGGCAGGCTCATTGCTTGGTCGTGATTTGGGCCTGCCTGCCAGTATTGGTTGAACAATGTCGTTGCTTGCTGTGCAACGGCACTGCTTGCCTGCGTTGCCAGCCAGACGTTGGTTTCAAGGTTCAGGTCGTCCAGATTGCGCCGAGTAAAGTTGGCCGAGCCGAGCAGGAGTTCCTGCTGATCATCACGCGGGGTGTAGATGAGCAACTTGCTGTGGCACTGCTCGCCTTCTGTGAGGCACCAACGGACGGGAATGCCCGCCTGTTGGAGTTCGTGGGCGACCGGGCGGTTCGGAATGCCATTCTTTTCATGACCAAAGGCGTCTTTGTTGGCGTCGAGTAGAAGCCGGATTGAGACACCACGTTGATGCGCGGCCGACAGTGCCTTGATGATGGGGCGATGCGAGAGGTAGAACATTGCCATGTCGAGGGCCTCGCCGGGCTGGCTGCGATCAATCATATCGAGCGCGGCGTCTCGGATAGCGGATTCGGTCAGAACTTTCATGATGCCAGAAGCATCATTGCCGGCTTGGTCGTCTGCAGGCATCTTGCTGATCCAGTGGTCCAAGGTGGCGGTGCTGGCACCAGACATTTTTAGAGCGGCTTGCTCGCTTCTGACCACATCGATAACGGCGGGCCCACCAAAGGCCAGGCCAATATTGCTGTGCTGGCTGCTGCCGTCGTGGGGGTTGGCAGATGTGATTACCGCTCGGTAGCCCTGGCCATCATCGGTCACCAGCAGTTTACGGTGGTTGGCCTTGAAGTTGGGGAGTGCCAGGTAACTGCGAATCGTGGCCGGCTCATCGCCGAGGGCGTTAGGCAGCCAGCCACCGTCCGGATTATTGCCAAGCCATTGGCAGCACAAGCGCCAGAGAGAAGACCAGGCCGGATTGCTGTCGCGAAGCGGTTCCAGGCGGGTGATCACAACCTCGATCCCGGCGCTGGACAGTGCTTCGAACTCGGACGAGCGGGTACCACCGTAAAAGGTGTTCAGAGGGTCTGAGATGACCACAATGTCGATATCTGGCCGGGTCGCCTTGCGCTCCAGCAATGCTTGCGTCAGCTGCTCGGCCAGAGGGCGCAGTTCCGTGTTTTCAGGTTTGGTGCCGTTAAACAGGAACATGTCGACCAGAATGAACTTCTCTGCCTGGGCAATCAGCCGGAAGATTTCATCAAAAATCTGGTGCTCAAGCACTGTGCTGCCATCGTCGGTGTGATGGGTCACATCTGTCAACAGTTTCGGGGCGACCAAAGGTACCGGTTCACCCTGATGCCGAATGCCGGTGGGGAGCGGTTTGAAGGAATGCCACAAGCCAATGCCGGCCAGTATCAGGAGCAATGCAAAGGCGAGTAACTTCATGGTCATGGCCGATTCGTTCCATCGAGCGGGGTGGGTGTGCCAGGCTATCCGGGTTGCCTGGCCGTCACGTAGCGGGCGAACAGCTTCAGCAGCTGGGATGCCTCTGGTGCCGAGCGAACCGAGCTCAATAGCGAGGCGGCATCTAATCCTTCCTGTTCCAGGTCAGGATACTGGACTTCCAGATAGGCTTTCATGACCTGATCGGTAAATTCCGGATGAAACTGCACGCCCCAGGCATGGTTGCCAACACGGAAGGCCTGATGGGGTTCAAAATCGGATTGCCCCAACAACACGGCATCGGGAGGCAGCTCCAGGACAGACTGCTTGTGGGTCAGCTGGGCCAGAAACTGGCGCGGCATTTGACGGAACAAGGGATCGGCTACGGCGCTGTCAAAGAGTGTGACGGAGTGTGTGCCAGACTCGCGCCCTTTGGGGTGATAGTCCACTCGGCCACCCAGCGCATGGGCCAGTAATTGATGGCCATAACAGACGCCAAGGAGCGGTACGTCCGCTTCAACGGCCTGCTTGATCCAGTCGGCGGTGGCCTCACTCCAGGCCGCTCGTTCACTGACCATAGCCGGCGATCCGGTGATCAAGATGCCTTGCCAATCGCCCGGCTGCCCGGGGAGGGGCGCCTGGGTCACATCAACAACCGTCACGTCCAGTTGGCCGGCCAGCGCCCGCACAAACCAGGCGTCAAAATCACCGAACTGCGCCTGAATCTGCGGGTAGGTGGTTCCGGTTTTCAGGATCACCACACGGGCTTTTGGGGAGCCTGCTGAGCCAGCCATGGAACACTCCGTTGGCAGAGAAAGTTGGCCTCGCTGTTACTCCTCTGGGAGTTCAGCGTTGTGGAACACGTTCTGAACATCATCCAGATCGTTCAACATGTCGAGAAACTTCTCGAACATCGGAATGTCGTCGCCCGCCACCACGGTGGTGGTTTTCGGCAAGAACTGGATCTCGTCGACCTCGAACTCGATGCCTTCGAATGCAGCTTCCAGCGCCTGTTTGGCTTTAGCGTACTCGGTGTTCGGCGCAAAGACGGTGACGTTGCTGTCTTCGGTCTCGATGTCGGTGACGTCTACGTCCGCTTCCATCAGGGCTTCCAGAACCGCTTCTTCATCGTGGCCAGAGAAGGCAAAGATGGCGCAGTGGTCAAACATGTGGGCAACCACGCCAGGAGTACCAATCTTGCACTTGGTTTTGGTGAAGGCCAGGCGCACGTCACCAAAGGTACGGTTGGGGTTGTCGGTCAGGCAGTCGACAATGACCATGCAGTTGCCTGGTCCATAACCTTCGTAGCGGGCGGGGGAGTAATCCTCACCGGCGCCGCCTTTGGCTTTGTCGATGGCTTTATCGATAACGTGGCCGGGTACCTGGTCTTTTTTGGCGCGCTCGATCAGGCCACGAAGGGTCAGGTTAGCCGTTGGGTCTACACCGCCAGATTTGGCGGCCATGTAGATTTCCCGGCCGTATTTGCTGTAGACCTTGGTTTTTGCCGCGGCCGTCTTGGCCATGGACTCTTTACGATTCTGGTAGGCTCTGCCCATCTGTGGTGCCTCTCGGGTTTTCGGTAAAAGGACGGATTTTACTTAACCTGGGGGAAGAGCGACAGGGTTGTTTGCAGATATAACGGGGGATGTTTCCGCGTCCTTGCGGAAACAGGGGGAATCAGACGTATTCCACCGGCTGGCGATAGTTGTCCTGTGACACCAGATCAATCCCGCAATCCATGTCGCTGACCCAGTTCAGGAACCGGTCAATCATCACCGGCCCTTCAAAGCGCTTGCCATGCTGCGGCACGATCATGGCCACATCCATATCGCGAACCATGTTGGCCCACAGACGGCACACCTTTTTGGAGGCAATGTAGCGCCGGTGAAAGCCGATCATATTGGGAATGTGCTTGTCGAAATCCTGCACCGGCTTGTGATCATCTTCACCGCCCATGGAGGCGCCCAGATCGCCGGAGAACAGAATCTTCGAGACCGGATCATAGAACTGCAGGTTACCCACGGAGTGCATGAAATGCGCCGGCAGGCACTGCAGGTAGCTGTCGCCAAAGCGCACATTGGCGCCGCCATCCGGAATGCTGACAATGCGGTCGTACACGCTTCCGCTGAGCTGATTGGTAACGTAGCTGGACACCAGGTGCGGCAGAAAGCGTGCCCACAATTTGGAGGTCACGATCTTGGCGCGGGTGTGCACAATCCAGCGATCAATGGCACCGATGATGTCCGGGTCCTGGTGAGACGCGAAAACATAGTCCATGTCGCGGATGTTCATGTATTTGGACGCGGCAACCGAAAGCGGGGTGTAGGTAAGATCTCCACCCGGATCAATCAGTGCTTCGTGTTTGCCATCGACAACCAGAAACTGGTTGGACTGAACGCCTTCGCCAGTCACCAGTGAATCAAACATCAGGCACTTGTGGTGCCCGTTGTCGAAAAGAACAATCGGCTCGGCCGCCATTTCGGTCTCCCGCAGAAGAGTGAGTATTCGGCATCAGGCCTGCTGATGGCCGGATATTGCAGTCAGCGCGGGAGAGTACAGAATTGATAAATGCGCAGAGTTGCCTCAGGTCAATTATCTGATATTCATCAAGTAACGGATTGTTGTCCGGGTGCCTGAGGCGAGGCCTTGGTGCGCTTATGCCAGTTTTGGCACCCGGCGAATACCGCGTCGCAGGCCTTGCTCGAGTGCGGCGCTGACCACCTTGCCAGAGAAGGGCACAATGTCTTCAAAGGTGATGGTGTAGTTCACGGCTGTTTGTCCATCGGGCGTATCTGAAAAGCGAATCTGCCCCAGATGGTTTTTGATCGGGCTGAGGCTGGTGATGGCGTATTCGATCAGTGAATCCGGTTCAAAACCAAGCACGGTCTCCTCAAGCGACAATGGTCCAATACCGATTTTACGGATGGAGCCGATGCCGTTCGGGTCTGCCTGATCGCTGTCTTTGATGCGCTTGACCGGTGCACCGATCATTTTTCCGAAGCGATGGTGGTCTGCAAACAGGGCGAAGACCTTTCTGCGAGGGACGTCAAAAGTCTCATTTATTTCAATGGTGTACATAGCCATAACTGCTCTCTTTTTGTATTCGTTGCGACAAGAGTAACCGTTCACAGAGTTCAACAAAAGTCGTAGATGTGGGCAGATGTGAGGTTGGCCTTGGCAGCCACACTGGTTATACTCGTGCACGCTCAGGATGAGTTAGCAGTACACCATTAATCTTCAGGGACCGAAGTCATGCCCCAGGCAAGCGGATTGCAGTTTACCGCCCGTGTAGGCGAATTCCCCTCAGATCACTTCTCGGTTGCCGGCTTTGCG
>LJZQ01000005.1 GCA_001314845.1 Marinobacter excellens HL-55
TCGTGTAAAACGTGGCGTGGTAGCACGTCGTCGTCACAAAAAGATTCTCAAGCAGGCCAAGGGTTATTACGGAGCTCGTAGCCGTGTATTCCGCGTTGCCAAGCAAGCGGTTATCAAAGCCGGTCAGTACGCTTACCGCGACCGTCGTAACCGCAAGCGTGCGTTCCGCGCACTGTGGATCGCCCGTATCAACGCTGGCGCCCGTGCTAACGGTCTGTCTTACAGCCGTTTGATCGCTGGTCTGAAGAAAGCGAATGTTGAAATCGATCGTAAGGTTCTGGCTGATCTGGCTATGAACGAGCAGCAGGCGTTTGCCGCTGTTGTTGAGAAGGCCAAAGCATCCCTGTGATCGCTTAAGCTCTTTCATCGATTACGAATCGATCCGGGCGCCACATGTCTTCATGCTGGCGCCTCCTGATAGGGGAAGGGCGCGCTCTTCCCCTATTTTTGTTTTAAGCTACCCCATTTCTGGTTTGGAGCAGGGTCAATGGATAACCTGGAGCAACTGGTTCAGGATGGTTTGAACGCGGTAGAACAAGCGGACAACCTTCAGGCACTTGATCACATTCGCGTTGAGTACCTCGGCAAGAAAGGTGTCATCACCCAACAGGCGAAAACTCTGGGTAAGCTTTCTGCGGAGGAGCGTCCTGCCGCCGGCCAGAAAATCAACGAAGCCAAAGGTCAGGTCGAACAGGCCATCAATACCCGCCGGGCCGACCTGGAAAAGGTTGCCATTGAGGCGAAGTTGGCTAGCGAGTCTATCGACGTCACCTTGCCGGGCAGAGGTCAGGATCTGGGTGGTCTGCACCCGGTGACCCGCACACTTCAACGCATTGAAGATATTTTTGCCCGCGCGGGTTACAGCGTGGAGCAGGGGCCTGAAATCGAAGACGATTACCACAACTTCGAAGCCCTCAATATTCCGGGTCATCACCCGGCTCGTGCCATGCACGATACTTTCTATTTCAATCCGGGCACGCTCCTGCGTACCCACACCTCCCCGGTTCAGATTCGAACCATGGAAGCCGGCAAGCCGCCATTCCGGATGATTTGCCCGGGCCGGGTCTATCGCTGTGATTCGGATATGACCCATACACCCATGTTTCATCAGGTTGAAGGCCTGCTGATTGAGAAAAACGTCAGCTTTGCCGATCTCAAAAGTACCGTTGAAGAGTTTCTCAGGGTGTTTTTCGAGCGCGACCTGAAAGTCCGTTTCCGTCCGTCCTATTTTCCGTTTACTGAGCCTTCTGCGGAAGTGGACATCGAGTGGGGACGGGAGCCGGATGGCAGCATCAAATGGCTGGAAGTGATGGGCTGTGGCATGGTGCACCCGAAGGTGTTCGAACATTGCGGTATTGATGCCGAAGAATATCGTGGCTTTGCGTTTGGCCTGGGTGTTGAACGCCTGGCGATGCTCCGCTATGGCGTAAAAGACCTACGCATGTTCTTCGAAAACGACCTGCGTTTTCTGCGCCAGTTCCGTTAAGCCTCAGGGCTGACCGGCGCAAACAGGACTCCGAATCAACTGCATAAACCGCATCAGGACAAGGCAACAACGATGAAATTCAGTGAACAGTGGCTGCGCGAGTGGGTTAATCCGAGCATTGGCTCTCAGGATTTGATGGACCAGATCACCATGGCAGGGCTTGAAGTTGACGGCTTTGAGCCGGTGGCGGGCGAATTCAGCGGTGTGGTCGTGGGCGAAGTGCTCTCCGTTGCGCCGCATCCCGATGCCGACAAGCTGTGTGTTTGCCAGGTCAGTGATGGCCAGCAGACGGTTCAGGTGGTTTGTGGTGCGCCCAATGTACGTGATGGCCTGAAAGTACCGTTTGCCGTTGTCGGTGCGGTTCTGCCCGGCAACTTCAAGATCAAGAAGGCGAAACTTCGCGGCCAACCCTCCGAAGGTATGCTCTGTTCCGAGTCTGAACTGGCGTTGTCTGAAAACCACGACGGCTTGATGGAATTGCCGGCGGATGCGCCGGTCGGTCAGGACGTCGCGGAGTATCTGAAGCTGAACGACATTACCATTGATGTCGACCTGACCCCGAACCGCAGTGACTGCCTGTCAATCCGCGGCCTGGCCCGGGAAGTGGGCGTGTTGAACAGCCTGCTGGCCAACGCCCCTGAGATTGAACCTGTGGAGGCGGTGCATTCGGAGGTGCCGGATATTCGTGTGCAGGCGCCTGCAGGGTGTCCCCGTTATCTCGGTCGTATTCTGCGCAATGTGAACCTGCAGGCGGAAACGCCCCTGTGGATGCAGGAAAAGCTGCGTCGTTCCGGTGTCCGTTCTATCGATGCCGCGGTCGATGTGACGAATTACGTGATGCTTGAGTTGGGGCAGCCGATGCATGCCTTTGACCGGGAAGAGATTGCCGGTGGCATCATTGTGCGTATGGCGGCTGCCGGCGAAAAGCTGGTGCTGCTGGATGGTCAGGAAGTCGAGTTGACGCCCGAAATTCTGGTCATTGCCGATCATGAAAAGCCGGTCGCCATTGCCGGTGTGATGGGGGGCGAGAATTCCGGTGTCGGTGACAAGACGCGTGACCTGGTGTTGGAGTCGGCCTATTTTGATCCGATCACTCTGGCCGGCAAGGCGCGCCAATTTGGCTTGCACACTGACGCCTCTCATCGCTTTGAGCGTGGTGTGGATTATCAGCTGGCCCGT
The DNA here is from genome assembly GCA_001314845.1 of Marinobacter excellens HL-55. Taxonomy (GTDB): domain Bacteria; phylum Pseudomonadota; class Gammaproteobacteria; order Pseudomonadales; family Oleiphilaceae; genus Marinobacter; species Marinobacter excellens_B. Next base: position 2,666 of record LJZQ01000005.1, read on the forward strand.
GACGCCATGGAGCGCGCCACCTGGTTGCTGATGGATATTGTGGGTGGCGAGCCCGGTGAAATTGTTGAGGTAGTGAGCGACGAACATCTGCCCAAGCCACGGATCATTGATCTTCGGGAACAGCGCCTTGCCAGTGTTCTGGGCCTGGCTATTCACCGCACCACGGTTGAAGAAATCCTTTCCCGCCTGGGCCTGCATGTCGACAAGTTGCTGAAAGACGGTTGGCGGATCAGTGTGCCAAGCTTCCGTCCGGATATCTCCATTGAGGAAGATCTGATCGAGGAAGTCGGGCGGATTTATGGTTACAACAATCTGCCGGTCACCGAGCCCACCGGCTCTTTGGGGTTGCGGGCTCGGGATGAGGCGGTGCGCCCACTGTCTGCGATCCGGAATTTCTTCGTTGCGCAGGGCTACCAGGAGGCGATTACCTACAGCTTTGTAGACCCCAAGGTGCAGCAGTTGATCGATCCGGAGCGTGAAGGAATTGCCTTGGCGAATCCGATCTCAGCCGACCTCTCCGTCATGCGCACCACCTTGTGGAGCGGCCTGTTGAAGACCGTTGTGCACAACCAGAACCGACAGCAGCCAAGGATTCGATTGTTCGAGACCGGCCTGCGTTTTGAAAAGACCGGTGAAGGCATCGATCAGCAGCCGATGCTAGCTGGCGTGGTGGTCGGTAATCAGGTTCAGGAAAATTGGGTAAACGGTCGCAGAACGGCAGACTTCTTTGATGTAAAAGGAGAGTTGGAAAGCTTGTTCCGTGTGCTGGGTATTGAAATCCAGTTTCTGGCCAGTCAGCATCCGGCATTGCACCCTGGCCAGACTGCGCAATTGCTGCGTAATGGCGAGCACGTTGGCTGGTTAGGCAGCTTGCACCCACAAGTTCAGAAAAATCTTGAACTTAATGGCACGATCCTGATGTTTGAGCTATTCTTGAATTCGATCGTGACCGGATATGTGCCTAATTTCAAAGATGTTTCAAAATTCCCGGAAGTCCGGCGGGATTTGGCTATTATCATTGGAAGCGATGTGGCGTTCGCTCAGGTAGAGCATGTGGCACGTAAGCATGCCGGCGAACATCTCACGGCGTTGCGTGTGTTTGATGTGTATGAAGGGGAAAACCTGGGCGAGGGTAACCGTAGCCTGGCGTTAAGTCTGTTCTGGCAGCATCCTGAGCGCACACTCAACGAAGACGAAGTGCACTCGCTCTTCAACGGGGTTATTGATGCCTTGAAAGAAGAGTTGGGGGCAACACTGAGGAGTTGACAGATGGCGGCTTTGACGAAGGCGGACATGGCAGAGCGCTTGTATGAAGAGCTGGGTCTCAACAAGCGGGAGGCCAAGGAAATGGTCGAGGCTTTCTTCGATGAAATCAGAGGCGCACTCAGCCACAATGAGCAGGTGAAGTTGTCCGGTTTTGGCAATTTCGACCTCAGGGACAAGAAACAGCGGCCGGGAAGGAACCCAAAAACGGGTGAAGAAATTCCGATCAGTGCTCGACGCGTCGTTACGTTTCGACCAGGCCAGAAACTGAAGCAGAAAGTAGAAGCGTATGCTGGAACCGAGTCATAACAACGAGCTCCCCACCATTCCGGGGAAACGCTACTTTACAATCGGTGAGGTGGCTGAGCTGTGTGCGGTAAAAGCGCACGTGCTTCGTTATTGGGAGCAGGAATTTCCGCAGCTATCGCCGGTCAAGCGCAGGGGTAACCGTCGGTATTATCAGCGGGCAGACGTGATCACCATCCGACAGATCCGCAGCCTGCTTTATGATCAGGGCTACACCATTGGTGGCGCCAAGCAGAAGCTGAGCAGTACTGAGGTGAAAGATGACACCACCCAGTACAAACAGCTGATCAGGCAGATGATCACCGAACTCGAAGAAGTTCTGGACGTTATCAACGCCCCTGTTCGCTAGGCTTAGCGATTTCAGATGGTAGAAAAGGCCGGAGGCGACACACTCGCCCCGGCCTTTTTTCCATGTATCCAGTGTTGGCTGCGCTTACTTGGATTTACAGGTTTTAATGCCCAGCAGGGAGTAGGCAGGGCAGTTGCCCATAGCCGCCGTTGCCAGTGGCACGACACCAATCCAGCCCCAGGCTGTTTGTGGCCCTACGAATACCAGGGCAAGCAGTACAATGCCGACGATAGCGCGAACAATTCGATCAGTTGAACCCATGTTTACCGTCATCTTCGTTTCTCCTGTTTGATGTCGGATGATGGTGAGACTATAGGGCCGCGCCGGGTCTCGTTCAGTGATAAAGTCACACAGCCATCCACGAATTTTCAGCTCGGAGTCGGTAATGGCGAAACACAGCATTCTGGAAACGCTCAACGACAGCTTGCGTAAAGACGCGCTGTCATCAATCAGCGTTATGCGATTTCCGCCGGGACAGGTTCTTTTCAGTGCCGGGGAGCAGTGCCGCGGTCTGCCATTGGTGCTTGATGGCAGCATCAAGGTGCAGATGACCGGTGTTTCCGGACATGGCATCGTGCTGTACCGAATGGGCGCTGATGACATCTGCACATTGTCGATCGGCTGCCTGATGACAGGGCGCGGCTATCGCGCTGAAGCGATCGTTGAGGAGGAGGCCGAGGCGGCAATTATTCCCCGAGGATTGTTTGATCGACTGATGGATCAATCTGCCGATTTCCGGCTGGCCATTATGGAGTCTTACGGCCGGCGACTGGATGAGTTGATGCTGCTGGTAGAAGAGGTGGCATTCCATCGGATGGATGAGCGTTTGGAGGAATGGTTGTTGGCCCGGGCTGGTCAGCGCCAGACAGTTTTGAGCATCACCCATCAGGAACTTGGGGTGGAATTGGGTACGGCGCGGGAAGTCGTCAGCCGCTTGCTCAAAGAACTGGAGCGACAGGGCCAGGTCAGGCTGGCACGCGGCAAGATAGAGTTGACCGGGCTAGCCAGCAAACTAGCGCCGGTCTGAAAAAACGTGCACCAGCCTGGCCAATTGCTCGGCGGCCTGTTCAAGATTCTTTTCAGCCTGACGGTAAGCCTCCTGCAGCGACATGGGTGCCGGGGTTATCGAAAAGGCAGCTGACAGCCCGAGTTTGTGCAGTTCGTCCAGATCATCGCCTAGCTTGCCCGCCAGGCCAATCACCGGCACCCCGTGTTTTCTGGCCAGCGCGGCTACGCCAGCGGGCGTTTTGCCATAGGCACTCTGGGCATCAATGGCGCCTTCGGCGGTAATCACCAGGTCAGCCTGTTGCAGATGACTTTCCAGCTCAACCGTTTCCATCACGAGTTCAATGCCCGGGCGTAATTCGGCGCCCAAGATGCCTGCTACCATGCCGCCAATCCCCCCGGCAGCGCCGCTTCCCGCGAAGCTCGCCATATCCATTCCCTGCTGCTCAACCTGTTGCGCAAAATGCCGGAGATTGCTGTCCAGTTGCACTACCTGGCGGGCATCCGCACCTTTTTGCGGTCCAAACACGGCGGCTGCGCCGTTTGGGCCGAGCAGCGGGTTGTTGACGTCGCAGGCGACCACCAGGCGGATGCCTGACAACCGCTCTATGGCGGGTGTGAGGTCAAGGCTGGCAAGTTTCGACAGGCCGGCGCCGCCACGGGGAATGTCATGGCCTTCGCTGTCCAGCAGTCGGGCACCCAGTGCCTGAAGAATCCCTGCGCCACCGTCCGTGGTCGCGCTGCCACCAAGGCCCATGATCAGGGTTGTGGGCTGGTGGGCCAGCGCGGCAAGCATGAGTTCACCGGTTCCGTAACTTGAAGCTTCCAGGGCATTGCGGCTAGCTGCTGGAACACAATGAAGTCCGCTGCCTTCGGCCACTTCGACGATGGCAATGTCGCCGTCATTGACCAGGCCGTAGTGAGCGGTAACCGGGTTGCCCATCGGCCCGGTGACTTCTTGGCTGTGCAGCTTGCCTTGGCGGGCCTCGGTCAGGGCCAGAGTGGTGCCCTCGCCACCGTCCGCCAGTGGCACCTCCACAATCTGATCCTCTGGCGCAGCCCTGCGCCAACCCCGAGCGATGGCGCTGGCCACCTGCTCGGCGGCCAGGCATTCCTTGAACGAGTCCGGAGCAATGACAACTCTCAAGCGGGACGATCTATTTGGTCTGTTCATGGTCTATCCTTAAAGGCCGCGGTCTTTGACACTTTCCATAACCACAAACGTGCTGGTTTGCAGCACATGGGGCAGGCTGGAAATCTGCTCACCCAGCACTTGTCGGTACTCGGCCATGTTCTTGGTACGGATCTTCAGCAGGTAATCGAAGTTGGCCGCCATCATATGGCACTGCTCAACCGCCGATATCTGCCGTACCGCATCGTTAAAGGCTGCCAGGGCCTTGCTGCTGGTGTCATTAAGGGTGACCTGCGCGAAGGCGACGTGTGAAAGGCCCAGCTTGGTCTGGTTGACCATGGCGCTGTAGCCGGTGATGTAGTTTTGTTCTTCCAGCCGGCGCATGCGTGTTTGGCACGGTGTTTTGGAAAGGCCAACTCTGGACGCCAGATCTGTCACCGTTATCCGGCCATTCTTCTGCAACTCCCGGATGATCGAAAGGTCAATTCTGTCCAGATCCGCCATGACTGCTATCCTTTGTAATAAGCGGTTAGTTTTTTCATTAAAAGGTGATAATCCCCAAGTTTAGTGAATTTGTGGCCGAATAGGTATTTATAATCGGTCCAATTCGGGGAAAAAGTAAACCATAACGAGGCGGAACGGGTAAACAGACTTCAGGGGCTTCGTTAGAATGCGGTAAGCAAAAAATAATCAGGAGGGTACACCCATGAGTCCACAGCAATCCGTGATGCCAGAGCTCGGTTCTATTCGTAAGGCGATTCGGGATAACTACCTGGCAGACGAAGTTGAAGTCATTCACCGGTTGATTGCTGAGGCCCAGCTTTCCGACGCCGAGCGGCGTGCTATCTCCGTCCGGGCGGCGGACCTTGTGCGCGATGTGCGCAACGGTGCCCGGCCCACGATCATGGAGAAGTTTCTGGCTGAGTACGGCCTGACCACCAAAGAAGGTGTGGCATTGATGTGCCTGGCGGAGGCCCTGCTGCGGGTGCCCGACAACCTGACCATTCACGATCTTATAGAAGATAAGATTACGTCCGGCAACTGGGGTGCCCACGTGGGCAAAGCCAAGTCGGGCATGATTAACTCGGCGACTCTGGCCCTGCTGATGACCAGCAATCTGCTGAAAGATTCAGAACGCCAGAGCGTGGGCGATACTCTGCGCAAGTTGGTGAAGCGCATGGGCGAGCCTGTTGTGCGCACCGTCGCAGGCCAAGCCATGAAAGAAATGGGCCGGCAGTTCGTATTGGGCCGTGACATCGAAGAGGCCCAGGAGCGAGGCAAAGCCCAGGAAGAACGAGGCTACACCTATTCCTACGACATGCTGGGTGAAGCCGCCCGCACCGACGCCGATGCCGAGCGTTATTTCAAATCCTATGCCGATGCGATCGCCAGCATCAGCAAGCGCTGCGAAGGCGATGTTCGTACCAACCCGGGGATTTCCGTCAAGTTGTCTGCCTTGCTGGCGCGTTATGAATACGGCAACAAAGAGCGGGTGATGGCTGAGCTGGTGCCCCGAGCATTGGAGCTGGCAAAAAAAGCCGCCGCTGCCAACATGGGCTTTAACATCGATGCTGAGGAGCAGGATCGGCTGGATCTGTCTCTGGATGTGATCGAAGCTATCTTGTCGGACCCCGAGCTGAAAAACTGGGACGGCTTCGGCGTAGTGGTACAGGCCTTTGCCAAGCGCGCGTCACAGACTCTGGACTGGTTGTATGCCCTGTCTGAAAAGCTGGATCGCCGAATCATGGTGCGCCTGGTAAAAGGGGCCTACTGGGATGCAGAGATAAAGCGCGCTCAGGTAATGGGCCTGAGTGGCTTCCCGGTGTTTACCCGCAAGGCCTGCAGTGATGTGTCCTATCTGGCCTGCACGCGGCAGCTGCTGGGTATGACGGACCGCATCTATCCGCAATTTGCCACTCACAATGCTCATTCGGTATCAGCGGTGTTGGAACTGGCCAAAGACCTCGGCCGTGACAAGTTTGAATTCCAGCGTCTTCACGGTATGGGTGAATCTCTGCACGATCAGGTGCTGGAAGACAGCAAGGTACCCTGCCGGATCTACGCACCGGTGGGCGCGCACAAAGACCTGCTGGCCTATCTGGTGCGCCGTTTGTTGGAAAATGGTGCCAACAGCTCCTTCGTTAACCAGATCGTCGACACCAGCATTACACCGGAAGAAATCGCCAAAGACCCGATTGATGTGGTCAGGGAACTGGGCCGCAATCTGTCCAGCAAGGCCATTGTGCATCCGTCAAAACTCTTTGGTGACCAGCGCCGCAATTCCAAAGGCTGGGACATCACCGATCCGGTGACGGTGGCAGAAATAGATGAAGGGCGTAACCGTTACAAGACCCATCAGTGGACAGGCGGGCCATTAATGGCCGTGGCGAGCGCCAGTGATGAGGTTCATGAAGTGCGCAACCCTGCCAATCCGGACGATCTGGTGGGGCACATTACTTTTGCCTCGGAAGCAGACGTGAATGCCGCCCTGGATGCGGCACAACAAGGCTTTAACCAGTGGTCCTCGCTGCCGGCTGACCAGCGCGCTGAGCTGATCCGCAAGGTGGGCGACCTCTATGAGGCCAATGTGCACGAACTGTTCGCCCTGACCACCCGTGAAGCCGGAAAATCCTTGCTGGATGCGGTGGCTGAAATTCGCGAAGCGGTCGACTTTGCCATGTTCTACGCCAACGAGGGCGTCCGCTACAAAGACGCTGGCCAGGGCAGGGGGGTGATAGGTTGTATTTCGCCCTGGAACTTCCCGCTGGCGATCTTTACCGGTCAAATCCTGGCCAACCTGGCCGCTGGTAACTCGGTTGTGGCCAAGCCTGCAGAACAAACCTCTTTGCTGGCTGTGCGCGCCGTTGAGTTGATGTATGAAGCGGGTATCCCGAGAGAGGCTATTCAGTTGCTGCCAGGCGACGGCGGCACCGTGGGCGCTGCGTTAACCTCCGATTCACGGGTTGCGGGTGTCTGCTTTACCGGTGGTACGGATACCGCGAAGCTGATTAACAAAGCCATGACCGAGAACATGGCCCCCGACGCGCCGCTGGTGGCCGAAACTGGCGGTATGAACGCCATGATTGTCGACTCCACTGCGTTGCCAGAGCAAGTAGTGCGCGACGTACTGGCATCGTCTTTCCAGAGTGCCGGACAGCGTTGCTCAGCGCTGCGTATGTTGTATGTGCAGAAAGACATTGCCGACAACCTGCTGGAAATGCTTTACGGCGCCATGGAAGAACTCGGTATTGGTGATCCCTGGTTGCTGTCCACCGACGTGGGCCCGGTCATCGATGAAGAATCCCGCAAGAAGATCAACGATCACTGCGCCAAGTTCGAGCAGCAGGGCAAATTGCTGAAGAAACTGCCAGTACCCGAAAAAGGCCTGTTCGTCTCACCTGCTGTTCTGAAAGTGAGCGGCATCGAGGAGATGGAAGAAGAAATCTTTGGCCCGATTCTGCACGTGGCCACCTTCGAGGCGAAGGATATCGACAAGGTGGTGGATGCGGTGAACGCCAAGGGCTATGGCCTGACGTTTGGTATCCACAGCCGGGTGGATCGCCGTATTGAGCACATTGCCAGCCGTATCAAGGTTGGCAACACCTACGTTAATCGCAATCAGATTGGCGCCATTGTTGGCTCCCAGCCCTTCGGCGGTGAAGGTTTGTCGGGCACCGGCCCGAAAGCCGGCGGGCCGCAGTATGTGCGCCGGTTCATCAAGGGCGAGGTGGTCGAGAAACCTGCGGTTGAAGGCAAGGCCATCGCCGCTGGCAAAGCGCAGAAGCTGGTCGATCAGGTGAGCAAGATCGACGCGCCGATTGCTGAAGGACGCCAGGAAATGCTCAAGGTATTCTTTGATCACGTGCCGATTGCACTGGATCTTGGCCACGAGGAGATGCCGGGGCCAACCGGTGAGCAAAACCATCTGTCGTGCCACGCCCGTGGCGTGGTGCTTTGTTTGGGGCCGGACGTTGAGTCTGCCTTAGAGCAGGCCAGCATGGCGCTGTCACAAGGTAACAAGGTGGTCGTGGTGGCTCCGGGTGCGGAAAAGGCCCTGGCTGACGCCATCAAAGCGGGCTTGCCTGTGGTGGCCTGCGACGGTGTGCTGGAGCCAGAGGCTCTGGCTACACTGGAAGGCTTTGAGGCCGTGGTCAGCGTCGCAGAAAAGCCCCTGCTCAAGCAGTATCGGCAGGCCCTGCTCAAGCGCGACGGCGCACTGTTGCCGATCATCAACGAGCACAAGCTGGACCAGCGCTACGTGATCGAGCGGCACCTGTGCATCGACACCACCGCCGCCGGCGGCAACGCCAGCCTGATCGCCTCCTCAGAGTAGTAAAAAGGTTCTGGCCACGAGTGGGAGGTGGCAAAGGAGGGTCAGACCCCTTTGGGGTCAGACCCGGGGGCCTCTCCCGCAGTGCGGATTCCAAGTTTTTGGTTTCGGTGATGTCTACCAGGGTAATGACCACGCCGTCGATCACGTTGTCCAGTCGGCGGTAGGGCATGATTCTGACCGAGTACCAGCGATCATCCGATGTGGTGATCTGCTTTTCGCTCACAGCAAGCGTGCTCAGGGTTTGTAGTGCGTCTTGCTGGAGTTCGGGGTAACGAAGGCTGCTGGTCAGATCGCTGAGCGGGCGGCCGATGTCGCTCTCGCGCAGACTGATAATGGTTGATGCCCGCTCGGTATAACGCCGCACGTTCAGCTCCTGATCCAGGAACAAAACCGCAATCTCAATGCTGTTCAGCACGTTCTGCATGTCGCTCTGGGCGAGTGCCAGGTCGTCCAGTTTGGTTTGCAACTCGGTGTTGATGGTTTGCAGTTCCTCGTTCATCGACTGCATTTCTTCTTTGGATGTGGTCAGTTCTTCATTGGCCGACTGCAATTCTTCATTGGTGGACTGAAGCTCCTCGTTAGAGGCCTGCAGCTCCTCCCGAGACTGGCGGGCCTGTTGCCGTAGGCTGTCGATCTCCAGCTGATACTGTTGGATCTGGGCCTGGTAATCCAGATTGGCTGACGATGCCGATTCGATCCGGCGCGGGGCCGTCTGAGCCGATGCGTCGCGAAAGACCACCATGGTCATTCCTTTGAGCGCTTCTGGCTCGCGCAGCGCCTGAATGGTCACATCAACGGCCTTGGTGCCGGAATCGGTTTGCACTGCGAGACCTTTCAGTTCCAGGGGCTCAAGCTGATCCGTTGCCCTTTTTAATACGCCGTACAATGGCTCGCGCAGTCCCTCCCGGGCCATGGCGTGAATGTTCCAGTTCGCTTTGCCGGCTGCGGGCTCCAGATACTTACCGGTGCGCCCGCTGATGTACACGATATCGGCATCGGCATTCAGCACCACCGCCGCGGGGGAATAGACCTGCAGCAGTAAATGGTCCGCGGCGTTTTGCAGGGAGTTGATGGCCTCCAGCGATGGAACCTGATTGGTTGGCACGGAGTGCTCCTTGGGCAGAGTGGACATGGGCGGAAACGATTCTAGCAGGAAGTCAGAGTGGCGGGCTGACTGATAGTGCTTGCTGCGGTACAGCCGTATTTTGGGTTTGAGCGGCTCAAACAGGTGATTCAGCCGGCCAATAGTTTCTGAACTGCCCAGCAGTAACAGACCGTTCGGGCGGAGGCTGTAATGAAACAGCGGCAGTATCCGGCGTTGCAGGGTCAGATCAAAATAGATCAGAAGGTTGCGACAGGCAATCAGGTCCAGTTTGGTGAACGGCGGGTCCAGAATCACGTCGTGCCTGGCAAAGAGTACTTTGTCTCTTATGGCCGGGCGCACCTGGTAATGGGTGTCGTGCCGGATAAAAAAACGGGCCAGCCGGTCTTCTGAGACGGAGCCTGCGATGCTAAGTGGGTAACACCCTTTGCGCGCCACGGTAATGGCTTCCGGGCTGACGTCAGAAGCAAAAATCTGAAGATTCAGTTTTCTGCGGGAGTCGACAGTATCCAGGGCCTCGGTAAACGCGATGGCCAGGGAATAAGCTTCCTCTCCGGTTGAGCACCCGGCTACCCAGGCCCGCAGCGTCCGATCGGGTATGTCTCTGGATAGAATTTCCGGCAGGCCGGCATGGATCAGGTAGTCCCAGGTGTCAGGGTCTCTGAAAAACTGGGTAACGCCGATCAACAGCTCACGGAACAGCAGCTCGACTTCCTGAGTGTTGGCCTTCAAAAAGCCAGTGTAATCGGCCAGATCCGACAGGCCGTGGATGGCCATTCGGCGCTCTATCCGGCGATGCAGCGTGGAGGGCTTGTACAGTGAAAAGTCATGCCGGGTGTGTTGTCTCAGCAAACGCAGGATTGGGTCCAGCTGTGTCATCGGTGGATGGGTATGATGGCTCTGGTCTGGCTCTGGTACCCGGCGGATATAGTCGAGTATGCGCGCCGGCAATTCCGCGGCGGGTGCGACTATATCGGCACAGCCGGCCGTGATGGCGCTTCTGGGCATGGCGTCAAACTGCGCTGACTCCGGGGCTTGCACTACCGATAGCCCGCCGGTGGCCTTAATGGCCTGCAGGCCCAGGGTGCCATCCGCACCCATGCCAGAAAGCACAACTGCAACAGACTGTTCACCCTGGGCGCTGGCCAGGGATGAAAACAGCACATTGATGGGCAGCCGCAGCCCCCTGGGCTTTGTCGGCTGTTCCAGCTTGAGCGTATTACTGAGCACACGAAGTTCGCGGTTGGGCGGAATCACGTAGACGGAATCAGCACCAATGGCCATGTTCTGCTGCGCTTCGTATACCGGCATGGTGGTGTAGCGCTGCAGGAGTTCTGGCAACAAGGCCTTCTGGGTCGGGTCCAGATGCTGAACTACCAGAAACGCCATACCGGTGTCGCAGGGTGCATGGCGGAAAAAGTCCTCAAGTGATGCCAGGCCACCGGCGGAGGCGCCTATACCCACCATCCGCATCAGGTTGTCTCATCGTGTGCCGGCGTCTCGGTCAGTATCATCAAAATGCTGTCTCTAGTGGCAGCAGACCGTGCGTGGACAGCAAGCGCCCGGTGATCGGGAAGTTTGAGCAAACCTCTTGCCCCGTCGACGTGCTCTCTCGCGTTCTGCAGCAGTGTGTTCAATGTGTCTCTCTGGCCTGGTGCCAGAAACAGGCTCAGTGCAATGCCTTTCAGAGTCACGTCAGATTCTCTGAATAGTGCTCCGGCTGCCTGGTTGCCTTCGATAATCTCACCGTCGTTGGCCATGATCAGATAGGCAGCGGGCGCCTGCTCATAGAGTAACTTATAGTGTGCCAGCTCTTCGTTGACTTCGTATTCGTTAGCCTGGATTTGCTCGTAAAGCAGGTCAAGCTCTACCTGGTAGGTCTGCAGTTCATGAAGTAATTTGAGCGCGTCAGCGGCAGATTCCGGTTTGCTTGCCCGCTCATAAAGCAACTGCAGAGCTTCCGCACTAAGGTTACCGCCGTGGTTGCGGGGGGCGACGCCGTGTTCGATCAAATCCTTGGCACTGCGGCGCAGCCGATCATGGCTCTCGGCAGTGGGGTATCCGTGTGTGTTTGCCATAGTGCGTCCTTGAGGGGGGCTTCCAAAATCTGCATCTGCATAACGTCATTTGATACTACTCCACCTAAAGATCCCGGAATAGCAAAGGTTGCCAGTTTTGGTAAAAGGCCTCTGCTGTGTTCGTTAGCGTACGGACGGTGCCCGGCCTGAGCATTAGCATTGGTGACAAGGAGAGTTGTCAGACCATTGGGTAGGACATATTCGGGCTCGCTTCAGGGCCGTGGATAGCTCCGCATTACAAGGAGCCATTCTATGAACATTGACATGATGCGGCGGGCTGTTGAGCGCGCCCGTGTTCTCGTTACCCTCACGCTTGCAACGCTGATGCTGGTTGCCTGCGCCTCAGCGCCGGTTCCGCCAACGGAATCACTGACCATGGCCAGCGATGCAATTGCCAAGGCCGAACAGGCTGAAGCACGTCGCTATGCGGGCGCTGAACTGGAAGAGGCCAATCGGCATTTGGCAGAAGCCAACAAGGCGGTAGCGGCCGAAAAGATGACCGAGGCTGATCGTCTGGCCAAACAGGCCCGTGTGGCAGCTGAATTGGCGATGGCCAGAACCGAAGCCGCGAAGGCGACAGCGATCAACCGGGAGATGGGGCGCGGTGCCGAGGCCCTGGATGAAGAAATGCGCCGTCAGGGAGATCAACAATGAACATTCAATCGTTATTGAAAGGCGTTCCCGGTAAAAAAACCGGCACTGCACTCCTGCTGTCATCCGCGCTCCTGACGGGTTGTGCCATGACGCCAACCAGTCCTGATGGATCGGAGGATGTGCGTGCAAAGTTGACCGGACTGCAACAGAACCCCGACATGATGACTCACGCCCGCATTGAATTGCGTGATGCCGAAGCGGCAGTGCAGCTTGCCGAGCAGCCATTGGCAAGTGATGAAGCGGCGTTGGCGGCGCATCGGATATACATGGCGGACCGGATGGTGGAAATTGCCCGGGCCAAAGGTGAGACCCGGCTGATGGAAGCGGACCGGGTGCTGCTGGGCGAAGAGCGGGATGCTGCCAGACTGGCTGCACGAACCCGCGAAGCGGACCAGGCTCACGCGGATGCCACCAGCGCCCGCACCTCTCAAGCAGATGCCGCCGCATTGTCGGCCCGTGAAGCCGCCGAACTGCAACGGCAGATCGACATGCTGGAGGCGGAGGCAACCGAGCGCGGCCTGGTGCTGACCCTCGGTGATGTGCTGTTTGCGACGGGCAGTGCGCAGATACAGGGAGGCACAAACCAGAATCTTGAAAAGCTGGTGAACTTTCTGAACCAGTACCCGGACCGCCAGGTGTTGATTGAAGGCCATACCGATAACGTAGGCAGTGCCTTGTTCAATCAGAACCTGTCACGTCAGCGGGCCGAATCTGTCCGTCAGTTTCTGACGGACCATGGTATCGACAACCGCCGGTTGTCGGTATCCGGGTACGGGTTTGAGCGCCCTGTCGCCAATAACGACAACGCCACGGGTCGCCAGCAGAATCGCCGTGTTGAAGTCGTTATTGAAAACAGGGAGTGATCGAATGCTGCGTTATCGCGATTTCTTTCCGTTGTCCGCTGACCCGCATTCCCATGCGGGCCAGGGTAAGGGCTTCCCTTTAAGTGATGTGCTGCCGCTGGGCATTTTGGTGACAGACAGCCACGGAAAATGCCTTTACAGCAACGTCGCTTACCAGAAACTCTGTGGCTGGAGCGGTGACGAGCTTATTGGATCGCACTGGAGTTCTGTTATTCATCCGCAGGATCACGCCCGGGTGATTGAGCACTGGAAGCATGCGTTGCTGGGGCATCAGCCCTTTCTGTGCGAGGCTCGACTGAAATGTTCGAGTGGAAAAACGGTCTGGACCCGGCACAACGCCGCGTTGCTGACCGACGGCATACCCGGCCACGGATACGTTCATACCGTGGAGGATATCAGTATCTACAAAGCCCATGAGAAGGCCAGGAAAAAGGCGGAAGAGCGGCTATTTCTCGAGCAGGAGCGTGCTCAGGTTACCCTGGACTCTATCGGCGATGCAGTGCTGAGTACTGATATAAACGGCCGGGTTTCCTACATGAACCGAGTGGCCGAAATGCTGACCGGATACCGTCGTAGTGAGGCCATCGGAAAGCCTTTGAGTGAGATATTTCAGGTGGTGGATGCCATTACCCATCTGCCGACGGATGATCCCGCCCGGCGGGCTATTCAGACCGACAGCATTGTGGCGCTGGAAGCGAATGCTTTGCTGATGGCCCGGGACGGCACGGAACTGGCCATCGAGGATTCGGCAGCACCCATTCATAACCGGCAAGGTGAGGTTGTGGGAGCGGTGATTGTGTTTCACGATGCCCGCTTCTCACGGGCCGCCACGGATCGCATGGAGCACCTGGCACAGCACGATGCGCTGACCGGCCTGCACAATCGGGGGGCTTTTTACGAGCGATTCGAGCAGTCCCTTGCGTTGGCCCGGCGACATAACAAGCAGATGGGGCTGCTGTTCATTGATCTGGATAACTTCAAAACCATCAATGACCTTCTTGGTCACGATGCTGGCGACATGATCCTGACGACGTTGGCAGACCGGTTGAAGAAATCGGTCCGAGCGGCAGACACCCTGTGTCGCTACGGTGGTGATGAGTTTGTGGTGTTGCTGGGCGAGATTGCCCAGCCTGATCATGCCTACGCCGTGGCGGACAAAATCCGCGAAGCTGCCGCGGCCACGATGGTCGTGGGCGGGCATGAGGTGTCGTTGCAGCTCAGCATCGGCGTGAGCGTGTATCCGGAGCATGGGGATAGCGCCATCGCCTTGTTGAAGAAAGCGGATGCAGCGATGTATAGAGTCAAGGAGTTGAATCGTCGGCCTGTGGATCAAAGCCTGGTCGCCGATGTCAAAGGCCTGCAGCAGCACATTTAAGCGGTTAAGCGGTTGGGCTTTAGTCGGTCGGTCTCCCGCTTGACCACGGCGTAACATTCGCAACAAAGTACCTCAAGTCGAGGCCGGTCAATAACGGTGATGTGGCCGCGATGGTATTCGATAACGCCCAGCTTTTGCAGTTTGCCAGCGGCTTCTGTAACGCCCTCCCGGCGGACGCCCAGCATGTTGGCGATCAGTTCCTGAGTCATCGTCAGATGATTGTCTGGAAGGCGATCAAGAGACAACAGTAACCATCGACACAGCTGCTGATCGATGGAATGGTGACGATTGCAGACGGCCGTTTGCGACATCTGGGTAATCAGTGCCTGGGTGTAGCGCAGCATCAGCACGCGCACTTCCGCGTGATTGTTGAACTCGGTTCTGAGTTCGGACGAGGGCATTCGATACGCGAGGCCCTTGCTTTGCACAATCGTTCGGCTGGGGGTGCTTTCGCCGCCCATGAACACAGCGATGCCGGCCAAGCCCTCGTTACCCACGACAGAAATCTCGGCTGAGGCGCCGTCAAGCATCACGTAGAGCAGAGAAATAATGCAGTTTGTGGGGAAATAGACAAACTCGATGGACTGGCCAGATTCATAAATCACGTCGCCAAGATTCATCTCGACAAGTTTTAGCAGCGGAAAAATCCGTGATTTTACGGCATCCGGCAAGGCTGCCAGTAAATGATTCTGATCGGGGTGAATCGGTGTGGCTGTCAATTGGCCCTCCAGGGGCAAAGCGGGTAGTGGTCAGACTTCTCTCAACCCGGTTGATTGGCGACAGCCCAGACTACACACGCCAACAGTGATCTCAGGCTAACACGTAATGAGTATCTGATCCGCAACAATAACTGCGTGGCTCGTAAAAGGAGGGTTACAAAAGAGCCGGCTGCCAAGGGAGCTGGCTACCAAGGGGTCTGACCCCGAACGGGGTCAGACCCCACCCATATGCTCAACCGTGGCACCCAAACTCCGCCAGCTTCCTATCAATCTGCCCCAACGTTAAGATAACTCCTTCCCATTCAAAACCCACAGCCCGGATTTCTTTTGACGACACTCGCTCCGCCCGACAGTCCAGAGGATGAGGCCGCCCGCAACTTCTTTTCAGCCTGCCTCGCGCTGACACTGTGCTTTGTCGTCTATTCCATGCTGATTGTCGTGGTGCCCGTTTACGGCTTGCAACTTGGCGCCTCGCCGCTGGTGCTGGGTGTGGTACTTAGTGCCCAGTACCTGTTGCCGCTGTTGCTGGCGATTCCGTTAGGTGGGGTGGTCAGCCGTTATGGTGGCCGCGCCACATTGATTGCAGGGGCAGGGCTCATGGTGGCGGGATTGCTCTCTATGCATCTCTGGTATGGCTATGCCGGGTTGGTGCTGGGGCAATTGCTGGTCGGGCTGGCGCATTTGCAAATGGTGCTTTCGGCCCAGACCATTATCTCCAATTTGGGCACTGGCCCCCGGCTGGAGAAGTACTTTGGCTGGTATGCCACCTGGCTTTCCGGCGGACAGGTGGTGGGCCCCCTGCTGGCCGGGGCGTTACTGAAAAGCTCGGGTACCGACTATGTGTTTCTGGTGATGACTGGGTTTGCGTTGGTATCTGGCCTGGTGGCTCTGCGCCTGACAGGGCAGGCCCGTGAACGGATTGCGATAACCCGCAAGCAGGCAGGCTTTCGGGCTCAGTGGCAGTTGATGCGAGCCAATCAGGGTGTTCAGCTGTCGGTGCTGGTAACCGTGCTGGGCATGTTTGCCCTTGGCGTCTATGGCAGCTACCTGCCGGTATACCTCGAAAGCCTGGCCATCAGTCCGTTGGTTATCGGCGTGTTGGTGAGCCTGCGCGCCGGCGTATCCATGCTGATTCGCCCGTTTATGGCCAACATGATTGCCTTGGCGGGCGGGCGAGAGAACACCGTGCTGTTTTCACTCGCAACCCTGGCGGCCGGCATTGCCTTGCTGGGGATGTCGGAACAAGTGATTCTGATGGGCTTGCTGGCGGTACTGGTGGGTATTGGCTCTGGCCTGACGCAACCGCTGTCGATGGTCATCCTGGCAGAGTCCGTGGATCGCCAGAAGCGGGCGGGAGCTCTGGGTATGCGCCTGATGGCCAATCGCGCGATCCACTTCCTGGCACCGCTAATGTTCGGCTTGCTGCTCCAGCTTGGCGGCTTTACGCTCGCCTTCGGCATCTCCGGCCTGCTCATCGCCGCCGCGCTTGTGCTAACCCGCCACCGATTCAATATGGGGTCAGACCCTGACCCGAAATGACATGCTTAAAAACAACAAAGCCCGAACCTTTCGGCCCGGGCTTTGTGTAGGGAATTCTGGTCGGGACGGTAGGATTTGAACCTACGACCCCTTGCACCCCATGCAGCTAATAGGCTGTTTCAGGACAACGCAAAAGCCCCCAAAAAGTAACCCGGAACCCCTCGCAACGCACCGAAAATACTGGCTTTATGGTCTATTCTGTGGTTCACTTTGTCTCAGATTGTCACGGGTTGGAATTTACGCCCCCAACCCGCCCCCAGGGTTTTTATACGTCCCCAATCCGTCCCCAGAGTTGGGGGGCGGAAATGAGAGAAAGGAGCGCCGGGCATGAACGAATTGCCGAAAAACGCTACAGACGCAGATCCGTATTTAGCCAAGCTGAAGCCAGCCGGAAAGGATCAATACATTAAGGATTCCAAAGTATCGGGGTTGGTATTCCGTCTTACCAAGGGCGGGAAGAAGGTCTGGCAGTTGCGCTATACGGTCAAGGTTGGTGATAACTGGAAAGACCGGAAGACAACCATTGCATCCTTTGACGATGGAACCAAGACCAATGCCGCGAGGAAGTTGGCCGAAGGAATGCGGGCCGCTATCCGGCAGGGTAACGACCCAGTAGCCGAAAAGCAGGCTAAAGCCGAGCAACTGAAGGTAGAGGAGGCCCAACGGAAACAGGAAGCGTTAAACCGCGTGACAATGCGGGATCTGTTCCAGACCTGGCAGAAAATGAAGCTACAGAACCCGAAGAATGGCCATAAAGATGGCGGGGCCGCCGCTTCACACTGGATAGAAACCAAGATACTCAGCAAGTACGGGGATCTTGAGGTATCCCGGTTCGGTGTGGCTGAGTTCCACCGGGTTGCAGACCCGCTATTAGAGAAAGGCCACAACCGCGCTGCTAACGTCCTGCTGGCCCTCACTAAGCAAATGATGGGGTTCGCAGTGACCCGGAGTTACATCGAGTCCAACCCGCTGGCGCTCTTAACCCGTGAGGACGTTGGAGGCCGCGACACTGAGCGGGAGCGTGTTCTGTGTGAATACGAAGATCCAGACACCCACGAAACCGCACCCGATGAGCTGGCGGATTTGTTCAATAAGCTGCCGGAGTCCGGTCTGTCAGAAATGAGTCAGATTGCCGTTCACTTGTGTCTATCCACCTGCTGCCGTATTGGCGAACTGCTGAAGGCCCGTTGGTCTGAAGTGGATCTGGTGGCGGCTGAATGGCGGATTCCGGCCGAGAACAGCAAGAACGGAAAGCCCCATCTGGTCAACTTGTCGGATTACGCGCTGCAATACTTTGGCCGACTGCATGAGCTTACCGGCGGTTTTGAATGGTTACATCCCGCCAGCCGTGGGGGTGGCCACATTGACCCGAAAACCATCACGAAACAGATTTCAGACCGCCAGAAAGATAAAGGGAAGGAGTACAAGGGCAGAACCAAAAAGCCCGACACCCTGAAGCTACCACGGGGCAAATGGACACCCCACGACTTGCGCCGGACAGGGGCCACGATCATGGCGGAGCAGGGTATTGCTGGTCATATCATTGAGCGTTGCCTGAACCATGTAGAGCCCAACCGCATGGCCCGGATTTATAACCGCCACAACCCACGGGAAGAAATGAAGGAAGCCTGGCGGCTGCTGGGTGCCGAGTTGCAACGGCTGGCGGATCTTGAGGAATTGCCCCTGGCGGAGTCGTGGAAGTCGGGCAAGGTTGCGAGCATTGGCGCAAAGCGGCAGGCAAGCATGGGGGGAGCATGACCGAGCTTCACCATGTGAGAATCCCCGACAATGAAATTGCCGCGCCGGTTTATCTATCTTGGGTGGCCTACCCTGAAGTGGATCAACGGGAGCAGCGGAGCCAGTTTGTTCGAGCCGCTGTCATTGGTTGGCATAAGAAAAACGGGAAGCGCCCGCCGGAGGGCTTGAGGGGGTGGCAGAAAAAGACAGTGGAAAGCACGTTAAGGCTTGGGTTTGATCGTATCAATAAGCGGAGAGTACCCGCCTCATGGATGTATACGCTACGAAGCGGCATCAGGCCCGGAATACTGTGCAACCAGCATCTAGCCGCGTGTGCAGCAATTCAAGGGACAAAGTTGAAAAGGGTAGAGCTGCCCGAAGTACAACCGATATTCAGCGCCGATAAGAGTGACCCTATCAATGCCAGCCGCCTTTGCTGGCGGGAGAGTCTGCCAGCCCTTCCTATGATACTGGCTTTGCCGTTGGAGCTTGCCGGGCCGCACCCAAAAAGACCCTTAGACCTGCTGTATGACATGAGCTGGCCTGCTGAATCTGCGGAAATTGCGCGCTCACAGATAGAGCCGATTGCGGCCATGTTTGGGCCGGATATTTTGCTTGCCCCTTTTGTGAAGTAAATCGTTCGTTTATTTACTAATTTCAGAAAGGCCGAGATTGATTAGCTAGCACCTGAAGAAATCAAGAACCTTTGGGAGTTAGCAATATGTCTCATGCCACTAAAACCCTGTCTACAAACCGCACCACAGATAAACTACTGCGACCCTCTGAGGTTGCTTTCTGGCTGGGTATCAGCCGCGCCACTCTTTACAGGTACGAGAAACAGTCTGGGTTCCCCGGCAAAATTCGGCTTTCCCCCCGTTGTGTTGGCTGGTGGGAATCGGATCTGGCCAACTGGCTGGAAGCGAGAGGGGCCGCGTGATGAAAGCTGTATTCAATCCGAACGCCACCAACAACGATATAAACCGCGCCGCCTCAGAGTTCTATAACGGCGGTTATCGCTCCATGTGGGTAAACGGCAACATGAGCCGCCGGGCAATGAGACGCCAGCTCGAAAAAATGGGCATGACCAAAGATCAGGCGGACAAGTATCTAACTGATATTGGGATGCCAGGGCAGAAACCGGCGCGGAGGGGCTAACTGATGGAACAGCTAAAAGAAACCCCCGCAGCCGGGCAGACTAACGGGGGCGCATTCGAGAGAGTACATAGTGATTA
The DNA here is from genome assembly GCA_001314845.1 of Marinobacter excellens HL-55. GTDB lineage: Bacteria > Pseudomonadota > Gammaproteobacteria > Pseudomonadales > Oleiphilaceae > Marinobacter > Marinobacter excellens_B. Next base: position 22,353 of record LJZQ01000005.1, read on the forward strand.
TAGCATGACTGTTCAAAAACCGAACAGCCGACCCTATGCACGACATATCCCCAGCCTTGAGGAAATCCCGCCAGAGCTGGAAGAGCTGCCGATCTGGTGCGCGTGGCGGCTAATACCAAAGCCGGGAAAGAAGCCCGACAAGGTGCCGGTTTCACCTGTAACCGGGGGCAGCGCATGGCGCAAGGACAAGGCCACATTCTGCACCACGGCTGAACAGGCGATCCACTACGCAGAAAGCCGCCAGGATCTGCACGGGGTTGGCTTTATCCTGTATGGCGATGCAGACCACGGGATCATCGGCGGGGATATTGACCACTGCATAGACGAGCATGGACACGTAGCGCCACACGTGGCCGAGATCATCCAAAAGGCAGACACCTATACAGAGTTTTCCCCCGGCCTAAACGGCTTTCGGTTTATTGCCCGTGGAACCTTCGGGGGCTATACCGGCAACAGCCAAGCCGATGGCGTGGAACTTTACGAAGGGGGGCGGTTCCTTACCTTCACCGGCCACCACCTTGAGCAAAGCCCGTTCGCTATCGAGGACAGGGATTTAACGGAGTTGGGGCGGCAATACTTCGACCGTAAGGAAGCGCCGGAGGATGGACTAGAGAGCGCCCCAGAGGGTGACAGAATGAGCCTGCAACAGATGGCGCTGCTGCTGGCCTGCATCCCCAACCAAGGGCAGGGGCAGGGGTATGACGAGTTCCAGAAGATAGCCGCCGCCATATCGTATGAAACCGGCGAAAGCCAGGACGGGTTCACCCTGCTTAACAACTGGTGCAAGCAATCCGACAAGTACGACGCAGAGAAAACCCGAACCACTTATTTTTCCTTCACCCACGATGGCGAAAAAGTGACCACCGGGAAAACGCTGTACTTTCTCGCAATGGATGAGCTGCGGAGGCTGGAAGCTGAAAAAGAGTTCAGCGACCTGGACGCGGCCAACGATGACCCGTTTGACCTGAAAGCCGCCAGCGTTGCGGAACTGCTGGTAACAGATCCGCCAGAGCGCCGATGGTTGGTAAACGAGCGGCTTCCGTTGGGGGTGGTTGGCCTGCTGGCCGCTGCTGGCGGTACGGGCAAGAGTATGGCAACCCTGCAACTGGCTGTCAGTGTGGCCACCGGCTTGGAATGGCTTGAAATGGAAATGGGCGAGCCCGGCCGCGTTCTGATGTTCAGTGCCGAGGATGACAGGGAAGAAATACACCGCCGCCTAAAAGCTGTGGTTGAAATGTACGCCGATACCATAGACCCGTTTGATAATGCCTCTTTCCAGCCATACCGGGACAAGATAGCCGAACGGCTATACGTGTTCGATTGTGTGGGCAAAGACAACCGCCTAACCGCAAAAATGAACGGTGAGCTACACCGAACCGCGTTTGTTCGCCGGGTAATCGAAGTGGCAGAGCAGGTGCCGGACACCAAACTGATTGTTCTTGACCCCCTAGCACGGTTTGACGGTGGCGACCCCAACGACAACGCAGACAGTACCCGCCTGATTGAGTGTGCCGAGGAAATCCGCAAGGCAACCGGGGCAACGGTACTGCTGCCGCACCACGTAAGCAAAGCCAGCATGAAGGACAACGCCAGCGGGCAGGAAGCCGTGAGGGGTGGTTCTGGCCTGGTGGATGGTTCCCGCTGGGTTGGTCTGCTGTCCACGATGCGGGCCGATATTGCCGAAAAGGAATACGGCATAGAGCCAGAGGAAGCCGCCAAACTGGTGAGGTTCACCACCCCAAAGGCGAACTATTCCGCGCCGTGGGAGGGTGTATGGTTGCGCCGTATTGCAGGCGGGGCGCTGGTGCCGACTATCGTTGAAAAAGCCGAGGGCAAGGCTGACAAGAAAGCAGAGGAACGCTATCAGGCGTTTCTGGTGATTGCCCGTGACCTGATTAAGAAAAAGTTGGACGCGGGCGAATACCTGACACCTCGAAAAATGCGCGACTATGCAGGGAAGGAAGGCGTTTTCGGTATCGGGGATCAGTCGTTACGCGCCTGTACTACCCGTGCCCTCGAAAATGGCGAGTTATTCCAGCGAGAGGATGGAACCTTGAGGCTGTTTTAAGGTGGGGTGCTTTCGTGGGGTGGGGTGATGGGGTGACCACCCCACCTAGACCACCCCACCCCAGCTAAAGCCGCATGGTGCAAGGGCTAGAGCAATTTACTGGGGTGAAAAAGAAAACACCCCACCACCCCGCTAGAACCCTTGGGGCACAAGGGCTGAGCTGGGGTGATTTTTCACCCCTAAAGGGGGTACGGGGTTTTCACCCCACCCCCTGTTCAGGCTGGCGGAGAGAACCGCCAAAGCCTGGAACCTGTGACCATTGCAAGTTCCCAAAAGATATAACCCCCTGCCCCGTGGTGATTTTATTCGCCCTTGTTTTGGTGCCTGTTATCTGGGGCCGGAATAGGGCCATAAGACAACATGAAACAACGCGCCTATTTAACGAGAGCAAGTCCAGATATAGCCTACAACAAGACAAGATCAGGACAGAGCAATCCCGCTACCTGATCGACGTTTGTTCAATTCAGGAATCGACTAATGGCAGGACGTTGGAGAAAAGGCGAAAGCGGCAACCCAAAAGGCAGGCCGCCGGGGATTGTCGATAAACGCGCCAGTCTGCGAAAGGCATTCGAGGACAAAGGCAAAGCCGTTGCCGAGCGTTGTATTGCCGCCGCATTAGATGGCGATGTTCAGGCAATGCGGATTGTTCTTGAGCGCCTGGCCCCGCCCCTGAAGGCCCGCACTGAGCCGGTAGAGTTCCCGCTTAACCCAGATGGCAGCTACACCGAACAGGCCCGCCAGATCATGCAGGCGGTATCTGAAGGCGATGTTTCGCCAGACGTTGGCCGGATGCTGATTGACGGTATCGCTTCAATGGCCCGCGTCGATGAGCTGGACGAGATCCGCCAGCGGATTGAAGCATTAGAGGAAGCCAGCCAATGACACGCTACACAGAACGGCTAAAGCGACTTGAGAGCCAGCACCGCAGGGCCGCGCCTCTCACCTTCCCGGAGCCTGCATTATCGCCCGTTGTGGCCGCGCTCATAGAAAGCGATGAAGTAGACACCCAGACGCTACGCCGCCACCTGCAAAATGCAGTAAGGAGCGCGACAGCATGAACAAGCAGCTTATCGACAGACTGACCAACCTGGAAGGCATGGCGCAGCGCGAGGAAATAACCATTACCCGGATCGTTTTTGAGGCGAGCGGCGAGGAAGCCGGTTTTGAAATGATCCGCCAGCCTGACGGCACTTGGAAACACGAACCCTATGGAGAATCAGACCATGAGTGAACAGATAGCCCATTTATCCGAAGTCGAAGCCCTGCAAGCCCGCATTGAGGACGTACAGGGACAGCTTGAGGAAGCCAGAGCGGAACAGCGCGAGGCTAATACCGGCATAGCCCAGGCTTACGCCGATGGCAAAGAAGACGAATTGTCAGACCTGACAGCCAGACGGCGAGCCGCAGCGGATAAAGAGGAAGGCTTGATTCCGGCGCTTGAGATCCTGAAAGGCAAGTTACGCGATGGCCTGGAATCCGCCTGTAAAGCCGAAGCTGGCCAGCGTCTGGGTAAAATTGCCCGCGAGCATGGCCGCAACCTGAGTGATCTGGGGAAAGATGCCGCCAGAGTTCAGGAGGCCGCCGCCGCACTCACTGAGGCGCTACAGAGGGCCGATGAACGGTACGTAAAGACCTGCAGACTGGAAAACGAGGCCGCTGTTATCGCTATGCGCTGGCCTGATCTCACAGGGCCGAGCCTGACAGCCGCACGACCAATCACCCAGAGCCGCGAATTGCAAACAGAGTTGAATCTGTTGATCCGCAAAATCGAGGCTGGGGCTTCAAGCCGTCCAGCAGCGCCCCGCCCGGCAGTGATTACCGCCAGTGCAACGCCTGCTGAACAAGAAGCCGCGAGGCTTGAGGGATTGGCCGAATACCTGAAAGGGAAAGTAACGCCGCTTTATCGCAACGGTGGTGATCCGCGTTCAGAGGGGGCAAGGCTGGTTCAGCGGGCAGGTATTGCGCAGTAAAGGCCGGGCCTGATGAGTGGTTGACCCTTCCACTTATCGGGCCTCGCACATCGTGGCAGCGTCGATGGGCCGAAACGCTGTACTAACCCCGGCGGGGTGACTCGCTGGGGTTTTTTATGGCTGGAATGTCTATCCGCCCCCATTACGCCCCCAGCCCAGAAACGAAAAAGGCCAACCCGTAAGAGTTGGCCTAAGTCGTTGTTTTGTTTGGTCGGGACGGTAGGATTTGAACCTACGACCCCTTGCACCCCATGCAAGTGCGCTACCAAGCTGCGCTACGCCCCGTAATCCGCTAGCTGTGAGAAAACAGGTTTATCTCAGTGGCTTAGCGGGAGCGAAGTCTACACCAGAGCAAAGTAAAAATAAACAGGAGCACCGGGCTTTTCTCGGTAAAATTAACGCAGTTTGGTCTCCCTCAGTTTGAGAATGAATTCCGGTGGCTCGAAGCTGTCTGGCCGCGCATCGGCCCAGTATCTATCGAACACTGTCAGCCCGGTTTTGCCCTCAAGCAGGGCGCCGGGTTCAAGGAAGGGGAACAGGTCCAGATAGGTGTGCACCTCTGTCTTGGATACACGGCGAACGATGTGCTCAGGGCCCAATTCAGACGGATGCTTCAGGCCGGACGCCTCAAGCAGGTTTTGCAGGGCATCAAGGGTGTTCTTGTGGAAGTTGTAAACACGCTCGCTTTTCAGGGCTACGTCCAGTTTGTTGCCTCGTCTGGGGTCTTGAGTGGCAACTCCGCTGGGGCAGCGACCGGTATGGCAATTCAGAGCCTGAATGCAACCGAGCGAGAACATATAACCGCGGGCCGAGTTGCACCAGTCGGCGCCCAGTGCCAGGGTGCGGGCAATGTTAAAGGCCGAGGTGATTTTGCCTGCCGCGCCGATGGCGATATCTTCGCGCAGGTTAGTGCCCACCAGCGTGTTGTGCACCAGCAAAAGCGCTTCGGTCATTGGCATGCCGAGCCGATTAATAAATTCCAGGGGGGCCGCTCCGGTGCCCCCTTCGCCACCATCCACAACGATAAAGTCTGGTGTTTTGCCGGTCTTCAGCATGGCTTTGACAATGGCAAACCATTCCCAAGGGTGGCCAATGGCAAGTTTGAATCCTACTGGCTTGCCGCCCGACAGCGAGCGCAACCGGTCCAGAAATTCTAACAACCCAATCGGTGTTGAGAATGCCGAGTGGCTGGCGGGCGATACGCAATCTTCGCCAACCTGAACGCCACGCGCTTCGGCAATTTCCGGGGTGACCTTTTCGCCCGGCAAAATGCCACCATGCCCGGGTTTTGCACCTTGAGATAGTTTGACCTCTATCATTTTTACCTGATCCAGTCGGGCATTTTCCTCGAACATGTCGGGGTTAAATGAGCCGTCCGGGTGTCGGCAGCCGAAGTATCCGGAGCCGATTTCCCACACCAGATCGCCGCCAGGTTGGCGGTGGTAACGGGAGATTGAACCTTCGCCGGTGTCGTGATAGAAACCGCCTTTTTTGGCACCAGCGTTCAGGCTGAGGATGGCGTTGGCCGAGAGTGAGCCGAAGCTCATGGCAGAAATGTTGAAAACGCTGGCGCTGTAGGGTTTGCCGCATTGCTTGCCGATGACGATGCGAAAATCACTGGATTGAAGTTTGGCGGGTGTCATTGAGTGATTCATCCACTCAAAACCTTCTTCGTACATGCCCAGTTGAGAGCCAAAGGGTCGTTTATCGAGAACGTTTTTGGCGCGTTGGTACACGATCGTGCGTTGTTCTCTTGAGAAGGGACGCTCTTCGGTGTCGGATTGAATGAAATACTGTCTGATTTCGGGCCCTATCGATTCGAACAAATACCGGAAATGAGCCACGATCGGGTAGTTTCGGCTCACAGTATGGCGGCGCTGAATAAGGTCGAAGGTGCCGATGAAGGTCATTGCCCCGAAGAGGGCGGGGAAAGTGTAGCCAGAACCGGCCCAGAGGGCCAAAAGCAGCGAAATGATGAGGCCGGCAAGGCTGATAACGTAAGCAGAATACCGGAGTGGAAAGGTTGTCGTTTTCGCCATGGGGGCCTCTGTAGATTCGGGTAGATCTGGTAAGTTCGCCGATGTTTTATCAATTACACTACGAAACCCGAAAGGTTAAAGACTTGTAACTGGTCTATGCTGATAGCTGAGTTTGCGAAATATGTCGTCTTTTGATGTTTTGAGCTCAAAGTAATAAGATGACGGGCTTGTAACGTTTGAAGATCAATTCATGCTTACAGAACCTGAACGCATATCCAAATAGTCACACTTGACCAGGAGGCTCCAACGTGGGCGAGGTAGTGAAAGACGAATACCAGACGGATTACGTCGCAGGCCAGGATAATATCAGACCATTCGGCCTGGATCTTCATAACTGGGTATTCCCGGTATCAGCCTTGATTGTTGTTCTGTTTGTTGTCGGAACGTTAATATTCCCGACCGCATCCAAAGAGCTGCTTGACGGCGCAAAATGGGACATCATTGCTGGTTTTGACTGGTTTTTTCTACTCAGCGCCAACCTGTTTGTGGTGGTGAGTCTTGCACTGATTTTTATGCCTGTCGGTAAGATCCGCCTGGGCGGGCAACAGGCAAAACCAGAATTTACCAGGATCTCATGGTTTGCCATGTTGTTTGCGGCGGGCATGGGTATCGGCCTGATGTTCTGGGCCGTGGCAGAGCCGGTTGCCTATTACACGGGTTGGTATGAAACTCCGTTCAACGTTGAAGCCAACACCGCAGAAGCCCGCAATATGGCAATGGGCGCCACCCTCTATCATTGGGGCCTGCACCCATGGGCAATCTATGCTGTGGTTGCATTGTCGTTGGCATTCTTCGCCTACAACAAGAACATGCCACTGACCATTCGATCTGCCTTCTTCCCTCTGCTGAAAGACAAAGTGTGGGGCTGGCCTGGGCACATTATCGACGTGCTGGCAGTGGTAGCCACCATTTTTGGTCTGGCAACGTCCCTGGGGTTTGGTGCGCAGCAGGCGGCATCCGGCCTTGATTACCTGTTTGGCATGGGGTCTGGCATTAACGTGCAGATGGGCATCATCGTTGGCGTTACCGTGCTGGCCTTGATTTCCGTACTAAGGGGCCTGGATGGCGGCGTTAAAGTGTTGAGTAACATCAACATGGCGACTGCCGGTATATTGCTCGCATTCGTGGTTTTCGCTGGCCCGACACTGGCTATTGTAGAAACCATCTGGATCACCTCATCCACCTACGTGGCCAATGTGGTGCCCCTGAGCAACCCGTTTGGTCGTGAAGACGAGGCCTGGGTACATGGCTGGACCGTGTTCTACTGGGCCTGGTGGATCTCCTGGTCACCGTTCGTAGGCATGTTTATCGCGCGGGTATCCAAGGGCCGTACCGTTCGCGAGTTTGTGACCGCAGTACTGATCATCCCAACCCTGATCACCACGGTCTGGATGAGCGGCTTTGGTGGTACTGCTCTGGAGCAGATGCAGCAGGGCGTTGGCGCTCTGGCAGAAGATGGTCTGACAGAAGTTTCATTGGCGACCTTCCAGATGTTTGCTGGGCTCCCATTGACCGGAATCGTCTCGTTTATCGGCATCGTGCTGGTGTTGGTGTTCTTTGTGACATCTTCGGATTCTGGCTCGCTGGTGATCGACAGCATTACCGCTGGCGGGAAGACAGACGCACCAACCTCGCAGCGCGTCTTCTGGGTGGTCATGGAAAGCGCTATTGCAGCCGCGTTGATCTTTGGCGGTGGTGATGATGCTCTCGGCGCGATTCAGGCTGTGGCCATCAGCGCAGGCTTACCGTTTACGGTGATCCTGTTGATCATGACCTGGGGCTTGCTCAAAGGCCTTACTCATGAGCGGAAGCTGTTGTTGCAACGGGGTGAGTTACTCTGATTGCTCGATGGCGATAAAAAAACCGGAGCGTGCTGCTCCGGTTTTTTTGTGTCGAAAATCAGTACTTCAGTGTTTGCCAAACGCCTCCATGGCGTACTGCACTCGTTCTCGCGGGCTGAAGTGGGGGCGCTTTAACGCTTCAATGTTGGTTAGTCGGGGTAGCAAGCCCTCACCGTTAGCCATCTGAATGGCCAGGCCGGGCCGGGCATTGAGTTCCAGCAGGAGCGGTCCTTCGTGGGCATCGACCACCAGATCAACCCCCATGTAGCCAAGACCTGTTGCCTCATAGCATCTGGACGCCATCTCAAGCATGTCTTCCCATGCTTCGATGTTGATGTTCTGGAGTGCTAACCCGGTGTCTGGGTGCAGGGTGATGGGTCGGTTGAACTGGACTGCATTCAGGCTTTGACCAGTGCTGATGTTGAGGCCGACACCCACCGCGCCCTGGTGCAGGTTGGCTTTGCCATCTGATGCTTTGGTCGCAAGGCGAAGCATGGCCATCACCGGGTAGCCCTGAAAAATAATGATGCGGATGTCTGGAACACCCTGGAAGGAATACTTCGCCAGAGCAGGGGAGGATTGCACCAGGCTCTCTACGATCGCGACGTCAGGCGTTCCCGCAAGGGAATAGAGCCCAGCGAGTATGTTGGTCAGATGGCGTTCGAGCATTGCAACGGAAATCCGCGCACCTGAGGCTTTGACAAAGTTGTCTTCATCGCGCCCGGTAATCACGGTAATGCCTTTGCCACCGGAGCCTTTCGCGGGTTTTATCGCAAAGCCATCCAGATCCTCTGACATCTCACGGAAATGGGAAATTTCATGTTGTTGGCGCACAACCTGAAGCAGTTTCGGCGTTTTGACGCCGTACTCGCTGACAGCCAGTTTGGTTTTCAGTTTGTTGTCGACCAACGGGAATGACGAGCGCTCATTGTACCGGCCAATGTAGCCCACATTGCGCCGGTTCATGTTCAGCATTCCCAGCTTCTTTAGCTTGCGCGGCGAAATCCAGTCCATGTCAGTCGTAGACCTTCATCGGGGTGAAGCGCCGCAGCTCGCTGAGCTTGTAACCGGTATATTGGCCCATCAGCAGGATCAGGCCGAGCACCACCAGGTGCAATTCCGGGAAATTAAACGTCAAGTGGCCGGCTAACGATGTGCTCATGACCAGATAGGCACAAATGGCCACAAACAAGCTGCCACTACCCTGCACCAGCACTTCTCGGGCGCCTTCCTCTTCCCACAAAATGGACATTCGTTCAATGGTCCAGGCAATAATCACCATTGGGAAAAAGGTGACGGTCATGCCGGTATTGAAGCCCATTTGATAGCCGACGATACTCAGCCCCGCCGTAATGAATATAACCAGAATAATGAGTGCCGAGATTCGGGATACCAGCAACAAGTTCAGGCTTGAGAGATATCCCCGCAACACTAGGCCAATAGCGACCACCGATAGAAATGCGACCAGGCCCGGCACCAGTGTGGTCTGAACAAAGGCTACCGCAATCAGCACCGGCATGAAGGTGCCTGATGTGCGAACGCCAATAATGATGCGCATGAATGCGACGATCAGCGCGCCAAGGGGCAGCAACAATAGCATTCGGAACATACTCTGTTCTTCAATCGGGAGCTGGTAAAACCCGAGCACCCCCAGTCCGTTCTGATTCGCTTCAAGAGTCGCCAGCTGCAAGGCGGGCACGGTCTGGCGCAGCATCGAGAAACTGACCTGGGAGTTGCCGCCACCCACGACGTCCAACAAAGATTCTGAACCCTGGCGCCACAGCAGCAGGTTTTCCGGAACGCCTTGTTCGGCGGTTCTCGGGTCGAACGTCAGCCATCGATCGCCGTTGTGGATCTGCACGAACGGCAGAAGCTGCTGGCGGCGCCGGGCGTCCTCCAGTCTCAGCGCGTCTGCAGTGCGGGCGGGAATGCCGGCATGATTGAGCATGCGCTCCAGCAGTTGCAAGTAGTTGTCGTCAGAGACTAGAAGAGTGGTGTTCTGGGTTCGGCTGTCCGGCTGTAACAGTCGAATAAGCTCTCGGGTAAGGCTTTCCGGAGAGCTGGAACGCTCGGTCGCTTCCCGTAGAAGTTCGTTGACGGCCGTTGCCTGGGGTTCTTCCCAAAATGTTGGAATTGGCCTGGGTTTTCGGGTGCGAGCACTGTCGGGGCTAGCGTCTTCCGGAACAAACTGGGCTTTGAAGTACAGGGTTTGCGGCCCGGAAACCTCGCGTTTGGTCCATTCTGCCCGCCGACTGGCCGAGGTTTCCATAATGGTGAAACCGTAGCCGGGGGATGCCGCCTGCTCGGTCAGAATATTAAAGCCTGGTGGCTGCTGCGGAATGTGCAGGCTGACCTGAGCGGCCTCATCCTGGCCTTCAAAGTCGACACGGGCCTCGATCATCCAGACCGGCCGTTGTTCTCCTGTCATCCAGGGAACTCCCAGCTCAATATGTCGCCAGGTGGCAATGCTTATGCCGGCGGCAATCAGCAGAAAGACAAAGACATAAAACGGCGCTCTGGAGCGAACGGTCATGACTCGTCCTCGTCACCTTTTGGGGTGGATTTTCGATAGGAATCCGGTAACTCCGTGGCAAACTCCTTGCCCACATCAATCAGCATGACGTCTCTCAAAATGTTACGCCCGATGAGCACTTCGTAGGCCAGGTTGGCACGGTCAGCAAGGGTAAATTCGGCCACCTGTTGATGGTCGCCGATGGCGAACTGAAGCTCTACCACCACCCGGCGTTCTGCTTCCTCTGCACTGGCCTGAATGACCCGCACCCGTCGGGAGATTTCACGCTTCATGGTTACCCATTCGCCTTTTGCCCCAGGGACAGGCACTTCAAAGCGTACCCAGTTGCTGCCGTCCCGCTCAAAGCGCTGTACGTTACGAGCGTGGATTGACGAGGTTTCTGCGCCGCTGTCGATACGGGCGGTGTAAGTATGCCCGGGGCCGGCAAGATAAAATCTCTCTAGCTCACCCACAACGACCTTGCCTTTGAGACGGTCCGCGCGGCCCCGGTTCTCGGGCACCGACGGGCAGACTTGTTGCGTTGCAGGTGGGCAGGTTGGCCGTTCAACCTGGGTGGTGATGGCATTGAGAATGGATTGTGTGGCCGCCTCATTTTGTTCTAGCAGCTTGTTTTGCCGTATGCTTGCGTTGTTTTCCATAGTCACGAGGGTTGATCGCTGAGTATTCACACCAGCGCGAATATCTTCTACTCCCTCTTTAGAAACCATGAAGTAACGATCGGCTGAGCAGCCGGCCATTACAAGCGCGAGCCCCGGTAGCGTGAGCAACAGAAAACGCCGAGGCCGGAAGAACTTGTAACCCATTGAATACCTCTGATTTGGCTGTCTGGCACTGCGTGTTGGGATATGGGCGCACGGCCGTCGAATGTATTGCGCAAACAGGCGGCAGAGTATACTACAAGACACTAGTGTTAATACTTTACAGTTGGGTAAGAGGGGGTAGTCAGGTGTTTAGGCCGTCGTGGATACCCGGTGCCATTTCGGAGCGAAGGAACTCCTGAATAACCGGCGAGCAGTTCAAATAGAACAGAAGTAGCTCTCTTTGAACATCTTGATCCTGAATTCGGGCAGCAAAGCCGATGAGGTCTTTAAGGGTGTGGTCGCTCACGCCGGTGAGTGTCGGGACTGCCAATGTTTTACCGTAGCGTACTGTGAGGAGGTGGGTCAGGCGCTCAAGGTGGAATTCTCCAGTATGAGTTATGTGGGGAACAACCTTCACACCCTCTGCCTTGGCACAATTCGCGCGCCATTGCCCGGTTGCAGAGGCTGAATCGTCAGCCTGCACAAAATCCGCGCCTAATTTTCTCCAGAGTTCTTTGAGCATTAGTTGGTCCTGCTTTGGCGTGTTGGAATCAATGGACCCGAGCGCCGTTGAAAGATCCTTTTAACCCTTTTAGAGCAAATTACGTTGGCCGTCCAGATCTGGATTCCAGCTCTTTTGTGAAATGCCAATTAGTCGAGGGGCAAATTGAGTGGACCGTTGATAATTGGACGTTAATGGGCCAAAAAAGTGGTGCTTGGGGTAAACTGGTTCCTTGCCTGTACGGTTCATATGCCGGTCTGGAATTCGTTGCGAAAGGAGCAATACGCTGTGGTCGATGCTTTGACCAATCTCATGGAGGCCCGCCCGGAATGGCTGGCAAACTGGCTTGTGTTGGGTCTGGCCATCATTGTTGGCTTACTGATTGCTCTGGCGTTTGCCTTTGTTGCGTTTACTCGGATACGCCACGTGAGTGGCCAGCAGGCTCAGGAGCTGGCGCGCCGGAACGACGATCTGCGAGAGGCGGAGCATGCACAAGCCTTGCACCATCAGCAGGTCAGTCATCTGGAACAGTTGATTGCCGAGCAGAAACAGCAACTCGCTGACAGGGATCATGGGCTTGAGGGCTGGCGGCAGAAAGCGACAGGGCTTGAGAACCGGCTGGCGTCCGCCGAATCAGAGCTGACCGGGCGCCGCGAACGGCTTGCGCAACTGGAACAGGAGAACCGCGTGCTCAGGCAGCGGTCGGAAAGCCAGAGTGAGGAATTCAGCCAGCTTAAAATCGAACTCCGGGAGCAGCAGGTAACGCTGGATAAAGAACGCCGGTCTGCGTCAGAAAAGCTGGAGCTTCTGGAAAAGAACCGTGACGCCTTGAAGCAGGAGTTCGAAAACCTGGCCAACCGGATTTTCGACCAGAAAAGCGAGCGCTTTACCCAGCAGTCCAAAAACAGCCTGGATTCATTGCTTAACCCGTTCCGCGATCAGTTACAGGACTTTCGCAAGCGGGTTGAAGATGTCTACACCACCGAAACCCGTGACCGCCAGGCGCTGCGCAGCGAAATCAAATCCCTGCAGGATCTGAATCGCCAGATTACGGAAGAAGCGGCCAACCTGACCCGCGCTCTGAAGGGCGACAAGAAGGTGCAGGGTAACTGGGGTGAGTTGATTCTGGAGCGGGTGCTGGAACGTTCCGGCCTGAGAAAGGGTGTGGAATACGAAACCCAGGGCAGCTACCGGGATGGCGATAACCAGCTGTTGCGCCCGGATGTGATTGTGCATCTGCCGGATCAGCGCAACCTGGTGGTGGACTCCAAGGTGTCGCTGGTGGCCTACCAGCAATGGGTGATCGCAGAGGATGACGACACCCGGGCAGAGGCTCTCAAGCAACACGTAGAGGCCGTTCGAAATCACATCCGGACGCTCAGCGAAAAAGACTACAGCCAGCTTAACGGGCTGCATTCGCCCGACTTTGTGCTTCTCTTCATGCCGATCGAGCCGGCGTTTGTGGCGGCGTTCCAGCAAGACGAGAACCTGTTCGCAGAAGCCTTCGAGCGAAAGATTATTGTGGTGACACCAACCACCTTGCTGGCTACCCTGCGGACCATCGAAAACATCTGGCGCTATGAGCGGCAAAGTCAGAACGCCCGTCGCATTGCCGACAGAGCCGGTGCGGTGTACGACAAACTGCGGGTGTTTGTAGAGGCCATGGAGAAACTTGGCAGCCAGTTGCACACCACCCAGGGCACCTACGACAGTGCCATGAACACTCTTACCCGGGGCCGTGGTAATCTGATTGCCCAGGCCAACCGGTTTGTTGAGCTTGGTGTGCGGGTTAAAAAAGAACTGCCCAAGGCTATTGTGGATCAGGCCGAGGTGGACGCGGATGACGGCGATCATGAAAATCAGGAGTAGCGGTATGTTGTCGCTCAATAAGTCCCGGCTGATCTCAGGCCGTTCATTGCTGACCGGGATGGTCTTGTGTTCGGCCCTGGCGGCATTTTCTGCGCAGGCTCAGGCCCTGGCGCCGGAACATGAAATTCGCCGCCTGATGCTGGCAACGGAAGAAGCCGTTGCCAGCAAGCGCTGGGGTGATGCCAGTGAGTACCTTAATCGTCTGCAGAAAATGGAGGGTGAAAAGCCCGCTGACTTTTTCTATTACCGGGGCAGGGCCATGCTGCAGGCCGGTCATCTGAACGAGGCGCGGTCTGCCTTAGAGGCATACGTTACCCGGGCCGGAGCGGAAGGTACTCATTACCAGCAAACGCTGAAATTGATTACTGATATCGAAAAAGCGAACCGTGCCAGCGCTACGGCATTAGCCGATGGCAGCGGGCAAGTTCGGGAACCGGTGGCCATCATCGAACCTGCTGGCGGTGAGAATATGACCAGTTTGCGGCAACTCTACCTGGCAAGTTCAGACCGGGAAGCCCTGACCATCCACCTGAATGCTTTGCTGGATGCCACCGGCTGGCGCAGAGATAAAACCGTTGTAAGGCTGGATCGGCCTGCTGATATCCGGTACCGGGTAAGCGTGAACAATGGCAATCTCAACATCCAGGAGATTACCCGGAACCCGGACGAAACAACGGTTCAGACGTCTATGTCTCTCGCCGTTTTCGGCATTAACCCTCAACCCCGCTGGGATTGTGAGCCGGCAGTGGGCGCCTGCTGGATCTACGATCCGCGAGATGGCTCCCGTTTGTTCCAGCTGGCCCACAGCCGCAATCAGGTTAACGATATTGCGTTAACGCTGGGGCGCCTTATCCGAAATCTGCAGCAAGGCAGCTCCGGCTCCTGATCAGTCCGCCAGATCGCCCCGTTCGCCGTCACGCCAGGCGCCTGGGGTGACGCCGGTCCACTTTTTGAAGGCCCGGTGAAAGGTCGATGGCTCGGTAAAGCCAACCCGCTCCGCAATATCGTTAATAGGCAGTTCCTGATGGCTCAGGTAGTAGATGGCCATATCCCGCCGCAGCAAGTCTTTGATCTCCTGAAACGACGTATTTTCCTGCTTCAGCCGCCTCCGCAAGGTTTGCGGGCTGGTGTGCAACTCTTGGGCAATCCAGTCAAAGTCTGGCATTGGTTTTGAAAAGTCCCGACCGATTAGTGCCCGGATGCGGCCGGTCCAGGTATTGCTCTCATCCGGCCGAGACAACAGATCGGCCGGGGAGGTTTTCAGAAACTGACGTATCTCCGGCTTATCGCGAATTACCGGCGCCGACAGAAACCGCTTGCTGAAGGTGAGGGCAGTACAGTCCGATTCAAACACCAGCGGGCAGCGAAAGATGTGCCGGTATTCATCGCCATGGGCCGGGCGTGGGTAGTTGAATTCCGCCTTCTCCAGCTCGACCGGTTGGCCAATCAGCCAGCTACCCAGCCTGTGCCAGATCACCAGAATGCTCTCCCGGAGGAAATAGCTGGGGTCGTTTATCTCGCCCTCAATTTGGGTAACCAGCCTGACGTTGTCATCGTTGATTTCAAGTTCCATGCTCACCATGGGTTCGAACAGCCGCGAGAACTGAAAAGATTGCTGATACACCTCTTCCAGTGTCTGGCAGCCAATGACCAGCGCACACATGGTGGCAAAGGTACCGGTACGGGCCTTGCGCGGCCCCATGCCCATAAACTCATCGCCCGTACGGTTCCAGATGACCTGCATCAGCCGGCTGAACTGATCACTGTTTACCCGGGCCATTTCTATGCGCAGCAAATCCGGCGATATGCCCGCCTCGAGCAGAATCGCACGGGTGTCCAGCCCCAACCGTTCAGCGCCGGTGAGAGATGCTTCCACAAAATGTTTTGAAACCGTCAGGGTAGACATAACCACTGCCATCAAGAAGAACGAAGTTCATCATAAGTGCCCGGGACAACAATGCAACCACCTGATTTAGCGAAAGATGGAAGATTCGGCCAATGTGAATGAAGTAACCGGCAGTTGGCCCCGCCTGCAAAACCCGGCAGCATGAGCCAGAGTACCAACAATCCCCCGATTCGATAACGGAGATGATTATGGCAGGCCCTTTGAACACCCTCAGAATACTCGATTTCAGCACCTTGTTGCCTGGCCCCTACGCCACCATGATGTTGGCCGACATGGGCGCGGAAGTGCTGAGGGTTGAGGCGCCAGACAGGGTGGACCTCGCCAAGGTGATGCCGCCGTTTGACGGCAAGTTCAGCACGACGTTCTCCTACCTCGGCCGCGGCAAGCAGACCCTTCAGCTTAACCTGAAACAGCCAGAGAGCGTGGAGAAGGTTAAAGAGCTGGTCAAAGACTATGACATCGTCGTGGAACAATTCCGCCCCGGCGTAATGAGCCGCCTCGGCATTGGCTATGAAACCCTCAAAGCCATCAACCCCAACCTCATCTACTGCGCCATCACCGGTTACGGCCAAACTGGCCCCTACAGAGACCGCGCCGGGCACGACATCAACTACCTGGCCATCTCCGGCGTGGCCAGCCACTGCGGCCGAGCTGACAGCGGCCCGCCCCCGATGGGTATTCAGATTGCCGATGTTGCTGGAGGCTCTCACCACGCGGTGATGGGCATACTCGCCGCCGTTATTCAGCGCCAGCAAACCGGGCAGGGTGCCTTCATCGACATCAGCATGACCGACGCCGCCTTCGCTCTTAATGCCATGGCCGGCGCTGCGGCACTGGCCGGCGGCCAATCCCAGAAGCCCGAAGGGGGGATGCTTAATGGCGGCACCTTCTATGATTACTACCAGACCAGCGACGGCCGATGGTTGTCTGTGGGCAGCCTGGAGCCGCAGTTCTCAGCACGGCTGTGCGACACATTGGGTATTGGCGAGATGAAAAGCTTTGCGCTGAGCCAGAATCCCGAGCATCAGCAGAAGTTGAAGGCTGCCATTAAAGAGAAGATTGCGGCGAAGACGTTTGCCGACTGGCGGGCGATTTTTACGGAGGTGGATTCTTGTGTGGAGCCGGTGTTGACGATTGAGGAGGCGGCGGAGCATCCGCAGATCAAGGCTCGGGGGATGGTGGTTGAAAGGGATCGGGGGGATGGGCAGCAGCAAACGCAGGTTGCACCGCCTATCAAACTCGAGATTGGATGATGGAGAAATCACCAAAGCGGAAGAGGGGGAGCGTAAGATCAAATTTCCACAAGAAGTGACTGCGGGTTCATTTTCTGTGGTCGAAATTTTACATTCTGCTAGTTTTAAAAATGTCACCGATAATTGTGACTTTGAAGTAAACAACAATAAGGATAAAAGTATGAAGCTCAGGAAATATCCGAGTGGCAGACGAGCGCTCAGTCTTTCAGTTGCTGTTCTGGGTAGCGCTTTGCTGACAGCGTGTTTTGACGGAAGCAGTTCGTCCGGGTCGTCTCAGGCAGGGATAGACACCAACCTCTTTCCGGCTGACGGAAAGCTTGAAGCAACCATTCGACGAACAACAGGCGGGGTTCCTCATGTAACCGCTGGCAACCTTAAATCAGCGGCCTTCGGGCACGGCTATGCGCAAACTCAAGATAACGTCTGTTTGCTGGCCGAAGCCATTGTCAAAGCGAGAAGTGAACGAGCCAAGTATTTTGGGCCGGGGCCCGATGTGGTGTTTGGTCCCGGAGCCAGCGTAGGGCTTAATATCATCAATGATTTCAGTTACAAGGCACAACAGATCTATGCTGGTGCTGAGTCTGAATTCGAGACATTGAGCCCGGAAAGCAGGGCCCTGATAGAAGGTTTCGCGGAAGGCTACAACCGTTACGTGAGTGAAACGGATTCGGCGGACCTGCCGGTGGAGTGTGCAGGACAAGATTGGGTCAAGCCAATTACGCCGGTTGATCTCTTGGCCCATTATAGAATCGTTGGGCAATACGCCAGTGGTGCTTTGTTTGCCACGGGAGCTGTATTCCTGGCAGTTCCTCCCGGAGAGAGTCCTGCGCCGACTGCTGTCACGTCAGTGACGAATGCGGAGGAAGTAGATCAGCTTCTTAAAGGCGTTGTTGCAACTGCCCAGGCAGGCGCCAGTGCAAATAAAAACTTTTCCGATATGGGGTTGGCCAGTAATGCCTGGGGTATCGGAAAAGATCTGACTGAACAGGGCCGCGGAGCACTGCTGGCAAATCCACATTTCCCGTTTACGGGGCATCGTCGTCTCTATGAGGTGCAGATGACCGTTCCCGGGTATATGAATGTTCATGGTGCCGGACTTTTGGGAACGGCAATACCGCTCATTAACTTTAACGAAAATCTGGCCTGGTCCCACACGGTGACTACCAGTCGGCGCTTTACATGGTATGAATTGGTGCTTAAGGAAGGCGATCCTCTGACCTATGTAAAAGATGGGGTCGAAAAGCCGATTACTACCGAGACTTACCAGATCGAAGTCAGTATGGGCGGAATGCCCGAGCCCCTGGTGCTTGAGCGTACCTTCTATTTCTCTGAATATGGTCCCATGATTGCGGCCAACGCGGTTAGTAGTCAGTTACCGGCCTGGGGCAGTAATGGCGCTCTCAATGCTTCCGTTCCTGTTGCTCACACCTATCGGGATGCAAACGCCAATACCGGCGGTCTTCTCGATACCTGGCTTCAAATGAGTCGTGCAACCAATATCGATGAGTTCCAGCACGTATTCCAGAGTTGTGGCTCCACGTTGTGGACTAACACCACTTATGCAGACGATCAGGGTAACGCTTTCTATATTGATAGTAGCTCGGTCCCCAACCTCTCCGAAAAAGCTATCGCACTGGTTAATTTCAGGCGTGCGGCGAGTGCTTCTTATGCCGGTTTGTTCGACCAAGGTGTAACGTTGCTTGACGGTAGATTATCCCAGGAAGATTGGGTTGAAACGGCCTGTGGCCCGCTTGTGCCGTATGAGCAAAAGCCAAAGTTGGTGCGTTCAGACTGGGTTCAGAACTCTAACAGCAGTCATTGGGCTACAAACCCGGATGAGTTTTTGACGGGGTTTTCGCCCTTGTTTGGTGATGAGAAAGCCCAGATCAATCCGCGCACGCGACTGGGCATCAAGATGCTTCAGAACCTTATGGATCAAGGGTTCCCGAGCGCACCTCTGACTGCAGGGCAAGATGGTAAATTCAATGCTGAAGAGTTGTTGGGTGTTATCTGGAACAACCGAGCCTGGTACGCCGAGGAATTTTTGCCCGAACTTCTTGATCGCTGTACCGCAATCGGAAATGCCCCGGTCAATGGCATTGATCTATCAACTTGGTGTGGCTCCCTGAGTTCGTGGGATGGGCTTTATAACCGAGACAGCGTTGGTGCACATATCTTCCGGGTATTCATGGCAAATTACCGGCATGACCTGGCTGATGATCTAACCACGCAGTTCAGTCCTGCTGAGCCCGTTGATACTCCCGCCAATCCATCGCAGGTAGATGCCGGTACAGCTGACGACAAAATGCTGCTCGCACTCGCAAACGGCGTCAGCGCCTTGCAGTCGCGGGGCATTTTGCCGACTGAGATGCTGGGCAATCTGCAGTTTTACCGCCCTTCCGGCGGAGTGGTACCTGGCTCTAATGCAGTGCCCGTGTTCCAGACCCAACCCATTCCTTGGCATGGTGGTGATGGCAACATAGACGGCGCGTTCAACGCCATTGGCGTAGTTGGCGATTCGTTTGCGGAAGATACGCGGTTCCCAAGAATTGCACCGACCACTATCGATAATACTGCGGGCCTCTCAGATGGCTCCGATGGGATCGACGGTTGGTTGATGGCTCGCGGTACCAGTTGGCATTTTGGCTTGGAGTTCACTGATAATGGGCCCGAAGCCTACGGTCTTGTGAGCTATTCGCAATCCTCTGATGCAATGTCACCGTTCTTCAGTGATCAAAGTGAACAGTATTCCAACAAGGAGTATCGTCAACTTGTGTTCACCGAAGCTGATATCGAGGCTAACCTGTTGCCTCAGGGCACGACCGTGATCACGCAGTAATGATCGGGCGGTAAGCAATTGACGGCCTTTAACGGCACCGTAATGCGGAATGAAAAAAGCTCCGGAGTGATCTGGGGCTTTTTTCTTAAGTAATGAAGACACCCACCAGTCTACATGAGATAGCAATGGCGATTAGTAAATCCCTTGAGTCGCACTTTGCCTACAGTTTCCAGAGTCTTTGGCGTAACTTCATGCATCCTGTAGAAAGCGTTATAGGATGGTGGTTGTATTCTCCGGGACTAGCCTTCTGAGGTAGCGGAACTACTTGTGGCACGTTACTTCGTTCCATAAAAAAGCCCCGGGAAAAGTCCCGGGGCTTTTGCTTACTTCACTTAGCTCAATGCTTTACTGATTCTGATCCAGTGCACTTTCAATAGTGGCGCTGCTGCCAAGAGAAGCGCCAACGGCTGGTACTGCCTCACCAGGAACTGGTTGGCCGCTCAGGGCCTGTGCAGTCTGGGTCACCATTGCGCTGAATGCCACACTGGTGTCTGCTTTGCCACCCGAGCAGTTTTCGTTGTCTACGATTGGTGCAACAAAGGTACCGTGGTTTGCCTCAGTGCAGGGATTTCCAGCAAAGAAGCTTGCTACCGGCATTGCACCGCCTGTCCGGTTAGCTGCGTCAATGATGCGAAGGCCTTCAGTTCCATCAGAGAGCTTAGTTCCACTTGCGCCCAGGTCAATCAGAGCCATCAGGGGTTCGGTGCCTGCCAGCGGCGCCGAGAAGGCGTTGTTGAGCGGGTTGACATTAGCTTCGTTGGGAACAGTGTTGTCACCGATAACTTCAGTTATCAGAAGGTTACCGGTAGTTTCACCCAAGGACTTAGCAAAGTTCACGGGGTCACCGGCATCGGACACGGACTGGAAGACGTAGAAGAAGCTCTCAAAATCAGAGCTTCCCTGTGTGACTCCAGCGTTAGCCAGTCCCCCCAAAAGCGAACCTGAGCGTGACTCAGAGTTTTCGAGCAGACGTGTTACTTGCCCACCGGTGTTGTGAAGAACAACGGATGACAGTTTCGGGAAAGAGAAATTGGAAAGCGGCTCTCCGGCTTGGGCATAAGTGCCATTAACTGTTGCATTCAGAGTAGTGTCGTTTGCCAGTGAGGCAAAAACAGTTCCCGAGATGCCGCCCAGTGAATGACCAATAAAGTTCACCGGCACACCGGCAAGGTCGCCTGGCATGAAGTCTTTGTTAATATCGAAGGTCTGAATTGAAGCTGCAATATTCAGCAGATCAACGACACCCTGGCGCAGATTGTCACCGCTGTTCAACATGTCCAGAGGATTAACAAACAGGCTGCCTGACGATACGTTTTCCAAGTCTGCAGCTACAGGTTGCAGTGATTCATCGGCAGTGAAGCCAAAGTGCCTTTCACCAATGTAATCAGCGCCAATTAGGGCTTCAAGTTGCGCAATTACTGGAGCTACAGCACTGCTGCCCATAGCTTCGAGCTGATCAATGGTTGCCTGAACCGTTGCGGTCAGGGTTGCTTCGTCAAGTTCGCTCAAGCCTGGAACTAGGCCTGTAGTTGCTCCCGCCAAACCATGAAGTGGCTGGTCAACCGCGACTACTGTCTGACATGCGTTTGCAGCAAGTAGGATAGATGGCAGCATGGAAACACTGCGATCTACAGTGATACCGTGTTGGAAGATGGTCACGCCGTTCGGCTTCGTAGCGTCAAGACATGTTGTTGGACGACTATCAACCGACGGGTTGAAAATAACCACCGGCACAGTTGTGGTCGCATTCTGCTGCGGAAACGGGAAGTTCCCGTTAACATTCAATCTTCCGTCGATATCTCTCAGGAAGCTGAAAATGGTATCGCCCGGTGTCAGCGTCTCGTTAAGGGCAGCCTCAAGGCTGGTGCTGCCGGCCCATTTACCCGTGACGATGCCAGCTCCAGTTTCGCCTGGCAGGCTCTGGAAGTAGGGCAGAGTGATTGCGCCCTGGTGCACTTGCACATCAGCGGCAGCAGTCACTATGTCGTTGGTAGGATCTTGCAATGCAAGCCCTTGAACTGTTGCTAAATTGGCCGCCTCAGTCTTTTCATAAAAGAAAGACGGGCGAGGCACAGGCATATGCAGGGTGTTCCCAATTTCGGCTGGGATTGCGTTACCTATGGCCGTTGGCGTAGCTGTTTGTAGCGCTGCGAGGAGATCGGTGACCGCACTTAATTCCTGAGCAGTAAGGTCGCTTTGATCAATCGTTCCTCCTTGCAATCCAGCTGCAACCTCTTGCAGTTCACCAAGCTTGGTAGTCAACTGGGAAAAGTTCAGGCTCGGGTAATTGTCTCTTACGGCTTTCAGCAGGGCAGTAAAGCCAACTTTTTGACCGAGAGCCTGACCAAATGCTGCCGGTGCCATCATTGCCCGCAATACATCAGTGTCAGAATTGGTTGTAAACGTATATGCCAGGGCAGACTCTGACCCTGTACCTGCCGCCGCTAAGAACCCGTTTGCTAGCTGATCGGAAACCTGAAGGATTGTCTTAACGTTACTAAGAGCTGCGTTGCCCAAGACTCCATCCGCAAGCGCTAAATCCTGGGTTGACCGCTCGATTGGCTTCCCGTTTGCCCCTACAACGTCATCGGTAACGATGACCAGATACTTTTGACCTTTTGCTAGTGGCTCAAGGGGCACAATTCGAACCGCATTATTGGTACCACCATCGACGCTTACAACGTCAGCCCGGAAATTTGGCTCCTCAAGATCAAGTCCCTGACCGAAGGGGTTGGCGGTGACAATGCTGGTGGGGTTGGTGTTGGGCAGCGCTAGCGGCGCAGATTCGACGGCAGGCGCTACGTTGAGTGGTCGTAAAAACACCGTGGCATTCGCCATGACCGATGCTGGGTTCAACTCACCATCGAATTTGAGAGTAAAAGCGCCTGAGGTCGAGAAGCCTGAAAGGCGGTTTACTGCGTCATCTGCTGGTGTCGTGTCGGTGGATAAGCCAGTGAAATCGTAGTTGGCACTTTGTGTGGCACCGAGAAGCAGAATTAAGTCCGAGTTAATTGGGAATGCTGACTCTGCTGCAATCGGGTTGGGATTGTAAATCGGGCGCACAATTGATCTGTCAATCGTGGTGTCGGTAATTTTGTATTCCGGATTCGCATTACCCCCATCGTTGGCGCTATCAAAGCAGCCAGTCAACCCAAGGGAAGAAGCCACGGCAAGACTTATTAGAGTTTTCTTGAACATGGGTGGAACCTTTTCCTGTTGTTGTGTCGTTATATCCGGCTTAGACGGAACCGGTCGGCCCCTGAATTCCGTTCTTATGCCTGTTCTGCTTATTTGTCTGAAATCGTAGCCAGCACTTAAAGCCAATTACTGTATCGTCGACTATAGCGACAGTCTGGCAAGTGTTGATCAGCCAAAAGTGTGATTCTGCTTTTGGAATTCCTCCTCGCACAGTTGGAGTGGCCTCTCAGAAAAATAGTGGGCAGCGCGGGGTTTGTCGAGTTCTAATCTGTTCGTTTCTGGTAAACTCTAGCTCCTTCATAAGCAGGGGCTGCCTCGGCGGCTCTGCGCACTTCCGATAATCAGAAAGCTGATGAGGCGACTATGACCACCGTTATCCGCCAGGACGACCTGATCGAAAGCGTAGCCGATGCGCTGCAGTTTATTTCCTACTATCACCCGAAAGATTTTATCCAGGGTGTTTACGAGGCCTATCAGCGGGAAGAGTCCCAGGCGGCCAAGGATGCCATTGCCCAGATTCTGATCAACTCCCGCATGTGCGCCCAGGGCCATCGCCCGATCTGTCAGGACACTGGTATCGTGACCGTGTTCGTGAACATCGGCATGGATGTGAAGTTTGAGTGCGATCAGCCGCTGGACGACGTGATCAACGAAGGCGTGCGCCGGGCCTACACGCATCCGGACAACGTGCTGCGGGCGTCGGTACTGGCCGATCCAGATGGCAAGCGCCAGAACACCAAAGACAACACCCCTGCGATTATTCATTACAAGATGGTGCCGGGTAACACCGTTGAGATCCACGTGGCGGC
Source organism: Marinobacter excellens HL-55 (assembly GCA_001314845.1). Classification (GTDB taxonomy): domain Bacteria; phylum Pseudomonadota; class Gammaproteobacteria; order Pseudomonadales; family Oleiphilaceae; genus Marinobacter; species Marinobacter excellens_B. The sequence goes on from LJZQ01000005.1 coordinate 45,980, forward strand.
CAAAGGCGGCGGCTCTGAGGCCAAGTCCAAGTTCGCCATGCTGAACCCGTCGGACTCGGTGGTGGACTGGGTTTTGAAGATGGTGCCGCAGATGGGCGCTGGCTGGTGTCCGCCGGGCATGCTGGGCATCGGCATTGGTGGTACCGCTGAAAAGGCGATGGAGCTGGCGAAAGAATCCTTGCTGGAGCCTATCGATATTCACGAGCTGCAGGCCCGTGGCGCATCTAACCGCGCTGAGGAGCTTCGTCTGGAATTGTTTGAGAAGGTTAACGAGCTGGGTATTGGTGCCCAGGGCCTGGGTGGCCTGACCACGGTGCTGGATGTGAAGGTGAAGGACTTCCCGACCCACGCAGCCAATAAGCCGGTGGCGATTATTCCGAACTGCGCGGCAACGCGCCACGCGCACTTCACCCTGGATGGCAGTGGTCCATCTCTGCAGACACCGCCAAGCCTGGACGACTGGCCGGAAATCACCTGGGAAGTGGGTGCTAACGTACGCCGGGTAAACCTGGACACCGTCACCCCGGAAGACGTCAAAGACTGGCAGCCGGGTGAAACTGTGCTGCTGTCCGGCAAGATGCTGACCGGTCGTGATGCTGCTCATAAGAAGATGGTGGACATGATCGAGCGGGGCGAAGAGCTGCCTGTGGATCTGAAAGGTCGCTTCATCTATTACGTGGGCCCTGTGGATCCCATTCGTGAAGAAGTGGTTGGCCCTGCTGGCCCCACCACCGCGACCCGGATGGACAAGTTCACCCGCACCATGCTGGAGAAAACCGGCCTGACCGGTATGATCGGCAAGGCGGAGCGTGGTCAGGTAGCGATCGATGCCATCAAGGAATTCGGTGCGGTGTATCTGATGGCGGTCGGCGGCGCAGCCTATCTGGTGTCCAAGGCCATCAAAGGCGCTGAAGTTGTGGCCTTCGAAGAGCTGGGTATGGAAGCGATCTACGAGTTTGAAGTAGAGGACATGCCGGTGACCGTGGCGGTCGATTCCCGCGGCAGCTCGGTGCACCAGACCGGTCCGGTCGAGTGGCACGACAAGATCATTGCTGCGAAAGCGGTGTGATCTGACGGCTCTTTAGTCTCAGTGCGGCCTTGAGCGTTTTGCTCAGGGCTGCCACTGAAAACCTTTCATTTTTACCCTTCCTTTATACACGTCCACCCCTTCGAGTCTTAGTTTCTCGGTTTGAAGCTGGCAGGTTTCTGTGCCTTCAGGAAAAGCGATCTGGCCGTTGCTGCGGATAACGCGGTGCCAGGGAATGCTGTGGCCGGCGGGCAGTCTGCCCAGGGCCCGGCCAACAAAGCGCGCCTGGCGGCCAAGGCCGGCCATGGCGGCAACCTGACCGTAGCTGGCCACTTTCCCTTCCGGGATCGCGGCCACTACTTGCCAGATTTTCTGCTCTTTGCTGGGTTCGGTGTCGAACTCGTCCACGCAAAGCGTCGCTTTGAGTCTGACTACAGGCGCAGGGCGCCGTCCACTTCGATCATCCGGCCGGAAACGTAGTCATTCTCGAAAATGAACGCCACGGCAGAGGCAATTTCCTCCGGCTTACCCATACGCTTGAGGGGAATGCCTGCAGTCATTTTCTCCAATGCTTCAGGTTTCATGGAGGCGGTCATTTCGGTTTCGATAAAGCCGGGGGCGATGCCCATGCAGCGGATGCCGTAGCGGGCCAGCTCTTTGGCCCAGACCGGCACCAGGGCGGAGACGCCGGCTTTGGCGGCGGAGTAGTTGCTCTGGCCCATGTTGCCGGCGCGGGAGATAGACGCGATGTTGATGATAGCGCCCTGGTCGCCGTTCTCAATCATGCGGGTGGCGGCTTCACGGCCGCACAGGAACACGCCGGTGAGGTTAACATTGATCACCGATTGCCACTGGCTCAGCTCCATGCGTTTGTCGAGTTTACCGTCTTTGAATTTCACCATCAGGCCGTCGCGCAGGATGCCGGCGTTGTTCACCAGTCCGTTGAGGTGGCCGAAGTCGTTGACAATGGCCTGGAAGGTTTTCTCGACGTCTTCTTCTTTGGCAACGTTGCAAACGTAGGTTTTGGCGTCGCTGCCAGCTTTTTTGCAGGCTTCGGCGGCTTCAGCCAGTTTGTCTTCCATAAGGTCGATAAGGGCGACTTTGGCGCCTTTAGCAGCCAGGTATTCGGCCATGGCACGGCCGAGGCCCTGGCCGCCGCCGGTGATTGCAATAACAGAATCTTGAAGTTTCATGGTTTGCCCTAATTAAGATCAGAGGTGGTTTTAGGTTCTCTGTGTGTCTGAGCGTTTTTATAAGGAGGCATTTTGCCCGTTTTCCTTTTTCTTTTCATTATTATGCCCATCGCCGAGATGGTGGTGCTGATCAAAGTAGGCGGCATGATCGGGGTGCTGAACACCATCGGCTTGGTATTGCTGACGGCGGTGATCGGTGCCTGGCTGCTGCGTCAACAGGGCTTGGCGACGCTTCTGAGGGCTAATCAGCGGCTGAACAGCGGTGAGTTGCCGGCGAAGGAAGTAGCTGAAGGGTTGATTCTGGCGGTGGGTGGTGCCTTGCTGCTGACGCCGGGGTTCATCACCGATGCCGTGGGCTTTGCATGTTTGCTGCCCGGGTCACGCCATTGGCTGGCCGCCAAAGCGCTGAAACGGATGACGGTTGCGGGGCAGGGGCACAGCTTTACCTTCCGTGCGGGTGGCGGTGCCGGACCGTTCGGGCAAGGGTCTTCCCAGGGACACGGGCCGTTTGGGCCGCAACGCCCGTTTGATCGGGATGCCAACGGCGACATTATCGAAGGCGAGTATCAGGATCAGACCGAATCAGACCGGGACAGGCTCGAAAAAAAGTAAATTTTTTTCATCGCAGGGTGTTGAAAAGCCTTTGGTGAGCCCCATTTACATTGCACAGATTCGCCGCGGGCTGACAAGCGCTGTCTTTCAGTTGCCAGGCAGTCCGGGCAATTTGTCGGGCCGGATGTTTCCGGTCAGACACTTTTAAACATGTAACTGTCATCGCCGCATTCGTGATGTGGCTATTGGAGAAGCAGAGCAATGAAAATTCGTCCGTTACACGATCGAGTTGTCGTGCGCCGTAAGGAAGAAGAAGAGAAAACTGCAGGTGGCATAGTGCTGCCGGGTAACGCCAAAGAGAAGCCGTCCCAGGGCGAAGTGATCGCAGTGGGCAACGGTCGCATTCTGGATAATGGTGAAACCCGTGCTCTGGCAGTCAAAGTCGGTGACACCGTTGTTTTTGGCCAGTATTCAGGCAACACCGTTAAGGTCGACGGTGAAGAGCTGCTCATCATGAGCGAAAACGACATTTATGGCGTGCTTGAGTGATCGCATAAGCGACAGGCAATAACGCTAATTAATCCGATGGGTTTCATTTCGGTTTAACGAACAGGAACAGAAGACATGGCAGCAAAAGACGTTAAATTCGGTGATAGCGCTCGCAAGCGCATGGTCGCAGGCGTAAATGTTCTGGCAGACGCCGTCAAGGTTACCCTGGGCCCTAAAGGCCGGAACGTGGTTCTGGAAAAATCCTTTGGTTCGCCAACCGTAACTAAAGACGGTGTTTCCGTAGCTAAAGAGATCGAACTGAAAGACAAGTTCGAGAACATGGGCGCGCAGATGGTCAAGGAAGTTGCTTCCCAGACCAACGACAGCGCTGGTGACGGCACCACTACCGCCACCGTTCTGGCTCAGGCCATCGTACGCGAAGGCATCAAGGCCGTTACCGCCGGTATGAATCCGATGGATCTGAAGCGCGGTATCGATAAAGGTACCATCGCTGCAGTACAAGCCATTCGTGATCTGGCAAAGCCTTGCGACGACAGCCGCAACATTGCCCAGGTTGGTACTATCTCCGCCAATGGTGATGAGAGCATCGGCAAGATCATTGCTGATGCCATGGAGCGCGTAGGCAAGGAAGGCGTGATCACCGTTGAGGAAGGCCGTGGCCTGGAAGACGAGCTGGACGTGGTTGAAGGTATGCAGTTCGACCGTGGCTACCTGAGCCCGTACTTCATCAACAACCAGGACAATATGTCTGTCGAGCTGGATGACCCGTACATCCTGTTGGTTGACAAGAAAGTATCCAACATCCGTGAACTGCTGCCAGTACTGGAAGCGGTCGCGAAAGCCGGCAAGCCGCTGCAGATCATCGCTGAAGACATTGAAGGCGAAGCACTGGCCACGTTGGTTGTGAACAACATGCGCGGTATCGTCAAGGTTGCTGCTGTCAAAGCACCTGGCTTTGGTGACCGTCGCAAGGAAATGCTGCAGGACATCGCTATCCTGACCGGCGGCACAGTGATTTCTGAAGAAGTTGGCCTGACTCTGGAGAACACCACTCTGGACGATCTGGGCACTGCCAAGCGCATCAACATCACCAAGGAAAACACCACGGTGATCAACGGTGCTGGCGCACAGGGCGACATCGAAGCCCGCGTTGAGCAGATCCGCAAGCAGATCGAAGACAGCTCTTCCGATTACGACAAGGAAAAGCTGCAGGAACGTGTAGCCAAGCTGGCGGGCGGTGTTGCCGTCATCAAGATTGGTGCTGGTTCTGAAGTGGAAATGAAAGAGAAGAAAGCCCGCGTTGAAGACGCGCTGCACTCTACCCGCGCTGCGGTGGAAGAGGGTGTTGTCGCCGGTGGTGGCGTTACCCTGATCCGTGCCATTGCGGCCCTGGATAAAGTCGATGCGATCAACGACGAGCAAAAAGCCGGCGTTAACATTCTGCGCCGCGCCATGGAAGCTCCTTTGCGCCAGATCGTGCAGAACGCCGGTGGCGAGCCTTCTGTTGTCGTCAACAACATCCGTGCCGGTGAAGGTAGCTACGGTTACAACGCCGCCACTGAAGAGTACGGCGACATGCTGGAAATGGGCATCCTTGATCCGGCCAAAGTGACTCGCTCTGCGCTGCAGGCGGCTGCCTCCGTTGCGTCTCTGATCATCACCACCGAGGCGATGGTTGCAGATGAGCCGGAAGACGAGAAGTCTGGCGGCATGCCCGATATGGGCGGAATGGGTGGAATGGGAGGAATGGGAGGCATGGGCGGCATGATGTGATGCCGGCCAGGTCCTTACCAGGTCTCAGCTTCTGAGACTTGGCCTGATCTACCTTGAAAAACCCCGCGTTGGTTCACACTGACGCGGGGTTTTTCGTTTTTTTGTCATGAACTTGACCAAAGGCTTTGTTAGACTCGGTTACCCGTTTAATAACGTGCAAAACTCAATGACTGAACCCCGTTCCAAGCCCTTCCTGCGTCCCGGCAAAATCCTGCTTTTGCTGATGCTGGGTGTGTTTGTCTATGGCCTTGTGCTGGTGCTCTGGGTGCCAGCGGGCTGGGTTTGGTATCAGGCGTCCCGTCATGTGCAAATGCCACCTCAGGTTGAAATTCGCCAGGTGTCGGGCCGACTGTGGGATGGCGCCGCTGGCGTGGTCGTCGCGGGTTTTCCTGCCCGGGTGCAGTGGCAGCTGGGTTGGCCTTCATTGACTGGCCTGCAATTACCGATTGGTTTTTCTTTGGCTTCGTCACAATCCAGAGTTGATGGAGCTGCTAGCATCGGTTGGCCTGGCAGTCTGGATATTAGTGCACAGGGCCAGATTGCGGTTGTGGAATTTGAAGATCTGATTCGCCAGAGTGGCGGAGCGATGATTGAAGGTTTGGTGAATATTGACCGGCTGCGTCTGATTTGGAATGACAATCGGTTGCAACAAGCCGATGGCATGGGGCGTTGGGATGGTGGTCAGGTCAGTTGGCCCATGGGTAATCAGACCGGGCAAGCAACGTTCCCGCCGATGCAGGCAAACCTGGATACCACCGACGGCGGCGTTGCGCTGACCGTGGCGGAGCAGGGCGGTGATGGCCCGGCGGCTGACGCCAGTATTCTGTGGAATGGCGTGATGGAAGTTCGCGTGTACAAGCGCATGGTTGATCTGGCCCAGCAGCCCTGGCCAGATACGGCGGGCCCAAATGATGTTGTGTTCCGGGTACGTCAGCCGATCTTGCCGGGTGGTTTCTGAAATGACCGGGTTAACTGTGCGTCACCAGGAAAGACTGTCGAGGGTGTTGGCCAATCTGTTATTGGTCATACTGGTGGTTTATTTGGGCGTTGTGCTGGCCAAGCTGACCTGGCTCTATGCCTGGTCTGACCGGCCGGTGCCAAGCGTGCCCTCTCAGGTTGCAGGGCAGTCCGGGGGCGCGAACCGTGCGCCCCAGATGTCGATTGCCGGCTATGACTTTTTTGGTCGCGCAGCGCGTCAAGTGGCTGTGGCGGAGGCGGTGCGCCGCAACGCTCCCGAAACCGGGCTCAGATTGCGGCTTGAGGGGGTGCTGATAGGGCAGCGGCCCGAAGACTCCGGTGCTATAGTTGCCGGAAGTGACGGCGAAACCGAGTATTACCGGGTGGGTGAGAGTTTACCAGGCAATGCGGAGTTGGCTGAGGTAGAGTCAGACCGAATATTGATTCGTCGCGGTGGCCGATATGAATCGCTGGCTTTTGAGGAACAGCTGGACTCTTCGACGATGGTTGCAGAGGCGGAAGTTCCGACGGCAGAATCACCAGACGATTTTCTGGCCGATGCACGGCAACAGCTGGATGCGCAGGGAGCGGCAGCATTAGCTGCTTATGGCTTGCAGCCAGCGGACGACAGCGGCTTTGCGGGTTACGTTTACGACGGTTCAAACCCGATGCTCAACGCAGTCAATCTGCGCCAGGGTGATGTCATTACGGCCATTAACGGCCAGCGCCTGGGTGATTTAGAACAAGATAAAGCACTGCTGGAAGACTGGCGTAACCAGGCCCAGCTGGATATTGAAATAGAGCGTGACGGGTCCGTACTCACCGTCAGCTATGCCATACCCGAACAGTGGCGCTGATCGGGAACATTACAACAGGACGATACCGCCAGATGTACAACCACAAGACCAATTTGCTCCGGACTCTCTTTTTCATTCTGTTGTTGCCGATGCTCTCGTTAGCGCACGCGCAGGATGAAACCTGGAGACTGAATCTCAAAGATGCGGACATCCGAGCATTCGTTACCCAGGTGGCCGACATTACCGGGTACAGTTTTGTGGTCGATCCACGGGTCAAAGGCAAGGTGACGGTGCTGTCCAGCGCGCCCATGAACAAGGACGAAATTTACGACCTGTTCCTGGCCGTATTGAATGTACACGGTTTTACCGCGATACCCGGTGAAGAAGTGATCAAAGTGGTTCAGCAGGTTGATGCCAAACAGTCTGCGGAGATTCTGGATCGCTTCGATGTAACGCCGTCGGAGCAACTGATCACCCGGGTTATCCAGATCGATAACGCTAATGCTTTGGAACTGGTGCCAATTCTCAGGCCGTTGGTGGCCAAGTATGGCCATCTGGCCGGCGTCGCGGCGGCCAACGCTCTGATTGTGAGTGATCACTCCTCCAACATTCAGCGCATCGAACAGATCGTGCGCGAGCTCGACAGCCCTTCCAAATACGAAGTTGAAGTGATCCAGCTTGAAGAAGCCTGGGTTGGCGACATGGTCAAGTTGCTGCAAGAGCTGGCCCCAGATGAGTTGCGCAGTTCCGGTGGCGACGCCGCCACTCGTAAATACAGCCTGACTGCTGATGAGCGCAGCAACCGATTGATTTTGCGCGGTGATGAGACCTTCAGGGAGAAGATGCGTGGTTTGATCCGGCAGCTGGATCAACCTTCTGCAACCGGCGGAACCACCAAAGTGTTGCGCCTGAAGCATGCGGATGCGAAAGGCCTGACCGAGATTCTAAAGGGTGTGATGGGTGAGGTGGTTCGCGAGTCAAGCGGCGGCAGTGGTTCAGCCGGCGGTGGCTCCTCAGGCGGCGGGCGCTCAGGTAATTTCACGGTGTTTGCCGATGAAGGCCTGAACGCTCTGGTGGTAAGGGGTGAGCCGTCCCTGATGCAGGAAGCAGAACAGATCGTGGCGGCGCTGGATGTCCGTCGGGCGCAGGTGATGATCGAAGCGGCCATCGTTGAAATCAGTGATGAGCTGGGTGACCAGCTGGGTGTGCAGTTGGCGGCAGGTGATGAGTCGGCCGGGTCGTTCCCGGTGATGGGAACCAATCTCAACAGCGGTGAGGGTATGTTGGGCCTGAACTCCGTGATTGGCGCTCTGGTGGGGGATACCTTGCCTCAGCTTGGCGGAGGGATCACGGTGGGCGCGGGTCAGCGCGACCGGGATGGTCTGACTTGGGGCATATTGATTCAGGCATTGTCTTCCTCGGCAGCGGCTAACCTGTTATCCACTCCCAGTATAATCACACTGGATAACCAGGAGTCTGAAATCATCGTTGGTCAGAACGTGCCCTTCCGGACCGGCCAGTCAGCGACAACAGGGGATGGCTTATCCAACCCCTTTACCACCATTGAGCGCCGAGACGTAGGCTTGTCTCTGAGAGTGACACCAACGATCAGTGCGGACGGTCTGGTTCGTCTGGTGGTGGAGCAGACCACCGAGGATATTTCGACTACGACGGTGTCTGGCGCCTCTGACCTGATTACCAACAAGCGTGAGATCAAGACCACTGTCTTGGCCGATGACGGTGAAACGGTGGTTCTCGGTGGTTTGATCAAAGATGATTTTCAGGTTAACAAAAGCAAGGTTCCCCTTCTGGGTGACATACCGTTGTTGGGCCGCCTGTTCTCCTCCGAATCTGAAACACGGATAAAGCGTAACTTGCTGGTTTTCCTGCGGCCAACGATCATGCTGGGTAAAGACGACAGCGTTGCGGCAACGACCGAGAAGTTCAATCAGTTGTGGGACGTGAACCTTGAGGTTCGCCAGAAGTTGGGCTTGCCTGCTCCGGAAGATCAGCCTTCGATTGATATGCTGTTTCAGGGTCGCAGGGAGTAATAGGGTCTGTCCCCATGCGGGGACAGACCCCGTAAGACAGACCCTAAAGCGGCGGCATCGGGCAATCCAGTTGGTCGGCCACCAACCGCATCAGTTCATACTCTCTCACTTCTACGCGACCGTCATGTGTAACGCAGTAGCCACAGGCGTCGATGATGGCGGGTTTGAGAAGCGGCGAGAGCCGGTTCAGTACTTCCAGCGTCTCACGTAACTCTCGCATAGACACCTTCTCAGCGCGGCTCTCCTCGCTGCCAGTGCCAAACCCCGCCATGGCATCCCGATACAGCTTGTCGGCCCCCTCAGGTGAGCCACTGCCCGCACGAGCAAACAGGCTGAGCAGGCGCCTGATGGCGGGCAACACCTGGCGGTAGTTGCGGTATTTGACAGGCACAACCTGCTCAGCGTCAGCGCTTAGGTGGCGATCAAGGAAAGTGGTCAGTGCCAGTTCAAACAGGCTGACCCGGTTGTCTGCAGCCACTAATCTCTGAATATTGGCCAACAGCGCTTCCCGCTCTTCCGGGTCCAGTTTGCGTAACGCCGGCATGGCCAGTTCCAGCACCGGAAATCTTGCGTCTTCCCCAAGTTTTGCCAATGCGGGTAATAACTTATCAAGCAGATCCTGCTGGACTCGTAACAGGGGGTGCGGACCCACTAACTGTAGGCGCTCCCTCTGTGTCGTTTGTGACAGATCGTAGATCAACAGGCCATAGCAAAGCTGAATTGCCCCCGCACGGGTGTATAACAGGCTGCGGAACGTTGCAGGCAACTGATTCAGAAGGTGAACCGCAAAGGCTTCGCTTTGCGGGTTGACGGTACCGACCCTGGAGGAAAGTTTGGTTGTCTCGATTGGCGAGTTGTCGGCGAACGATGAGCGGATGGGTGACGAGCTGCCCCGCCGTCTCAGGGGCGACGGTTCTGCCAGATGATTCACCAGGTCGCTCAATCCGGCCCGCGCTGCGGGCTGGGCCTGGCCACTTTGACGAAGGTTTTGGTCGGGCTCGGTGTCTCTCAGTCGGCTGCGCAGGCGTGCCAGCATGCCGGGCTGTATGGCGTTGATGCGTTCATTGACCGGAGGGTGAGAGGCCAGTAATGATGAGAACTTCATGCGAGCTGACTCACTGAAGCACATGTGATTCATGTCACTGGCATGACTGGTGGTGTCCAGGTAGCCGCTTTTGATGCCGATCTTGAACAATGCGCCGCCTATGCCCTCGGGGTTGCGGGTGAACTGTACCGAGGAAGCATCTGCCAGCATTTCCCGTTGCCGGGATACCGCCGCCTGAATCAGTCGACCAAAGAACACGCCAACATAGCCGATGATCAAAAGTGCCAGACCAATCAGGCCCATGGCAGCTTGGGCTCGGCCATCCCGATTTCGACTGCGCCCGCCACTGTAAAATCCGGCCCGGATCATAAAGTGACCGATTTGCCCAAGCATAAGAATGCCGGCAAGCAGGGCAATCAGCCTGACGTTGATGCGCATGTCGCCATTGAGAATGTGGCTGAACTCATGGGCAACCACGCCCTGAAGTTCGTCCCGGGACAGGTGTGTGAGGGCCCCATGAGTCACCACCATGACCGCTTCACCCGGGGTGTAACCGGCCACAAAGGCATTGATGCTGGTTTCACTCTCCATCACGTAGAGTTCCGGTACGGATACCCCACTGGCGATGGCCATTTCCTCAACGATGTTGCGCAGCTTGCGTTCTTCAGGGTCGCTGGTGTCTGGTTCGATTAGTCTCGCCCCGACCATTTTGGCGACACGGCTGCCGCCACCGGCCAGGTCGACCCAGCGCACCAGTGAGCCGATCCCGATCAGCAACACCACCGCAATGGAGGTGGTGAGGCCGTGGCTGGACAGTAGCCAGTGATGAAAGGGCAGAGCGGAGCTTTGGCTGCGGGTGACGAGGTAGCCGACCAGACAGACCGCCAGGGTTATCAGGGCGACGGCGGTCAGGAACAAAAAAATCAATAGACCGGTATTGCGCCGGGCATGGGCCTGGCGCTCAAAGAAACCGGGGTTTGCCATGATTCAGGCCTCAGAAGCTGACTTTTGGTGCCTGGCGAGCTTCCGGAGACTCCAGCTGCAGTTGTGCTGTTTCCTTGAAAGCAAACAGGCCGGCCACGATATTGTTGGGGAACTTTTCACGGAAGATGTTGTAGCTCATAACGCCGTCGTTATAGGCCTGGCGGGAAAACGCGACCCGATTTTCGGTACTGGAAAGCTCTTCCATCAGTTGCTGTACGGTCTCGTTGGCCTTCAGCTCAGGGTAGTTCTCGGAGACGGCGTAGAAATTGGCCAGTGCTTTGGTAAGCAGGTTCTCCGCGCTGCCTAGACGCTGGATTTTGGTGCCATCACCGGGATCTTTTGCGGCATCTTTCTGGGCACTGACGGCATTGTTGCGGGCTTCCATCACCTGGGTCAGCGTGGATTTTTCGTGCTTGAGGTAGCCCTTGGTAGCCTCGACCAGGTTGGGGATCAGGTCGTGGCGGCGTTGCAGCTGCACATCAATCTGGGCAAAGCCGTTTTTGAATTGATTGCGCAGCGATACCAGGTTGTTGTAAATCACAACCAGATAGATAACGACAACGGCAACTACGATAAGGCCGATGACAGTCGTTCCCATGACAATTCCTCAAAGCTGAAAGTTCAGGCGTCATTTTCCACGATTCGGGCATGGAAAGTCTGTACAAAAATCTCAAAATCTTTCGGCAGTAGCGGTTTACTGAAAAAATATCCCTGCGCCAGCTTACAGCCACGCTGACTGAGGTAGTATTCCTGCTCAGCGGTTTCAACACCTTCCGCAACGACGGTCAGGTTCAGACTTTTGCCAAGGTCGATGATGATATTGGCGATGCGGGTATCTTCTTCATTGACCAGCAGATCACGAATGAACTGCTTGTCGATCTTGAGGTGCTGTACCGGCATCTTTTTGAGGTATGTGAGCGAGGAGTATCCGGTTCCGAAATCGTCGACGGCAATGCTGATGCCGGCCCGGTGCAGGCGGTGCAACTTGGCGACGGCGTCGGTGAGATTAGTCATAAAACTGGTTTCGGTAACTTCCAGTTCCAGGCGGCCAGCCGGTATTTTGTGGCGCTGGAGCGTGCTCAGGATATCGTCGACGATGGACTCCTGGCGAAGCTGAACGGCCGATAGATTGACCGCAATTCTTAACGGTGAACCCTCACTGGCCCAGCGCGCAGCCTGCCAGCAAGCTTGATCCAGTACCCACTGGCCTATCTCAACAATGGCGCCGTTAGATTCTGCCACGGGGATAAAATCGTCCGGGGGGATAAGGCCGCGCTCTGGGTGGTCCCAGCGCAACAAGGCTTCGGCACCAATCACGCGTTTGGTTTCGAGGTTGACCTGTGGTTGATAGACCAAATAGAGCTCGTGATTGATCAGTGCATTATTCAGGTCTTTTTCCAGTTGCTTTCGTTCACGGATTTCCTGATCAATACTGGCCACGTAAAACTGGAAATGGTTGTGGCTATTCTGTTTAGCAAGAGCCATGGTTTGTTCAGCGCTTTGCAATAGCCGGTCAGCCTGATCTGCATCTGATGGAAAAAGCGCGATTCCAAGAGTGGCGGACATGGAAATGCGATGATTGCCGGCATTGACCGGCACTGCAAAACTGGCGAGCAATTTTTCTGCTGTCTCTGCTGCCTGGAAGCCGTCACGGAGTTGCTTTTCGAGAATCACGAACTGGTCGCTTCCAAGACGGGCGATTCTGAATCGATCCGACGGCAGGTTGGCGGTGAGCCGGCTGGCCACGGTTTGCAGTATGGTGTCTCCGGTACGAAAACCGCACTGTTCGTTTACCGATTTGAAGTCATCAATGCCGCACACCATTAAAGCCAAAGTGCTGTGGCTGTCACAAGCGTTCACAATTTCGGTTTGAAGGTCTTCTATAAAGGCATCGCGACTCGGCAAGCCTGTGAGCGTGTCATATCTAGAGAGTTGGCTGACGCGATCTTCGGCTTCCCGATGCTTTTTTTGGCTGTCGCCAATGGACACCAGTAAATTATTGGTTGCATTGACCCAAAGCCCGAGTTCGTCAGCGCGATGGCCATCCGGAATTGAAATGAGTCGGTCATCGGGACGGTCGGGATCGACTTTTCGAACCGATTGAACGATGCGCAGCAAGGGGCGGGTTAGCAGTAAATAAAATACGACAAAGAGAGCAAGGCCGAGTATCAGCGCTAGCGCGATACCGGAACCGAACGTGATTAGCGCTCGGTTAAGCCAGTTTTCGGCGATTGGAGCGGTATCGTACTGGACTTCCAGGTAGCCATAGATGATGTTGGCGTTGGTGCCTCGGTGCAGGCTTTCGCGGTACTCCCGGACGCTGCCAAAAATGGGGTCGGTGATTGGCCGGAAAGCTCGGTCCTGAAGTGGTCGCAGCCGACTGCCGAGCTGGTCGCCGTCCGGGTGGGAAATTCGAGCCAGGTGGATGGGCTCGAGCGCAAACAAACCATCAACCACCTGCTGGGCCAGAGTGTCGTCGATGCTGAATACCGCTTGCGTGGCAGCATCACGCACCATGGCTATGGTTTGGGTAGCCTGACGTTCCAGTTCATCGGATACCCGCTTTGCGTCGAGTACCACCTGAACCGTGCTGACCACGATGCCGGTCAACAGGGCGACAAGAAGAACCCAGCGCAGTATCCGGTATCCAAGGTGGTTTTCAACTTCGAAGGCTTTTCGCATTTCGATGTCTGGTGGCTCGTTTGTCCGAATTGTTTTGTGGTTGCCTTAATGAAATACCCTACTTGAAGCAGTATGGTTCAGATCTTTGGCAACTGCATGGAGTATGGCTGATTTTTTCAAAGAATCATGGGCTAGCGTGTTTCGATTTGTAGTGGTTTCGTCGCGTTCAGATACACAAACGCCCGCGAGGTTTCCCGGGCGGGCGTTTGTTCAGGTGGAGACCAAAGTCACCACCAGATACCGCTGTTTGATCAGGCCAGGTTTTCGTTCACGAAATCCCAGTTGACCAGATTCCAGAAAGCTTCCAGATAGTTCGGGCGGCTGTTCCGGTAGTCGATGTAGTAGGCGTGTTCCCAAACGTCGACGGTCAGCACAGGCTTGTCAGCGCCGGTCAGCGGGGTTTCCGCGTTGCTGGTATTGACGATGGCTACGCTGCCGTCAGCTTTCTTGACCAGCCAGGTCCAGGCAGAGCCAAAGTTGTTGGCGGCTTTGTCGTTGAATTCTTTTTTGAATTCTTCGAACGAGCCGAACGCTTTTTCGATGGCTTCTTTGGCTGCGCCAGTTGGCTCGCCACCACCGTTCGGGCTCAGGCAGTTCCAGTAGAAAGTGTGGTTCCACACCTGGGCTGCGTTGTTGAACAGCGGGCCGCTGGCACTCTTGATAATGTCTTCCAGCGATTTGCTGGCGTTGTCTGTGCCATCAATCAGGCCATTCAGCTTGGTTACGTAAGTCTGGTGGTGCTTGCCGTAATGGTATTCCAGGGTTTCCTGGGAAATGTGCGGTTCCAGTGCGTTCTTTTCATAAGGCAGTGCGGGAAGTTCAAATGCCATGAGGTCGTTCTCCCTGTCTCTCGGTTTATATGAATGTACGTCACAGCAATATAGGGGCGATTTAAGCTAAATCAACCCCTTGTTGTGAGCGTGCTTTTAAACTCGGGGCTGCCGGGCAGAAACTGCGCGCAGTTTCTGACTCGCCAAACCAGCTCTTCGTAGCTGTCTGCCAGGATGTTCACGTGCCCCAGTTTACGCCCCAGTCGTTCACCCTTGTTATAAAGATGAACGTGGGCGTAAGGCAGTTCCAGAATACGTTCAATGTCACCATGTTCGCCAATGATGTTGATCATGCAACTGAGCCCGCGTGCCTGAACATTGCCCAGGGCATGGCCACTGACGGCTCGTATGTGGTTTTCAAACTGGCTGGTCATGGCGCCTTCGATGGTCCAGTGGCCAGAATTGTGCACTCGGGGTGCCATTTCGTTGGCGACCAGGCCTTCTGCGGTTTCAAACAGCTCTAATGTCAGTACGCCCACGTAGTCTAATTCGTTCAGTAATGCCTTGATGTATTTTTCGGCGTCTTGCTGAACGTGAGGCTCCAGGCCCGGTGCAGGCGCGATGGAATAGCGCAGGATGCCATCATGGTGGGTGTTTTCGGCGATGGGGTAGAAGGCAACGTCGCCGTCTTCGCCGCGCACAGCGATGATGGAGACTTCGCGTCGGAAATTAACAAATTTTTCGACGATGACTCTGGGGTGTCCGATGCCCGACCAGGCGGCATCGGCGTCATCCGGTGTTTTCAGGACGGCCTGGCCTTTGCCATCGTAGCCTTCGGTGATGGATTTGGCGACGACCGGGCAGCCCAGTGCTTCTGCAGCGGCTCTCAGGGATTCGGCGCTGTCAGCCACTTTCCACTCGGGGGTTGGAATGCCTAGCAGGCCGAACAGGGTTTTCTCAGCTTCCCGGTTCTGACAGACCTGCAGTGCGCGCGGGCTGGGATGCACAGTGGTGCGTTTGGCCAGTTTTTCTGCTACGTCTACGGGCAGGTGTTCAAATTCGTAGGTGACGCGGTCTACCCGAGACAGGAAGTCTTCGAGATATTGGCCGTCCCGGTCGATGATGACTTCACCGAGCCCGGCGCTGGGGCTGCCAGACATGTCGTAGAACACGAAGTCTTTAGCCAGCGGGTATCCGGCGAGGGCAAGCATGCGCCCGAGTTGGCCTGCGCCTAGTACACCAATTCTCATTTGGTAACTCCTGCTGTGATCTGCTTCCGAGGAGCGGGCAGGTTGGGGAAGGCTTTCCAAAACACGCTACGAGCACATCCATGTGCGCTTGTTTCGGGCCGTCCCTGGCCCTCAACAGTTTTGGAAAGCCTTCCCCAACCTGCTCACCGAAACCTGGTCAGGGGGATTCACTGATCCCTGGGATCAGGATTGTCCAGAATCGTTTGTGTTTGGGTAGATCTGAATTCGTCAACAGCGCCACGAACTTTGTCATCAAACGTGCCAATAATCTGCGCCGCCAGCAGGCCCGCGTTGGTTGCGCCGGCTTTGCCGATGGCCAGGGTGCCGACGGCGATGCCGCCGGGCATCTGTACGATAGACAGCAGTGAGTCCAAGCCGTTCAGGGCTTTGGACTGAACGGGTACGCCCAGCACCGGCAGGGAGGTTTGGGAGGCAACCATTCCCGGCAGGTGTGCGGCACCGCCGGCGCCTGCGATGATGACTTTAAGGCCGCGATCCGAAGCGGTCTTGGCGTAGTCAAAAAGCAGGTCGGGGGTGCGGTGGGCGGAGACTACCCGGGTTTCGTAGGGTACGCCGAGTTTGTCGAGCATATCGGCGGCGTGTTCCATGGTGGGCCAGTCGGATTTCGAGCCCATGATCAGTCCTACAAGCGGCTGCATATGCAACTGTCCTGAGATAATTGGAAAGCCGGCCATTGTATGTTTTGCCTACTGGCCATGCAACACAGACAACGGTGTACTCTGGCCAATCTTTATAAGGGTTCATTTCAACCCGCGTTCAAGTGCAGGTATTATCCGGATTAACGTTTTTGCCATCCATACTCAGGAGTTGTAATGGAACCCATCCGCCCGGACGACGATGAGCTGAGAGCTGAACCACCCATCGGGGGTGCCGAGCGCAACAAGCCCGAAGGGCAGAAGAAAGCGTCATCAGTGAAACAGGACAAGCCAGTCAAGCCGCCGAAGCCGCCCAAAGCCCCGAAGTCTGCCGGCAGTGGTGGTAATGGAGGGAGCTCGGTTTTGGTTTGGGTGTTGTTGCTGGTGGTGGCCGCCGGCGCTGGTGCGGGCTGGTACGCTCAGGAAACCCGGATTCAGGCTCTGGAAGGGCAGCTGGAAGAGGCTGATTACTGGGCGCGGCAGAGTAAGCTTGCGCTGGCGCGTTTTGAGGGCGAGCTGTCAGAAACCGGGGAGTCGCTGCAGGAGAGGGGTGCGTCTCTGGATGAAAAGATTGCAAGCAACAATGAGAGGCTGGATGCGGCCGACAGTGAGATCCGCAAGTTGTGGGTGATTGCGAATGAGCGCAACAAGAAGCGCCTGGACGAGCATCAGCAGCGGCTTTCAGGGCTGGATGGTCAGTTTGTTGAAGCGGATAAGTCGATGGCTGACCTGAAAACGACGGTTGAGCAGGCTCGCTCATCACTGTCCGGGGATTTAGCCCAGTTGACTCAGCGGCTTGATGGTTCTGTCGCCGCACTGGAGCAGGCCGATCAGGAGGCCGCGGGTCAGTTGACCCGTCTTGGCGAGCAGGTTGGTAATGTTGATCAGGTGGTGGATAGCCGGATTCGGCGATTTGAGCAGGAGCAGCAGCTAACGATCAGCGGTCTGGAGAGTCAGATTTCTGCCTTGCAGCGGGACTTGGGTTCCATGGCCGGCGGTGGTGATGTGCAGGCTCTGCGAGATCAGCTTTCTGATTTGAAGCGGACTGTGGATGCAGTTGATTCGTCGCGGTCGCAACTCACGTCCCGGTTGGTCCGGCTGTCTGAAGAAGTGAATCAATTGCGCTCGGAGGTGTCTGCCCGTTAGGGTGCCAATACGGTAGCAAGGTTGAATGTAACGGTTTGTATTCAGCCCTTGCGGTAGCTCTCATTTCTGTTGGTTGGCAGTTGTTATCATCAGCCAACTCGATAGGGATGAAGAGTACATAAGAATGAAAATCCGAGTGCCTTTCCTGAAAAATGCCATCGCGTTGATCTGCGTGGTGGCGTTGTCTGGTTGTACCATTTACCAGTCCATTGGTAAGAGTGTGGGGGGCTTCCTGCACCCGGTGTCTGGCCACGATTTTGTGCATATCGATTCTGATGCCTGGGACCAGCGCAACGCCCTCCTTTATTTCTACCGTCCCCATTCTCAGTGGGCGGCTGATGAAATCGAATCGCCCAGCGTGTATATCGATGACAAGCACTACTTCAATATCCGCAACAACAGTTTCACCTGGCTTGAGGTAAAGCCGGGTGAGCGCCATATCGCCATGCGCCGGCCACTATTGGGGCTTGAGGGGTTGAACTCCTTCAGTCTGAGCATGATTGCTGATGCCACCCTGGAGGTTGAGGCCGGCAACATCTATTACCTCCGGTACAACGAGCTGACGGAGCCGGAGGTTCGTCATCCGGATCTGGATCCGGAGCACCCACTGGCCTCTGGTAATCTGCAGCTGGTCACCCGCAGCTATGCGATGCAATCGGATCAGATTGTTTCCACGCTGTTTCTGAACAGTGATCTGTTGGCACCTAATCATGCCGCGACCTCGATTGTTGAGGTTAATGAAGATGTGGATTACGAGAAACGCAAAGCCGAACTGGCGGAGGAGCGTGAGCTGGAGCTCGAAAGGCTGAAGCAGGAAGGCCGGTATGAAGAAACCTCCTGGTTTTGGCCGTTTGGCGGCGGGCCGACGGTGCCCCTTGAAACTGACCAGAAGTTGGAGACGTTAGAGCAAGACTATGCTCAGCTGGAGGCGGAGCGAAAGCAGCGCCGTGAGGCGGAATCTGGTGGTGGCTGGTGGATTTTCTGAGTCAGCGTTGACTACACTGGAGTAGACTGGCTGCAGTGAGATAAAAACAATGTCGCTTAAAGATGATGTGGTACTTCGGATTGAAAAGATTGCGGGTAAAGTAACGCCTTACCTTGAGGAGTCCTGGCGGGATGTCAGGGCAAAGCTGGATGATCTCAATCGGTCGCTGGCAGACCAGGCCATACCCGGTGAGCGTCGGGCTCAGGTCAGTGAGTTGTCATTGCGAAGCAAGGCCGAGCAGGCCGGGCACAAGCGTGGCGTGGTGCGGCCCTTTCCCGGTGTCAAGAAACAGGCTCAAGCCGCTGATTTTGATTAATAAATATGCAGTCTTCCGAGTGTCAGAAAAATATCAGCAAATTTCCGGAAAACATTTGACTCTGTGAGCGAAATGCTTAAAATGCGCGTCTCACTTGGTTGATGCAGCACTGCTGAGTCAACAAGCGCCAGAAGCGTAACGAGTGGCTGCTTTGAGCTTGAAGAATAGTAAAGCGCAAAGTGGGTGGTTAGCTCAGCTGGGAGAGCATCGCCCTTACAAGGCGAGGGTCGGGGGTTCGATCCCCTCACCACCCACCATTTCCAAAGCAGTTGGCCAGAAATTTCTGGTCCAGATTCAGGAAAGCTGAATCAATGCGGAGCGGTAGTTCAGTTGGTTAGAATACCGGCCTGTCACGCCGGGGGTCGCGGGTTCGAGTCCCGTCCGCTCCGCCACTTTTTCCAGGGTGGTTAGCTCAGCTGGGAGAGCATCGCCCTTACAAGGCGAGGGTCGGGGGTTCGATCCCCTCACCACCCACCAGATTTGAAAAAAAGCAGATCCATTGGATCTGCTTTTTTTTGTCTGCCCGAAAGTCATCGTCCTGAAGCAGCAACAAAAGGCGCAGGCGCAACCTGCGCCCAGCCTTTAGTTGTGCGAGCATGGCTATTTGCCGATCAGAGACTGACCGCAAACACGCACTACGTTGCCGTTCACACCGGCAGACGCCGGGCTGCAGTACCAGCCGATAGCCTCGGCAACGTCTACCGGTAAGCCGCCCTGTGAAAGGCTGTTCATGCGCCGACCCGCCTCTCGAATGGTGAAAGGCATGGCCGCCGTCATCTGGGTTTCGATAAAGCCCGGGGCGATGGCGTTGATTGTGATGCCGTTCTTTAGCTGCTTGGCCATGGCTTCGACATAACCGATCACGCCACTCTTGGCGCAGGCGTAGTTGGTCTGGCCAAAGTTGCCGGCAATGCCGCTGATGGAAGAAATGCATACGATGCGACCGTTATTACGGAGCAGCTCGCGGTGCATCAGTTCTTCGTCGATCAGCTCTTCGGCGGTCAGGTTGACCGCGATGGTCATGTCCCAGAAATGCTCTGGCATGTTGCCCAGGGTTTTGTCGCGCGTGATACCCGCATTGTGAATCACCAGGTCCACCCCGCCGGTTTCCTTGGCAATAAAGTCGGCAATCATCTTGGGAGCCTTCTCGTCGGTGATGTCGCAAGCCAGGGCCTTGCCTTTGATGGCATCGGTCACGTTTTGCAGGTCGGCCATAACCGCCGGAATGTCGAGGCCAATCACTGTGGCACCGTCCCGGGCCAGGGTCTCGGCGATGGCGGCGCCGATGCCGCGGGATGCGCCGGTCACCAGGGCGACCTTGCCAGCCAGCGGTGCGACCGGGTTGCTTGCCTTGGCCACGTCTGCTTTACCAATCCGAACCACCTGGCCAGACACATAAGCCGAGCGAGCTGACAGGAAGAATCGAACGCTCGAGTCGAGCTGGTTGTCGGCATTGGGCGCCATCCACAGCAGGTTGGCTGTTGAGCCTTTCTTGCCAACTTCCTTGGCCACACTGCGAACAAAACCTTCCAGCGCCTGCTGGGCAGCCGCCTGGGGTGCTTTTCGGCAGGTGTGGGGATCTTGCCCAATCACCAGAACGCGACCGTTGGCGGCCAGTTTGCGGATGGTGGGGTGGAAGAAGTCATATAAAGCCCGCAAATCCTGAGGACCTTTCAGTCCGGTAGCGTCAAATATCAGGGCAGAAAACTTACCCTCGACTTCGCTGGTCAAATCCACGGCTTTGGCTTTGTTGCCGGTCAGGGCCGAATCGGCCAGAGACGGCTGGCCGCTGGCGTGCAGCAAAGTGGCAGGGCTGGCACCAAGAATGGAGCCAACGGTAGCAGCCGCTTTGGCGCCCGGGCCGGCACCGACCAGAACATTCCCTTCAATAAACGGTTGGTCTACCCGCTTCAGACGCTTCAACGGCGCGGGGGAGGGCAGGCCCAAAGATTGTGCGGCGGTTTTGCCAACGGGGGTATTGACCAGTTTCAGGTAGAGATCAGACATGGATTCTTCCTTGTGAGTGCTGTTGAGTATGAAATAGCCTAAAGGGTAAGGATTCTGCCAGCTAATGGATTGACTCAACGCAGTTATGGCGTTGTCAGACTTGCCAATGAGAGACTGGCATTAAACGCTAGACTTCGTGTTAACAAGATTAATCCATCCAAGAGAATCACCAAAGGGATAACCCGCTATGGCACAGGCACCCAAAACTTCCCGGTCCGGTTCAAAAGCCGCTTCGGGTTCCATAAAAAAACCGCCGGGCATTCGCCGTGTAGCGGTAGTCGGTGGCAACCGTACGCCGTTTGCCCGTTCCAACACCGCTTACAGCAAAATCAGTAACCAGGAATTGCTGACATCTACTCTGCGTGGTCTGGTTGATCGTTACAACCTCCAGGGAATGCGGCTGGGTGAAGTGGTAGCCGGTGCAGTTATCAAGCATTCCCGTGACTTTAACCTGACCCGCGAAGCCGTTCTCAGTTGTGGTCTCGCGCCGGAAACTCCCGCCTACGACATTCAGCAGGCCTGCGGAACGGGTCTTGAGGCGGCCATTCTGGTGGCCAACAAGATTGCTCTGGGTCAGATTGATTGCGGTGTCGCCGGCGGAACCGATACCACGTCGGACGCGCCGATCGGCGTTGGTGAAGGGCTGCGGAAAATTCTGCTGGATCTCAATCGTGCGAAAACCGCGACCGAGCGATTGAAAATTCTGGGTCGGTTCCGGCCTGGTCACCTGGTGCCGGAAATTCCCGAAAACGGCGAGCCGCGCACCGGAATGTCCATGGGGGATCATTGTCAGGTTACCGCCAAAGAGTGGAGCATTCCCCGTGAAGAGCAGGATCGCCTGGCACTGGAAAGCCACCAGAAGCTGGCGAAAGCCTACGAAAAAGGTTTTTTCGACGACTTGATTACCCCAATGGCGGGCCTGGAGAAAGACAATATTTTGCGCCCGGACACTACCCTTGAAAAGCTGGCCACGCTCAAGCCCTGCTTTGACCGCGAAAACGGCACCATGACGGCGGCCAACAGTACGGCTCTTACCGATGGTGCCTCGTGTGTCTTGCTGGCCAGTGAAGACTGGGCGAAAGCCAACAACCTGGAGGTCAAGGCGTGGTTAACCTTCTCTGAAGTGGCTGCCGTCGACTTTGTCGATAAGAAAGAAGGATTGTTGATGGCACCGGCCTACGCGGTACCGCGCATGCTGGAAAAGGCCGGGCTATCCTTGCAGGATTTTGATTTTTACGAAATCCATGAAGCGTTTGCCGCGCAGGTTCTGTCAACACTGAAGGCGTGGGAAGACCCCGGTTTTTGCAAAGAGCGCCTGGGTCTGGACAAGCCGCTTGGTCGTATCGATCGGGCTAAAATGAATGTAAACGGCTCCAGTCTGGCCACCGGCCACCCGTTTGCGGCCACGGGTGGTCGCATTGTGGCGACTCTTGCCAAGCTGCTTGAGGAAAAGGGCAGTGGCCGCGGGTTGATCTCTATCTGCGCCGCTGGCGGGCAGGGTGTTACCGCGATTCTGGAGCGGTAAGTGACGGGAATCTCGAGATTTCCTTTGACAGGCCCAGATCCACGCCGTAATATACGCACCTCGTTGATCGGGGTAGCCCGGTAAACAACCAGTTTGATGCGGGGTGGAGCAGTCTGGTAGCTCGTCGGGCTCATAACCCGAAGGTCGTAGGTTCGAATCCTGCCCCCGCTACCATATAAGAAAAAGGCAGACCAGTAGGCACTGGTCTGCCTTTTTTGTTTTCCGTATTCAAAAAAACACGCTTTGTCGATTTGAAGGTCGCCGATAGGTTTGCTCGCCTGGTGGTCGGCCCCTTAGTCAACTCACACAGGAGCTTGTACATGTCCAGCCGGCTGCCCGCTTTCCTCCGCCCTTTGCTCCACATGGGGCTGATTCCCCAGATTACCGTGGGCATTATTGCTGGTGTGCTACTGGCCTTGATCTCGCCACAGGCCGCTGGGTCTGTGTCACTGCTTGGCCAATTGTTTATCGCTGCTCTGACAGCGGTAGCGCCGATTCTTGTGTTTGTGCTGGTGGCGGCGGCCATTGCGGCGCACCAGAAGGGGCAGCCAACGCACATCCGCGGGGTTTTGCTGTTGTATCTGATTGGCACCTTGTTAGCGGCGGTGGTGGCCGTGGTGGCCAGCTTTGCGTTTCCCACTGAGCTGACCCTGGATGTGCCGGAAGTGAGTGGTAATCCGCCAGGGAGTATTGTGGAGATTCTGCAGAATCTTGTCCTGAGCGTGGTGACTAACCCGGTGACTGCCCTGATGGAAGCGAACTTTATTGCCATTCTTGCCTGGGCGATTGGTCTGGGGGTGATGCTGCGTCAGTCTGGCGGAACCACGCAAGCGGTTCTGAACGATTTGTCCGAAGCGATCACCGGTATTGTCCGGGTGGTTATCCGGTTTGCTCCTCTGGGGATCTTTGGCCTGGTGGCCAATACGCTGGCGGAGTCGGGTATGGCGGCGTTGCTTGAATATGGCCACCTGTTGGCGGTTATTGTTGGCTGTATGCTTTTTGTGGCGTTGGTGACCAACCCGTTGATTGTCTTTCTGCACACCCGCCGCAACCCCTATCCGCTGGTATTCACCTGTTTGCGGGGCAGTGCCATTACGGCTTTCTTCACCCGGAGTTCGGCGGCCAATATCCCGGTCAATCTCAATCTTTGCGATCGCCTGAAGCTGGATCCGGACACCTATGCAATTTCCATCCCGCTGGGCGCCACCATCAACATGGCCGGTGCGGCCATTACCATCTCGGTGATCACTCTGGCCGCAGCCAATACACTAGGTATACCGGTAGACTTCCCCACAGCCCTGCTGCTGTGTGTGGTTTCTGCTGTGGCCGCCTGTGGTGTTTCAGGGGTGGCCGGCGGGTCTTTGCTGCTGATCCCTCTGGCGACCAGCCTGTTCGGCATTCCTACCGAGGTGGCCATGCAGGCGGTGGCGATCGGTTTTGTGATCAGTGTAGTGCAGGATTCCACCGAAACCGCGCTTAATTCCTCCACCGACGTGCTGTTCACCGCAGCGGCTTGTCATGCCGCAGAGGATCGCGCGTGATTACAGCGCAACAGTCCCGCAATCTGGTGTTCATCGGTATGCCGGGCAGTGGTAAAAGCACCATCGGGGTGCTGGTTGCCAAACGTCTTGGCATGGGATTTATCGATACCGATTTGCTGATCCAGGAGCGATCGGGCCGCACACTTCAGGACATAGTCGATCACGACGGTTACGTTGCACTGCGCCAGATAGAAGAGCAGGTGCTGTTGGGGCTGAATGTTAAGAACCAGGTCATCAGCACCGGCGGAAGCGCGGTCTACAGCGATTCGGCGATGAACCACCTCAAGCAGAATGGTATCGTGGTGTTCCTCGATATCTCTCTGGATGTGGTGGTGCAACGCATTGGTGATTACAGTCTCAGGGGCATTTCCCGGCGACCAAACCAGACTCTGGCGGAGTTGTTCGAGGAGCGTTTCGCGCTCTACACGCGCTACGCCGACTTGACCATAAAAGGGAGCGGCTTCAATCAGAATCAGTTGTGTGAGGCAATTATCCGGAAGCTCTGAGTTGGAGCCGGGGCCCCGCGCGCGCTCGGGGCGGTGGTGTCGAATTACGGAAGCTCCTCCCGCCACCGCTTCACCCGCACCTGATCCTTGACGGCATCAATCACCTCCAGAGTCAGGTTTATCAAGGCCTGAGTTTCCTCGTCATCTGCAACTTCCTCGCCGGGCTCCGGCAGAAACACGTTCACAATATCCTCGATAAACGCATGGTTGGAAGACGAGGCAAGGTCTTCCAGAATCTGGTGGATCACATTGGCAACGATGTCGCCTACGGCATTTTCCAGGGTGTCCTGGATGGTGGGGCCAACCACCGGCAAATACTTCAGGCGTGATAGCTCCAGGTTCTGTTTCAAGGCGTTGTCTACCCGATGTTCAAGGTAGGCCCGTAACGCGCCTCGGTTGGGGACGTAACCATGTTGGGCCGCCAGTGCGACTCTTTCGGATAACCAGTCAGACAGCATGCCCCTGCGCGGGTACAGAATGTCGTTCTGGATGCGCTCAACCAGCGGCGAGCCCCGTTTCACCTCTTCCTGAACGCCGCTCAGTACTTTCAGTACAATTCGGTCAGACAATTCCTCCATGAAGGCGTCGTAATAGAACATGACAAAGCGGTACAGGCGTGAGCTGGTAACGTCGATGATCTTGTACTGATGGAGCCGGTAGATGATGGAGATAACGCGGAGAATCCGCAAAAAACGAAGACTTCCGACAGGAATGCAGCCTACCAGGTCATACCAGTGAATGAACGGATAGAAGTACCAGCGGTCATAGATCTTGGCCTTGACGGAGTATCCCCATCTAAGGAAAAACTCGGACAGAAAGATCGATACGAAAATAAGATCGAAGAAAATGAAGTTTTCATGTATCGGCTTGTAAGCCGAGTTGACCGCGGGCAGGTGGGCTTCCAGAAGATTCTGGATCGCCACGAAGTTATAGATTGAATCCCAGATGATGAATGAGAGATTGATTATCAGGAGGCCCAACATCAGAAAATCAATGAGGAACCAGATCATCTGATGGCTGGATCGGAGGTTTTCGCGATTAATCCTGAGCATCCGGGGTACCTGGTTACGGGGCGGAGAATCAACATAAGTCTCTGACAGGTTAGCCTATTTCTGGTGAGAGCACGACTGTCAGGATGACCGGGGCGTTGGGGATCAGTAGGTTTTGTTTCGTCAGGCTTGGATCCCCTTGCAGGCTATCGGTAAACTCTCATCCCTGTTTTCAGGGATTCATGACTCAACCCGTTGGGGAAACCAGTTCGCCACATGCTGTCAGCCGGAAATTACACGAAAAAGAGCTTGAAGTTGCTAGGGATGGTGGCGTTGTTCTATGCGTCCAGCAGCCATGGCACTCAGGTGCGGGTAAATGTCGAAGGCGACCACAGCGATCTTCGGGACAACGCCCGTGTTTTTGTGGGTGAGGTGGATGGGCGAACGGCGGATGGCTTAAGGCGTTATGCGCCGACTGCGATTGCCCAGGTCGAGAGATCCATCCGGGCGTTGGGCTATTACAATCCGGTGATCAGCTGGGAGGTGGTTGAATCTGACGACGAGCTCGCAGAGCTGATTCTGACGGTGGAACCGGGACAACCGGTGACTATTCGCACCCGGGATGTAAAGATTGAGGGCCCTGGGGGCGAAGACCCGGAATTTATGAGTCAGATACCCGCGCAACCAGCCGAGGGCGACATTCTGCATCACGGGCGCTACAACGCGCTGCGCCAGGCAATTCAGAATCGAGCCAGCCGTCTGGGGTATTTTGACGGCGAGTTTGTGACCCGCCGGTTGGAAGTCGACCCGGCGCAGAACCAGTCCGACATTACTTTGCACTATCGAACCGGTGAGCGATATCGCTTGGGTTCTGTAACGTTTCTGGAAGGCCATGGATTTGATCAGGATTTGCTGGATCGTTTCGTCACCTTTGAATCCGGTATACCGTTTCATGCGGATGAAGTTGCCAGGCTGAACAGCGATCTCTCAAACAGCGGCTATTTTTCCGGTGTCGATATTGATGCTTCTCCGAATCGTGCCGAGGACGGCGTGATTCCTGTCGACATTGGGCTGACGCCCAGGCCACCCAGATCCATAGGCGCCGGTGTGGGGTTTTCAACGGACGTTGGCCCGCGTTTGCGGGGCAACTGGCGCGAGCATTACACCAATCCGATGGGGCACCGTCGCGGCGCGGAAACAGAGCTTTCAGAGCTTCGTCAGAATATCAGCGGTTGGTATGAACTGCCGCTGGATCCGCCCATGACCGATTCGTTGCGGCTGGGTGCCGGTTATCAGCGGGAAAACATTGAGGATGTCGACTCCGAACGACTGACATTGGGCCAACAGTGGCGACACCAACTCGACACTGGCTGGATGCAGGTGTTGTCGATTCGTTGGGAAGGTGAGCGCTTTCGCATTGGTGAGGAGGAACGAAGCAACTCCAGTCTGCTGTTGCCGGGGTTAAGTTATTCCAAGCTGCAGGCGGATTCACCGCTGGACCCTTCCAGAGGCTATCGGCTTCAGTTTGACGTGACTGGCGCTCATCGGGCCGTTATCTCGGATGCGGACATACTTCATGTCAACGTTCTGGCCAGGGGTCTCTATACCCTGGCAGACAACCACCGATTTTTGACCCGTTTTAATTTTGGCGGCGTGGCCACCAACAGCTTTTCGGATGTGCCTCCGTCGCTTAGATTTTTCGCCGGCGGTGATCAGAGCGTCCGGGGCTATGGCTATGAAACCCTGTCGCCCCGCGATGCCAACGACGTATCTATTGGCGGCCGCTATCAGTTGGTGGGCGGACTGGAGTATCAATATGAATTTGTCAGAAACTG
Source organism: Marinobacter excellens HL-55 (assembly GCA_001314845.1). GTDB lineage: Bacteria > Pseudomonadota > Gammaproteobacteria > Pseudomonadales > Oleiphilaceae > Marinobacter > Marinobacter excellens_B. Next base: position 73,077 of record LJZQ01000005.1, read on the forward strand.
GCGCATTGCCGGATTTGTGGACCACGGAAACGCAGTTGATGACGTTTTTGACCCGCTCGCCACCGGCGTGGGTATGGGTATCCGCTGGGTGAGCCCGGTCGGGCCCCTGCGGCTGGATATTGCCAAGGGGCTGGATGAGGAGTTTGGCGGCGGCTGGCGTATTCACTTTTCGATGGGGCCTGAGCTGTGACCGATCAATCCCCGCAGTCCCCCAGGCAAGATCAAGGTGCGCCAGAGCGGCACCGGAAGCCGCTGCGCAGGCGCTGGTGGTTCTGGCTACTGGTCGCACTGGCAGTGGTTCTGTTGCTGCCACTGTTGCTTGCCGGGCTGATTTTGGCAGCTTTACACACCGAAACCGGCACTGCCTGGACCATTGATCAGATTCCGGGGCTGCAGACCGAGGCCGATCAGGGTTCGTTGCTCGGCCAATGGCAGGCCGAACGTCTGACGTGGCAGGGCTACGGTGTCGGTGTGATGGTTGAGGCTCCGGAAGTGGATTGGTCGCCCAGCTGTCTGTTCGAGAAAACCCTGTGCCTGGATACTCTCAAGGCCGATCGCATCGCGGTGACCCTTCAGCCCTCTGATAGCGAGGCAGAGGCGGGCGGCGACATCAGCCTGCCCAGGGTGAATCTGCCGGTGGCGGTGGTGGTTGGTGATGTTGCGCTTGGCAGCCTGACGGTTAACGACAGCCTCATATGGGAGCGCTTTGAGCTCAGATCCCGGGCTTCCGGGTCGAGTCTGGAACTCGAACATGCGCTGTATCAGCTGGATGACATTCGGGTAACCGCGCAGGGGCGTGCTGATATGCGCGGTGACTGGCCACTGGATATAGACGTCGAAGTCTGGCTGCCGCCGCCCTCTGGTGATGACTGGCAGCTCTCTCTCAACCTTGGGGGCAGTGTAAGGGATGTGCGCCTGAGGGGCGCAAGCCAGGGCTATCTGGATGCCCGGCTCCGAGGTGAATTGCAGCCGCTGGATAGCCAGTTGCCGGCGACAATCAGGCTCGAGTCTTCCCGTTTTCTTGCCCACGGTGATTTGCCTGAAACACTCACCTTGCAGGATTGGACTTTGAGCCTGGACGGCTCTCTGGCGGACGGATTCCGGACGGCCAGCCGGGCCACGCTGCCGGGCACGGAAGGGGCGATACAGACGTCGGTCAGTGGGTTGGTCACGACTGAGCAGGTAACCGATCTGTTGTTGTCCATGACCGGCCCGGCGCAACCATCCGGTGTTGGCCCTGGCACTCTGGAAGTGCAAGGTATGGCCTCCTGGACCGGTGGTATTTCGGCCGATATCAACCTTCTGCTGGAGCGCTTTCCCTGGCACACCTTGGTGCCCGGGCTTGAGGCGCCGCCGGTGTCGCTGGAACGTTTGCAGGGGCAGGCCAGTTATCAGGATGACCGTTACCAGGCTGATCTGCAGGCCTCAGTGGCCGGCCCCCTGGGCGAGGCTGAGCTGAGTGCCGGGCTTGACGGCGACGATCAGGCCGTGCGCATCAGCCAGTTGGCGATGACCACGGGTGCCGGTTCACTGTCTGGTGATGCGGAGCTCCAATTCTCGGAGACGTTGGCGTGGACCGCGGCACTGGTGCTCGATCAGTTCAATCCCGGTTATTGGGTGCCCATGCTGGAAGCCAGCCTGAACGGTGAGGTTAACAGTCAGGGCCAACTCCAGCCCGATGGCCTGCCCATAGTGTCGGCTGACTGGAATCTCCAGGGCCGCTGGCAGGATCAGGATGCGCAGGCCCGCGGCGAGATTGACAGCGATGGTAATGACTGGACCCTGAGCAATCTGGCGCTGGTTGTGGGTGGCAACCGCGTACAAGGGCAGGGCCGCTATGGCCGGGAACTGGCCGGCGAACTCTCGATCTTGCTGCCAGACCCAGGTGTGTTTGTGGCTGGGTTGGCGGGAGACCTTGCCGCAGAGCTGAGTGTTGGCGGCACTATTCAGGACCCAACGGCAAGCGCGACATTGACTGGCCGCGGGCTTGCCTGGCAGGACCTGCTGCAAGTTGGGGCGATTGATTTGGATGCCGGCCTGGCCAGGGGTAGTGTGATCGACGGGTCACTGGTGGTCCGGGAGGTGAGTGCGGCCGAGCAGCAGCTTGAGGAAGTTACACTCCAGCTGGGTGGGACGCGCGAGGATCATGAGCTGTCGGTGGCGGTGAATCATACTGAAGCCAATGTGCTGATGGTCTTTACCGGTGCGATCTCTGAGGCTTGGGATGGCTGGCAAGGTCTCTTGTCCCGGGGCGAAATCGATATCCGTGGGCCAGACCAGACCTGGCGGCTTGAGTCGCCGGCAGATTTGGCTTACGGCGAGGACGGTACGGTGAGTTTCGGTGCCAATTGCTGGCGCTGGCAAGACAGCTCGGTGTGTGCGGAGCAGCAGCAACTGTGGCCAGATCCCCGTATTGCCTATCAAATCCGCCAGTTCCCGACCGTGGCGCTTGAGCCGCTTTTCCCTGAGACCTTCAACTGGAATGCCTACCTGAACGCCGACGTGAACCTGTCTTTGACCGATGCCGGCCCGGATGGCCGGATCACCCTGGATGCAGGCAGCGGCACGTTTGAGTTTCTGGTCATTGATGAATGGCAGAGCCTGGACCATGACACCCTGACACTGGATGCCCGCTTGAAGCCGGAGAATGCTGAATTTTCATTCTCGCTGCAGGGCCCGGAACTGGGTACGTTTGCCGCGGATCTGTCGGTAGATCCTTTGGCGGAAGATCGCCCCATAGAAGGCCGCTTAAGTCTGCAGTCGCTGGACCTGGCATTTGCTTCCGTGTTTGCAGGGCTGGAGGAGCTCAGCGGACAGGTGAATGGTGAGGCTCAGTTATCCGGCCCGCTGCTACGGCCCCGGGTCGACGGAGAGCTGGCTCTGACCAACGGCCGCATCTACGATCCGGGACTGCCGTTGCCCATGGACGACGTTGTGTTGGTGCTGGAATTTCTGGGAGATTCAGCCGACATCAGTGGCCGCTGGAAAAGCAATGACCGGAGCAGTGGAAAGCTTTCCGGAGCTCTGAACTGGCAGCAGGAGCCGGAGTTTGAGCTGTCGATCGTCGGCGATCGGCTGCCGGTAAATCTTGAACCCTATGCTCAGGTAGAGATTGGTCCTGACCTGACCATTGCCTTCCGGGCTGGTGAGCTGTCTATCTCCGGGCGGGTAGATGTGCCAAGGGGCGATATCGAAATCACCGGCCTTCCGGAGTCTGCGGTGTCGATTTCAGAGGACGAGGTGATCGTCGGGGTAGAGGTAGAAGAGCCCGTTATCCGGCGCATGTTGATGGACGTGACCGTTGTGGTCGGGGAAGACAAAGTGACCTTCGACGCCTTTGGTGTCACCGGCAATCTGCAAGGAACGCTGAGGATTGGTAATGACATGGACACCCGTGGGTCTCTGCAACTGGTGGACGGTCAGTATCAGGCCTTTGGCCAGGAGCTGGAGCTGCGCCGGGCAAGGATCCTGTTTGTCGGTGCACTGACCGAGCCTTACCTCGACATTGAGGCGATTAGACGGGTAGATTCGGTGGTCGCTGGAATCCGGTTGAGTGGGCCGGTTAATGCGCCCGAGACGGAGGTGTTCTCAGAACCCTCGATGCCCCAGGCGGACGCGTTGTCTTACGTGATCCTGGGGCGCCCGCCCCAGGGGCGAGGCGACGATGGCCAGATGAGCCAGGCGGCCTTGTCGCTCGGGCTGACGCAGGCCAGCAAGTTGACTCAGGGGATTGGAGATGAACTGGGCATCCGGAATCTGACGCTGGAAGCCGAAGGTTCTGGCGATGGCGCATCGGTAGTTGCCAGTGGGTATATCACCGATGAGTTGAGCCTGCGTTACGGTGTTGGCATTTTTGAACCGATCACTACCGTTGCGCTGCGCTACGATCTGGGCCGGTATTTCTACCTGGAGGCTGCCAGTGGCCTGGCATCCTCCCTTGATATTTTCTACACCCGGGACTTTTGAGTTCAGTCCAGCTTGAAAGTGGCGTTCACGCTGGCCTGGATTTCCCGGGGGCCAATGCTCGACACTTTGTCGCTGCTGGCTCTTGCCTCCGCCATCATCATGGGGACTGGGCGGTGACCACCGTTGATGTTAATGGTGACCACCTCCCCGCAGGCCATGTTCAGTTGCTGGGCGACAAATTCGCAGCGACTGCGGGCGTCTTCAATGGCTCTGGCCAGTGCTTGTCTTTGCAGGCTTTCTTCGTCGGAATGAAAAAACTGATGCTCGCCCAGGTGGTATTGCAGGCCGACTTTTTGCGCTTGCTCAAGCAGGGGGTTCAGCAGTTCTAGATCGTTGATGGAAAAGCTGACGGTCTGGCTGGCCACGGCCACCTGTTGAGGCTTCTGGCCACGCTCCTGAACTGGCAAGGTGCGCGTGTACAGGTTTACGTTAGCGTCAGAGTAGTCCACCAGGCGGTCACGCATGGTATCGATCGCCGAGCGCCATTGTTCCATGGTTTCCGTCAAACGCTCAGACGCTTTCTCCGGCAGGTTGTGCTCTGCGTTTGCGGTAAATTGCAGGCGGGCACTGTCAGGCGCGTACCGCACGCTACCTTCCCCGCTCAGGCTGACCTCACCAGCCAATGTCGTCGTTGAAAAAGCGGATGCTGTAATCAGTGAAGCGGCCAGCGCCAGCGTGTGCATTCGTTTTGACATTAGTCGTCTCCAGGTTGCAGGAGCCCGTTAGTGCGGCTCTCAAGTCGTTCCAGTTTTCGAGCCCGGGCAGCATGCACAAAATGGCTGAATATCCGCCTGTGCCCGGCATGGTACAGCAGGTATTCCGGGTGCCACTGAACCCCCATCAACCATTGGTCGCCGGTGTTTTCAATCGCCTGTACAAACAGATCGTTGTCGACCGCCGTCACCCTCAGGTTCCGTCCTAGCTGCTTGATGGCCTGGCTGTGAATGCGGTTGGCGCCGATAGTGGTGCTGTGCATCAGGCGTCCCAGTCGGCTGGTGTGAACCAACTGGACGGTTTGCAGGGGCAGTAGCAAAGGCCGGTGACGGGTTTTCATTCTTAATGGGGTGACGTTCTGGCACAAGGAGCCACCATGAAAGGTATTGATAAATTGGGCGCCGCGGCAGATCCCGAGTACCGGAAGGCTGAGCTGTTGAGCTTGATCCAACAATCGGTGGTCGGTCTCATCCCTTTTCAGGTCGTATTTCGCGGTGACCTGTGGCTGTTGACCATACCGGTTGGGATGCACGTGCGTGCCACCAGACAACACCAACCCATCCAGCAGTGACACGTCGGTGTGCGAGCCTGGCCGAATATAATGGGTATGGGCACCGTGCAGCCTCAGCCCCAGACTGATCAGCCTGTGTGTGGTGCTGCGCCTGGCCGGCCCGCTGATGCCAATCGTCAGCCCGGGAGATTCCGGGGCGTCGCGATACTCAGACATAACCGTGTTGTTGTAGCCATTGCTCCGTGGTTTCGCGCCAGGAGTGGGTGAGGTTACGCAGGCTGAACTTCTGTGCTTGCCGGAAAGACTCTCTCAGAGAATTCAGATGGTCCGGATTGTTGGCGAGCTGTTCCAGCACCACCCAATCGTTCCAGACCGTTGAAAAGTGCCACCGGGGATTATCAATGTCGCAGTCGGGTAAACGGTAGTGCAACGTGGGGCGGCTTTTGATCCGGGGGTCGTCTACATATTCGGCCAGCAACTCCGGGTCCAGATGAGCAAAAAGTGGCAGCAGGTCCAGCGCCTTGTTCCGGGTGGGGTTGTCGTGCAGGTAGTCTTTCATCAATGTTTTGATGTCCGGGTTGTATTCGTCCGCCATCAGCTTCTCGGTATAGCGACTACTCCAGGGTTCGATATAGGTGGTGAACTTGCGGCTGATATCCATTTGATGTCGGGCTTTGAGCCAGTCATACAACGCTGCGAACGCCTGAAGGTAACGCACCAGAGTGGCGGGCTCCAGATCTGGTAGTTCCGGGTTGAGTTGAAGCCCAAAGGCAAAATAGATGGCTTCACGGCTGCCCTCGGCCCCAAGCTCTCTGAGTTCGTCAACCAGATGTTCAATGAGCTCCACTTTAGAGAATGCCAGCGGCGGACCTACGATCTCAAGTGGAACAATCTTCTCGGCGGCAAAGTCGATGACGTCCATGGCGTGGTTGCCCAGATCGCGAATAGACTGCGGCAGGCGGTCGTCATCCAGATCGAGGTCTTTGATCGGATCGGAGTCCAGCTCGATAGTGAATGTGCCGGCCTCGGTCTCAAGTTTGGTTACATAGCGGGATGCAAGCTCGGGCGTGCCCTCAAGCAATCGGGCCGCATGGTTAACCAGTTCGTCGTAGCTGAGGCCCGAGAGCTCGATCTCGACGCCGACCCTGCGCTCGTCACCCTCATGATTGCGAAGTTGATCCGGCATCTTGCAACGTTGGTTTGAGTTCATAGGCTATTGGCATCCTTTATAGAGAGAAGAGTTTTACCTTACCACAGGGATTCGCAGGCTCCGGCTACCTGACAGAAAAATAACACGCAGGCTTTACACTGGATAAAACACTGTATATAGTCAAATCACTGTATATAAAACCAGGATGTTCTGATCGGAGTAATTGCATGAAGCTGACCGCAAGACAGTCCCAAGTGCTGGATATTATCCGGCGGTATGTCGATGAAACCGGGTACCCACCGACCCGTGCGGAAATTGCTGCCGAGCTTGGCTTCAAGTCTGCCAACGCAGCGGAAGAGCATCTGCGTGCGCTGGCCAGAAAGGGAGCCATTGAGATGGTGCCCGGTGCCAGTCGCGGCATACGTCTGCCGGAAGTTGAGCCAGACCCCGGGCTGCCAGTTATTGGTCAGGTGGCTGCAGGTAGCCCGATACTGGCGCAGGAGCACATCGAAGATCATTGTTCATTGCTGCCGGGCTTCTTCTCGCCCTCAGCAGACTATCTGTTGCGGGTTCGCGGCATGAGCATGAAGGACATCGGCATACTCGACGGTGATCTGTTGGCCGTGCACAGCACACAAGACGTCCATAACGGACAGGTTGTTGTGGCGAGAGTGGGCGAGGAAGTTACGGTGAAGCGGTTTCGTCGCGAGGGCTCCAAAGTATGGCTGATCGCAGAAAACGAAGAGTTTGCGCCGATTGAAATTGATCTGACTGAGCAAGAATTGTTTATCGAAGGCCTTGGTGTGGGTGTGATCCGTCGATCAGATCTGCACTAACCATCAGACACGCGTAACGCAGGTAGGTGAGTAATGGAACAGTTGAGCTTCAATCAGAACATGGCGTTCCAGTCGGCGGCTGTTATTCCCGCTCATGGAATATCTGCGGGTCATCGGCGAGCCGGAGCTCAGCGTGCACTCTCAGATTCTGTCCGGGAGGCCAAGCCCACCACTGGCAACGTGACGGAAATCATCCTGCCGGAAGGTCAGGTCGATAATGTTCAGCTGCTACTGCCAATGCTGACTCAACTGAATCAGGAAAAACGCTGGTTGGCACTGATTGATCCGCCCCAGTCATTGGTTGGTAAGTGGCAGAAAATGCACAATATCATCGCCACTGAAATACTGGTGTTGCGCTCAACCGCGGAGTTCTCAGCGCAACAGCTGTCTGAGCGGGCGCTGCGAGCGGGCACTTGCCATGCGGTTGTGCTCTGGACAAACAAGCTGGGTCGTTCCGCTTTTGAGTCCCTTCAAAAAGCGTCGGCGCAGGGTGATAGCCACGGCGTGGTGTTGCGTCACCGCTAATCCTGGTCAGTGCAGAGTATATCGGGGCTGAGAGTCGGAGAGCTCGTGTTCGTCGTCGTCCCAGTCAAGATCATGAGCAACCGTGCCGGCCGTTTCGATGCCTGCGGCAATCATGGCTTTGGCGACGCTCAAGTCGCGATCGTCCATCATCTCCCGGGCCTCTTCCGAAAAAGAAATGCGCACCAGTGGTGCTGCATCGTCGTCAACGCGGCGCAGGGCGTAATCGCCGTCGGCCAGCTGTACGATTTCAAAAAACGATGGTGACATTCGTTCAACCTTTATCTTGGTAAATTCGGTATTACTCGGCTGAGTGGCTTACTTACCACTCACCATGTTGATCTTCGATGCTTCTGCCAAACCGGGTCATGGCCGTAAGTGTTTGCTTCAGGCCTTCGACAGAGCGGTCTGGCCCTTGCTCGACGGAAATCGCAATGATGTTCTCGGTGGTCACATTCTTGCGCGTAACCGGCGGCTGGCTCAAAGCCGATTCAAGCTGATCCAGGTGATGCCACCAACTCCCCGCGGTGTCAGATAACTCCTTCAACAGCGCAACTTCGTGCACTTCATACGGAAACAAGGCTTCAAGTTCGGCCAGTGATTCTGGCGTTTCCTTTTTCCTTTGGTGGCAACGCGCAATCATGATTAACAGCAACTGGCGTGCCCGAAGAAGCAATTCCGTGGCCCCTTGAGACAGGGCTTCCTTGTCTGCCGCTGGATGTCGGTGTGCAGTTTCATCACCGGTTGCGGATTCGAGCTTGTTCAGTAAGGTACTGGCCAGAAAAAGTTTTTGAGAGACCAGAGAGTACCATTGTGATGCCATACAACACCTGCACCTGCGAAGCCCGTTGAAGATCCTGAGAGACAGCCCACTAATACTATCATTTTTGAGTGCTGGTTTCTTGCCTTGTTGCGTTGCTGAAAGGGTGCGTGAGACACAAGAAAATACAAACATTCTCTTGAAACGCCCGTTTGAAACTGGCAAAAAGGCGCACAGTTTGAACTAGTTTTGATCGTCTTGTGATCCATTTGGAGGTTTTGAGGATGCGGAACCGGCTAATTGCCTCAATAGCGGCGGCTGTAGTGGGGTTTTCTTCCCCGGTTATGGCAAAGGTGTCTCCGGCTGAAGCTGAGCGTTTGGAAAATGATCTGACCCCAGTGGGTGCAGAACGCTCCGGCAATGAGTCGGGTACTATTCCGGCCTGGACCGGCGGTCTCAGCACGCCTCCTGCAAATTGGCGGGAAGGAACAGTAGAGGTCAATCCGTTCACGGAGGACGAGGCGCTGTACGTCGTTACCAGGGACAATCTGGATCAGTATCGCGATAAGCTGTCGGACGGGCACATTCAGATGCTCGAGCAATACGGCCCGGAATTTTTTATGCCGGTGTATGAGACCCGTCGTACCGCGGCCTTCCCGGAGCACGTTTACGACAAGTTTCGTGAAAATGCGGTCACGGCCGAGCTTCTTGACAACGGCAACGGTGTTCGCAATACCATCATGACCAGCCCGTTCCCGATTCCACAAAACGGATTGGAAGCAATCTGGAATCACATTCTCCGTTATCGGGGCGAAGAGCTCTCGTTCCGGAGCGCCTCGGCCACGCCACAGCGAGACGGTTCGTTTAATCCGGTGGTGAACAATTACGATTACTTCTTTGCTTACAGCCGCCCCGGTGCTGAGCTTGAAGACATTGATAACAAGATTTTTTATCTGAAGACCGAAACCATTGCGCCGTCGACTCTGGCGGGTACCATCACGCTGGTGCATGAAACTCTCGATCAGGTTCGTTCGCCGCGACTGGCATGGCGATATGACTCCGGCTCACGCCGGTTACGCCGTTCGCCCAACCTGGCTTACGAGACAGACTTGCCGAACTCATCGTCGCTGCGCTCAGTGGATCAGAAGGATATGTATAATGGCGCACCAAACCAGTACGACTGGGAGCTGAAAGGCAAGCGTGAGCTGATTGTTCCCTACAATGCATACAAGTTGCACGACGAAAATGTGCGCCCCGGTGATGTTCTGCAGCCGAACCACATCGATCAAAGCTTGACACGCTATGAGCTGCACCGAGTCTGGGTGGTTGAGGCCAAGCGCCGTACCGGCATCAGCCACATCTACGATCGCCGTGTGTACTACATCGACGAAGATAGCTGGCAGATTCTGGCTACTGAAGAATACGACGATGCGGGCGAGCTCTGGCGAGTCTCTGAGGCGCACAACATTGTTTATTATAGTGTGCCGGTCTTCTGGACCACCATGGAAATGACGTATGATCTGAAGGCTCAGCGTTATTACATTGATGGTCTGGACAACGGTTACCCGGCCTACAACTTTGTGCCTGGATATCGTGGTAACGAGTTTACGGCAGCGGCAGCCCGTCGGGCAGCTCGCCGGTAGTCCTCCAGTCAGGGGCGTACACCTTTAGGGTGGCGCCTCTGGCTGACCCGTTTGGCCAGGTCAGTGACTCGCCCCATCCGTGGAGAAGACGACATGGCAGACTCTCAAGCCCTTCTTAAACAGCTGGACCAACTCCGCTCCGAATTGAGTCAGGCGCTTTCCGACCAGAACTGGGAGCAGCTTGCCGAGCTGAATGCCCTGGTCAAGCCGACCATCGAGCCGCTGATGTTAGAGCTTGAAGCGGGTCGTATTGATCCTGTGTTAATCCGTGATCGGCTGGAAGCCCTTAACGAGTTTGTGGAATCCGCCAATCAGGTGGCCGTCAAGGCCCGTGATGAGGCCCGCGAATCGCTCAAAGGTGTGAATGAAAATCGAAACGCCGCACGAGCCTACCAGAACGTTTCAACACCCCCCCGAAGATAGTGTCATAAAATTGACTCTGGCGCCCAGACAGTCTTAAATATCGCACAAATTCCCAAGAGATTTCCGTGAATGTCCAAAAACAACAAAGTGCTGGTGCTGAGTGAGGACGAATCCAGACGAAAGGACCTGATCACTATTCTTGAGTTTGTCGGCGAAGAGCAGGTTGTGGCCGGCGACGAAGCCTTGGCGCTTTTGGAGTGCGACGACGATCTGGCCCGGGCCGGAATCGGCGCTGCGATCATCAACGGTGAAGACGCCGGCAGCGTGCGGCACGTAACCGGCATCTGTAAGTTCATGCAAGGCCTGCCGATTTTGTTGGTGGGCGACCCCGAGCTCAAGGGCGTGTCGGGCGACGACTGCGCCCGGATCATCGCCAGAATGGAATGGCCGCTCAATTACACCAAGTTTGTGGATTCGCTGTATCGCGCCCAGATCTATAGGGACCAGTTCAGTCGCAGCCTGGAACGCGGTCAGCAACGCGGCGTCCAATTATTCCGTAGCCTGGTGGGTACCAGTCGCAAGGTTCAGCAGGTGCGTCAGTTGATGGAGCAGGTCGCGGACAAAGACGTCAGCGTGCTGATTACCGGTGAGTCGGGTACCGGCAAAGAGGTGGTTGCCCGCAACCTGCACTATCACTCGACGCGCCGCGACAAGCCCTTTGTGCCGGTTAATTGCGGGGCGATTCCCGCTGAGTTGCTCGAGAGCGAACTGTTCGGCCATGAAAAGGGCGCATTCACCGGTGCCATTACCTCCCGTGTCGGGCGCTTTGAGTTGGCCGAAGGCGGCACCCTGTTTCTTGATGAAATCGGTGACATGCCCTTGAGTATGCAGGTCAAAATCTTGCGTGTTTTGCAGGAGCGTACCTTTGAACGAGTTGGCAGCAACCGCACTCAATCGGCAGATGTTCGGGTTATAGCGGCTACCCACAAGCATCTTGAGGAAATGATTGAGTCCGGTGATTTTCGCGAAGATCTCTATTATCGACTCAACGTGTTCCCCATCGAAATGCCGGCCTTGCGGGAGCGTGTTGAAGATATTCCGCTGTTGATCAATGAGCTGATTTCCCGCATGGAAAAAGAGAAGCGGGGATCGTTGCGCATGAATTCCGCTGCGATTATGAGCCTGTGTCGTCACGATTGGCCGGGTAACGTGCGGGAACTGGCAAACCTGGTTGAACGTCTTGCCATCATGCACCCCTACGGAGTGATTGGTGTGCAGGAGTTGCCCAAAAAATTCCGTTACGTGGACGATTATGATGAAAATCGCCCTGTGGAAGACAACGGTATGCCTTCCATTCCCGGCCTGGTCGGACTGGATGCGCCGGCACTGTTGCCGGTTAATGGTATTGATCTGAAAGATTACCTGTCCAATCTGGAGAAACAGCTGATCCAGCAAGCGCTGGACGAGGCGAGCGGTGTGGTCGCGAGGGCGGCCGAAAAACTGCGCATCCGGCGAACCACGCTGGTGGAGAAGGTGCGGAAGTACGGCCTTCGGGACGACTCGGACGAAAGCTGATCAGCGCCTCGTTACGGCGTCAAAGGTTTGTAACCTGTGACGCCGTTCCTGTTTCTGGGTGACGGAAAGTTGTCATTCGTCCCCCGATAGATATTCCTACTTCCTGAAAAATATAAGAAAACTCAAGTTGGCACAGTGTTGGCTTAATCAAACCTGAACGAAAGTCCGAAGGTCCGTTCCGGATCCGTCAGGGGGAAGGTTATGAGTCACGCACACATTGTCATGGAATCTGCGCACCAGAAGGCGGGGACCAATGCGGCCGCTGATGTGAACGACAAGGTGACGGCTTTGTTTCCGCAGCAGGATGACGAGGCGGTCGATTCAGCCCTTGAGCTGTTTAACCGCATGTCGCGTCAGATTACCGACTCTTACCGAACTCTTGAATCTCGGGTCAACCAGCTTTCCGGCGAACTGTCGCACGAAACCCACCAGCGCCAACAGGAGCTTGAAGCGAAAGAGCAGCTGGCTGATCGCCTGTCTACTCTGCTGAATGCGTTGCCCGCAGGCGTTGTTGTGCTCGACAAACAGGGTTCTGTGAGCCAGTGCAACCCTGCAGCCATCGCGCTTTTGGGGGAGCCCCTGGACGGTGAGCGCTGGGTGGATGTTATCCGGCGGTGTTTTTCGCCCCGTAGCGATGACGGCCACGAAGTTTCCCTGAAGGACGGCCGGCGCGTCAGTATTGAAATCCGTACCATGGAGAACCAGCCCGGCCAGCTTATTCTACTGACTGACCTGACCGAAACCCGTCAGTTACAGTCCCAGCTTGCGCACGCGCAACGGCTTTCTGCCATGGGCAAGATGGTGGCGTCGCTGGCGCATCAGATTCGTACGCCCTTGTCGGCCGCCATTCTCTATGGTGGCCACCTCAGCCAGCCAGAGCTGGATGAAGAGTTGCGTCAACGCTGTGCCTCCCGTCTGATGTCACGGCTGACCCATCTGGAGCAGCAGGTCCGTGACATGCTCATTTTTGCCCGAGGTGAGACGCGCCTCGCCGAAGAACTGTCGGCCAGTAAGTTGGCGGTGTCTCTTGAGGCTGCTGTTGAAGGTCTGAATCCGACGGCTAACGCAACGGTGTCGCTGACCAACCGCATTAACGAGCGATGCCGCCTCATGTGCAATCGGGATGCTCTGGTGGGTGCCTGCATGAACCTGGTCAACAACAGCCTGGAAGCCGGCGCTACCGATGTGCAAGTTGAACTCGACTCTTCTGCACAGGGCATGCAAGTCAAAGTGCGGGACAATGGCCCGGGCTTTTCTTCAGAGCAGGCCAATCGTGTTACCGAAGCTTTCTACACCACAAAATCCCACGGTACCGGTCTTGGTCTGGCGGTCGTGCAGGCGGTGGTTAAGGCCCACAAAGGCCAGTTTTCCATTTACTCACCGGTGCATGGCGGGGCGGTGGCAACACTGCAGTTGCCAACCCTGACCGGCAGGGTATAACGAATAGACGTTGGAGGCGAATAGCATGGCTAAGGCCCAGATTCTGATAGTTGAAGACGACCGTGACTTGCGGGATGCCCTGGTAACCACGCTGGAGCTGGCAAAATTTCAGGTGCATGAAGCCGCCAACGGGCTGGAGGCTCTGGTGAGCCTCGCGCGCAATCCGGTCGATATGGTCGTCAGTGACGTAAACATGCCGGGTATGTCAGGTCATGAATTGTTGGCGGAGGTGCAGCGCCACTACCCCGGGCTGCCGATGATGCTGATTACAGCTTACGGTCAGATCAGCCATGCGGTGTCAGCCATGCAATCCGGCGCTATTGATTACCTGGTCAAGCCGTTTGAGCCGCAGGTCCTGGTCGATGCCGTCACCAAAGTAGTGGGCGGTAGTCGCCAGAAGAGCAGTGATGAGGCCATCGCGGAAGATCCCATCAGCAAGCGAATGTTCCAGTTGGCTGCCAAGGTGGCTGCCAGTGATTCGACCGTGATGATCTCCGGTGAAAGCGGTACCGGTAAGGAAGTGTTGGCCCGCTATATTCATCAACAGTCACCGCGGGCGGATCAGCCCTTTGTCGCCATTAACTGTGCGGCGATTCCCGAAAATATGCTCGAAGCCATACTTTTTGGCCATGAGAAAGGCGCCTTCACCGGCGCGGTGGCCTCGTCACCGGGCAAATTTGAGCAGGCCAATTGCGGCACCATTCTGCTGGACGAAATCTCGGAAATGGAGCTTGGTTTGCAGTCCAAACTGCTGAGGGTGCTTCAGGAACGGGAAGTGGAGCGAGTGGGGGGGCGCAAGACCATTACGCTGGACGTGCGGGTTATCGCCACTACCAACCGGGATCTTGGTCATTATGTTCGTGAGGGTAAGTTTCGGGAAGATCTCTATTACCGGCTAACGGTGTTCCCGATGCATTGGCAGCCCCTGCGCGAGCGTCCGCTGGATATCCTGCCGCTGGCCAAATATTTACTGAAAAAACACTGTCGCAAAATGAAACTGACCGGGCTCACCCTGGCTGAGGATGCCCGCAGGGCTCTGGCCAGTCACAGTTGGCCGGGTAATGTCCGGGAGCTGGATAACGCAATTCAGCGTGCCCTGGTGCTGCAGCAAGGTAACGTTATCCATCAGGAAGATTTGTGTCTCGAGCTTGGCATTACTGGCCGTTCGGAGTTGAGCAGTCAGGCCGTCCCGGCGGCGCAACTGGCGGCGCCATTGCCGGATGTTGAGCCGGTTGAGCCAGGCAACCTGATGGTCGACCCGGAAATTGTGTCGACTGATGAGGTTTCTTCCGAGGCGAGTTCACTGGGTGATGATCTGCGTCAGCAAGAGTTCCGTATCATTATTCAGACACTCAAGAGGGAGCGCGGTCGTCGCAACCGTGCCGCAGAGCATCTGGGGATCAGTCCCCGAACCCTGCGTTACAAGCTCGCGCAAATGCGCGACGCCGGTATCGATCTTGAGTCTGAGCTGGCTATGGCATAGTTCTTGTCTGTTATCGTGCAACCATACTCCTTCTGGCACCCTACGGGTGCCACTTTTTTATCTCCCGCGTTAATGCTTCTCCTGTCTCTGTCAAATGTCTGGCGCTGGTTGCCTGGCAGCCATGGTAAAAGTCATCAATGTACTGAATATTAACAACAAAATATTTTTGGCCTGCTGTTTGCTTTCTCTCCTGTAAGTAAAGAACAAGCGTCACCCCTGTGGGGTTAGCCTGGAGAGAGATATGGTTCAGCGTGCCGACATCAACAGTGTTTTGTCCGACATCCGTTCACTGCGTTCACAGATGATGCAGAATCAGCGCGTCGAGCAGGATCAATCGGTTCGTGGCCGTATTGATGGCCCTCGCAGCGTTCAGGAACCCCGCGAAATCCCGAGTTTCAGCGATATGCTGGGCAATGCGGTCAGTAACGTCAATGACGCTCAGAAACTAACCGGCGAACTGCGCACGGCCTATGACATGGGTGATCCGAATGTCGACATCACTCGGGTGATGATCGCCGCCCAGAAATCGTCTGTGTCTTTTGAGGCCCTTACCCAGGTGCGTAACCGGGTAGTGCGGGCTTACGAAGACATCATGAATATGCCGATCTGATAACGGAGCACCCGCATGGCAAGCGTACCTGCACAAACTACTGCCTCTGACGTGCCGGCAACCCAGGACACAGACGCATCGGAAAGCCGCAGCAACCTGTTGCTTGGCTTCAATAAACTGAACCTGTTCCGACAGATTGGACTGATGGTGGGGCTTGCAGCCAGCGTTGCCCTGGGTTTTGCCGTCGTGCTCTGGGCCCAGGAGCCGAACTATCAGCCGGTGGTCGGGGATCTGTCAGCCTACAACCCCCAGGACGTCACCAGCATTCTCGACAGCAACGGCATCAACTACCGTATGGACCCGCGTACGGGGGCATTATTGGTGCCATCGGAAGAGGTTCACAACGCCCGCCTCAAGCTCGCGGCTGAGGGCGTAACCGACCGTAAAACGATCGGTTACGAACTTCTGGATCAGGATCGTGGTTTGGGTACCTCCCAGTTTATGGAAACCATCAGCTATCGCCGTGGCCTTGAGGGTGAATTGGCGCGCACCATTTCGACCATGCGGGGAGTTCGTAATGCCCGGGTGCATCTGGCCATTCCCGAGCGCTCGGTGTTTATCCGGGACGCGCGCGAACCGACCGCGTCCGTGTTTCTGGAGGTATTTGCCGGTCGCAGGCCGGAGCAGGAGCAGATTCGTGCCATCGTAAACCTGGTGGCCGGTAGCGTGCCCATGATGAATCGTGAACAGGTAACGGTGGTTGACCAGAATGGCAACCTGCTGACCGGCGACGAGGCCCGTGGCGACGTTGACCGGATGAAAGACCAGTATGAATACACCTCAAGGGTGGAAGAGCGTCTGACTCGCCGGGTGGCGTCGATGATCTCGCCCATCGTTGGCAACGGTCGATACCGCGCAGAAGTCAGTGCTGATCTCGACTTCTCCGCAGTGGAACGAGCGGAAGAATTGTACAACCCGGAACAGCAGGCGGTTCGCAGCGAGCGTGAGCTGAGCGAACAGCGCGGAGCCGGAATGAATGGCGGCATACCGGGTGCGCTGGCCAACCAGCCTCCGGGCAATGCTACCGTCCCTGAAGAGGTTGCCGGGGAGAATGGTGAAGGGGCTCCGGCGGCGCCGCCGGTCAACGTGCGCCGGGAGTCTACCCGCAATTATGAAATCGACCGCACGGTCAGCTATACCCGACAGGAGATGGGCGGCGTTAAACGCGTTACCGTTGCACTGGCGGTCGACGACATGCGGGTAGTCGACCCGGAAACCGGCGAAGTAACCTTCGAACCCTGGCCGGAAGCAGAGTTGCAGCGCCTGAGCATGTTGGTGCGCGACGCGGTTGGCTATTCGGCGGCTCGGGGTGACAGTGTTACGGTGATGAACACGGCCTTCGCCCAGGAGGAGGCCGTTGAATTTGATACGCCGGGCTTCTGGACACAGCCCTGGTTCTGGGATTTGATGAAGCAGGTGCTCGCAGGTTTGGTCATTCTTATCCTGGTACTCGGATTGCTGCGGCCAACCCTCAAGAGTCTGTCTGGCACCGGGCGCCAGGAACGTGGCGACGATTCAGACAGCGACAGTTATGGTGGCGGACTTGACGGCATTGAAGGTGGCGATGCGCTCAGGTCAGCAATGTCGTCTCAGGATGACTTGCTTTTGCCCGGAGCAACAGACAGCTATGATAGGCAATTGAATGCTCTCAAAGGCCTGATTGCAGAAGACCCTGCCAGGGTTGCTCAGGTCATGCGCCAGTGGGTGAACGTCGATGACTGAAGAGAACGGCCAGTTTCAGGGTGATAACGCCCCCAGAAAACAGCAGCGCAAGATTCCGCGAGTTGAGCAGGCGGCAATCCTGTTAATGTCGCTGGGCGAGGCTGACGCCGCTGAAGTGCTGAAGCATATGGGGCCGAAGGAGGTTCAACGTGTGGGCATGGCGATGGCCCAGATGCGAGACGTGAGCAAAGACGACGTCACCTTTGTTATTGATCAGTTTGTTGACGCTGTTGGTGGCCAAACCGGGCTAGGTGTGGGCAACGACGACTACATCCGCGCTATGCTGACTCAGGCTCTGGGTGACGACAAAGCTGCAAGCCTGATTGATCGTATTCTGGTTGGCGGCAACACCACAGGCCTGGATACCCTCAAATGGATGGAGCCGAGAGCCGTCGGTGATATCATCCGTTACGAACATCCCCAGATCCAGGCGATCGTTATTTCCTACCTTGATCCGGATCAGGCTGCCGAAATTCTGGCAACTCTGGATGAAAAAGTCCGGTTGGACGTGATGATGCGGGTTGCCTTCCTGGAAAGTATCCAGCCCCAGGCCCTGCAAGAGCTTAACGATATTCTTGAAAAACAGTTTTCTGGAGGCTCCGCAGCCCAGACCAGTCGTATTGGCGGGGTCAAGCGGGCCGCTGACATTATGAACTTTATGGATCGAGGCATTGAAGGCAACCTGATGGATTCCATTAAAGATATGGATCCGGACCTCGCCTCTACCATTGAAGATCTCATGTTTGTCTTTGACAACCTGAAAGAGGTGGACGACCGGGGTATTCAGGCCTTGCTCAGGGAAGTTTCTTCCGAGGTGCTGGTGGTGGCGCTCAAAGGCTCTGACGAAGCGGTCAAGGACAAGATCTTCAAGAACATGTCCAAGCGCGCCGCGGAGCTGCTGCAGGATGACCTGGAAGCCAAAGGCCCGGTCAAGGTCAGCGAAGTGGAGTCCGCTCAGAAGGACATCATCAGCGTTGCCCGCCGCATGGCAGAAGCCGGCGAGATTTCGTTGGGCGGCGCCGGTGAAGAAATGATGTGATGAAAGACTCGGATCAGGACACCAAGCGTATCCCGAAAGAACAGCTGACTGCCTGGGAGCGGTGGGAGCTGCCCTTGCTGGATGAACGGGGCAATCAGGTTATTCATGAGCAGGAAGTGAAGCCCCTGACGGCGTCTGATCTGGAAGAGATCCGGCAGGCTGCCAGAGAGGACGGCTTTCAGGAAGGACGAGAGGCCGGCCATCAGGAAGGTTTCGAGCAAGGCCGAGCCGAGGGTCACAAAGAAGGCTACAGCGCCGGTGAGGCGGAAGGCCGGGATCAAGGCAGCCAGCAGGCCGCCGAGGAAACCCGCAAAGAGATGGAATCTCGTATTGATCGCCTTGAGCACCTGATGGGTGAGCTGGTGCTGCCGATACAACGTCATGAGGAAGAGCTGGAGTCGGTGCTGGTCAACCTGACCACGGTGCTGGCTCGTGCCGTGGTTTACCGTGAGCTGAGCATGGACTCCTCCCAGATTCGACAGGTTGTGCGCAAGGCTCTGGCGGCCTTGCCCTCGACCGCTGACAACGTCCGCATCCACATCCACCCGGACGACCTTGAGTCGGTGCGGGAAGTGGCTGAACGCCTGGAAGTGAGCCCCTCCGTGATCGAAGACGACACCGTATTGCCGGGCGGTTGCCGGGTAGAGTCCCGGCACAGCCTGGTCGATTACACCGTTGAGAAGCGCTTCCAGCGAGCCGTCCAGGGCATGCTCGAGGAGCAGCTAACTGACAGTGCCACTGGCGATAACGACGAGCTCGATACCCTGATGGGGGAACTGAGCGATTTTCACCGGGATGTACTTAGCGAGTCGGGTATGGCCAGCTCGGATGCCCCAACCGAACAGGGTGAGGACGATGACCTCACGCCTGGTTGATCGGTTACGCCAGCTGCAGGGCGCGATTGCAGCGGAACCCGCGCCGGAATTGTCTGGTCGTCTGACCCGGATGGTTGGCCTGACACTGGAATGCGTTGGTTGCCCGATGGTTGTCGGTGACCGTTGCGTCATCGAAGGTGAGGGCACTGGCAGTGTTGAAGCCGAAGTGGTCGGGTTCGAGGAAGACAAAGTGTATCTGATGCCCCTGACCGCCATTGAAGGCCTGAAGCCTGGTGCCCGTGTGGTTCCGCTGTCGTCTGCCAGCCGGGTGCCGGTAGGGCCGCAGATGCTCGGGCGTGTGGTCAATGGTGCCGGCGACCCCCTGGACGGCAAAGGGCCGTTGCAGGCAGAAGCGCGGGTGGCACTGACCGGAGACATTATCAACCCGCTCAACCGGGCACCGGTGCGTCAGTCCATGGATGTCGGAATTCGCGCTATAAACTCGTTGTTGACAGTGGGTCAGGGCCAGCGATTAGGCCTGTTTGCAGGCAGCGGTGTGGGTAAGAGTATGCTGCTGGGCATGATGACCCGGTTCACCGATGCCGACATTACGGTGGTTGGCCTAATTGGCGAGCGTGGCCGTGAGGTCAAGGAATTTATTGAAGATATCCTTGGGGATGAAGGTCTCGCTCGCTCGGTGGTGGTCGCGTCCCCGGCGGACGACTCTCCCCTGATGCGCCTTCGTGCGGCCATGCTCACCACGAGGATTGCGGAATACTATCGCGACCAGGGCAAGCGTGTGTTGTTGCTGATGGACTCTTTGACCCGTTACGCTCAGGCCCAGCGGGAGATTGCGCTGGCCGTAGGCGAGCCGCCGGCCACCAAAGGCTATCCGCCTTCCGTGTTTGCCAAGTTGCCGCAACTGGTGGAGCGAACGGGTAACGGCCGCCCCGGCGGTGGCTCGATTACAGCCTTCTACACCGTCCTGACCGAGGGCGACGATCAGCAAGACCCGATCGCCGATGCCGCCCGTGCCATTCTCGATGGCCACATTGTGCTGTCGCGCCGGCTGGCGGAAGAGGGTCATTACCCGGCCATTGATGTGGAGGCTTCGATCAGCCGGGTGATGCCCCAGGTAACGGCCCCCGAACACTTTGCCCGCGCGCAGCGCTTCAAACAGGTGTATTCCCGGTACCAGCAGGCCCGTGATTTGATCAGCGTGGGCGCTTACGTTAAAGGCTCTGACCCTGAAACCGACTTTGCGATTCAGCACATAAGCAACATGCGTCAATTCCTGCAGCAGGACCTTAACCAGAGCTCGCCTTTAAAAGAAAGCATCGCACAGTTACTGGAAGTGGTACCTGAGCGTCGCTCTCCTGAGCGCGTCAAGACAACCAACCCCGGCGCCGCCGCTGACCGGAGTGACAGTTGATGTTGCGTTCAAAGCGACTGGAAACGGTTCTGAACCTTGAGCAACGCAAGGAGCAGCAAGCCATGGAGCGTTTGGGTGAGGCCCGAAAGCAGGTGGAGGCCCATCGTGAGCAGGTGGCGAACCTTGAGCGCTACCAGCAGGAATACCGCGAACAGATTCGTGCCACCCAGCAAGGTGTGGTGCCGGTCACCCGGTTGCAGGCCTGGCAGGCCTTTATCGCCCAGTTAGACCAGGTGATTGTTCAGCAGAACCGGCAGTTGCAGCAGGCTGAGCAGGTGTTCGAAGCCCGGAGGGTGGAGTGGTTGCAGGCCTGGGAGCGCCGCCGGGGTATGGAAAAATACATCGAAACCTGCCGGCAACAGGAGCAGAGGGCACGCGATCTGAGCGAGCAGAAGCTGGCAGATGAGGCGGCAGGCCGTGCGTTCGCCCGAAAACACCGCTGAGCGCAGGTTATGATCTGGATCAGTCATAGGAGATGCATTTTCTGGCAATTTGGCTATGCTTAGTCAGATAAGGTCGCTAGCCAAATAAGGAGATTGCCAATGGTCGTTGAAGCACAGCGCATAAGGGGCACGGAATGCCAATAGAAGCGCGCCGGAGTGATGACGGTCAGACTCTGACAATTCGGGTGCAGGGCCGGTTTGATTTCAGTACACACCAGGCCTTTCGCGATGCCTATGAGCATAGCGATTCGTCAGTGACCCGTTACATTATTGATCTTTCTGATACTACCTACCTCGACAGCTCCGCGCTTGGCATGTTGCTGTTGTTAAGAGACCACGCCGGCGGCGACAGCGCGCGGGTGTCCGTCGAGAACTGCAACAGCGATGTTCGTCGCATCCTCGCTATCTCCAATTTTGAGCAGCTTTTCAGTATCCGCTGAGGCTGGCGCCTTGAAGGTGCTGATCGCTGAGGACAGCGACAGCGACCGACTGATCCTCTCTGCCCTTGTCCGGCGCCTGGGCCATCGTGTGTTTGAGGCCCGGGATGGCATTGAGGCTGTGGCGCTGTTCGTGGAGATTCAGCCGGATATTGTTCTGCTTGATGCCCTGATGCCCCGGATGGATGGCATGGAGGCCGCACGGCAGATCAAGGTTCTGGCCGGTGAGCAGATGGTCCCGCTTATTTTCCTCAGCTCGCTTTCGGATGCCAGTGAACTGGCCCGTTGTCTGGAGGCAGGCGGGGATGACTTCCTGGTCAAGCCCTATAACCGGGTTATTCTGGAGGCCAAGATCAACGCCTTCAACCGGATGCGCTTGATGCACCGAGTGCTTTCGGACCAACGTGATCAAATCCGCCGGCAGAATGAAGCGTTGGTCGAGGAACAAAGAATCGCCCGGCGGGTCTTTGACAACGTTGCTCATACCGGTTGCCTGAACGCCGATAACATCTGTTATCACGCGTCGCCCATGTCGGTGTTCAATGGCGATGTGTTGTTTGCGGCGGACCGCCCAGGTGGGGGAACCCTTATTTTTATGGGGGATTTTACCGGGCACGGACTGCCGGCGGCGATCGGTGCCATGCCGGTAGCCGAGATCTTTTATGGTATGGCGAGCAAGGGTTTCAGTGCGGCTGATATTCTTCGGGAGATCAACCGTAAGCTGTGCAAAATCCTTCCGACCGGTATGTTTTGTTGCGGTGCGATGTTGGATGCCGATTTCAAGCTTGGTCAGTTGCGCACCTGGAATGGCGGGTTGCCGGATGGCTGGCTGGTCAAGGCAGACGGTGAGCGCATTGCCATACCCTCCGCCCATTTGCCGTTGGGGGTTCAGTCGCCGGAGCAGTTCAGCGCGGCTATGACCGTCTGGTCGGTGGTGCCCGGTGATCAGGTCATTGTGATGACTGACGGATTCCCGGAATCGAGCAACAAACAGGGTCAGCGATTTGGTGAAGCTCGGGTTGGACAGGTCCTTGACCAGTTGCAGCCGGGCGAGACGCCCTTCCATGCGTTGATGGCAAAAGTTCAGGGGTTTACCGGAAAGCCTGAGGCGACAGACGATCTCACGGTGTGTGCGCTGCGGATTATTCCGTATCGGCAGCATCAGGCTCAGAACGATCGCCCGCCGGAGTCGGCTTTGCTGGGGCCGGTTGACTGGCATTGCGTTTATGAAGTCCGCGAACAGACGCTGGCCGATTTCAGTCCATTACCACTGCTGTTACATATCTGCATGGAGGTACCAGGGCTGCGCAGAAAGAGTGGAGAGGTCTACACCCTGTTGTCAGAGCTCTACAACAACGCGCTCGAGCATGGTGTGTTGCAGTTGCCGTCAGAGTTGAAAGCGTCGCCCGAGGGCTTTGGCCACTATTACCAGGAGCGAAAACGTCGACTCTCCGAAACGAATGGCCATTACATTCGTTTTTCATTGAGCCACCAACCTACGGCAATCGGTGGTCAGTTGAAGGTTGTCTGTGAGGACAGTGGTCAGGGCTATGATTTTGAGCATTATTTTGAGAAGTTGTCTGACGTAAATCGGGCGTCAGGCCCCAGATATGCAGGTCGCGGCCTCGATATGTTGAGGCGAATGGCCCGTCATTTGCGGGTGCATGGTCGCGGTAACCACGTGGAACTTGTTTATGATTGGGAGGCTGCCGAAGGTATTGACGGTGTCCAGCCTGATCGTAACGAAACACAGAGGATCGCTGATGATTGACAAACCACATCTTGACGAAGAGGCGCTGGCTGAATTGCAGGATGTCATGGAAGATGAGTTCGAGGTTCTTATCCAGACCTATCTGGCGGATTCTCGAACCCGTCTGGATAGCCTTCGGGAGACTTTGAAGGCGGAAGATGCCGACGCGTTTGCCAAAGCGGCTCACAGCTTTAAGGGTAGCTGTATCAACATTGGTGCGCCGCATCTTGGCGAGTTGTGCATGAGAGCCGAGCAGTTGGGTAAAGCGGGCACGCTGGCAACGGCTCCTGCCATCATTGCCGCCATTGAAGAGGAATTTGCCGAGGTAAGCTCGCGCCTGGAAGCGTTTGGCGAGGCCTCCTGAGAATCGTTCTGGCATTGCTTTTGCAGATACCTACGCAGAAGCCCGAAAGTGGCTGACTCAGGTTGATACAGCGGCAAGAGGTTGCCATGCAGCAGACAATTCTCCCTCAGGCGCCCGTTCCTGGCGCCAAACAGGATATAGCAACAGCCAAGCCTTCGGGTGCCCGCGATTCAGGCAGTGATAGCCGGTTTGATCAGGTGTCGAGGGCTGAGCAGAAGCGCCTGGATCAGAAGCAGGCTGCCCGCCACGATCAGCGTCAGGCCGCGCCGGATCGCCGGGACGCCAGGAGTGCCGAGAAGAATGACGGCAAAGACGCTGCTGAAGCCCGATCCTCAGACTCGTCGAAAAAGCCGGAGCATTCCGTCGAGCAGGCTCAGGGTGACAAGGCTGTTGCGGCCCAGGATACGCAGGCCGATGCGTTGCCGGAAGAGTTCATACCCATGACCTTTGCCAGCTTGCAGTCTCTCATGATGCCTGCAGGCAATGCGTTGCCGCAGTCTGATACAGGCGCGGCCCTGACACCCGTTTTGTCACCGATTGCAGGTCTGCCCGGCACATTGAATGGCCAGGGCACACAACAAAATGCCGGTAATGGTACCGCCATGACCTTAAGCAACCAGCTGACCGAATTGCTCTCTGCAGGCGTTGCCGGCGAGAGCTCACGGCCGGTGGATCCGGCAAGCGTTCTGACGACGCCAAAGTTCCAGGCGACACTTGAGCTGGCCTCACAGCAGGCCGCGCAACCTGCGCGACTGGCGCCAGAAACAGCGGTGCCGTTGCGTGGTTATTCAACTTCTGTCGATGTGCCGGTAGGGCAGGCGGAGTGGGGCGACAAGGTGATGGGCAAGCTTAGCTGGCTGACTGCGCGCAATCTGTCGGTTGCCGAGATTCATCTGACGCCCCCGGATATGGGGCCGATGGAGGTCAAGGTTCGGGTTCAGAATGATCAGGCCACCGTGACCGTGCACGCTGCAAACCCGGTGGTTCGGGAGCAGCTTGAACTGCATTCCCACCGATTGCGGGATATGTTGGGGGAGCAGGGCTTGTCGCTGAGCCAGTTTGACGTGTCTGATCAGCCTGAGCGTCAGACCGGTAGCCAGGGTGAAGACGGCGGCCAAGGTGGTTCGGGGGGGAATGGCACCGGAGTCGCCGGCGCCGATGTGGATGAGCACCTGCCCGATCCCGGCAGTCTTGATCTTGCCTGGAAAGGCGAGGTTGATATCTTCGCCTGATGCTGTGCGTTTTTTGATCGCTTTTGCCTGACCTTTCAAAGCTCTTTGCCCATCCTTGCCGGCAGCGCTAAACTGCGCTCTGAACCGGGAGGATGGGAGTTCTGGCCCGCCCTTTGCATTAATTCTGAAAAGTCCGTTGGACCAGTTCTGACCGACGAAAATCTGACAAAGCGAACATTATGGCTGAGAACAACGAGGCACAGGCACCCGCAAAAAAAGGTAAGCTGAAGCTTATCATCATGCTGGCGGTCATCATTATTCTGGCGGTGGCTTTGTCGGTCGTCGGAACGCTCTGGTTTCTGGGGGACGGTTTTGCTGATAGCAGCGAGCCGGATGGCAGCGTTCCCGCCGAGCCGACTTTTGTCGCTAGTACCTACACAGACCTTGAGCGAGCGCTGGTTACAACCGTTCAAGCGCAGGGGCGCCAACGTTATGTCCAGGTGCACCTGTCTTTTGAGGCGAAAGACCCAGCCGCGCTGGTGGCAGCTGACACTCACATGCCCTTGATTCGAAGCAAGTTGGTGACCGTGTTGGGTAATAGCGATTTCAATGAACTACAGACACCCGACGGCAGGGCCGCGCTTGCCGGGCAGATGCTGGTCACGGTAAACGAGGTGTTGGTTCAGGAGGGCGAACCTGAAATCAAACAGGTGTTGTTCAGGAACTTTGTGGTGCAATAGGCACGCCGTCCGGATACACCGTCGGGTAAACGAATCTCAAGGCAGGATCAGGTATGCAGGACTTATTGTCACAGGACGAGATTGATGCGCTCCTTCACGGTGTGGA
The DNA here is from genome assembly GCA_001314845.1 of Marinobacter excellens HL-55. Taxonomy (GTDB): domain Bacteria; phylum Pseudomonadota; class Gammaproteobacteria; order Pseudomonadales; family Oleiphilaceae; genus Marinobacter; species Marinobacter excellens_B. The sequence goes on from LJZQ01000005.1 coordinate 98,670, forward strand.
TGACGGGGACATCGATACCTATGAAGAGACCGATGAGACCGGCGTAAGAAATTACGATTTGGCCAGCCAGGATCGCATCGTCCGTGGCCGCATGCCCACCCTTGAAATGATCAACGAACGGTTTGCCCGGTACACCCGGATCAGCTTGTTCAATCTGCTGCGCCGCAATGCCGATGTGTCGACCGGTGGCGTGCAGATCATGAAGTTTGGCGAATACATTCATACCCTTTACGTGCCCACCAGTCTCAACCTGTGCAAGGTTCGCCCTCTGCGCGGCACCGGCCTGTTTGTGCTGGACGCAAAACTGGTTTTTAAGCTGGTCGATAATTTTTTTGGCGGTGAGGGCCGGCACGCGAAGATCGAAGGGCGCGAATTTACGCCTACCGAAACCCGGATTGTGCAGATGGTGCTCAATCAGGTGTTCACAGACATGAAAGAGGCCTGGCACGCGGTACTGAAAGTCGACTTTGAATACCTGAGCTCGGAAGTCAACCCAGCCATGGCCAACATCGTCAGCCCCAGTGAAGTTGTGGTGGTCAGCACCTTTCACATTGAATTGGACGGCGGTGGCGGTGAGCTGCATTTTGCCTTGCCCTATTCGATGATAGAGCCCATTCGCGATGTGCTGGATGCTGGCGTGCAGAGCGACATTGATGATGTGGACGAGCGCTGGGTCAATGCCTTGCAGGAAGACGTCAAAGAAGTAAATGTGCCGATCAACACCATGGTATGTCGGCGCAGGATATCACTCAGGGATATTGCCAAATTGAAAGCCGGTGATGTGATTCCGGTTGAAATGCCGGATTTCCTGACGGTGACCGCTAACGGTATACCAATCTACAAAGCCACGATGGGCACCCGAGACGGGAAACTGGCACTGAGAATTCATGAGCGGGCAACATTGCCCAAGGTGAAGAAACAACTTAAGGTGGGACGCAATGGCTGAGGACGACAAAAAAGACAAGCAGGAGCTCAGCGAGGACGAAAAGCTGGCGGCTGAATGGGAAGCGGCAATGGAGGACTCCGGCTCAGGTGACGGCGAATCCGGCGATGGTCGTGAAGACGAGTGGGCCGCAGCGATGGCCGAGGCCGATGGCGCCGACGAGGACGCCAGCGGTCAAGGCGTGCGCACGGCGCCCATGGAAGAGTTCTCAGAACATGCAGCCGTGACTGGCGGTGGTGAATCGCCAGATATTGATGTGATTCTGGATATCCCGGTCACCATCTCCATGGAAGTCGGTAACACCCAGATCCCCATCCGCAACCTGCTGCAGCTTAACCAGGGCTCGGTGATCGAGCTGGATCGGTTGGCCGGTGAGCCATTGGATGTTCTGGTCAATGGCACATTGATAGCCCATGGCGAAGTGGTCATGGTTAACGAGAAGTTTGGTATCCGGCTGACCGACGTAATCAGCCCGGGTGAGCGGATCAAGCGGTTGCAGAAATAATATGCGGCGCATCCTCGCTTTTATACTGCCCGTTATTGCTGCATTGCCGGCGCTGGCGGAGGAGGCTGCCGAACCGGCTCGTGACGCCGCCCGCAATGCGCCTGATACTGTTGGCACCATCATGAGCCTGGGTGTGGGTTTGCTGGCGGTCGTAGCGGTTATTTATGGTTGTGCCTGGCTGATCCGGCGGATGAGTGGCCTGACCGGCATGAATAACAGTGCCATCAAGGTGGTATCGGTGTTGGCTATTGGTGCCCGGGAGCGCATTGCGCTGGTTGAGGTGGGTGGGCAGCAGATACTGCTGGGGATCACTCCGTCAACCATTCGCACGCTTCAGGTGTTCGACGAGCCCGTTGTCGATGCCGCCAATCCGCCGTCGAGTGAATTTGCCCGCCGCCTGCAAGGGATGATCGGCAAGTCCTGGTCGGCATCCGAGAGGAAAGACTAACGTCATGATTCTGGCCACGCTCAAACGCTGCCTGCCGTTATTTGTGCTTGTTCCGGGCCTGTTGCTGGCGCCCGCTGCATTGGCCGACTTGCCTGGTATTCCGGCGTTTACCTTAACCCCCGGAGAGGATGGCACCGAGGAGTATTCCGTTACCCTGCAGATCCTCGCGCTGATGACCGCGTTGACCTTTCTGCCGGCGATGTTGATGATGATGACGTCGTTTACCCGCATCATCATTGTCTTCTCGATTTTACGGCAGGCATTGGGCTTGCAGGCAACGCCGTCAAACCAGATTTTGCTTGGCCTGGCTCTGTTTCTGACCATCTTTATCATGAAGCCGGTGCTCGAAGAAGCTAACGAGGTTGGTTTGCAGCCCTACATGCAGGAGGAAGTCACCTCTCTGGAGGCTGTCGAGTTGGCGAGTCAGCCGTTCCGGCGCTTTATGCTGGAGCAGACCCGGGAGTCGGATCTTGCATTGTTTATGCGGATTGCCGATGTACAGTATGAAACCCCCGAGGATGCGTCCTTTTGGGTTCTGATGCCGGCGTTTGTCACCAGTGAGCTGAAAACAGCATTCCAGATCGGATTTATACTGTTCATTCCTTTTCTGATCATCGACATGGTGGTGGCCAGTGTTCTGATGGCCATGGGTATGATGATGCTATCGCCGATCATTATTTCGTTGCCCTTCAAAATCATGTTATTTGTTCTGGTGGACGGCTGGGCCCTGATTATGGGCACACTGGCTGCCAGCTACGGGATATAGGAGGCCAGACATGACCCCTGAAACCGTCATCGATATCCTGCGTGAAGCGCTCTGGCTGATCGTGTTGCTGTCTGCGATCATCATTGGTCCCGGCCTGGTGATCGGTCTGGTGGTCAGTACCTTTCAGGCAGCGACCCAGATCAACGAGCAAACTCTGAGCTTTTTACCGCGCCTTCTGATTACATTGATTGTCATAATCGTTTGGGGCCCCTGGATGCTGACTATCCTGCTGGACCACGCCAATCGGCTGATCTCCAGCATCCCCTTTCTGATCGGCTGACGGATGGTACCGGCCGAACTCAGCACGGATTTGCTTGGCCAATGGGTCGGGCAGTATCTCTGGCCGCTGTTCCGGCTGGCCAGTTTCCTGATGGTTATTCCCGTATTCGGTACCCAGCTGGTGCCGGCCCGGGTGCGTCTGGGGCTGGCCCTTTTGATGACCATCCTGATCGCGCCGATGATCCCGGAAGTGCCCAGAGTAGAAGCGTTTAGCGCTGATGCCGTGGTGATTACCCTGCAGCAGATTCTGATCGGGGTGGGGATGGGGTTTGCGTTGACCGCCTTGTGGCAGTTATTTGTGGTTGCGGGTCAGATGATTGCCATGCAAATGGGACTGGGCTTTGCCTCCATGGTGGACCCGGCCAACGGCGTTAACGTGCCGGTACTGGCGCAGATCTACACCATCACCATCACGCTTCTGTTTCTGGTGATGAACGGGCACCTGGTGGCGTTTGAAGTCTTCATTGAAAGCTTCTACACCATGCCCATCGGTATGGAGGGGCTTGGCCAGGCTGGCGTATGGGATCTGGCGCACCGTATCAGCTGGATGTTTGTGTCGGCGGTGCTGCTGGCTTTGCCGGCGGTAACTGCGGTGTTTATCGTGAATATTTCGTTCGGGGTGATGACCCGAGCAGCACCGCAAATGAATATCTTTGCCCTGGGTTTTCCGATTGGCCTGATTTTTGGATTGTTTGCTATCTGGGTACTGCACGCCAATTTCCTGCCGCATTTTGATCAGTACACGCGGGAAACCTTCGACTTTATGAGGCAGTTACAGGGGCAGCCATAGTCATGGCGGAAGAGAACGACAACAGTCAGGAGAAAACCGAAGAGGCAACCCCCCGACGACTTGAGAAAGCGAAGGAGGATGGCCAGACGGCCCGCTCAAAAGAGCTTGCTACCATGGCTGTGTTGCTGGCGGGCGCCGGCGGCTTGCTGATGTTTGGTGGCAGCCTTGGTGCAACGCTTGAAGGCATCATGCGCGACGCCTTCATTCTTGAGCGCGCGGCCATCTACGATACCAAGCACATGAGTGTTCAGCTGATTCTGTCGGCGAAAGCCGCTGCCTTTGCCCTGTCTCCGATCCTCATCATGTTATTGATTGCCGCCATTGCGGGCTCTATTGGCATTGGTGGTCTGTTGTTCAGCGCCAAGGCCATTGCCCCGAAGGCTAACCGGATGGATCCGATTAAGGGGCTAGGCCGGATGTTCTCCATGCGTTCACTGATTGAGCTGGTCAAGGCCATCGCCAAGGTGGGGCTGGTGCTGTCGGTGGCTATTTTGATCCTGAACCTCAGGACGGAAGATTTACTGAGCATTGCTGAAGAGCCGGTAGTACCGGCGATGGCCCATGTGGTCTGGACGATGGCCTGGAGCTTTTTTCTTTTAGCGTGTGCGACGATTGTTATCGCCATCATCGATGTGCCATTCCAGATCTATGATCATCAGAAGAAACTGCGCATGACCAAGCAGGAGGTCAAAGACGAATACAAGGACACCGAGGGCAAACCGGAGGTCAAAGGAAAGATTCGTCAGTTGCAGCGTGAGATGGCTCAGCGCCGGATGATGCAGGATGTGCCGACGGCGGACGTGGTGATCACCAACCCGACCCATTATGCGGTGGCGCTGAAGTACGACCAGATGTCGATGGGTGCGCCGGTAGTGGTGGCCAAGGGTGCGGATGAGATGGCCTTCAAGATTATGGAGGTTGCGCGCGAGAACAAGGTGGAGATTTTGCGTACGCCACCGTTGACCCGGGCGGTGTATCACAATTCCGATATTGGTCAGGAGATTCCGGACGGTCTGTATATGGCCATCGCTCAGGTGTTGGCCTATGTGTTCCAATTGCGTCAGTTCCGCAAGGGGCGCGGTGACAAGCCGGGTATGCCAGACTTTCCGATTCCGCCGGAGATGCGGCGGGATATCTGACTGGGGAGTTCGCTGTAATTCTGCCTGCTAATCCGGAGTTGTGCGGTGTTGGTTTGGCCTCCCAAAAACCGCTACAAGCACATCCATGTGCGCTTTTCTCAGGCCATCCCTGGCCTTCGATATTTTTGGGAGGCCAAACCAACACCGCATTCGAGGTTTGGCCAGTATCCATATTCTTGCCGCGACAGCGGTATGAGATCAGTCTTCTTTATGCTCCTGAATCCGCTTGCCCCAGGCTTCCATGTCGCCTGGCAGGATCAGGTTGAGGGCGATAGCCGCCACCGCGCACAGGGCGATGCCTTCGAGCTGGCCCAGAGCCATATTACCAATGCCGAACACCAACGTTACGCCCACAATGACCAGGTTGCGTGGCTGGGACAGGTCGACCTGGTGGCGGATCAGGGTGTTCAGGCCGACCACGGCGATGGAGCCGAACAGCAGGCACAGGATGCCGCCCATGACCGGCACCGGAATGGTCTGCAGTGCTGCGCCGAATTTGCCGACGAAGGCCAGGACGATGGCAGTACCGGCTGCCCACCACATGACTTTCGGGTTGAAGTTGCGGGTCAGCATGACCGCGCCGGTCACTTCAGAGTAGGTGGTGTTGGGCGGTCCGCCCAGGAGGGAGGCGGTGCTGGTGGCCAGGCCATCGCCCAGCAGGGTGCGGTGCAGGCCGGGCTTTTCAAGGTAGTTTTTGCGAGTGACGTTGCCGATGGCCAGGACGTCACCGATGTGTTCGATGGCCGGGGCAATCGCTACCGGGATCATGAACAGGATGGCGCCCCAGCTGAAGGCGGGGGCGACGAAGTTGGGGACGGCAAACCAGGCGGCTTCCTGAACCGGGGTGGTGTCTACGATGCCGGCAAACCAGGACAGGATGTAGCCGACAATCACGCCGAACATGATCGGGATCAGTCGGAAAATGCCTTTTGCCCAGACCGACATGACGATGGTCACCGAGAGCGAGATCATGGCGATCCAGATCGCGGTGTTGTAGGGGACCAGTTGGGCGGCGCCGTCTCCGGTGCGACCAGAGGCCATGTGCACGGCCACCGATGCCAGGCCCAGGCCGATGGTCATGATGACGGGCGCGATAACCACGGGCGGCAGCAGGCGGGTGACAAAACCGGTGCCTCGCAGGCGCACTGCGCCGGAGAGCAGGATGTAGAGAATACCCGCTGCCATCAGGCCGCCCAGAGTTTCTTCAAGGCCGAATCGACCTTTGGAGGCGATGATCGGTGCGATAAAGGCAAAGGAGGAGGCCAGGAAAATGGGGATCTGACCGCCGGTGACCACGTGAAAAATCAGGGTGCCGACACCGGCGGTGAACAGCGCGACGTTCGGATCCAGACCGGTGATCAGCGGCATCAGTACCAGAGCGCCGAAGGCGACCAGCAGCATCTGGGAACCTGCCAGGGCCTGCTTCCAAGTGGGGTCGTTGGTGTGGTCCTGCATGATCAGACGTCCTTCTGCTTGGTACCGAAGATCTTGTCGCCGGCGTCACCCAGGCCTGGCAGGATGTAGCCTTTCTCGTTCAGGCGCTGGTCTACCGAGGCGGTGTAGATCGACACATCGGGGTGCTTTTCCAGCACCTTCTTGACGCCCTCCGGCGCCGCAACCAGCACCAGTGCCCGTATCTCGGTGCTGCCGGCTTTTTTGAGCAGGTCAATGGTGGAGATCATCGAGCTTCCTGTGGCCAACATCGGGTCGATAATCAGCGCCATGCGCTGGTCCAGCTCGCCCACCAGCTTTTCCAGATAGGTCTCGGCCTCGAGGGTGGTTTCGTTACGGATCTGACCAACCACGCTGACCCGGGCCACCGGAATCAGGCTCAATACACCATCCAGCATGCCAAGGCCGGCGCGCAGGATGGGTACGATGGTGATTTTCTTGCCATGAATTTTTTCCACGGTGACCGGTCCGGCCCATCCCGCGATGGTTTCTTCCTGAAGCGTGAAATCTTTGGTCGCCTCGTAGGTCAGCAGGGTGCCAACTTCCTGCGCCAGTTCACGAAAGTTTTTGGTGCTGATGTCAGACCGGCGCATAAGGCCGAGTTTGTGTCGGATCAGGGGGTGCTTCACTTCGTGAATGGGCATTGCGGTCACCTGTGTGTTCGGATGTTCGGGCTTGGATGCTGATGCATTAATTGGCGCAAGGATACCGTATCTCGAAGCCTGCGTCAGGCACTGTCCGAGCCGGAAATGGCAAATTTTGTAAGGTCTGGTACGGATCTTGCGAACACTGTCCTGAAACGGTGCCCCGCGTCAGTTTTTCGACCCTGACCTACCAGGCAGCACGGCAAAGCGGAGAAGTATTGAGTATGGACAGAGCGTTAGTCCTGAGTAACGTCAAAACCCTGACGCGGGGCAGTATCGGCGTTCCCCTGATGTTGATGGGGTTGTTGGGTATGATGATCCTGCCCATGCCGGCCTTTCTGCTGGACGTGTTCTTCACGTTCAACATTACCCTGTCTATCGTAATTCTGTTGGTGTGTGTGTACGCGCTCAGGCCCATGGAGTTTGCCTCCTTTCCAACCGTGCTCCTGGTGGCGACGCTGCTGAGGCTTGGCCTGAATGTCGCCTCTACCCGAATTGTCCTGTTGGAGGGCCACGAGGGTGGCGATGCGGCGGGTAAGGTTATTGAATCCTTTGGTGCGGTACTGATTGGTGGCAACTATGCCGTTGGTCTGGTCGTGTTCGCCATTCTGATGATCATTAACTTTCTGGTGGTGACCAAAGGTGCCGGTCGGGTTTCCGAAGTCAGCGCCCGCTTTACGCTTGACGCCATGCCGGGCAAGCAGATGGCGATCGATGCCGACCTCAACGCAGGCTTGATTAATCAGGAAGAGGCAAAAAGCCGGCGCCTGGAAATTTCGCAGGAAGCTGACTTTTACGGGTCGATGGACGGTGCCTCCAAATTTGTTAAAGGCGATGCCGTTGCAGGGTTGTTGATTCTGGCCATTAACATTATTGGTGGTGTCGCTATTGGTATGGTCCAGCACGGCCTCGATTTTGGCCTGGCCATGGAACGTTACGCCCTGCTGACCATCGGTGATGGTCTGGTTGCCCAGATTCCGTCGCTGCTGCTGTCCACGTCTGCCGCCATCATGGTCACCCGGGTGACCGCCAGCCAGGACATGGGCGGGCAGATCATTCATCAGATGTTCAATGCGCCCAAGGCCATTGGCATTGCCGGTACCATTCTTGTCATTCTCGGTCTGGTGCCGGGAATGCCCCACATCGCCTTTCTTGGGCTTGGCATGCTGGCCATTGGTGCCGCCTGGATGATCTGGAAAAAACAACAGCAAACCATTGAAGAAGAGGGCGCATTCGCCGGTCGGGCTGGTTTTGCCGGAGGTGCATCACGTTCCGGTAACGAGATTGTGCAGGATCGCTCTGGCGGTGAGGGGCACGCTTTGCCGGCCCCGGGCGAAACTCGCGAACTGGGCTGGGATGATGTTGCGACGGTCGATATCGTCGGCCTTGAAGTGGGTTACCGGTTGATCCCGCTGGTGGATAAGTCTCAAGGTGGGCAATTGCTCAGCCGCATTAAAGGTGTTCGTAAAAAGCTGTCACAGGATTTGGGCTTTTTGATGCCGTCTGTGCATATTCGGGACAACCTCGACCTGATGCCGAACGTCTATCGAATCACCTTGATGGGCGTGACCATTGCCGAAGCGGAAATTCACCCGGAGCGGGAACTGGCCATAGATCCGGGCCAGGTGTTCGGCAAAGTTGAAGGCATTGTCGGCAAAGATCCGGCCTTTGGTCTGGACGCCATCTGGATTGAATCCGACAAGAAGGATCAGGCGCAAACCCTCGGGTACACTGTGGTGGATGCCAGTACAGTTGTGGCGACCCATCTTAACCAGATTCTGCAGAAGCATGCCCACGAACTGATCGGCCATGAAGAAACCCAAAAATGGCTGGATCAGCTCGAAAAAATATCACCCAAGCTGGCTGAAGAGCTGGTGCCATCGTCGGTTTCGATCAGCATCCTGCTCAAGGTGCTGCAGAACCTGCTCAAAGAGGAAGTGCCGGTTCGTGATATGCGCTCCATCGCGGAGGCCATTGTTAATGTACATCCGAAGAGTCAGGACCCGAAGCTACTGACTATGCTGGCCCGACAATCGCTCCGGCGGATGATTGTTCAGAGTATTTGTGGCAGCGATGCGGAAATCCCGGTGATTACTCTCGATCCGGATCTGGAACAGTTATTGCTTAAGTCTGTTCAGCAGAGTCAACAATCCGGCGGACAGGATGATATTGGCCTGGTGCTTGAGCCCAACATGGTCGAAAAGCTGCAACGTTCTCTTCAGGACAGCGTTCAGCGCCAGGAAATGTTGGGCAAGCCCGCCATCCTGCTGGTTTCCGGGCCGTTGCGGCCAGTGCTGGCGAAGTTCGCCAGCTACGGGGTAGAGCGCTTGCACGTGCTCTCGTACCAGGAAATCCCGGATAACAAACAGATCACGATAGTCGCCTCTGTTGGCCAGTAAGGCGTGCAGAGCAACGCGGTTAGCCGGATACGGCTTGCCGGTGGAGGATGAGGCATCATGAAAGTACAACGGTTTTTTGCAAAATCCATGGCCGAGGCTCTCAAGCAGGTCAGTCATGAAATGGGACCCGATGCCGTTATTCTGTCCAATCGACGGGTGGATGGGGGTGTCGAAATTGTGACAGCCCTGGATTATGACGAAAACATGGCGCGCCAGCGCCTTGGCGAAAAGGCCGCGCAGGCGACCAATGGCTCCAGATTGGCGGAAATGCAGGCCGATCAGCATCGCCGCCTGGAGGAGGAGTTGGATCGCTCCCGCAGCCGGATCCGGGAGGTGCGCGAAAAGCGCGCCAGCGCGGGTTCTGATTTTGGTCGCGCTATGACGGGTGGGCATGCTGAGGCAGCGTCTCCCGATGGCTTGTTTGACTCCGCTCGTGGTAATCACGACGCCGATATGGCGACCGTTGCGCACACGGGCGGTTATTCCGGTGAGCTTGCGACCATGAGGGCAGAGATCAACTCCCTCAGGGAACTGGTCAGCGGCCGGGCGCCTGTTGCTGAGTCTGCGAGCACGGTGAATCCAGCCAGCGCCGTTCAGCAGCGGTTGGCTGAGCGACTTCAGGAGTTTGGTCTTGGCGCTGAGCTGTCGACTTCTGTGTCGCGTCAGCATCGTGCTGGCCTCCTCGAGGACGGCTGGAAACAGTCTCTCAAAATGCTGGCAACCGGTGTCAGAACGGCTCGAGAGCATTGGCTTGAGGCCGGCGGGGTCTTCGCACTGGTCGGGCCTACCGGTTCCGGAAAAACCACCACCATTGGCAAGTTGGCGGCCCGCTACGTGCTGGAGCACGGCCCGGATTCATTGGCGCTGGTGACCACGGATCGCTACCGAGTGGCGGCTCATGAGCAGTTGTTCGTGTTCGGCAGAATCCTTAATGTGCCGGTACGAGTGGTTGACGAAAGCCACTCGTTGGACGACATTCTGGATGAGCTGTCTGATCGCCATCTGGTTCTCATTGATACCGCCGGGCTGACCAGCTCTGATCGCGGTTACCAGGAACAACTGGCGGAGTTGGCCCGTAGCGATCACAATATTCGTACGCACCTGGTGGTGTCTGCTACCAGTCAGCCACGTATCATGAAATCCGTGTGGCATTGCTATAAGATGGCAAACCTTGCAGGGTGCGTCATGACCAAGATTGATGAGGCCCTGACCTTGGGCGAATCATTGGGCTTTGTCATGGAAACCGGGTTGCCGGTGGCCTGGTACACTGATGGTCAGAAGATCCCGGAAGACCTGCATCGTGCGGAAGCGATTCCGCTGGTGCGAATGGGCGTTGAGCGCCTGAAAACATTGCAGCGCGATCAGGCCGTTGCGGAAGGGGCCTGATGGCCGGGCCTCACTTACCAGCCCTGCGCCGACACAAGAACGCAGTAAGAGACTGAAAACAGTATGAGCAGATCACATCCGGTTCAGGTGATTGCAGTTACCGGCGGCAAGGGCGGTGTCGGTAAGAGCAACGTGTCCGTCAACCTCGGTATCGCGCTGGCCCAAAAGGGCAGGCGAGTGGTTTTGCTGGACGCGGATCTTGGTCTTGCCAATATTGACGTTTTGCTTGGTATAACAGCCAATCGAAACATTCACGACGTGTTGAACGGCGAGTGTGATCTCAAGGATGTGCTGGTGAATGGTCCCGGTGGCATCAAGATTGTGCCGGCGTCGTCTGGTACCCAGCGGATGACCCAGTTGAGCCCCATGGAACATGCCGGACTGATCAACGCCTTCAGCGAGCTGGGCGATCAGATTGATGTGTTGATTGTCGACACGGCCGCAGGTATCTCCGAATCGGTGGTAAGCTTCCTCCGGGCATCTCAGGAGCTGCTGCTGGTGGTTTGTGATGAGCCAACGTCCATTACCGATGCCTACGCCCTGATCAAGCTGATGAATCGAGATTACGGTACTGACCGCTTCCGCATTCTGGCAAACCAGGTGCGCAACGAGCAGGAAGGTCGGCATCTGTACGAAAAACTGACCCGTGTCACCGAGCGTTTTCTCGATGTGGCGCTACAATATGTTGGTATCGTGCCTTACGACGAAGCCGTGAAAAAAGCGGTGCAGCGACAGCGGGCAGTACTGGACGCCTATCCACGGGCCAAGGCCTCATTGGCGATTCGTGCGCTCGCGGATAAAGTGGACAGCTGGCCGTTACCTTCCTCTCCTCGGGGGCATCTCGAGTTCTTTGTGGAGCGGCTCGTCGAAGCCTGATCTGAATCCAGTCCAATAAGAAACCGGATACATGACATTGGCGAAAGATCTGGGAATCTATCATCAGGGCAGCGCAGAAGGTGCTTCAGCACTCATTGAAGAGCATGCGCCGCTGGTCAAGAAAATCGCCCTTCATCTGATGGCCCGCCTCCCGGCCTCGGTTCAGCTCGAAGATCTGATGCAAGCCGGCATGATCGGCTTGTTGGAAGCTGCGCAGCGTTATTCCTCTGGTAAAGGCGCCACCTTTGAAACCTATGCGGGTATCCGGATACGCGGTGCCATGGTTGATGAGATTCGCAAGGGTGATTGGGTACCGCGGTCTGTGCACCGCAATGCGCGGCGTATTGCGGCTGCGATCAAGACAGTAGAAGACCGCAATGGGCGGGAAGCTCAGGATGCTGACGTTGCCGAAGAGCTCGGAATTGAGTTAAGCAAATACCATGCCTCTTTGGCCGACGCCAACAGCGGTAGACTTTTTAGCCTCGATGAGCTCAATGAATCCGGCGAGCTGCCGATACAAGAAGCAGAAGCCAGCGATAACCCGCTGGACGGCTTTGCGAGCGGAGCCTTTCAGAAAAGTCTGGCAGAGGCCATTGAGGCGCTTCCAGAGCGGGAAAAACTGGTGCTGAGCCTGTATTACCAGGAGGAACTCAACCTCAAGGAAATCGGCGCAGTGCTGGGAGTCAGTGAAAGCCGTGTCAGCCAGATTCACAGTCAGGCTGCTCTGCGCCTGAGAGGGCGCTTATCGGATTGGCGTGAAGATGACACTGAATAGACGGGGGTTGTTGGCTTCGCCAGCCAGATCCTGTGTAGATTTTGGTAACCGGCGCTTTACAACGCGGCCAAACACCACACAATAAGCGGTTAACGCAGCGGCCTGCTAGACTTTAAAGGCTGAATGAAATCCGGGTGTTACTGACTGGAGGTCCCATTGGACAAGAACATGAAAATTCTCATTGTGGATGACTTTTCCACAATGCGGCGAATCATCAAGAACCTGCTCCGTGATCTTGGCTTCACCAATACTGATGAAGCGGATGACGGCAACACTGCGTTACCCATGCTTAGAAGCGGCAAATACGACTTCCTGGTGACTGACTGGAACATGCCTGGTATGTCAGGTTTTGATCTTCTGAAAGCGGTGCGAGCCGACGAGAACCTGAAGAATCTGCCGGTACTGATGGTGACGGCTGAAGCCAAGCGCGATCAAATCGTGGCGGCAGCGCAGGCGGGCGTAAACGGCTATGTAGTCAAGCCCTTTACGGCGGCAGTGCTGAAGGAAAAGATCGAAAAAATCTTCGAGCGAATCCAGTAACCAAAGGTCGGATGGCTGTCATGGGTGACAATAAAGAAAACCATCAGGGCCTAGATCCGGAGGTGATCGACAAACTCCGGCAGCAGAGTTCCGAGTTGGCTGAAAGTATCAGTTCCGGTGATCATGCCCGCGCTATGTCTGTGATCAGTGATTTGAGTGAGGTTCGTGATCAGAGCCTCTATCGGGAAGTGGGGCGCCTGACCCGGAGCCTGCATGAGGCTATCCGGAATTTCCAGATAGATCCCCGTAGCCCTGAACAAAAAGAAGCCCTGTCAAAAATGTCGGACGCTTCGGACAGGTTGGCTTATGTGGTTCAAATGACCAGTCAAGCAGCCAACCGCACCATGGATCTGGTGGAAGAGAGTATGCCAGCGGCGCACACCATGCGTGATGAGGCCACAGCGTTACATGAAGAATGGCAAAGGCTGCGCCGCCGGGAAATCGAGCCCGCAGAATTCCGGGAGCTTTATGGTCGTATCGATCGCTTTTTTGCAGCCCTGACCACCGACTCCGACATGCTTTACAACAACTTGTCGGAAATTCTTTTGGCGCAGGATTTTCAGGATCTGACCGGTCAGGTGATCCAGAAAGTCACAGCCCTGGTCAAAGAGATGGAAGAGAATCTGCTGGGTTTGGTGGTCATGGCGAGCCATGTTGACCAGTTGACCGGCACCGTTCACCAGATTGATGAAAAAGAAGAGTCTGCCGAGCAAGGGGAGGGCCCACAGATCAAGGCTCAAGAGCGGGAAGATGTAGTTTCGGGGCAGGACGACGTAGACGACCTGTTGTCCAGTCTCGGTTTCTGAACGATGAAGAGGGTGACGCATGGCCTTTGATGCCGACGAAGAGATTCTGCAGGACTTCCTGGTTGAAGCCGGCGAGATTCTCGAAAAGCTGTCTGAGCAATTGGTGGATCTGGAGCGACATCCGGATGACAGCGATCTGCTCAATGCCATCTTCCGTGGTTTCCACACGGTAAAAGGCGGTGCCGGCTTCCTGCAGTTGGAGGCACTGGTCAATTGCTGTCACTCTGCTGAAAACGTTTTTGATATTCTGCGCAATCACAAGCGCAAGGTAACCTCTGAGTTGATGGACGTAGTGCTTGAAGCCCTGGACTACGTCAACACCATGTTTGATCAGGTGCGTAACCAGGAAGAGCCAACACCCGCCCCGGACGCCCTGATTGCGGCACTGGATGCCCTGGCCAAACCTGAATCTGAAAATGCAGCTCCTGCGCAGAGCAAAAGCCACCCTGAGCCAGAGGCGGACACCGCTGGCGGCGAGGGTGACTCCGGCGACATCACTGACGAAGAGTTTGAGCGCTTGCTTGATGCCCTGGCTGATGACAAGGACGCAAGCACAACACCGGATGTCAGTCCGGAAGCCCCGGTTGCCAGTGATGAAAGCTCGGGCAGTGATGAGATCTCCGATGACGAGTTTGAAGCCTTGCTTGATCAGCTGCACGGCAAAGGCCAGTTTGCGGGACCGCCCGTCGCGGAGGACGGAACTGATGGGGTCGCCAGTAACGACAGTGCGCAAACCGAAGAGCCGGCTGGTGATCCGAATCTGATCACCGACGACGAATTTGAAAATCTGCTGGATGAACTGCACGGCAAAGGCAAGAGCCCGAACGCTTCCGGTGCCGAGCCGACACCGGCAGACAAACCCAAAGCGAGCGCCAAGCCAAAGCCAGAAGCGGCCAAGCCTGAGCCGAAAGCTGCCAGCAAGCCAGCCGCACCGGCAGCGCCACCGAGAGACGCGGCACCGGTTGCGGAAACCACCGTTCGGGTCGATACCAAGCGCCTCGACGACATCATGAACATGGTTGGCGAGCTGGTACTGGTCCGTAACCGCTTGCAGCGCCTGGGTTCAGAGAGTGAAGATGAACACATGCACAAGGCGGTCGGTAACCTGGATGTGGTGACGACCGATTTGCAGGCGGCGGTGATGCAAACCCGCATGCAGCCCATCAAAAAGGTATTTGGCCGGTTCCCCAGAGTTGTCCGGGATCTGGCTCGCGGCCTGAAAAAAGAAATCAATCTGGTCATGCATGGTGAAGAAACCGATCTCGACAAGAATCTGGTCGAAGCCTTGTCTGATCCACTGGTCCATCTGGTGCGCAACTCGGTGGATCACGGTATCGAAGGTCCGGATGTTCGGGAAAAGGCCGGTAAGCCCCGCGCCGGTACCGTGACCCTGTCGGCTGAGCAGGAGGGTGATCACATTCTGCTGTCGATCACCGATGATGGTGCCGGTATGGATCCGAATGTGCTGCGCCGTAAGGCGGTTGAAAAAGGTCTGTACGATCAGGATGCCGCCGACCGACTGACGGACAACGAATGCTTTAACCTGATTTTTGCCGCCGGTTTCTCGACCAAAGAGCAGATATCCGACGTGTCTGGTCGGGGCGTTGGTATGGATGTGGTTAAAACCAAGATTGGCCAGCTCAACGGCCAGATTACCATCGAGTCGGAACAGGGCAAGGGCACCAGCATCATTATCAAGGTGCCGCTCACGCTCGCCATCATGCCCACGCTGATGATCATGCTGGGTGATCAGTCTTTCGCGTTACCGTTGGTGAACGTGGTAGAAATTTTCCATCTGGATCTGACCAAGACCAACATTGTGGATGGTCGTGAATGCATCGTTGTCCGTGACAAGGTGTTCCCGCTGTTTCACGTCAAGCGCTGGCTGATCAAAGGCTCTGCCGGTCAGCAAGAGCCGGAAAACGCCCATGTGGTCATTGTTGCCATGGGCACCAAGCAGGTCGGCTTTGTGGTAGACCAACTGGTCGGCCAGGAGGAAGTGGTTATCAAACCACTGGGTCGGGCGTTGCAAGGTACGCCGGGCATGGCCGGCGCCACGATTACCGGTGATGGTCGCATAGCCTTGATCATCGATGTGCCCAGTCTCTTGCAACATTATGGCTAGGGTAGCCGGCGGCAGATATCGGGATTTTTTAGGAGATATGGATGACAGTTTCTGTCCTGGTCGTTGATGATTCAGGCTTTTTTCGCAAACGGCTGACGGAAATTCTGACCGCTTCTGGCCAGATTAAAGTTGTTGGTGCTGCCACCAACGGCCGGGAAGGTGTCGAGCTGGCTGAAAAGCTGCGCCCGGACGTGATCACCATGGATTACGAAATGCCCGTCATGGACGGCATCTCGGCAGTCCGTGAAATCATGAAAAAGCACCCGATCCCGGTATTGATGTTCTCTTCGCTGACCTATGAAGGCGCCAGGGTTACTCTGGATGCCCTGGAGGCGGGAGCGGTCGATTTTCTGCCGAAAAACTTTGAAGAAATCGCCCGGGATACCAGCCAGCTCCAGAAGATTCTGATTGACCGGATTCTGGACGTTGCCGGCAGTAAGCCACGTCATTCTTCACCCACAGCGCCATCATCCTCGCCGCGCCCGCCAGCTTCCAAGCCCGCTGATCGGTCGCCAGGTGTTGCCAAACCACTGGAGCGGCCAGTGCGACCGGCTGTTGAGCGGCCCGCGTTGTCAGAACGTCGTCCAGAGTCGGCGAGAGAGCCTGAAGCGCCTAGACGACCCTCCCGCAAAACCCCTGCCAGGCATTACAGTGTGGTCGCCATCGGCACCTCTACAGGCGGACCAGTGGCTTTGCAGAAAGTGCTGACGGCCTTGCCGGCTTCGTTTCCTGCGCCACTGGTGCTTGTGCAACATATGCCGGCGAGTTTTACCCCGGCTTTTGCCGAGCGTCTGAACAAGCTCTGTCAAATTGAAGTGAGGCAAGCGGAAGACGGCGATGTATTGCGGCCCGGGCTGGCTCTGCTTGCCCCCGGTGGCAAACAGATGATGGTCGAAAGCCGCGGTGGCCAGGCAAGAGTGCGGATACTGCCGGGTGACGAGCGACTGAACTACAAGCCTTGCGCTGACGTCACCTTTGGCTCTCTGGCCCGGAGTTTTCCGGGCAAAACGCTTGGGGTGATACTGACCGGCATGGGGGCAGATGGTAAAGAAGGCTGCCGGATGATGAAGCAATCTGGTTCGGTGATCTGGTCTCAGGATGAAAAAACATCGGTGATCTACGGCATGCCGATGGCCGTGGCGAAGGCAGGCCTGACCGACGAAGTGCTGCCCCTGGAAGAGATTGGCCCAAGGCTGGTTGAAGGCGTCAGCTAATGGATATCCTGAGCCTGCTTGGCATCATCCTCGCGTTCGTTGCGATCCTCGGTGGCAACCTGCTGGAAGGCGGGGCAATGGGTTCTCTGTTCAACGCTCCGGCTGGTTTGATCGTGGTGGGTGGAACACTTGCAGCAACGATCCTGCAAACCTCCTGGCCCATGCTC
Source organism: Marinobacter excellens HL-55 (assembly GCA_001314845.1). Lineage (GTDB taxonomy): Bacteria > Pseudomonadota > Gammaproteobacteria > Pseudomonadales > Oleiphilaceae > Marinobacter > Marinobacter excellens_B. The sequence continues at coordinate 115,924 of LJZQ01000005.1, forward strand.
AAGCGAGCATTGCGGCAGGTACGTTGGGTCTTTGTGCCGCCTTACATCAGCCTCGAGGATGGTATTGGCAAGGTCATCGACTGGAGTGTAAAAGCCCGTAAGCAAGGGCTCCTTGGCCTGGAAGGGTTGGCGGAGCGAGAGCCGGAAAAATTTGCCCGCAAAGGCCTGCAGTTGCTGGTAGACGGGGCCGAGCCCGAAGCCATTCGCAGCATTATGGAAGTGGATCTGGAATCCCGGGAACAAAGTGATCTGGAAGCTGCCCGCATATACGAGGCCATGGGCGGCTACTCCCCGACGATCGGCATCATCGGCGCAGTCATGGGCCTGATCCAGGTAATGACCAATCTGGAAGACCCCCAGTCCTTGGGTAGTGGCATCGCCACAGCGTTTGTTGCGACCATATACGGCGTGGCACTGGCCAACCTGCTGTTCTTCCCGATTGCCAACAAACTCCGCAGTATTATCAAAGAACGCACCCGATACGAAGACATGATGATCGATGGCATCATAGCCATTGCCGAGGGCGAGAACCCGAAATCCATTGAGCTGAGACTGCGGGGCTTTCTGCAGTAATCAGAGGCAGGGCAGTGTATGCGTCGGCGCCGACCACCCCAGGACGACCTTCACAACAAAGAGCGTTGGCTGATTTCCTATGCGGATTTCATCACTCTTCTGTTTGCCTTTTTCGTGGTCATGTACTCGGTATCGTCGGTGAACGAGGGCAAGTACAAGGTCCTCTCGGAAACTCTCACGGGTGTGTTCAACGCCCCGCAGCGTTCAGTCCAGCCTATTCAGGTTGGCGAGCAGCCAGCTTACAATCCCGGTATAGCAGGTGAAGAGGTGATCCTGCCGCCCGTCACAGAAGTACCTCGCACGCCGGAATTGGACGCCGAAGGTCGGGTTGAAGCTCTGCGGGCTATGGCCGATCAGCTCACCCTGGAGTTTGATGAACTGATCAGTCAGGGCGTGGTCAGCCTGGAATCCAGTGAACAATGGCTGGAGCTTAACCTACCGAACAGCATGCTGTTCGGTAGCGGCGATGCTGAACCCCACTATGACGCCTTCCAGGTCATCGAGAAAATCGCTCTGGTGCTGCGTGATCGTGACAATGCCGTCAAGGTTGAGGGTTTCACGGACAATCAACCGATTCGCACCAATCGCTTCCCGTCTAACTGGGAGTTGTCCAGCGCACGGGCTTCTGCGGTGGCCCGAATGCTGATGATGGAGGGCATTGAGCCGGAGCGCCTGGCGGCCGTTGGCTATGGGCAGTATCAACCGGTTGCCAGAAATGATACCGACGAGGGCCGGCGCCGGAACCGTCGGGTGGTACTGCTTATCTCCCGGGACGCCAGCATTCGCGGAGCGGTGCGCTGATGTAACGGTGGCAGTTGCGTATGGCCGATCTGGCATGCTTCCTGTATTACAGCTTGTTCAGAACCCCGATCGGCAAGGTTTTGCCGACCAGTGTCGGAATTTGGCGGTCAAGTTTCCGGCCGTCAGGCCGATAGGGGAAATAGCTGCCGGCCGTTTGGTCGGACTTATCCTTTCGTGGAGAGACAAGAGTGCGTATCTGGGCAGTAGCCAATCAGAAAGGTGGTGTCGGTAAGACAACCTCAGTGGTAGCGCTGGGCGGCCTGTTGGCCGAACGGGGCAAGCGTGTGCTGGTGGTTGACCTGGACCCTCATGGCTCCCTGACCAGCTGGTTCGGCTATGATCCGGACACTCTGGCGCACAGTGTATTTGATCTGTTTCAGCATCAGGGCAAGGTACCTGAAGGGCTGCCGGCCCAGTTAATCACCGAAACGAGCCAGAAGGGTTTGTCGCTATTGCCAGCGAGCACGGCTCTGGCCACCCTGGAACGACGAATGATTGGCGTGGAGGGCATGGGCCTGATCATTTCCCGTGCGCTGGCGCAGCTTTGGGATGACTTCGACTATGTGATCCTGGACAACACACCGTCACTGGGTGTGCTGATGGTCAACGCGCTGGCGGCGGCCCAGCACCTGATCATCCCGGTACAGACAGAGTTCCTGGCGATCAAGGGACTTGAGCGCATGCTGCACACCCTGCAAATGATCATGCGCTCCCAGAAAAACGAATTGTCGTACACCATCGTGCCGACCCTGTATGACCGTCGCACCCAGGCGTCGGTGAAAAGCCTGAACCAGCTGCGGAAAACCTATCAGGACAGCCTCTGGCGTTTTGCCGTTCCGGTCGATACCAAATTTCGCGATGCCAGCCAGGCGGGCATGATACCGTCAGCCCTCGATGCCGACACTCACGGTGTCCGTGCCTACCGTCATCTATTGGACGATGTTCTTTCGATAACGGCGACCGCCAGGGAGCGGAAGCATGCCTGACAAAAAAATGACGCAGCTGGCAGCGCCGGAAGCGGCCATTGCCAGTTATCTGGATGAGTTGCTGCATACCGCCACCAGCACAGCGCTTGAAGACACATTGGTGCAGGCACCTCCTGCCGCGAAGGAAGAAACCAGGCCCCGGACAACGCCGGCCAAAGTTGCCGAGAAGCCGGCTGAGCCGTTAACAGCAGAGTCTCCGGTTAAGGTGCCTGAGACCTTGGTACCTGAAACACCGGAGATATCCGAGCCTGTCGCCAAAACAGTGGCGGCGACGGCAATCGACGCCGGCAGTGACGAGCCACCAACACGCCCGGACTGGTCTGAAAATCCCTTCGAGTGCCTGATTTTTACCGTAGCTGGTTTGCAGTTGGCGGTTCCTTTGGTGCTGCTGGGAGCCATCCATCGGATTGAAGAAGAAATCCGGCCCATTCCCGGAAGCCCCCGCTGGTACATGGGAATTCGACCGGATCGGGATCATAATCTTCGTGTAGTTGATACCGCAGAGTGGATTATGGCCGGGCGGGTTCCCCCGGCGGCCCGTGACAGTTATCGGTTTGTTATCCGTCTGGACGACAGCGAGTGGGGGCTGGCCTGCGACGATGTGGCTCAGTCTTTTACCCTGAAGCCGGATCAGGTGCGCTGGCGAACGGCGCGAAGCAAAAGGCCCTGGCTGGCGGGGACGGTTATTGATCACATGTGTGCACTGATTGATGTGCGCACCATGGCGCATTTGCTGGTGCGAGCTGAGCGCGAGCACCACCTGGATCTTAGCTGAGCAGCATGGCTTGCTGAAAACTGTACAAACTGGTTACTGAAAGAAACCGTGTCATGCTGGCACGGTTTGTGCCCTTAACTATAGTATTGGGCACTGACGATGAATTTTTGACGATCAGGTTGCCCGCCGGGCAGCCGAGAAGGAGAGAGCGTTATGGCATCCCCGAGCGGACAAGTGAGTCAGGCCCATGATGATCAGGTGCTGCAGTATGTGACCTTTCGTCTGGATGACGAAACCTACGGCATTAACGTCATGCAGATTCAGGAAGTGCTGCGTTACACGGAGATTGCCCCGGTACCGGGAGCCCCGGATTATGTGTTGGGGATCATCAATCTGCGGGGCAATGTAGTGACCGTTATTGATACCCGTCGGCGCTTTGGCCTGGCCGATGCAGAAGTGACTGATGCCACGCGCATCGTGGTGATGGAATCTTCAAGCCAGGTTATGGGCATTCTGGTGGACTCGGTGGCCGAGGTGGTTTACCTCAAGGCCAGTGAAATTGAGACCGCACCGAACGTGGGGAACGAGGAAAGTGCCAAGTTCATCCAGGGCGTGTGCAACAAGAACGGCGAGCTGATCATTCTCGTTGAATTCGACAAAATGTTGTCAGATAACGAATGGGCTGAAATCGCAACACTGTAGGGGTCGATCCTCACGCAGAGTTGCCGGTGGACGTCTTTCGTTGTAACCAACAAGGGAGACGTCTGTCATGAGCTTTACCATTCCTTCCTGGCTTCCCTGGAGCCTGACTGCCCTCGCCATTGGCCTGGTGTTACTGCAAAGCCTCAGTCATGGCCGGCAGATTAAAGCCCTGCGTGGGTCTCTCAAAGATCGTTGCGACACGCTTGGCCGTGAGCTCCATGCCACGACGAGCGGCAGCATGGGAGTGGGGCAGCGGCTGGTGGCGTGCGAGCGTCAGCTTCATGAGTTACGTAATTCCCTCGATGAAATGCGGCAGAACGACCCGCTCCGGATTTCCTACGACGAAGCCGCGCGGCTGGTTGATCTTGGCGCCGATATCGACGATCTTATGAATACCTGCGGGATCTCCCGCCCCGAGGCCGAACTGGTTTCCGCGCTCAAGAAACGTCAGGCGGCCTGATCCGAGGATTTAGCGGACGCTGCTGTATGAAAACACTCTATCCGAGGGCCTTCGAGGCCCTCAATGCGGTGAACCGGCAGGACTATGTCTCCGGTGCTGATATTGCCCCTTCCATTACCGGCCACTCCATTCCCCGGGAAGAAACCGTGCAGCACCTGCTGGCGCTTTGCCCGGAGATTGAGCCGGATCACGTGATTATGCATGTAGGCGGCGGTTCCGGTTATCTCACAGCGGTACTGGCCGAGCTGGCGCATAGGGTGCTCTATGTTGATCGCAATCCGGTTGTTGCCGAGAAGGCTCGGGAACGATTCTTCAAGGGTGGTAAACATAATGTTGATGTGATTTCGGCGGCCGTCGATGAAGGTGTACCGGCGGATGAGCTCTGCGATTTGATTATTTGCACTACCTTTCTGTCCGATCCTTCTGTGCTGATTACGTCTATGCGGGATGGTGGCAGGTTGGTGTGCCTCGAAGGCCGGGCCGGGCCGGTACCCAGTCTGGCCATGTTCCGGCGGACTGGCATCAAACTCGAAAGACTGCGAACGCTGGGTTGGGTGGATTTTAACCGTAATGCCGAGCAGATACTGATCGATCTCGGATTGGTTAACGACGCCGTACTTGCCGAGGCAAGGGCTGAGGCGGCAGGTAAGAACGAGCGGGTTCTGGACGTGGTTCGGCGCAAACTGAATCTTGAAGAGATAGATCTGTACCGATCTCTGGCTCAGCAGCGTGGCATGATCTTTACCGATGCCGACGAAGTCCTGGCCAGCCTTCAATCAGAGTTGTTCCGGCGCTTTTCCCGTACTTTTCTAGATCTGTCGCGGATTATACCCGTGGCGGAGGAAGATGGTGGCCTGACGGTGGTCACCGATGATCCTGACGTCCATACCGATCAGCTTGAGCGGCTCACGCCCAATCACAAAATCACTTGCTTGCTGGTAACGCCGTCGGACTTTCGCAGAATTTGGTCGGCGCTGGATCTGACCGTAAAAGGTAGTCACTTTGCTGCTGAACATGGCAAAACCCCGCCTCAGAATGATGCAAACCTTACCAAGAATTTGCTGGTTGAAGACCGGGGTAACAAAAATATAAGTCCTTACCTGGTCTCGGTCTATGAGGCAATCCTGCTGGATGCGGTCAGTGAAAAAGCCAGCGATATTCACATCGAACAATATGAGAATCGTGTTCGAATTCGTCTCAGGGTTGATGGTGATCTGCATGATTTGCCTCAGTACCAGTTGTCCGCCCGAGAGATTCGGGGCGTTATAAACGTTATTAAGCTGCGGGCGGAACTCAATATAGCCGAGCATCGTTTACCCCAGGGTGGCCGTTCCCGTCTTCAGCTGGGCGACACCTCATATGATCTGAGGGTTCAGACCCAACCGTCGTTACACGGCGAAAATGCCATTATCCGATTGCTGCCCCAGACAGGTCGGGCTATGACCATCGCCGAACTGGGTATGTCGCCGGCCATAGGCGCCCGGTATCAGCGACTGCTGGATAACCCGGCGGGCCTCGTGCTGGTGGTCGGGCCGACTGGCTCCGGAAAATCCACCACTCTCTATGCTGGTTTGCAGACTTTGGCTGATGATGGGAACCGTAAGGTGATCACGGTCGAAGACCCCATTGAGTACTCCATTGAAAATATTCAGCAGACTCGGGTGCGTTCGGAAATCGGTTTCAGCTTTGCTGATTCCATGCGGTCATTCGTGCGGGAAGATCCTGATGTCATCCTCGTGGGCGAAATCCGCGATCAGGAGACTGCGCTGGAAGCGATTCGCGCGTCACAGACCGGGCATGTGGTGTTGTCGACGCTACATTGTAACGACGCCGTGGATTCGCTTCAGCGTCTTTACGATCTGGGTGTTCACCCGAACTCCATTGCTGGAGAGTTGCTGGCGGTGATTGCCCAGCGCCTGGCTAAACGTATCTGCAAGCACTGCCGTAAACCTGCCAGACCTGATCCGGCAATTCTGGCCGAAGTGTTTCCCGACGGCGCTCCGGCCAATTTCCGGTGCTTTTCCGGTGCAGGCTGTGACAAGTGCAATGGCCGGGGGACCCAAGGTCGGGTTGGCATCGTCGAATATTTAGAGGTGAACACCGATATTCGAAACGCCATTTCCAGTCAGCCGCCAATTGGTGAGTTGCGTTGGCGAGCTCTGGACGCCGGTCTGGTTACAATGAGAGACAGTGCATTGGACCATGTCATCGAGGGTATTATCCCGTTGTCGGAGCTGCCGCGCATTCTCCCCAGAGAGCGAATGGCGCCGGAAGTTCGTGGCGGCCGCAGGAGTCATGAATGAAACCCAGTAAAGCTACAATGCGCGCCGCTCAGCGGGAACCGGCCGAAGTAACCTACCGGGAAGAGCTCGATAGACTGATATCGTTGGATCCCGGTCCGGTCCCGCCCGGCTGGCAAATGTCGCCGCGTGGTGTCGAGAAATTTCTGCTTGGTGACGAAAAGCTGGGCATCGAACGCAAGTTCGTGGCCGATCGTGCCATGGTAGTTCGCATTATTATTTCGCTCTGTACCAGCCGGGGCTGCTTGCTGGTTGGCGAGCCGGGCACGGCAAAGTCCTGGCTGTCGGAACTTCTGGCGGCGGCGATCTCGGGCACTTCCACTCTAACCCTGCAAGGGGGGGCGATCAGCCAGGTCAGCCAGCTCCTGTACAGCTGGAATGAAGCCCTCTTGCACACCGAGGGCCCGACCCGAAAAGCTCTGGTGCCGACCCCCTTGCTTCGAGGCATGATGGAAGGGCGACTGGTCCGTTTTGAAGAGATTGCTCGATGCCCCCAGGCCCTGCAAGATGCCTTGCTTTCGGTTCTATCCGACAGAGTGGTGGTGATTCCTGAGTTGTCGGGTGACGACGGTGTCATTCTGGCTCAGCAAGGATTCAATCTGGTGGCCACCTCAAATAGTGTCGACGAGGGCGTTCATCGCATGAGCGCTGCCCTTATGAGGCGGATGAATTTTGAGGAGATCCGGCCGATTCGTCAGCTGGCTGACGAGATGGACGTGGTATTGCGTGAGGTTGCCAAAGCCAACCGCTGCGCCGGCATTGAAGTTGCGCTGGAGCCGTCGGTGGTTGAAGTGCTGGTGACGCTGTTTCACGAGTTGCGTAACGGCCAGACCCTGGACGGCAGGAGCACTGACCGGCTTGCAGGGGCTGCGCTGTCAACGGCTGAGGCGGTCTCCGTTGCCCATGCGGCGAGCCTGAATGCCTGGTATTACGGTCGTGGGGCGATGACAGTGGAGCACCTGATGCATCACATCATCGGCTCGGCGTTAAAAGATCAGCCAGACGACCGTCGCCGGCTGAAACACTATTTTGAAACCGCCGTTGCCCCGCGCAAAGGCGAACATTGGCAGCAGGTGTGGGCTCTGCGCTCACTGATCAACTGACGGTTCGGCGGCGGGCCGGGCGTCTCCGGGTGTCCGGCCTCGAATGTGAAAGGCGAAGGCCAGTATTTCCGCTATCACTCTGTACAGCTCTTCCGGAATCTCTTCATTCAGCGACAACCGGGCCAGAATACCGGCCAGCTCGGCATTTTCGTAAAGTGGTACTTCATGCTCTCTGGCAATCCGGACGATTTCTTCGGCCAGCTCCCAGGTTCCGGTGGCTGAGATCAGGGGCGCGCGTTCGCCGTCGTATTTCAGGGCGACCGCTGCCGGGATGTGAGTGTTCGTCTGCTTTTCTGTCATGCCTTGGTGTCTACCAGTCGGTGTTCCAGTCGGGTCTGTGTTTGCTGCGGACTGCCCCGTCGGCAATCGAGATCTTTTACCTCAAGCCCCAGGTCAATCAGGCTTTGCCTGAGTAGCGGCAGTTCCTTATGCACCTGCCTGAGCGTGCTTTGCTTCTCTGCCCAGACTTGCGCGCTGACCGAGGGGTACCGGAATGACACATCAAAATGCAGCGGGCCCGCCTCATCCAGATCCATCGACAGGGATAGTCGCCATTCGCTGATGGCAGACCGATTTGCGCTGCGGCTGGATTCGTCCTCTTGCGGATACTGTTCCAGCCGGAGTTGGGCAATTCTGGGTTCTTGCTGGGGCGTGACCCAGGGCAGTTCAACCAGCAAGGTATTGATGGGGGTTCCTGGCTCAGCGCCGGCCCTGGCGGTCAGAACCTGACTGTGCAACTGGTTAACCGTGATCCGGTTCAGCATGCCTGCCAGCAGGCGCAAGGTTTGTCCGACAGAGGCTGCTTCACTGCTGGCCGGAGACTGTGCCGACGTAAGTTGGGGGAACTGCAGCGGCGCTTGCACCAGTTCATGACTGGACAGGGGCGTTAACCGGTTGAAGTGATCGGCTCCTTGCCCTTGTGTCGCCAGAAGCGTGCTGACAACGCGTGCCAGGGCTAGTTTCAGGTCGGCGGGGGGCGTGGTGGCCGATCCGGATTGCAGCAGTCGCGATTCGGCAAAAATACCGCTCTCTGACAACCATTGCCTGACTTGCTGGCCAGCGCCATCAGCCTTGCCGGCGCCCGGTGCCAGGCCGTCCGATTTAATTAGGCTGTTGAGTAGCACCTGCAGGTTTTCCCGAGCGCCGGCGGGCAGCGGCTGCGGCAGGGCTTGTGAAGGCAGTTGTCCGGGTTGGGGCTCGAGTTTTACGCCGGTGGTCATGGCTTGCAAGAGCTGGGACAACCCAGCCTGCAGGTTTTGTTGCCATGGCAGTCGTTGGGCCAGGGCGCGGGCAATGCCGGCATCCTGGCTTGGCGCCAGTTTGCCCATCAGCTGGAGTTCATTACCGGCGCGCATTACTTTGATCAAGTCACCGACGGACAGCTCCTGGGGCTTCGCCCCGGTGGACACCGCCAGGGTCTGGCCTCGCAATTCAAGAAGCAGTTCGTACCCGCCCCCTCTTTGCTGAAGAATGTCGGCCACCCGTGCCAGTGTGCTTTCATTTTTGGCAAGACGAAGCTGTGCAAGTTGTTGCTGGGCTGTTTGCAGTGGGTCAGGGCGTTGTGATGAGGTGCCGGCGTCACCGATGTTCGCGCCGGGCTGAGCGGCGCTGGTCCGGCCGGCAGAGGCGTCGGGCGTCCTGATCGGGGGCTGGCCTTCGTTCAGTTTCATTGTCATTGAATTGATGTCGGGCAAGAGTATTCCGGAGCCGCTTTCGTTATAATACTGGCCGCTGGCAACGACTGCCTTGATTTCATGTTGGCACCTGCGTGACCTTCATCCATACACCCGATGCCCGCTGGGCATCCTTCGTTCTGAACCGGGGCCCTGATGTCCGAGCCTTTACTGCAGGCAATTGATCTCGAGTGTGAACGGGATGAGCGCCTGCTGTTCAAGAACCTGTCCTTCTCCATATTGCCCGGTACCTTGACTCGTGTCGAGGGTGCCAATGGCTCTGGCAAGACAACTCTGTTGCGGATACTGGCGGGCCTGAACGATGCCTGGGCAGGCCATTTACTTTGGTGTGGCAAGTCCAGAGCTTATGACCGCGAATCGTTTCATCGCAACACGCTGTATCTGGGGCATCGCCCGGGCATCAAGCCGCTTTTGACGCCGATGGAAAATCTGCGTGCGCTGATGGCCGGTCGACGGCCGGTGACTGATGATGTGCTGCAACAGGCACTCGAGGGTACAGGACTGGCCGGTTATGGCGATGTGCCCTGCCGCAACCTGTCTGCTGGCCAGCAGCGCAGAGTCGCGCTGGCCAGGTTGCTGATCGCTGACGAGCCGCTTTGGTTGCTCGATGAAGTCTTCACGGCGATTGATGCTGAGGGGGTCAGCGCTATTGAAACCCTGCTCCAGCAAAGAGCCGCTGAAGGTGGTGCCGTTCTTGTGACCACGCACCATGATCTGCAGTTGCCGGGCATGGGGCGGATTGTACTGGGCGAGGGGCAGAGTAATGGGTAGTGCGGGCGGGGCGCTTATCAAGCCGGTTGAGCAGGGCGTGAGCCCTCTCAGTGCGATGGGGGCGGTGTTTGGCCGTGACGTTCGAGTGGCCTTCCGGCAACGGCAGGATCTGCTGAACCCTCTGTTATTCTTTGTGATGGTGGTATCCCTTTTTCCCCTGGGGGTTAGCCCTGAAGTGTCATTTCTACAGCAGTCCGGTGCTGGTATTCTGTGGGTTGCGGCACTGCTGGCGGTGTTGTTGTCGCTGGATCATTTGTTTCGGCATGATTTTGACGACGGCACGCTGGAGCAACTGGTGCTTCAACCGCAGCCTCTGTTCTTGCTGGTGTTGGCGAAAACACTGGCGCACTGGATGCTCACCGGGTTGCCGCTGGTGATACTGGCTCCGGTTTTGGGCGTAATGGTTCATCTTGACGGGAACTCTATTGCAATTCTGTGTCTAACGCTGCTGATCGGCACCCCGGTGCTCAGTTTGATTGGTTCTATTGGCGCTGCGTTAACACTGGGGTTGCGCTCTGCTGGAGTGCTCTTGTCTTTGCTGATTATTCCGCTGTACATTCCCGTGCTGATTTTCGGTACCGGAACCGTTGCGGCAGCTGCTGAAGGCGCTCCGGTGGGTGGTTATCTGGCGTTAATGGGAGCATTCCTGGTGCTTGCGCTCACCCTCGCCCCTTTCGCATCGGCAGCAGCGCTGAGGATCAGCTTGTCCAACAGCTAATGGCGGGTGCCGGCCCGCTGGCAAACTAACAGTCAACACAGAGACGGTGACCAACTGATGTGGCAATGGTTTCACAAATTGGGTTCCCCAAAGTGGTTCTTCGGGATTGCTACCCGGTTTATGCCCTGGCTGCTGGCCGGGGGCTTGCTCTTGCTGGCGGCGGGACTGACCTGGGGGTTGGCGTTTGCTCCTGAAGACTACCTGCAGGGCAACAGCTACCGGATTATTTTTATCCATGTCCCCAGCGCCTTTTTGGCCCAGTCGATCTACATCAGCATGGCGGTTGCCGCGGTGGTCACGCTGGTGTGGCGGATGAAGCTGGCCGATGTATTTGTCAAGGCAATCGCACCGGTTGGCCTGGTCTTTACTTTTCTCTCGCTGTTCACTGGCGCGGTCTGGGGTAAGCCGACCTGGGGCACCTGGTGGGTATGGGACGCCCGGTTGACCTCCATGCTGATCCTGCTGTTCCTCTACGGAGGTGTTATTGCCCTTGATCGTGCAATCAACGATGAAAAGTCAGCGGCCCGCGCTGTGGCGGTGCTGGTGCTGGTGGGGGTAGTAAATATTCCCATTATCAAATACTCCGTGGACTGGTGGAATACGCTGCATCAACCGGCCACGTTCAAACTGACTGAAAAGCCAACCATGCCCATGGAAATGTGGCTGCCATTGTTACTCTCCGTACTGGGGCTTTATTTATTGTTTGGTTGGTTGACCTGTATCCGAATGAAAACCGAAATTCTGATACGCGAACAGCGAACTCGATGGGTCAGAGAGCTGGTAATGGCGGGAGGCAAGTGACCGATGGCGTTTGATTCGTTCTCAGCGTTCATTATTATGGAAGGCCACGGCCCGTATGTCTGGGCTTGTTACGCGGTATTTGCCGTGTTGGTTGCCGGCCTGATGATCTGGTCGGTAAAGCGTCACCAATCGGTTATGGACGCCTGTCAGCGTCGCTATGTGCACGACGCAAAGAATTCAGGGCGGCCCGCTCAAAAAGCGTCGGCGACCTTTACCCGTGTTGAAATTTCCCAAGACTGAAAAGCAGGTACTTCATGCATCCGATTCGTAAAAAACGATTGACCATCGTGCTGTTTCTGGTCGCCGGGCTTGCTATTGCTGTCGGCCTGACCACTTATGCGCTTCGCCAGAATATCAACCTGTTCTATGATCCCAGTCAGATTGCGGCGGGCGAGGTGCCTGTTGATGTTCGTATCCGGGCTGGCGGTATGGTTGAGGAGGGCAGCGTGGTGCGCGATCCGGACAGCCTGAAAGTGGAATTCCGCGTGACGGACTTTTCGGCTTCGGTACCAATGGAATACGTCGGCATCCTGCCAGATCTGTTTGCGGAAGGTCAGGGCGTGGTGGCCATGGGCCGCATGGATGCTAACGGTCGGTTTATAGCGGACCAGGTGCTGGCCAAGCACGACGAACAATACATGCCGCCGGAAGTTGCTGAAGCTTTGGAGCGTGCTTCGAAAGGCCAGCACAAAGCCGCCGATGCGGAGAAAGCTGCAGAATCCGCCGCCTACTAACCTAACCCATTGCACCATTCCCCTGCTGGAGGAACCCGATGTACCCGGAACTCGGACAGCTTGCACTGATAATCGCGCTGTTACTGGCAGTACTCCTTTCCACGGTCCCGTTGGCCGGTGCCCTGACCGGGCGTGACAGCCTGCAGGCATTTGCCCGGCCGCTGTCGGCCGGCATGTTTGTGTTCACCGGCGTGTCGTTTGCCGTGCTGACCCATGCCTTCATGGTGGACGATTTCTCAGTCGCCTATGTTGCCAATAACAGCAACAGCATGTTGCCATGGTATTACAAGTTCAGTGCGGTCTGGGGTGGCCATGAGGGCTCACTGCTGTTGTGGATTCTGATGCTGGCGGGCTGGACCCTGGCCGTGGCGATGTTCAGTCGCAAGCTTCCATCGGTCATGGTGTCGCAGGTGCTGTCTGTCATGGGCATGATCTGCGTCGGGTTTTTCCTGTTTATCGTCATTACCTCCAATCCCTTCGAGCGCATTTTGCCAAACATTCCGGCCGACGGCAGTGATCTGAATCCGCTGCTGCAGGACATCGGTCTGATTCTGCATCCGCCCATGCTGTACATGGGGTACGTTGGCTTCTCGGTTGCCTTTGCCTTTGCCATTGCGGCACTGATCAATGGCAAGCTGGATGCCGCCTGGGCCCGGTGGTCACGGCCCTGGACGACGGTGGCCTGGTCCTTCCTGACCCTGGGTATTGCCTTGGGCAGTTGGTGGGCCTATTACGAGCTTGGCTGGGGCGGCTGGTGGTTCTGGGACCCGGTGGAAAACGCCTCATTGTTGCCCTGGCTGTCGGGTACCGCACTGATGCATTCCCTGGCGGTGACTGAAAAACGCGGCGTGTTCAAGAGCTGGACCGTGTTGTTGGCGATCGTCACCTTCTCCCTGAGCTTGTTGGGTGCATTCCTGGTGCGTTCCGGCGTACTGACTTCGGTGCACTCCTTCGCCGCCGACCCGGAGCGTGGCTCATTCTTGCTGGCCTTGCTCGGTATCACGGTTGTTTCAAGCCTGGTGTTGTACGCATTCCGGGCGCCCGTTGTGCATGTGCGCTCGCGTTATGACTCGCTGTCGCGGGAGATTTTCCTTCTGTTGAACAATGTTTTGCTGGTGGCGGCAACACTGCTGGTCGCTATCGGAACCCTGTACCCGCTGGTACTGGATTACCTGAACATGGGTAAGCTGTCCATTGGTGAGCCTTTCTTCAACGCCACTTTCAGCCCGATGGCGGTGGCCGCGGGACTGTTGTTGGGCGCCGGTATTTTCTCGCGCTGGAAGAAGACCGATGGTGGCTGGCTTGCGCGCAAGTTGCTGTGGCCACTGGCGGTCAGCGTGGTGGCAACAACCGGCGTCATGCTGATTTACGGCGGCTTTGCGCCCTGGGCCTTTGCCGGCGTATTTGCCTCGGTATGGGTGACGGTTGCCACTGCCTGGGACCTTTGGGACAAGTCGTCGTCTCGCCAGGGGCGCTGGCACGGTTTGAAGCGTCAGTCACGCAGCTACTACGGCATGGTATTCGGCCATCTGGGCCTGGCCATGGTGATGGCGGGTGCCACCGTGGTGTCAAACTATGGCATCGAGCGGGATGTGCGAATGGTGCCTGGTGATTCTGCCATGGTGGGAGACTATCAAGTTGTGTTCACCGGCATCGGCGATCGTCGAGGTGCCAATTTTACCGCTGAGTATGGCAGTTTTGATGTCTTCCTCGACGGCAAGCAGGTCGCCGAGTTGCACCCGGAAAAACGTCACTATCCGGTCGATATGAGTGTGATGACCGAGGCTGATATTGATGGCGGTCTGTTCCGGGACGTCTTTATTGCCATCGGCGAGCGCATCACCGATGAGGCCTGGGCGATCCGCCTGCAGTACAAGCCGCTGGTTCGCTGGCTCTGGCTGGGCTCACTGGTGATGGCAATTGGTGGTTTCCTGGCTATTTCAGACAAGCGCTACCGGATTCGCGTTCGCTCGGAGGCGAAAGTGGATACCGGTAACGAGGCCGGCGCCGCGCCTGCGGAGGCCCGCGCATGAAAAGGCTGATGCTGTTTCTGCCGCTGATATTGGCGGTGGGCGTCGGTATTTTTCTGGCGGCCGGAATTGGGAAAGACCCGACCAGACTGGAGTCTGCGTTGATCGGGAAGCCAGTACCGGAATTCAGCCTGGCCAACCTACGGGAGCCAGGCCAGACCCTCGATCAGTCATTGTTCCGTGGTGAAGTGGCGCTGCTCAACGTCTGGGCCGAGTGGTGCCCCGCCTGCTGGGATGAACACGAAGACTTGATGTGGCTGGCCAATGAGAAAGGCGTTCGCATTGTCGGTTTGAACTACAAGGATGAGAAAGAGAAAGCGTTTAGCTTTCTTGATCGGCTGGGCGATCCTTACCAGACCATTATTTACGATCCCCGGGGCAGTCTCGGGTTTGACCTCGGGGTATACGGTGCCCCGGAAACCTTTGTGATTGATGCTGAAGGGGTTGTTCGTTACCGACACGTTGGTGTTGTGAATGAGCGGGTCTGGGAAGAAATCCTGTTGCCGGTGATCAACCGGGTAGAGGGGAAAAGCTGATGCGATTTATGCCCATCTTTCTTGCGGCAATGTGGGTGTTTGCCGCGACGGCACACGCCCAGGGGGAGGCGCCGGAATTCTACGATTTCGACACCCAGGCTGAGGAACAGCGGTTCCGAGGTCTGATTGCGGAATTGCGCTGCCCCAAGTGTCAGAACCAGAACATTGCTGACTCCAACGCGCCGATCTCCAAGGATATGCGTGACCAGGTTTACCTGCTGATGCAGTCCGGTGCCACTGACGATGAGATTGTTGGTGCCCTGGTGGATCGTTTTGGTGAGTTCGTAAAGTACAAGCCGCCGGTGGATCGCCGCACCATACTGCTTTGGGGGTTTCCCGCGATTGCCGTCTTTGGGGGTTTCATGATCGTGGCCGGTGTGGTGATCAGGTCGCGAAAACAGAGCCCGGAACCGGCACTGAGCGCGGAAGAGCAGGCAAGAGTCAGGCAAATGCTGGCCGACAGGGATCCGTCGTCGCGCAGCTGATCCCTGCAACACATTATTCAACTGTGATGATACTCCATGACTGAAACATTCTGGATTGCCGCAACGGTACTCATTCTTGGCGCATTGGCGTTTGTGTTGTATCCCGTTTTTTTCCATCGGGCCCGATCAAGCCGGGAAACCGACCAGAGAAATCAGAACCTGCTCGCCTATCGCAGTCGGCTCAAAGAGCTGGAGGCTGAATACGAGGCCGGCGTACTGGACGACGAAAACTACCATCTGCTCAAAGATGAACTGGCTGGGGCCATGCTGGATGACGTGCCGGAGCAGTATGAACCGGAGAAGCGTATTCCGGGCCGGCGCAGTGCGGTTGTTCTTGCGTTGGCAACGGTTCTGTTACTGCCCGCAGGTACCTTTCTCGCCTATGAGAGGTGGGGTTCCATGGATCAGGTTGAGCAGTATCTGGCCATGCAGGAAATGAACGCGACGGGCGATCAACAGGCTGCCAGGGTGTCGGAATTGGCGGAGCAGCTGCGAGCCCGGCTTGAGAGCAACCCGGATAATGCCGACGGTTGGGCCATGCTGGGCCAGACCTACATGCGCATTGAACGTTATCAGGACGCAGCCAACGCCTTTCAGCGCCTGGCCTCGGCGGTAGCTGAGGATACTGAGTCCAGCGCGGTGGCCCTGGGGCTTGCGGCACAGGCGCTGTTTTTTGATAGTGAAGGGGAGTTGACTCCAGAAGTCACCGAGGCGATCGAAGCAGCGCAATCGCTTAACCCGGATGAGGTCAACTCTTTGGGTCTGTTGGGTATCAGTGCGTTCAGTCGCCAGGACTATCAAGCTGCTATTGAACACTGGGAAAGAATTGTTGCAGTGGCTCCGGATCACCCGCAAATTGCGTCGATTCGCGGCGGCATCGACGAGTCCTATCGCCGACTAGGCCAGCAGCCTTCTGACGGTCAAAGCCAGAGTGAGCCGGTAACAGAGGCCGGCCCAGGGGTGTCTTTACGGGTCTCCCTGGATGAAGGTTTCAGCAGTCAGGTTCCGGATGATACCACCCTGTTTATCTTTGCTCGCTCAACCAAAACGACCGAGGGAGCGCCGGTCGCGGTTGCACGTCTCACCGCAGGCTCGCTGCCGGCAGACATCCGGCTGGATGATCGCTACGCGATGTCGCCGGAATCAACCATTTCTGGCGAGCAGGAAGTGGTGATCATCGCTCGCCTGAGCCGGTCTGGCAGCGTCAATCCGCAACCGGGTGACTGGCAGGGCCGGATTGAAGCGCAGGTGATGGGATCAGAAGCTGAGCCGGTAGAGCTGGTCATTAATCAGGAACTGACGAACTGAGTTGTTGTTCCAGCGAGCCCGTCAATCTGACAGGCTCGCTGGATATAACGGCGCCAGTCCTGCTGAGGCTGACCTGGCCGCCGTTCGAGTTGCTCTCAGCCGCTCAAGGGCATTGATCAGGCGTTTGATTGCGTCATCGCCGACGCTGCTCCGGTGGTTCGAGAAAAGGCCTTCCTGGAACCTTCTCATGGCGTCGGCCAGGGCCGAATCACCACAGATCTCGAACACATCCTCCAGAGTCACTAACTGTTGCTCCGGGTACCTGAGCCGAGCCCAACTCACCAATAATGCAGAACTTTGTCCTGATCCCGCCTGAATGGCGTCCTTGAGTCTGGTGAAGGCCTGCGTTTCGCTGGCATCGTCAGTATTCCCGGCCTGAGGCTGTGCGTCGCGCTGTCTTCGGGAGAACCACCAGAATGCCGCAGTCATAAGCCACAGTCCCGTCATAACGATCGTGCTGACAAACCAGAACGATGATTCATCGGTCGCCGGATTTTCAACGGCAATATCCGGTGTCTGATCCCCGGCAGGCGGCGTTACGTCTTCAATCGGAGGTGTAACGATCGCCCGGCCACCGTCTATCTTATAACGGCGCTCCGGTAGTTCAGCGTACTCAAGTTCGTCGCTCTCGGTGTTCCACCAAGGTATTCGAATGGCCGGCAGAACGGCGTCGCCAGCCTGCACAGGTACAAGGGCAGAGATTTGCTGCAGGGTGGAGCGCAGCCCGTCTGCGGTGGTCTCGGTGTTGCGGAGAGGTTGCTCCGGATAGCTTCGAATGGCATCTGGCACGGTTTGCGGCAGTGTCGGCAGTGCTTCGGACGGCAAGCCAAGAGCTTGCAGCGTCAACTTTCGGTTCAAGTTGGTGCCGGCGCTCAGCTCCCCGGTCGATGGCAAACCCTCCTCGCTCAGTGTCATGCTTGCGGCGGGTAGCCAGGGCTGACCAGCCGGGTATTGGTCGGGCACGGGTTTTACCTGAACGTCGAACAATTGTTGGCGGTCGCGCAGGAATCTCAGCTGGCCCGAAGCATCCCGTGCCTGGCCTTCAAAGCTAATCGGGGCCAGGCTGAGCTCCCCCGGCTGCTGCGGAAAAATAGCATAGCGGCGTTCAACCACCCGGTAACGAGTACCGTTGCGATATCGGGCAAACTCACGCTGCTTGCCCAGGGATTCAATAATGGCATCGGGGTGCTCGGGTTCGGAGAGTTCGCCCCGGATCAGGTTGCCTGAAAAATACAGCTGGATGGTCAGAATCAACTGCTCCTGAACATAGACCTCCGCTTTGTCTGCCGACAATTCGATAAAGCTGTCCCGGCTTGGGGCAGGTTGATTTGGCGGTGAGCCATCCAGCACCTCAACCGTCACCGGGCTGGAGGTGGAGTCCTGAAAGGTCAGCTCAGGAATGGTCAGGGTGCCGGAGCGGGTTGGGGCAAGCTGGTACGTCCAGGTGATCTCGCCAACCATTTCGTTGTTCACGGTTTGCACGCTGTACCGTTGATTCCGTGCAAGAATCTCGAACTCAGGCTCAACTTCTTCGATGTTGGGCGAGGGCAGTTGCGACAGGTCAAAGCTGAACAAATTGGTCAGATTGATGTCTATTTTCATGGCGCCTTTGACGGTCAGAGTCAGTATCTCGCCCTCGTAAAGCTGGGTGCGGTCCGGTTCAACGGTCAGTGCGTTGGCCCAGGCTGCAGGGGCTGTCATCATGAGCAGCAACCACAGGCTGACGGCCGAGGTCAGAAAACGTTTTACCATGGTGTATCGCCCTCGTCCGTTGTGGTCTGGCGTTGTTGGTGCTGCTGCAGGAACTTGCGCTGGAGCAGGCCGCCCGGGTTGTCTGGTACGCGCCTCAGCCATTGCTCCTGTCCCTGAGACAGCGGCTGTTCAGAAATTTCGGCGGGTGCTTCGCTCATCCCTTCGCTACTCTCCTGTTCTGAGGCGTCAGGCTGGGACTGTGCCTCGGCTTCACTTTGTTCGTCCTCCGATTCTGCATTACCCTGGCCGGGGTTCGGTTGTTGGGGTTGATCGCCAGGAGATTCCTCGCTATCGCGTTCCGACCCTGAATCCCCGCCCTGTTGAGGGTCGCTGTTCTGGCCTCCAGACTCATCCTGTGACTCCGAACTCTCCTGGTCATCGGAACCACTCTGGGATTCCTGTTGCTGCTGTTGTTGCTCCAGCAGTTGTTTGACCAGCTCATAATTAATGCGAGCGTCTTCAAAATCCGGGTTTTGCTCCAGTGCCTGCTGATAGGCCTTCAGAGCGTTTTCCAGCTGACCTGAGCGGGCCAGGGCATTGCCCCGGTTGTAATGGCCTTCAGGTCCGGGGTGATCTGCAAAGACCGTCGCGGCTTCATCGTAGCGGCCGTCCCGATACATAGCGGAGCCGCGCCAGCCTGGTTGGCGCAACAGCTCTGCGGCCCGGGCCGGATCTTCATTGATCAGTTCAGGGCCCCTCTGATCTTCCCGTTGCCACAGGCTGGTCCAATCAAAGGCCAGCGCCGGCCGGGGCGTCAGCGCCAAAGGTAAAATCGTCAGTAGGCAGAACGCAAACGCACCTTTTTTCCAGCCCAGCAGTAACAGCGGTAAGGCCAGCCACAGCAGCCAGTAGCCGTCATCCTGCCATCGGTTGACGGTGATTCCGGTGCTGTCGTCTGACCAGTCCTCGCTGGCGTCCGGTTGCAGGCGCAGGCGCCGGATGTCCTCATCCCCGAGGGTCAGGGTATGGCTGTCGCCCCCGTTGTCACGAGCCAGACGCGCCAGGGCGTTTGGGTTGGCACGGGTAATCACTATGTTGCCGTTGTCGCGGATAAAGCCCCGTTTTGCCAGAGGTATCGGCCCGCCCTCGCGAGAACCCACAACCAGTGTGCTCAGATTATACGGCGTTGCTTGCAGATGGTTTGTGATGTCTGTGTGGTAGCTGCCGGGAATGTCATCCGCGATCAGCAAAATACGGCCCTGGCCGGGCGCGCCTTGCTGCAGAAGATTCACGGCCTGCTCAATGCCAAGGTCGGCACGATTGCCCTGGGCCGGCATGATGGTGGGTTCGAGCACGCTGAGCATAGCCTCGATAGTGCGCCTGTCCTCGGTCAGCGGCGTGACCACATGAGCATCGCCCGAATACACCAGCAGTGCCGTCAGGCCGCCGTCGCGAGCGGCAAGGATGTCACGAATCTTGCGTTTTGCCAGGGTTAGCCGGTCCGGTTCCACATCGGTGGCGATCATCGAGAGCGACAGATCCAGAACGATCACCAGGCTGTCTGCTGGTTGCTTCAGCGGCGTAGGCGCCTCGCGCCAGCTGGGCCCTGACAGCGCAAGAGCCAGCATGATAACGCCAAGAGTCAGCGGCATCCGAGGCGACACGATCTTTCGTTCGGCGTGTTGCTCGTCGCCCCGATGTCGGATTAGCGGCTTCAGCAAGGCAGGGGGAATGTAACGATCCCAGCCGGTGCCGCCTTGCCGCAGGCGTTGGTGCAGTATGAATACCACCGGCAACGCCAGCAGCAGTAACAACCAGAACGGGCGCATCAGGTGAAAATCAGCCATGGTCAGCCTCCCGGGGTTGGTGGCTGGCGCGCATACTGCCGAAAAGCTGTGCGGCCAGCATCGCCAGCCAAAGGGCGACGGCAGCGCCAGCGGGCAAAGCATAGAGCTCGGTCACCGGGCGGAAGAACTGGCCTTCCTGTTCAATCGGTTCAAGCTGGTTGATGCTGTCATAGATCATTTCAAGTTCTGGCAAACTGCGGGCCCGGAAGTACCGCCCGCCGGTTTGTTGAGCCATTCGTGTCAGCAGGTTTTCGTCCAGATCCCGGGATGGATTCACTTGTCGCGAACCAAGCAGGCCGCGTTGAACCATCGACTCGGCTCCGATGCCCACGGTATAGATGCGAACGCCGGCCGCCTGGGCGATCTCGGCGGCTTTGTCTGGTGCGATCTGCCCAGCCGTGTTGGCGCCATCGGTCAGCATGATGACGACGCGTTGTTGCTGCGGGCGATCGCGCAGGCGCTGAATCGACAGGCCGATGGCATCGCCGATGGCCGTTGCCCGGCCCGCCATGCCAATACCGGATTCATGCAGCAGGGTGCGCACGGTTTCACGATCGAAGGTCAGGGGCGCCTGCACATAGGGTTCGGTGCCAAACAGAATCAGTCCCAGGCGGTCGCCCTCACGATAATCAATGAAGTCGTCCAGCACCTGCTTTACCGCTTGAAGGCGATTGATGCCGCGCCCTCGAAGCACCATATCTTGCTCGTCCATGCTGGGCGATATATCTACCACCAGCATTAGGTCTCGGCCGCTGACCGGCATCTGAACCTGTTCCCCGACGTGCTGGGGTCGGGCAACGGCCAGCACCAGGCATAGCCAGGCCGCCAGCAAGATCAGTTGTCGCCACCGGGGTGTTGTCTGCCCTTGGGTGCTGACACCGGGCAGTCCGGACAGCCAGTGGCCGACTGGAATCACCGGGGCATCCACTGCTTGCTTGCCCCGATTCCTGCGGATCATCAGCAGTGGCGCCAGTGCCAGCAGAAGCAACCAGGGATAGGCAAGGTTCATCATGACCGTGCCTCCAGCCAGGCAGCAGCAAAGCTCAGAGCCTGAGCTGGGTCTGCAGTCGGTCGCGGTTGCCAGGTGCTGCTCACCAAGGCCTCCACCACCGGGCGCGACGCAATGCGATCATTTGGGGCGGTGGCCAGGAGGAAATCAACCCACTGACTGCCAGACATGGCTTCCGGGTTGCGATCCGGGTAAGCCTGCCGGGCAACGCGTTTGAGCAGGGCGTTGAGTTTGCAGAACCAGTCTGGCTCTTTACTGACAGAGCGCTCCAGATCAATCAGGATAGTTTTGGCTTGACGTTGCCAGAGGGTGTTGCGTCTACGCCTGTGCCAGAGCAAAGCCAAGACGATAACAATGATGAGCACGAGCGCGGCAACCAGCCACCAACCCGGCGCGGGCGGCCAAAAGCCTCCGGACTCGGGGAGCTGAATGTCACGCAGCTGGGCCAGCGGATCCTGTCCGTTCATCCGATGCGACCTCCCGGGCCGAGCAGCAGACGCAGGGCGGCGGCTGGGTCTTGATGGGTCATAACGGTTGCAGCCTGTACGCTGGCAGTGCGAAAACACTCAGCAAGCTGTTGCTCATGGCTGGCTACTTTGTCGCGCCAGGCTTTTTGAAACGAAGGGTTGGACGCATCAAACCAGATGGGCCCGTCCGGGCCGGCCACCGCAAACTTGCCGCTGGCCGGCAGTTCGCTTTCCAGCGGGTCAAGTATCCGGATGGCGCTCACGCTGTTATGGCGTGCCAGCGCACCGAGCAGGCTGGTCGTGGAATCGGACAGATTTATGAAGTCACTGATGACAAAAATTCGGCTACCGGTATGGGCAACTCGTCTGGCTTCTGCCAGGGCGGTATCCAGTCGGTGGATTGACGAGCTTCCGTTGGCCGGCGGGGTGTCTGCTTGGTGCTGCAGATTGGCGAGCTGATCAAGCAGTCGCAGCACGGATTTTCTGCGCCGTGCAGGGCGCATTACATCAAGCTCCTGGCCGTTGAAAATCAGTCCGCCAACCTGATCGCCGGCCCAGAGTGCGAGCCAGGCAAGAATGGATGTGATCTGGGCGCAGCGGACCTGCTTGTAGGCTCCAGTGCTGGCAAAAAAAAGCGTTGGCCCCAGATCCGCAATCAGCAGCACGGGTCGCTCCCGCTCTTCTTCATACAATTTAGTGTGGGGGGACTGACGCCGCGCAGTCACTCGCCAGTCGATACTGCGAATGTCATCCCCTGGCTGGTACTGACGAACCTCAGAGAAGGTCATGCCCCGGCCTCGTTGACGGGATTGCCGAAGGCCGGACTGTCGCGACCGAACCGGGCGTGCCGAAGGGAGTTTGAGCGCTTGTGCATCGGCCTGCAGACGAACAAGGTCCTGCAGAGTGATATGGGTGGCGGGGGATGGGTTAGCCATACTGCGCTAATGCCTCCTGCTGTAGGTCACGTCAGGCAGTCACCGGAACCCGGTCTATCAGCCTTTGCAGTACGGTGTCCGCCGTCATGCCCTCGGCTTCTGCCTCGAAGGTCAGAAGAATCCGGTGACGGAGTACGTCAAAGGCGATGGCCCGAACGTCATCCGGGGTCACGTAATCGCGGCCGTCGAGCCAGGCGAGGGCGCGTGCACAGCGATCCAGGGCAATGGTGCCGCGAGGGCTGGCGCCAAACGCTGTCCAGCGGGCCAGTTCCGGATCCAGGCTGGCGGCGTCACGTGTGGCCAGGATCAATGCCAGCAGGTACTGCTCCACCGGTTCAGCCATGTAGATGTCTGACACTTCCTGTCGGGCTGACATCACCTGATCCTCTGTTAGACGAATGTCTACGTTCGGGATTCCCTGACGGTAGTCTGCCCGCGCAAGGTGCAGAATCTGTCGCTCAGCATCGGCAGACGGATAGTCAATCACCACATGCATCAGAAATCGGTCGAGTTGGGCCTCCGGCAACGGGTAAGTACCTTCCTGTTCAATCGGGTTCTGGGTGGCCATCACCATAAACAGCCTGGGCAGTGCAAAGGTTTGCATGCCGACACTGATTTGGCGTTCACCCATGGCTTCCAACAGGGCCGATTGAACCTTGGCAGGCGCTCGGTTGATTTCATCCGCCAGCACCAGGTTGTGAAAAATTGGCCCCCGCTGGAATTCAAACAGGCCGGTTTCGGCTCGGTAGATCTCGCTTCCGGTGACGTCGGAAGGCAGTAGGTCCGGGGTGAACTGAATCCGGTGGAAGTCGCCGACCAGGTGCTCGGCAAGCGCTTTGACGGCAGTAGTTTTGGCCAGGCCGGGTGCGCCTTCAACCAGCAGGTGACCGTCAGCAAGCAGGGCGATCAGAAGACGGTCTACCAGTTTGTTCTGGCCGATAATTCGGGTTGCCAGTTGGGCTCGAAGGTCACCAAATGTTTGCTGTAACGACATGAAATATAGAGCTCTTGGTTTTTTGATGGTCCAGCGGGCGCGGAACAGTGTTCTGCCTGAATTGTGCCTAAGTAGTTGCCGCAGTTTTGGTGTCTGGCCGGCAAAAATCAAGGGTTTGACTATGCTTATGTGACGATACCCTGATTACGTTTATTTCACACAAACCAGAGGTTGGATATGAATGCGCTGACAATTGCCAGCAAGGATCAGTTTTTCGAACAGTTGGCCGAGGCATTCTCAGAGAAAATTGCGAAAACGGAAGCCAAAAAAATTACCGAATTTGCCCGGCAACACTATGCCCACATCCCTCTGGAGGAACTGGTCAGACGTCGGTTTTCGGATACCTACGGTGCTGTTCTGGCGGCCTGGCAGTTTTTGCAAAAACGTAGCCCTGATGAAACCCCGGTATCGGTATTCAATCCGGACCTTGAAAGCGATGGCTGGCAATCCACCCATACCGTGATTTTTCTGCTCCACCCTAATATCCCCTTTCTGATTGATTCACTGCGTATTGCCATCAATCAGCGGGAGATTGGCACTCACTCCATTCAGCATTCGATTCTTCATGTGGATCGGGACAATACCGGAAAGCTCAAAAAGCTCTATACAACCAAGAAATCGGGCGCTGGCTCAGCGTATGAAGCCTTTATCGTCCTTGAGATTGATCGCCACAGCGCACCGGAAGATCTCCGTAATCTGGAAGACACCCTGCAAAATGTACTGCATGAAGTGCGTATTGCCGTTGAAGATTTCCCGGTCGTAAAAAACAAGGTCAGTGAAATTCTGGTCGAGCTGGATGCCACCACCGCCGGTGTCAGTGAAGAGGGCAAGCAAGAGGCGCGAGCCTTCTTGGACTGGCTGGTGGAAGACCACTTTACGTTTTTGGGCTACGACGAATACGACTTTGCCAAAGACAATCAGGGAATGGTGGTTCGGCGGGTGGAAAACTCGGAACTGGGTATTTTGCGGGTCAACAATGAGCGCCCTGACCGGGTACGCCTGAATGAACTGCCTCAGCGAACCCGGCATGAGATGACGCGCACGGATGATATCTTCATCTTTGCCAAGTCCGCCCAGCGTTCCCGTGTGCATCGACCGGCATACCCGGACTACATTGCCGTCAAGAAGTTCAATAGCAAAGGCGAAGTGGTTGGTGAGCGTCGGTTCCTGGGCCTGTACACCGCAAGGGTGTACAACGAACGGCCGGATGAAATACCGCTGTTGCGCCGTAAATTCCAGATCGTGATGAAGCGTTCCGGTTTCATGACGGACGACTACGCGGGCAAAGAGCTGGAGCAGATTCTCACACTGTACCCCCGGGATGAGCTGTTCCAGATTGAAACCGATGAGTTGCTGCGGGTCGCCAAGAGCATTCTGTATATCCAGGAGCGTCGCCGGATTGAGCTGTTCATGCGCGAAGACGTCTACGGCCAGTTTGTCACCTGCCTGGCGTTCTTTCCCCGTGATATCTACAACACCGAACTGCGATTGAAAGTGGAGCAAGTGCTGCTTGATCGGCTGGAAGCCGAAGACATCGAGTTTGTTACCCATTTCTCGGAGTCTGTTTTGGCCCGGGTACAGTTCACCATTCGTGTGCCTCAGTTCGAAAACCGGCAGCTACCGCTGGCCGAAATTCGCGAGAAGGTGATTGAGCTCGCGCAGTCCTGGCGCGATGGTCTTTACGATGCCCTGAGCGAGTCTTACGGTGAAGAGCGGGGCAACGACATGTATCGGGTCTGGGCGGGCGGTTTTCCGGCCAGCTACACCGACATGTTTTCACCTCGGCGAGCCGCTATCGATCTTGAACACATTGTCGCCTCGGCCCGCAATGACGATCTGGCGATGAGCTTCTATCGGGCGTTGGAAGAAGATGAAAGCACGTTGCATTTCAAGCTCTTCTATCCGGATGAGCCCCTGCCGCTATCAGATGTGATGCCGATTTTTGACAACCTGGGCTTCCGGGTGATCGGCGAACACCCCTTTGAAGTCATTGATCGCACCGGCAAGACTGTCTGGATTCACGATTTCACCTTGCAGGCGCACAAGGGTAGTGTGGTAGACATTCACCGCATTCGGCCGATCTTCGAGGAGCTGTTTCGAAGGGTGTGGCACGGTGAGGCGGAAAACGATGCCTTCAACCGGTTGATGCTGGTTTCGTACATGAGCTGGAGAGAAATCGCTTTGCTGCGCACGTTCGCACGCTACATGCGCCAGATACGATTCTCCAACAGCCAGACGTTCATTTCCAACACCCTCGTCAACCACGTTAACCTGACGCGTTTATTGCTGGAGTTTTTCGAAGTTCGGTTCAATCCGGAACGATACCAGAGCAAAGGCAAAAGCCAGGCCGCCCAGCAAAAGCTCGAAATTGAATTCAATGCCGGCCTGGACGAGGTCGAAAACCTCAGTGAGGATCGGGTACTGCGGCTCTACTTGGAATTGATGCAGGCCACGCTTCGCACCAACTATTACCAGCCAGACGCGGAAGGGCAGGTCAAACCCTACATCAGTGTCAAATTTGACCCGTCCCGTATTCCGGACATGCCGCTGCCGATGCCGATGTTCGAGATCTTTGTCTACTCGCCAAGAGTAGAGGGTGTGCATCTGCGCGGCGGTAAAGTGGCCCGCGGCGGGCTGCGCTGGTCGGATCGTTTTGAGGATTACCGAACCGAAGTTCTGGGGCTGGTGAAAGCACAGCAGGTCAAGAATGCGGTCATTGTGCCGGTCGGCGCCAAGGGCGGCTTTGTCGCCAAACGTCTGCCTGACGGGTCTGATCGTGAAGCTTTTCAGGCTGAGGGTATCGCAGCCTACAAAACCTTTATCCGCGGGCTTCTGGATATTACCGATAACCTGGTGGACTCGGAGATCGCGCCACCTCAGCGCGTTATCCGTCACGACGAAGACGACCACTACCTGGTGGTGGCAGCCGATAAAGGCACGGCGACCTTCTCTGATATCGCCAACGGCCTAGCAGCGGAATACGGCTTCTGGATGGGCGATGCCTTTGCCTCGGGTGGCAGTAACGGCTATGACCACAAGAAAATGGGCATTACCGCCAAGGGTGCCTGGGTGTCGGTGGAGCGCCACTTCAGGGAAATGGGCATCAATCCGGCGGTCGATGAGTTCACCGCGATCGGCGTTGGTGACATGGCCGGTGACGTGTTTGGTAACGGCTTGTTGTGCTCTGAGAAAACTCGTCTGGTGGCAGCGTTCAATCACATTCACATTTTTGTGGATCCGAATCCGGATGCTGAACGGAGCTATAAAGAGCGTAAGCGGCTGTTTGAAATGCCGCGCTCGGCCTGGACCGACTACGACAGCAAGCTGATTTCCAAGGGTGGCGGTGTGTTCAACCGGACGGCCAAATCCATCCCGGTCAGCGCTGAAATGAAAAAGCTGCTGGGTATCAAATCTGATCGTGTGCCGCCGAACATGCTGATCAGTCATATTCTGAAGGTGGAAGCCGATCTACTGTGGGTAGGCGGTATCGGCACCTACGTTAAAGCGGCCTCCGAGAGCCACTCGGATGTCGGCGACAAGGCCAACGATGGTCTCAGGATTAACGGGGGAGAGTTGCGCTGCAAAGTGGTCGGTGAGGGTGGCAACCTTGGCTTCACCCAATTGGGACGTATTGAATACGCCCTGAAAGGTGGCCGACTGAACACGGACTTTATCGACAACTCGGGGGGTGTTGACTGCTCAGACCATGAGGTCAACATGAAGATTCTGCTGAACCGGGCGGTTGCCATGGGCGATCTGACTGGCAAGCAGCGCAACACCATGCTGGAGGACATGACCGACGACGTGTCTGCGCTGGTGCTGAAGAACAACTATCGTCAGACCCAGGCCATCAGTATCGCCAGCGAGGATACAGCACCACGCCTTGAGGAATATCGACGGCTGATGAACGCCTTCGAAAGCGAAGGCAAGCTTAACCGTGGGCTTGAGTTTTTGCCGGATGATGAAACTCTCTCGGAGCGAAAGCTGGCCAAAAAGGGCCTGACTCGTCCGGAGCTGTCGGTGCTGATCTCCTACGTCAAAGGCGACCTCAAGCAAACGCTGATTGACAGTGAGTTGCCGGACGACCCGCTGCTGGCGGGCGAGATGTACAAGGTGTTCCCGAAGGAGTTGACCAAACGGTTCTCCAGAGAATTGGGTGAGCACCAGTTACGGCGCGAGATCATTGCCACACAGATCGCCAACGACATGGTCAACCATATGGGGATTACCTTTGTCGAGCGGCTGGGGCAGTCCACCGGAGCCGATCCGGCCTCCATCGCGTTGGCGTGGATTATTGCCAGGGACGTATTCCGTATCGATAACTGGTGGGATCGAATTGAAGCGCTCGATTACCACGTTGCTGCCAATGTGCAGATGACCCTGATGCAGGATCTGATGCGTTTGATGCGACGGGCTGTGCGCTGGCTGTTACGCAATCGACGGGCCGAGCTCAATATCCAGAACCATATGGAGCGCTTTGCCGACAGCGTTTGGGCGATCACGTCTAATTTGCCGGAGTATTTGGGCGAGCAGGCCTGCGCTAACTGGACCAAACGGCACGATGAGCTGACGACGGCTGGTCTGCCCAAGGATCTGGCAGCGGTCCTGGCTGGCACCGGGTATCTCTATTCATCACTCGGTATTATCGAGGCACAGGAGGCGACCGGCATGCCCCTGAAAACCGTCGCCAATCTCTATTACGACCTGGGCGACCGCCTTGACCTGACCTGGTTTGCCAACTCCATTGCGGTATTGACCCCCAGTTCGCACTGGCAGGCGCTGGCAAGAGAGAGCTTCCGTGAAGACCTGGACTGGCAGCAAAGAGCGCTGACGACGGGCGTTCTCAAGCTGGCCAGTAAAGCTGAGGATGTGCCGGCCAGTGTCGATGCATGGCAAGCCAAGCACCAGCATATGATTGATCGTTGGAAGGCAATGCTGACCGAGCTCAAGGGTGTCAGAGAACCCGAATATGCCATGTTCTCCGTGGCCTTGCGGGAGCTTTTGGATCTTGCCCAGAGCACCATGCATCAGTCCCCGGACGACGCCAAGACAAACTGACTATTGCGTTACGCCGTTGATTCCCGTTCAATTCCGAACGGGAATCAACGGCCGGAGTCGCATGAATGCCACACTTACAACATCTTCTGGAAAAAAACCGTGCCTGGGCGGACGGTATCAAAGCAGGCGACCCGAAGTTTTTCGATCGCCTGAAAAACCAGCAAGCACCCGAGTATCTCTGGATCGGCTGTGCCGATAGCCGGGTCCCGGCGAACCAGATTGTTGACCTGATGCCCGGTGAGCTGTTTGTGCATCGCAACGTTGCCAATGTGGTGGTGCATACCGATTTTAACTGTCTGTCGGTTCTGCAGTTCGCGATTGATGTTTTGAAGGTCAAGCACATCATGGTGGTTGGCCACTATGGCTGCGGCGGTGTGAAGGCGTCTTTGCTGAATGAAGGGTTCGGTCTTATTTCCAACTGGCTGCGCCACGTCCAGGATGTGCGGGATCGGCATCAGGAGGTACTGGATGCCTTGCCGACGGTGGAAGATCGGATAGACCGACTGTGTGAATTAAACGTGGTAGAGCAGGTCAGTCATGTCTGCCAGAACAATATCGTTCTGGATGCCTGGCGTCGTGGCCAGAAGCTGACTGTGCATGGGTTTGTGTACGATGTGGCTGACGGTCTGCTGCGGGATATGGGGCTTGCCGTCACCAGCGAACATGAACGTGAGCGCGTGCGCCAGAAAAACCTGGAAGAGTTGATCCAGCGGCCGGTGCGTTCGGGGCGCCAAAAAATCTGAAGTCAACGATGTCGAAATGTGTCAAAAATTCGTGACGGGTGTCACTTGTTGACCCATGGCGTCATCACAGTTGGTCGTCCTCGCCTCTGATACAGTGGCGACTGTAAGAATGAGGGAGATGACCATGAAAGAATTGATGCAAAAAGCCCTGAGCGTACTCGAAACCCGCAGAAACGCCGGCGCTGCCATGGACAATTCCAGGCAAGACAGCAAGCGCAGCCAGACGCGTCCCCAAGAAGACTGGGGCATGTCTCCGGAAGACGCCTTGCGTGTCGGCACGGTTGCACGCTACAAATAATTGCGGCGCCTGCCCCCTCAACAGCAACTGCTCGGTCTTGATCATTTCACGCCCTGAAAGCGCCACCATGGCAGACTCAGGGCCCGTTTCCGGTTAGCATTGCCTGCTTTACTTTTTTTAATGGGCTCGCTATCCATGTCTGCACTGACCAACACACACGACGTCCTTGTTCGTAACCTTGAGCTGCTGCATGGGCAGGTTGCGCTGCTGGGCGTTTCCGATCCGGCGGTTCTCTCACATTGTGGCACCACCGGACTGGCGATGAGCGAGCATGCCGGCATATTCGAGGTGCTGGCCCAGGTGCCCGGATGGCAAGCCTGCTATGGTTATGACGCCCACCAGCTTGAGCCCGCAAGTTACGATACCGTTGTAGTTTTTCTTCCCAAAGCCCGAGCCGAATTAACCTTGCGCCTGACCATGGCCCGATTTTTGGGTCGGGCCGGGGCCCGGCTGGTGATGATCGGCGAGAAAAAAGAAGGAATCGCCGGTGCCGTCAAGCAGTTTCAGGTGATTGCCGATAACGCAGCCAAAGTGGACAGCGCCCGGCATTGCCAGGTTTGGGTCGGCGGCAATCAGCAGCCGCTGGCCGAGTTCGTGGTGGCAGACTGGATAGGCTGGACCGATGTGGATTGTGCCGGTGTAGGGTGTTCGGTTGCAGGAATGCCTGGAGTGTTCAGCGAGGGTTCGCTGGATGGTGGCTCCCGTTTGCTGCTGCAGACGCTTTCTGAGAAGCCCCTTAAAGCCGACCGAATTCTGGATTTTGCCTGTGGTGCCGGTGTCATTGGTACCTGGCTGCACGCCGCCAGACCGCAATCGACGCGTGAGGGTCTGGTTGTCGATGGCGTTGAGGTTCAGGCGCAGGCGGTGATGTGTGCCGAGGCGACCTACCGCAAAGCGGGCGTTAACGGGCGAATATACTCCTCGGATGGCCTTGCCGGCCTTGAGGGGAGATGGCAGGCGGTGGTGAGCAATCCTCCGTTCCATAGTGGCGTAAAGACTGATACCTCGATGACCGAGCAGTTTCTTCGGGAAGTGGCTCAGCACCTGGAGCCTGGTGGCGAACTGCGCCTGGTCGCCAACAGTTTCCTGCCCTATGAAAGTGAGATGCAACGGCAGATTGGCGCGGTCGAGAAGCTGGCTCAGGATCGAAGATTTACCGTATACCGGGCGTTCCGTCGCGGTGGTGCTGGCGTTTTGCCCATAAAAAAGCCCCTGGGGTAAGGGGCGAAGGGTAATGTCCGGAAAAATGCCGGGTATCCGGGTGTGAAGAGCCGGATACCGTAACCGGAAAGGGTGTTCGGCGTGAACATGTATAACTTAGGGCTTATTTCTAGAGTAAACAGCCTAGAATCCCCAAATTGTGTGAAATTCGGAAAAGGTTGCCCGAAATGACAAGCGCCAGAGTTGAGTTCGTTACGGGTGAGATGATCCTGTCCAGACCGGGTGTCGAAGACGACACGCTGCGCGCCTGGGATGCGGCAGACGAACTCCTGCTTGAGCAGGCGCTAAAGATATTGCCCGTTGGCCAGAGCCGGGTGCTGGTTGTCGATGACCAGTTTGGCGCGCTTACCCTGGGGCTTTCCGGATATGCACCTTGTACTGTTGCAGACAGCGCGGTATTGGCCGGTGCTCTGAAAGCCAATGCGGCGTTGAATCCAGACCTTCCAGAACCCTCATTGCCCTTAAATTGGCAGCGCCCGCCCGCCGGATCGTTTGATCTTGTGGTGATGCGTATTCCCCGGCAAGCCGAGTACCTGGGTTGGCTGCTGCGTTGGGTTAACCGTGTTCTGGGTGAGGATGGTTATTTGTTGGCCGGGGGCATGATCAAACACCTGCCGGAACGCAGTGTCGATGTGTTTGCCGGCGCGGTGACCACCCGAGCCGTCCTTCCCGCTCGAAAAAAAGCCAGAGTGGTGGTTTGTCAGCGTGGGCCGGCAACGCTGGCGGAATGGCCTGGCACCTGGAAAGGCTACTCGATGCCGGGACTGCCGATGCCGGTTGAGGCGATGCCGGCGGTCTTTGCCCGTGACAAACTGGATATCGGTACACGGGAGTTGTTGCCCTTGATCGCGCCGGTGGTGGCGCAACTGCCTGAATACTCCAGGGTGCTTGACCTGGCTTGTGGTAACGGGGTTCTGGGTTTGACGGCACGGGCCTGTCGGGATGATATTGAGGTGGATTTCAGTGACGTGTCGAGTCAGGCCATTGCCAGTGTCCGGCATAATCTGGCGGGTGCTGGCGGAGGCGTCCGATCAACACTGTTTCATGGTGATGGCATTGACGAGGCTGCCGGCCAGTATCAGCTCATCCTGCTCAATCCGCCGTTTCACGAGGGTGGCGTTGTCGGCGACCACATAGCCCTGCGTCTATTCCATCACGCGGCTGAGCACCTGGCTCCCAATGGCCAGCTACTGATGGTTGGCAACCGCCACCTGGGCTATCACCAAACCCTCAAGCGCTATTTCGGTCGCGTTGAGCAGCGGGGTGCCAGCCCTCGATTTGTGGTCTTTGAGGCTCGCCGTTGACCTTTTAATTTCCGATGGTTTGTGGGCGGTCGTAACCGAGTCGGGCCAGGGTGTCCACGATGGTTTGGGTCTGGCTATCCACCTCGATGTTGACACTCTGCCCCTCTTCTGCGGTCCCGAAGATGGTGGCGCGCAGGGTTTCCGGGATCAGGTGTACGTTGAAGCGGTTATCCTTGACCTCTCCGATGGTCAAGCTGGCACCATTGATGGCGATATAGCCCTTGGCAAACACATATTTTGTCCACTCAGAAGGGATTTCAAACCACAGGGTGACGTTGTTCTCCGGACGGATAATCTCAACGATTCGGGCGGTTGTGTGGATGTGACCACTGAGCAGGTGGCCGCCAATTTCATCGCCGATACGCGCTGCCCGCTCAAAGTTCACGGCATCACCCGGGGACAGCTCGCCCAACGTCGTCAAACGGAGGGTTTCCTGCATGGCGTCGAAGTACAGGCGACTGCCCTGTTGCCGGGTAACCGTCAGGCAAGTGCCGTTGATAGCGACTGAAGCTCCGATGGTTACGCCCTCAACCTTGGTGGCAGGGAAGTCGATCACCAGGGTGCTCAGGCCCGGAGCGGCAATAATCTCGGTCACTTTTGCGATACCCTGAACAATGCCGGTAAACATAAGCCTTCTCCTGAACCCAGAATGATCGGGCAAGGATACCGGCGGCTGAAGCCCTTGCCAAGAAAGACTGCCCGGGATGTGTCGGTATATCGGACATTCAAGAAAGCGGGAGCAAGGCCGATACTACTCAAAGAACCTGTTTATGAAAGGTAGCCGGATGGCCGAGCAATCTGCACCAGAGACAATCGATGATGCCACCGCTACTGGCGCTGTGTTGCGCCCTGGTCGTGCAGCCGATCCTGTGCCGGGGACAACGCAAACTGCCCTGAACGCCGCCCAACGCACAGCTGCGCTGCAGACGATTGAAGACGAGGCGACCGAAGACTCCGCCGAAGCAGCGCCTGCAGAGCAGGGCGATGACGATGCCAGTGTCGGGGCGAAAGGCGATATCGAGCAAACGTTGGCAGAATCCAGGCAGAGGAAGCTCAGGCTGATACTGCGCCAGTGCGATCGGGTGCTGTTGATGGATTTCAAGTTGCTGGCAATGTCTGACTGGCCCGATAACTACGAGATGGCAGCAGCGCGCCGAAGCCGGGATCTTTGGGTGTTCAGCGCTCTGATCGCGGCCTCCATTTTCCTGAGTGGGTTAACCGGATTTATTCCTGCCTGGATCGCCGGAGGTGGCTTCGGTGCCTTTGTGATCATTTTGTTGTTGGGTGTTCCGTTTGTCCGGCGTGTTTACACCGGTAAACCCTCTTACCTGGACTTGGTGTTCAAACGGCAGCGCTTGCTGAAAGATGCTCGCAAGCATATTGAGCATCTTGAAGGTAAGGATGGGTTAATCTGGCAGTGCGCGCGCATGGCAGAACACAACCCGGCCCTGAAACATACCCGGTTTAGCGATCTGGTGAGGCTCAGTGAGCAACGTATTCTGGTCCGGAATATCACGCGCAGGGAATATGTACGTTTATATCTGATCTACCTGCTGGAGGCAGAAAAGGCCTACAGCCGTGTTCAGCAGGCATTTTTTGAGGGCAATGAGGAGGCCATCGATAAGGGATGGCGGTCAGTGGCTGCGGAGCCGGTCGAGCGAACTTGACATCACTCCGCTTCAAACGTATGTTTCAAACAGACGTTTGCTAGAGGCACTGATAACAATATGGCGCAGTCTGATACCGTTGACCGCATTCTAGACGCTGCTGAGGAGCTGTTCGCCGAGCGGGGATTCTCCGAAACCTCTCTGCGGATGATCACCAGTAAGGCTAAAGTAAATCTGGCAGCTGTCAATTATCACTTTGGGTCGAAGAACGCGTTGATTCACGCCGTGTTTGCGCGGTTTCTTTCGCCTTTCTCTGCCACCCTGGAAACGGCCTTTGATAATCTTGAAGAGCGCTGCAATGGCCAGCCGCCCACGTTGTACCAGACATTATGGGCGCTTACCGAAAGCGCCGTGCGGATGCCGCAGCGTAATGATCGTGGAATCTCTATCTTCATGCGGTTGTTGGGTCTGGCCTATACCCAATCCCAGGGTCATCTTCGCAAGTTTCTTGAGCAGGAGTACAGCCAACCCTTTGGTCGCTTCATGCGATTGCTGAAAGAGGCGACGCCGGAACTGTCCTCGGTTGACCGGTACTGGCGCATTCAGTTTATGCTCGGGGCGACAGCCTTTACCATGTCCAGCAGCGATGCGCTTCGGGATATTCTGCAGAACAAGACCGGCATTGAAACCTCCGTTCAGGAGATTGCCGCGCGGCTGGTGCCATTCCTTGCCGCTGGCATGCAGGCACCCGATAAACTGCTGATGCCCCCGCCCGAGAGTAAAGTCTCGGTTGCCTGACCTTCCCCGCCTCGGGTAGGCTTCCCCCTGGTATTAACCGGAGGGAGCCTTGCCCCTGTGAGCACCCAATCCAGAAACGCCGCCCGTGTGGAGATCTCTCTTGCGGAGCAGACTCTGCTACTGCTGGCGCCGAATGGCGATGAGTTGGGCCGTTACGGCGTTTCGACAGCGCTTAATGGACCAGGCCAGCAAGATGCCAGTGGCTGCACCCCGCTTGGTGAGCATTATATCCGGGCCATGATTGGTGCCGGATTGCCATTGAATACGGTATTCAAAGCGCGCAGGCCCACCGGAGAGTTGTATACTCCCGAGCTTGCCTCGGCACACCCGGACAGAGACTGGATTCTTACACGGATTCTCTGGTTATGCGGATTAGAGCGGGGGCGCAATCGTGGTCTGGGAGTCGATACTTTTCGCCGCTTTATCTACATCCACGGCACACCCGACACCGAGCCCATGGGGGTTGCTCGCTCCCATGGCTGTATTCGAATGCGCAATGAAGATGTTGCGGATCTTTTCGATCGGGTTTCCGCGGGCACCCGGGTAACCATCAATTAAGCCGATTCGCTTAGAGGGACAGGATGATCGGAGAAACCATAGGCATTTTGAACAGCTGGATTAAAGATTTCGGAATGCTGTCCGAAGGCTGGCGCGCTGCCATTTTGATTTTTGTGCTGGTGTCCGGGACCGCCGTTGTGGCCTTTATCGCATCTCGGGTGATTGGTGTGCTGGAGCAAAAGTTCAGTTCCACCCGTAACCTTTGGGATGATGCGTTATTGCATGCCGCCCGTAAGCCAGCTGTAGCGTTCATCTGGTTGCAGGGCGTTTATTGGGCGGCAGAAGTGGCGTACCATTTTTCCGAGGCGGAAATCTTCACCGCCAACGGCACCCTCTTGCAGATTGGTTTCGTGTGGGTAGTCGTCTGGGCGATGCTGCGCATGGTCAAAGAAGCCGAGAGAATTCTGGTTTCTCCGGTCAAGATGCGCAAACCGATGGATTACACCACGGTAAATGCCATCAGCAAGTTGCTACGTGCTGTTGTCATCATTACGGCAGTCCTGACCGCACTGCAAACTCTGGGCTTCAGTATTTCCGGTGTTCTGGCCTTTGGTGGTGTGGGTGGTATTGCGGTCGGCTTTGCCGCAAAAGACTTGCTGGCAAACTTCTTTGGCGGTTTCATCATTCATCTGGATCGCCCGTTCAAGGTGGGAGACTGGGTGCGCTCGCCGGACAGGAACATTGAAGGTACGGTGGAACACATCGGCTGGCGATTGAGCACCATACGGACCTTCGACCAGCGCCCGCTCTATGTACCCAATGCAGCGTTCACCACTATTGCCGTGGAAAACCCGTCGCGCATGTTCAACCGCCGGATCTCCGAGACAATTGGTATCCGGTACGCGGATATCAATTCCATGAAGCAGATCGTGGATGATATTCGTGACATGCTGAAAAACCACGAGGAGATCGATCTGGATCGCACCCTGATCGTCAATTTCCTCGCTTATGGGCCATCCTCCCTGGATATCATGGTCTATACCTTTACCAAGACCACCCAGTGGGTGCGTTTCCATGAAATCAAAGAAGATGTTCTGCTGAAAATCAGTGACATCATTCAAGGCTACGGCGCGGAGATTGCCTTCCCGACTCGAACTCTGCACCTGCCGGAGGGCGTGAAAGTCAGTGGCGACAGTGAGGAATCGCAGTCGTCCGGGAAGGAAAGCGAGGACGCTGAGGCGCAAAACTCAGGCAAGCAGGTGGAGAGCCAGAATGACAGCAGTCGCTGATAGCCGGCCGGTTGGAATCATCGGTGGGACTGGGCTGACCAGCCTCAGTGATCTCACCATCGTGGGCGAAGAAAACGCCTCCAACCGTTGGGGAGAAGCGTCCTCTACTCTGGTTCATGGTGTGTTGGGGCAGCAGAAAGTGATCTTTCTGGCTCGTCACGGCAATCCGCACCGTATTCCGCCCCATGAGGTCAACTATCGGGCGAATATCCAGGCGCTCTACGATGCCGGAGTCCGAACCCTGGTGGGCGTGAATGCCGTCGGCGGTATCCACCGTGACATGGGTCCGGCACACGTGGTCATCCCGGACCAGTTGATTGATTACACCTGGGGGCGCTCCAGCACTTTTTTTGAGGGCGAGTTAGAGCAGGTTACCCACATAGATTTCACCTGGCCTTACGATAACGAGGGTCGCGAGTTGCTGATCGGCTTAGCGACCAGGACCGGGGTGCCATTCTCTGGGTTTGGGGTGTATGGCGCTACTCAGGGGCCAAGGCTGGAAACCGCAGCAGAGATCCGCCGGATGGAGCGCGATGGCTGCGATATCGTGGGAATGACCGGTATGCCGGAGGCCGTGCTGGCCGCTGAACTCGGTATGCGTTACGTCAGCCTGGGGCTGGTGGTGAACTGGGCTGCGGGCAAGTCTGACCATATTATTACTATGGCAGAGATCGAGGAGGCCATCGAGCAGGGGATGTCAGGCATCAAACAGATCCTGGAGCGCTCAATGGCCGGTCTTGGTCAGCTCAGCTGCCGGCCTCAATCCGCTTGAAGAACACCAGCACGCCGATGGTTGGGGAATCGATGAAGTGGATTTCTTCACTGCGCATCCGGCGTGTTTCCCGAATCCAGGTGACCAGCTGCAGCGGTTCCGCATCAGGTGTTTGGGCGATCTCAAAGAAACCCTCAGCGGTGCTGCCCGAACCAGCCTGAATCTCGGCACTCTGCTCTGTTTCCTGCTCGCCGGATGCCTCTGGGGGCAGGTCCATGGCAGGCGACCGCAACGCGTCCGGGTTGATCATCCAGTGGTTCAGGTGAACGCCCACGTGCAGGAAGCGCTGACGGTCAACCTCGATGAACCCCTCCACGGTGTGCAGCCCGGCTTCTGCCAGCCAGTCGCCCATGGCTATCTGCAGTGGTTCGCCGTCGTAATCCGGTGGAAATGCTTCATACCATCCGGTTGCCGCCAATACCCGATAGTTTCCGCTGCGCTCGAGCCTTGCCGCGGCCTGATTCAGGTGCAGTTCTGAGCGGGGTACCAGCTTCAGGTCACTGCGGTGGCTGCCGTCTTGCTGCGCCGCCCACAGGGTTTTGTCAGGCTGGATGGTTGGGTCAACCTGCTTGCCAGACATTTGCTCCTCGATGCCTTTGGGGTCCACCAAACGCTCCAGGATGATGAATTCAGCCCGGTAGTAGTCTTTGGGGGCATTGCCAGGCTGGCTTTGTGCCATCAATGCAGAAGGGGCGAGAGCGAGGGCCATAGCCAGGGTGGCTCCGGCCATAATGGGCCTTGAACAGAGAGGTTGGGCTTGCAAGAGTCTTACTCCACCTGAATCGTTGTTGGCTCACGACGCCTTGGCTGACTTGCTTTTAGGTGTCAGCTCACCGAGCGCTGCGGCGATAGCGTCGAGTTTACCACCGGTTGAGTCATCATTCAGCCGGAAGCGGAAACTGTTGGCACCCTCCAATCGGTAGGTGTCTGGTGCGGATTGCACTTTTTTAACCAGCACCAAAGGGTCTACGGGGGTCGATGCGCCGAATTCCAGGCGTACCCATTCCTTGCCAGCGTCCACTTTTACGATGCCCAGCGCTTCTGCTTTCAGCCTGAGCTGAGTCTGACGGATCAGGTTTTTTGCTGGCTCAGGTAATAATCCGAAACGATCGATCATTTCAACCTGAAGTTCTTTTAATGCCTCATCGTCTTTCACGCTGGCAATGCGCTTGTACAGCATCAGGCGGTTGTGGACATCCGGCAGGTAATCATCGGGGATTAGCGCCGGAATGCGAAGATTGATTTCGGTGCCGTGGCTTAACGGCAGCTCCGCGTTGGGGGTACGGCCCTCCCTGATTGCTTTAACGGCCTCATCCAGCAACTGCATGTAAAGGCTGAAACCAATGCTTTCGATCTGGCCGCTTTGTTCGTCGCCGAGCAGTTCACCCGCGCCGCGGATTTCCAGGTCGTGGGTGGCGAGCATGAATCCG
Organism: Marinobacter excellens HL-55; assembly: GCA_001314845.1. GTDB lineage: Bacteria > Pseudomonadota > Gammaproteobacteria > Pseudomonadales > Oleiphilaceae > Marinobacter > Marinobacter excellens_B. Next base: position 154,603 of record LJZQ01000005.1, read on the forward strand.
GCGCCCAGATCCTGAGCCTCTGAAATCGCATCCAGTCGTTTTTTCGCGTCGTTGGAAATGCTTTTGGGTGGTGGCGTCAGTAAGTAAGCGTACGCCTGGTGATGCGATCGGCCAACCCGGCCCCGAAGCTGGTGCAGCTGGGCCAGGCCAAACTTGTCGGCCCGCTCGATGATAATGGTGTTGGCGCTTGGTACGTCGATCCCGGTCTCGACGATGGTGGTGCACACCAGCACATTGAAGCGTTTGTGATAGAAGTCCGACATGATCTGTTCAAGCTGGCGCTCGCGCATCTGGCCGTGGGCTACGCCCACACGGGCTTCCGGAATCAGGCGGCGCAGGTCTTCGGCGGTTTTCTCAATCGTCGACACATCGTTGTGCAGAAAATACACCTGGCCCCCGCGAAGAATTTCCCGCAGAACGGCTTCTTTCACCATGGCTTCTTCGCGCTGGCGCACAAAGGTTTTTACCGATAATCGGCGGGCCGGAGGTGTGGCGATGATCGACAGATCCCGCAAGTGGCCCATGGCCATGTTCAGGGTTCGGGGGATGGGGGTGGCGGTCAGATTGAGCATGTCCACCTCGGCCCTCAGGGATTTCAGCTTTTCTTTTTGCTGAACGCCGAACCGGTGTTCCTCGTCGATAATCACCAGGCCCAGATTCTTGAACTTCACATCGCCCTGCAACAGCTTATGGGTGCCGATCACGATGTCGGCTTTACCTTCCTCGATGGCCGCCATGGCCTTGCTGGTTTGGGCGCCGCTGCGGAAACGGCTGAGCAGTTCGATCGACACCGGGGTGTTTGAAAAACGGTCCCGGAAGGATTCATAGTGTTGCTGGGCCAGCAGGGTGGTGGGCACCAATACAGCGACCTGTTTGCCTGACCAGGTGGCCAGGAAGGCAGCGCGCATCGCCACTTCGGTTTTGCCAAAGCCGACATCGCCACACACCAGGCGGTCCATGGGCTGCTCGCTGGTCATGTCTTCGAACACCGACTGGATGGCAATTTGCTGATCCGGGGTTTCCTCAAACGGAAAACCAGCGGCAAAGGCGCGGTAGGCTTCCTTCGGGTCTTCAAACTGAAAGCCCTTGCGGGCTTCCCGTCGGGCGTATACGTCCAGAAGTTCAGCCGCCGTATCGCGGATTTTTTCCAGAGCTTTCTGTTTGGCGGTGCTCCAGCGATCGGTGCCGAGTTTGTGCAGGGGCGCATGCTCTTCATCGGTGCCGGCGTAGCGGGATATCAGGTGCAAGCTGGACACCGGCACATAGAGCTTGGAGCCGCCGGCGTATTCCAGGGTCAGGAATTCGTTGGATTCACCGCCCGCGGTGATAGTTTCCAGGCCCTTATAGCGACCAACGCCATGGTCAATGTGCACCACGGGCGAGCCCATACGTAGCTCAGACAAGTCACGGTAACCGGCGTCATCTGCCTCGGTTGGCTTGTCGCGGCGCCGGCGCTGCAAAACCCGCTCTCCAAACAGAGCGGTTTCGGTGATCAGCGCCAGTTGCTGCTCCGGCAATACCATGCCCTGTTCCATCGGGGCGATGGTGATGGCAAGAGTGGTGCCCTGGCTGTCCAGAAATTCTTGCCAGTTGTCGACGGTGGCCAGTTTGAGTTTGTGATCACCAAGACTCTCAATCAGAGCTTCACGGCGCCCGGAGGATTCCGCGCAGATCAGTACCCGGCCGGGAAATTCTTTGATAAAGCGCTTGAGCCTCCCGGCGGGGTCGGCTGCTCGGCCATCCATGGCAATGTCTGGCAGGGCATCGGCATTGCAGTTGGCGGTGCCGGCGCCCTCCATCAGATCGGTGGTGCAGGTGATCCGGGGGTAGCGTTTGAACTCGCCAAAAACCTCGTCTTGCTGCAGGAACAGCTCGCCCGGCGCCAGGATTGGGCGCATTCGGTCGTGTCGACGGTCCTCGTGGCGACTGCGGGTTTCAGAATCAAAGGCTGCTACGGCCTCGTTCAGGCCATCTGCCGTAAACACCAGTGTGGTCGAAGGCAGGTAGTCGAACAGGGTGGCCGTGCTGTCGAAAAACAGCGGTAGATAATATTCAATGCCGGGCGGAGTAATGCCGTTGCTGACATCCTGGTACACCGGCGAACTTTTATCGGCGTGAGGGAAATGTTCAAACCAGCGGTTACGAAAGCCGGATCGCGCCTCTTTGTGCCATGGGAATTCATGGGCGGGCAGCAGCTCGATCTGGTCAATCCGGTCAATCGAGCGCTGGGTTTCCGGATCAAAGGTTCTAAGCGTTTCGATTTCGTCGTCGAACAGGTCAATCCGGTAGGGCAGGTTAGAACCCATCGGATAGATGTCCAGAATGGCCCCGCGGACCGCGTATTCACCGTGTTCATAGACGTTTTCAGTATGATGATAGCCGGCAGCTTCAAGCTGCATGCGCCAGCTGTCGATGTTCAGGGTCTGCCCGGTTTTCAGGAGCAGGGTGTTGCCCTGTAAATAGCTGGGAGGTGCCAGCCGGTGCATCAGGGTGCGGGCCGGAACCACCAGAATGCCGTGCTGGGTCGAGGGCAGGCGGTGCAGGGTGCGTATGCGCCTCGACGTGATGTCCTGGTGTGGAGAGAACAGGTCGTACGGCAGGGTTTCCCAGTCCGGTAACGACAGGAGTTCCAGTCCGTCCTCGGTGGTTGTGGCGCCGTCTTCTTCCGGCGGCAGGTTCAGGAAAAAGCGGATGGCTTGCTCGAGACGAATGGCGTTCTCCGTACTGCGAGTAACCACCAGCGTCAGCCCTTTGTGGCTTCGGGCGCTTTCACAAATAGCCAGAGCGTCGCTGCAGCCGTGAAGTTGGCCCCATTTGCGGTGGTCTGCGCTTCGTTCCGGGGCAGCCGGAGCAATCAGTTGGGCCGTTGAGGTAGCACGGGCTGAACCTTGAGTCATGAGCTGACAAATCTCCTGGATTGGCGCGTCTGGAACAGGGCGGCGCTATTCTAGCGTTCGGGGGTTTCAGTGTCATGGCCGGGGCAGACAAATCGCTATTTGCCGTGAGGCGTCTTAAGTTGGATAATGTGCGCCTAAAATTATTCCCAGTGCTATACGAGGTTCCAACCGTGAGTCACGAACAAATCAACCAGCACCTGTCCAACTGGATGGATAGAGAGTCTACCGCGGAAGCCATGATTCCGCTTATCGGTCGTCTCTATCGCAAGAACAACGTAGTTACGTCAGTCTATGGCCGGGCGATCATCAACCAATCAGTGATTGACATCATTCGCGCCCACCGCTTTGTTCGTCAGGTTGAAAACAGCGAATTGTCTGTTCATGACACGTTGCCGATTTTACAGGCGATGGACGGGATGGAGCTGGGCCGCGCCCACGTCGATATCGGTAAACTAGCGGTGAAGTTCAAGTCAGAAGGTGGCGACCTGGTTGAGTTCCTCAAGCGCGAGATTGGCCCGGTTGTCGGGCAGTATGCGACCCAGCCAGAACGCGATGCCCGCAACGAAACCAAAGACGTTGTACTGTACGGTTTCGGTCGGATTGGTCGTTTGCTGACGCGTATTCTGGTGGAAAAAGCTGGTGGTGGTAACGACTTGCGCCTTCGCGCCATTGTGGTTCGCAAGGGTGGTGCAGAGAACGATCTGGAAAAGCGCGCGAGCCTGTTGCGTCGTGATTCTGTGCACGGGCCGTTCGACGGCAGCATCACTGTGGATCAGGAAAACTGTGCTCTGATTGCCAACGGTAACTTCATCAAGGTGATCTATTCTGACGGCCCGGACAAGGTTGATTACACCGAGTACGGCATTAACAACGCCATTGTGGTTGATAACACAGGCATCTGGCGCGACGAAGCCGGCCTGGGTCTGCACCTGAAGTCCAAAGGCGTGAGCCGGGTTATCCTGACCGCTCCGGGTAAAGGCGACATCAAGAACATTGTTTATGGTATCAACAATGACTGGATCACTGACGAAGACAAGATTCTGTCAGCTGCCTCCTGTACTACTAACGCCATCACGCCGGTGCTCAAGGCCATTCACGACGAGTACGGCATTGAAGATGGTCACGTTGAAACCGTGCACTCCTACACCAACGATCAGAACCTGATCGACAACTACCACAAGGGTAGCCGTCGGGGTCGCAGTGCGGCGCTGAACATGGTCATTACTGAGACCGGTGCAGCCAAGGCTGTTGCCAAGGCGCTGCCGGAGTTGAAGGGCAAGTTGAGCGGCAATGCCATTCGCGTTCCGACTCCGAACGTATCTATGGCCATTCTTAATCTGAACCTGAAGTCTGATGTGGATGTTGAGAAGGTCAACGAATACCTTCGCGAAATGGCACTGCATTCCGAGCTGCAAAAGCAGATTGACTTCGTTAACTCTCCCGAAGTGGTCTCAACAGATTTCGTTGGCTCTCGCCATGCCGGCATTGTTGATGCCCAGGCCACGATCGCCAACGGCAAACGCCTGATTCTCTATGTTTGGTACGACAATGAGTTCGGTTACAGCGCCCAGGTTATCCGTTGCGTCAATCAGATGGCAGGCGTCACCTATCCGATTTTCCCGAAGCGCGCCCGCGACTAAAGTCGCAACGGTGTTCTAAAGGTTAGGTTTATAGAGCCCCGGTAGCTTTGGCTGCCGGGGTTTTTCGTTACTTGGGGCTACAAAACCATTTCCCTTATCGGTGGAAATGGCTTGTCTTAATCTCTATAATTGGCGCGATTTTGGGTATGTCTGGCTCCCCAATTCTCATATTTTCCTGCGTTGAGCGCCAAGTGGCTTAAAGTGCCGTGGCGTTAAGGCTGCAAACCGTCGTTTTACCGTCGTTATGTAGCCGGAAAACCTGGGTGCAGGGGCTGGGCGTTGTAAATCCACAGAATAGTTTCTGATGACTGGATGAGGCTAATGATCAAGATCAAAAAAGGCCTGGATCTTCCCATCAGCGGCGCTCCCGAGCAGACCATCACTGACGGCAAGCCGATTCGCCACGTAGCGTTGATCGGTTTCGACTACAACGGCATGAAGCCGACGATGGAAGTGAAAGAGGGAGACCGTGTCAAGCGCGGTACGCTGCTGTTCACGGATAAGAAGACCGAAGGCGTTCGTTATACTTCACCGGCCGCCGGTGTGGTGAAAGAAGTTAACCGCGGTGAGCGTCGCGTGTTTCAGTCTGTTGTCATCGAAATCGATGGTGATGAGGCCGAAACCTATGCCCGCTACAACGATTCCGATCTTGCCGGCCTGGAGCGACAGCAGGTAGTCGATAACCTGGTTGAATCCGGCCTTTGGACCGCGTTCCGCACGCGTCCTTACAGCAAGGTTCCGGCCATCGACTCCGCACCCAATTCGATTTTTGTTTCCGTCATGGATACCAATCCTTTGGCGGCAGACCCGACCGTGATTATCGGTGCCAACAGCCAGGCTTTTGAAAAAGGTCTGACCATCATTTCACGGCTGACCAACGGCAAGGTTTTTGTCACTGGCAAGCCTGGTTCTGATGTTGCTGTGCCGAAAGCCGACAACATCGAGGTCCACCAGTTTGATGGTGTGCACCCGGCGGGCAACGTCGGAACGCACATTCATCACCTGGACCCGGTATCCGTCAGCAAGTCGGTCTGGTCCATCAATTACCAGGATGTGATTGATATTGCCAAGTTGTTCGAGACCGGAGAAGTGCCGGTTGAACGCATTGTGGCGATTGGTGGCCCCAAGGCTGTTAAGCCTCGTCTGGTCCGCACCCGTCTCGGTGCGAGTCTGCCGGAATTGCTGGATGGCGAGATTGCAACCGACTGTGAAGTCCGCACCATCTCCGGCTCGGTCTTCGGTGGTCGTCGTGGTGATGGCCCCTGTGCTTATCTGGGTCGCTTTGCCAATCAGGTTTCTGTTCTGGAAGAAGGCACCAAGCGTGAGTTCATCGGTTGGTTGTCTCCGGGCGCCAACAAGTTCTCCGTGCTGAATATTTATCTGTCCAGTCTGGCCCGGGGTAAGAAACTGTTCAATTTCACCACCACCACCAACGGCAGTGAACGTGCCATGGTGCCGGTTGGAGCGTATGAGCGGATCATGCCCCTGGATATCCTCCCAACTCAGTTACTACGGTCGCTGATTGTTGGGGATACCGAAACGGCACAGAAGTTGGGTGCCCTAGAGCTGGATGAAGAAGATCTGGCGCTGTGCACCTTCGTGTGCCCCGGCAAATATGAATACGGCCCGATTCTGCGTGAGAATCTGACCCGAATCGAGATCGAGGGCTAATACGATGGCAATCCGACAGTTTCTCGATGGTATCGAGCACCACTTTGAAAAAGGTGGCAAACATGAGCGTTGGTATGCGCTTTATGAAGCCGTCGATACCATTTTCTACACGCCTGGCAAGGTGGCTTCGACTACTTCTCATGTGCGTGACGGCGTAGATCTTAAGCGCATCATGATTACCGTGTGGATGTGTACCTTCCCGGCCATGTTCTTTGGTATGTGGAACATTGGCTTTCAAGCCAACAGCTATCTCGCGACCAACCCGGACGCCATGATCGCTGACGGCGGCCTGCGTGAAGCCTTTATCACCGCTCTGGCGGTAACTGGCTCCGGCGCCGGCTTGTGGGACAACTTCGTATACGGCATGGCTTACTTTGTGCCCATTTATGCGGTGACCTTTATTGTTGGTGGTTTCTGGGAAGTTCTGTTCGCCACCGTGCGTCGTCACGAAGTGAACGAAGGTTTCTTCGTAACGTCCGTGCTGTTCGCGCTGATCTGTCCGCCCACCATTCCTCTGTGGCAGGTGGCTCTGGGTATCACCTTCGGTGTGGTAATCGGCAAGGAAGTGTTTGGCGGTACTGGCAAAAACTTCCTGAATCCGGCCCTGACAGGCCGTGCGTTCCTGTACTTTGCTTATCCGGCACAGATTTCCGGTGACACCGTCTGGACAGCCGTAGATGGCTTCAGTGGCGCAACCGCTTTGAGCTGGGCTGCTTCCGGCGGTATGGAAGCGCTTGAGACTCAGATCGGCTGGATGAACGCGTTTGTTGGAACGATTCAGGGCTCCATGGGTGAAACGTCGACCGTAGCGGTATTGATCGGCGGTCTGATTTTGCTGGCCATGAAGATTGCCTCCTACCGGATCGTCGGTGGTGTGTTGCTGGGCATGATCGGTATGTCGCTGCTGCTCAATATTATCGGCTCCGACACCAATCCGATGTTCGACGTACCCGCGCATTGGCACCTGGTAATGGGTGGTTTCGCCTTCGGTATGATGTTCATGGCAACTGACCCGGTTTCTGCAGCTATGACCAACACCGGCCGCTGGTGCTTTGGTATCCTGGTGGGTGTCATGACTGTGCTGATCCGTGTGGTCAACCCTGCGTTCCCGGAAGGCATAATGCTGGCCATTCTGTTCGCTAACCTGTTCGCGCCGCTGATGGATCATTATGTGGTGCAGGCCAACATCAAACGGAGGCTCGCACGTGGCTAAAGCTAAAGATACTGTCTCCAGAACGCTGTTGGTGGCCCTGGTATTGAGTGTGGTTTTCTCGGTTGTGGTGTCTACGGCCGCCGTCGTGCTCAGACCGGCCCAGATCATGAACCAGAATCTGGACATAAAAACCAATATCCTGGCAGCCGCTGGCATGTTGAAGGAAGGCGCAAGCGCTGAAGAGATCGAGGAAGAGTTCTCCCGTTTCGACGTGCGCTTGCTGGATCTCGACAGTGGAAATTTTGTAGAGCCGTCTGATGTGGGTGTTGAGGATCCCATGAAGTACGACATGTACAAAGCTGCTTCGGATCCGCAAATGTCCACCAACATTCCGAGTTCCGAAGATAAGGCTGGCATCAAGCGCCGCCCTAACGTGGCCAAGATTTACACGTTGACCGAGAACGACGAGCTGGTTCGAGTGGTTCTGCCGGTCCACGGTTATGGCTTGTGGTCCACACTGTATGGGTTCGTGTCACTGGAAGGTGATGCCAACACCATCGAAGGTCTGGGCTTCTACGATCATGCAGAAACTCCGGGATTGGGCGGTGAGGTGGACAACCCGCGTTGGAAGAGCCAGTGGGTAGGCAAGGAAGTCTACGGTGACGACCTGCAAGAGCCTCAGGTTCGCCTGGTCAAGGGTGGCGTAAGTTCTGATGCCGCTGACCGGGAACACAAGGTGGATGCGCTTTCCGGTGCAACCTTGACGAGCCGCGGTGTTGAACAGCTGGTGAACTACTGGATGGGTGACCGTGGCTACGCGCCGTTCCTGAAAAAACTTCGTGAAGGGGAGGTCTGATCATGGCAGACGCTTCAGCCAAACAGGTTCTCTTCGAGCCGATTTTCAGTAACAACCCGATCGCCCTGCAGATTCTTGGTATCTGTTCGGCGCTGGCAGTGACCACCAGCATGAACGTAACTCTGGTTATGTGTGCGGCGGTTATTGCGGTAACGGCTTTTTCCAACCTGGCGGTTTCGCTGGTGCGCACCCAGATTCCGGGGAGCATCCGCATCATCGTTCAAATGACCATCATTGCCTCGCTGGTTATTGTGGTGGATCAGGTGCTCAAGGCGTACGCCTACGAGATCTCCAAGCAGCTTTCGGTTTTTGTAGGGCTGATCATCACTAACTGTATCGTTATGGGTCGCGCCGAAGGGTTTGCCATGAAAAATGGCCCCTACCTGAGCTTCCTTGACGGTATCGGTAATGGCCTGGGCTATTCGGTGCTGCTGATTTTTGTGGCGTTCTTCCGTGAGCTGCTGGGTGCTGGGTCCCTGTTTGGGGTTTCCCTGATGCCGGTGGTGAACGAAGGCGGTTGGTACGTGCCTAACGGCCTGCTGCTGCTGCCGCCGAGCGCGTTCTTTATTATCGGCCTGGCGATCTGGGGTCTGCGTACCTGGAAGCCGGAGCAGATTGAAGAGCCTGACTACAAAATGTCGCGCCACACCACCAAGGAGGCCTTCTGATGGAACATTATATCAGCTTGATTCTGAAGGCCATTTTCGTTGAGAACATGGCGCTGGCCTTCTTTCTCGGCATGTGCACCTTCCTGGCGATCTCGAAGAAAATCGAGGCTGCGCTGGGGCTGGGTATTGCGGTTGTTGTGGTGCTGACCATCACCGTTCCGGTAAACAATCTGCTGTATAACGGCATTTTGCGCGAAGGTGCCCTTGATTGGGCGGGTCTTTCCAACGTAGATCTGAGCTTTCTCGGGCTTATTACGTATATCGGAATAATCGCGGCGATTGTGCAGATCATGGAAATGGTTCTGGACAAGTACATCCCGGCTCTATATTCAGCGCTCGGTGTGTTCCTGCCGTTGATAACCGTGAATTGTGCCATTCTGGGTGCGTCTCTGTTCATGGTAGAGCGGGACTACAACTTCGGAGAAAGTGTGGTTTACGGCTTCGGTGCCGGTGTTGGCTGGGCGTTGGCAATTGTTGCGTTGGCGGGCATCCGTGAAAAGCTGAAGTACAGCGATGTGCCGGAAGGACTGCGAGGCCTGGGTATCACCTTCATTACTGTCGGCTTGATGTCCCTTGGCTTTATGTCGTTCTCTGGTATTTCACTGTAATCAACCCGGTGATTCGGTTTAACGAAAAGGCGAGACCATGAGTACTGAAATTATTCTTGGCGTGGTCATGTTCACCGTTATCGTACTGGCGCTGGTCGCGATTATCCTCGCGGCTCGTTCAAAGCTGGTAAGCACCGGTGATGTGACCATCGAAATCAATGACGACCCGGAGCATACGCTGACCACTGAGGCCGGCGGTAAGCTTCTGGGAACTTTAGCAAACAGCGGTATCTTTCTGTCTTCCGCCTGTGGCGGCGGCGGTACCTGCGCCCAGTGCAAGTGCAAGGTTCTGGAAGGCGGCGGCGCTATGCTGCCGACGGAAAAGACCCACTTCACTAACCGTGAAGAGAAGGAAGGCTGGCGTTTGTCTTGCCAGGTTCCTGTAAAACAGGACATGAAAGTAGAGGTGCCGGAAGAATTCTTCGGCGTGAAGAAGTGGGAATGCGAAGTGGTTTCCAACCACAACGTGGCCACCTTCATCAAAGAACTGGTGCTGAAGTTGCCGGAAGGCGAGGAAGTGGACTTCCGCGCTGGTGGTTATGTCCAGCTGGAGTGCCCCCCGTACGAAATTAACTTCAAGGATTTCGATATCGAGGAAGAGTTCCACGAAGACTGGGACAAGCACGACATCTGGCGTTACAAAGCCATTAACAAAGAAGACACCATCCGCGCCTATTCGATGGCGAACTACCCGGAAGAGAAGGGTGTCCTCAAGTTCAACATCCGTATCGCCACGCCGCCTCCTGGCACTGATCACCTGCCGGGCATCATGTCCAGCTTCGTGTTCAACCTGAAGCCAGGTGACAAGATGACGGTTATGGGGCCATTTGGTGAGTTCTTCGCCAAGAAGACCGATGCTGAGATGGTGTTTGTGGGCGGCGGTGCCGGTATGGCGCCAATGCGTTCGCACATCTTTGATCAGCTCAAGCGCCTGAACTCCAAGCGTAAGATCAGCTTCTGGTACGGTGCACGAAGTGTTCGTGAAATGTTCTATGTGGAAGACTTTGACGGTCTGGCCGCTGAGAACGACAACTTCGAGTGGCATGTGGCTTTGTCTGATGCGCTGCCGAGTGACAACTGGGAAGGCCCGACCGGGTTTATCCACAACGTGTTGTACGAAAACTATCTGAAGGACCATCCGGCTCCGGAAGACTGTGAGTTTTACATGTGTGGGCCTCCCATCATGAACGCATCCGTGATCAAGATGCTGAAAGATCTTGGTGTTGAGGATGAGAACATCATGCTGGATGACTTTGGGGGTTAATTAACTCACATGACATCCCGCGTGTATGAGCCCGTCAGGGTGGTTATGGTCAGTGTCCTGTGGGCACTGGCGATGGCTGCCCTGGCGGGTTGCTCGTTTCAGGACGAGGAAAAAGTCTGGGAGATCTCCGGTGGCATCTTTGGCACGACGTATCACATTAACGTCGTATTGCCAGAGGACGAGGAACGGCTGCAGACTCTCGCCAGAGGCATACAACGAGAACTGGATCAGGTAGACGCCATTATGTCGACCTGGAAGCAGGATTCAGAGCTGTCGCGTTTAAACCAGGCTCCTGATCAGTCCGACTGGACCGTGCTATCACAGTCCTTGTTTGAAGTTATTCAGCGGGCGCAGGAAATCGCCGAGATGACAGACGGCGCCTTTGATATCACCATTGGTCCTGTAGTCAATCTTTGGGGCTTCGGTCCGGATGCAAGGCCGGTTGACGTGCCATCACAAGCTGAACTTGAGGCGATGTTGGCGGTGACCGGTTATCGCTATCTCGAGCTGGACACGGCGACACTCGCCATTCGAAGTGAGAAGCCCCAGTACATTGATTTATCCGGGATTGCCAAAGGCTACGGGGTAGACTTAGTGGCCCGTTACCTCGACAGCGAGGGTGTCGGCGCGTACCTTGTCGAGATAGGTGGCGAAGTCAGGGTAAATGGCCGCAAACCCGGTGGCGGCGCCTGGCGCCTGGCCATTGAGGAGCCTTCCGAGCAGGCCCGGCAGGTTAACAAGATCGTCGCGATGGACCAACAGGCCATGGCTACGTCCGGTGACTATCGTAACTATTACGAATCGGATGGCCAGCGCTATTCGCATACAATAGATCCATCGACGGGCAGGCCTGTTACCAACAAGCTGGCATCAGTGACCGTCATTACCGAAGACAGTATGACGGCTGACGCGCTGGCAACGGCTTTTACGGTGATGGGGTATGAGCGGGCGGCAAGTCTGGCAGCCCGGGAGAATATTGCAGCGTATTTTATTGTAAGAGGAGACGACGGTTTTGATGTACACCAGACACCCGCGTTTTCATCTTATGTTGTCCAGTAGAGGAGGACAGTAATGGGTACCTTTCTTTTAGTCTTGCTGATTGTGGGTTTGCTCATCGCCGGCATGTCGGTTGGCGTGATTTTCGGGCGTAAGCCAATCAGTGGCACCTGTGGTGGTATTGGCGCACTGGGCATCAGTCAGTCCTGCGATATTTGTGGTGGCAGTCCTCAGAAGTGCGAAGACAGCCGCAACGACAGCGACGAGCCGACCAGCGCTGAAGACCTGACGTACGACGCCACCAAGGCCGATAAATAGCGGGCGACGATCACCGTTTCGGCAGTGACAGAATCAGTTTTAGCAACGTAACCACTATAACGATAAATACATTTTGCAACGTAGATAAGGAGTTACTGCACGCATGGCAGAGCATCATTACGACGTTGTCGTTATCGGATCCGGCCCTTCAGGTGAGGGCGCGGCCATGAATGCGGCGAAGCACAACAGGCGTGTTGCGATCATCGAAGACAAACCCATGGTGGGCGGCAACTGCACCCACTGGGGCACTATTCCTTCGAAGGCTTTGCGTCATTCGGTCAAGCAGATCATTACCTTCAACACCAATCAGATGTTCCGTGACATCGGCGAGCCGCGCTGGTTTTCGTTCCCGCGGGTGCTCCAGAATGCTCAGAAGGTGATCGGCAAGCAGGTCAAATTGAGGACCGGATTTTACGCCAGAAACCGGGTAGATCTGATCACTGGCCGTGCGGCTTTTCTCGATAACAACCGCCTGGAAATCCGCGGCAACAAGTCAGTCGAAACGCTGCATTTCAAGCAGGCGATTATTGCCACTGGGTCTCGCCCTTATTTGCCACCCGATGTCGATTTCCGTCATCACCGCATCTATAACTCCGACTCTATTCTCAACCTGTCCCATACGCCGCGTACCCTGATTATCTATGGTGCCGGTGTTATCGGGTCGGAATATGCGTCCATTTTTGCCGGACTGGGTGTGAAGGTTGATTTGATCAACCCCGGTGATCGACTGCTGTCTTTCCTTGATGACGAAATATCCGATGCGCTGAGCTACCACTTGCGCAGCAACGGTGTTCTGGTTCGTCATAATGAGCAGTACGAGTCTGTTCGCGGTGATGACCACGGTGTGGTGGTGTCGCTGCAATCAGGTAAGAAGATCCGTGCGGATGCGTTCCTCTGGTGTAACGGCCGCAGTGGCAATACCGAAAGCTTGGGTCTTGAGAACATCGGGCTTGTGGCAAATGGTCGAGGCCAGCTGGCCGTTGACGATCATTACCGCACCGAGGTGGAAAATGTCTACGCAGTGGGTGATGTGATTGGCTGGCCAAGCCTGGCCAGTGCCGCCTATGACCAGGGCCGTTCGGCTTCGTCAGCGATCGCTGAGGATGAATACTTCCGCTTTGTATCGGATGTGCCAACCGGCATCTACACCATTCCTGAGATCAGTTCGGTCGGCAAAACCGAGCGTGAACTGACCGAAGCCAAGGTGCCTTATGACGTTGGCCAGGCTTTCTTCAAAGACCTGGCGCGTGCGCAGATCACCGGTGAAGCCGTGGGTATGCTGAAGTTGTTGTTCCATCGCGAAACCCGCGAAATCCTGGGCATTCACTGCTTTGGTGACCAGGCCGCCGAAATCGTTCACATCGGCCAGGCCATCATGAACCAGGAAGGGGAGGCCAACTCCCTGAACTACTTCATTAATACCACCTTTAACTACCCGACGATGGCAGAAGCCTACCGGGTAGCTGCGCTGAACGGCCTGAACCGGATTTTCTGATCAGGCCCGATCCTGGAGCCGGTATTTATGCTAGCTCCGGGGCACTTTCCCGTAACGGCAGGTTCAACAGCGCCTTGGCACGGTTGTCAAAGTACATCCGGGTGCTGGTGGGGTAGTCTGTGATGATGCTGTCTACACCCATATTCTCCAGAACCAGCATGTCGTGAATGCGGTTTACCGTCCAGGCAGACACTTGCATGTTGCGCTTATGGGCCAGTTCTACCATCTGCTTGTTGAGAATCTTCCAGTTAGCACAGAAATACTCGCAACCCAGGCGTGTGGCCAGATTCAGCGGGTTGGGAAACTTTCGCTCTGCAACCAGACCAATCCGGATTTTTTTATCCCGCCGGCGCATCTCCCGTAAAAACCAGGGCTCTGCCGAGGTAATCGTGACGGTTTGGTACATATTGCGTCGCTGAATGATCTCGGCCAGGCGGTTGCAGAGAACGTTCAGGCGAACGTGGCTGTCTTTTTTGACTTCCAGTTGCAGGTGCTCGAGGTCTTCCAGGTGGTCCAGCAAGGCTTCCAGTGTTGGAATGCCGGTTTTGCGGGGCCAGGCGCTGGTGTTTCGGCGGGCATCCATCTCAACCAGTTCAGCCGCGGTGTATTGGCTCACATTGCCTTTCTGGCCAGTGGTTCGATCCACAGTCAGGTCATGGACAAGCACCGGAACGCCGTCCTTGGACAGCACTAGATCCAGTTCAAAGTGCCGGATACCGTGCCGGTAGGCGAGGGTGAATCCGGGCAAGGTGTTTTCAGGGGCCTCACCTTTGGCCCCCCGGTGACCATAAATGATCATTCTGTCGCATTATCCTCAAGGCGTTGGTAAATGGCCTGGCGTTTCTTCCAGGTATCGTGGCATAGGCGGATGTCTTCCAAGTAAGCGGGCAGCTCGCTCATCAGAAGGGCCTGAGGGCCGTCTACCAGGGCTTTTTCGGGTTTTGGGTGGAAGTCCACCAGCACCATGTTGGCGCCGGCAATGGCGCCCTGAGCCGTGGCGTGCATCACATCCAGGATGCCATCGGGCGAACGGTCCCGGCTACCGACCGAGTGGGACGGATCAACACACACCGGCATCCGGGTCAGGCGTTTTACCGCGGGCACGTGGGCAAAGTCCACCATATTGCGATGCGGCTGGCCGGCCTCGGTTTTCATGCCACGCAAACAGAAGATAACGTTGGCATTGCCTTCGCTGGCCAGATACTCGGCTGCGTTCAGAGACTCGTTCAAGGTAATACCGAAGCCCCGTTTCAGCAGCACCGGATAGGTGCTCTGGCGGCCAATGGCTTTCAGTAGTTCAAAGTTCTGGGTGTTGCGGGTACCCACCTGGAGCATCACGCCGGTAGGTCGGCCCAGTTTTTCGAGGCAGGTGTCGATCTCTTCGATGTGGCTTTCATGGGTAATTTCCATGGCGACCACTTTGATGCCATGTTTGCCAGCTTTCTCGAAGACCCAGGGCAGGCAGCCCTTGCCGTGCCCCTGAAATGAATAAGGATTGGTGCGCGGCTTGTAGGCACCCATGCGGGTACACACTTCGCCATTGTCTTGCAGGGCCTGCATCATCATCTCGACGTGCTCGGGAACATCGACCGCGCACAGACCGGCGAAAATATTCAGGTTGTTCTGACTGAATTCGACACCGTTGTAGGTAAATCCGCTTTGGCGATTATCGTCTTTGTGGCGGCCCAGAATGCGGTAGTCGTCAGAAATACGGATAGCCCGTTCGACCGCTGGCAAGGCTTCGATTTCTTCTTTATCGAGCGTTTTGGTGTCGCCCAGCAAATAGATTTCGGTTAGCCGCTGGCTTGCACCTTGTACTTCGTGAACACGCACACTGACGCCGGGCAGGTTTTCCAGAAAGTGCATGGTCTGGCGATAGGCTTCGCTGTCGAGCGTTGTATTAGGGTGAAGAATGGCTAACATGGTTGCTCCTTGAGTTAACGGACGGCGTCTTCCGCTTTGTGCCGCGCCTGCATGTACTCGCGGTGATGAAGATGCAGCAGATCTGCCATGCGGCGAATAAGGTGTTCTTCGTACTTGTCGATACGTCCGTCGGCCAGCGCAACCCGCCAGATACTCTCCAGCAGGGCCTGTTTCTGGTCCTGATCGAAGTGGTCGTTGATCTGCCCGGTAAATTCGTACATCGAGGTGGCATCTTCTGCATGCGCCAGGGCATCCGCGAGAATCTCTTCGGCTTCCTCCCGGGTAACCTGATGGGCTTTAACCGCGCAGTCCACGATGATCTGCAGCTCCCGCTCGTCTTCATGGTTGTCAACTCGCGCCAGTTGCACCATCAAGGCCGTGGCGGCGACGGCCAACTGATGGGCATCGGCTTTAACCGGCTCGGCGGCCGGTACTGCAAAAAGCTTTTTCAGATGTTCGATCATAGTGTGACCACTGTCAGTTCAGGCATGCATCAGGCGGCTGAGGCCAGTTGGCGAACCCGATGTTCCAGTTCAATCTGGTCGGCTGCGAAGCGACGAATGCCATCGGCCAGTTTTTCGGTCGCCATGGCGTCTTCGTTGGATTCCCAGCGGAACAGTTTTTCATCCACTACCCCAATAGTCTCGCTGCTTGAGGCATGGTTGGCATCCAGTCTGCGGACCAGATCGCCCTGATCATCTTTCAGTTCCTGCAGCAGGGCAGGGCTGATGGTCAGGCGGTCGCAACCGGCCAACATTTCAATTTCACCGATATTGCGGAAGCTGGCGCCCATCACCACGGTGTTGAAGCCATTGGCCTTGTAATAATTATAGATCCGGCTGACCGATTGCACGCCCGGATCTTCCGCTGCCGGATAGCTGTCTCGCCCCGAACTGGCCAGGTGCCAGTCCAGAATACGGCCGACGAAAGGTGAAATCAGGTGAGCGCCAGCCTGGGCGCAGGCAACGGCCTGCACGAACGAGAACAGCAATGTGAGATTGCAGCGGATGCCTTCTTTTTCGAGCTGTGCAGCTGCCTGGATGCCCTCCCAGGTAGAGGCTATTTTGATCAGTACCCGACCGGTATCCACACCCTGTTGGTCATAGAGCTCTACCAGCCGGCGAGCCTTCTCCAGAGTGGCAGCGGTGTCGAAGGACAGGCGAGCGTCTACTTCTGTGGACACCACACCGGGGATCAGATTCAGAATCTCCTTGCCGGCCAGCACCGCCAGCATGTCCGTTGCCATGGTCAGCTGGTCGGCGGCAGAGCCCCCGTGTTTGCTGGCATAGGTAACCGCTTTGTCGAGCATCGGGCGGTAGGCGTCTGAGGCAGCGGCTTTCAGCAATAAAGACGGGTTAGTCGTGGCATCTTCCGGCCGCCATTGGGCGATGGCGTCTATGTCGCCGGTGTCTGCGACCACGGTGGTCATGGCTTTGAGTTGGTCCAGCTTGCTTGTCATTCGTTCTGTCGTCCCGGTTGTCAGATGTTGGTGCGGCACCCAGCTCCCGAGCGCCTTGGTAACCTCTACAATAACGGCAGCTTACGACGGGAACAAGACGACCAAAGGTATGTAGGCGATTAGTGCTCCAAAACAGGGTCTGGCTGTCGCACCTTGGCGAGCGCCTGCTCGATGACCTCAAGCCCGGAGCCCGGCTTGTTGGCGTTCTCGCTCAGATGGCGACGGAACTGCCGGCCACCGGGCATGCCCAGAAAAAGCCCCATGATATGCCTAGTGATGTGAGTCAGGTACACGCCCCGGTCCAGCTCCTGCTGAATGAACGGGAACATGGCCCGTAAGGCCTCGTGGCGGTTGGCAATCGGAGCCGGCTCGCCGAAAAACTCGGTATCCACCCCGGCCATTAACCAGGGATTGTGATAGGCCTCCCGGCCCAGCATCACGCCGTCGGTGTGGGCCAGGTGGTCGCGGCACTCGTCAAAGGTCTTGATGCCGCCGTTGATGATGATTTCCAGATCCGGATAGGTCTGCTTCAACCGGTATACCCAGTCGTATTTCAACGGTGGAATGTCCCGGTTTTCTTTTGGGCTCAAGCCCTCCAGAACGGCAATGCGGGCGTGCACGATGAAGGTCTTGCAGCCTGCCGCAGCCACCTTCTCGATAAATTCGCACAACTCGTCCCAGGATTCCCGGCCATTGATGCCAATGCGGTGCTTAACGGTCACCGGTACATCGGTGGCGTCAATCATCGCCGCCACGCCCTCGGCCACCTTATCGGGGTGCGCCATCAGGCAGGCACCGATCATGTTGTTCTGCACCCGATCGCTGGGGCAGCCCACGTTCAGGTTCACCTCGTCAAAATCAAACTGTTGCGCAAGCTTGGCACAATGAGCCAGTTCACCGGCATCGCTGCCGCCCAGTTGCAGCGCCAACGGGTATTCAAAGCCATCGTGCCTGAGAAAACGCTCGGTATCGCCATGAATCAATGCACCGGTGGTGACCATCTCGGTATACAACAGCGCCCGGCGGCTGAGAATACGGGCCAGATAACGAAAGTGCGGCGTGGTCCAATCCATCATGGGTGCCACACAAAAGCGGCGCGACAGGCCGGAATCAGCGGCAGAAAGAATCGGCGATGGGGCAGAAGACATAGGGAATACCTGTAAACAGCAAGAGCGCAAAGCATACGAAAGACTAAGCTCCATAGTTTATCAGCAATACCCCATATTCGCAGTCTGCAAAGCCTCTCCCTTTGGACGTCCCAATCCGAAGGCTACAACGGATTCTGACCCTTCGGGGTCCAAATTCCCAGGCTACAACGAATTCTGAACCCTCGCGGTCCAAATTCGCAGGCTACAAAGGGGTCTGACCCCTCGGGGTCAGACCCTACCCCTCTGCCAGCGCCAATCTCCAATGTAACAAAATGTACGCGGGTCTGACCCCGAGGCATTTGACCGGGTGAAATGTCTTTGGGTCTGACCCGAGCATGTATAATCCGCGGTGCATGCACCGTATAACAGGATATTGAATGACCATCACCGCTTTTAACGCCTTAGCCTGCCCCCTTGATGGCGCTGCCTTGCAGCGGGAGTCGGGTTCGTGGCAGTGCGCCAGTGGCCACAACTTTGATGTGGCGCGGCAGGGCTATGTGCATCTGTTGCCGGTGCAGAAGAAGCGTTCGCTGGACCCCGGTGACAGCAAGGTGATGGTGGCGGCACGCCAACGTTTTCTTGAGGCGGGGTATTATCAGCCAATTGCCGAGGCGGTGTCGCGGGCGACCCTCGATGGCGCGCCGGCTGGCACCGCACTGAATTGCCTGGATGCTGGCTGTGGTGAGGGCTACTACCTGCGGCAACTGGACCGGGTGGCGGGCGACGAGCGCACCCTTGCGTTATTGGGCCTGGATATCTCGAAGTGGGCTGTGTTGGCGGCGGCACGCCAGGATTCGCGGCCGAGCTGGGTGGTGGGCAGCAATGCCAACCTGCCGGTTCTGCCGGGGTCTCTGGATCGGGTGTTGTGCGTTTTTGGCTTTCCCGTGTACCAGGAGTTTGCCCGTGTGCTCCGCCCGGGCGGGAAATTATTGCAGGTGGACGCCGGGCAGGATCATCTTAGGGAGTTGCGGCAGATAATCTATCCGGAAGTCAGAACAGAATCGAAAAAGGTCAGTCAGGCGCCGGAGGGGTTTCGTCGCGCCGGCACAGAGGATGTCCGGTTTTCTCTGCATCTGGATGGTGCTGAATCGATTGTCGACTTGCTGGCCATGACTCCGCATCTTTATCGTGCCAGCGCGGAGGGCAGGGCTCGGGCGGCCGCCCTGGAGACATTGTCACTGACAATTGATGTCTGTCTGCAAACCTTTGAGCGCATTTAGCGATCAAAGGTTATCGAGCAGATCGTGGCTTGGGGGTCAGTCGTCGCCTTCTTCGGCATCCCTCTGGCGTTCCTTGCGCTCCCATTCCTCTTCTTTGGCCGCTTCAATCACTTCCATCAATTCGTCTACGTTGGCGCTCTCGGTGTCGTGCTCAAAGCATCCGGTCAGCTTTCTGTCAGGGTACAGATCGCCTGACTCGTACAGCGACCAGATTTCCTTGCCGTAATCGGTGTTCAGCAGTTCCGGGGCAAAGCGGCCAAAATAGCGACGCATATTGTCTACGTCACGCTCCAGCATGCGCTCTGCGCTGTTGTTGCCGGCGGCATTGACGGCCTGAGGCAAGTCGATAATGACCGGGCCTGTGGGGTCGACCAGTACGTTGAATTCAGAAAGATCGCCGTGTATCAAACCGACGCTCAGCATGCGCACCACGTCTGAAATCACCTTGGCATAGTAACTCCGTGCCTGCTCTGGTGTCAGCGTGACATCGTCCAGCCTGGGGGCGGCTCTGCCATCTTCGTCGGCAATCATTTCCATCAGCAGCACGCCATCCACAAACCCGAAGGGTTGCGGTACGCGTACGCCGGCGTCGGCCAATCGGTATAGCGCGTCTACTTCGGCATTTAGCCAGGCTTCTTCCTGCTCTTTCTGGCCATGGCGGGTTTTCTTGCCCATGGCGCGGGCGTTACGGCTGTTTCGAACCTTTCGGCCTTCCTGATATTGCACGGCCTGCTTGAAACTGCGTTTTTGCGCCTCTTTGTAGATCTTGGCGCAGCGAACGTCGTCACCACAGCGCACAACGTAAACCTGTGCTTCTTTACCGCTCATCAACTGGTAAAGCACTTCGTCCACCATGCCATCGTCGACAAGGGGTTGTAATCGTTTTGGTATCTTCATAAAGCGTTCGTTTGCCTGGTTTGTCTGGCCGGTAAATCGGTTTGGCCGGCACGTCTGGGCCTATACTACCTTATTTTCCAGCCGGAGCCCTGATGCCATAGCAGAGCAGCAAAATCGGCGGTCGCGCAACCCATTTTCAAGAGATTGCAATCAGGCCGAAGCCGGCTGAACGCACATTCGGTATAGTGCCCGTAGCAGTGCCGTTGATAGTGGTATTGATAGTGTCATTAATTGTGCCTTTGAATGGCGCCAGAACAGCACAAAATTCAAGTCTGTTTAGGGAAGGTAAAATGCCAAGGTTTTTGCACACTGCCGACTGGCAAATGGGGCGGTCCTACAGCCGCTTTGACAGCGAAGACGGCGCCGCGTTGGTGGAGGCGCGATTCCAGGCCATCGAAAAGCTCGCGCAGCTGGCCAACGAACATCAGTGTGACGCGGTACTGGTGGCGGGGGATGTGTTTGATGCGCAAACCGTCTCGGACCGCACCCTTCGCAGGGTATTCAACGCCACCCAGGGCTTTGCTGGCCCCTGGGTGATGCTGCCCGGCAATCACGACGCGGCGCTGGCAGAGAGCGTGTGGACGCGCGCTGTGCGATTGGGGGCCGTGCCTGACAACGTGCACCTTGCCCTTGAGCCGGTCGTGATCAACTTGCAACCACAAGGCCTGGCCATACTCTGTGCACCCTTAACGCAGCGCCACACCTACGGTGACCTGACAGAAGCGTTCAGCGGCTACGACTCCACGCAAGGCCTGGTCAGGATCGGACTGGCCCATGGCAGTGTCCAGGGCCTGTTATCGGATGATATCGATGCCACCAACCCCATCGCCCCCGAGCGTGCCGAAGCCAGTCGGCTGGATTACCTGGCCCTTGGTGACTGGCACGGCACCAAACAGATCAACCCGCGCACCTGGTACAGCGGCACACCGGAGCCAGAACGATTCCGCAATAACGAGGCCGGTAACGCCTTGATTGTGACCGTTACCGAACCCGGGGCAGTGCCCGAGGTAACCCAGATAGCTACGGGCCGTTACCAGTGGCATCAATGGCGAGAAACCCTGGCGGTCGAGTCTGATCTGGATCAGCTTTTACAACGATTGCAGGCCCTGCCAGAGCCCTCCGTGGTCGACCTTCGCCTTGAGGGCTCCATCACGCTGGCCGGGGAAGAGCGGTTACTGAGTGCTTTGTCGGTGGCAGAAGCCCGTTTCCGCAGCATCCGGTGCGAGCGCAGCGGGCTTCAGCTTGAGCCCACAGACGATGACATCGCAGCGTTGAAAGCAGACGGGTACGTGGGTGAGGTGATTGATGCTCTGCGCCAGCCGCAACAGGGCGATCACAGCCAAACGGCCCGCGATGCCCTGGCCATTCTGGCAGGACTGTTAAAAGATCAGGGCCAGGAGGCCAGCCAATGAAGTTGCAACGGATGCGCGTTGAGCAACTGCGCCAGTTTCGCAAACCCTTTGTGCTGGACAATCTGCAACCGGGCCTTAACCTGATTCACGGCCCCAACGAGTCTGGCAAGAGCACGCTGGTGCGTGCCATACGCGCTGCTTTTTTTGAACGCTATCGTTCCACAGCGGTCGACGACTTGCGGCCCTGGGGAGACTCCGCCGCAGCGCCCACGATCGAACTGAGTTTTGAACATCAAGACAAGCCCTGGCGGCTTACCAAAAGTTTTCTGCAGCGCAAACGCTGCGACCTGACCATTGGCACCGACAGCTACAGCGAAGACGACGCCGAAGAAAAACTCGCCGAGCTGATGGGTTACCAGTACCCGAAGCGGGGTGTCAGTAAAGCAGAGCACTGGGGCATTCCTGGACTGCTCTGGGTGGAGCAGGGTACCGGCCAGGATCTGGAACAATCCGTCGAGCACGCTGGTGATCATTTGAAATCTGCCTTGAATTCACTGGTGGGTGAGGTGGCCAGTTCTGGCGGCGATGGCGTGATCGAGGCGGTACGAGCCCAGCGGGACATTCTGCTGACGGGAACCGGCAAGCCTCGGGGTGATTACCTGCAGCTGGACAAAGATCGTATTCAGCATGAGCAGGACATAGCCGAGCTGAACGACCGGATTACCAAATACCAGGAACAGGTAGACCGCCTGGGCAAACTGAGCCAGGATTTCGAACGCGCAGAAGCAGAGCGCCCCTGGGAAGATGCCCAACGACAACTGGAACAAACCCGGGAACACTATCAGCAAGTGGCGCAGCTGGAGCAACAGCAAAGCCAGGAAAAGGCCACACTCGCCCAGCTGCAGCAAAATCATCGTTTGCTGCAGCAGAACCGGGACCACCTGGAAAACCTGAGCAATCAGCTGGTGGCCCGGAAGGCGGAACTGGACAAAGCCGAACAGGCCCTCAGTCTCGCGGAGCAACAAACACCGGCTCTGATCAAAGGACTGGGTGACGCCAAAGCCGCCTATGAATCAGCGGAGAAACACCTCAAGCTGGCTCGCCTGCTGGAAACCCGGGGCCGCCTGGAACAAGACGTCCAGCGCCTGGAGCAACGCAAGCAAACGCTCACTCAAAACCTGACCAAAGCCCGGGAATATCAGCAACAGGTTGATCATGCCCGCACGCAGGTCAGGGAAAACCGAATCGATGCCGATCAGGTAAAACAGCTTAAAAAGACCGAGCATCAGCTGGCCGAAGAAACCATCCGGTCACGCACTATCGCCACCCGATTGAGCTGGCAGCTGGAGCCGGGTGCCTCACTCACCCTCAACCAGCAACTGCTTCAAGGCCAAGGCGAGCAACAGTTGCTGGAGGAATCCAGCCTGACCGTGCCCGGTGTGGGCACCCTCGCGATCACCCCCGGCGGTGATGAGTTAGCCAGCACCCGGCGCAGATTGACCGGGCTTCAGCAAACGTTCGATGAGCAGAGCAAAGCCTTGGGCGTGGATTCTGTGGAGCAGGCTGAAAATCGTCTGGCTGCGTTCGATTCCGCGCACAGAGCACTTACCCATGCCGAAGAATTGCTTAAAACGGTTGCGCCAGACAGCACCGATCAGCTGGTGTCTGAACACAAGGAAGTCGAGAGCGAACTTCAGACCGCCACCCATCAGCTGCAGGCCATGGCCCGGCCTGATCAAACCAGCCCGGTGCCGGCGATGGCAGAAGCCGAGGCCGCATTCACAAGTGCCTCCCAGGTGCTGGATAAAGCCGAAGTAAGTGAGCGCAGGCATCAAGCCGAGCTGCTGACTCTAAAGCAGGCCAGAGACAGCGCCAGGGCAGAGTGGCAGCGCCTGGCCGACGAAGAACAAAACCCGGAACGCCAGCAACAGCTCAAGCAACTGAGCGCCGACCTGGCAGACATTGAACGGCAGACTGCTCAACTGCAAACCAGCCTGGAACAGCGTGAGCGTGACATCCGTGATGCCCGCCCGGACCTGCTCCGGCAGGATATCGAACGCTACCAGAACACCATCAACAACCTGCGCCAGTCCCAGGAAGCCCGCGGTCGAGAACTCAGAGACATCAAGGTAAGGCTGGAAGCCTGGGGCGCCGAAGGCCTGGAAGAGCAGCTCAACGAACAACAGGCAGAGCTGGAGCAGTGCAGTCGCCGTTATCAGGAATTGCACCGCCGGGCCCAGGCTCTGGGTCTGCTGCTGACCTTGCTGACGGAAAAACGCCAGGCACTGACCCGCCGGTTGCAGGCGCCGCTGCAAAAACACCTGAACCATTATTTGTCGGTGTTGTTCCCGCAGGCCACACTGGAGGTGGATGAACATCTGCGGCCCGGAACCTTCATCCGAGGCACCGAACTGGGCCAAATGGCCGAACTCAGCTTCGGCGCCCGTGAGCAGATGGGACTGATCAGCCGCCTTGCCTATGCCGATTTGCTGCTTGAGGCCGGCCGACCAACACTGGTGATCCTGGATGACACCCTGGTACACAGTGATCAGGAGCGCCTTGAAGACATGAAACGCATCCTGTTTGATGCAGCCAGTCGCCATCAGATATTGCTGTTCACTTGCCATCCTGAGAAGTGGCAGGATCTTGGGGTGCCGCCGGTGGATATTCAGGCGCTGAAAGAGGGGGCTGCAGGAGCGGCACGGACATGAGTGATTGCGTCATCAGCATGGCCTACAAACGCTGGACCCGGGTTGTGGTTCTGCTGGCCTGCTTGCTGTTGGCGCCGCCCGCGTTCGCCATCGGTTGGTCGTTGATACTGCAGCAAGGCCAGATTGGCCTGGCGCTGCCGGATGTTCAGTCGGGCGATTGGCAAGCAACCGGCCTCCGTACCGATACGGTTACGTCGGTTGCAGCAGATAACCGCAAAATCACCGTTCATTTCAAACCGGGGTCCCGGCTGCAGGTGGCGCGTGTGGTGCATGATCGCTCCGGCGTGACCACGGAGCTGGATGATGTGCAAGTGGACCTGTCCGATGCCACCCTGACGGTCAATCTCAGCGGCACGGGCGCAGCTATCGACCGAAGCACCCTGGCCGGCAATCTGACCATCGATGTTGGCGAAGTGCGGCACCCCGGTATCAAGCCTCAGGGCTGGCAGTTTGAGGGGAGGGTCGATGGCGCCTGGGCCGATCTGAATATCGCCGGGCAATTGCGATCGGATTCGGGCCTGATGGCGAACGTCACCCTGCGCAATGTGCCGGAAGAATTCCTTGCCGCCCGCATCACCCTGGCCATGGCTGCCGAGCGAGTCAGCAAGGCTCTCGCCAATACCCTGAAGGACTGGCCGGAATTGCTGGAACTGAACGCCGGGCAACTCCGGGTTGACACAACACTTCGCCTGGAGCCGGGCGCACCGTTGGCGCTTGATGGTCGGGTGGACGCTGACAGTATTGGTGGCCTGATGGATCGCACCGCGCTGTCCGGGTTGACCGGACGCCTGCTGGTTAATCTGGAAAACGACGCTCTGGTCGCCCGCTTCCGGGATGTGACCGTTGCCCAGGTCAACTCCGGCATCGGCATTGGCCCCATTCAATTGTTGGCGGATTACAGGGCCAAACAATCGGACCTGTTGGCCGGCATTTTCGATATCCAGCAGGCCACTGCAAGCTTTCTGGATGGCCGCTTACGAGTAGCGCCAGGTACCATCGATCTGGCAGACGAGCCCTGGCAATTGCCGGTCGACGTGACTGAAGTTTCGCTTGCGCGGTTGCTGCAGGTGTACCCGGCGGAAGGTTTTGCGGGCACTGGCCTTCTCACTGGTCGAGTTCCTGTTATGGTCAGCGCCGATGGTGTTTCAGTGGTACAGGGTAAGATTGCCGCCGTTGCGCCAGGTGGGCGTTTACAGTTGCCGGCCGAGCGCCTGCTAGCGATGCTGGGTCGTAGCGAGGCCATGGAGCTAGTGGTGCAAGCTTTGCAAAACTTTCACTATTCGGTGCTCGATAGCACGATAGACTACGATAACAAAGGCAGATTAGTGCTTGGTTTGAGGGTAGAAGGCGAAAACCCGGAAGTCAGGGATGGGCAACCCGTCGTTCTCAACATTAATCTGGAAGAGGATATTCCCGCTTTGCTGACCAGCCTTCAATTGAGCGGCAGAGTGAACGAAGCCGTAACCGAGAGAGTTCGGGAGCGACTTAACCCATCCGTGCAGGAGACAGTGCCATGAAGATTCTACCGCGCTCGCGCCGGCCGCTGGTGACGCAGGCAGTGCTGATACTGATGCTGCCACTGGTGTTCATGGCCTGTACGCCAACCGTGCAAATGGCCGCGCCGAAAGAACCGATCACCGTAAACCTGAACGTCAAGATCCAGCACGAAATCTATGTGAAAGTGGATGGAGAAGTGGATGATCTGTTCAGTGAAAAGGGCCTGTTCTGAGTGGAACCGGACACTGCTAAAGGCTTATCAAGGGGTTGAAGATGAAACGACTGATGCAGCTGGGTATTTTTATAATGGCCATTGGCATGACGTTGCCTGCGTTTGCCATGGGGCTGGAGGAGGCCAAGCAGAAGCTGGAAACTGTAAAACAGCAAGGTCTGGTGGGTGAAACCCCCACAGGTTATCTGGACGTTGTCCGTGCGGGTGCAGACGCCCGGGCGGTGGTCGATGCGATCAACAGCGCGCGCCGCGCTGAATACACCCGCATTGCCGAGCGCCATGACATCCCGGTGACTCAGGTAGAAACGGTGGCGGGCCAAAAGGCCATCGATAAGACACCGGGCGGCCAGTTTGTGTTGATTGAGGGCCAGTGGGTCAAAAAGTAAAACCTATTCTAGCTCCAGATCCAGCAGGATCGGTTCCATCAGCCGGTACACCCAGGCTGACTGGCCATCCTGCAGGGTCAGCTCTACCCGCTCGTAACGAACACCCAGCCGCTCGTATCGGTCCAGCGCGCGGAGTTCATCGGCGGTTACCCTGATCACCTCGCCTTCCGTAGTTGCCCCAGCCACCGGCTTGATGTCCAGCTGCTGCTTCTGGTAACCAACCAGTTGCGCGGGCTCGCTACTGCCGGCGCGCCCCGTTACCAGCCATCTCACCCAGGGTTTCCTGAGCGTGCCGTATACGAAGACCGAATAAGTGGCATCTTCATCCAGGGTTGGTTGATTTTCCGGTGCGGTATAACCAAAAGGACTGGCAAAAGTCAGCCAAAGGTAACCAACACCCAGAATTATCATCGCCAACAAGACTGCCAGACTGCGCTGTATCGACTTTCTCATGGAACGTTACGCACTTTCTCCCGCATGACTGATCAGCACCCCGGGCGCGCCTTGCGCAAGCTGCTCCCGAAGGCTGTCTGGAATAGCGACTTTGGCCATTTTTGACGGCTGGATCACCACATAGGTAATGTCAGCATCGGCAATAAACCGGTCATCCCCGTGCCGGTAAAACTCAAGATGCAGGGTAAACGACGTAGTCCCCAACCGGCCAGCTCTGATTCTGGCCTCCAGAACCTCGTCAAATTTTGCGGGCGCCTTCCAGTTAACGGTCAGGCTGACCACCTGAATGTCCAGATCCTGATCCAGCAAATGCTGGTAGTTGCCAAACAGCGTGCGGACATACTCATTCACCGCAATATCCACGAAGTCCGCATAGCGGGCATTGAACACCACGCCCTGAGCGTCGCATTCGCCATAGCGAACCCGGAAACGAAAGCGAAAGGGGTTATTGTTGTCAGTCATGAACGTTCTGGTCCGTAAGCGAGGAATGTCAGCCCGCTCTGGCAGGCCTTGTTATTGGTGAGTCAGCATGGCTTAACGGCAGCCTTGAGCCAAGTCTTTCAACACATCGGCTGCCGAAACCTCCCTGCAGCCCGATGCATTCTGCCCGCACCACAACGGCGAGAAATCGCCGGAGCCTTGCGCCTCTGCCGCTGCGCGCAGGGGCGCAATGGCGTTGGTGGCCAACGGAAAAGACGGTGCGGCACCGGAAACAGGCCCCAGCTCCCGCATAACCCGGTTCACAATCCCCCGTGCCGGGCCGCCAGAAAACAGATTGGTGATGGCGGTATGCCGGGTGGCCTCACTTTTAAGGGCCTCACGATGAACCTGCCGGGTTGTTGCCTCCGGGCACAGCAAGAACGCCGTGCCCACCTGGGCGGCCACGGCACCCAGCGCCAGTGCCGCCTTCACGCCATGGACATCGGCAATGCCACCGGCGGCAATGACCGGCACGCTCACTGCAGCAACCACCTGGGGCAGAAGCGCGAAGGTACCCACCTGCGTGGTCATATCGGTGGTCAGGAAAATACCCCGGTGGCCGCCAGCTTCAAGCCCCTGGGCAATAATGCCGTCAGCGCCATTGCGCTCCAGCCATAGTGCTTCCTCCACCGTGGTGGCGGACGACAGTACCTTGGCGCCGGTAGCTTTCACTCGCTGCAACAGCGCAGGCTCTGGCAAACCAAAATGAAAACTCACCACCGCCGGCCGGAACTCTTCCACAATCGCGGCCATTTCTGCATTGAATGGCTGCCTTCCCGGGCCGTTGGCAATAACACTCTGATCCAACCCCAATTCCCGGTAGTAGGGCGCAAGCACGGTTCGCCAGGCTTGTTCCTGTGAGTCATCGGCTTCCGGTGGCGTATGGGTAAAGAAGTTGAGGTTGAACGGCCGATCGGTACTGGCCTTCAATACTCCAAGCTCAGTTCTCAGTGCAGTCGCCGTCAACATGGCGCAAGGCAGTGACCCCAGCCCACCGGCATTGGAAACGGCTGAAGCAAGCCGGCTGTCTTGAACGCCAGCCATTGGGGCTTGAATAATGGGGTAACTGGTTTCGAATAGACTCAGCATGATGGTTTCCGGGTTCGCATCAAAGGCATGGTAGAGGCACCAGTATACGTGCTTGAATTAAGCCTGGCACGAGGTCTGGCAAGATGCGCCGTTGCGTATTGCCAGGCGCTGATCTAGCGTTGTCGGTAGTCGCTCTTAATCACGATGCGAGAAACATACCCCATGCAAAACTGGCTGATAGGCATAGACCTCGGCGGCACCAAAACCGAAGTGATCCTGATGGATGACCAATCCAACGAACGCTTCCGCAAACGGGTAGACACGCCTGCCGGCAACTACCAGGCCACCCTGGATACCATCCATGCACTGGTGAAAGACGCGGAAAACCACGCTGGTGCCACAGGCATACCGGTCGGTGTGGGTATACCCGGCAGCGTTTCCCATAAAACCGGCCGCATCAAAAACGGCAACTCCACCTGGATTAACGGCCAGCCCATGCAACAACATCTGCGGGAGTTGCTGCAACGGCCCGTCACCCTCACTAACGACGCCAATTGCTTGGCGCTGTCCGAAGCCACAGACGGCGCAGGACAAAACTACCACACCGTTTTTGCCGCCATACTGGGCACCGGCTGCGGCGCCGGCATAAGCGTGAACGGCCGGATTCTCACTGGCCCGAACGGTGTAGCTGGCGAATGGGGGCATAACCCCTTGCCGTGGACACCGGAAGCCGAACTGCAACAGCGCCCTTGCTTCTGCGGTCGCCATGGCTGCAAAGAAACCTTTCTGTCTGGCACCGGGCTTTCACTCACCCATAAACTGCACACCGGCGAGCAATTGCCCGCTCACACCATTGCGGCAAACGCCGGTAATGGCGAGCCAGAGGCCGGCAAGACCATGGACCAGTATCTGGAACACCTGGCCCGCGGTCTGGCTGCCATCATCAACGTGATCGACCCGGACATCATCGTACTGGGCGGCGGCATGAGTAACGCCGGACAGATCTATCAGGAACTGCCTGCGCGTTTGCCCAGTTATGTGTTTGGTGGGGAGTGTGACACGCTGATAGTTAAAGCTGCCCATGGTGATTCCAGTGGGGTGCGGGGGGCGGCTTGGTTGGCTAATGAGTGATCGATGGGGCTAGAGGTCAAGCTGACCAAACTTTGCGGAATTGCTTGGATATCTGAACACACGACGCTAAGGTTCGTTCAATAATTCGTTAGCAAACAAGCAATGATGAGGACCTCAGTGTTGATCTGGTGGGCGTCATCAACATGGACAGCATGCGATGCAACAAACCGGAATCTACGAGCAGCTAATCACCAAGCTCATCGAAAGCCGCCTGGATAGAGACAAGTTCTACGTTGGTGAACGCCAGCTCAATAGCGCTGAAGCCTCGGTGTGGCTGTCAAGATTCATGTCAAACATCCTGGAATTTGCCATTGAAGCCGTGCCGTCGAGCGATGATCGGCTGCAAGAGCAAATCGAACTCTCCAACCAGTTGCTGATGTGGCTCAAGAGCCAGATATCAGACGAGGGCTTTCTGGAAGAGAACCTACTGGATAGCCAGGGAAAAATTCTGACGGCGCTTTACGAACTGGAAAACCCGGTTGCAGCCAACCTCAAACAATACGTAGAAGACATTTTCCCTCTCACCGGCCTAACCCAAAGTGAGCTGTTTTCCGGCAGCAATGCCGGCCTGTCGCTGGAATCGGAACTCAAACGCGAAATTCTGTCGGCAGACAAAATCTACTGGCTGGTGTCGTTCATCAAGTGGGCTGGCATCCGCATTTTCCGGAAAGAGCTGGAGGCCTTCACCGCCAGTGGCCGTGAACTGAAAATCATCACCACCTCCTACATGGGAGCAACGGATGCCAAAGCCGTTGAGTACCTGGCGAGCCTGCCGAACACCGAAGTGAAGCTGAGCTACAACACAGAGCGTGAAAGGCTGCACGCCAAAAGCTATTTGTTTCTCCGGAACACCGGCTTTCACACCGGTTACATCGGCTCATCAAACCTGTCCCGATCGGCGCTGACCAACGGCCTTGAGTGGAACCTGAAGATCACCTCTCAGGAAATTCCACACATCATCAACAAGTCTTTGAGCACTTTTGAGACTTATTGGGCTTCGGAAGACTTTGAGCGGTTCGATGGTCAGGCTGAGAGTACCGAAAAGCTCAATCGAGCCCTGAGGCAGCAAAAAGGCTTGGGTTCGCCAGACGTCTCCCATTATTTCGAAATCACGCCGTTTGCGCATCAGAAGGATATTTTGGAGCAGCTAGCTGTTGAGCGGGACGTGCACCACCGTTTCCGAAACCTCGTGGTGGCCGCCACCGGCACTGGCAAGACGCTGATTTCGGCTTTTGATTTTCAGCGCTTCCTGAAAGCAAAGCCAAACGCTCATTTTTTGTTCGTGGCGCATCGGGAAGAAATTCTGCGGCAAGCCCGCGAAGCCTACCGTGGCGTGCTGCGAAATAATGCCTTTGGCGAACTCTGGGTGGGCGGTCAGTTGCCAGAGCACTACCGCCAGTTGTTCGTGTCGATCCAGACCCTGAACAACCAGCTGGATCAGCTAAAGCTCACTGAAGACTATTACGATTACATCGTGATCGACGAAGTGCATCACATCGCCGCATCCAGTTACCGTGCGGTACTGGAGCATTTCTCACCTGAGATATTGCTAGGCCTGATGGCAACACCAGAGCGGCATGACAATGAGGATATCCTCAGCGACTTCGGCGGTGTGATTGCCGCCGAACTCCGCTTGCCGGAAGCTATTAACCGCCGGCACCTTTGCCCCTTTCAATACTTTGGGATAGATGATGACACTGACCTGCGCACCATTCCTTGGAGTCGTGGGCGTTACGATATTGCTCAGCTGACGAACTTGTATACGCACAACCAGAATCGTGTAAAAAAGATTTTGCGAAGCTTGCGGGAAATCATCACTGATATAGAAAGTATGAAGGCTTTGGCTTTCTGTGTGGGTCATGACCACGCAAACTTCATGGCGCAACAGTTCCTGCTGCACGGTATCAGAGCGGATGTGCTCACCAGCAACAATAGCCACGAGCGCCAGCAGAAGCAGCTAGCCATTCGTTCTGGGCAAATCAACATTCTGTGTGTGGTCGATATCTTCAACGAAGGCGTCGATATTCCGGAAGTCGATACCTTGTTATTTCTGCGCCCAACCGAAAGCCTGACCATTTTCCTTCAGCAACTGGGCCGGGGTTTGCGCCTGGCCGAGGACAAAGATTGCTGCACAGTCTTGGATTTTGTAGGCAATTCCCGACCTGAATACGATTTTGCCAATAAATTCCGGGCACTGGTGGGTAAGTCAGAACGCTCGATCACGGAAGAGCTTAAGCAGGGCTTTCCCCATGCGCCGCTGGGTTGTCGAATTGAGCTCACCAAGAAAACCCAGGAGATGGTGCTGAGCAACACCCGCCAGGCCACTCTGACGATGAAACGGCTGGTGTCGCTGATTCGCCAGTTTCCCCAGCATTCAACTCAACCTCTGACGCTGAAAAACTTCCTGACGCATCATTCCCACATTGATCTTAACGAGCTTTATCGGCGGGGGAGTTGGGCAGAGTTGGTTTCGAAAGCCAAAGATGAGGATGTTCCTGATGATTCGCCATTCAAGTTGGCGAAAAAGGCGATCTACAACCGGATTCTTATCTGTGACGATCATCAGTACCTGCTGTTCTTGAAGAAACTCTGCCAGGCTGGTTTTAGCTGGGGCGATACGGGTAATCGCCAAGCGCTAATGTGTCATTATGATTTCTGGCAAAAGGCTGGACCGGAGTTGGAGTTTTCATCACTCAGCCAGAGCCTGAGCGAGCTTGGCACGTTTGGGCTGGAGCAGGAACTGCTGGACGTACTGGATTGGAAGCTCGCGAAAACCAAGCATGAACAACCCATCATGCCGGACTTGCCGCAAGTGCCCCTGCATCTACATGCTCGCTATTCTCGGGAGCAAATACTGGCAGGGTTTGGAGCGGCGACGTTTGAGGCTATGCCACGATCGATGGAGGGGGTTTTTGTAATTCAAGAGCAGAAAATCATGCTTTTGTTTGTCACCCTAGACAAAAACGAAAAGCAGTTCTCCCCAACCACCATGTACCACGACTACGCCATCAACGAGCAGTTGTTCCACTGGCAGTCGCAGAACAGCTCAAGGCCAGAGCATGGTAGAGGGAAAGACTATACTCAGCACCGTAACGCCAACATACGGCTTTTTCTGTTTGTGAGAGAGCAAACGAAAGACGAATATGGTCGCACGATGGGGTACGTGAATTACGGGGAGGTCGATTACGTGTCTCACACCGGTTCGCAGCCCATGAGTATTACCTGGAAACTCCGAACGCCGATGCCGAATTTCATGTGGCAGCAGGCGGCTAAGCTGGCGGTGGCATGAGTTACGGACCATACAACAAACACGCCCAAAAATTCTTCACCCAGTACCAGTCTCTGACCTTCGAACAGGTCCACAGCGACTGGCTTCCCCAGTTGTACAAGAAAACCGGTCTGGCGCTGGATGTCGGTGCTGGTAGCGGCCGTGATGCGTTAGCGCTGGCAGAGCGTGGCTGGGACGT
The DNA here is from genome assembly GCA_001314845.1 of Marinobacter excellens HL-55. Classification (GTDB taxonomy): domain Bacteria; phylum Pseudomonadota; class Gammaproteobacteria; order Pseudomonadales; family Oleiphilaceae; genus Marinobacter; species Marinobacter excellens_B. The sequence goes on from LJZQ01000005.1 coordinate 187,554, forward strand.
AGTGGCGGTGGAGCCGGCGGCGGAATTGCGCCGCCTTGGTGAAGCGGCAACAGCTCATCGCAGTATCCAGTGGGTGGATGATGCCCTGCCGGATCTGAGCGAGATCCGTAAGCTCAGTTACCGGTTTGATCTGGTGCTGGTGTCTGCGGTGTGGATGCACCTGCCGCCTACTTCCCGGGAGCGGGCGTTCCGTATTTTAACGGAGCTGCTGGCGCCGTCTGGCATGTTGGTCATCACCCTGCGCCACGGGCCGGGAGATAGTGAGCGCCAGTTCTACGAAGTCACCAAAGCCGAGCTGGACAGCTTTGCCCGCCACCGGGCCGTTATGCCGGTGCCTTTGCCGGATACACCTCGGGCAGACCAGCTCAAGCGTGCGGATGTGTGGTGGGAAACTGCCGCATACCGCCTGCCGGATGACGGCACGGGAGCACTGCCCACGCTGCGGCATATCATCATCAACGACAACAAAGCCTCCACCTACAAGCTCGGCTTGCTGCGAACCATGGTGCGCATGGCAGACAGTGCGCCGGGGTTGGTACTGAACCGCTCCGATGATTGGGTAGAGCTGCCGCTGGGGGCAGTGGGGCTGTTCTGGATCATGCTCTATCACCCGCTGGTACTGAAACATCACCTGCGGCAGGCGCCGGGTTCCCGGGGGCTGGGTTTTGCCGGCGACGATTTCTACGAGCTGGGTAAACTGTCACCACTGGATTTCCGGGTTGGGTTGTCAATATCGGCGGAGGTTGCGCCGGTGGTTATGCGGGCGATCAAACTGGCGGCTTCGAACATTCTCAAGAATCCCGCTCACTTCACTACCTGGCCGGGTACGAATCGTCCGATTTTTGAGGGCGGCACCAGCCGGGTGATTATTCGCAATAAGGCGGTTCGGCTGGATAAGGAAACTCTCGCTCGGTTCGGGCGTTTCCGCGTGCCAGCCATGTTGTGGGATACCTTCAGCCGTTATGCCTGCTGGGTGGAGCCAGCCATTGTGAATGAATGGATCAACCTGATGGGTAGTTGGGAGGCTCGTTACTCAACGGAAACCTACCATCAGGCGCTGCAGTGGGTGGAAGGGCGGCGTGACACTTCCGTGGTGCGCAAGCTGGTGGAGCAGCAGCTTACTGCCGGGCCGGTGGAGTGCGTCTGGACTGCACGAGACCTTTCCCGTACCCGCTACGATATCGACCACTGTTTTCCCTGGTCCCGCTGGAACAATAACGATCTCTGGAACCTGTTGCCGGCTTCTCACACCGCCAATGCAGCGAAGTCTGAAAAGTTGCCGGCGGATTCTTTGCTGAAACAGGCTCGGCCCCGGGTGGTCGAATGGTGGGAGCACGCTATTATCGGCACCGAGCGTGAGCAGCAGTTCTTTTCGGAAGCGGAAGCCGCGTTGCCGTTGCTCGGAGATGGCCGCTCGGTAAACAGTGTGTTTGAAGGGATGTTGCAACAGCGTTTGCGGCTAAAGACTAATTTGCAGCTGGCGGAGTGGCTGGGGGGTTAGATGGCCGGTTTGCTTTTTTTAAAAACGTATATACAATGTAAATATCTTTCAGCCCTGAGCTTCGTTCTCACCAGGAGTATCCGCAGTGACTGATAGTCCAAAAAAGGTGAAACCAAAAAAGGTGAAGCCCAACAAGAAAGATAGCCAGCTGCTGATTCGCATCAGCAGTACCGAGCGCGAGCAGTTTATTGAGTTGTGTGAAGAGCTGGATACCAGCGCCGCTCGCGAAATCAGGCAGTTTATTCGTGGGTTTATCAAGAAGAACAAGCCCGCAAACTAGCCGCGATAATGCCCAGGAGGCAATTATGTCTAAGAAAGTTGAGAAAAACCTGAAGAAAAAGATCAATGCGCGTAAGGCCAAGATCGAGAAGCACGAAGCCAAGCTCAAGTCGCTGAAGAAGAAGCTGAAGAAAGCATCCTGATGCACTGGCGGGCCGCCTGTGTGCGGCCCGTTGAATTCACGCAATCGTTTTCCTGGCTCAATCCGAAAGGCTGTCGTTAATCACGTTTTCCAGGATTCGTCGTTTCACGCCATTGCTGTCCAAGTGCTCCAGTACGGCTGCTAGATCCAACGCAAGACCCTGGTGGCGTCGGTTCAGGTAGTGGTAGAGCTCGAATTCGACGACCGGCTCCGGCAGAACCGTCAGGTCTTCCCAGTCACTGCGAGCCAGTGGCGAAATCCCCTCAATGTCAGCAACCAGCGCCATGGCCACTCGCCCATGCTTCAGGAGCTTGCGCATCTGGTCATAGTCTTCCGCGTGAACCGGTTCCATACCAAGCGCTTCGGCTGTGACTTCTGCGATGATCACGCCTCTGCGCACGGCCACCATTAAGGGCGGAGTAGAGGGTTGGGGCATTGCCTTAACGTTCGGGACATTAAACACGGCGTGCAGCCGGCCCCGCAGCAGCGGGTAGGGCGTCTTGACCAGGTTGGAGTAATCCCGGGCGACGGTATCAATGCGGAACAGGTCGCCATCTACCTGCCCGGAATCCGCCAGTAATAATGCCCGGCGTGATGGAGCAACCACCGTGTCGATGCTTACGCCAAGATGGTCATAAGCGATTTCGAGCAGCTGCACCGCCAACCGGGTACTGGGAACGTCATCGATAACGGAAATCGTCAGTTTTTTCGGATGGGTATCCGCGCTTACATTGCTTGTTCCAAGTGCGATTGAAAGCAGCACAAGAATGCCGATTGTAGACTTCATAGATTCCCATTCTTCCGTTGAAGGGCTTTCTCACATACTAGTCAAAAATCAGTAAACCACCTGTTTGTTTATGTTAACCAAAATCGGGGTCAGACCCGCGAACATTTAGCCGCGGCAAATGTCCGCGGGTCTGACCCGTTTTGAGGTTATGGGATCAGTTCCAGTTCTTTGCGCATTTCCTCGGTGGTGGGTCGCAGTTGGGCTAGGCCTTTCCGGGTTCGGCGTTCGCTCAGGTAGTAAAGAATGGGCGAGGCGATGAACACGGAGGAGCTGGTGCCGATCACGATGCCGAACAGCATGGGCAGAGCGAAGCTGGAGACGGCAGCACCGCCGGCGATGCCCATGGGCAGCAGTGCCAGGAAGGTGGTCACGGAGGTGAACACGGTTCGGGTGAGGGTGGAGGAGATGCTGCGGTTGAGCAATTCCAGCATGGGTATGTCCGGCGTTTGCCGCAGGTTTTCCCGTATTCGGTCGAACACCACCACTTTGTCGTTCACGGAATACCCGATCAGTGCCAGCAAAGCGGCCACGGCGGTCAGGTTGAATTCCACGCCGGCCAGGGCGAAGAAGCCGATGGTTTTGGTGAGGTCCAGGGCGATGGTGATGGTGGCGGCCAGGGCGAAGTGGGATTCAAAGCGAATCCACAGATAGGCCAGCATGCCAGCGCCGGCCAGCAGGATGGCCAGGATGGTGGCATCGCTGAAGCCGCCGCTGACTTTCGGGCCGACCACGTCCACTTTCGGGAAGCTGGCATCGGGTTGCAGGCTGGTGACGGCGGATTTCAGGGCTTCTACCGGGTGGGCCGAGCCTGTGTTGGAGCTGGCATCCGCCGGGAGCCGGATCAGGAAATCACCGTCCTGGCCGAACTCCTGAATGGACGCAGCGCCCAGTTGCTGGCTTTGCAGCGTTGTTCGCAACTCATCTACGGAGACGGAAGGTACGCGCACTTCCACCAGAGTGCCGCCGGTGAAATCCACGCCGTAATCCAGGCCCGGTTGGATGAACAGGGCGATGGAGGCAATCGACAGAACGCCAGACAGCACCAGGCCAAGCACCCGGCCTTTCATGAAGTTGACGCCCCTCTCGCTCAGCCGGTCCAGCCAGGCAAACCCTGCAATGGTGAGCGGCTCCCGCTCCCGGCCCTTGATCCACCATTCCATGACCAGGCGGTTGAATGCCACGGCGGTGAACAGGGAGGTGAGCAAACCGATGCCGATGGTTACCGCGAAGCCTTTTACCGGGCCGCTGCCGAACATAAACAGCAGGCTGACGGCAATCAGGGTGGTCACGTTAGAGTCCAGAATGGTGCTGTACGCACGGCCGAAACCCTCCCGCAGAGCCATCCAGGCGACCTTGCCTTTGCGGGATTCCTCCCGGATGCGTTCGTTGATCAGGATGTTGGCATCGACTGCCATGCCAATGGTGAGGATGATGCCGGCAATGCCGGGCAGGGTCAGGGTGGCGCCGAGTATGCTGAGCAGCCCCAGAACCAGGCCGATGTTGATGGCCAGGCCGGTACAGGCGATCAATCCCCAGCGGCCGTAGATACCCAGCATGAAGGCGATCACCAATGCGGCGCCCAGCAGGCCGGTGCTCACCCCTATGGCGATGGCATCGCTGCCGAGGTCCGGGCCTACGGTGCGTTCTTCTATGACGTGCAGAGGGGCGGGCAGGGCGCCGGCTCTCAGCAACAGCGCGAGGTTGCTTGCCTCGGCCGTGGTGAAGGAGCCGCTGATTTCGCCGCTGCCGCCGGCGATGACGCTGCGAATGACCGGTGCAGTGATGACATGGTTATCCAAAATAATGGCCAGTGGCCGGCCGATGTTCTGGCGGGTCATGTCGCCGAACAGGCGGGTGCCCTCGGAGTCGAGTTTAAAGTTGACCACCGGTTCGGTGGTGTCCTGGTTAAAGGCCATCTGGGCATCGCTTATGTGCTCGCCCTGCATGGCTATCCGCTTCTCCAGCACGTATTCCTGTTCGCCGGTGGCGTCAGTTAGCCGGAGAACAGCGGAGCGCCGGCTTTCATCCGGCCTGGCAACCCAGTGGAAGGTCATCTGGGCGGTGGTGCCCAGCAGCTCCCGGATGTGGGCCGGGTCGGCCACGCCGGGCATCTGCACCAGGATATGATTCTTGCCCTGGCGGGTAATGCTGGGCTCCACCAGGCCGGTTTCGTCCAGGCGCCTGCGTACTACTTCCAGGCTGCGTTCTACGGCATCCTTGAGGAGCAGGTCTTCGGGCTGGCCAGGGTTGTTGGCGAGCAGTTCGGTGGCGTCAACTTCCAGCAGCAGGTGCGAGCCGCCCTGCAAGTCGAGCCCGAGGGCAAGGGTGTTCTCCAGGTACCAGTCCGGGAACTTGTCGGCCACGCTGGCCGGCAACAGATTCGGCATTGCGCTCAGCAGCCCGAGCACAATCACCAGGCCATACACCATGGCCCGTGAACGTAATGATTTCATCGGTAATCCTTGATAAACAGGGTCGCGTCCAGACGGGCGTTATCGCCGGTCTGCGTGATGTTCTGTGCAGGGGATTACGCGATGGGCGGTGCCCGCAGGGGCGGTGTGGTGAAATCAGCGAGGGACGCTGCTCGCTCGGTGCGGTGGTCGGCTGCCGGGACCGAACAGCGGGACTGCGACCAGAGCACAGCGCCAAGAAGCCGGGCCAGGTGCTCCGGGGTGTCGATAAGGGGCTCGTCTTCCGCTGAGCCGGTTTCTGCCACCGCCAACGCCGGGTTGTGGCTGGCAACCACCAGATGGTCCAGGTGATTGATAACAACCTTGCCCGCCGGGCTCGGTTGGGCGTGCGCTTGGGTGATCGAACACAGAAGAACCAGCGCAAACACAGCCACGGCAAAGCAGGACGCCATCTGGCGCCAGGGCGGTAACTGCGTTGCAAGGTTTCTGTTCATGGAAACGTTCCCGGAAGGTTTCTGCATTATTGGGGCGGTGTCTCCGGGATTCAAGTTGGGGTCAGACCCAAAGACATTTCACGTCATCAAATGTTCTTGGGTCTGACCCCAAAGATTATTGCGGGTGGCGGTTGAAGATGCCGATGATCTGGGTGCCATGGGCCCGCAGGACCGGTTCGATCTCGCGGTGCAGGGCGTGGTACCGGTAAAACGGCACTCTTGGAAACAGGTGGTGGATTGAGTGTAGATTCTGCCCGAGCCAGAACCACTCCAGCGGTTTCATATAAGCGGGCATGATCAGGCTGTTGGTGTTGCGGTAGCGCTTTGGCTCCTTGTAGGGCAGGTGCGGCCGATAGGCGAACCAGTAGGCGGTAAAGGCGCCGCCAATTAAGTATCCGAGCAAGACAACAACCACTGCGCCGGTCTGGCTCACCAGCGACAGAAACACGACTCGCCACCCGATGGATACAAACAGCTCTGCACAGTAGATGACTTTTTCCCTTCGAGATGCGCTGCCCCAATGTTGGCGGGCGAAGAAGGTGTTCTGTACCCACAGGAACTTGAGTACCGTCAGCAGGGCGCTGAAAGGCCCCTTGCCCATGCCGCTGATGATGAAATCCGGGTCTTTATCCGGCTGGTTGGTGTAGCGGTGATGGGTGAAATGCTCCAGCCGGTGAGACTGGTAGGGCACGGCAATCAACGGAGCAACCAGATAGCCACACAGATGGTTGAGCCAGGTTAGCTGGTCGTTTTCACCGTGAATATTGTTGTGAACGGCTTCATGTAGCGGGGTGTAGGAGAAATACGTCAGCGCTCCGATCAGCAGCGTAGCAGCCCAGACGGGCAGCGCCCCGACCGCGAAGAATGCCAGGGTAAGCGCGAAGGAACCGACGGTGGCAAAGGTCAGTGCCACGGTGGGCCAGGCTGCCTTGCCCATGTGCTTTTTGGCGGCGGCGATGGCCTGCTTATTGAGGGTGGTGAGGTCTTCGGTCATTGAGTGCTCCAGGTTGTTCTTACAATGCCTACAATAGAGATGGCGCGCCAGTGCAGACAGGGCAGCTATGGCCAATCAACAGGCATAAACGGCCTTGGCACCTTGTGCGCTTGTCCGGCTTGCGGGGGCGGGGCATACTCCCGAGCTATGTCAAATTCAGATACCCTCTTGCACCCAGTTACGATCAGTCAGGTCATGATCAACTTTGCTGTCAGGCAAGGAGTGGATCGCGAGACCTGTTTGCTGGGTACCGGTATCGCAGTGGAGGACTTGCAGGCGGCTGATGGCTTGATTACCCGCGCTCAGGAAATGCGGCTGATCGAGAACCTGATTCTGGCATTGCCAGACACGCCGGCTTTGGGGATCCGTATGGGGCTGCAATACAGCGTGTCGACCTTTGGAATCTGGGGCTTTGCGTTGCGCACCAGCCGGACTCTGCGCGATGCCACCACATTGGCCCTCCGATACCTGCCGCTCAGTACCGCCTACTGCAAAATGCAAACCTTTGTGGAAGGTGATGACTTCGGCGTTGCGTTTGATCCTGATGATATTCCCCGCCATTTGCGCCAGTTTCTGCTGGAGCGGGATCTGGCTACGGGCCTTAACTTATTCAAGGAGCTGAGCCTGGCAGGCTTTGATGTGCAGGCGATCGAACTTAAAGGCAAGCCACTGTCCTATGCCTCCTGCTTCGAGGAGCTGAGCGGCGTGAGGCTGACGTTTAATCAGCCGCGCAATGCGCTGGTTATTCGGCGGGCGGATGCCGATCGTTCACTGCCCACCTTCGACCCGCACCTGGTGCAAGTGCTGGACCATCAATGCCGACAACAACTTGAGCGGCGACAAACGGGCGGCTTTGCCGGGCAGGTGCGACAGCAGTTACTCGGGCCGCTGGGGTTGGTGGCATCGCTGGATGAAGTGGCAGGAACCTTGGCCATGTCACCCCGCAGTCTCCGGCGCAAGTTGGACCTGGAGGGCACCAGTTTCCGCAAACTGTTGGAAGAAGAACGCCGCCAACTGGCGTTGCAGCTGCTGAAGAACAGCTCCATGAAGTTGGACGAACTCGCCATCCACCTCGGCTATACTGACACCGGCAGCTTTACCCGAGCCTTCCGCCGCTGGATGCATTGCTCCCCCGGGGAGTACCGCAAAGCCAGCCCAGAAACACCAGACTAAGCCAATTTTTGGGGTCAGACCCAAAGACATTTCACCTCATCAAATGTTCTTGGGTCTGACCCCAAAGTTTATTCCAGAGCCTGATTTAGGTCGGCGATCAGGTCTTCGGCGTCTTCCAGGCCGACGGACAGGCGTAGCATGCCGTCGCCGATGCCGCGTTTGACGCGTTCTTCCCGGCTCAGGCCATGATGGCTGGTGGCGCTGGGTTGGCTGACCAGGCTTTCTACGCCACCCAGACTGGTGGCGAGAAGGAAGATTTTCAGGGAATCTGCCACCTTTTCGGCTGCTTGTTGTCCACCTTCCACTTCAATACTGAGCATGCCGCCAAAACCGGTCATTTGCTGTCTGGCCAGTTCATTGCCTTCGAACGATGGCAGGCCGGGGTAGTGGACTTTGGAGACTTTCGGGTGCTGCTCCATGGCCCGGGCTACGGCCATGGCATTTTCATTGTGCTGGCGGATTCGTACCGGCAGGGTGCGCAGGCTGCGGGAGAGCAAAGCGGCGGTTTCCGGGGCGATCAGCTGGCCCAGATTTTTGCGCCAGGCGGCAACCGGTTTGGCCAGGCTGGCAGATGTCATCAGTGCCCCGGCGGTAATGTCGCTGTGGCCGCTCAGATATTTGGTCGCGCTGTGAAGCACTAGATCTGCACCCAGGTCCAGAGGCTTCTGATTGATAGGGCTGGCAAAGGTGTTGTCCACCGCTACCAGGGCCTCATGCTCATGAGCGGTTTTGGCTAGATCGCGAATGTCGAGAATGGCCATGTTCGGATTCGCCGGGGTCTCAAAATAGACCAGCTTGCCCGGTTCGGCCAGGTGCGCAGCCAGTTGGCTCTGCTCCTCACGGAACAGGAAAATCACCGGAATACCCAGCGCCATGCAGTGATTTTTCAGCAACTCCTGAGTGCCACCATACAAATCACCCACGCAGACAATGCCTTTGCGGCCATGGGCCAGCATTGTCGCGGAAATCGCAGCCATGCCGGAGCCAAATGCCAAGGCTGCCTCTGCCTGCTCCAGCCCCGCCAAACCGAGCTCCAGCTCTTTGATGGTTGGATTGGTGCCCCAGCGAGTGTACAGATTGCCTTCGGTGCGACCCTCGATCACATCCAGCAACGCCGCGGTATTCTCGAACCGGTAAGTGGTGGTGTTGTAAACCGGTGAGTAGGGACTGCCGAACGCATCCTTGTGGCGGCGGTTGTGAATGATGCGGGTTGCCGGTCCGTGATCGTCTGGCTTGCTCATGAGCTTTCCTGCTTGCTTTGTATCGGGGTCAGACCCGATGACATTTGGAGGCTTGAAATGTATTCGGGTCTGACCCCGCCTTTTAGGCTTTGCGGGTAACGCTGACCACTTTAAGGTGAATCGGTTTGCGGCCTTTCATTGGCCATTCGATGCTGTCACCAATGCTCAGGCCCAGCATGGCGGCACCGGCCGGCGCCAGGATTGATACTTTGTGGTCGGCATCGCCCACTTCGTGGGGGTACACCAGCATCATTTCGTGTTCTTTGCCGGCGTCTTCGTCGACAAAGCGCACCATGGAGTTCATGGTGACGACGCCCTCGGGCATGTCTGCCAGTGGTTTGAGGTCAGCGCGGCTTAGTTCGTCTTCAAGGCCATCGGCCACGTCGGATTTGCCAGCCATACGCTCAAGCAGGGTGCTCAGGCGGTTGTAGTCTTCTTCGGCAACGGTAATAGCGGGTAATTCAGACATAGTAATCTCCGGGAAAATAGATGTCGTGATTTCAGTAAGCGCTGAATCCGGGAAGGTGCTAGAGAGGATTCAGCGAGATCAGAGACGGATAGAAGCCCTGCCGGTGTTCTCAAGAGAAGACCGCAGTGCCGGAAGGGATGTGTGAGTGCTGGTATTCGGGCTGTTCACGATGAATTCATCACACGGAATTAGACAGTAAACTGAAATCTACCCGCTGTGTCTGAAAAGAGCAACGTGCAATTGAGGCCCGGCCGGTTTCTACGCATGGCCGGGCCTTGAGGCAGGAAGCGTTACCTGGGCAGGCAGCTGGCGACTGCGTCTGCGATGCTGTTCTGGAAATTGATGTAGCCGTCGGCATTGCTTTCAATGTCGGTTGCCAGGGGGTCCCAGGTACTGAAGGTGATGTCCAGGCCTTCGGTAATCGAACGCCACCATTGGCGGTCAAACTGAGGTTCTGTGAGCAGGCAGGGCTGGTTGGCTTGCTGCAGCCGGTTTTGCACTTTGGCAATGTGGCGTGCCCCGGGGGACAGTTCCGGGTTTAACGTCAGCACGCCGTCCAGGGTCAGGCCATAGTGGTCAGCAAAACGGCTGAAGGCGTCATGGTAGGTGAACAAGCTGATGTTTTGGGCGGCCGCAAGGCGCCTGCGAATGTCCTGTTCTGTCGAGGCCAGGGTCTTTTCAAAATGAGCGAGGTTGGCGTCAAGTTGTACCGGGTTGACACCTTCCAGTGTGGACAGACGGGCGTGAATTTGTTTCGCCATGTCCAGAGCGAGAGCCGGATCTATCCAGATATGGGGATCTTCACCGTCGCCATGATCATGGGCGTGGACATCTCCGTGACCTGAGTGATCCTCATGATGGTCTTCGTGTTCGTCATGGTGTTTTTTGTGGTCATGATGGCCATGGTCGCTGTGATGATCGTGGTGATCGTCTCTGTGGTCATGCTCGTTATGCTCGGAATCATGACCTTCCTCCGGAGCGTCCAAAAATGCCACGGACCGGGCGTTGAACTCCCGACCGCTCAGCAGTCGGTTGAGGAAGGTTTCCATCTCTGGTCCTACCCAGAAAATCACATCTGCCTGCTCCAGAGCCCGCCGTTGGGAGGGTTTCATGGTGTAGTTGTGGGGGCTTGAGCCCGCAGGCACCAGAGTCGAGACCTTGGCTTCATCGCCGGCGACCGCCTTGACGATCAGCTCCAGCGGCTTTATCGAGGTGACAATATTGGCGGCTGAAACGGGGGCAGCCGCTATCAGGGTGCTGAGGCCCAGGGCGAGGTAACCGGATTTTGCTTGCATGATGGCGAAGGGTCCTGATGGAGTAATCGAAACGTTATAATATTACATATATAGTGCGGCGTGCAAAACCCAATCATGCGAAAACATTGTATGGCCGTTATAATGCCGCTTTTATTCACTGGCCACATATCTTCAGGATGGTTTCATGACTGTACGCACCCGAATCGCTCCGTCGCCCACTGGCGACCCACACGTTGGCACCGCCTACGTGGCCTTGTTCAATCTGTGCTTTGCGCGCCAGCACGGTGGCCAGTTTGTTCTGCGCATTGAAGACACCGACCAGGCCCGCAGCACGGCGGAATCGGAACAGGATATCCTCAAGGCGCTACGCTGGCTGGGTCTGAACTGGGATGAAGGCCCTGACGTGGGTGGCCCGCATGGCCCGTATCGCCAGTCTGAGCGTAAGCACATGTACGGCCAGTATGCCGAAGATCTGGTCAGTGCTGGCCACGCTTTTTACTGCTTCCGCACCCCGGAAGAGTTGGACGCCATCCGCGAAGAGCGCAAGGCGCAGGGCCTGAACCCGGGCATAAAAGGTGATCTGGAACTGACCCAGGAAGAAGTAAAGCGCCGCCTGGACGCGGGCGACCCTTATGTCATCCGCATGAAAGTGCCTGATGAAGGTGTATGCGAGATTCAGGACATGCTGCGTGGCACGATCGAGATTGACTGGGCTCAGGTGGATTGCCAGATTCTGCTGAAATCCGACGGCATGCCGACCTATCACCTGGCTAACGTGGTGGATGACCACCTGATGGAAATTACCCACGTGCTGCGGGGCGAGGAGTGGATCAACTCCGCGCCCAAGCATAAGCTGCTGTATCAGTACTTTGGCTGGGATATGCCGGAGCTGTGCCACTTGCCGCTGCTGCGGAATCCCGACAAGAGCAAGCTTTCGAAGCGTAAAAATCCGACCAGCATCAACTTCTATGAGCGTATGGGCTTTTTACCGGAAGCGGTCACCAATTACCTCGGCCGGATGGGCTGGTCCATGCCGGATGAGCGAGAGAAGTTTACTCTGGATGAGATGATCGAAAACTTCGACATCCAGCGGGTATCACTCGGCGGCCCGGTGTTTGATGTGGAGAAGCTGCGCTGGCTGAATGGTCAGTGGATTCGTGACGAGCTGAGCGATGAGCAGTTTATGGCGCGGATGCACCAGTGGTGGTTCAATCGTGACGATCTGCAAGCGCTGGTGCCGCACATCAAGGGTCGGGCAGAGGTGTTCTCTGACGTGGCGCCGATGGCGCAATTCATGTTCAGCGGCATGTTGAGCCTGAAGCCGGAAGACTTCACCCATAACAAGCTGGATGAAGCTCAGGTTCGCCGGGTGTTGCAGTTCACTCTGTGGAAACTGGAAGCTCAGCGCCACTGGAGCAAGGACACCATCTTCGCCGACATCAAGGCTCTGGCCAAAGCGATGGATCTGAAGATGGGGGATTTCATGTTCTCGATCTTTGTGGCGATCGCCGGTACACCCAATTCCTGGTCGGTGATGGACTCCATGGCGCTGCTAGGGCCGGATATGACTCGCGCTCGTTTGCGCAGCGCGCTCGATGTGATGGGTGGCTTCTCCAAGAAAGAAACCAAGAAAGTTGAGAAGGAATACGCTGCGCTGGGTATTTAATAAACGGTTTGTTGGTTAATTGAGCGGTGCGAACAGGGATGTTCAAAAAACTTTAAAAAAAGCGGGCGCAAGTGTTGACGCCCCAAGGGCGGATCCTTAATATACGCATCCGTTGGGGGCCATAGCTCAGCTGGGAGAGCGCAACACTGGCAGTGTTGAGGTCAGCGGTTCGATCCCGCTTGGCTCCACCAATTTCTAGTCCCCTTCGTCTAGT
>LJZQ01000037.1 GCA_001314845.1 Marinobacter excellens HL-55
CTTCACCAGATTGGCAAATGGTGAGATCTGGTTGTTGGTGATCTACAAGAAGGCCGTCAAGGAGAACATACCCGCGCATATCCTGAAGTCGATTCGTGACGTACTGGAAAATGAGTAATGAGACTCTGAGAGCTGAGGAGCTTGGCAACAAGCTGCTCCAATCTGTTAAAGAAATGAAAGCGGGCAACGCTGCGCGCGTCAGTCGTGTTGAGCCAAATGAGGTCGCAAAGGCGCTCATCGAGATTGCGTTTCGGCATCCCGAGGTTATTCGGGAAGACCTAGAACTCAAGGGTTAACAAGGTGGTCAACGGGGCGCGCAACTATGCTGTGATCCGTTGTCGCCCATTACATTGACGTAATTCAGAGCGTTCGTCTTGACGTACGTACCCGAAAGCGTACACTTTGGTTAAAAGTTGAACACGCAAGAGGTGCGTCATGACGGGAATTACAGCAACTGAGGCGCGCAGCAACCTTTATCGGTTGATTGACGAGACCGCCGAGTCCCACCAACCAATCGTCATTATGGGTAAGCGGAACAAAGCCGTTCTGGTATCCGAGGAAGACTGGTCTGCAATTCAGGAAACACTTTACCTGCTCTCCGTACCAGGTATGCGGGAGACTGTTCGTGAGGGGATGGATACCCCGGTGGATGAATGCGATGAGGAGCTGGACTGGTGACATGGAGGTTGGTTTACACCAAGCAAGCCCAGAAAGACGCAAAAAAGTTGGCCTCTAGCGGTCTCAAACCAAAGGCCCTGGAACTGTTAGAGCTGCTAGCGGAAGATCCATACCGCAAGCCGCCTCCGTTTGAGAAGCTCGTTGGTGATCTTACGGGGGCCTATTCACGCCGCATTAATATTCAGCATCGTCTGGTCTACCAAGTGCTCGAGGACGTGCAAGTGGTGAAAGTTCTCAGGCTCTGGAGCCACTACGAATAATCCGTAACCAGCCGCTGAAGTCAATCCGACTCCAGCGCCTGGCGTTGGTCTTGCAGCCTGAGGCTAAGCCTTAGCTCTGCGGCTTGATCAGAAACTTCTCCCCGGTAGCCTGTTTGCCGTAGGCTGCGATTGCATCCAGTTGCAACGCACCGGCCAAGGATACTTCGTCAGTGTAGTGGCTGGCGAAGGTCGTTTTGATCTCGGCGGCTACGCGTTTGCGCATAGCAATGTTGGTTTCTTTACCCAGTTTTCCTAGTGCATTGAACAATAGAAAGCCGTTCACGCCCCAGGCAAAACCAAAGCTGCGGTTCAATGTGATGGGGCCACGATCAAGCCCACCGTAAATGTAAACCTGTTTGTATATATCTGATCCATACACGCTGTATTCAGTCATGTTGCGAGAAACAGCGGCTTCCATGCAGGTGAGAATATCGCTAGCCAGGCGACCGCCACCGATGGGGTCGAAAGCGATGGTAGCGCCAGTATCGATAAGTGCTTGGGTCAGGTCTGCCATAAAGCGGTCGCTACTGGAGTTGACCACGTATTTGGCTCCCTGGTCGCGCAGCAAGGCTTCCTGTTCCGGCTTGCGGACGATATTGACCAGGTCGATGCCGTCGGCGATGCAGATGCGGTTGAGCATTTGTCCGAGGTTAGACGCGGCGGCAGCATGAACGATCGCCTTGTGACCTTCAGCGCGCATGGTTTCTACCATGGCCAACGCCGTCAGCGGATTAACAAAGCTGGAAGCGCCTTCGACGGCAGTCGTACCCGGCGCCAGTTCCAGACAGCTTTGTACATTGGCGCAGAGATATTTGCGGTAGCTACCGCCGCCAATGAACGCTACGGTTTTGCCCATCAGGCTTTGCGCTGCGGCGGATGAACCTGCAGCGATAACGGTACCGGCGCCTTCGTTGCCGACAGGTACAGACTTGCCGATCCGCTTTTTAACGGCACCCATGAACTTGGCCGGTACATCGGCACTGATGACGGGGCGCTCAGCGGTACCGGATTGGCGGGCAGTAGTCATATCAGCCGCGCTGAACATCACACCCAGGTCAGACGGGTTGATAGGAGCGGCCTCAACGCGGATGACCACCTGGTTTTCGCCCGGGTGCGGCATCTCGATCTCGCGCAGGGCCAGTTCCAGTTTGTTGTCTTCGCTAATGGTGGAAGTAAGTTCGATGTTGTTATCTGACACTTTTTTCTCCTGCAAAGGTTAAGGGATCTGATACCTGGCTAACCGATGTTACCCGATAGAAAGAAGGGCAGGGCCCTTAGCGCAAGCCTGATCCGAGTCGCTGGGCTGTTCTGCTTAATTGGGGGCGACTACACTAGCCGCAAAGGCGCCCGCTTCAAGCCAGCATCGCCGATGTTAGGCTTTTATTGCAAACGATAAGAGCGGGCTCGTTGATGGGTGTTACGCAACTACAGCATTCAGCCGACTGATAAGGAACTCTTGTGGCTGCTTCAGAACCACTAATCAGCATCATCACGCCCACCTTCAACCGTGAGCACACCATCACACTGGCTGTCGAATCTGTGTTAGCTCAATCATATAAGCACTGGGAGCTGTTGATCATCGACGACGGGTCTCAGGATGGTACACGTGAAAGGCTGTCCCGTTATCTGGAAGATGACCGTATTCACTATTATTTCCAGGACAATCAGGGCCAGAGTATCGCCCGCAATCTAGCGCTTCAGCGTGCTCGCGGGGCATTCATATGCTTCCTCGATTCTGATGACCTGTGGGTGCCGGAGAAGCTGGAGCGGCAAGTCACGCTGATGAAGGATCATCCAGAGGTGGATGTGCTTCACAGTGATGAAATCATGATCGATGAGCAGGGTCGCGAGCTGTCCCGCAAGAATATGCGCCGTTACTCTGGGCGGATTGCCCGCCAGATGCTGGTGGACAACAGTGTCAGCATCAATACCGTGATGGCGCGGCGGGAATGTTTTGACGACATGGGTGGGTTTTCCGGCCGTTACGGCGTCGCAGACGACTACGATATCTGGCTGCGCTTTTCAGCCCGCTATACGTTCCTTTATGTTCCCGAGTACTGGGGCTATTACCGGGTAATGCCAGACCAGATTTCCAGCGACAAGGAACGCCGATTTGCGGCGAACGAGAATATCGTTCGGGATTTTATCGAGGAATTCGGGAGTGTGCTCAAACCTTCGGAAATACGCTGGGGTTTAGCCCGTTTCTATTGCCGAAAAGCTCGTTATTTTGCCGCGACTGGCAGGGCAGCCATTGCTTGGAGTGCGGTGTTTCGGGCCTTACGGTTTTCACCCCTGGATTCTGTGGTGTGGCGCAGTGTTTACCGGGTTATCTTCCCCCGCTATTAGCGTTTCATAGCGGTAGGATCGATCAGGCGGTTTAGATAATACGTCCTGGCAACACTGACATGTTGATACACTATCGGGGTAGATCCAGATTCTGGATCCTCTTTATTCTGAAAACGGAGTTAATTCATGCAGCCCAAAGACATCGTGGCGCAATTCATTTCAGACATTCAGGCCCAGCGTTTTGATGAGGCAAAGGCCTTGCTGGTTGAAGAAGGGTTTGAATATGTGGGGCCGAACATGCGCTTTCTTCGGCCCGACGACATGCTGTCGTACCAATTTGGCATGGCTGCCATCCAGAAGGATCTGGTTATTCGTCAGCTCAGTGCCGACGGCGAGCACGTGTACGCGATTCTGGACTATCAGACACACTTCAAACCGATCGGGGATGTGCGGCTTGCGGTCTGGTTTCGTGTCCGGGACGACAAAATACAGACGGTGGAAACCTTTTATAACGCCGCCGTGGTTGAAAACATGCTGGGCGGGAATCTGCCATCAGCCTGAGCAAGGGTCTCCTGCGGTTCCTTGCTCAGATAAAGGTCCAGGCCAGCACCCTCGTAATCTTGTTTCCCTGCTTCATCTCTATTTCCCGATAATCAACAGCGCCAAGCTTGCGAATCAACTTCGTCACCGGTTTAACATTGTCGGCTTTGGATACCAGGCTGGTAAACCAGCGGCATTGAGTTGAATACCGCTGGCTTTCTCGTACCAGCTTTTTAAGAAACAGCTGTTCGCCGCCTTTACACCAAAGCTCTGCTCCCAGCCCGCCAAAATTCAAGGTGGGGGACTGGGCGTTTGCTTTGTGCTCACCGCGACTACGGGCCAGGTTATCCAGTTTAAGCTGACTACCTTTCATTGCTTCATCGAGTGAGGCATGGAAGGGCGGGTTGCATACGCTCACATCAAAGAACTCGCCGGCTTGAATGATCCCTTCAAACATGTGGTTTTTATCGTGCTGCATGCGCAGGGTGAAGCGGTCTTTAAGGGAGGGGTTATTGGCGATAATGCGGGCAACGTTGGCAAGCGACTCGGTGTTAATGTCGCTGCCGACACACCGCCATCCGTAAATTTGGCAGGCCAATAGCGGGTAGATTCCGTTTGCGCCAGTGCCTATATCAAGCAATCTAATGCCAGGCTGTTCAAATTGGGCCCCATAACCTAAAAGGTCCGCCATGTGATGGATGTAGTCGGCCCTGCCCGGGATTGGCGGGCACAGCGCGCCTTCTGGAATATCCCAGCCGACAATGTTGTAGTGTTGGTTTAATAACGCGGCGTTGAGCGTTTTTACTGCCAAGGGATCTGCGAAATTGATGGACAGGTCGCCGTGAGCGTTCGGCTTCACATGGGGGGCAAGTGCGGGATGGCTTTTAACCAGAGCAGGGAAGTCATAGCCCTGGTGGTGCTCATTTCTGGGGTGAAGCCCCTTGCGCACTGGCCGGGCATGGCTTTTCTTGTTGCGATGAGAGATGCTCACAGTGATTGGCCTGGAGTTCAAAGGTCGAATGGGGCTGGCGTCGGTCGCGATTATAATCTTTATGTATGGCTTGCGCCCGTTCCCGATTATGCTAGTGAAATATACTTTCACATGTGAAGTAAATGGCTGCGCCTATGCCTGTCGATCTCGAAACCCTGTATCCCAAACTGGTCAATCTGTTGCTGGATCCGGTATTCGTTGTGGATGAATCCGGGAACATTGTGTTTGTCAGCGACGCCTGTGAAGCGCTGCTTGGGTACACCGCCTCTGAAATGATCGGCACGCTGATCTTCGATTACCTTAATCCTGATGACCGTGAGCGCACCTACGCTGAAGCCAACCGCGTTATGCAGGGCCAGGCTCACACCAACTTTGAAAACCGATACCTTCATAAAGAGGGCCACGCGGTCCACATATTATGTTATGGTCCGCGCGCTGGTCAGAAGACGACCGGTTGCGAATTGGCCTGGCCCGCAATGTGACGTCTCTGCGGCGCGCCAATCAAACCCGGGATGCGCTCTACCGGATATCTGAAGCTACGCACAGTGCCGATAGCCTGCGTGGGATCTGCGACGGTGTGCGGCAAGTGATTACAGAGCTGTTTCCGCACAACGATCTGCACCTGGTCTTCTATGATCCGGTGAAGGCGGTGTTGACCGTTCCGGACTGGTCAGCTGATCGCGCAAACGACTGGATTGAAGGCCCGATGCAACCCGGCACCGCCCTGGCGGAGGTGATCGGATCCGGGCAGGCCTTACTGACCTCACGGGACCCTTATCAACCGGGCCTTGGGGCGATAACGATGGATGGATTGAAATCACCTGGCCCGATGAACTGGCTGGGTGTGCCCCTGATCTCAAACGATTCGGTGTTGGGCGTGCTGGTGATTGAGAGCCCATTAGAACAAACCCATTATCGCGCTGCAGACCAGGAGCTGCTTCAGTTCATTGCGACCCAGGTTGCGACCGTTGTTGAGCGTAAGCGCGCGCAAGATCACCTGCGTTTTCTTGCGCACCACGACCCACTGACCGGTTTGACCAACCGGTCACTGTTTTACGATCGGCTGGAGACCGCACTGAAGTCGGCCTGCCGGCATAACAGCCACGTGGCGCTGTTGTATCTGGACCTCAACGATTTCAAACAGATCAACGACAACCTGGGCCATGAAGCCGGCGACCAGCTGCTGATCGAAACTGCCCGCCGGCTGGAACAGTGCACCCGCGAAACAGACACCGTTGCGCGCATGGGCGGCGACGAGTTCACCGTGTTGTTGAACGACATCGCGGATCTTGCCGCAGCGAACGCCGCTGTTAGCAAGATCCGCGAGGTAATGGCCGCGCCCATGGTGCTGGAAGGCCAGAGAGTGCTGATCTCCTTCAGCGTGGGTGTTGCCTTGTACCCGGAAGACGGCCACACAGCGCGCAATCTGCTTGGACGTGCCGATTCAAAAATGTACGAGCAAAAACGGAGTCTCTGAACGGTTTTTAGCCTGCCCTTTAAAAGCCGATCAAGAATCTCCGGATGCAGTTCGGAGCCGCCTATCAGAAAACAAACGAATCCATCGAAAGTACCCCGTGCTCAATGCCGCCTTCAATAACCGTGGCCCGGGCATTGGAACCAGCCGCACCAAGGGCAACCAGTAGTGGCAGGAAATGCTCAACCGTGGGGTGTGCGCGGCGAGCATGCGGAGCCAGGGTCAGGGCGTTTACCAGCCTCTCCTGATCGCCTGCAATCACCGCTTCCCGAATCCAGTGGTTGAACTCCCGGGCGTATTCGCTTGCCTGTTCGTCGCGCCAGCGGACCTCATACAGGTTGTGGGTCAGGCTACCGGAGCCGACGATCAGAACACCTTCCTTTTCCAATGCAGCGAGCGTCTGGCCCAGGCGCCAGGCAGAGTGGCTGTCGAGCCAGTCCGGCAGGGATACCTGGAATACCGGCACGGTCGCATCCGGGTAAAGGTGCCGCAACGGCACCCAGGCACCGTGGTCGAGGCCGCGTTGAGCGTCGGCGACCGATTTCCAGCCCGCTTCCTCAAGCAGAGAAAGTGCCATTCTGGCAAAATCCGGGTGGCCCGGCGCCGGGTATTCGAGCTGATATAGCGCGGGTTCGAATCCGTTGAAGTCGTGGATGGTTGCCGGTGTTTCGGCAAGGCCGACCCGCACCTCGGGTGTCATCCAGTGGGGCGACACCACCAGCACAGCGGCTGGCCGTGGCAGTTGTTGCCCCAGCCGGGTGAGGGCCGGGCCTGCCAGGCCCGGCTCCAGTGCAAAGGTGGGGGCGCCGTGGGAGACGAACAGACTGGTCATGGCGCGTTGCTCCTTGGGGTTGAGTTCAATGGACTGTTCAGCGAGCGGCCACAAGCCGGTCAACCGATGCGCGCCCGGCACCGCTGAATATCAGCGAAACAGAAGCCGCCAGCAAGGCCAGTCCGAATTCGTAGCCATTGTTGCTCATAAACAGGCCGTTCTGGATGTGCACGCTGAAAATGGCAATCACCATGGCGAAGGCCAGTGCCGCGCTGGCAGGGCGAACCAGCAGGCCGATGATCAGCGCCAGACCGCCGAAGAACTCCGTACCGCCGGCCAGCAAGGCCATCAGGTAGCCCGGGCTTAAACCAATAGAATCCATCCATTGCCCGGTGCCTTCAAGGCCGTAGCCTCCGAACCAGCCGAACAGCTTCTGGGCCCCGTGGGCGGCGAAGATAATACCCACCGGAATACGCAGGGCGAGGGGCCCCCAGCCAGCGTTGGTATCGAGCAGTTTGTTGATGAGTGCGTTGTTCATGATCGTGTTTCCTTCTGTGTGGTTGAGTATGGGGCTACTTTACGGGGATCTATTTTTGGGATAAACATGCATTTAATAGATTGACTGTTTCAAAAAGTGGAACAATAAGATGGATCGATTACTTGAAATGCAGACCTTCTGCGCCGTTGTGGAAGCCGGCAGTTTTGTCGCCGCCTCCGAGACCATGGGTATGTCCAAGGCTGCGGTGTCGCGGTACATCAACGAGCTGGAATCGCGCCTTACCGTGCGGCTGCTACACCGCACCACCCGGCGGTTGTCCCTGACAGCGGAAGGGGAGGTGTTTTACGTTCGTTGCCGGGAACTGCTGGCGGGGGTAGAAGAGGCCGAAGCGGAACTGACCTCGCGCACCAGCGTGGCCAAAGGGGTGCTGCGAATCAACGCACCGGTGAGTTTCGGCATTCGACATCTGGCCCCGCTGTGGGGCGAGTTCCACGCCCGGTTTCCGGATGTGGAACTGAACATCGAGTTGTCTGATCGCATCGTGGATATCGTTGAAGAAGGCTTTGACCTGGCTATTCGTATTGCCAGCTTGCGAACCTCCACCCTGGTGAGCCGTCGCCTCACCAATACCCGGCTGATGGTGTGCGCCTCGCCCGAATACATCCGTGCGCACGGTGCACCCGAAACGCCTGAAGACCTGATGCACCACAAGGTTATTGCCTACAGCAACCTGGCCAGCGGTAACGAATGGCAGTTTCAGGGGCCGGAGGGGCCGGTCAGCACGCGGGTACGCCCGTGGATGTACGCCAACAACGGTGACACCTGTTGCGCCGCCGCGGTGGCCCACCAGGGAGTGGTGTACCAGCCGAGCTTCCTGTTGCGTGATGATCTGGGCTCGGGCAGGCTGGTGGAGTTGCTGCCGGAATACTGCTTTACCGAGCTGGGGGTGTATGCGGTTTATCCCACCCGCAAGTTCGTTACGCCCAAGGTGAGGGCGTTGGTGGACTTCCTGGTGGCAACGTTGCCAGACGCTGTGTAGTGCCGCCGTAAATTTACAGTAGCCTGCCGGAGGTGACATGAAGTTTCCTTCAAGTACCTCGTTTGCACTCCTGGGTGCCGCCCTGATCGCCATCAGCTTCGGGCTGGCCCGCTTTGCCTTCGGCTTGTTCGTGCCTCCGATCCGGGCAGAGCTGGAACTCTCGCCAGACATGATCGGCATCATCGGCGCGCTCCCCCTCATCAGTTTTATCCTGGCTACCCTGGTCGCGCCGCTGGCGGCTGATCGCTTGGGCGCCCGCAACACGGCGGTGCTGTCTGGTGGCTTTGGTGCGGTGGGCCTGGTGTCGGTCAGCCAGGCGTCGGGTGTTTTGTCGCTGGGTGTGGGCGTAGTCGCTTGTGGTATCTGCACCGGCCTGATGATGCCGGCACTGACCGCCGCCATGCAGGGGTATTCGGTTTGGCCTACATGAGCCTGACCGGCCTGTACCTGATGACCGGCATCCGCCTGCTACCCGGCCGGTTGTCTGTGGGGCCGGTGCTGCCCTTTATATCGGTATCCCTTGGCCAGGCCGTCGGCTTGCCCATTGTGGGTATGTTGGTGAACGAGTTCAGCTATGCGGATGCGTTTGCCATGTTTGCCGCCATCGGCATACTCGCGGCACTGCTGTCGCCGCTCTATCCTCGCTCCCTGGATCAGAGTGCTGATGAGATTGGTGATGACGAAACCGGCTTGCAGGCGGCTTATGATTATCAGTTGCAGACGGAGGAGGGTGAGCCGTATCGAGCCGTCAAACTTGAGGCTCGGCGCTCGTCGAGTACGCCTGACGAACTGTAACCGGTTCGGCCCGTGTTCACCGGTTGCTACCTGCTGGTTCAGCGCGTTTGGAGCATGAGTGGTCAGCTGGAGGCTTCCCGGTATGTCACCATACGTTGTTTCTCTTCGTCCCATAGTGCAAACCGGAAGCAATCGGCAATTTCGCCCGGCGCGAGGCTTGTCGTCAATGGTGATTGTAATTCCGGAATGGCCGCCATGACTTCGGGGAGGCGGTAGAAGGGAATTCTGACATTCAGATGATGGATATGGTGATAGCCGATATTTCCGGTAAACCACTGCATAACCCGATTCATGCGCATGTAGCTTGAGGACTCCATGGCCCCCCGGTAATAGTTCCAGGTTTCGGATGACGCAATCTGCATGCGACGGAAACTGTGCTGCGCAAAAAACAGGTAGCTGCCCATCGCAGAGGCAAGCGTCATGGGCAACAGGATGACGAAGAAAACCAGGCTGAGACCGCCCAATGCCCACATCAGGGCAATGAATAGAAAGTGGCTGATCAGTGCCACCAGCTTCTGGCCGCTGACTCTTCGATGTATGGCTTGGTAGCCGTCAGTAACTCCCGGTCCACCCGGATGCCACTGCTTTGTTCCGGTAAACTGGCATCGGCTTCCTGAATATCGTCCTGATCCATAGCCCCTCCTCCCTACCTGTAAAGCTAGATTGTTTGGCGGGCAATTTCCATCAGGTCTTGGGTATTCTCAGCACCATTAGGAGCGCTTTACGGTTTACTTACGGCATCTTCATGGGATAACCGGATGGCGTCCACCACCGAGTTGGCCGAACGCACCGCGGATTCAAGCAGAGGCACACCCTCATAGGCCCAGGAACCACAGAAAAACACCTTGCGCCCGGGCTGTCGGTGCCATTGACCGAGAGCTTCGTGCACACGGGCGGTACCGGAATGGACTACGGCGCGCTCCAGTGGTACACGGGCCAGCACTGTGTCCGGATCGGGTTCGAACAGCGGGTTCCAGGTCTGGAACACCGGAGCACTATTCATTAGTGTGGGTTCTACCTTGTTGACCCACACCGTAAACATGGGCTTCTCCAGCGCCTTGTCCATCTGGAAATTCAGTGCGGTCCAGTCTTCCTGCTTTGAGGGCATAAAGCGAGGGTCCTGATGAACCCACAGCTCGCCTGCATCGAACCCGATGTTTTCCAGCATTTCCCGTTCTTCACGGAACTGGCTTTCATCCAGAAAGCCCAGCTGATTGGCCTGGGTCGCGACAATGACCCGGTCAAATACACCGCCGTCACCCCGCTGGTTATAGACCCTCACGCCCTCGTTGCTGACCTCTACCTGAGCCACCGGGCTGCCACAATGCAGCGGCAGGCCCTGTGCCAGACCCTCAACCAACGCCCCGGTCCCGCCCTTGAGACGCTTGAGTTCAGAGCCGTAGAGGATGCCGTGGAGAGAGGAAAGCAATTGCGCCGCTGGCCAGTTCAGGAGATGCTTTTCGTCACAGGTGCAGATGGTGGAAAGCAGGGGCAGTACCAGTCCGCGCCAGAACTGCGGGTCAAAACTCTGATTCTGTAAGACTTCGGCAAGCGTGGCGTTGGTGTTTTCGCGCGCCAGTTTCCGGGTAAGGCGACTGAGTTGCCAGATGCCCGTGGCCATCCCCAGGGCGCGCATGTTCATGTAACGCCAGGAACCGACAAAGGGCCAGCCCAGTATTGGCATCTCGCCACTACGGAACCAGGTCTGGCGATCGGTCCAGCTGCAGGAGGCGTGAACGTCTACCTGGAAGGTGCCCACACCGACCTCGTCAGCAAGCTGAAGCACGCTGGGCCAGGCGTCGGGGCTCATCACCCGCAAGGGGACATCAACCAAGCCGCCATTCACCCTGAGGGCATGGGCATCCATACCATGGCTGTCACGGGCTTCAAATACAGTGACATCGTGGCCGTCGTGCCGCGCCCGATAGGCTGCTGCCAGGCCGGCCATACCGCTGCCGATTACTGCAATGGAATACGTCATCGAGATCTCTTGTCTGAAATATAAGCGGAAGCTGTGCCGAATGACATCAGATAGTACCTGATCGCAGCGGGACTGCGGAAAGCAGAAGTTCAATCACGCCAACGATTTCTTCACGGTGTGGGAACTCTGGTTTATTGATTCAATACTGAGTAATTTGACCCGATGTTGCGGAGTAAACGGCGGGGGCTATAGAGATCGATACCGTTACGGGTTAACTCCGGCGGCCTCATTCATCGCTGTGCCGCTGTGTCCACCACCGGCATCATGTCCTTGGCGTGAAGCGCCTCGCCACATTCCGAGCAGCGCAGTTGTGAGTCGGTTTTGTGGCCACAGGGTTTGTGCACCAGCTCCAGAGGTGGGTGCTTCCCGTTCTCGTCCAGCCAGGTATTTCCCCACTGGGTCAGTACCAGAATCACCGGATAGAGCGCCAGTCCCGCTTCGGTCAGCCGATATTCATAGCGTTTGGGGCTGTCCTGATACATCACTTTTTTCAGTACATTCTTGTCGACCAGCCGGCTCAGCCGATCCGAAAGCAAATGGCGGGTAATGCCCAGCTGTTTCTGAAAATCTTCAAAGCGCCGTGTTCTCATGAATGCGTTGCGAATGATGAGCAGGGTCCATCTGTCGCCCAGGATGGCAAGACTGCGGGCAACTGGGCAGCTCATGTCTCCAAGTTCATGCCATTTCATAAAGCTTCTCTCCAGTGGTTGCCAGACCGTCACGTCGTATCGTCCAGATCGGGACAAAATGTTATCAGGTTCTAAAAAAGAATGGACCCCAATTCTGCCATCCCATAGCATTCAGCTCGTAAGTTCCTTTTTAGAACCTAAGGAGTTGTGCCATGGCTAACGCTAGAGTAGAAGCAAAACCGAAAGCGTCTTTCCCTGTTCGTCGCATGGATTACGATTTTGAGGAAATGCCCCAGTATTGGTGCGATAACGAGCCATCCCTGACCCACTACTTCACTGGGCTTTCCACGCTGTTTCCAGAAGGGGAATCCTATTTCGTGCGCTCGGTACGAGCCCTGCGCACCGATATTCAGGATAACCGCAGGCTGGACAGGGATATCGGTGCTTTCATTGGCCAGGAAGCAATGCATTCAAAGGAGCACCACGCCTTTCACGAGAGCGCACAGCGCTTCGGATTGGATCCAGAGTCGCTGGAGCGCGCCACGGGGATGGTACTGAAAGCCATAGAATCGTTGTTTCCGAAAAAGTGGAACTTGCTGGTTACGGTGGGACTGGAGCATTACACCGCAGTGCTGGTGGAAACCATGATGCGGAGTACCTACAAGCTCATGCAGGATGACACCATCCGCAATCTTTGGCTCTGGCACAGCATCGAAGAAACCGAACACAAAGCCGTCGCTTTTGATATGTATCAGCACCTATACGGAAAGGGATTGGGCGCCTATATACCGCGGGTGGCGATTTACACGTTCAGCCTCGCTATGATCACGGTGATGAGCACGGCCTATCACATCGCACTGATGAAGCGCGACAAGCAATTGCTTAACGGGTCCACCTGGCGGCGATTCATTAAGTTTGCAGGTCAACACTACAAGGAATTCATGCCCCAGTTCCTCGCATACTATCGTTTTGACTTCCATCCCAATGACGTTGATGTATCCGAGGTGGTGGCGCAGGCCAAGCAGGTTATCGGATTAGTTGCGGACAGCGCCGCAGCCCATTGAAGTGGCTCTTTAAACTGAAATCAAAAGAGAGCGTTGAGACCAAGATGATTGCCGAAGGCAAGGTCATTAACGTGGGGCGTTCGTTGATCGTCTCCGAGGGCACCATTCGGGACGAGTCGGGTAAGCTCTATGCCCACGCTACTGCGACCAACATGATCATTCGCTGAGCCATTTGGTAGTGCCGGCGCACTTATGAAGGCCCGGCACGGTTTCAGGCGTTTCTGGATGAGGTTTTAAGGGTAAATCTGGTATCTACCAGTTGTCATGAATCTTTAAGGTGACCGCAACACAATAATCACGGGACTGACATTTTCTCCCTCTATTTTGGTGGGCACCAAAACTGGTATATACCAAAAAGGAGAGTCTAATGTCTTCCCCCTACCGCATACTGCTGGCGGCCGGTGCCTCGGCCCTGCTGCTGACAGGTTGTAATGATTCCAGTTCGAGTTCTGACGCAGCTCCGGCTCCTGGTACGGAGCAGCCGGGCAATCCCGACCCTGTGGTGGTGCCGGCGCCTGCGGCAGAGCAGCCCCCTGAATTCATTGTCAGACCTTATTTGCAGGCGCCGGGTAGCGATACCATGACGGTGATGTTTGAGACTGAGAACACGCAGCCAAAGGTCTGGGTACGCCCTTTCGGTAGTTCGGAGGAGTTTCAGAAGATTGACGCCGGCGTGCACTCCCAGGATGGCCTGGTGTATCGGGCGGTAGTATCGGGGCTCGAGTCTAATCGTTTGTACGAATACTACGTGCTGACCAACGACGCAGGCGGAGCGGAGCGGGTGACACAGGCCTTTGCCTTCAAAACCTGGCCGGATGTGAACGACGATGTCGATCAGGCGAGGTTTATTGCGATCAGTGACACCCAACTGGATCGGGAGATCTACGAGGTGGTGCTGAACAACGTGGTGACAGACGGTTTCATGACGGAGGAATGCAACGGCTCGCAGCCTGAGACCTGTGCTGAGAACATTGCTGCCATCACTATCTCCGGGGACGTGGTACAAACCGGCGGCAACCGTTCCAACTGGCGGGACCAACTGTTCGGACGAATGGCAGACATCACACCCTACGTGCCACTGGTTACGGTTCCGGGTAACCATGACTATTACTCCAATGCGGAGCTGGAGCTGTATCGAACTTACATGTCGCCACCGGAAAACGGATCGGTGGGCTATGAGGATCACTGGTATTTCATCGATTATCTGGACCTTCGGTTGATCGGGCTGGACAGCTACCCGATTTCGGGGGCCCACGGTAGTTTCAATCGTGAGACGTTGGCGGTTCAGCGCCAATGGCTGCGGGAGACGCTGCTTGATGCCGAAATCCAGCAGAAGACCTTCGTGATGGGCATGTTCCACCACGGCTGCCTGTCCGAGATGTGGAATGTCGGGGAAAGCATTGGTTCCTGCGAAATGGTGTCTGAACTGGAAAAATACAGCGACCGCACCGGTGCGGTCACCGGCCATTTCTTCGGCCACACTCATTCTTACTCCCGGGGGCAGTCGTTAAACACACCGCACCTGTGGCTCAACGCAGCGAGTGCCTCGGGCTACATTGAACCACTCGACAACTCCGACCATCAGAACAATCAGATCAGCGACTACGATACCTTTGAGGTCAGTCGTAGTGAGTTTGGTTACAGCGTGCTGACGTACCGTTTCGGAGAGAACGCCTCGGTGACGTTGCAGCGCAAGAAAGGCGGGTATGACGGCGATACCGAGTTCGAGGTGGTGGATGAGGTAACGTTCGCCAGCAACCGGAATGACAACCGGCCGCAGGCAACCGCGGGAACGGGTGAGCTGCCGGCCACGGATATTCAGTTGGCGGTGAACGTGGGTGCGCCAGAGCAGGTGCACGAAGTGCAATGGCAGATCTCCGAGAATGAGCAGTTCGAGGGGGTCGTGTTTGACGTATGGGGTAACGAAACCCGTCGCCACAATCTGTTCTATGATGAAGCCACTCAGGTGGGCGGTGATAAGTATCAAGGCTATGAAGCGATTGATACCCAGCAGGGCGCCGATATTTTCCGCCTGGATCTGTCGGAGTTGCTAATCCTGAAGACTGTCCGTCCGGGTGTTGATGACCACTACCGCTGGAACAAGCGGTTTGCCTCTCAGAATACTCACGTCTCCTCCTACGATGCGTATGGCGGACAGCCAAGACCCACCCTGGGACTGAAGCCCGGCACCACCTATTACTGGCGGGCACGGGTCAGAGACTTGCAGATGAACTGGTCGTCCTGGAGTGAGGGCTACAGCTTCAGCCTGGCCGGTACCCGCACACCGAACCTGCTGACCAATGGTGATGCAGAAGCCGGAGACCTGTCGGCCTGGACGCTGTCGAGCGGGCTGATCAGTGCCATCACGGCCAGTAACAACGGGGGCTTTGGCGCGGCCGCGGGCGATTACTATTTCGCGGGCAGGGGGTTCGGCCAGGGACAGCCTGGTGACTGCTGCACGGATTCGGCGTTCCAGCGGGTGGATGTTTCGTCCTATGGGCAGGATATCGACGCCGGTAAGGTGTACCTGGATCTGTCGGCGCAAATGACTACCTGGTCGGCGGATGATATACCGGAATTGAGGATCGAATTGCGCGACGCCAACGATCAGCCGCTGTCGTGGAACCAGTCGCTGGAGCGCACCAGTGACTCCATCAAGAGCTGGGAAACCCAGTCAATTGAGGGCTTTTTGCCGGCCAGTGTCCGTAGTGTCGTGGTGCACATCGGCGGTGAGCGCAAGGCCGGTAACGACAACGACGTCTATTTTGATAACGTGTCGCTGAGTTTGCTGTACTGAGCGATCTCTGCTCATTGAAAAGCAACAGACCGAAACCCCGGGCGGCAGATGTGGCCCGGGGTTTCTTGTTCTAAGGCACCAGGTTCAGGAACTTACGCCCTTCGCCTGTGCTCTGTCATACTGTCGTCACAGTGCCGGCATAGCGTGGCAGGTTTTGTGGGTGACAGGAGCGGAGTATGCAGCAGCAAGCGTTTGTGGAGGGTACCTTACCGCTTTATCTGAGGGTGCGAGATCAGTTGGCGGGTCAGATCGACAAGGGGGTGCTGACCCCGAATACCCGGTTACCTTCCGAGCGAATCCTGGCCGAAGAATATGGAACGACCCGCGTCACCACCCGTCTCGCACTCGCGCAACTGGAAGCCGAAGGAAAGATCTACCGCTCCAATCGTCGTGGCTGGTTTGTTTCCCCGCCCAGGCTGATCTACAAGCCAACGCACGATTACAGTTTTTCAGACAACGTTACCGCTCAGGGGCGAGTGCCCGAAACCGAAACCCTCGATGTGACGGCGACTGAGGCCAACCCCTGGCTTGCCACAAAAACCGGCCTGGCTGTGGGCGATCCGGTGATCTTGCTTCGTCGGCGCCGTCAGATTGATGGTCGGCCAGTACTGGTGGAGAACATTTACCTGAATGCGACCCGCTTGCCAGGCATTGAGACATACGATTTCAACCGTTCGCTCTGGAAGCTTCTTCGTGAGCAGTACGGGGTAGAATTGAAGGGTAAGCGGATTGAGATGTATCCCACGGCGCTGGTGGATCCTCAGGCGAGTGCCATCGGTGTAACGGCCGGCACCGCAGGGCTCTATGTCACCCGGTGCAGTCAGGACGGGCAGGGAGGCTTTATCGAGTTCGATGAAGAGTTCTGGCTGCACGATGCCTTGAGTATTCAGGTTGAAGTGAGCTGACCGCCCCGGTAGATCGTCTCCTGACTGTCATCAGGTCTTCATAAAACCGTCACAGTCCCTCGTCAAACTGGTCTATACCAGATGAGCGAGGAACTACCATGCCTACACCCCATCATCCGGATGTCGTCATTATTGGAGGCGGCATCCTCGGATGTGCCATTGCGCGATACCTAAGTCGTTTGCCCGGTCTCAACATCACCGTGGTTGAGCGACACGGCCTGGGAGAGCAGACCACCAGCTACGCCGCTGCGCTTCTTACCCGTATCCGTCCGCATCAGGCCTTGACCGCTCTGGCCATGGAAACCTTTCGCGCTATTGAGGAAATGGGGCAGGCCAGCGATGAGCCATTGCCGCTCAGAAGCGTCGGTAGTCTGCAGGTGTCTGCTCAACCAAACGGGCAGCGCCAGCTTGAAGAGACGGCCCTGCGAGCCGCAGAGGCCGGTGTGACCGCAGAGCAGATTGCCGTGCAGGATGCCATGCAACTGGCTCCGTGGCTTGATTTGACGCCCGACACGGCCGCGCTCTGGCTGCCGGACGATGGCTATATCGATCCCTATTCGTTGTGCATGGCGGCCGGGTAACGGGCGTTCGCCTCGGGCATGGTGAAGTGCTCACGGCCGGCATGGTGGTGGATGCCGCTGGCCCCTGGAGTACGGTTCTGGCCAGGCAAGTGGGTATTCACCTTGGCATGGCACCGGTGCGCAGTCATTACTGGATATCAGCGCCTGACGCTCGCATTCCTGCCCATGGACCGATGACGATACTACCCGACAACGGCGCCTATGCGAGGCCAGAAGTTGGAGGCTTGCTGTTCGGCCTTCGGGATACGCAGGCCGTGGTTGCCGACCCGGCAGCTCTGCCCGAGAGTCTGCAGGGTTTCCGATTCGATACCGATCCAGCGGGTGAGCGCGCCCTTGAGGACGGATACACCTCGCTGCAGTCTCAGCTTCCCCTGCTGG
The DNA here is from genome assembly GCA_001314845.1 of Marinobacter excellens HL-55. Taxonomy (GTDB): domain Bacteria; phylum Pseudomonadota; class Gammaproteobacteria; order Pseudomonadales; family Oleiphilaceae; genus Marinobacter; species Marinobacter excellens_B. The sequence continues at coordinate 17,670 of LJZQ01000037.1, forward strand.
ATGAACTCCGGTTGGCCCACTACGTCAGCAACGTTTCCAGCTATACCCCGGACGGCTTCTACCTGCTGGGCCCGATGCCCGGCATTGAGGGTTTTATCGCGGCGACCGGCTGTTCCGGTGCGGGCATCGGCATGTCGGGGGGCATTGGTCGATTCATCAGCGAACTGATATCCGGCCAGTCGACCTTTGTCTCTCCCGAGCCGTTTCGCCTGGACCGGTTTGGCGCCATTGATCCCTTTGATTCTGATTTCATCCACCGCTGTGCTGAGGCACGAGCCCGAAAACGCACTGGCTAATTCCGTTGGAGACTCCAATGATCCCGAACGATCCGTATTTGCTTACCCCTGGTCCGTTGACCACCAGTCTTTCCGTGAAACAGGCCATGTTGCACGACTGGGGCTCCTGGGATAACGACTTCAATCAACTGACCGCAGAGGTGTGCACACGCCTGTTACGTGTGGCCGGTGGCGAGAAAAGTCACGTGTGCGTCCCGATGCAGGGTAGTGGCACCTTTGCAGTGGAGGCCACGTTGGGCACGTTGATTCCCCGGAACAGCACCACGCTTGTGCTGATGAACGGGGCCTATGGACAGCGGATCAGCAAAATTCTTGATCGCTTGGGCCGGCGATGCCTCGCGATCGACAAAGGTGACTACCATCCGCCGCGGGGCGATGAGGTGGAAAGAACACTCCGGCAGCATCCGGAGATCGACCAGGTGGTGGTGGTCCACTGCGAAACCAGTTCGGGCATCCTGAACCCGATTCCTGAAATCGCCGGGGTCTGTCAAAAGGCTGGCAAGCACTTGATTATCGACAGCATGAGCGCGTTCGGTGCGCTGCCGGTCAATGTGGCGGAATTACCCTGTGCGGCGCTGATTTCCTCGGCCAACAAGTGCTTTGAAGGTGTGCCGGGTTTCGGCTTTGCCATTGTGGATAAGACCTTGTTGTCTGAATCCGAAGGGCAGTGCCACAGCTTGTCGCTGGATCTGCATGACCAATGGCGGTACATGGAAAAGTCAGGGCAGTGGCGTTATACCCCGCCGACCCATGTGGTCGCCGCCTTTTTGCAGGCCCTGCGCGAACACGAGGCCGAGGGCGGCGTGGCTGGTCGTCTCGCCCGCTACAGCCGAAACCGCGACCGACTGGTTGCGGGCCTTCGCGAGCTCGGCTTCCAGACCCTGCTGGCGGATGAATGGCTGTCTCCGATCATTACTACTTTCCTGTCTCCAGACAGCCCGGATTTCGATTTTCCGCGTTTTTACGAGGCCATCAAGGCCCGAGGTTTCCTGATCTATCCCGGCAAGCTGACGGTCGCCGAGAGCTTCCGGCTCGGCTGTATTGGCCAACTTCATGACGAGCAAATCGATGCAGTGGTAGCGGCGATCGCCGATGCCTGTCAATCGCTGGGGATGCCGGTGCCCGTACCCCCTCCGGCTGCTGCGCCAGACAATCTCGAAAACCACTGACCTCACCCTGATCGCAAAAGGAAGAAGCGCTATGCACAGCTACACCCGTCGTTACACCGGTCCTCTGCAAGCGGTGATTATGGACCTGGCCGGAACCTGCGTGGATTTCGGTTCACTGGCACCGATTCAGGCTTTTCTCCAACTGTTCCGGAACGAGGGCATTGATGTGTCCGAACCCGAAGCCCGGGAGCCCATGGGGACCGAAAAGCGTGAGCATATCCGCTGTTTGCTGGCGATGCCCAGGATTCGGAGCCAATGGCTTGAGGCCTATGGAAAGGCGCCAGAGGCCAACGATGTCGACCGCCTCTACGAGGCATTTCTGCCCCTTCAGACTGCGGCGATTGCCGAGCGAACAACACTGATTCCTGGCGCCTTGGCGCTTCAGGATCTGCTTCAGGAAAAAGGCATCAAGTTGGGGGTGAACACCGGCTACAGCCGGGACATGGTGAATGTCATGCTGCCCGGGCTCGCGGATCAGGGATTTGTGCCGGAAAGCGTGGTTGTAGCGACGGAAGTGCCGTCCGGCCGGCCGGCACCACATATGAGTCTGCAAAACGCACTCGAGCTGGGCATTGGCGCAGTGCAGGCCTGCGTCAAAGTGGACGACACAGGGACGGGTATTGAGGAAGGTTTGAACGCGGGCATGTGGACGGTGGCCGTAGTGGCCTCCGGTAATTCGGTCGGGTTGAGTGAAGCTCAGTTTTACGCCCTCGCAGAGAGCGATCGGGAGGCGTTGCTGGCCCGTGGTCGTCAGGTGATGGCGAGATCGGCTGCCCACTATGTCATCGACTCGATACAGGACATGCCGGGCGTTATCAGCGATATCGAGCGCCGTCTGGCAGCGGGGGAGCGCCCCTGAGGATCCGACAAGGAAACGTCATCGAGCTGTCACGTCTTTGCAATCAAATGACCTTAATGTGGTTGTTAGTCAATCTGGTATACACCAGAAAGCCTAACCGAACTGACGCTTTAAAAGGAGAGTAGCGTGAAACACCTGAAAAAAGCCCTGGCCCTGACCGTCCTGATGGTGGCCGTCAACGCCAACGCCCAGACTGAACTGACCGTTTACACCGCGGTTGAGGCGGAAGATCTCAAGAAGTATGCCGCCCGATTCAATGAAGACCACCCTGACATCAAGGTCAACTGGGTTCGCGACTCCACAGGTGTCATCACCGCGCGCCTGCTGGCTGAGAAAGACAATCCTCGGGCGGATGTCGTTTGGGGGCTGGCGGGTACCAGCCTGCTGTTGCTGAAGAACGAAGGCATGCTGACGCCTTATGCGCCGAAAGGGCTTGAAAAGCTGTCGTTGAAGTTCCGTGACCGTGATGAGACTCCCTCCTGGGTGGGCATGGATGCCTGGATGGCGGCGGTCTGTGTCAACACCATTGAGGCTGAGAAACACAACTTGCCCATGCCCACCAGTTGGCAGGATCTGACCAAACCGGTGTACCAGGGCCACGTTGTGATGCCGAACCCGAACTCTTCCGGAACCGGTTTCCTGGATGTTTCAGCATGGCTCCAGTTGATGGGTGAGGACAAAGGCTGGGAATTCATGGACGGCCTGCACCAGAACATCAGTCGTTACACGCACTCCGGCTCCAAGCCCTGCAAAATGGCGGCTTCCGGCGAGACCACCATCGGCGTTTCCTTCGCTTTCCGCGGTGCCCGCCTGAAAGAACAGGGCGCCCCCCTGGAAGTGGTGTTCCCTTCAGAGGGCCTGGGTTGGGAAGTGGAAGCGACTGCAATTGTTGACGGAACGGACAAGGTGGAAGCCGCCCAGACTCTGGTCGACTGGTCGATCACCCGTCAGGCCATGGAGATGTACAACGAAGGCTACGCCATCGTGGCGATGCCCGGTGTGGCGCAGCCAGTGAAGCATTTCCCGGCGAACGCGGAAGAGCTGATCATCGACAACGACTTTGGTTGGGCTGCCAGTAACCGCGAGGCCATCCTGACTGAGTGGGCGCGTCGCTACGACGGCAAATCCGAAGCAAAGTGAGTTGGCTGGGCGGGCACTAGCCCGTTAAGCCAAGGCGGTGCCCGGTTTTGGGCACCGCGCCAGATTATTCAAGAGCAGGGGGTACCATGAGCCAGAAGACCCAGGGAAGTCGTCTCGAAATTCAGGGCGTAAACAAATTCTTCGGCGATTTTTGCGCGCTGAAAGATATCAATCTCACCATCGAACCCGGTGAGCTGGTGTGTTTCCTCGGGCCATCGGGATGTGGAAAGACCACTCTGCTTCGCATTATCGCAGGGCTTGAGCGCCAGAGTGGAGGACTGCTCCACCAGGGTGAGACAGACATCTCCCTGAAACCGCCCAGGGAGCGTGACTTCGGCATTGTGTTCCAGTCCTACGCCCTGTTCCCGAACATGACGGTCACCGATAACATCGCCTACGGATTGCGTAGCATCGGCATGCCGAAGGCCCAGGTCCGCAGCCGGGTAGACGAACTACTGGCCCTTGTCGGGCTTGAAGACCAGGCCAGTAAATACCCCGCGCAGCTATCCGGTGGCCAACAACAACGTGTTGCCCTGGCACGCGCCCTGGCGCCTACGCCGGGCTTGCTGCTGCTCGATGAGCCACTATCAGCGCTGGACGCCAAAGTGCGCCATCACCTGCGCAGCGAGATCCGCAGCCTCCAGAAGCAACTGGGTGTTACCACTGTCATGGTGACCCACGATCAGGAAGAAGCCCTGGCCATGGCTGACCGCGTGGTGGTTATGAACAACGGCGTTATCGAGCAGGTCGGAACACCCCTGGACATCTATCAGCAACCCGCGTCGGCGTTTGTTGCCTCTTTCATCGGCGCCATGAACTTTATCGACAGCTCCCCATTGAATGGACAACGGGTGAAGATCGGAAATCGCGAGCTGGACCTGATTCGACCGTTGCCCGCGGCCGATGGATGTATCCAGCTGGCCATCCGGCCAGAGGATGTTCACCTCTTACCCAGCGGGGATGGTGAATGGGAAGGGGAGGTCTTGGCCCTGGATTATCTTGGCGCTTTTATCCGGACTCACATTCGCCTGAGTGATATTGAGCTGGACCTGGTCGTAGACGTGGACCCACGTTCCGCGCGTCGGCTTGATCTACGTGTTGGCGGATGTATCTGCCTCAACCTGCCCTCCGACGCCCTGCATTGCTTCGCTGCATGACGGTTTGCGGAGTTCCGAATGTCTGTGTTTGACCCTGGTAAGTCTTCCATGATTGATTCTCCCTCGTTTTCGACACCCGCTACACGCAACTGGCCAACCCTGGCGGAATTACGCCGGAGGCTTACCGACCGCTGGGTGTTTGCACTGCTTCTGGTAATCGGGTGTGTGGTTTTGACCCTGCTGGTGCTTGCGCCCCTTTACACACTGCTTTCGAAAAGTGTCGAGAACAAGGCCGGTGAATTCGTCGGGCTGGAGAACTTTGCTCACTATCTGAGTTCCGGCGGTATCGAATCCGCGTTCTTCAACTCTCTCTGGGTGGCCGGGCTTAGTACCGTGATTGTGGTTTCGCTGGCGTTTATGGCGGCCTGGGCGTTGACCCGCACACGTTTGCCTTTTACCGGTTGGCTTCGTGGTGTTCTGGTGTTGCCGATTCTGGCGCCGTCGCTGTTGCCCGCGATCAGCCTGGTGTACCTGTTCGGCAACCAGGGCGTGTTGAAAAGCTGGCTGTTCGGCGCTGAGATCTACGGACCCATTGGCATTATCATGGGGTCGTGTTTCTGGACGTTCCCCCACGCCCTGATGATTCTACTGACGGCGATGGACAATGCCGATGGGCGTCATTACGAAGCCGCTACCGCATTGAAAGCCAGCCCCTGGAGAACGTTCTGGACGGTAACAGTGCCCGGTGCCCGCTACGGGCTGGTGAGTGCCGGGTTCGTTGTGTTTACGCTGGTGATTACGGATTTCGGCGTGCCCAAAGTCATTGGCGGGCAGTTCGACGTACTCGCCACGGACATCTACAAACAGGTGATCGGGCAGCAAAAGTTCGAGATGGGGGCAGTGGTCAGCGTACTGTTGCTGTTGCCGGCCATGTTGGCGTTTATCGCCGATCGCTATGTGCAGCGCAAACAGTCGGCTAGCTTCACCGCCAGATCAGTGCCCTACAGGCCCCGCCAGGATAGAATGCGGGACGCCATTGGAGCGCTGATGCTGACGCCGACCGTCGTGTTCATCTTCGCCATCATCGGCATGGCTATTTATGCCTCGTTCGTTACTTTCTGGCCCTACAACCTGCAACTCAGCCTGAACAACTACCAGTTTGGCCGGATGGACGGTGGCGGCTGGGGTGCTTACATCAACAGCCTGAAGATGGCTCTGGGCACCATGTTGATCGGAACGGGACTGGTCTTCTTCAACGCCTGGTTAATGGAACGGACGCCACAACCCAAGCTGCTGACCGGCGTATTTCAGTTTCTCTCACTCCTGCCGCTGGCGGTGCCCGGTCTGGTGCTGGGGTTGTCCTACATCTTTTTCTTCAACCATCCGGACAACCCGATCAACGGAATCTACGGCACCCTGTTCATTCTGATCCTCTGTACCATCACGCACTTCTACGCAGTTTCCCACCTCACGGCCGTCACGGCGCTGAAGCAATTGGACCAGGAGTTCGAGGCAGTGGGGGAGTCTCTCAATGCGTCCCGCTGGCGGGTGCTTTTCACGGTCACTTTGCCCCTGTGCCTGCCCGCGATCCTGGATGTGGCTCTATACCTGTTCGTGAATGCCATGACCACGGTCTCAGCGGTTGTATTCCTTTACGGCCACGACTCCCAGTTGGCGTCTGTGGCGGTGTTGAACATGGACGAAGCCGGAGACATCGCCCCTGCGGCGGCCATGGCCATCCTGATCACGGCAACCTGTGCCGTGGCAAAACTCATTCAGGGGGTACTGCGCTTCTGGGTGGATCGTTCAACCCGGGCATGGCGGCAGGGCATGGAATGACCCGGCAGCCTGAAACCGCATGACCTCCACGGCGATCATTATTGTTCTGGTGTCCGCACTCGCCCACGCCGGTTGGAACCTGTTTGGCAAGAAGGTCAGCCCCAGCGGCGCTTTCTTCTGGTATAGCACCCTGTGGGGCGCGCTCCTGACCCTGCCGGTGCTGGTGTATTACCACCCCCTGCTGCGTGAACTGGGGCCGGACATCTGGTGGTTGGTGGTTGCCACCGGCTTTTTTCAGGCAACCTATCTCAGTTGTCTGGCGGCAGCCTATCGTCATGGCGAACTGTCGGTGGTCTACCCGCTGGCGCGATCATCGCCCCTGTTGATCCTGCTGGTCGGAACCCTGTTCCTGGGTACGGCTGAAACCATCACCGGTGCGGCCGTTGCCGGTATTGTTCTGATAGTGGGCGGCTGCATCATCCTGCCAATGCAACGGCTCCGGGACTTTCGCCTCGCCAACTACCGCAACCTCGCAACCCTGTTTGCCCTCCTGGCGGCTGCCAGTACTGCCGGATACTCGATCGTCGACGATAACGCCACGGACCAAATGCGAGACTTGCTGGCTGGCATCGCGCTGGATGCGGAAGTGGCTTTGGTGTTTGTCATCCTCCAGGCGTGGTCAGCCTTGGTGTGGCTCAGCCTTGGCTTGGGTCTGCAGGCGACTGAACGACGGCTTTTAAGGGAACTGGTCACCAACTGGCGCAGTACCATGGCAGCCGGGGTGTTGATCCTTGGAACCTACGCGCTGGTCGTGTGGGCCATGGCCTACGCTGATGACGTCAGCTACGTAGTGGCCTTCAGGCAGGTCAGCATACCTATCGGCGTTGCACTGGGTTGGTATTTTCTTGGGGAACCGCTGCGCACGCCCAAGATTCTTGGTGTTCTGACCATCCTTGCGGGCTTGCTGCTGGTGGTTCTGGGGTGATGGTTGGCCTGGCTTTTACGGAGCAAAGGCGGAGCTCCGATCTTGCGAAGTTGAGCTGGCGGAGGGTCATGCCCGCGTCACGTCATCAATAAGCACTCGCCAGCCCTGTCGTCTGGCGTAGTCTTCCAGAACCGGGTCCGGGTTCACAGCAACCGGATAGTCCACAGAGCTCAGAAGGGGAAGGTCATTGTGGGAATCCGAGTAGAACCACACCTTCTCCGGATTGGCTGATCGGGCTGCCATCCACTCCTTGAGAGCAGACACTTTGCCATCCCTGAAAGGGCGACGGGTTCCAATGGTTCCCTTGAGATTGTTGTTGTGCCACTCCACCTGAACGCCTATGTCGTTATCAATGCCGAGGTGCCGGGCAATGGGGGTAACCAGATGTTCTCCCGTTGCGGAGATAATTAACACATCGTGCCCCTGGGCCTTGTGCCAGGCAACCCGCTCCTGCCCTGTTGGAAGGACTCTGGGAGGGATTACTTCAGTAACGAACCGCTCGATAAGCGTTTCAACCTGGCCCCGTTGCCAACCCCGCATAGGCGCCAGGCTGTATTCCATGTAATCCTGGAGATCCAGTTGGCCATTAGTGTAGGCCCTCATAAATGCTCTATCTCTGGCCTCGGAATCGGGGGTAACGTCGATGTCTTCAGCGCGGAGAAATTCGGTGAATAAGTGCGAACTGTCCCCGTGAATCAGGGTTTCATCCAGGTCGAAAATTGCAAGCATGTAGCACTCCTTTGGTATACACCAGATTATGCTTCAGGCTTGTTACGGGTTTGTTACGTGAGAAGGCATGAAACTCATTTTATAAACGTTCCACGGGCTTTGCTGGAGCCTCAAGCAGCTCTTGTTCTTCAGGGGCTGGTTACAACAACAGTTCCGGGAATGTGCAGGGCCCTCCCTTTACGGCTACACTTAAATTTGTGATAAAGAGCACCGGGAGTCTGTTCGTGGAACCGTTTGTATATATTTTCTCTCGCTCGTTATTCGTTATTTTGATTTCACTGGCGGTATGCGCCCGAGCTGATCCTGCTTCCGAGTTACGGATCGTGACGGAGAACTTTCCCCCTTATAATTTTCCAGTCGATGGCGAAGCCAGAGGGATGTCCAGTGAGGTGGTTCAAGCCATGCTTGAATACGCTGGTCTGAAGGCTGAGGTTGAATTTTTCCCATGGGCCAGAGCTTTCAGAATTGCCCAGACTGAGCCCAATACACTCATTTATTCAATTGCCCGCATCCCAGAAAGGGAATTGTTGTTTGAGTGGATCGGGGCCATTGCTCCTTACCGGACCTCTTTCTATAAGCTTAAGTCGAACACCGGTTTGCACATTGATTCTCTTGACGATGCCCGTTCGCACCGAATCGGTGTGTCACAGGCCGACGTCATTAAAATTTACTTGGAAAATCGCGGGTTTGAGCAACTGGAGGTAGTAAGTGCCGATCACCTCGCGATCCGCATGTTGTATCTTGGTCGAATGGAGTTGCTTGCTTTCGACGAGGCGGCGATGCCACTTCGAGTCAAGAAGGAAGGGCTGGATATTAGTCTGCTTGAGCGTGTATTCCGAATTGATGAGCTATCAAAAGAACTGTATGTTGCGATACACCCGGACAGCGATCCGTCACTGATCAGGAAATTAAGGGATAGCTTAAGTGCGATCAAGCAGAATGGAGAGTATCAGGCTATTAAGTTACGTTATTTCCCAGAACAGTTGTAGCATCAATATGTTACGAGTTTTAGATGCTTGCAGCGAGTATCTCGGGTAGGCTGACAACGGCAATGACCAGCAGAATAGCTCCTGATGCGAGGATTCGTTTTACATCCCTTTTTCACTACTATTCCCGCTGTATAATCTCCGCTATCTCCGACAAATTCTGATTCGGATTCCGGTCCCTGATTGCGGACAACTGGCAAGCCCCATTACCGGAGCTATCACATCAATAAAGCAAAAGCGCAAATGAAAACAACGTGATCCGAAATAATCCTTTCATTTTTCTCCCCCTTTTTTCCAGTTTTAAAGCCAACTCCCCATACAATTCGGACATCAGGTTTCTGTATTTAACGCCTTGAATAAGCCGCCGATTTGGAGCGGCAGCGGAAAATCGGTCGGCTTGATTCACTGGTGTACGCCCAGCATGGGCATGAACTAATGGGGTGAAAGTCCCCTGTGGGAAGATCACCGCTCAGTCGGTTTTACCCGATTGAACGCTAACCACTAGCGAATGGCAAGGGCCAACCCGCGAGGTGTGGTCTGGAGGAAGCCGCGTGATCTAACGGCCACCGTAAATGATGCAGTTGTGCAGGGAAAGTTTGTGCTCTTATCTGGGGAGATCTGCTCAACGAGCGATCGGTCAATGACCAGTCAGGCACCTGGTCTATCAAGCCTGGGCGCAGCCGTTGCCATCGGCGATTGCGAGCGAACGAGATGGACACCGATAGCGCCGGTGGGGGTAACCCTGGCGGTGATACAAGCCTGGAAGCAGGTTCGAGCCAATAAGGGAGCAGCGGGTATCGATGGCATGACCATCGAGGAATTTCCCGCCTGGGTAAAGGCCGGCCACTGGATCGTGGTCGAGCAGTCGATTCGCTCGGGCGATTATCAACCAGCGCCAGTGCGGCGGGTTGAGATCGACAAGCCGGACGGTGGCAAGCGCCAGCTTGGCATACCGACGGTGACAGACCGGGTGATTCAGCAAGCCATCGCCCAGATCCTGATGCCCCTGTTCGACCCGGGATTTTCAGCGGACAGCTACGGCTTCCGTCCGGGCCGGAACGCGCACCAGGCGGTGCGACGGGTACAAAGCGTTCTGAAGGAAGGGAGGCGCTTTACTGTGGATGTGGACCTGTCGAAGTTCTTCGACCGGGTCAATTACGACCTGCTGATGACGCATCTGGGCCGCAAGGTTCGGGACAAGCGTTTATTGGGACTGATTGCCCGGTATCTGCGAGCTGGGATTATCGATAACCAGCTCTACCTTGAGAGTCGGGAAGGTACCAAGGAAAGCAAGTTCCTGGGGTTTAACTTCAAGGGAACCCAGATCCATTGGCACCCGGACACGCTGCGCAAGTTAAAGCAACGTATCCGGGAACTGACGGACCGGAACTGGGGGGTGTCGATGCATTATCAGCTTTTCAAGGTCAGCCAGTACCTTAGGGGCTGGATCAACTACTTTGGCATCGCCACCGGCTATCAACGCTGCTGCGATCTGGATCACTGGATCCGTCGCCGCGTTCGGACGGCCTACTGGCGACAGTGGCGCAAGCCGCGCACCAAAGTCAGGAACCTGATGAAGCTGGGCGTTCACGTCCAATCGGCCGTTGCTTGTGGCATCACCAGCAAAGGCCCCTGGCGCAGCTCGAAGACGCCGGGTATTCAACAGGCCCTGTCTAATGACTACCTGAAAGCCGAGGGACTGGCATCACTGCGTGATGGATGGATCAAGCTTCACCATTCCGGGTGAAACGCCCTGTGCGGAGCCGCATGCAGGGTGTTGTGGGGGCTGGGGGTTAGATACCCCCGGCTACCCGATTAAAAGTAGTGACCAAGAGCCGCCCCCAGCGTGAATACCGCAGCGATAAACAGATAATGTCGAGTGGAGGCGTTGCTGGCAAGCCACTTAAACGACATTTGCGAGTGCTCGTTGCTGACATGCTTAATTTTCCGGTGTTTCGAATGGTTCAGCGCAACTGCCAACTCAAGGCAAAGTGTAACGGCGATAACTAAGGCAAGGCCCAGCGTGACAGCAGCTATAGTTGGAAGCCGGGAGGCCTCCGTAAGATCGCCCAAAACAAAGTCATGCTTTTGCACTAAGAATGCCAAAAGGGACGGAGGCGCGGTGATCAAAGCCACCAGCAACATAGCGCTCCGGCGGGTGGGAATGAAGCGATCCATTCCTTTCACCTGTTCATCGCCGAAATCTCTCATGAGCGCATGTTTCTCCTTTTAACGAATGATATGGACTCCCCCTGCTCCCACGGCATCAGTCATGTGCCACATTGAAGGTGTCTGACATCTTCAATCCGAAGCAGGAGGAGTCATCATG
>LJZQ01000038.1 GCA_001314845.1 Marinobacter excellens HL-55
TCTGGCTCTGGCTCTGGCTCTGGCTCTGGCTCTGGCTCTGGCTCTGGCTCTGGCTCTGGGCGAGCATCGATGGGGCCGGAGACCTCCGTCAAGTCTGATTGGACGGATTGAGGCTCACTGTCGATAAGCTCAGGACCTATCGTAATGCTTCTGCGGACAGGCTCCTCCGGTACATCCACGCTACCCGCATCCGCCACCGACTCATCATATTGACTGGACACAAACCACCAGGACGCACCCAACAACACCAGGGCGAGCGCCGGCCAACGAAAGGTCATCAGTGGCGGCCAGTTTCGGGCCGGCGCTGAGCGGCTGCCCGATACCATATCCAGCCATATGCCAGGAGCAACCCGCTTCAGTCGCCCAAAGCTACCCTGGCTCAGCGCATGGAGCTGCTTAAGCCGGGTCGGCGACAAAAGCTCGTCTTTCTGACCACCCGCGCGGTGAATGCGCGGCTCGAGATACGCCGCAATATCTTCACGACTCAGCGATGGAAGGCTGATGTGATGGACGTAAGCTGCGAAATCTTCCTGACGAAACTCACGTTGCAGACCAGCTGCACCGGCAAACACCAGTGCCGCCGCCAGCGAGCGGTCAGCCGCAAGAAATCCCGACAACAACAGATTCAAGATCTCAGGCGCCACACGCTCGGCATCGTCCAGTATCAACACGAGGCGCTGTCCGCGTTGAGCGCGACTCTCAGACCAACGGAAAAACCGATAAACCAACTCTCTTGGCTCTGCATCGGCTGGCAAACCTGATCTGGCGATTTTTCTTAAATCCCGCGCCAGCGCCTGACTGCCGGTTAATGCTGCCGAGGGGATACGGTGAAAATCCAGACGGGATGATTCGCTGCGAACAAGTTCAGCGAGAATACGGGTTTTGCCCGCACCGGGAACACCGGTAAGCAACAGCGCCATGTCACCAAAACCACAGAGATGACGGAGCGACTCCAGCGCATGGTGACGCATTGCATCTGGATAGAACGGGGTTTCCAGCTCGAGCGGATTTTCCCGCAAACCATAACGCTGCTGAAGGCGGGGAAATAGCCCACCATCCTCTATCGTGTTCAGGTTATCCTCAATCACAATTCATCCCTGCCTGCTGTCCGTTTTCCTGAAGCCCCCGTGTTTAACGGGTGAATTCCAGCAAAGTGTTCCGGAGGTTCTGCTCCGACGCATCGCCTGTCACAAAGGCATCACCCAAGGCTCGCATCAAAACCAATCGCAACGTTCCGTCTATGTTCTTTTTATCGACAGCCATCCGAGACATAAAGTCTTCAGGGCTCATGCCCTCTGGCGCATACACTGGCAGCCCGGCCCGCCGAATCAGAGAGGTCGCCCGCTCGTGATCAGCCTGGCTGATCATGCCCTCTCTCAAGGACAGGTCTGAGGCCATCAGCATACCGGTACCGACCGCTTCTCCATGCAACCAATTGCCGTAGCCGGCATAGGTTTCAATGGCATGACCAAAGGTGTGCCCAAGATTCAGAATTGCTCGAAGCCCACCCTCACGCTCATCAACGGCAACGACCTCCGCTTTACACTGGCACGAACGAAAGATGGCCTCCGCCAGAGCCTCGGGTTCTGCAGTCATTAACGCGTCTATGCTGTTCTCAAGCCAGACCAAAAACGATTCATCACGGATCAGGCCATATTTAATGACCTCCGCCAGGCCGGCAGACACTTCACGGGCCGGCAAGGTGGACAGCGAATCGGTATCAATCAACACCATGTTTGGTTGGTGAAAAGCGCCAACCATGTTTTTACCCAACGGATGATTCACCCCGGTCTTTCCACCGACGGAGGAATCGACCTGAGACAACAATGTAGTGGGAATTTGAATGAAGGGTACGCCCCGCTGATAACAAGCAGCAGCAAACCCAGCCATATCGCCGATGACGCCGCCGCCCAAAGCGGCCAGCGTGGTCTTTCTTGAGTGTCGCTGTTCAAGCAATCCGTCAAAGATCAGATTGAGGGTTTGCCAATCCTTGTACTTTTCGCCGTCCGGCAAGGTAACCACATCCACTTGCTTGCCGGGAAAGCAGGCAACGGCTTGCTCCAGGTACAACGGGCCAACCGTGTCATTGGTCACAATCATGACCTGGCTCCCCGCGACCCAGGGCGTCAAGTCATAGGAACCAAGCAACCCCTGACCGATGACGATCGGATAGCTTCGCTCACCCAATTCAACTTTAAGCTCTTTGAGGACCTTGTACATGTTCACGACCTTCTTTGCGTCTTTGCCGTTTGTGTCTGGGGGTTTTTGGATTAATACGATTGACCAACTGTCGCACAACCAAGCGTGGACTCTTGCGATCGGTAAACATCACGATATCTGCAAGCCTGGTGTAAAGCGGGTCCCGGATGGCAAACAGGTTTCGCAGCACACCTTCCGGGTCTTCATTCTGCAACAACGGGCGGTTGCGGTCTTTGCGGGTGCGCTCTACCTGCTGCTCTATAGACGTTTTCAGGTACACAACAACGGCACGCTGCTTCAGCAATGGGTGGTTTTCTGGCCGCATCACCGCGCCGCCACCGGTAGCCAGTACCGTTCCCGTCGCTCCGGAAAGTTCATCCAGCATGGCGGTTTCTCTTTGCCGAAAACCCTCCTCGCCCTCAACATCAAAAATCCACGGAATGTTTGCCCCACACCGTTCTTCGATGATCCGGTCAGAATCCACAAAGCGATAACCCAGCTCCTTGGCGAGCATACGACCAATCGTACTTTTACCAGCCCCCATAGGGCCGACCAGGACAACGCGTTCGGGCAAAGACATAATTTCCGCTCAACTGGGTTCAGGCGGGTGAGAATAGCACAGGGCAAGCCATTCCATAAGTCGAGACCCAAGATCCCAACAAAAAAGCCGCCGGTATTAGCGGCGGCTTTTTAAAGACAAGATCAATTATTCGATCAAGTCATTTTTGATGATTTTTGGAGTGATGAAAATCAACAGCTCACTACGTTCATCAATGTTTTCGGTCCGTTTGAACAGCCGTCCCAAATAGGGAATATCGCCCAGGAACGGTGTCTTCGTCGTTTGAGTCGCGACCTCCGACTGGAAAATACCACCCAAAACCACGGTTTCTCCGTTGGCAACCAATACTTGTGTTGTTACAGAGTTGGTGTTGATGGATGGGATGCCCGCCGTCACTTCGCCGCGAGAATCCTGATTCACCACCAGATCCATAATGATCTTATCGTCAGGCGTGATTTGTGGAGTCACCTCCAGCGATAGCAATGCCTCTTTGAAAGACACTGAGGTGGCGCCACTGGACGAAGCTTCCTGATACGGAATTTCCTCACCAGACTTGATGGATGCACTCTGCCGATCCGCCGTCACAACACGTGGCTGTGAAACCACTTCAGCTCGACCGTCCGTTTCCAGAGCGGAAAGCTCCAGATCGATCAGGAAATCATCGCTGCCCCAGCCAATTGCGAACGACGAGGCACCCTCACCGGACACACCCAGATCAACACCCAGGCCGCCCGGGAACGTAATGTTGCCAGCGCCGCCTGCAGCAGCATCTCTTGCTTCTTGCAAGGTGCCCAATGAGCCACCAATACTGATCACGTCATCACCGTTGACGTCATAAGCGGCACCACCCCAACGCACGCCTAGATTCTCGGCAACGTTGGTTTGCGCCCGCACAATACGCGCCTCTATCGAGACCTGGCGTACGGGAACGTCCCACGTCCCAACAAGCCTGCGAATCTCTTCCAGCTTCTGCGCTGTTTCACGAACGCTGATGGTGTTTGTGCGCACGTCGGATGACACAAACCCCCGCGAGGAGATCAGCTCTTCATCAGCCTGGATAAGAGCTACAATATCTGCTGCTTTGGCGTAGTTAACTTGAACAATATCCAGGCGAACGGGTGCCAGTTCGGCGATTTGCTTGCTGGTTTCAAGTTCCAGTTTTTCACGGGCCGCAATTTCATCAGCCGGTGCCACCAGAAGGACATTGCCAATCTGGCGCTGATCTAAACCTTTGGTCTTCAGAATCAGGTCAAGCGCCTGGTCCCATGGGACGTTCTGCAAACGCAGGGTGATGCTGCCACCAACCGTATCGCTGGCCACCAGATTCAAACCGGTGAAGTCTGCAATCAACTGGAGTACTGAGCGCACTTCGATATCCTGAAAGTTAAGTGACAACTTCTCTCCGGTGTATGGGAAGCGCTCTTCTCGAAGAGACTCAACCTCTTGCTCCGTCAGCTTTTCCACACTCACGGTAAATTCGCGGCCCGACTGGTATGCAATGTAGTCGTAGTCACCTTCTGGACGAATCTCAATGATTGCATTGCCGTCTTCGGTGAACGTATCGATTCGGGTTACCGGCGTTGCGAAGTCAGTAACGTCAAGTCGACGGCGCAAGTCGGCAGGCACCTGCAATCCCGGCATGGTCAGGCGAATACGGCCAGCCTGTTCAGTCAAATTGACTGCGGCCTTGCTGCTGCCCAAATCCACAATCACCCGACCCTCACCATCCTGGCTGCGACGAAAATCAACGCCGGCCAACGCATTCTGGTCTGACCGAGCCGATGACGCCTGCTGGCCGGTCTGAGCCTGAGCAGTTGCTACCGGGGCGTCACTGGCGCCGCCAATAGTCATTACCAGCGAATTATCCTGACGGACCGTCTCGTGGGGTACCAGCTCAACCAGATTGAAGATCAACCGCGTACGGTCTTTTGTTTCCACCACAGTGACACTCTGGGCGTTGCCGGAACCGAGCGGAATGCTCCGCTGGTTCAAACCACTGGCGGTATCCTGCAGATCCACAGCGATCCTGGCCGGGCGTTCAATCGTGTAGCCCGTTGGCTCTGGCGGAGGCCCGTCAAATCTCATGGTCACTTCCAGTCGCTCACCGGGTAGCGACGAAAATGACACGTCTTCCAGCATGACCGCGCTGGCCAGGCTGCTCCATAACCCGATGGCGATAACGCCCACGCAGACATTGAGTTTTTTGAACATCGCTAGCCTCGACCTTGAACCATTTTTTTCGTGCATGTTTGTTTCAGTCATTCTCATCGCTCCTGGCCTTATCCTTCATCCAAAGACAGTGAGCGTGGGCGTTCAACCCATCCACCCCGGCCATTTGGAACGATTTCAATCAATTCGATTCGGGTTTCACTCACGCCAACAATCCGGCCGTAGCTCTGCCCCATATAGTTGCCCGCTCTTACCCTGTGTATACCACCGGCATCATCTCGTATCAGAGCGAACAAATTGCCCGAGACACCTTGCAACGTGCCTACCATCACCAGTGATTTCAGATCGAAGTTTTCCAGAACTTCTCTCGGGCGATCCAGGTCTGGCTCAACGTCACTGACAGGCTGCTCGTCAACCATCGTCAACTGAACATCGATCGGTGCCTCAAACGGTGCTCTGCGGTCCGCTGCCGAATAGCTGAACGCCTCATAAGCTTTGAACTCTGGCAAAGGCTCAACGTGTCCTCGAGGCTTTGCCCGAGTATCCGTCATAAACTTATCCAGATCAGAAAAACCGTCGCTCTGAGAACACGCCGTCAGCAAGGAGGCCAGACACACACCCAGCCAGGCTTTTCCCGCATGCTTTACTGTCATGCTCATTCTCCAGCCCGGTAGCGGTAGGTACGGGCAACAACCTGCATATCCAGTTGTTCGCCATCCCCGCCAATTGGTTTGATGGTTAAATCGTGCAACGTCACAATCCGTGGCAGACTGGCCACACTGCTGACAAATGATGCCAACTCGTGGTATGCGCCTGACACTCGGATATTGATCGGCAATTCCGAGTAGAAGTCACGCCGCTGTTCCGGCTGCAGAGCAACCTCCTGCAGAGCAAGACCATTACCCAGCGCGGTATTGGTTATGTCTTCCAGCAACCCGGGAACCTCGGTTTCGGAAGGTAGTTGCCGAACCAAAGCGCCGAACGTCTCTTCCATTTCCGCCATCTGAGCCTTGAACACGTCCAGGTTGGCAACCTGATAGGCTTTCTGCTCGTAGCGCTGCTTCAGTTCCTGCTCGGTTCGTTCAACCCGCTCCAACTGGCCGTACTGGTCTTTGATAAAGAACCAATAACCGCCGCCCAGAATCAGGCCAAAAACAATCAAAGCCACAATGGCCTTAATTGGAGCTGGCCAAATACCTGCGTTGTTGATATCCAGGTCGTTGATATCAAATTCGTTCAAGCTCTTGAGTGAGTCCGCGAGGCTCATTAATTATCCTCCCCTTCGGGCTCAGGTGTCTGCTGCTGGACAGCAAGGTTGAATTGACTGTATCCGGCCCGACGGGCATCGGCAGCAGCCACATTTGAAAGATTGGGATTTGCAAACCAGTCAGAGTCTTCAAACTGACGCATCAGGTTGGATATCCGACTGTTGGACTCCGCCATTCCCACAATATCAATGCGCTCACCGGTTCTTTTCAGGTCTGTGTAATAGAGTCCATCTGGCAAAGTTCTTACCAGCTCATCAAACACCCGAACGATGACCGGGCGCGTGCCCTGAAGATCCTGGATAACCTGCATTCGCGCCAACAACTCGTCCCGCTGCCGCTTGAGGTTTTCAATTTCGGTGATCTGTTGATCAAGCTGCCTCGTTGCAGTTTCAATGTAGGCATTGCGTGATTGCTGATAAGCAACCCGACTATCCACATCGGATTTCCAGAGAAAGGTCAGGCCACCGGCAATGACCACGGCTCCAAAAATCATGACCACAAACTGCTTCTGCTTCTCAGCTCGCAGCTCCTCGCGCCATGGTCTAAGGTTAATTTTAGCCATCAGTCGAAACTCCTCATTGCCAAGCCGCAGGCAATCATCAACGATGGAGCATCATTGCTCAGTGCTGATGCATTTACTCTGGAACCAATCGCCATGTCTGCAAAAGGATTGGCCACCATGGTCGGTGTGCCGGTCTTCTCTTCGACCATTTCGGTCAGACCCTGAATCGATGCCGTGCCGCCAGCCAGAACTACATAATCAACCGCGTTGTATTGACTGGCGCCAAAGAAGAACTGGAGAGCTCGCGCCACCTGCTGAACAACAGCTTCGCGGAATGGAGTGAGCACTTCAGGATCGTAGTCATCAGGCAGGCCGCCCTGCTTCTTGGCAAGACCGGCTTCTTCAACCGACAGACCATACCGACGCTGAATTTCCTCAGTGAGCTGTCGGCCACCGAAGATCTGTTCGCGGGTATAGACTGTCTTGCCCTCAGCCAAAACACTCAACGTGGTCATGGTCGCGCCGATATCAACGATCGCCACCACCAGCTCCTCACCCTGAGAGTCGAGCTGGGATTCAATCAACTCGTAGGCACGCTCGAGCGCGTAGGCTTCAACATCCACAATCTTGGTGGTGAGCCCGGCAATTTCGAGGGCATCTTCCCGGATGTCGACGTTCTCTTTCCGGCACGCAGCCAGCAAAACGTCTACTTGATCCGGATTCGATTCGGACGGCCCCTGAACCTCAAAGTCGATAGCGACCTCATCCAAGGGATATGGAATGTATTGGTCCGCCTCAAGCGCGATCTGATCTTCCATCTCGAACTCGTTGAGCCCGCCGTCCATCTGAATCACTTTCGTAATGACCGCAGAACCGGAGACCGCAACCGCAACGTGTTTCACGCCAGTACGGGACTTGGAAGCCACTCGTTTGAGCACCTCTCCCACCGCCTCGACGTCCGTAATATTCTTCTCAACCACTGCGTTGGCCGGCAAAGGCTCAACGGCATAGCTTTCCACTCTGTAGCGGCCGCCCTGCTTTGACAGTTCCAGAAGTTTCACCGAACTGGAGCTGACATCCAAGCCCAACACCGCACTGGATTTTTTTCCTAGCAATCCGAACACGCGCTCACCCTATACCTGGTTTAATGCACCCGGCTTAAGAGACTCCAAACCAACCCCTGACAAGGATTAACCTTAGAGACACTCTATGTGTTTTTTATGTAAGAGAATTCTTTGCACTTTCCGTCTACAATGCAGGCTCTTTGTTGTTCAAGAGTTATTGCATTCAGCGAAGCAACTAATCCTTCCTAAAGCAATTTCTCAAATAATAGACCTATATCCAACTGTTGTCAGAAAAAAATGTCTCATTTGCTGCGTACATCTCGTGTTTTCGCCTGGTTCCTGCTCACCGGCCTGAGCGTCTCTATTATTATCGCATCAGCCTTTTATCTTTATCTTCGGCCCACCTTACCGCCCGTCCAACAGTTGCTGGACGTAAAACTTCAGACGCCACTTCGGGTATATAGCCAAGACAACAGATTAATAGCAGAATTCGGCGAAAAGAGAAGGGCACCGATCACAATCGAACAGATCCCTACAATTCAGTTACAAGCCTTCCTGGCAGCGGAAGACTCACGTTTCTATGACCACTTTGGTGTCGACTTCAGAGGCTTGATGCGGGCTGCCGTCGAACTGGTATCCACCGGAAGCATCCAGTCCGGAGGCAGTACCATCACCATGCAGGTTGCAAAAAATTACTTTTTGTCACGCGACAGGACCTTTATTCGAAAGTTCAACGAGATACTTCTTGCTCTTCAGATAGAACGTGAACTCGACAAAGACAATATTCTCGAGCTCTACCTGAACAAGATCTACCTCGGCAATCGGGCGTACGGAATCGCGGCCGCTGCTCAGGTCTATTACGACAAATCGGTTAATGAACTAAGCCTTGCCCAGATGGCCATGCTTGCAGGACTGCCAAAAGCACCCTCTGCATTTAACCCGCTGGCGAATCCGGAGCGGGCGATGATTCGCCGCAACTGGATTCTCGGCCGAATGCGAGATCTGGGCTATATAACCGACGATGCCTGGTCACTGGCCGTCGAGGCGCCCTTGACCGCCAACTACAACATCCGTGAAACCGAAGTAGATGCCGATTACGTTGCCGAAATGGCTCGAACAGAAATGGTTCGCCGGTTTGGCGAAGCCGCCTACACTGACGGCTACAGCGTCACCCTGACGGTGGACAGTGAGAAACAGAAAGCCGCCACCGAAACCCTGCGGGCCGGACTGGAAAACTACGATCGTCGCCATGGCTTTAGGGGTGCTATCGGCCAATTTGACGTGACCGGGGTGTCGGCCACCCAACTATCCGATCAGATGCTCAACTACCCCAGGGTTGAAAGTCTAATACCGGCGGTCATTACCGAGATCAACGACGAACAGGGCGAGGCCCAAGTTCATACCCGGCATCTGGGTCCGGGTAAAATGAGCTTTGACAGCATGAGCTGGGCGAAGCGCTACCGCACGGAAAGCCTGACTGGCCCCGCCCCGAGCAAAGTGTCTGACGTTGTCTCTGTCGGCGATGTGGTTTACGTAAAGGCCCTGCAACTCCCACAAATCCGCGAACAGAATGACGACCAGGAAAACACCGGCGATATCCTCAAGCAGGAGCTTCAGGTCGCCCTGTCCCAAGCCCCCAGAGTCGAAGGCGCCGTCATTTCGATCAACGCCCAGAGCGGCGCAATAGAAGCACTCTCCGGCGGCTACAGTTTCAGCCAGAGCAAATATAATCGGGCAACCCAAGCCAATCGCCAGCCAGGGTCTACTTTTAAACCTTTTCTCTACCTGGCCGCACTGGAAAGCGGAAGAACACCCGCAACCATGTACAACGATGCGCCCATCGTGTTCGAAGATTCAGAGCTGGAAGGCGCCTGGCGCCCCCAGAACTCATCCGGCCAGTTTTATGGCCCCACCACCCTGCGAGAAGGCCTTTACCGATCTCGCAACCTGGTGTCTATCCGCCTGCTCAGGGACATCGGTATCCGCCAGACACTGGACTACCTGGACCAACTAAAGATACCGACAGCTAGAATGCCCGATAACCTATCGCTGTCCCTGGGGTCTGGCCAATTGACACCCATGGATCTGGCACGAGGCTTCGCGGTCGTCGCCAACGGCGGCTACGACACTGAACCCTACCTTATCCAGCGCATCCAAGAACCGGACGGCACCGTTGTTTATGAAGCGCCAGAAACAGTGTTATGCGAAAGCAACTGCGACGAAGAGCTGGAAAAAGACGGCACCGAAGGGTCGATTACAACAGACCAGCCTGACACGCCGGAAACAGAAGGGATGAAACTGCTGGCGTCTGCCGAAACCACACCGGAACGCAGGGTGATGCAGCGGCTTGCAGACGAACGCTCTGTCTACATCCTGCACTCCATCATGCAAGACGTCGTACGCCGGGGCACCGGCCGCCGGGCACTGGCCCTGAACCGCAACGACCTGGCGGGCAAGACCGGCACCACCAACGACCAGATCGACACCTGGTTCGCGGGATTCAACCACAATATCGCAACAACGGTCTGGGTTGGATTTGACCAACCTGCACCGCTTGGTCGGGGAGAGTTCGGAGCCAGCACCGCACTGCCGATCTGGGTTGATTACATGCAGGTCGCCATGAAAGATGCGCCTTCAGCCAACATGCCGCGGCCCAACGGCATCGCCAACATTCGCATAAATCCGAAAACCGGAGAGCGAGCCAGACCGGGCGAAGACGGAAGCTTTGAGCTTTTTAAAGAAGAAGAGGCTCCTGCACCTCTACCTCAGGACAGTAACGAAAACGGCGGTAATGGCGACGGCAACCGACTACCAGGCAATATCTTCTGATCCGAACGACCAATCGATCGACATAAAAAAACCGGCGGGATCTTCCGCCGGTTTTTTTTGTGTGAAGCTGAACTACATCAGTATCAGATGATGTCGTCCATAGACTTCAGCGGGTAGTGCGCAGGGTATGGGTTGCGCGCCACACCAGAATCCACCGCAGCACGAGCAACTGCAGCAGGAACCACGTCCAACAGGCGTATGTCCATTGGCTTCGGAATAATATATTCCTTACCAAACTCAAGACTATCAACGCCGTAAGCCGCGCAGATTTCCTGAGGTACCGGCTCTTTCGCCAGCTCACGAATCGCGTGAACCGCCGCCACTTTCATTTCTTCGTTGATGGCGGTTGCACGAACATCCAGCGCACCACGGAAAATGAACGGGAAGCCCAGTACGTTGTTAACCTGGTTAGGGTAATCAGAACGACCGGTCGCCATGATCAAGTCATCTCGGGTAGCCAGCGCCAGTTCCGGGCTGATTTCCGGATCCGGGTTCGAGCAAGCGAACACAACCGGGTTCGGCGCCATCTTCTTCAGCTGCTCAGCTGTCAAAAGATCAGGACCGGACAAGCCAACAAACACGTCGGCACCGTCAATGGCGTCGTCCAGCGTACGCTTGTCTGTCTGGTTCGCGAACATCGCCTTGTACTGATTCAGATCGTCACGACCAGAGTGGATCACACCCTTACGGTCCAGCATGAAGATGTTTTCAGAGCGCATACCGCAGCTGATCAGGATCTTCATACAGGCGATAGCAGCAGCACCGGCACCCAGGCAAACCACTGTAGCGTCTTCAATTTTCTTACCCTGCAGCTCAAGCGCATTGATCATGCCTGCTGCAGTAACGATCGCAGTACCGTGCTGGTCATCATGGAAAACCGGAACGTTGCACTTCTCAATCAGTGCGCGCTCGATTTCAAAGCACTCAGGCGCCTTGATATCTTCCAGGTTGATGCCACCAAAGGTATCGGCAATCCGCTCAACCGTTTCGATGAACGCCTGTGGGCTTTCCGAATTGACTTCGATATCGAACACGTCAATGCCGGCAAAGCGCTTGAACAGTACGCCTTTGCCTTCCATCACCGGCTTGCTCGCCAGCGGGCCAAGGTTACCCAGACCCAGGATAGCAGTACCGTCAGAAATAACGGCTACCAGGTTACCCTTGCCCGTGTACTTGTAAGCGTTCTCGGGGTCCTTTGCGATCTCGCGGACCGGCTCGGCAACCCCGGGGCTGTACGCCAGGGATAGGTCGCGGGAGGTTTGGGTCGGCTTGGTGATTTCAACACTCAGCTTACCCGGCCGCGGTTTGGCGTGATATTCAAGGGCTGCTTCTTTCAGATCTTGAGACATTGCCACTGTTCCGTTTGTCACGTTTAAAGGTAAAGGCCACCGGGCGCTTGCCCAGCGGAGCGCGACATTATGGCGCGCTCATTTCAAAACGACAAGCCGAAACAGAACATTTCATGATCAGTCAATAGTGCATTTTGCGTATACATAACCGACGAGCCCAATTCCGGACACAAAAAAAGCGCCCTCAGGCGCTTTTTTCACATTCCGGTGCGGATCAGTCTTTCTTGCCGCCGATACGACCACCAAAACGCTTGTTGAACTTGTCGATACGACCACCCGTGTCCATAACCTTCTGCTTGCCGGTGTAAAACGGGTGACACTGGGAGCAAACATCCAGTTGCAGGTCGTTACCCACGGTGGAGCGGGTCTTGATCACGTTACCGCAAGAACAGGTAGCGGTGATCTCTTCGTACTTGGGGTGAATACCTTCTTTCATGGCGAACCTCTATCGGTCATGCCGCTACCTGATCAATCGCCGAATATCGACCTTTATGCCAGGCACCGCACGTTTGAATCAATTGGAAAGACCGTGCACAATCAAGCCCGGCCTGAAACAGACCGCGAATCTTACTGACAAACCCGGCCACAGGCAAGTATCTTGCTCCCTCGTTACACCCCGGAACACAACACCCGCCGCCGCCGCGGCTCGCATTCAGGATAAGCAGATACCGTGACACGGCCAGCCACAGCCCGAATCGCCCTCAACCGCCCGCTACGGCGCCTGTTTGATTATCTGATCCCTGACCACTTGGAACTCAGCCCCGGGCAGCGGGTAGAGGTACCGTTCGGGCACCAGACATTGACCGGTCTGGTGGTCGAAACTGGCGTGAATCCGCCCGAGGGCATCACACTCAAGCCCGTTCGCAACCTGCTGGAAACCTGGCCGGCGCTGCCTGACAGCACCTTCCGCTTGCTCACCTGGGCCAGCGACTACTACCAGCATCCGCTGGGAGAATGCCTGTTCACCGCCCTGCCCCCGGCATTGAGGCGAGGCCGAGCGGCAAAAGAAAAACCTGATGAGCATTGGCAGGTTCTTGTTACAGACGCCGCGCTTCCCGCCAACGCGCATCGGCAGCTGGCCCTTTTTAAAACCATCAAACAAGCCCCCGGAATCACCTCAAGCGCATTGATCCAGGCCGGCTTTACCCGAGCGCAAATACGCGGCCTGCAACAAAAAGAACTGATTGCAGAGTCTCCCGAACCAACGGCACAGCCGCTAGCACCGGAAGCCGAACTACCAGCCCCGTCACTGTCCGAGGCCCAGACCATAGCAGCAGCGCATTTCCCCTCCGGCACCAAAGCGTTCTCGGCCACTTTGCTTTACGGCATTACTGGCAGCGGGAAAACCGAACTCTACCTTCATTATTTAAAAACTCACCTGAAAGCGGATGAACAGGCCCTGGTACTGGTGCCGGAAATCAACCTGACCCCCCAAACCCTCGCCCGCTTTCGCCGTTATTTTGGCAATCGCATTCAGGTGTGGCACTCCGCCCTCAACGATGGTGAGCGCCTGAGCACCTGGCTGAAAATTCGTAACGGCGAGCCCGTCATCCTGATCGGAACACGCTCCGCGGTGCTGCTGCCTTTCAGCCACCTGCGCACGATTATCGTTGACGAAGAGCACGACAGTTCATACAAACAGGGCGAGGGTTTTCGTTACTCAGGACGTGACGTAGCCGTGTACCGGGCCCACCTGAATAACTGTCCGGTGATTCTGGGCTCTGCCACACCCTCTTTGGAGTCCTGGCACAACGCCCGCCAGGGCAAGTACAAACTGATCCGTTTGGAAGAAAGAGCAGGCAACGCAAAACCGCCTCAGCTGGAACTGCTGGATATCCGCAGCCGCCCGCTGGAGGACGGCTTGTCTCGCCCTGCGCTGAACGCCATCAAAGAAACCCTGGCCAGAGGCGAGCAGGCATTGGTATTTGTGAACCGGCGAGGCTTCGCCCCGGTGGTGATGTGCTTTGATTGCGGCCACATGGAGGAATGCCCACGCTGCGATACCCGACTGACCTTCCACCGGCGCGACCGGGCCATGCGCTGCCACCACTGCGACTTCCAGATGGCAGCCAGGTTCACCTGCCCGAAATGTCAGAGCGAGAACTACAAACCGGTGGGCCAGGGTACCGAGCGCACCGAAGATAGCCTAGCCGAGCAATTCCCGGACGTACCCGTGGTCCGGGTAGACCGGGACAGTACCCAGCGCAAAGGCAGCATTCAGGCCATCTTGAAAAAAGTGAACAGCGGTGAACCTTGCATCCTGGTCGGCACCCAAATGCTTGCCAAGGGCCACGACTTTCCCAACGTCACCCTGGTGACCGTGGTGAATGCCGACGGCGGCCTGTTCAGCGTAGACTTCCGCGCCCCGGAACAGATGATCCAGACGTTATTACAGGTCAGCGGCCGCGCCGGCCGCGGCGAAAAGCCCGGCACAGTCCTGATCCAGACCTGCCATAGTGATCATCCATTGTTGAACGCCCTGAGCCATGGCCAATACGCCAACATCGCCGATCAACTTCTGGCTGAGCGGGAAAGCGGCCAACTGCCCCCATTCCGTGCTATGGCCATACTGAGGGCAGAGGCAGACACCATGCAAAACAGCCTGCAACTGCTCGACAGCCTGAAGCCCATGGCCCGGGTGCCAGGCATCGAAATCTGGGGCCCCTTACCCGCCGTCATCGCCCGCAAGGCCGACCGTCACCGCGCGCAACTGGTCTTGATCACCGAACACCGGAAACAACTCAATCGCTTGTTGACCCATCTGTGCCAACACCTGGACCAGACCAAATTGCCCGGAAGCACCAAATGGATGGTGGATGTTGATCCCCAGGAAACCGGTTAAATAACTTTTAATCACTTTGAAGTGTGACACAGCGCATAACCTGCAATCCGTTACAATCTTTTGCATAAATCCGCACCGGAAAACGTTGTGTTTGCACCGACTGTGCTATGATTTTCAGCAAACTAACGAACAAATCTGTAACAACACCTGAGGTTGCGGTTCTCACGCAGGGAACACGCAGCAAAAAGGCTTTTGCTGTAACGAAAACTGGAGATATAAAAATGTCAGGGAAATTCCTTGCGCGTGCGTCAGCTTTGTCGCTGGCTTTTTTGTTGGCTGCTTGTGGGGGGGATGATAGTTCTACCCCATTAGCAGGCGGCAACGGAACGGGTGGCGGTTCTGGCGGCGGAACGGGAGGGGGTGCTAATGATGATGGCAACCAAACCGTTTCACTAGAGCTGGGCACAGGCAGCGGCTCAAGTTTCCAATCAGGAAGAATTCAAGCTTCTGCCACCGACCTGTCGTTTGGAGGATCTGCACGCCTCGCATTTAATGTGGTAAATGCCCAAAACGGCAACTCTCTATATAACGATGCATCTACTGCGGTGACTGTCACTTCGCTCTGCGAAAATGCTGACTTTGACCGTGAAGTAACATCCAGCTCTGGCTCATTCACTTTTAATTACAATGCCGCATGTGAGGGCTCTGACACTATCACCGCCAGACTGAGCGATGGCGCAAGTGCAAGCGTGGTCCTCAACGTTGCATCCCCACAGGTGGGTGAGCTTGAATTTGTTAGCGTTACCCCTGACTCAATTGCGTTGAGTGGAAATTCAAACTCTTCCAGGCCAAGCGTTTCAGAGGTTTCTTTTAGGCTCACAGCGAACGGTGGCGAACCGATTACGACAGGGAAGACAATTCAATTCAGGCTTTCCACCTCGGTCGGGGGTATATCATTGTCTCGTGAATCAGTTGAAACCGACGGTAGTGGAATTGCAACTACTCGAGTTAATGCTGGCTCGGTCCCCGGGGTAGTAAGCGTAACCGCCAGTCATACCACAGAAACAGGAGCTACCATCCAAACAACCTCAGCGCCGATATCGGTAAGCGCGGCTATTCCTGACCAGGATAGCTTTTCGATTTCTGTTGAACAAAATTTCCTGCCAAACGCACGTAACTATGACGGCGTTGTGGTTCCGGTTACTATCCGGGCGGCGGATAGAAACAACAACAGAGTTACCGATGCCGTGGTCAACTTCCTCACCAACTCGGGATCCGTTCAGAGCGAATGTATATTGGTCGATGGCGCCTGTTCAATTGAGTGGATCAGTCAGAACCCCCTGAGCTCAGACGGCGTGGTTCTTATCTTAGCTCGAACGGTTGGCGAAGAGAGCTTCGGAGACGTCAACAGCGACGGACAGTACACTTTTGGAATCGACGAATTTAGCACGACCGCGGATGACCTTGGAGAAGCATTCCTTGACCGGAACCAAAACGGCACCTATGACCAGGGTGAACAGTATTTTGATTACAATAATAACGGTCAGTACGATCCACCAAACGGCATCTATAACGGTACCGCTTGTAGTTCAGAAGAAGACTGTACGAGCTCACTGTTGGAAATCACGCAAACAGGAAAGCTTTTCTTGGCTAGCGACAATATCAGGATAACGTTCACAACCCCTGTTGAACCGGGTCGTGTTTGCGCCGAAATAGCCGGGATGTTTACGAATGAAGATTTGGGAACCACCGTTGCCGGCCCACCACCGGGAGGTACAGAAATTTCATTCTCGACAACCAATGGCACACTTGTTGCGCCTAATAGTTTTACATCAACTACATCCTATAGAACAACGCCGATTGAGTCGTGCGTAACGGTTGAAGCCGATGGAACTGCATCGACAGGCACATTTACTGTGGAAGTCACCCCTCCAGAGCCGTTTAACCAGGATGCGTTCACGCTACAGGCACCGATCTCCGATTGACCTCAAGTTGTTTGTAAAAAGCCCGGCCTCAGTGCCGGGCTTTTTGCTTACACCCCAACTTTCCGCGATAATACGCCTCTCCTGATTTCAACGGGCGCCCTGCCCTGTATCCATTCTCCTGAAAACCGAGTCATCTGACGCATGAAAGAGACCGTATCCGAGCTTCTCCAGTCTGCACTGGCGGCACTGCAATCCGAAGGCACTCTGCCGGCAGATCAGGCATTTACGCCACAGATTGGCAACACCAAAGACAAATCCCACGGGGACTATGCCTGCAATATCGCCTTGATGGCAGCCAAGGCAGCCGGGTGCCCGCCGCGAAAGCTGGCGGAGGCTTTGGTGGCTGCGCTGCCAGCGAGTTCTGCAGTGGCGAAGGTGGAGATTGCCGGGCCAGGGTTCATCAACTTTTTCATGAGCACCGCCAGTGCCTTTGGCGTGGTGAACACCATTCTGGACGAGGCGGAGCAGTTTGGCCGCAACAACTCAGGTAACGGTGAGAAGGTGCAGGTTGAGTTTGTTTCAGCCAATCCCACCGGCCCCCTGCACGTGGGCCATGGCCGTGGCGCGGCCATCGGCGATTGCCTGTGCCGGTTGCTCGAAGCCAACGGCTACGACGTTACCCGTGAGTTCTACTACAACGATGCCGGTGCCCAGATCAACAACCTGGCATTGTCGGTTCAATCTCGGGTAAAAGGCCTGACACCGGAAGACGAAAGCTGGCCGGAAGACGGCTATCGCGGCGATTACATCACTGATGTAGCCAACGCCTACCTGGCCGGAGACACCGTCACCGCTGACGACCGGGCGGTGACCGCCAAAGCCGATCCGGATGATCGGGACGCTATCCGCGACTTCGCCGTCGCGTATCTGCGCCGGGAACAGGACTTGGACCTGAAAGCCTTTGGTGTTCAGTTCGACGTCTACTTTCTCGAATCCTCGCTGTATCAGGATGGCAAGGTCGACGCTACCGTCGAGCGCCTTAAATCGAATGGCTACACCTACGAGCAAGATGGCGCCATGTGGCTGAAAACCACAGAGTTCGGCGACGACAAAGACCGGGTCATGCGCAAGCAGGACGGCGGTTATACCTATTTCCTGCCAGACGTGGCCTACCACCTGGACAAGTGGCAGCGCGGTTACACCACCGTGATTAACGAGCAAGGCGCTGACCACCACTCCACCGTCACCCGGGTGCGCGCTGGCCTGCAAGCACTAAACGCTGGCATACCTCAGGGCTGGCCAGACTACGTTCTGCATCAGATGGTGATGGTGACCCGATCCGGTCAGGAAGTGAAAATCTCCAAACGGGCCGGCAGCTATGTGACCATTCGAGACCTGATCGATGAGGTGGGACGGGATGCTACCCGGTTCTTCCTGGCGGCACGTCGCGTGGATTCCCAATTGACCTTCGATATCGACCTGGCCCGCTCCCAGACCAATGAAAACCCGGTCTACTACATTCAGTATGCTCATGCCCGTATTTGCAGCGTGTTGCGCAAACTGGCAGACGACGGCGTTCAACGAGGCCTGAATGAATGCGTTGGCGACTTGAGCTTGCTGACCCTGGACGAAGAGAAAGAACTGGCCAACCAGTTAGCAAAGTATCCAGAACTGATTGCCAACGCTTCCGTGCAACGGGAACCACACCAGCTCGCCCACTATCTGCGCGAACTGGCGGGCCTGTTCCACACCTATTACAACGCCCATAAGGTGTTGATTGAAGACACCGCTCTGCGCGACGCCCGTGTAAGCCTGTACCTGGCAGTTCGTCAGGTGATCGCCAACGGCCTTGGGCTGCTGGCCGTCAGCGCGCCAGAGGAGATGTAAACCGACCATGGCCAGAGATTACGCCAAAAAAGACCGTCCCGCCGGTAGAGGCGCCGCCGCGCCTAAGCGGCCGGCCGCCCGGCCCAGCAAAGCCAGCAAGCCCAAGCGAGCTGCACCTGCACCCTCGCACTCCCAACAGGGTGCGCTGTCTTTAAAGTGGATTCTGTCTCTGGCCGCTGTCGGTGGCTTCATCGGCTTCATCGTGTATCTGAACACACTCCCCGATGGGCAGACTCGCGCCCCGGTCACAACCCCAAAGCAGACCTCGCAGCCTCAACAACCAGCGGTGAGCACGGGGAGACAGGACAGCTCAGGCACCGAAAGCAAAGAGCGAAATTTCCGCTTCTATGACTTGTTGCCGGAGTCTGAGGTGGTTCCGCCACCCGTCCAGGAATATTCTCCGAGCCCGAACATTCAGGATTTCAGTTACGTTGTTCAGTCCGGCTCTTTCCGCAGCCAGGAAGATGCCGAGCGGCAGCGGGCGCAGATTGCCTTTCAGGGCTTGCGCGCGAGTGTTCAGCGTATTGACCTGGAAAGTGGCAGCGTGTGGTACCGCGTGAACGTGGGCCCCTTTGAGTCCCGCAGTCAGATGAATGCCGCTGTGGACAAGCTGGTCACTATTAATATTCAACCCTTGGTCCGCAAAATTCCTCGCGAGGGCTGATCAGGCTTTTGGCGGACGCGGGGATCGGGGAGAGCTTCACGAAACCTTGCGGAGCCATGGATGGCGGAGCAGAGCGTACAAGGAAGTATTCACAGCGTGTTTTGGAAAACCCACCCCCAACCACGGGCCTACTCCGCGCCAAAACGAAACGAGAAGCCAACTCTTGAATTCCCACCATAAGCCTCCATAACTGCAAAATACGATTTTCAATCAGGCAACTGGAGCCAAAATGACTACGATTGTTTCCGTCCGTCGTGACGACGAAGTCGCTATGGGAGGTGATGGCCAGGTTTCTCTGGGTAACACCGTCATGAAAGGCAACGCCCGCAAAGTACGCCGCCTGTATAACGGCCAGGTGATTGCCGGATTTGCTGGCGGCACCGCCGACGCCTTCACCCTGTTCGAGCGCTTCGAAGCCCAGTTGGAAAAACACCAGGGCAACCTCACCCGCGCCGCTGTAGAGCTGGCCAAAGACTGGCGCACCGACCGCGCGCTGAGAAAGCTCGAAGCCCTGCTCGCTGTCGCCGATAGAACCGCCTCGCTGATTATCACCGGCAACGGCGATGTTATTGAGCCAGAACAGGGCCTGATCGCCATCGGCTCCGGCGGCCCATTTGCTCAGGCCTCAGCTCGCGCACTGCTTGAAAACACCGACCTGAGCGCCCATGAGATCGCCGAGAAAGCCCTCGAAATCGCCGGCGACATCTGCATCTATACCAATCAAAACCGCACTATGGAAGTGCTGTCCTTCAAAGACTGACCGGAGCGACCATGTCTGCAATGACTCCCCGTGAGATCGTCCACGAGCTCAACAAGCACATCGTGGGCCAGCAAGAAGCCAAACGCGCCGTCGCCATTGCCCTGCGTAATCGCTGGCGCCGCATGCAGCTCGACAGCAGTCTGCGTGACGAAGTTACCCCCAAGAATATTCTGATGATCGGTCCCACCGGCGTTGGTAAAACCGAGATTGCGCGTCGCCTGGCAAAACTGGCAGACGCTCCCTTTCTCAAGGTAGAAGCGACCAAATTTACCGAAGTAGGCTATGTCGGCCGGGATGTGGAATCGATTATCCGTGATCTGGCGGATATGGCCGTGAAAATGCTTCGTGAAAAAGAGATGAAGCGCCACGAAAACCGGGCTCTGGATGCGGCCGAAGACCGTGTTCTGGATGCACTATTGCCGCCAGCCCGGGATTACAACGAAGACAATCAGCGCAACAACGATTCCAGCACCCGCCAGATGTTCCGGAAAAAACTTCGGGAAGGCGAACTGGATGACAAGGAAATCGAAATTGACCTGCGCAGCGGCGGGGCTGGCGTTGAAATCATGGCGCCTCCCGGCATGGAAGAGATGACCAACCAGCTGCAAAGCATGTTCTCAAATTTGTCTTCAGACAAGCGCAAAACCCGCAAAATAAAAGTGTCTGACGCCATGAAACAGGTGAAAGACGAAGAAGCCGCCAAACTGGTCAACGAGGAAGAGATCAAACAGAAGGCCATTGAGGCCGTCGAGCAGAATGGCATTGTCTTTATCGATGAGATCGACAAGGTAGCCAAGCGCTCCGAGAACACTTCCTCTGACGTGTCTCGCGAGGGTGTTCAGAGAGATCTGCTGCCGTTGATCGAAGGCAGCACCGTCAGCACCAAATACGGTGCAGTACGCACTGATCACATCCTGTTTATCGCCTCAGGCGCGTTCCACCTGTCCAAGCCGTCGGACCTGATTCCGGAACTGCAAGGCCGCCTGCCGATCCGGGTTGAACTGCAAGCGCTGACGCCGGATGACTTCAAGCGTATTCTGACCGAGCCGGATGCTTCTCTGGTGCAACAGTATGAAGCCTTGATGGGCACCGAAGGCCTCAAGCTGACCTTTAATGAGGACGCCATTACCCGCATTGCCGAGGTGGCCTTTAAAGTGAACGAGACCACCGAAAACATCGGCGCCCGACGTCTACATACAGTCCTGGAGCGGCTCCTGGAGACCCTGTCGTTTGATGCCGGTGATAAAGTGACGGACAGCTTTGAGGTGACCGCAGAATACGTGGACGAGAAGCTGGGCGAACTGGCAGAAGATGAAGATCTGAGCCGGTATATTCTGTAGCGGATCAGTCTTAAGAAAAAGGCCGGATGCGCATAACGCGATCCGGCCTTTTTTGTGGCTGCTTGCCCGATTTACTGGGCTTTCGAGAACAACTGCGTGACGTTGCTGATACCCGCCGCCAGCTTGCCCTTGTCGGCCTGCTTTTTTCGGCCCCTGGCAACGTAGAGCGGCAACATTTCTCCGTAAAGACTGGTGCTGATCGTACGTTGCTCGTCTTCCAGACGGTCCCGTCGAAGGGTGATGCCGTACTTGCGCAGTTTGGGTTCCAGCTCATCCGCCCGCTCCAGCAGGTCGCGACGCGTCATCTGGTAGGCATGCTCGCACACCATTCGCCGGCTCTGAAAACTGAACACGTTCGAGAAGAACAGCTTGGCATCGTCCCGGGTCGGCTCAAACAACAAAATATCTTTATCCGGATAGTCACGGCCGTACTGAGCAATACCCGACTGCATCCGGGAATAGACCATGGTGCGGAACATCTGGGACAACAGATTGGGCATGCCAGAGCGGGTCAACTCACCCGGCTTCATGGTGCCGGCACGGACCGCGGCACTGGCATCGATTGGCACCTGGGGGTTAACTGCCAACACCAGATCGGCACCGTCTTCAAACGCCACAGAGGCATGAAGGCCTTTACGAAGGGTGCCGTCAACATAGTAGCGGCCGTCGATATCAACCGGAACGTAAAGGCCCGGAGAGGCCGTGCTGGCCTGAACGGCTTTGGATATGGGCACGTGGTCAAAGCCGGGGGCACCAAAACAGACTGCCTCGGTACTTTCAACATCTGCCGCAACGACATAAAGACTGCGCTTAAGCTGCCGGAAGTCATTGGTGCGGCCGAGCATGGTGAACGCATGGCGCAAGTAATCGTGCAGGCCTTCGTTATCGAACAAACCCGCCGGGGCCGCCTGGGCCAGAATCGTCATGGCTTCCAGCAGGCTCTGGTCGTAGGGGTTGTTGACAAAGCGGCTGACCGCCGTGGACAGCAAGCCCGGCACCGACAGCAAACGGCTGCCGATTTCTTTGAACGCCGGGCGATAAAACACTTCCGGATGAAACGGATGGACCTCGGCCTCGTTGCGAACAAAAATGCGGCACAACTGGGCCGTGGTCATCTGGTTGGCCAGATTAGCCGCCACGAAAGAGCCGCCATTCACGCCAACGTAAACGTCGATATTGTTGAAATCCAGACCGTCCAGAGCCTCATCCAGCGCCCTGAGTGCGCCGATCTCGTAGATGCCACCCAACGGCCCCCCGCCCCCCAGGGCGAGGCCAATGCGCGGTGCCGGCTTGAGCTCGGTCGCTTTTGTCATAGTCTGTCCTTCGTAGGTACTACTGCAAATTTACGTTACCAACCTAACAACAGATTTTAGAGTAAGCACCCTATTAACATCCCGAACCGTCAGGAAACCGCCTGCTCGGCCATTGCGGCACCGGAAGATCTACCCGGCCGCAGATACCGGCCGAAGCCCGCATTCCGAAGCGCCAGATCGACACAGCTCTTGATCACATGGGGCGAATCCAACAACAAAACATCTTCTAGCAACTGAATCGCCCATTCCCGGTCGATACTGCGAATGACCGACTTTACTTTCGGCAGACTGGCGGCGTTCATTGACAACGAATCGTAACCCATGGCCATCAACAGCACCGCGCCGCCAGGATCACCCGCCAACTCGCCACAAATGCCGACCGGCTTACCCACCGACCGGGCATCCTGGGCAATACGCACCAACGCCTGTAACACGGCCGGATGATAGGAGTGATAAAGCTGGGCTACACGGGGGTTATTTCGGTCTACCGCCAGCAAATACTGAGTGAGGTCGTTGGAACCTACCGACAGGAAATCCACACGCTCGGCCAGCTCACGAATCTGATAGACGGCCGCGGGCACCTCTACCATTACCCCCACCTTCGGCATGTGGATGTCGTATCCTTCTTCGCGCACTTCGTGGTAAACGCGGTAGATCAGATGAAGGGACTCCTCTACCTCGGAAATATTGCTGATCATGGGCAGCATGATCTGGAGATTGTTCAGGCCCTCGCTGGCCTTCAGCATAGCGCGAACCTGAACCAGAAAAATCTCGGGATGATCCAGGGTCACCCGGATACCGCGCCAGCCCAGGAACGGGTTCTCTTCCTCGATCGGGAAATAGGTCAGCGATTTGTCGCCACCGATGTCGAGGGTGCGCATGGTCACCGGATTGGGCGCGAAAGCTTCCAACTGCTCACGATAGTACTCTCGCTGTTCTTGCTCGGACGGAAAACGATCCTTGATCATGAACGGCACTTCGGTCCGATACAGACCAATACCTTCCGCGCCGTGAGACAGCGAGCGCACCACATCGGTCATCAAACCGGTATTAACCAGCAAGGATACCCGGTGACCATCAGTGGTTTCACAGGGCTTGTCCTTGAGCACCTCAAGGCCGCGGAACAGCTCAGCCTCTTCTTCGCAAATTGCCTGATAGAAAGCCCGAAGGTCTGCCGAGGGGGATGCAAATATCTGCCCCTCAAAGCCATCCACCACAAGCTCCCGGCCGTCCAGCTGGTTGACCGGAATGTCGACCAGGCCCATCACCGTTGGCACGCCCATGGCCCGGGCCAGAATGGCCACGTGGGAGTTACTGGAACCCTTGACCGATACCAGGCCGACCAGCTGCCCCTTGGGCACCTCACCCAGCATGGCCGGGGTCAATTCCTCGCTGACAAGGACCGTACGTTCCGGGTATTCCTGATGCTTCTGCTCGCCTTCCTGCATGTGCGACAGCAGGCGGCGGCCCAAATCACGAATATCCACCACCCGCTCCTGCAGATAATGGTCATCCATCATTTCAAAATGGCGAATGTACTGCTGAACCACCTGCTTCAGCGCACCTTGCGCCCAGATGCCTTCGCGAATTTTAATCGCCACTTCACCCGGAAGCGCTTCGTCATCCAGCATGCGCAGGTAGACATCAAACAGCGCCTGCTCTTCCGGGCGCAACTGGGAGGCTAACCGATTGGCCACCCGCTCAATATCTTCCCGAACCGCCTGCACCGCAGACTGGAACAGCTCCAGCTCGCCTTCGATGTTGTCTGTCGGCTTCTCCGGCACCACGTCCAGATCGGCGGAGGGATACACCACCATGCCGGTACCAATGGCGACACCGGGCGCACCAGGTACACCGTTAAAACTGATATCCTTGGTTTCCTCACCCGTCAGCGACAATCCGCTGATCGCGCCGGTGGCCTCACTGTGGGCAATGACGCCCGCCAGCTGGGCCGATACGGTCACCAGAAACGCTTCTTCGCCCTCATCAAAACACCGGGAGCTTTCCCGCTGCTGCACAACCAGCACACCAAGCACACGGCGATGGTGAATGATGGGTACGCCCAGAAACGAACGGAACCGTTCTTCGCCAGTTTCCGGAAAATAACGATAACGCGGATGAGACGGGGCATCTTCAAGATTGATGGGCTCTTCACGAGAGCCCACAAGGCCAACCAGGCCCTCGGAATAGGCCAGGCTGACTTTGCCGACCGAGTCTTTGTAAAGACCCTCAGTGGCCATCAGAATGTAACGATTTGAGGCAGGGTCAAGCAGGTAAACCGAACAGACTTCCGTGGTCATGGCCTTTTGCACCCGCGATACAATGATCTCCAGCGCCTCTTTCAAGTCGCGGGCACTGTTCACCTCTTGTACTAGGCTTCGCAGGATACTCAGCATGGAGTCAGTCCGTCATTTCTTGTGTTCCTTCAACGCCGGTGATGGTCGCCCTTTTGACACTGCTCCATATTGTGAAACAGTCTGGGCGCCAATTCTCGCAGCGCACGTCTGTATACTTCTCTCTTGAACGAGACCACTTGCCCCAACGGGTACCAGTAGCTCACCCACTGCCAGCCATCAAATTCCGGTGAATCTGTACCATCCACCCTTACGTGGGCGTCTGGCGACAACATCCTCAGCAGGAACCATTTCTGTTTTTGCCCCACACAAACGGGTTGCGAGTTATGGCGAACCATCCTTCTAGGAAGACGGTACCGCAGCCAGCCCCGGGTACAACTGATGATTTCCACATCCGCCGCACTCAGTCCAACTTCCTCTCCAAGCTCCCGGTACAGTGCGTCTTCAGGTGATTCGGTGTGTTTGATACCGCCCTGTGGAAACTGCCAGGAGTCTTGCCCAATGCGCCTTGCCCAGAGAACTTCTCCCCTGTGGTTGGCCAGAATGATTCCGACGTTGGGTCTGAAACCGTCTGAGTCGATCACGGCACAGTCCTTATAAAAGTCGGTTGCCGGTCATTATTTAACCGGCGAGATTTGTCCAAGTTGCTCTCATTCTTACAGAATCCCAAGGCTTCGGCAAACGGAGCTGTAAGCGGCATACCACAACTGACCCGTGATAGACTGTCCGCCTTGCTTTATCGCCTTTAACAATGGGAGGACGCGGCTTGACGCTCGCAATTTTTGATCTGGATAACACGCTTCTGGCTGGCGACAGCGACCACGCCTGGGGCGAATTTCTGGTGGAAGAAGGCATGGTCGATGCAGATGAGTATCGTCGCGCCAACGACCGTTTTTACGAGGAATACCTGAACGGCGAGCTGGACATCTTTCATTACCAGCGGTTTGTGCTGAACCCCCTGACCCGCCACAACATGGAAGAACTGGAGGCCTGGCGAGAGGCCTTTATGGCCAAGAAAGTGCAGCCCATGATGCTGGACAAAGCTGCAAAGTTGCTGGCTGACCACCGTGATCAGGGCCACACCCTGATGATCATCACCGCTACCAACCGGTTTATTACGGAACCAATCGCTGAATTATTAGGCGTCGACCACCTGATTGCCACCGAACCAGAGCTGGTGAATGGCAAATTTACCGGCGAAGTTGCCGGCACGCCGAGCTTTCAGGAAGGCAAAGTGGAAAGGCTTAACGACTGGCTAACTGCGCATAGCGAAAGTCTGGAGGGCGCATGGTTTTACAGCGACTCCCACAATGACGTGCCACTGCTAAAGCAAGTCGCCAACCCGGTAGCTGTAGACCCGGACCCGACGCTCGAAAAGCTGGCAATAGAGAATGGCTGGACGGTGATGTCTTTAAGGGGCTGACCGAGGGGTCTGTCCCCGCATGGGGACTGAACCTTTTTACCGCGCCGATCTCCTAACCCCGGAGCCCAGTCCGGCAGAAGGGTGGGGTCGGACCCCATTCGGGGTCAGACCCCACCCTTCTCTACCGCCAATCACAAAAACCCAGTCAATGACCGCACAAAGCAGGATTTAATGTAATCCGTCTCCGGAATCCCCGGCACGATCGGATGATCCGGCGCCTGGTGACCCTGCTCCAGCAGCTGCACAAAACGATCAATTTTGCGGCCGCTGCCACGGATGATGTCGATCAGCTTTTCCTGGGACAAATGCATGGAACAAGACGCCGACACCAGCAAACCGTCACGCTCAAGCAGCCTCAAACCCAACTGGTTCAACCGGGCGTAGGCCTGCTCCCCGGCCTTCTGATCGCGCCTGCGCGGAATCAGTGCGGGCGGATCCAGCACCACGATATCGAACTTCTCTTTCTCATCCGCCAGCGCTTTCAGCGCATCAAAGGCATCGCCTTCGATGGTGTCTACGTTATCCAGCCCGTTCAGCTTGGCATTGTGATGCACGGCATCCACTGCCGATGCAGAAGCGTCCACACAGGTTACCTGAGAGGCACCCGCGCAGGCGGCCTGAATACCCCAGCCGCCCACATAACTGAACACATCCAGCACCCGCTTGCCCGGCGCGTACGCCTGCAAGCGCTGGCGATTCATCCGATGATCGTAAAACCATCCGGTCTTCTGACCACCCGCCAGAGGCACTTCAAACCGCGCGCCGTTCTCTTCCACCAGCACCGTATCGGCTTCCGGCCCATGGGCAAACTCCACATAGGCATCCAGCCCCTC
Organism: Marinobacter excellens HL-55; assembly: GCA_001314845.1. GTDB lineage: Bacteria > Pseudomonadota > Gammaproteobacteria > Pseudomonadales > Oleiphilaceae > Marinobacter > Marinobacter excellens_B. Next base: position 27,221 of record LJZQ01000038.1, read on the forward strand.
GACCTTGCGCATCTTGCCGTCGTTCTTGAGCACAATAATGCGAGCATGAGCCAACCGCTGCACCGCCCGCACAATGGCGTCTTTCATCTGCTCCATACCGGCAGAAGAAATCTGCACCACCACTACATCATCAAACCGGTCTACCACCAAACCAGACAAGCCATCGCTGTCACCAAACACCCAGCGATAAAACGGCTTGGCAAACAACCGCTCCCGAAGACTCAGCGCCGCCTCCATCCGATCCGTTAACCGCTTCGGCGTCATGCCATGGTCAGCATCCCGGCTGATCAGACGCCCGCAGATCAGCGCGTGCGGATTTGCAAACGCCACACCCATCGGTTTGTCGTTCGATGCCCTGACCTGCACCTGCGCGCCGGGTTCAAATCCTGGCAGCGGGCTACGATGGGTATCCACCTCATTGCTGTAAACCCACAAATGTCCAGCACGAAGACGGCGTTCGGCACCCTTGCGCAGATAGAGAATCGGAAAATCCATTAGTTTTTCACCTGAGGAAAGTGCGGTGTAAGAGGCATTAAAGCAGCCAGCACAATATTAGAAGCGTGGCACCGGGGAAGGCTTCCAAAACCTTGCGGAGCCATGGATGGCGGAGCAGAGCGTACAGGGAAGTATTCACAGCGTG
>LJZQ01000039.1 GCA_001314845.1 Marinobacter excellens HL-55
GGGGTTGGGGAGGGGTTCCAAAACAATCAGGAAAACCACGTTTTCCGTTTTGGAACCCCTCCCCAACCCCTGCCGACAGACTCCGATAACGGGTCAGCCAGACCTAGCAGCCAGCCACTCCGCCAGCTCCAGCCAGGAAGCCTTGGGCGCCTTGCTGCCGGCAAGAATTCCCATGTGCCCGCCTGGTGCCACCCGAAAGGTTTTGTCAGTAGAGCTGACATGATCCATCACCCGCTTCGCCGCCCCCGGCGTCGCCAAGGTGTCCTCCTGACCGGCAATCGCGAGTAAGTTGGCATTCACATTCTCCAGCCGCGCGAAATCCTCGCCGATCTGGATCTGCCCCTTCGCCAGCTGATTATCAATCCACACCCGCACCACCGTGTCTTGAATCACCCCGCCGGGGTAAGCCACCATCCGGTCCAGAAACGCCGACGTAGTGGCATGATTGGTGACAAACTCCCGGTCCCCCAGGCGCACAATCAGCTCCCAGTAACCCATCACACTGCCAACCGGATTGCTCAGCTTGAAACCGATGGTGTTGGCCCATCCCGGGGTGTGGAACCAGTGCGGCTTCATACTGTGCAACTGAAACCCCGTGCGCTTACGAACCACCCCGGCAACATCCGCAATGCGCTGGTACATCCAGCCGATGGCGCCCGAGGCGTGGCTGTCGATCGGCAAGCCCAGCACAATGGCGTTGCGAATGTGCTGGTCCTTACTCAGGGCCGAGTAAAACAGCGTGAACATACCGCCCATACTCCAGCCATGCAGTGACAACTTCTGTTCGCCGCTGTGCTCCCGCACCCGATTCAGATAGGCCGGCAGCAACTCCGCCACATAGGTATGCATGTTGTAGTGAGTGTGTTCCCGCTTGGGAATGCCCCAGTCAATCAGATACACCTCGAACCCCTTCGCCCGCAGAAACCGCACCAGACTGCGCTGGGGGAACAGATCGTAGATCAGCATGTTCACCGCCAGGGGCGGGATGATCACGATCGGTGTGCGGTGGGTGGTGCGTTCCACCGGAATCACCAGATCATCCAGCTCAATGAAATCCTCTTTGAGCGGCGGGTAATAACGCAGGCTGACCAGCCCGTCTGAGTGCAGGGTCTCGAAAGGGGTCTGGCCCGCCTGCACAAGGCTGGCGGCGCGAAACACCCGGTCAAAGGCGTTGCCTGCGTAGAGTGCGCCCTGGCGGGTCAGGTCGGAAGTAAGGTCGAGTGCGGTTTTCAGGGGGTTGGGCATGAGCGGTTCCGTTGGTGCTTCAGGTCTCGTATGACTAGGATAAGTGGGCAGGCGCCGGCACACCATGGCAAAACCGTCATATCTGGCCGGCATAATGGTCACTTCAGGCCACTGCCCAATCCTGTATCCCATTGTTATGATATGACCCCTCTGGTCACAACAACCAAAACAGGATCATCATGCTCAGTTTCTTGCCTGCCCCCGTCGTCGGAATACTCAATTCCATTCTGTTAGGCCTGAACACAGTGTTCTGGTGCCTGTTGCTCTACATTCCGGCGGTACTGAAACTGATCATCCCGCACAAGGGGTTCCGGGTTTTGTGCACCAGAGTGATCATCTGGATTTCAGAATCCTGGGTGGCTTGCAACACGGGCTGGATGAAGCTGACCCACGGCACCCGCTGGCGGGTCACGGGTGCGGACAATCTAAAGCGGGAGAGCTGGTATCTGGTGCTCAGTAATCACCAGAGTTGGGTGGATATCTTTGCCATGCAGCGGGTGTTTAATCGCCGGGCGCCGTTCCTCAAGTTTTTCCTCAAGCAGCAACTGATCTGGGTACCGGTGATTGGCCTGGCCTGGTGGGGACTGGATTTCCCGTTTATGAAACGCTACACCCGGGAGTACCTGATCAAACACCCGGAAAAACGCGGTGAAGACCTGAAGGCCACCCGCAAGGCCTGTGAAAAATTCCGCTACACCCCGGTAAGCGTCATGAACTTTGTCGAGGGCACCCGCTTTACCAGGGCCAAACACGACAAGCAGAAGTCCCACTACCAGAACCTGTTGCTGCCGAAAGCCGGTGGCGTCGCCTTTGTGCTCGATGCCATGGGCGATTCCATCGACACCCTGGTGGACGTGACCATTGCCTACCCCAACGGTGCACCCACGTTCTGGGATTTCATGTGTGGCCGGGTGCCTGAGGTTCAGCTGGATATCAGCACCCAGGTTATTCCGGAGCACCTGAAAGGGCGGGATTATTCCAGCGACGCGGAGCATCGCCGGAACGTGAAGGACTGGCTGGGTGAATTATGGCAACGCAAGGATGAGCGCCTGAGTCAGGTGCAGGCTGCGAGCAAATGAGCGAGGCGGATCAGGATTTGTCTTCGTCCTCCACCTCGTCTGGGTGTTCACGCTTGTAACGCTCCCACTCCTCCCAGTCATGAGGCGTGCCCGCATGGGGCCGTCTCAGGTGTTTGGCGTGATCAAGAGCGTTTTCACGCAAACTGTGATCGCGCTCTTCGTCTTCCTTGTCAAAGCCGTATTTTTTCAGAAATTCCTGAGGACTGATGGGCATGGCACACCTCCCTTACAAGGTTCGCTCTTGAAAGATACGGTGAGCCCACGCCACTGGTTTTTCAAGTGCTGCAGGTTTAGTCCTTGCCGTTGGTAACTTCTTCTGCCTCCAGCAGCTTGAAATTGATCTGCCGGCGCTCATCATCCACGCCGACAAAGCTCACGGTTACCCGCTGTTCCAGCTGGAAGATACGGCCATTCTTGTTATGAACGAGGCGCAGGGTCACCGGATCAAAGCTGTATTTGCCATCCAGATCCTTGCAGCTGACAAAGCCTTCCAGGCCGTTGCTGTCCAGGCGCACAAAGAAGCCGGAAGGCATGGTGCGGTTGATCGTGCCTGCCATGGCGTCTTCCGGCAGGGTCTTGGCAAAATCCGCCTTGAGCCAGGCTTCCAATGTGTTGGCGGCCTGACGAGCCCGGAACTGAGTAGCCTGCAGGGCTTCCAGTTGTTGGCTGTTGAGGGCTTTGATCGGGGCGTCCCACAGTGCCGATTTAATCAGTCGATGCACGTAAAAATCCGAGAATTTGCGCAGCGGTGAGGTAAACGTGGTGTAGGCGGCCAGACCCATGCCTTGGTGGGCTGCAGCTTCAAAGCTCAGCTCAGCCCGTGCCAGTTGCCGTGACAGGATGGATCGGATCGGCACCTCGGCCTCTAACTGCTCGCTGTGCTTCATCAAGGCCTTGAAGCCTTCGGCGGTGTTCGCGTCCAGATCAGTCAGGTGCGGTGCATGACTTTCCAACAACTTGCGGATGTTGTCGGCACGGTCATCGCGCAGGCCCGGGTGCTGGATGAACAGTCCCTTCCCGCGCTGGTTCAGGAAATCGGCGGCGCAACGGTTGGCGGCCACCATGCATTCTTCCACAAGACGGTGAGCTTCGTTCTGGACTGAGGGCTCAATCAGGCGGATGCGTTTGTTTTCATCCAGGCGCAGGCGGAATTCCGGTCGGTCCTGGCTCAGCAAGGCGTGTTCGGCGCGCCACTTGCGCAGGGCAGTTGCGACCTGATGCAATTGATCCAGGCTATCGCTGACATCATCGGGCAACGCCTTGATCTCATCATCCTGCCGGCCTTCGATCAGGTGGGATACCAACTCGTAACTGAGCTTGCCCTTGGAGATGATCGTGGCGTGGTGGAAACTGTAGTCGCCCAGACTGCCATCGTTATTGACTTGAAGATCGCACACCAGTGTCAGCCTGGGCAGGTCGGGCATCAATGAGCACAGGCGAGTACTGATGCTGTCTGGCAGCATGGGCAGAGGCTCGCCCGGAAAGTAGATTGCCGTGGCTCGGTTGAAGGCTTCTTCTTCGGCCGGGCTGCCGGGAGCAATCATCGCAGTGGGGTCGGCAATAGCGATGGAGAGGGTCCAGCCGGTGGCATTCGGCGTCGCCATCAGGGCATCGTCCATGTCCTGTGTGCCCGGGCTGTCGATGGTAACGTAGGGCTGGCCAGTGCGATCTTCCCGCGCCTGGGTATGGCGCAGGATGCTGTCTTCGTTGAGGTCGTCGGCTTGCTTCTGAACTTCTTCGGGCCAGGCATCGGCCAGGTCAAAGTTGGCCAGAGTGAAGGCCCGCTCGATGCCCGGCTCTCCGGCTTTGCCAATAACCCGCAGTACCTTGGCCTGACCTTTGCCGTCTTTAAACGGATGGCGGTGAATCTGACAGTAGATAAAGTCATCCGGCTGGGCACCCATGCGTTCTTTGGGCGGGATGAAAATCCAGCGGTTAATGCCCGGTGTTTCCGGGGCCACAAAATGGCCCTTGCCCTTCACCAGATAGCGGCCAACAAAGGTCGTGAGGTGGGATTCGAGCAACTCGTCGACCACGCCCTGGGTCTTGCCCTTTTCCACTTCCTGCTCGGTGACATTAACGCGATCACCGGGCAGTACTTTTTGCATTTCCTCAGGGGGCAGGAAAACATCGCGCCCTTCATCCAGAGCTACAAAGCCGAAGCGCCCATTGGTGGGCTTGATCGTGCCCGGAAGTACCACCTTGCTCTCTTTAATATCGGTTTTCAGCTGGCGCAATTGATTGAGGGCGTCGGCATTAAGCATGAAGAAATAACCTGACTATAAATGTGTGATGCTGCGGAGTATAACGGTTATGCCGAAGGGAGTCAGATCTGTCAGACCGGGTGTGTCTCCTCGCCAGTGTCAGCGTGGATACAAACCCGGTTACGCCCCCCGTGTTTGGCCTGATACAGGGCCTGATCGGCGTTATGGAGCAAGGTGTCCAGATCATCGCCCGGATGGCTGAAATAGCCGCCTACGCTGATGGTGACCGATATACCGGTGCGTTGGCTTTCCTGCTCAACGCTGGTGTGCACGCGTTTGGCGATCTGTTCGAGGGTGTCTTTGTCGCAGGGGGACAACAGCACCACAAACTCATCGCCACCCCACCGGCCCGGGTGGTCATAGGGGCGAACCGCAGCTCTCAGCCAGAGCGCTACCCGGCACAAGATGTCGTCACCGGCCTGATGGCCGTAGGTGTCGTTGATGGTTTTGAAATGATCAATGTCTAGCCAGATCAGCCCGAATCCCTTGCCCTCACGCTCTGCCCGCTGGGTTTCCTGTTCGATGACTTCATCCAGGCCGCGGCGGTTTTTCAGGCCCGTGAGGGCATCCACCCGGGCTAGCCGGTGCAGTTCTTCCGTGCGTTTCGCGACTTTGTGCTCCAGCTCGGCGGTGGTATCCCGCATCGCACTGGTCATCTTTTCAAAGTGGTCCACCAGCCGGCCGATTTCGTTATCCGGTTTGGGCAGGTAGGGCAGGTCAAACCGCCCCTCACGCAGGCGCATCACCGCTGACTCCAGGCTCAATACCGGTTTGAGAATGCGTGACTGAATAATCAGGTGGAAAGTGATCAGCGAGACAAGCAGCGCCACCAGAAAGACGGCCACCAGTGGCCACAGGTAGCTGGTAGGCACCAGGGCGTTGAGGTCCAGCAAGGTGATTTCGAACCAGCCTATAGCTGGCAGAAAGGCCACCCCAGCCAGGTGCTTGCGGCCATCGATGGTGACAAACCCGCTTTCCACCGCGCCATCCTGACCGTTGCGCTGTTTGAGCATCTGCAACATGCCCAGGATCTGCTGTTTGTCCTGGCGATCCTCGAACAGGAGGTCCACGGTGTTCTTCTGCCCTTCGGGTTTGATAATGCTGGCGAAGTCGATGTAATTGCGGTCGCGGTACAATTGAATGGCGCCGTTGTAGTCCACGAATAGCGTGGTGATGCCTTCCTGGCCTATGTCGACAATGTCCTGCAGAAAATCGTCCAGGTTAAGGCCGGTGCCTACCATACCGAGGATTTCCTGATCGTCGCCCCGCATGAGCACATCGATCCACAACTTGGTGACGCCCAGTTCCTGGTCCGGGTTCACGTTCAGGTGAAAGTCCCGGCCTTCGTCGATTAGCTGGAAAAACCAGGCGTCGTCCGGCTTCTCAGGGTCCAGTGCATAACGGAACTGGTCACCGGCGTATTGGTTCGCGGCGTTGTTGTAGTAGTAATGGCCATTGGTGCGCAGGGCTACGAAGTAGCTGTTGTCCCTGAAATTGTTACGGAAGCTTTCCATCTGGCGAATGGCGGAGGCGGTCAGTTCCGGGTTGTCCGGGTTGGCGGCCCATTGCAGCAGGGTAGAGGATTGCGCCATTTGCCGTGCCAGGCCGATTTCCCGTTCCAGGGACTGCAACAGTCGGGCGCTGTCGTAGCGCACCTGGATTTCGGTAACCTGTTTGCCCCAGCGTTCGATGATGTCTTCTGATAACTCCCGGTAGGCCAGCCAGGAGGCAGACGCCGCGAGAATGATCAGTAACGATGCGAGGCCGAGAATCCGGGTTTTAAGGCTCAATCTGAATCCCTGCGAGTATTTGTTTTGTTTCCAACACTGACGACCATAATAGAACAGCCAGGAACGACAGTGTAGAAAAAACAGACAGACCCGCAAGCTTCATGGGCGCACAGCCGGGCCGGCTGTGCGCGGATTTCCTGTCCTGGGCTTAAAACGGTTCGTTGTGCTCGGCAAATACCCGGGTTTGGCCGTCTTCGTTAAACAGAATGACTTTGTAGTGGTCTTTGTGATCGCCCATTTCCATGCCCGGTGAGCCCATGGGCATACCCGGCACACTCAGGCCGGTGGCCTTGGGTGCTTCGCTCAGCAGTCGTTTTATGTCGTTGGCGGGCACATGGCCCTCAACCACATAATCGCCGACAAAGGCGGTGTGGCAGCTGCCCAGGCCAGCAATCAGCCCTGCATCGGCTTTGATCTTGCCCATGTCGTCGGTGTTGGTGGCGGTGACCTCAAAGCCGTTGTCTTCGAGGTGATCAATCCAGTCGTCGCAACAGCCGCAGGTCGGTGATTTGTAGACATGGATGCTTTGGGCTGCGCCGCCAGCCAAAGCTGTGGTGCTGAAGCCCAGGGCGGCCACCAGGCCAAATGCCAGGGTGTGTTTTTTCATGGCGATTACCTCGGTAGTGCGGTTATGAACAGGGTCAGTCTTTTGTTCCAGTATTCTTTCCTGGCAGCCAGAACCACCAGATCACGGCCGCCATCAGGATTAGTCCTGCTGCGTTGACCAGAAAGGCTTCCATCAGTTCCGCTCCTCTTGCTGCGCCGTTTTGTGGCTGGCTCTGAACAGGCGTAAACGATTGGCGTTGGAGACCACCGTTACCGACGACAGCGACATGGCCGCGCCGGCGAGGATGGGGCTCATCAGGATGCCCCAGACAGGGTAGAGCAGTCCGGCCGCCACAGGAATACCCATGGAGTTATACACAAATGCCCCGAACAGGTTCTGTTTGATGTTGGTCACTGTCGCCCGGGAGATTTCGATCGCATCCGGAACCCCATGGAGGGAGCCTCGCATCAGGGTGATGGCGGCGCTTTCGATGGCCACGTCGGTGCCGGTGCCGATGGCAAAGCCGACGTCGGCGGCGGCCAGGGCCGGGGCATCATTGATGCCATCACCCACCATGGCCACGGTGTAGCCCTTGCCGCGCATGGCGCTGACCACCTCGGCCTTGTCTTCGGGTAACACTTCGGCCCGGTAGTCATCAATGCCGGCCTGGGCGCAGATGGCTTTGGCGGTGGCGTCGACATCGCCAGTCACCATAATTACCTTGATACCGGCCTGATGCAGGCGCTCGATCGCCGCTTTGGAATCCGGTTTGATGGCATCGGCCACACCGATGACGCCCAAAGCCTGATGGCCCAATGCCAGGAACAGTGGTGTGCCGGCTTCTTCGGTAATGGTCTTTCCCGCTGCGTCCAGGCTGGCCAGGGTGATACCTTCGGCCTCCAGCCAGCGCCGATTACCCAGTCGTACTGGTTGACCGTCGAACTCACCTTGCACACCTTTGCCATTGAAGGCTTCAAAACCGGTGATTTTTTCTGGCGTGATGGCGTCCTGTTTGGCCTTGTTGAGCACCGCTTCGGCCAGTGGATGCTCAGAATGTTGCTCCAGCCCGGCGGCCAGGGCGAGCAGAGTGGTTTCATCACCATCGACGGCCTGCGCCCGGGTGACCGTGGGGTGGCCTTCGGTAACGGTGCCGGTCTTGTCCAGAATCACCAGATCAATCTTGCCCGCCGTTTGCAGGGCATCACCCTGGCGGATCAGAGCGCCATATTCCGCCGCCTTGCCGACGCCGACCATCACCGACATAGGCGTAGCCAGGCCCAGGGCGCAAGGGCAAGCAATGATCAATACGGTGGTGGCTGCGACCATCATATGCACCACCGCCGGTTCTGGCCCCACGTTGTACCAGACCAGCGCCGCCCCGATCGCGATCAGCATCACGGTGGGGACGAACACGGACGAGATCTTGTCAGCCAGTCGACCAATGGCCGGCTTGGAACCCTGGGCTTTTTTGACCAGTTTGATGATCTGCGCCAGTGCCGTCTCGCTGCCTACGCGAGTGGCTTCATAAACAATAGAGCCGTGGGTGTTCAGGGTGCCGGCTGAGACGTCATCACCGTCATCTTTGCTGACGGGCATGGGCTCACCGGTCAGCATGCTTTCATCAATCCGGGTGCTACCCTCGACAATCACACCGTCTACCGGCAATTTCTCGCCGGGGCGAACACGCACATGATCGCCCTTCTGAACCTGCTCAACGGGAATATCCTGTTCCTGACCGTCACGGATGACCCGCGCCGTCTTCGCCCGCAAATCCAGCAGCCGGCGCACCGCCTCCGAGGTCTTGCCCTTGGCCCGCAATTCCAGCGCCTGGCCTAGATTGATCAGGCCGATGATCATGGCGGAGGCCTCAAAGTAAACGTGCCGGGCCATCTCCGGCAGCAACGCCGGTACACTGACTACCACCATGGAATACAACCAGGCCGTGCCGGTGCCCAACGCGATCAGCGTGTCCATATTGGCGTTATGATGTTTGAACGCCTTCCAGGCCCCGATAAAGAAATGCCCGCCGGTCGCAATCATCACGCCCAGCGTCAGGATGCCGAAATTGAGCCAGGTAATCTGGTTGGCCTCGGTCACCATCATGGTGTCGAAACCCATGCCCCAGGCCATTAGCACCACGCCCAGTCCAAGACTGATGGCCATCTTCACCAACAGCACCTTGTACTGCTTCTTGTCTTGCGCCTGCCGACGGTCATCGGCCGCATCGGCGTCTTCAATCACACTGGCACCGTAGCCGGCATTCTCGACCGCTTTGATCAGTGCCGCTGTATCCGCTGAGCCACTGGCGGTGGCTGTGTTGTCCGCCAGATTCATATGGGCATGGGTAACCCCGGATACCAACAACAGCGCCTTCTCGATACTGCTGACACAGGATGCACAGGTCGCGCCGGACACGGACAGTGCCACCTGATCGTCCTCCGGCGTCGCAGCCTCAGACTGGCTGTTTGGCTCTGGTTTGTCGCGCTTTGAGTCCTCAACGGATTGAGACGCTTGCTTGGTCGAGGCACAGCAACTGGCGGCACCCTCCGATGTTGTCAGCGGCTCCGCCGGATATCCGGTCTCCGTCACAATCCGCGCTGCCTCCACCAGATCCACTCCGTCGGGTAGCTCCACCGTTTGCGCCTCGAGATTCACCTCGACCAGATCGGTACTGCCGGTCAATGGCTCCAGCGCGTTGCGAATCTTCTTTGCACAGCCCTGACAAGACGCCCCGGAAATAGACAGCGCTGTCTTCAGCTCAGGTGCATCAGTCATGATGTTGGCTCCTCACAGCAAGACGTGGAAGAAGGATCGTCCCAGTGCTCAATCAACTGACAAATAGTCTGGCCATCCGGCGTACCGTCCGGCATATCCTGCCAGGCAGACAGCGCCGAAATCATCCGCGTACGCAACTCCTGCAACTCGGCAATCTCCCGCTCCACGTCCACCAAGCGCTGTTGAAACACATCCCGCACCATCGGGCAGGGCGAATGCTGATCGTCTGCCCGCGCCAAAATCTGCCGAATCTCTGGCAACGAAAAACCCAGCTGCCGCGATTTGCGGGCAAACCGCAACCGGCGCAGATCCTCAGCATTGTAGTGTTGATAATTGTTATCCGGATTACGGCTTGGGTTCAGTAGACCCTCGCGGGTGTAGAAGCGCACAGTGTCTGGATTAACGCCACCAGCATCTGCAATCTCTTTGACTTTCATGGTGCTATTTCCCACCGATTCTCAGGAATGGATGAAGAATCCACGAGTAACGTAAGCGGAGTGTTGTGGCTGGGGGGCTTCCGAAAATGCTTGTAGCCATGGATGGCGGAAAGCAAGCGTACAGGGACGTACTTGCAGCGGTTTTCGGAAGCCCCCCAGCCACGGCACGTCTATCGCCATTAACAAACTATAGCCTAAAACCTGTGAGCAACTCACAGGTCAAAGGTTTTGCGGAAGGAATTCAGGAAGAGGCGTTTTTCGCCTTAAGAAAGGTACCGCAGGATTTGCATTGATCAGGCGCCATCAGCTTTGCCTGCCAGCCAATTTTCACACCGCAAGCAGGGCACTGAAGTCTTAATTGAAGCACCACAATCGGTGCCACCAGTAATACCAGCAAAAAACCGAGCGAGCCCCACTCGTCACCACTGGAAATCCCCAACTGACTGCTGAACACCAACACCACCGTCAGCGCTACAAAGGCAAACACAAAATAGTTCCGGTTCCATCGCTCCCAACGGCGCAGCTTGGCATCCTGCTCCGCAGACAAATACCTGCCAGACATACACATCACCCAATTAAATTTGCCCTGAATTCTGGGGCGACAAGCCCTCAATTACAAACAGGAATCTGCATGTTGCCCGGTAAACAGTGTGCCCTCAGCTAATGCCCTCGACAGGTCCCCATGAGGAATGGGTCGGCTGATCAGATAGCCCTGGGCCAGGTTACATCGGTGTGCTTTAAGGAAATTCAACTGGTCTTCTGTTTCTACGCCCTCTGCCACCACTTGAATTCCCAGGTTATGGGCAAGATTGATCACCGCCCGGGTAATCACGGCATCGTCATGCCGCTCGGTAACATGAGTAATGAATGAACGGTCGATTTTCAGCATATCTACCGGGAAGTCGCGCAGATAGCCAAGCGACGAATAGCCCACGCCAAAATCATCAATCGCCAACTGAACCCCCAGCTCTCGCAGCCGCGTTAACTGGTTCAGGTTGTGCTCAATGTTCTGGATGAAAATCTCTTCGGTCAGCTCCACTTCCAGCTTGCTGGGATCAATGTTTTCAGAGGCCAGGGCGTCCCGAACATGATCAATCAGCGACTCATCATCCAGCTCCCGCCCTGACAGGTTAACGGCAACCCGTAGCCGTTCGCAGGGTGTGCCCCGCCATTGGGCCAGTTGGCGGCAGGCGGCCAATAAGACCCAGCGACCAATCTCGGTGATCCGTCCGCTCTCTTCTGCTAACGGAATGAATTCCATTGGTGCCAGCAAACCCCGGCGCGGGTGTTGCCATCGGATCAGCGCTTCGACGCTGTTGATTTCGCCGGTCGCCAGATCCAGTTGAGGTTGATAGAACAGCACGAATTCGTTGTTCGCCAGGGCCTGGCTCAGATCCTTGTCCAGCTCCAGGCGCATTACTTCGCGGTCCTGCATACCCTCGGTGTAGAACTGATAGGTGTTACGACCCTGGGCTTTGGCCCTGTAGAGCGCGATGTCGGCATTTCTCATGAGGGTGTCAGCATCCAGGCCGCTCTGAGGATAGACCGCAACGCCCATGGTGGCGGTGATACTGTGAGGATCACCCTGAACCTCGAACGGCTCTGCAAAGCACTGCTTGATCTGGCCCAGCAAATGGATGACATCGTCGATGTCGTCCACCTGTTGCTGGCAGAGCATGAATTCATCGCCGCCGGAATAGGCCACCAGGATTTTTTCGTTGCTCAGGCCATTGAGGCGTTCCGACACATTGATCAGCAGTTCATCGCCGAACTGGTGACCAAGCGAGTCGTTGAGCATTTGAAACCGGTCCAGATCCAGCATCACCAAGCCGACCTGGCGCATTTGCCGGTCTGCGATGTTGAGCGTGTGGGACAGGTCTTCCATAAAAAAGCGGCGATTCGCCAGGCCGGTCAGTGTGTCGGTCGATTCCAGTCTCTCGAGGTCAACCTGCATGGCAACGCGCTGGTCGATTTCCTGCTCCAGTTCTTTGCGGGTTTTCAGCAAATCCTGATTGCGCTTCAGGATGAGTTGAACCAGTAGGGTGGTCAATGCCGTCAGTAGCCCCATAAACACCAGGCTGGCAAAGGTAACCCCGGGCCATTGGCTACGCTGGGCGTCAACCCAGTCGTGGCCGGGGCGTAACGTCAGGGTCCAGTTCAGGGTTGGTAGCTGTATAGCTGAACTGGCACTGAAACGGCTATTCACCCCAGACAGCGAGTCCATAAGATAGGCAGGTTCTCCGGCATCTTGTATCTCGATCTGAAAATTTTCAAGAACGCGGGTGGTTAGCAGTTGTTCTGCCAGAACTTCCATCCGGAAGACTCCGGAAATGTAGCCCCGGTTGGCGTCGCCGGCGCCCACAGGATAATAAATAACCAAGCCTTTGCCGCCCTGGCGCAGATCAATGATGCCAGAGATATCGTAGTGCCCGGTGGCCGCCGCCTGTTTGAGCGCCTCACGCCGCTGATCGTTGAAGGCAACGTTATAGCCAACCACTTCTTCGTTATCGGTCAAGGGCTCTAGCCAGCGGATAATAAAATTCTGGTCTATCCATTGCACGGCTTGGTAAACACCAAAGTCATTTAGGTAATTTCTGGCGTCCAGGCTCCATTCGCTTCGGGACGTCTGTGGTTGAGAATTGAGCCTTTTGGCCATTCGCCCGATCGCTTGCACATGCACCAGGAATTCCCGTTCCAGGTTGTCGGTCAAGGCGCGCGCTTCATTATTGAGGTTGGCTTGAATCTGATAGCTGTCTTGCTGGTTCAGGCCCTCACGAAGGCCGGCAGCGATGGCCAGAAAAACCAGAAAGATCACCAACACAAAGACCGGACTCATAAGCCATCGGACAAGCAGTCTGGTGAGCGATAAAGGTTTTTCCACAGGTGGCTCCGCAGGGTTGATCGACAGACTGAACAGGGTTAACGGCCGGCCGAGTCTGATTATGAGGCATTGTTGTCCGGTTTTACCATCAACTGCCGAATCCTTTCCTGCAGAGACACATCATAAGCGCCATCCGGTAACGGCGCATGAATTTCCCGCAAGCTATCTCCTTGCTCCGGTTGATTGCCAAGATCAATCACCAGCGGGGTCCGCGGGCGCTTGTCTGCATCCAGCAGTATTTCAACCTTCGGCCGGAGTTTTCGCGCCGGGTGTGTACTGATGACCAGCGCGATTTCACCGGTATTCAACTCGACCAGGCTGCCCGGCGGGTAGATGCCGATCAGGCGAATAAACGACTCCACTAAATCCGCATCAAACTGGTCACCACGATTCCGGTACAGCAAACGGACCGCATCTGCGGGGGGCATGCCATCCCGGTAACAACGATCACTGGTCATGGCGTCGTAAGCATCAATGATGGCCACCAGCCGGGCAAAGCGGCTGATCTGATGCTCGGGTAACTGGCCAGGATAGCCGCGGCCGTCCATGCGCTCGTGGTGGTGCAGGGTGACGTCACTGATGATCCGATCCAGCCCCGGCTCTTTCAATAAAAGCTGGTGGCCCAGAAGGGTGTGTGCCTGCATCACTGCATATTCTTCGGGGGTCAGGGGGCCGGGTTTGTTGAGAATCCGGTCTGGCACTTTCAGTTTGCCAATGTCGTGCAGCAGGCCGCACAGTCCGGCGGTTTCCAGGTCCTCATCGGGGAGGCCGATAAAGCGGGCAAAGGCAATGGTGAAGATGGCAACCCGCAGGCAGTGTTCTGCGGTGTAGGCGTCCCGCTCTTTGATTCGGGTTAACCAGAGCATGGCGCTGGCATTGGCCTTAACACTTTCAACACAGGCGTGAATCAGCGGCTTGGCGGCATCAAGTTGCAGGTCGTTGTGCTGTTAAATGTTAACAATGGTGCTCGCGATAAATTGATGGGTGCGGCTCCAGGCTTCAACGGCTCGCGGCATTTCATGGTGCAGTGGTCGCATTTCTGCGAGGGGTTCATTGATGCGCTGTTTGAGTGAAGGAATCTGATCGAGTACCGGTATCAGGCGGCTCTCCTCGTCTTCAACCAGCACCCAGTTGCAGTATTGGCGAAGAATGCGGGCCTCTTCATCGGTCGCAAGAGTAAAGCCCTGAAACAGCACCGGCACGTCTGTCCAGGGACGATCCAGTTTGACCACCCGCATCCCGTCTTGCAGAAGATCGACCGGAAGCCGGGCTATTTGCAGTCTGGATTCGAGCTGCGGGTGAGCGGGCGCTTTGCTGCTTGCCGGCGTCGATTGGGGACGCCCATGTTTGCCTGGTTTACTTCGGAACCACATGGCTCTGCCAGTCATCTGAAAAGGTGTATTCAGAGTATGTCAGAGCTTTGTCGTCGATAACAGTTGTTCGCGCAAACTGTGATGGGGTTCCTGATTCAAGGGCTGGCTCAGGTGCGGGGTGCCGCCGGGGCAATACCCAACTTCGGAATCTCCTGCTTTGGGCAGCGGTCCATAACCACCTCGATACCTGCTGCTTCTGCGCGGGCGGCGCCGGCTTCATTGATCACGCCAATCTGCAGCCAGAGCACCGGAATTTTCAGGTCAATGGCCTGGTCAATCACCGCATCGGTGCGCTCCGGTGCGAGAAACAGCTCCGCCATGTCCACCGGTTCTGGCAGCGATGTCAGGTCTGCGTATACGGTTTCGCCCAGCACTTGTTGGCCGGCGAGTCTGGGGTTGACCGGAATCACCCGATAGCCCTGCCGCTGCAGGTATTCCATGACCTCATGAGAAGGCCGACTGGTCTTTTCACTTGCACCCACCAAAGCGATGGTGCGAACCGACTCGAGAATGGCTTTGATTTGATCTGTGTTGTTACGGGGCATAAACCAGGAACCTCAGGAAATTAGCGATGCGCTTCCAGGCAGACAGATACCGACTCGGCGTATCGTAGCGCGTGCGGCTTGTCGATTTCCACCTGCGCCCATTGCACCGCCCGATGGTCCATCACTATGGCCAGCACCTCGTGGGTCAGACGCTCCAGTAAGGCGAAACGGTTACCGTCAACGTGAGCGATGATCTGCTTGGTGATGGTCCGGTAATTCAGTGCGGCCGAGATTTCGTTCTGGTTGATGGCTTCGGAGGCGTCATAACGCAGGGTGACGTTGATCACCACATCCTGCTGATTGTTGATCTCCTCTTCCTTGATGCCGATGTAAGCACGAAGCAAAAGATGTTTGATCCTGACCCGGGCCAGGTGATCTCCGGTCATGTCTGTCATGAAGCCTCCGAGGGTAAGCCGATATCAGCGGTTGTTGCCGATCAGATTGAGAAACTCGCTACGTGTGGCCTGGGATTTCCGGAATTGACCCAGCATCATGGACGTCTTCATGCGGGAGTTCTGTTTCTCAACACCGCGCATCATCATGCACATGTGCTGGGCCTCGATGACCACGGCCACGCCGTTGGCATCGGTGACACTTTCCACGGCTTCGGCGATCTGGCGTGTCAGGTTTTCCTGAATCTGCAGTCGTCGGGCATACATATCCACAATGCGGGCGAACTTGGACAGTCCGAGTACTTTGCCCTGGGGCAGGTAGGCAATGTGGCACTTGCCGATGAACGGCAACATGTGGTGTTCGCACATGCTGTAGAGCTCGATGTCCTGAACAACGACCATCTCATCCATAGCCGATTCAAACACCGCATTGTTCACCAGTTCACCGAGATCCTGCTGGTAGCCGCGGGTCAGAAACTGCATGGCCTTGGCGGCTCGCATGGGCGTGTCCTGAAGACCCTCTCGGTCGGCATTTTCGCCAAGGCCTTCGATAATGGCACGGTAGTGACCGGCAAGGTCATCCAGGGGTAATGTCATAGTCTTTTCCGGTTGCTGTCTGATACAGGCGCAAGCTTAAGGGAATTTATAAGCTATCTCCACGCTTTACGCGGCTTAGTCCATTATGGACCAGTTCACGATCGCTATGGGTGTATCTGGCGGGCATTGAGGCTTTGCACTAAAGTGAGTGGCTTTGGGGACGTGTCAGGACAAGCGGATGAAACAGGCGATACCCGGGTCGGCAATCAGCGCAGAAAATCGGCAGGACACCTACACCCTTGAGGCCTGGCAACAGGCGGGTAAGTGGTTCAGTTATGATGGCCATGCCATCTTCAGTCGCATGGCCGGCAAGGGATCGCCCCTGGTGTTACTGCACGGTTTCCCAACCGCCAGCTGGGACTGGCACCGGATCTGGCCGATGCTGGCGTCGCAGAATCAACTGTTGAGCCTGGACATGCTGGGCTTTGGCTTTTCAGACAAGCCTCGCGACTATGCCTACAGCATCGAAGATCAGGCCGATCTGGTGCAGGGCTGGCTTGAAGGCCTTGGGCTGGCGTCGGTACACCTGTTTGCCCACGATTATGGATCAACGGTTGTTCAGGAGCTGCTGGCGCGGGATCAGGAGGGATTGCTGTCTCTCCGGATCGACAGTGTGTGCCTGCTTAACGGTGGTTTGTTTCCAGAGATGCACAGCCCGTTGTTCATTCAGCAAATCCTGAAAAGTCCGCTCGGTGGTCTGATCAGCCGAGGGCTGACTCGTCGGACGTTCGAGCGCAATTTCCGGCGCTTGATGGGTGAGCGCAATCCCCCCACGCAGCAGGACATGGACGATTTCTGGCACCTGCTGACCTATAACAACGGCCGCGGCATTCTGCATCAACTGATTCAGTTTATGGAAGAGCGTCGCTGCCATCGTAATCGATGGGTTGATGCGCTGCGTAATGCCTCGCAGCCCATGCGGCTGATTACCGGAACCGCAGATCCTGTCTCAGGTAGCGCCATGGCTCGGCGCTACCGCGAACTGATCCCGGCGCCAGATGTGGTCAGTTTGAGGAATGTCGGTCATTACCCACATTTTGAAAGCCCCTGGGATGTCTTTACTGCCTATCGGGACTTCCGTGCCAGTTTCAGCAGCGACTGAGCGGCGTTACACCGGAGCGCTGCCGCTACCATCCGGTGTGGCCAGAGGCTCTGCAGGGTCTGGCTCATTTCCCACTCGAGCTGCGTTGACCACCTGGTTTCGACCTTTGGCTTTGGCGTCGTAAAGGGCCTGATCGGCGCGGTTCAGCCAGACCGACCAGGTTTCGCCACGGCAAACCTCGGCCACGCTGGCACTGGCGGTCAACTTGATGTCGTCCAGAAACGGCCGGGCACTGATGCTGGTCAGTAACTGATGGGCAAGGGTGTCCGCGTCTTTCTGCCGGGTTTCTGGCAGCACCACCATGAACTCTTCACCGCCGATTCGGAACAGTTGGTCACTCTCTCTCAACCTTTTGCGAACCCGGATGGCCATTTCCTTGAGTACCCGGTCTCCAGCTATATGGCCCCAGCGATCGTTGATGGTTTTGAAGTAATCCAGGTCAAGCAGGACCATGCTGGACACCCGTTCGTAGCGCTCCCGCATCTGAATCTGGCTGTTCAGAACATCGGCCAGTTGCGACCGGTTCAGGCAGCCGGTCAGTGGATCGGTCGTTGCCAGCCGGGTCAGTTCCTCCCGCAGGCGTCCCACCAGCCACGCAAAAATCATGGCGAACAGGCAACTCAGGCCCAGCGAGAAGGTAATTCGCCAGAAGTCTGCTTCCGGAAACTGGATGTAAGACACCACCGCCATCACCGTGACGAACACGATATTACAGGCAATGGCTTCTTTAAGAGGTAACAGGAAAAACAGAGCAACGGCAGCCGGATAGGCCCAATATAATCCCGCATGACCATTGATCGAGGTGGAGAAGGCCGCGCACACCACCGCCAGAATCGGGAACAGTCTGCCTTCAAGGAAATACACGCCGCGCAAGCGTAGAAAGGCAATAACCAACACCGCATTAATACAGAAGAGTATCAGCAGAACAGACAGCAACAGGTTGGACTGTTGCCACTGGACCATCACCAACGGCGCGACCGCGATCAGAGCCCAGATGTGAAGATGGTAGACCAGTTGACGCTTAAAACCCAGAACCGCGAGGGTCGGGTTGGTCGCCATGGTATCGGGCGAGGTAAAAAGATTCACAGCCTACTCCTGCTGTTCATGGCTGGGACACGTCCGTGAGACACCGTTGCTGGGAGTCTAGCACGGAGTTGTTGGCCGACCACTGTGGGTTTCGATAAACTCCCTGGATTGTGAGAGGGAGCATTGAATGACTGCAATCCAGATCCGAACACCGGCCCTGACCATCCGTGCTGGCCGACGGGCGCTTCAGCGCCTCAGAGAAAAGCCTTTGAGCCCGGCTGATGTTCATGTCATTCCGGGCGCCGCCGGCGGCCCCAAGGCGCTTGGTCTGAGTGGTCTGGATAAAGCCATTTTCGGTGACTGGTTACCGCAGGCCCCGCAGGCGCGGGTGTTGATCGGCTCTTCCATCGGCAGCTGGCGTTTTGCCGCCATTGCATCATCCGATGATCCGAAAGCGCAACTGGCCAAACTGGCGGAGCTCTACACCAGCCAACGCTTTGCCAAGGGCGTAAGTGCCGCCGAGGTGTCGCGTAAAAGCGTGTTGTTTCTGGAAGAACTACTGGGCGGGCGGGAAGATTTTATTCTGAATCACCCCTGGTACCGGTTAAACGTCGTGGTGGTCCGCAGTCGCGGCTTGCTTGAACACGACGCCCGTCGCCGGCTGGGGCTGGGTCTGATGAGCGCGATCAGTGCCAATATGGTCAGCCGGCGCCACCTGAGCCGGTTTATGGAGCGGGGTATCGTGCACGACTCCCGCATCAAAACACCGATTGCCAAGCTGGTGGACTTCCCTCGCCACGAGGTCGCGCTGTCCAGAGGCAATCTGATGCCAACGCTGCTGGCATCGGCGTCCATTCCGCTGGTAATGTCGGGCGTGCGCAACATTCCCGGCGCTCCGGAGGGTGTCTACCGTGATGGCGGGTTGCTGGACTACCACCTTGATCTGCCATATGAGCAACCCGGTATCATTCTGTACCCCCATTTCACCGATAAGGTGGTGCCGGGCTGGTTTGATAAAACCCTGCCCTGGCGGCGAGGCGATGCAACCCGGCTGCAGGATGTAGTGTTGGTGTCGCCATCCAGAGAGTATCTGGAAGGCCTGCCCGATCGGAAGTTGCCCGACCGGAAGGATTTCGAGAAGTATCTTGGCGACGATGCCGGCCGTGAGCGTTCCTGGCGCGCATCCATTGCACAGAGCGAGCGGCTGGGAGATGAATTTTTAGAGTTGGTTGCAAGCGGACGGCTTTTGGACCAGATTCAGCCCTTGTAGGTTTCGGGGGCTCGGGTTTCAGGGCGGCAGAGGGGTCTAAAACGAAAATCGTGGATTTTCTGATTGTTTTAGACCCCTCTGCCGCCCTGAAACCCTTGATCGAGTGATAAACGGGATTTCCGTTATAAAAGAAATATTTGTGGGTATTCCTCAGTCGTTACGTCAAGGAGGGTGTTGGGGAGGGGGTTCCAAAACAATCAGAAAATCCACGATTTTCGTTTTGGAACCCCCTCCCCAACACCCTCCGAGCCCCAACTCAGGCCGAACCAAAAGCAAAACCCGACACCGAGTCTATACTCAATAACAATCAGACGAGGAGACCAACATGGCAGAAGAACAACCGATCATCGCCAAAAAGACCCCATACACCGTGCAGGTTGAGGGCGGCAAGAACTACTTTTGGTGCGCCTGCGGCCGCAGTGAAACCCAGCCGTTCTGCGATGGCTCCCATAAGGGTACGGAGTTTACACCGGTCAAATACACCGCTGAGAAAAGCGAGTGGCTGTGGTTTTGTGGCTGCAAACAGACCGGCACACAGCCACTGTGCGACGGCAGTCATAAAAACCTCTGATCAGAGGTGGCCAGTGTCGCCGGGTACAGCGCTCAACCGGAACCCTGTGATGCCATGAACCGGATTCTTCAGAACCATGACCCGCACTACCATTGGTACAATCAGTTCCGGGTTACGGTGCAGCAGATTCAGGTCAACGCGCGCCATGGTCCGTTCCCGGCGTGCGGCTTCCAGGCAATCGTTGAACCGCTGACGGTCGGGTTCGGTGACCAGTTCTGCAAACGGCTGGTCGATCAGATCTGATGGTGCCTGGCCCAGGTAGTCTGCGGTCTGGGCGGACAGAAAACCGATCTGTCCAATTTCATCCAACTCACCAATGATTGCGCCAGACAAGCTGACCAGATCCCGACTTCGGGATTCGCTGTCGTTGAGAGCGTGGCGCAGCACACTTTTCTCTACCTGCAGATTGGTTAGCTGTTGATTGGCGGTCTGCTGTTGGCTGAGCAGCTGGTCAATGGTCCTTAGTCTTCGGTGGCTCTGAAGGCATAAAACCAATGCGATCAGCGTTGCCAGTGCGGTGATCACCGAGCCGCCGGCGAGGATAAGCCAGCTGGTTCGCCGGGCGGGCATGGCAAGCAAACGCTCATCGGGTATGGTTGTGACCATCCAGTGCTGGCCGTTGGTCTCCAGCTCCGTTCTGAGGGTGTGGTTGTGGGCGGCGTTTCTGAGGGTGCCCAGTTGCAAAAGCGGTGTTTTGGTGTGGCGCTCCAGGGTATCAATTCTCAGCCCCATATCGCCGTGAAGGGTCTCCGTCAGGGCGATTTGCAGTGTTTGGGTGCCGCTGTCGGGAGTCTGTAGGTGAATCGCCACTTGCCGAACCAGAGCCTGATGGGTGGCCTGATAATGCTGTTGGGCGAGGTGCTGTGCGGTTTCGGAGGCCCGTTGGGCGGTGGTCAGACTGATAACCACGCCGGCCAGTAAAATCAGAGCCGGCGCCCAGAGCCCGGTCCACACGCTGGAGCGGCGGTATCCGGGGGGTGAAATGTCGGAGAGATCGCTGTCCATGCGCGGATGCCTTTGCAGCGGTTGCTGATCGGTTATCCAGTCAACTCTAGATCAGGTCAGCGGTATGCGAAAGCGAATGCCATCAATGGCTGGTGTTGCGGGCGGTACTGTAAACCAGCAAAAAGCTCAGAAACGCAGTGACGACCACCGAAGGTCCGGCCGGTGTGTCCAGATGCCACGACAGGCTCAGGCCGCCGGTGACGGCAATAAAACCAAAGACCACGGCCAATGCCATCATATGCTCCGGATTTTTTGCCAGCCTGCGGGCAGTGGCGGCCGGTATGATCAGCAGAGCGGTGATCAGCAGCACCCCGACGATCTTCATGGCGACGGCAATCACCAACGAAAACATCAGCATCAGCGCCAACCGCAGTCGCTCTACCGGAACACCCTCTACCCGTGCCAATTCTTCATGAATGGTGCTCATCAGCAAACCGCGCCAGAGAATGGCCAGCAAGGTCAATACGAAAGCCGCGCCGCCGTATATCCAGAGCAGATCCAACCGGGCCATGGCCAGCAGATCGCCGAATAACAGTCCGGTCAGATCAACCCGGACATCGGGCATGAAGCTCAGGGTGACCAGGCCGATGGCCAGGGCGCTGTGGGCCAGTATGCCCAGCAGGGTATCGGTTGCCAGGGCTCGGGTACGGGACAGCAGTACCAGCGCGATGGCAATGGTGATGCAGGTGATGATAACGCCAATGTTCAGCGGCACACTGATCAGAAAGCTCAGCGCAATACCCAGGAGTGCTGAGTGGGCCAGGGTATCACCGAAGTAGGCCATCCGGCGCCAGACCACAAAACAGCCCAGAGGACCGGCCACCAGCGCAACGCCCAGGCCGCCAAGCAGGGCTCGCCAGAAGAAGTCGTCGAGCACGGAATCAATGATGCTCATGATCGCAGGCTCCGTGATGTCCAGCGCTGGTGACGACATCGCCATGCAGATTGTGACGATGGTTGTGATGGTGGTGATAGACCGCCAGCGACTCTGCGACCTGGTGGCCGAAGGTCTCGATAAAGGCCGGATCATGAGAAATGTCGGCTGGGTAGCCACTGCAGCAGACATGCTGGTTCAGGCAAATGACTTTGTCCGTTGCCGCCATCACCAGGTGCAAGTCGTGGGAGATCATGATCACTCCGCAGTTGAGTTCGTCCCGGAGCTGGCGAATCAGATCGTACAGTGCGGCTTGCCCGTTGATATCAACACCCTGGGCAGGTTCGTCCAGCACCAGGAGGTCTGGTCGCCGTGCCAGTGCCCGGGCGAGTAACAGGCGTTGAGTCTCGCCGCCGGACAGATGATGGACGGAGGCATCGACAAGATGCCCCACACCGGTACGTTCCAGTGCTGCCAGACATTCATGGTCTGAGCGTCCACTTAGCAACATGAAACGCCGCACGCTCAGGGGCAGGGTAGATTCGAGAGACAGATGCTGCGGCACGTAGCCAATGACCAGCCGGGATGATCGGGAAATCCTGCCGGAGCTGGCTCGCTGTATGCCGAGAATGGCTTTGATCAGAGTGGTTTTGCCGGCACCATTGGGCCCGATAATGGTAATGATGTCGCCCCGACGGACGGTCAGGTCTACCCGGTCCACCACTGGCCGGTCATCGAACTGGACGGTTAGCTGATTTAGTTGGACCAGCTGGTCAGGCATCGTTGTTGTCCCCTTGGCAGCGGGGACAAAGACCAGCGACTTCCAGCGTGATGTCTTCTGGAAGAAAAGACTCGGCCGCGGCGGCGTCTTCCACCGCTTTGCTTACCTCGGGTGTTGCCAGCTCCAGCACATTGCCGCACTGCCGGCAGATCAGGAAGGCGCCCCGATGGTGCTCACCGGCGTGGGTACAGCCAATGAAAGCGTTGAGTGAGGCAATACGGTGAATCAGACCATGTTGCAGTAAAAAGTCCAGTGCTCGGTACACAGTGGGCGGAGCGGCGTTGTGGCCCTCATTACCGAGCACGGCCAGAATGTCATAAGCGCCCAGAGGCTTGTGGGATTGCCAGATCAGTTCCAGAACCCGCTCCCGGATGGGTGTAAGCCGGGCGTTTAGCTTGCGGCAGATGGCACGGGCGTCAGCCAGTGCATGGCTGACGCAGGCTTGATGATTGTGCGGGCGATAAGGGAGCGCGCGTTCCGGCATGGTCTGGATCCTGCAAAATTTGCAACATTATAACATTTGCAGGACGCAGGGCTATGGGTCCGGGTGCAACCAGATCAGGGTTTTGCGTTCAGAGCCAGAGACTCAAGGTATTCAAGATTGGGAATCCAGGCGGTCTCGCCATCGACCTCGACCTGCATCAGGTCGGCGGGTCCGGCTTCGCCGTCCAGCTGGCGGATCTGATCTTCTTCCAGGCGGGCCTGGCTGGGTATGCCCTGGATGATCAGGGCCATAAACGGCGCCTGTTGATGGGCAGGACCGATGGTATTGAGCACGATAATGCGGCCGCGATTGTCCCCGGGTACGGTCAGGCTGCCGCCGTTGGCGGCATCGTAAGAAATAACCGGAAGAGTCAGGCCACGCCAGTCGAGAAAGCCCACCAGCCATTCCGGCGTGTTGGCGCCGGCATCGGTGCTGCTGAAATCAACCACCTCTGCGATGGACACGTTGGGCAACAACAGTTGCCGGTCACAGACGGGAACCATGACGCAGGAGAGTGACTGGCTGTTTTCTTTCATGGCGTTTTACCTCAGGCGGAATTCCGGTTTTGCCGGCTCTTGAGCAGGCAGTTATTCTCGATGGTCTTGACCAGCTCTTTGGCCAACTGCTCCGGTGTGCCGGAAAAACTGGAGCAACCGGTGGCTGCAACCGACTCCGGCATAGAACTGTTGCCGCAGCTGCGACTTTCCTGCACCCAGATCAGGCTGCCGTATGCCTTCAACATGGGCGCGGCGATGGCACCGTCGTTGCCCATGCCGGAAAACAGAATGGCATGACACCGTTTGCCGTAGTGATCCGCCACATTGAGCAGCACCTGGTCAATTGACGGGCCATAAGGGCCGGGCCAGGGTCGGTTCTGCTCAGTGAGTTGGCCATTGCTGTCGAAAGACCACTCGCGTTCGACGGGCATCAATACCACATCCCCATTGCGAACCCGATAGCCTTGTTCAGCCTGTTTGAGCGCGTAATGGGCATGGCGGCCAAGTACCCGGGTCAGCACTTCGGTAAAATTACCATCGATATGTTGGGCGTAAACAAATCCAACCGGCAACCCGGGCGGCAAATGATCCAGAAACGTTTTCACAGCGGCAGGCCCGCCCAGGGATGCGCCCAGTATCCAGATGTCTTCAGCCAGAGACCCCGGTATGGCTGGCGTTATCCAGCGCGGAAGTTCGGGGTTCGACAACGCCTGCGGTACAACATCAACCAGCTCTTCCAGGTCGTTGGCTGTATCGAGTTCTTCAAGATGGCCAAGCTGTTGCTCCAGCTTGTCCAACAGCCGTCGTTCCCAGCGAAAGTACTCGGTACTGCCCGGCTTGGGCGCCTGATCGACACCGAACAGCACCGGCGCTTCGGTGTTCTCAAGTAAATGGTCAAACAGGACCGGATGATCGGCTTCGTCTTCGAGCGTCACCAACCACAGCGATACATCCGGAAACCCCGAATACCCCATCAGCCTGGATGGATCCCCGGAAAAGGACACATCCAGGCCGAATTTAGAGGTTGCGGCCTGCAAACGGTGACGTTGCAGAACCACATCGGACACAATTCCGACGCCGGGTCGGCCGGCCATCAGTGATTACCGGTCAGCCGCTTGATGGTTTCAAGCAACTCGGTTTCCTGGAACGGCTTGCCCAGGTACTCATTGACACCAATCGACAATGCTCGCTCACG
Organism: Marinobacter excellens HL-55; assembly: GCA_001314845.1. Lineage (GTDB taxonomy): Bacteria > Pseudomonadota > Gammaproteobacteria > Pseudomonadales > Oleiphilaceae > Marinobacter > Marinobacter excellens_B. The sequence continues at coordinate 24,731 of LJZQ01000039.1, forward strand.
GTGTTTCTCACCGGTTCGTGACGTAATCATGCAGATCGGTGTGTCTTTCAGATTGTCATCGTGGCGGACAAAGCTGGCCACTTCAAAACCATCCATGCGGGGCATTTCGATATCCAGCAGGATGATATCCGGTCGATGATCCTGCAGCTGGGCGACTGCATCGAGGCCGTCTTTTGCGGTAATAACCTCCATGCCGTTGCGCTCCAGCAGACGAGAGGTGACCTTACGTACGGTCACCGAGTCATCCACCACCATCACGGTGGTCACTTTCTCTTCGTAGCGGCTGGCTTCCCGCGCCTTCTCGAGGTTGGCCAGGCGCTGACGCTCAGACAAAATGTCGGAGCGGATCATTGCCGGCAGGTCGAGAATCACCACCACGTTGCCGTCACCCAGGATGGTGGCGCCGGATACGCCCCGAACAGTACTGAACTGCGGGCCCAGGGATTTAACAACGATTTCCCGGCTACCCATCAGGTGGTCTACCTGCAATGCCATGGGCTGTTCTGCACCGCGCACCAGAATCACCGGCAGTGGCAAGGCCTGACCCTGGAGTTTCGGGTGGTGGTCACTGTTCAAAAGACCACCGAGGTACTGCAGGCGATACTGCTGACCGGCATATTCGTACAGCGGTGCATCGGGTTTGTAATACTCTTCGAGTTCGTAGGTGCTGACCCGAACAATACCTTCGATGGTGTTCAGCGGGATCGCATAGAAGTCCTCGCCGGTGGCAACCATCAGCGCCCGGTTAACCGATACGGTAAACGGCAGGCGCACGGTGAAGGTGGTGCCGCGGCCAAGGGCCGAGTCGATATCCAGACTGCCGCCCAGCTGCTTGATTTCACTGCCTACCACGTCCATGCCAACGCCACGCCCGGAAATCTGGGTTACCTGTTCGGCGGTGGAGAAACCTGGCTGCAGGATAAACTGCAGGATTTCACGCTCGGAAAGCTCCTCATCCGCCCGCATCAGGCCCTGGCGAATGGCTTTGTCTCGAATGATATCCGCTGGAATGCCTTTGCCGTCGTCCATCATCCGAAGAACCACGTCACCGCCTTCACGGGTCAGTGACAACACCACCTCACCGGTGGCGGGTTTGCCTGCTTTCTTGCGCTGGTCCGGAGTTTCGATGCCATGGTCGAGGGCATTCCGCAGCATGTGTTCGAGGGGCGCAATCATGCGCTCAAGAATGTTGCGGTCCATCTCGCCTTCGGCGTTGCGGACATCAAACTCGACTTTCTTGCCCAGTTCGCCGCTGATTTGGCGAACAATACGACGCAGCCTTGGAACCATCGAAGCAAACGGAATCATTCGGGTCTTCATTAGACCTTCCTGAAGTTCCGTGTTGATTCGGGACTGCTGTACCAACAGGGTTTCGGTGTCTCTTACCCGATCAGCCAGTGTTTCCCGCAAATCAGCAAGGTCAGAAGACGACTCAGACAACGCCCGCGACAGCTGCTGGATGGACGAATAACGGTCCATTTCCAGAGGGTCGAAGTCATCGCCGTAATCCGGTCCATGCTCCTGCTCGGCCCGGAACAGAATCTGGGCTTCGGTTTCGATATCCATCCGGCGCAACTGCTCGCGCAGACGCTCAATGGTCGCGGCCATCTCATCCAGGGTATGGCTGAAATCACTGCTTTGCTGTTCCAGTCGGCCCCGGGTGATACTGGTTTCACCGGCTAGGTTGACCAGTTCGTCCAGCAACGGTGCTGATACTCGAATGGTTTCCTGAGCGGCCCGCTGGGCTTCAGCGGCTTTATTTCGAGCCTTCGCTGGCGACCGGGCCGGCTTCGGTTGCTCTGGTGCGATTGTGGGAGCCACCTTGGGCTCTACCGAAGGCGTTTCTACCTTGGCCTCAGGCAGTGATTGTTCGGGCGATGGCTCCGGTGTTTGTTCGGGCGCAATGGTGATTGCAGCGCCAGATTCAAACCGATTGCGTATGTCTGTTACCAGGGCAATGATGGCATCGTGATCGCTGGTAATCGCCTGCCACTGGGCCTCGTCCGGTGCATTACCGCCAAGATCAATCAGTCGGGTTTCGAAGGCATGGGCCTTGTCGCCGAGCTCGCTGAGCTGGGACAGGCGTGCTCCGCCCTTGAGCGTATGCAATGCTCGCTGCGCTTCTTGATTGAAATGGTGATTGGCGGGTTCCTTGCGCCAGTCATCCAGCAGTTGCTCAAGCTGATCCATGAGCTCACCGGCTTCTTCCAGGAAGATTTCCAGTACTTCCGGATCGACCGCATCGCCAGCGTCCGCCTCAGCGCGATCAGCCTCGGATGGCGGTGTTTGTTCGGACAATTCACCGGAGTGTTGCAGTGCAACCAGCAAATCGGTATCGGATTCAGGTTTGCGGCCTTGCTCGATGCTGTCGAGCATGGTCTTGAGGCCGTCAAGCGCCTGTTTGCTCAGTACCAGTAGGCCCTGTTGGCCATTTCCGCTGGCGACTAACCGGTCCAGAGCATCAGCCCAGGCTTCGGCGAGATCGGCTATTGCATCCACATCCGACAGTCGCGCGCCGCCCTTTAGAGTATGCAGTTCTTGCTGCAAACGGGTGATGCCGGCTAGTTCATCGGGTTCTTCGCGCCACTGATTGAGGCATTCTGTAATCGCCTCGTGTATTTCGAGGCCTTCGTCCAGGAAGATACCGATCAGGTCGTCGTTATCCGCAGCCGCTGCATAAGTCTCTTCAACGTCAGCTACCGGCAACTCAGGCTTTGCTGTCGGAGTTTCACCCCGCAGAATAGCCTCGACCTGTTGCACCAGATCGTGGGCTGGCGGGCAGGGCTTTTGAGTCGCAACCTGCTCGACCATCTG